>NZ_CH724129.1:0-18878 GCF_000153345.1 Neptuniibacter caesariensis
TATATAAATACGGCGGTTCTCAGGCTTTTTCGCTGTAAATAAGTAACAAAACTAATCTCCAGGCATGGTGAAAGAATTATCTATTGCCTGTTGTTCTTACTAAATGAAGTATTTCTAAAGTTTCGGTAGTATTCTTACATCTTTGTTGCCACGAGTTACTGAGAATTCAAATGCTTAGCTACGAAACACTACTTGCCTTTATCGTTGCCTCCACGCTGCTGTCTTTCGCGCCTGGGCCGGATAATATTTTTGTGCTTATGCAATCGGCTATTCATGGTCGCAAGGCGGGGGTTATTGTCACCTTGGGTCTTTGCACAGGCTTGGTTGGGCATACCATCGCTGTCACTTTGGGCGTTGCGGCGATCTTTCAGGTGAGTGTGGTGGCTTTTACCGCTTTGAAAGTGATTGGCGCGGCTTACCTTATTTATCTCGCATGGCTATCTTTTAAGGCGGCGGCGTCTCAACTGCCAGGCTCGGAGCAGCCAAGATTAAGTAACTTTGCACTTTATAAACGCGGAATTTTGATGAGCACCACAAATCCCAAATTGGCGATTTTCTTTATGGCATTTTTGCCGCAATTTGCTGATCCGGCTGCGGGTTCGTTAAGCATGCAGCTATTGATGCTGGGCGGTGTGTTTATTCTGGTGGGCTTTTCTGTGATGAGCTTCATCGCAATGCTATCTGGTTCACTAAGTACCTGGATGCGAGATTCAGAACTGGGCCAATCTGTTATTAATAAGTTGGCGGGTGTGGTGTTTCTGGGGTTGGCCATTAAGTTAGCAACATCAGAGCGCTAAGGGTTTAGTTGTCGCGGATCAGTTTTATTTTCACTTCTTACTTGTAGCGGGTGCAGGCCTTTAGTCTGCCCGCTATAATGCGCCATCTTTATAATCATCCATCAGGTTTGAATCAATGGACGCGCTCGACGAAATCAAAGAATTTTTGGCATGTGAAACTCCCGATAGCTGGATCCAGGCTGCACTGCAGAATCAGGATATCCTGCTAATCGATCATGCTCATTGTGAAAAGAAAGCTGCGTCTACAGCGATGAATCTGATGTTTCGCTATGTGGATCGTCTTGATCTGCTTAATAAGATGTCGCGTCTGGCACGAGAAGAGCTGATTCACTTTGAGCAGGTGCTTGCGATCATGCAGGATCGCGATGTGGTATACGATCACATGTCTCCTGCACGTTATGCTGCCGGTATGCGAAAGCATGTGCGTACATCTGAGCCGGGCAGATTGATCGATCTACTGATTATTGGCGCTTTTATTGAAGCGCGTTCTTGCGAGCGCTTTGCCAAACTTGCGCCATTTTTAGATGAAGAGTTGGCAAAATTCTATCGTTCATTGCTGAAATCCGAAGGGCGCCATTATCAGGACTATCTGGGATTGGCAGCTGATTACGCCGGTGAGCCGATTGATGAACGGGTGGCTTTTTTCTGTGAGGTTGAGCGGGAGCTTATCGAAGCGCCGGATGATGAATTCCGTTTTCACAGTGGTGCGCCAACGTTTATTTGATTTAAAAACGTAGGAGCGTCATCTTGCCATGAGCAGTCATGATTTTCGCGGCAGGATGCTGCTCCTACAAGTTAAGCTTCTGCTATATCAAAGCTGATTAGCTCATACCCGGAGCTATCAACCTTCAAATACCAGCCCTTTTCATCCCAGTCGCCTAAAACAACCCGTGTTGATGGGCCTTGAGCCGATGTGATCTGATGTATGGCGGGGCGATGTGTGTGACCGTGAATCAGCAGGTCGCACTTGTTATCATTCAGCGCTTTCACAACTGATTCAGTATTCACATCAGTGATGTATTCTGATTTTTCTGCGCCGCGCTCTTTGCTGGCTTCTCTAAGCTGGCGGGCGACGGCGAGTCGTTCTTCTAATGACTTGGCTTTAAATGCACTTTGCCATTGCGGATCACGCACCATCGCTCGGAACTGCATATATTCCTGGTCATCGGTACAAAGCTGATCACCATGCATGATTAAAGCCGGGCCACAGGGGAGGTCGATAAGTATCTCCTCTGGAAGCAGTTCGGCACCGATACCGCTTACGAATGTTTGTCCTACCAGAAAATCGCGATTGCCGTGCTGGAAATATACCTTACAGCCTTTGTCGCTAAGCGCTTTCAATTGCGAGAACAGTTCATCCAGCCCAGGGATGGGAGCGTCATCACCAATCCAGGCTTCGAAAATATCGCCGAGCAGAAACAACTCACTAGCATCCTGAGCAGTTTCGGTCAGGAAATACGAAAACGCCCGGGTCAGATCCGGGCGTTCGGGTTTCAGATGAATATCTGAGACAAAGTATACGGTCATTACTCTTCAGTGCTTTCCGCGTCTTCAGTTACGATTTCAGCAGACTCGATAATGATATCTTCTGCTGGAACATCCTGGTGACCTGCACGCATCGTTGTAGAAACTGTTTTGATCTTGTTTACGATCTCCAGGCCATCAACGACTTTACCGAATACTGCGTAGCCCCAGCCTTCAGTTGTCTTAGCTGTGTGGTCAAGGAAAGTGTTATCGGCAACGTTGATAAAGAATTGCGCCGATGCACTGTGCGGATCCATTGTACGGGCCATTGCGATAGTGCCGTTCGCATTAGACAGGCCGTTATCAGCTTCGTTCTCAATAGTTTCGCGCGTTGTTTTCTGAACCATGCCTGGTTCAAAACCACCACCCTGAATCATGAAACCATTAATTACGCGGTGAAAAATAACACCGTCGTAGAAACCTTCAGATACGTATTGCTCGAAGTTTGCTGCGGTTTTTGGAGCCTTCTCATGGTCTAGCTCCAAGGAGATATCACCAAAATTAGTATGGAGGATAATCATTTTTGTAGTGTCCACTTCTTCGCCTTTTAACCGGGCCATTATACGCAAGTCTAAGAGAAACGCATCCTGTTTGTTCTTAAGTCGTTGTTTTCTGCATCATCGGTATAACGCCTATGGAACAATGAGTTATCTCAAAGATTGAAGGCAATGTAAAAAAATCTTGCCTCGACTGCCAATTAGTGAGCGCATCCGTATATAATGGTCTGCAATTTTTTTCGCTCAGTTAAATGAGACGAAAAACTCAGTATTGATGCGGTGTCGGGATAATAGACGTAACTTATGAGTAATACAGAAAACACTAAGCCAACTAACTTTATTCATCAGGTGATAGAGCAGGACCTGGAGCAGGGGACAAACGGTGGTAAAGTCGTTACCCGTTTTCCGCCGGAGCCAAACGGTTATCTGCATATCGGGCATGCTAAATCTATCTGCCTGAACTTTGGTACCGCTGAAAAATACAATGGCGAATGTAACCTGCGTTTTGACGATACCAACCCGACTAAAGAAGATCAGGAATACGTTGACGCGATCAAGAGTGATGTTGAATGGCTTGGCTTTAAATGGGCCGGCGAAGTTCGCTATGCGTCTAATTACTTTGATCAGTTCTACGAGTGGGCTCAGCACTTGGTGCGTGAAGGTAAAGCCTATGTGTGTGATCTGAGCCCGGAAGAAGCGAAAGAGTATCGTGGCTGGGCAACTGAGCCAGGTAAAGACAGCCCTTACCGTGATCGTACCCCAGAAGAAAATCTGGATCTGCTTGAGCGCATGCGCAAGGGAGAGTTTGATGAAGGCAGCTGTGTGCTGCGTGCCAAAATTGATATGGCTTCATCAAATATGAACCTGCGCGACCCGATTCTCTACCGTATTCGTAAAGAGTCCCATCACCAGACAGGTGATAAGTGGTGCATCTATCCGAGTTACGATTTTGCGCATGGTCAGGAAGATGCAATTGAGGGTGTTACCCACTCTATTTGTACACTTGAGTTTGCTGATCATCGTCCGTTGTACGAGTGGTTTATCGAGAACCTGCCAGTACCTTCTCAGCCACGTCAGTACGAATTTGGCCGATTGAACCTGAACTACACCGTAACCAGTAAACGTAAGCTGAAACAGCTGGTTGATGAAGGCCATGTAAGCGGCTGGAACGACCCGCGTATGCCAACGATCTCTGGTTTGCGTCGTCGTGGCTATTCTCCTCAGGCGATTCGCAATTTCTGCGATAGTCTGGCGGTAGCAAAAACTGACGGTACGGTTGATATGGCTCAGTTCGAGTACTTTGTCCGCGAAGATCTGGATAAAAATGCGCCGCGTGCCATGTGTGTTGTCCGTCCTCTTAAAGTGACTGTCACGAATTACCCTGAAGATCAGGAAGAGTGGTTTGAACTACCGAATCACCCTAAAGATGAAAGCATGGGGATGCGTAAAGTACCGTTCAGCCGTAACCTGATTATTGAACAGGAAGATTTTGCTGAAGTACCTCCACGCAAGTGGAAGCGTTTGACGCAGGGTGTAGCTGTTCGCCTGCGTGGTTCATATGTGATCACGTGTGAAGAAGTTATTAAAGACGCTGAAGGCAACGTAATCGAGCTGAAGTGTACTTATGATCCTGCAACGAAAGGTGCTAACCCTGAAGGTTATAAAGCTAAAGGTGTCGTGCACTGGTTATCTGCTGATAACTCAGTTCCATGTGAAGTTCGCGAATATGATCGTCTGTTCGCAGAAGAGAATCCTGACGGTGACAAAGAGCGCGATTTCCTTGAGTTCATCAATCCAGAATCGCTTGTGCTTGTTGAAGGCAGCCGTTGTGAAGTCGGCCTGGCAAATGCTGCTGTTGAAAGCCGTTTCCAGTTTGAGCGTACTGGCTACTTCTGTGTGGATTCTGAATCCAGCGAAGATAAGCTGGTATTCAACCGTACAGTCGGCCTTCGCGATTCCTGGGGTAAGTAGGTTCGAAGAGCGGGTAAAGGCGTTTAGTACAGCTAAAGGCGGTTAAAACAGTCGAAAGCAGCTAAAGGCGTTAAATACAGCTAAGAGCTGGCACGCTAATGGTTAGCAAAAGGCGCCTTTGTAAGGGCGCCTTTTTTCGTTAAAGGTTTGCGCTCTATCGCGCAAGACCTTATCGTTTTGTCCGCTCTTATCCGCTCTTATCCGCTCTTATCCGCTCTTATCCGCTCTTATCCGCTCTTATCCGCTCTTATCCGCTCTTATCCGCTTCGACTACCTTCATCTGCCTTTTGCCGTTTCACCCTGAACCCCCTCCCGGCAAGCCTGTAAAAGCTTCTCTGAGTATCCGTCGTCATTAACCGCTCTGGCGATCGCAAGCCCGCCTATCATCATGACCGCTTTATGCATTGCTTCCGTTTCTGAAATCTTTTGCCCTTCAGGCATTGCTTCACGGATAATCTCGATGAACCCTTGTAGTACACGGGTATAGGTGGACCTGACATTATCATCCCGTTGATGAATATCGGTGGTAAGAAAGGCGAGAGGGCAGCAGATATCTTCTCCGCGGCGGTGGGTATCGCTCAGATAGTATTCGATGATCGCCGAGAGGGTGTTCTCAGGGTGTTCCATGGTGCGGCTTTTGGCCTGCCTTGCCGCGCCTAAAATGGCTTCTGCGTATAATTCGCTTTTTGAACTGAAGTGATTATAAAAAGCACCGCGGGTCAGCCCTGCGTGACGCATTACATCGTTGATCCCAACGTTATCAAAACCATCTCGGGTAAATAGTTCGGCTGCACTGCTGACTATCTTTTCCCGCGACTGCTGTTTCTGTTCTGTAGTCCAACCCATCGGTCTCTCCTTTAGCATTGAGAAGAGTATTCCATAGTTTCAATATATGTTCTTGAACATATTGTGAATCAGCCTAGTGTGTACCTCAACTTTCTAAGGAGATGTAACGATGGATACACCAGTAAAGATTGTTGGGCCGGCTTTCAGTACCTTTGTGCGAAGTGTGCTGATTGCATGTGAGGAAAAAGGTATTCCTTATGAGGTCAATCCAGAAGTGAACGGCAAGAAGCTATCATTTGGAGATAAAGAGCTGTTTGATTTTCACCCCTACGGAAAAGTCCCTGTTCTAATCACTGAATTTGGGAATATCAGTGAGACATCTTCAATTATCCGTTATCTCGATTCCCTGAATGATGATAACAAGCTTTATCCAGCAGATGCTTTTGACAAGGCGCTGGTTGACCAGTGGAGTGCTTTGATCAGCGTTTATATAGATCAGGCGATCGTCCGAAACCTGCTATTAGAGTATGCCTTCCCGAAAGGGGAGAACGGTTCGGTAAGAATGGACAAAATTCAAGAGGCTTTGCCTGGGGTATTAAAGGCATTAGGAATTGTTAACAAACAGGTTGAAGGTGCAGCTTTCATTTGCGGTGAGCAGTTAAGCGCAGCGGATCTGGTACTTATTCCAATGTTAGATTATCTGCAGAAAACGCCAGATGGTGCTGGTTTGGTTGAAGGGTATCCTGCAGTTAGCGGGTATCTGAGTCGAGTAAGAGAGCGGGTTTCTGTTAGAAAAGTGCTTTAGACAAACTAGCATATTGAGCCGGTCTATGGCCGGCTTTTTTTAAGGACTACAGTATTTATGCTCAGGCTCAGGAAAGTTATCAGGGATATATTGAGCTAGTTTTTATATCTTGAACAAATAGTCACCTGACATTGTTGAATTATCATTCAGCTCCTAGACTTAATCTGTGAACGCTAGGCCTAGGGAAGGGCAACTTATATTGCCTTTTGTGCAGGTTAAATGATGTTTTTACGAATTCTCACGGCACTGTTTATTGTTTGGGCTTATCTGTTACCTGTTTCTGGTCAGGCCAAAGAGATAATTACGCTGTACACCTACCACGATACCCCACCTTTTATTACCGGAGATAAAACCGGGCTAACTTATGATCTGGCTGATTATCTTTCACGGCATAGCTCAAATGTATCCATTGAAGTTATGAGCATTCCCCGGAAAAGGCTTAATCAGTTAATAGATTCAACTGCGGAAAATATCCTGGTGCCTTGGGTATCTCCTTATTGGTTTAAAAAGCAAAACCTCAGTCGGTTTATATGGTCCGAAGAATTGATGTTTGATGCGAGTGTTTATATATGGAGCAGCAAAGCAAGTACCGATTTTAACAAACCGCAAGATTTGATCGGATATAGATTGGGAGGCGTTCGCGGCTATCGGTATGTAGGAGTTGATCCTTTGGTTTCTGATAATTTGATTATTAGAAGTAACGCAAATAATGAAAAGCAATTACTCCGAATGCTTCTGCAGAATCGTGTCGATGTAGGAATTATTCCTTATAGCTCAGCGCAATATCTTCTCTGGGATAATCAATGGAGCACACGCTTCACGCTTACTAACCACCATCAGTTCACCCGTTATCTGATGGTAAGAAGTGGAAATAACAGTCTGAATACACAATTACTGGAAACAGTTGAGAAAATGAAGTCAGACCCTATATGGCGACAAGTTTTGACGAATTATGGGTTGGCAACGGATCCTAAAGCTTTATTGATCGAGTGAACTTAAGCTGGGTCACTTTGTTTTGAAGGGAGTTTTATCTTGGGGATTAGGAGTGGCTAGACCCAAGAGCCTAGCCACTCGATCCTATCTTTACACCTTGAACTTACTCAATTCAGCATCCTGCTGGCGGGTAAGGTCAGCCATGGTATGGCAATTGGTCTCCTGCTCTTTAGCACTGTTGGAAACAGATTGGCTAAGGTCACGGATGTTGGTAGTGTTGCGGTTGATCTCTTCAGCGGTTGCTGACTGCTGTTCTGCCGCAGTCGCAATCTGAATTGTCATCTGGTTGATCTCCTGAATATTGTCACGGATGGTATTCAGTACCATATCCGCTTCACCCGCGGCTTCCTGTGTTCTGGCTGCCATATCTCGGCTATTCATAATCGTGCTTTCAGCGTTCTTCACGCCGGTTTGTAGTTGCTGGATCATATCTTTGATCTCTTCAGTCGATTGCTGAGTACGTGACGCAAGCGCACGAACCTCATCGGCAACGACCGCAAAACCACGACCCATATCACCCGCACGTGCGGCCTCAATGGCTGCGTTAAGGGCGAGTAGGTTAGTCTGGTCAGCAATTTCGGTGATCACGGTAAGAATGGACTCGATATTGTCGCTGAAGCTTGCCAGTTCATTGATCGTGGAGACAATATTCTCCATATCTTGCGCCAAGTGGCCGATCGACTCGGTTGTCTTCGATACAACCATAGCACCTTCGCCTGCTGCTTCATCGGCGCGCATAGCGGAATCAGCCGCATGTTGCGCATTGGTTGCTACGTCTTGTGCAGTTGCTGACATCTGATGCATAGCGGTGGCTAGCTGATCCAGTTCAAATAGCTGCTTCTCAAGGTCAGCAGCAGCCATAGACGCTGAAGATGATGTGTGGTCACTGTTTTCACGAACATCCTGTGTTATCTGCTTAACCTGCGAGATCAGGTTTTGTAGATAACCGATAAATTCGTTGAAGTCAGTGGATACCTGGCCAAATTCGTCCTTACTGCTGATCACCAGTCGTTTAGTCAGGTCACCTTCACCACTGTTAATTTCAACCAGCGAAGTGCGGAGGTTCTCCAGTGGCATCAACTGCTTGCTCACAGCGAAGTAGAGCGCGCCACTACAAACCAGAGCGCTGATCAAGGTTGCGATAAGGCCGGTGATACCGATCTGGTTTGCATCGGCCATGACCAGACTTTTATCGAGAACCACCCCGATCATCCATGGGCTACCATAGAGTCCTTCCAGTTTATGGAAATATACAAAGGAGGTTGTACCTGCAACGCTGGTCTCCTTCATCTCAGGTACCAATGCTGGAGCAGAACCATCAAACAGGTCGTTAATCGACTTACCGTTCAGCTCAGCGTTAGGATGACTGATGATATTGCCATTAGTATTTAGCAAGAACGCATAGCCGGTATTGTTGAAGTTCAGGGTATTCAGAGCATCTGATACGGTTTTCAGGCTCAGGTCACCGCCGAAAGCGCCTTTAAACTGTTTGTTGTCATAAAAGTTTGCGACTGCGGAGATCAGAATCTCACCTGTAGCTGCGTCTGCATAAGGGTCGGTTAACACCGCGCGGTCATTTTGTTTTGCATAGGGGTACCAGGGGCGCTTACGGGCATCCCAGTCAGTAGGGTTCCAGCTTGGATCATTGGTGATCTTCTGGCCGTCAGTATCCAGGCCGCCAAAGATCAACAGGAACTCTTTTTTCAGAAGCGGGTTATCAAAGGTGCTTTGTATCGTCCGCGGAGAAAAATTGGCATTGATATCCTCAGCCATCATGTCGATAAGCTTGAGTTTGGCGTTAAGCCAGTTGGTGATCTGGTGTCCCAGTACAGAAGTCGCTTCCTGCGTACTTTGCTCAGTTTTTTCATACAGGGCATCACGTACCGTGTGATATTGCATCCAGGAGAAAATTGCGAATGTCAGAACGACAATTGCTGAAGCCAGCAGGGCAACTTTATGGGAGACTTTCATGCATTAAACCTCAATCAATCTGCACTAACTCTTGTCGTTAGCAGGTCTTTGTTTCGCTTTTGTTATTTTTATAATTCAGTACTTATCTTGTACTTTAGTATTAAGGTATGGTGCATGGCTACTATGACAAAAGCGAAGCCAGTTTGGAACCGTTTTTCTTGATAACAGTTTAATTTTAGACAACTTGTCATATTTGCAAGTTTTCCGTATCAATCTTTAAAAACCACCGTCCTGTTGTCATTAAGAAATACACGTTTTTCTATGTGGTATTTCACTGCCCGGGACAGCGTGATGCGTTCTATATCGCGGCCTTTTGCGATCAGGTCTTCCGGGTAGTAAGTATGGTCAACTGGCTCGATGCCTTGAGCAATGATCGGCCCTTCATCTAAGTCGCTGTTGATATAGTGGGCGGTCGCTCCGACTGTTTTGACGCCTTTCTCATAAGCCTGATGGTATGGTTTTGCGCCTTTAAAACCAGGCAGTAGAGAGTGGTGAATGTTAATCGCCCAACCTTCAAGTTTTTTGCACAAGTCGTCAGATAACACCTGCATATAGCGAGCAAGCACGACCAGTTCTGCATCAGTTTCCTGAATAATCTGCCAAAGCTTACTTTCCTGTTCGGGTTTAGTGTCGGCACTGATCGGTAGATGGTAGTAAGGAATTTGGTACCAATCCGCTAGCGGTTTCAGGTCAGGGTGATTGGATATGATGGCAGGGATTTCTATATTCAGCTGGCCGATTTTATTTTTGTAAAGCAGGTCATTGAGGCAGTGGTCAAACTTAGAAACCATAATGACCACTTTAGGGGTGTGGTTCTGAGGTTGCAGTTCCCACTGCATATCAAATTTGTCGGCCCTTAGTTCAAAGAGTGTACGGAACTTCTCTTCGTCAAAACCTCCGTCGGTTCTGAAGCAAGCACGGATGAAAAACCGTTGGCTGATCTTGTCGTCAAAGGAATGTAGCTCCTCAATATAGTGACCGTTGTGGTAGAGATAACCTGTTACTGCATCCACTGTACCCAGTTCACTGGCGCAGTGTGCAGTGAGAATCCATGTGTTATCAGACATCTATAACTCCTGAGGTTGGTTATTAGGTAAGTGTAGACCAAGCCTGGAAGGTCAATACCCCTACAAAATACCTGAGTTAGTCGCTTGGTTAATTTGATAGAATATAGGAACAGGCTCCCTCATAAGGGAGTTTTTCATTATCAGGCCTCGGTAATACCGGGGCTTTCTGTTTTTGCGTTGGGTTTACGCCCCAATTAGCGGAGAGAACATGTCTGTAGAGCAACCTCAAACCGAGGTGCAAACCGTTGTTTGTGCCCTGTATAAATTTGTCAGCCTGGATAATTTTGAATCATTGCGCGAGCCTCTTTTAGCTCGCATGACAGAGCAGAATGTCCGTGGCACCTTGCTGCTTGCTCAGGAAGGGATCAACGGTACGATTGCGGGTAGCCGTGAAGGTATTGATGCTATTCTTAACTGGCTTAATCAGGACGAGCGCCTGAATCCAATCGACTTTAAAGAGTCTTTCGATTCGCAAAACCCATTTATGCGTACCAAGGTCAAACTCAAAAAAGAGATTGTAACCATGGGCGTAGAAGGGATCGATCCTAAGAAAGTAGTCGGTACCTATGTAAAGCCAAAAGACTGGAATGCTTTAATCTCTGATCCTGATGTGGTTCTGGTCGATACCCGTAATGACTACGAAGTCGCTATCGGCACGTTTGAAAATGCGATCGATCCGGAAACAAAAACCTTCCGTGAATTTCCCCAGTATGTTGCAGAGAACCTTGATCCGGAGAAGAACAAGAAAGTTGCGATGTTCTGTACCGGTGGGATCCGTTGTGAGAAATCAACCGCGTATCTGAAAGAGCAGGGGTTTGATGAGGTTTATCATTTAGAAGGTGGCATTCTTAAGTACCTTGAAGAAGTACCTGAAGCAGAATCTATGTGGAAAGGCGATTGCTTTGTATTTGATGGCCGAGTATCAGTGAAACATGGTCTGGAGGTGGGTGATTATGATCAGTGCCACGCTTGTCGTATGCCGATTACTGAGGAAGAGAAGCAGCTGGATAGCTACGTACAGGGGGTTAGCTGCCTGCATTGCATCGATAAGATGACCGATAAGCAGAAACAACGTTTTGCTGAGCGTGAGCGTCAGGTGCGTTTGGCTAAAGAGCGCGGTGAGGCTCACCTGGGCACGGATGTAAAAGATGCGGTAAAAGCCCATCGTGATGCAAAAGCTGCTTTCCGCGAAGCGCAGAAAGAGCGTTCTTAATCACGCTGCACTAACTGATTCATATTAAATTAAAAGGGGCGCAGATTTACATTTGCTGCCTCTTTTTTTGTGTGTTCTCCAGCGTTAGCGCAGTGGTATGGCTGCGAGTAGAAATTGCGTAGCATCCCAGGCGTGTTGTTCAATTTGTTGAGTATTGGGTTTCTCCTTACCCAGTAGCACCCCGGTTCGCTGAGAGAGCAACATCGCAGTCCATAAGCTGACAAGCGATTCAGGATTGTCAGAGTTAAACCTCTCTTCAAAAAAACGGCTCAGTTGGTTGTGGGTATTATCCGGGCCTACCGAATAGAAACGGCTGGTAAGTTCTGGGGCCTGACTGCTTTCATTGATCAGGAGTTTAAGCGTAGCCAGATGCTCATCGCAGAGGTGCGCTTCAATAAACTCTTTGGCGAAACCGGTTAGGGCTTCTTCAGTATTAGCCAATTCCAGATATGGGCTAAACCCTCCGTGGGTCACTTCACCCATCTTGCGCAGAGTTGCTTCGAACAGTTCCGCTTTAGAGGGGAAGTAGCGGTAAACGGTTTGTTTTGTTACCGAAGACCTTTTGGCAATCTCATCCATGCTTGCCTGAACAAAGCCCTCAGAGATGAAAACCCTTTGCGCAGCTTCAAGAATTGCTTGTTTTTTCTTTTCTTTATTTTGTTGAACTTTGCTCATTTGGTAACGGCTTTTCAATTAAATCATACCGAATAGTATGATTTTCTTGACAGGAGGTCAATTTATATAAATCATACTGGTAAGTATGATTTATTGAGGTTGATGATTAAATGCAAATTTTGACAGCTCTATCGACGTTTAATGTACGATTTACTGGGGTGCTTATCGCATTGTGCGGGGCACTTTTAATGAGTTTTGATCCAATTTTTATCCGTCTTTCCGGGGTAAATGGGGTTGATACGGCATTCCTGTTCGGATTGTTTACGGCAGTTTCTATGCCGTTTTTTATCCAGACAATGGATAAGCGCGGACTTGTGACAACTTACCTGGAAAGCGGTTGGCCAGTCGTGATATCTGGTTTGCTCATGCTGGGTAGTGCAAGCTGTCTTGTGATGAGTATCAAACTAACAACGGTGGCAAACACCTTTGTGATTTTGAGTACAACACCTGCTTTGGCCGCTTTGTTCAGTTGGCTTTTTCTTCGCGAGGTTACCCAGCGATCTACCTGGATTGCTATTGCGGCGGTGATGGTTGGAATCGTAATTGTGGTTTCTGGATCTTTTCAGGCGGGAAACTGGACCGGAGATCTCCTGGCGTTGGCCGCTGCCAGTTTTCTATCGCTAAACCAAACCTTGTTACGCAAATACCAGGGGGTAAGCCGGATGGCGAGTGTCGGTCTGGGTGGATTATTTCTAGCCATTGCGATGTTCTATTTTGCAACGCCATCAGAATATAGCTTCAGTACCTGGACGATTATGGCGGTGATGGGATTATTTACCGCTCCCTTTGGCAGGGTGTTGTCGCAGACGGCTACCCGCTATATCACGGCACCGGAAGTCGGGATGATTCTAATGATCGAAGCGGTATTTGCCCCTGTTCTGGCTTATCTATTTTTTACAGAAATTCCAGCTATGGCCAGCTTCCTGGGGGGTGCGGTGATTCTGGTTACCGTATTCAGCTATGCACTTTTTACCGCGAAGGCTACAAACTGAGGGGGGATGCGCTATGAAATTATTAACAGTGGGTGTAATTCGAACGCCTTACCAAAGTGTGGATATGTGCCCTAATAACATTCAGGTTGATGGACCGTTATGCCGGATCCAGATTGATGAGGCTTTTCGCCAGGAAATGCAGGGGCTGGAAAAGGTAAAAGCCATCATGGTTGTGTATTGGTTAGGGGGTACGCGAACAAGTCCTGAAAGAAATCAAATAGGTGAAATGAGAGATTTTGGATCATTGAATGGTGGAGTGGGGTGTTTTTCTTTAAGAACGCCTTATCGGCCAAATCCCATAGGTGTTGCAGTGCTACCCGTTGAATCATTAGATGCGCAAAAGGGTGAAATACAGGTTCGGGGGTTGGACTGCCTGGATGGAACAGTGCTTATTGATATCAAGCCTGCGATCTATCGGGAGAGTGAAGCGTTTTGAGGCTGAGCCAATGGAATCCTGATTCAGGATTCCATTGAGCTAACAGAGGAGGCAGAAGATCAGTTAGGTTCTGTGATGATTTCGATCTTATCGCCAGTGACTTTGTGGTAGAAGCAATTAGGGCGTTCAGTATGACAAGCAGGACCATTCTGATTTACCAGACACAGCAGCGTATCGCCGTCGCAGTCGATACGCATTTCCACCAATTTTTGTACATGACCTGAGCTTTCACCTTTGCGCCAGTAAGTCTGACGAGAGCGAGACCAGTAGCAAACCTGGCCGGTTTTCAGCGTCTCTTCTATGGAGGCCTTGTTCATCCAGGCCATCATCAGTACTTCGCCCGTATCATGCTGCTGCGCAATCGCCGGGATTAAACCGTCTTCGTTATAACGCAGGTTGTCTAAAGCTTGCCCCAGATCGGTCTGTTGCCCGATCTTGCCTGATTCCAGATCGTAGTAGAAAGAGTTCTTCATGGTGTGATATCGGTCTTCAATGTATTTTGCGGGCATCATAGCACAGGATTAGTGAGAATTTTTTTGAATCATTCTCAATTTGTGTACTCAAACAGTTAATCATTGTTTGGAACACCCGTAATGTTTAATCGTACAGCGATCTAGTCTTTCTTGTCACTATCTTCTGACACTGCTTTGTCTGAAATTCTGGCCGATGCTGGCGCATGCGGGTAATGGTTTTGACCTGTCTAAAACCTCTATCCCTCAAGAAGAAATTCTCCCAGGAGGGCCTCCCCGTGACGGGATTCCCTCCATTGATGATCCTAAGTTTATCCCCGCTCAGCAGGTTGGAGGGATGCGTGCTGAAGAGCAGGTGCTGAGTCTTACAATCGATGGCAGAACGCGTGCATACCCAATCTCGATTTTAAACTGGCATGAGATCGTTAATGATGAGATCGCAGGGAAACCTGTGGTGATCAGCTACTGTCCTTTGTGTGGCACAGGCATGGCCTTTTCAGCAGAAGTAAAAGGCAAAGTACTGGATTTTGGTGTTTCCGGTTTGCTTTATAACAGCGATGTTTTGCTTTACGACCGTGAAACTGAATCCCTATGGTCTCAACTTAAGAAGGAAGCGGTTAGCGGACCACAGATCGGTACACAGCTTGAGATGCTGCCACTGGTGCAGATGACCTGGAGTGAATGGAAACGTCGTTTCCCAATGGGAGAAGTGTTAAGCCGTGATACCGGTTATCGGCGAAACTACGATATGAGCCCTTATGGTAGTTATGATGAAAGCCCAATGATCTATTTCCCAGTCGAATTTCTCAGTCAGGCCTACCATCCTAAGGAGCGGGTTATCGGTGTCGATATTGACGGCCATTACAAAGCCTATCCTTTTGCTGAGCTGGCGCGTTTTGGTGGGGACGAAGTAATTGATCAGGTCAATGGGGTAAAACTGAAGATTCGCTACAACACGATGACGCGTACTGCTGAAGTATTCGATGCTCAGAGTGGCGAAGTGATCCCTGCGGTAAACGGTTTCTGGTTCGCCTGGTTTACCTTTCATCCGAAAACCGATGTTTATAAATCCCCCTGAAATGAAAAGTTAGGTAAATCCGTTGAATCCTCAGCTTCTTGCCCGATAGACTATAGGAAACGTCCCACATAAGTTCAGATCCGAATATGACGCAGACAACCCGTGATCTTCCCTTTGTTGTTGCAGGCCCTATATTAAGGCGTGTATTACCCGATCAGATGGTGTTGTGGCTTGTGACTTCTCAGCCACTGAAAGCATGTTTCAAGCTTTTTCGAGATGATGCGCTGCTCGCAGATCTGTATATTGGTCAAATAACAAAAACGGTCAAAGTCGGTGATTTTGCCTATATCAATCTAATCGATTACAAAGCCGCAGATCCGCTCCCGGAAAACTGTTTTCTCTCTTATGACCTGGAGTGTGAAGTTTCAGGTGAGCGGCTGGGATTAAAAACGTTACTTCCTCATCTTTGCTACGGTGATGCGCCCAGACCTTCTTTTGTCCTGAAAACTAAGATCGATCAGGTGCTGCACGGCTCTTGTCGGAAACCGCATTATGCCTCTGAAGACGGATTACTCCGTGTCGATGAGCAACTGGCAGCCAGCGATGGGAATCCTGAAGAGCGCGCTGCGCTTCTAATGATGTCCGGTGATCAGATCTACGCTGACGATGTAGCAGGGCCCATGTTAAGTGCCATACATCAGGCCATTGAGCTACTGGGATTGGACTCAGAGTTGATTGCCGGGGCGACTGTTCGTGACAGTCATGAGCTGTTTAAAAGCGAGCACTGTTATTATGAGCGAGAAGAGTTACTGCCTCACACTGAAGCAAATCAGGCTTTGCAGGATCGCTTTTTTGGTGGCGCTAAAAAGCCGATATTTACCGCGGATACTGCACATAACCACCTGATTACCTTGTCAGAAGTATTGGCGATGTATTTTCTGGTCTGGTCGCCTCAGCTATGGCCTTTTATCAAACTATCCATTCATGACGTATCCGATGAGCATGCCGACCTGTATCTTAGCGAACAGCGCGAGATAGAGATTTTTGCCCAAGGTCTGGAGCGTGTGCAGCGGTCACTGGCGCATCTCCCGGTCTATATGATCTTTGATGATCACGATGTTACCGATGACTGGAATCTCACACGGGGCTGGGAAGAAGCAGCTTATGAGCATCCTTTCTCGCGGAGTATTATTGGCAATGCGTTGATTGGCTACTGGCTCTGTCAGGGGTGGGGTAATGATCCCGATAAATTCCCAGCTAATTGGTGTAGCGCTCTGGAGCAATCTGCCGAGCAGGAGAATGGTCTGCCGCGCGACCAACTGATTACGGAAGTGCTTGAGTTTGAGCATTGGAACTATGCTTTGCCCACTTCACCCAAATTGGTGGTACTGGATACCCGAACTAAACGCTGGTGGTCTGAGAGCAGTTTGTCTAAGCCTTCGGGATTGATGGATTGGGAAGCGCTGTCTGAGCTCCAGCAGGATCTGATGGGCGAGCATTCGGTGTTATTGGTCTCTCCCGCACCTATTTATGGCATGAAGTTGATTGAGACGGTGCAAAGAGTATTTACCTTCTTCGGCCATGCGCTGACGGTGGATGCTGAAAACTGGATGGCCCATGCGGGGTCAGCGAATGTCATCTTGAATATCTTTAGGCATCGTAAAACACCACAGAACTTTGTGATCCTGTCCGGCGATGTACATTACTCTTTTGTCTACGATGTAAAAATACGCTTTCGGAAAAACAGCCCGGATATCTGGCAGATCACGTGTAGTGGTTTGAAAAACGAATTTCCCGATAAGCTGCTCAAGTTATTTGACCGGCTTAACCGATGGCTATACGGAAGCAGGTCTCCACTCAACTGGCTGACTAAGCGCCGGCGTATGCAGATTCGCTCTCGAATCCCGGACAATGATCCTAAGAACCGTGTTCTGAATGCCAGCGGCATCGGGCGGGTTTACCTGAATGATGAGGGAGAGCCGATCCAGGTGAGTGTGCTAACCGCACAGGGCGGGGAAGTTGGCTTTCCGAAAAGGGCCAAGGCTAAATAGTGAGGATCTCTCTATAGGCATGCCTGTCTGAGCATGTAATTTCGTATTTAAGGCCTTAGAGGGATAAATCCCTGATCTTTGGATGGATGTTTTGTTATCAAACTCTGGGTATCATTGCTCAGCCTGAGTCATTTCAGGCACAAGAGTCATAGATAATTTATAAATAGGACATGGAATAAACATGCATCCAATTCTTTTAAAAGTTCATATGGCAGCAGTGGTATTAAGTCTGCTGGTATTTTTGGGACGTGCAGTTCTTACTTTTGCGGGCTCTGAGTTAGCGCGTAAAAAAGCGGTGCTTATGCTGGCAATGGCAACCATGGTTTTGGTTGTATTAACTGCTGCAGGCCTTGCTGTATCTCTGGGACAATTCCCATTTGTAGATGGTTGGTTAACCGAGAAGTTTTTTGGCTTACTGGTTTATATTGTATTGGCCATTGCTTCCCTGAAACCGGGTGTAGCGACGCTTAAACGTATTCCAATGATCATATTATCATTAGCTGGCTTCGCGCTGGCGATGTCAGTTGCGGTCACACGTACTGGTTTTATCTTTTAAACCCGTTTTCTGAGTGCGGTGTGACTTCACTTCCGCACTCAATTACCCTCTCGCTTTTTCAATACCGCTTCTGTCTAATTTATTTATCACTGTTATTGGTAAAGAATTCTGCTAGTGTTACCTATATAAGATATATCTAATTTAAGGTTTGCCATCTGGAAGGCATAACTTGATGGAAGCTTGTTAATGTACAGATCCCTACCTTCGACAATTGCCTTGTGTGCATTCCTTTCAGCATCTTCTTATACATTAGCTGCAGAAAAACTGGTGATCGGTTCATTTCCTTTCCCGCCACTGCTGCATACGGCTGAAGATGGTTCTTTTTCTGGCACTATGGGGGAAACAGTTAAAAGCCTTTGTTCAGAGGCGAATATAGATTGTTCATTCAGGGTCGCACCCTTATCCCGTGTTTATAACGAACTTCGCATGGGCAAGATCGATGCGTTGATTACCCTCGATCTGAATCAATTGAATGATTGTTGCCTTAAAAGCCAGTGGCGCTCGCCCTGGTCTGCTGGATTGTTTGCCTTGCCGAATGTTGCAGAGATACCTGAAACAGCAGAGCAGATGATCGGTGAGTCACTCATTGTAGTGAATGGAATGCGCACACCTTATCGGTTCCTTCCAGATCTGGATAACTGGAGCAAAGAAGGCAAAATTAAGCTCTCTTCTGGGCGGGACATTAAAACTGCGACAAAGATGTTTACCCGAAACCGTGCTTCATTCCTGTGGGGCGGTGAAGATTTTAAGTGGCATATCAGCAAGCATGATCCGGAAATGACTTATGGTTTCAAACCGCTGATGCAAAAAGATGTGATCGTATGGGTCAGAAAAGATCAGCCTGATACTCTGGTTAAACTGGATAGCGCGTTGGAAGCGTTGCAAATCAAACAGCTATTGAGCGATAAGTCGCTGCTTAAGGATGAACTGATGCAAACGGTCTACAAAGAAGCGGCTTATGATAAGGCGGGGTATGGGCGTTAAAAGGCGGCTAAAAGCTGCCAAAATCGGATGAAGTCGGTGAATAGCAGGAAAGACCGTTAGCATGTCGAAAGG
>NZ_CH724129.1:19104-35533 GCF_000153345.1 Neptuniibacter caesariensis
CTTTTCAGATAAATACAGGGGGGGGATGATCGCTGCCCGCTATGGTTTAAGCCGTCCCTGGCTGTTTCCCGCTGAATTTAGCTGACGTTATCAGTTTTACGCAACATCCAGCGTCTCACCGTGCATATCACCTTCAAGCGCTTGGGTATAAGTTTTAGCGGTATCTGCGGCTGAAACACCGGTGCTGCTATCCATACCCATCATCTCCATAGTTTCCTTCACGAATACCGGAGCGACTACATTAACGCGGATATTCTCAATTTCTAATGCAGCAGCTCTGGCAAAGCTTTCCAGTGCTCCGTTGACCATGGCGATGGAAGCACTACCTGGTAGTGGTTGTCGGGAAAGCATACCGGAGGTTAGGGTGATTGAGCCGCCGTGGTTAACATATTCTTTGCCCAGACGAACCAGATTTACCTGGCCCATTAGTTTGTTGTCTAGGGCTAACTGATAATCGGCATCGGTTTGCTCTGCCATCGGGCCAAACTGAGCAAGGCCCGCGGTAGAGATGATCGCGTCGACTTTGCCCACTGTTTCTAGCATGGTCTGAACTGAGCTTTTACTACCTAGATCTACAGTGACATCACCCTCTTTATAGTTTGCTGCAACCACTTCATGGTTCGATAGTTTTTCTCCTACAGCTTTGCCGATCGTACCTGTTGCGCCAATCAATAGAATTTTCATTTCTGTCTCCCAAATGTTTCTGAGGTCTGTTTTTCACAAGGTTGGGAGAAGTTTAAATTGTGGTTTATTATTGAAAAATAATCTCAATAAGAAAGTATATTTCTCATGGAAAGAAAAATAGATCTGGTTAAAGCGATGCGAACTTTTCTCGAAGTGGTTGAGCATATGAGCTTCAGCGAGGCATCACGTGCCCTGAATCTGGTTGTTTCGGCTGTTAGTCGCCAGGTGGCGGATCTGGAAAAGCACTTTGACTGCACACTGCTATACCGGACCACCCGATCGATGAAGCTGACACCAGAAGGGGAGTTCTATCTGGAGAAGTTTCGCCAGGTGATTGAGCAGTTAGAGGCGCTGGAAAGCAGTAAAAGCGAGCGCACCAATAAAATCCAGGGTAAGTTGAGAATTACCGCGCCTTTTAATATTGATCAATTGGGGCTTCAGCATCAACTGGCCGCATTTATGCGACAGTACCCAGACGTATCGATCTCCTGGGTGCTAGTGAATCGCTATGTGAACTTGATAGAAGAAGGTTTTGACCTAGCTGTGCGGGTAGGGGATCTTGAAGACTCTGGTTTTATTGCCCGAAAATATGGCTTGCTTGAGGTTGATTTTGTGGCCTCACCGGATTACCTCAAAACACATGGCGAACCCAAGCACCCGAAAGATCTGAGTGAGCATCAATGCCTGATTGATAGCTCTATTCGTCAACCAGGTCGTTTCAGCTACATGGAGAATAACAAGCAGCATCAGGTGAGCGTGAAAGGGGCGCTGGATGTTAATCAGGGGAGGATATTGGCTGATTTTGCAGCGGCTGGGCTTGGTATTGCACAGTTGCCGGATTTTCTTATTAAAGACTATATAGATTCAGGCCAGCTTGTGCCTGTGTTGCAAGCATACAAGCTACCCCCAAGGGATATATCATTAGTATATCCCGCAGCAAAACTGACCAATCCGACATTGCGAGCACTGATAGAGTTTCTGTTAGAAGTACAAGAGAACTAGCCGTTAGTTACTCGTTGCCAGAAGCCCTGAAGCCGTTACCATAGCACCACCACCCGCACGGTTGATCAGGGTTGGGTGTTTACCCATAAAACCTAAGAATTTGCGTGCTGACAGGGCGTAGATCATTACCCAGGTGAAATCCAGCAGAGCCATGGTTGGGCACATAATCGCCATTTGTAAAAACAGTGGTTGGGTTGGGTCGATAAACTGCGGGAAAAAAGCGGTAAAGAACACGATCGCTTTCGGGTTGCCCGCCGCGACAAAGAAGCCACTCATAAATAGCTTATGGGGTTTGGCTTCGGTGTGGTCAGAGGTTTGCCTAACGGCAGGCTTAGTCAAAAACATCTTAATACCCATATAGAGTAATGTAATTACACCAAACCATTTGATCAGGGTAAACGCCAGTTCTGAGCTTGCGATAATGATCCCCAGGCCAACTGCGACCAGTATCATCTGAAGGAAATTTGCTGTGATATCCCCTAACGCGGTATAGATCGTTTTACGCGAGCCATATTTCATGGAGTGAACGACGCCCAGTAAAATACTAGGGCCTGGCGTCATCGTCAGAACCAGGGATGCGGCTACAAAGGCTAACCAGGTTTCAATACTCATAAAATCGCCTGTTAATTCACTTAATGACTAGAATTTAGCGCACCTAGTGTGAGGTTTCATTCTGATTTTGGCTGCTATCAACTGGTTTATGCGCTTTTATCTGCCCTTAATACAAACATATACCGAGTTTGTGGATTCGCCACCCTGAAATGGGTTGTAAAACGGAACCACGTGAGAGGTAACGCTGGAGAAAACCGTACCCAGTAAAGCTTCAAATTCTGGTTCAGGTAGATTTTGCGACCACATCGCGAAAACACCTTCCGGTTTGAGCTGCTCAGCCATCAGGGAAAGGTTTTCAGTGGTATAGAAGCTGGCATTGGCAGCGTTCAGATACTCGGTTGGTGAGTGATCGATATCCAGAAGGATGGCATCAAACTTCTTGCCTGCGCATTCTGGGTCAAAGCCGGTTGCTGGAGCGGTTGCCAGATCAAAAAAACTACCATGCACGTAACGGTTGCGGGGATCTGCGTTAAGATCTTTGCCCAGCGGTACCTGTTCATTCTGGTGCCAGCCAATGACCGTATCCAGCGCATCGACCACTAGTTGTTCTTTAATACGTGTATCTTTCAGGGAGGCAACGGCTGTGTAGCCGAGCCCCAAACCACCCACAACGACGCTGAGATCTTTGTCTGCTTTTACCGCAGCCAGTCCAAGATCAGAGAGGGCTTCTTCCGCCTCGACAAACATGCTCGACATCAGAAACTCATCACCCAGTTTCACTTCGAAGATATCCCGATCGCCAAACGCAGGCATGCGGCGCTTACGTAGAGAGATCACCCCTAACGGTGAGTTTTGGCTATCAATTTCTTCAAATAACAGAGACATGCTTAATCCTAAAAAGGGTGGGGAAACCACCGATTATACGGAATCTGCTGTCCGGCCACTAGCCACTCCCCCAGAGCGACTAGTCGCCGGGTCTTACTAATAGGTTTCCGGAATAACAACCGCTTGCTGACCAATGGCGAATGCTTGTCCACCATTTGCAGCACTGTATTGTTCAGCGTCACTTAGTGAAGAGAACCATAGATTTGGATAGCCCGCCCTGCGCAAGACAATACTGGAATGTTCGAGCTTATCTGCTGGAGTCGATTCGATCACCTGCTTATAGGTTGCCCAACCGGCATAACCGGCCTCAATACCCAGCATGTTGAGGATATGTTTCCGCTGAACAAGATCACTTTTTCGGTAAAGCTCGGCTAAAGAAAGCTCTCTTATGACCTGAGTTGTAATCAGCCTGCGAAGTACAGGTAATGCTTTTAGCTTTGAATCGGATGTTGCTGCTCGATGGAGCTTTTTCGCTTCCAAAAGAAGCAGTTGAATCGCAGCGGAATTTTTAACTGTTTGGGAACTTTGATTGATACGCATATCGCCTCCTAAACTCGGTCTACTCGCTATTGACCAGAGATGATATGCAAGCAGAGCTTGCCGAATTTGTAAGATTGGTACATGCGCTTTTGCGAGGTAGGCGTCCAATAAGCCTGGGGCGATTATCCGTTCGTGGTGCCGTTCTTGTCAACATAGCTTTTAATCAGAGAGCTTAGCGTTCAAAAGTTGCGGCATTTCTGTAGGTAACCATGATTTATGCTTTGATTTGTTATAATGTAATGGCCCTTGATAGGTAGTCGAACTTGTAAGGAGTACATGGCGATGACAAAAGAAGAACTATTAGCCGCCAGTGAAGAGGATTATATGAATGAGAGCCAGTTGGCTTTCTTTCAGGAATATCTAGAGCAACAGAAGCAGGAAACAATCGATCATATTCAAAATGCTAAGGCTCAGTTGAATGACCAGCCTGAAATGAACGATGATGCAGATCGAGCGCAATATGAAGAGGAATCTAGGATCTCCCTGCGTATTGTTGATCGTGAGAGCAAGCTACTGCCTAAATTCGACGCGGCACTAGCACGGATTCGCTCAGGTGATTATGGCTATTGCCTCGAGTCCGGTGAAGAGATTGGCATACAGCGTTTACTGCTACGACCAACCGCAGAATATTGCACGGATATCAAAGCGGCTCGTGAATCGAATGAAAGGTTGTATAAAGAATAAAAAGGCAGCTTAAAGCAGCAAAAGGCTAATAAAGCGGATAAAAGCAGTATTGTTTTTGATAATGCTGCCTGCTGCTGGAGTTAGCCGCCTTCATCCGCCGTTAAAAGTGCCACACCGCTTACACTTATACCCATGTTTAAACTTGAACAGTGGGAAGTCGATTAACAGAAAAGCGAGGAAAGCAGGGCGCTTTCCTTCAGTGTAAGGCTCAAGATCGCTGCTGCCGCATTGGGAGCAGCGGATCTCATCAACCGCTACTTCCGCCGCTAAGGCATCAGTAAAATCCTCTCCCAGTAATTCCCGCGCCTGTTCAAAATCTCGCTCAGCCACCATCACCCGTACACCACCCAGGGCATCAGAATATAACCACTGCATATTGATGGTATTCTCATCTGCCACGTACGCAGGAATCCCCGCCGACTCCAGATTCGCTTTGGCGATCTGGGCTTCGTATGGGTAAGAGAATGCGGCTACGGCTCTTAAGGTATTTTCGCTCATAGGGAATAGAGTCGGCTGCTGGCGGAAAGTTCAGATGGAAGCGGATAGGGGCGGTTAAAGGCAGATAAATCCGGTTAGAAACAGTAACCTAGTCTGGGCAGTGTTATCGAGCCTTGGTGGATAGTAGAGCTTGAGTAATTCCGCTTGCCAGAATCACCGCGCAGCCTGACATCTGCAGCGGAGATAATGTTTCGGCAAATAATACCCAGCCAAAGATCACTACGGCGACGGGCTCAAAATACGCCAGGGTGCCAAAAAGCGTCGAAGGTAATTTATCGAGTGCCATTACCGCAAAGAGTATCGCGAGAAAACCGGGTACCAGACCGGCCAGAAGCAGCCAGCTCCATTGCTGCAGATCTATCTCCATGGGAGCCAGAAACAGGAAGGGCAGCATGCAAAGCGCGCCAACCATTAACTGATACCATGTGCGGGAAAAAACGGGGTAGCTAGCAGGCATAATCCGGTTAATGACTATAAATCCCGCGTAGGCGAATAAAGCCGCCGCGCCATAGCCCAGCCCGATAATATCATTGCCACCTTCAACTAGATTTAGTTGAAACTCCATCATCATCACGAAGCCGAACAGAGCCACGGCGATCAAACCAAAACTAATACGGTTTAACCGTTCACCCAAAAAGAAGTGTGCAAATATCGAAGCAGCGACGGGTGCGAGATAGACCATCATAATAGCGTTAGCCATGCTCGTATAATTCATCGCCTGAACGTAGCAAACAATAAAGCCTGAGAGAAAACACCCATTCAACAGGACCTGCCAAGGGGGGCGAGAGAATAATATCCGAACACCCGTGGTAAATTGCAGGTAGCAGAGCATGATCAATCCACCAAAGAACAAACGGTAGAAGGTCACGACCTCAGCGCTCAGTCCCGTAAATTTCGAAATCACCCCGATAGTGCCCATAAACACCGCGGATAGAATCGCCAGTACAATGCTGCTGTTAGCAATCGGAGTGTGGGTGGCCGAAATAGTTGTCATCTAAGGTATGTCCGATCTGGGCTCTTACTGGGGTTGCGGTAGGTTTTTGAAGGCGGGCAAGGCTATCACAGCTTATGCTCAAACCAAAAGGGGCGCTATTCGAAAAGGGATAGCTTTATAGATCAAAGTACATGTACTGAACGTCAAAGGGGAGGTGAGGAAATGTCTTTACCTCGCGAGCTTCAAAACCTAATTTGAGATACCAGTTTTTCAGCTTAATGTGCTCAGCAATAATACCAATGCTTACCCTTTGAACCCCTTTAGATTTTGCGTAGGCAAAAATATGCCTTACAAGCTGTTCCCCTATGCCATAGCGACGATGTTCCGGGAGTACAGAAAGGCGGTTTAAGTACGCGATATCAGGCCTTGGGCTCTCGAAGGCGACACATCCGATACCTGACGTTCCATTATCGAAGACAAAGTACTCCTCACCCCGTTTGAAATCAGATAGAACCCATTTTTTGTTACAAAACGAAGGGTGTTTTGGGTTGTTACTGATGTTGAGATTAAAGGCTTCCGCTACATCTTTATTCGACTCGCTGATGATTCTGGCGATCTTTTCGGCATCTTCAATGCTTGCCTTAGCTATGCTCATATTCTTTTCCTGCAAATTTATAAATTGCGTCCAGTTGATCAGAATGAAAAGCGCTTTTGCTCATGCTATCAAACGCTATAAAAGAGCTGAAAGTAACATGATTGCGCCAGCAAGAAGTCCTAACCCGGTAAGCTCGACGATGAGCGCTTTGCCCCAGCTGCAATTATCAAGATCGTCTAATCCTTCGTTAGGGAAATGGCCTAATGTAATTGTTCGATAAAAGAACCATCCGATTGACCAGCCGACATGGGTAACAAGCAGGTCCCAGGCAAGAAATTGCAGGAAACGTAAGACCAACAGTATTAACTTTATAATGGGTCTGAATATTCCTTCTACGAGCTCTTCCATTGATCGTCCTTGACGTTATTTAAAGTAAATTTGCTTGTACCTATTAATTAGTCACTGATGCCAGGTATAGAGGATATCCGGCAACTTTTCTTCGTTGTCACTATTGCCTGGCTGAGCGGTGAAGTCATGCGATTCATAAAATTGCTGCGCCGGCTTATTCACAGCAAAGGTCCGCAAACTCAATTCTCCTCGCGAGTCTGATTTTGCTCGCTCAACCAGAAATGAGCCTATGCCTTTGCCTTGAACGTTGTTGGCTACGTAAAGCTGACTAATCTCAGTATCTGAACTTGCCATAAAGGCTACAGGTTGATCTGTTTTGCTATCAACAACCACGCTAACTTTATAGCTTTCCGGCAATATTCTAGATAAAAAATAGGATTGAGATTCGAAAGAATGGATAGGCTCAATGCCAATAGCCTTTGAATGAGCATCGCGCCATAAGCTTGTTACAGCGGAAACATGCTCTTCATCTAAAGCGGTTAGTTTAAATCTATTGGTATCCATAATTCTTTACATAGAACGTTAAAGATAAAGGCGGAAATGAAGTCGTAATAATCTTAAGTTACTTGTTACGTGTTTTTTCGCGCGCCTAAAAGCGGCAGGTTTTTACGCTTCTTATAGGTTAAAGCTAACTCTATACAGGACTTGATTGCGATTTCAGGAAGCGGTGTAGATAAGTTTAGAACGACTGCTCTATTCCACTCAAACTCCAACTCTTCACCATACAGTTCCCGAAATGTATCGACGAGCTTAGTTTGGCAATTAAAGAACAGGTAATAATTACTCGGAGATTTGGACTTCCAATCCATTCTTAGCGGGCTACCTGTTTTTACGCTGTAGCTGGGTTCATCCCATTTAAGCGTTTCATCTACCTCACCCAGATCCAACTCTGAGGCAATTTGAAACACTAGGCTTCGCACCTCTGCTAGTCTGACACGAACATTATCCGGGCATTCATCGAAGTGCTTTTTGACTGCCTTGTTCATCGTGGTCCACTGTTCTTATAACGCCGCGTTAACGGGCCGGAAAAACGTGCTGCGTTTTGGAGGTCCAGCCCGAAGGGCGGTCTTTAACAAACTTGTTATGTGCTTTTATTTATCTCGTTTTTTTCCAAGGCCTCAACTTGGCTTAAATATCTCCAATATTCCTCACCATCAGCTTGGGCACTAGTGACCCAGTTATCTTTATACTGTGATAAGCGGATAGCATTAAATATCGTAAAGTCCGCGGGTAATTTATATATTCTTTGATACTCTCGTCTGATTTTTGCTATTTCTTCTGAAATGCTCTTTCTGTTATCACAGTCTACTGCATATCCAAATTCGACATAGTTAATGTCGAACTGGAGGTGAACTGCAACTCTATCTACTTGTTGTGGGTCGTAGTATTTTTTTACTCCATATTCTCGCATAAGATAAAAGGGTAACTGACGAATATATCTACGGAGATTTATCCATCGTGTAATCCTTTCTAGGATATTGATCATTCAATAATCCCTCTTATTTCCCAGTAATTTCGAAACATAGCGCCCAACATAAAGGGCCGCCGTGTAGCAGCGGTCCAAGCCCGTAGAACGGCTTTTGATGTTTTTGTTATGTGTTTCTAGCATGAAACACCCTATTTACAATTAATACGACGACACCAATTAGCAAATATATAAGACCAATAAGCTTTGAAAGAAAAAGCAAGATTCCTAGTCCCAGCACCAAATACCATTTGAGGGCTCCTTCTTTTAGGAGTTGCTTGCTAGCCAACAGCATTACTAAAGGGGCCGCTATATCCAAGAAGTAACTTAGAAACAAAAGCGGGTATGTTTGGATAGAGTATTCAGGGTGAGCCCAGTTTTTCCAAACTAAGTAAGGCTGTTGGATATTGAATATAAGAACGCCAATCAAAAATGCTGCTCCGGTTAACAGCAGATAGGCATAGCAACGGTTTAGATAATCTATATTCATACTTCCTTGCATGACTCTAGTGACACATAACGCAGCGCTCAACGGCTTGTTCGGTGCGACGCCTTGTTAAATGCGGTTGCGTAGTTCCGGAGTGAATGGCTAAAAATATTGGCTTTACCCCAAATAGTATCTTTATATCTTTTGTTCTTAGTTGCTGACCAAAAGGATTCGACAGCGCATTGATCTAAATCTGCACCTTCTGTTACAGACGAAAATGCATTGAACAATGATACCTCACATTTATCGGGGCTGTATGCTGGCTGGTCATCTGGTTGCGTACCAAACCATGATCTGAATAAATAGTTTATTGTTTTAACGAATCCGTGTTCTTTTGAGGAATCAACCGGAACGGCAACTAGCTCTTTGGCCAATTCATAGTTCTTCGTGTAACCGGCGATAAATAAAAGATCATTCTGCTGTGTAGTCGAAAGCGGCACCGACCTATCTAAATAGAAAGGAGAGACCCTTTTTAAGTAGGTGCTTAATAGCTTTACTGCTTCCGCCTCTTCATTTTCATTTAGCTTCACAGCTGTCATTAGTAGATACGCACTGCTATACCACGAAGCAGCTAGCTCTGGATTGCCACGCGCAGAGCCTTCTGCTCTCTCAAGTGTTCTTTGGGAATGCTCCCATCTTCTGCGATCTAGCTCATTCATAGCATTTAACAGCAAAATATATGTCAATTTGACGTATTTAAACACGTCAATTTGATATATATATCCAAAAAATGATTTAAGAATCTAATAGATAAGCTTTTGAAATCAGCCGATTAGCAACAGTGAAAAGTTTCGGCACTTGGGAATAACATCAAATTAATTGTATATCTACAGTGATACCTATTCGCTTCAGATTCCTTAAAGCTTGCTTACCAGTAGAACTCCTTGGTAGGTCAATATTGGCAGAGAAGGGCGCTCAGTGTAAAGCGCTTAAAGAAGTGGTTTTGGCTTTTCCAGAATTCAGCCGCTTTTAGCTGTTCCTAGCCGCTTGTTACCCGTTTTAGAGCCTCTAGCCACTCAGTGGCGTCCTCTAGACGCAGCCAACCTGCTTTTACCTGCCCCTAGCTGACGTCAGCCGTATTTCCCAGCTTTTAACCGACTATATCGAGCTCCCTCTGCTTAAACTCTGCCCCAAGCCCTTCAGTAAGCTCACGGCACTTAACTACATCTACACCTTCAAGCCCATTGATGGCAGAGACCTGAACATCGGGGATCAGTTCGCTGGCGCGTTTGATAAATGCCTGCACTGCAGCATAGGAATTGGGTAGGCTGGGCTGGCAGTGTTGCTGGTATACGGCTTCATTCTGGGCATTCAGCGAGACGGATAGGGCATCGATGCATTCGGCCAGTTCAGGGACGATGTCGCGCTTATGAAACAGGCTACCCAAGCCGTCGGTATTGATACGGGTTTTGCCGCCATTGCCTTTAACCCAGTGGGCGATCTCCAGCAGAGCTTTTAGGCGGACGGTCGGTTCACCGTAGCCGCAGAATACCACTTCATCATAATCGGTGGGGTTACCGATTAGCCCGATGATCTCTTCGACTTCAGGGCGTTTACTCAGATAGAGTTCATGCCCTTTTACTTCAGTAGTGCCGTTGTGCTTAGGGCAAAACTGGCAGGCCAGAGTGCAGCGATCAGTCAGGTTGATATAGAGGCTGTTTCGGATCAGATAAGTGTAGTTGTCCTGATGGTGCGCTGGCTGATTTCGTTTTGCAGGATTAGGGCGTGACTTCGGCATTGATCTACAACTGAAAAGATAAAACGTCACTTTAGCGGAACATCTATAAAACAGCTTTGATGCCTATCAAAGAAAAGTGCTGAAGCCTAGAATCTATGGGCTTTTAAAAGAAATTGCATAGCTTATAAAGGTGAGCCGGTCTGGGTGCATAAGCACCCGTAACCGGTTCGAAGGGGAAGGGGTGTTGCTATGTCAATCGGTTTGCCCGTCAGAGTGCTTATGCAGCTGCTCTGCCTTGGCGATGTTCTGGGTGTGTTGCAATAAAATGACTGAGTACTTTCTGCAACATCTCTGCATGGGCGTAATTACGACTACGCTGTGCTCTTTCAATATCGTCCATGATGATTTTTTTAATCTTCTGGTCACCGTCATGGGTGATCAGATAGTGACCCAGTGCCATGGCAATCATTGGATCCATATGTTCATGTTCGGCAATTGCGTCAACTTCGTCTGCTGTTAGGTCGCTAAGTTCCAGGCATTCTTCATAAGTTAACATTGTTATTCCTCTACCATTTTCTTACGTCTTATTCTTGTCAGATCCGGCCTCTCTCCAAACCGGTAAAATTGAGTGTAGGAGAGGATTTATAGTTTCTCTAATTCGTTCTTCGGATAAAAATTCAGCATGAATGTGCATTCAAAAAATTGAATTCATGTTGCGTGTGCGAAAGATGAACTGAGCTCAAGTTGAAGAGCGCCGAACGGCGTGGGCTAGCGCAGTGATGCAGAACAGCAACCCCAAAAGAGTGCGTGCGACTTATTTTGGGGCGCTATAAAAAAATATTTTTTTATTCGATTAGTTAATATGAAAATTACCGGCGATCAGGCCCTTTAACAGACGTTGTTTCCCTTCAGGGGCTTTCTGTGTGACATCTTCTCCAGCAGTAGGGAAGTGATAGTCACGCAGGCGGGAAAGCCAGAAGCGAAGTGCTGCAGTCTGCATCATGATAGGCAGAAGTGCATGCTCTATCGGGTCAAGCGGGCGAACATCTTCGTAGCTGGCCAGTAGCTGTTGCGCTTTGTCCTGATCAAACTGGTTCAGCTGTTCATCAAAGCACCAGGCATTCAGGGTGACGCACAGATCATAGAGATAAGGTGTGGAGCAAGCGTGGTAAAAGTCGATAAGACCAGATAGCTGGTTGCCATCGAACATCGCATTGTCAGGAAATAGATCCGCATGAACCGGGCCCGCAGGTAAAGTGGTCCAGTCAATCTCTCCTGTTGCCATCAGTGCATCAGAAAGAAAATCCTGATCGGCTTTGCTGAGCTTCTCGAATAATTTCGCACCTAGCTCGTTACACCACTGCGGTATGTGAGAGTATTCCTCAACAGGTAAACGTGACGAGAGCTGGTGGAATTTTGCCAGCGCCTCGCCAATAACTAAGGCTTGTTGGTTGTTAGGCTTTGTTAGGGGAGCTCCGCTCAGGCAGTTCATCAGAACCGCGGGTTTGTCGTTGAGCTCACCAAACAGTTCGCCTGAGTTAAGGTGTATAGGCTGAGCGCAAGGAAGGTTGTTTACCGCAAGGTGATCAACCAGACCCAGAATAAAGGGGAGCTTTTCGGCAGAGACCGATTCGACCAGGGTCAGTACATAACGGCCCTGATCGGTATCGACAAAGTAGTTGGTGTTTTCAACGCCGGCGCTAATCCCTTCATAGTGAGATAGAGCGCCAACGTTGTAATGTTCTAGATAGCTTGCAAGTTCAGCAAAGCTGACGGATGTGTAAACCGACATGGCCGGGTGTAACCCTTCTTAGTGATTGTTGCTACTGAAAGATCTGTTGCTTTGTAGCCACTGCCATAGGGTTTCTGCACAGCTCTTACGTACCAGAATGTCATAATCTTCTGCATCCTGAAGCGACATTATGTTGATGCCTGATGACAGATCGAGCTCAGTAACGGGAAGGTCAGTAAACTGCTGGGTGTTGGCACTGCTCAACAGGTAGTGAACCGCCGCTTCATTCAGATGGGCTTTAGTCGTGCCATCTTCAGCCTGATCTAGTTTCAGATCTTCACCGAAGGTTTCGCGCAGGGCCTGATAGACAGACTCATGGGCGCCCGCAGGTGGCAGAACCAGCCAGCGGTTTTCGTTGATCCAAAGGATCGCCAAACGACCCATGCACGAGATGCGATTAACGGTCAGTGGCTGAGCAACACTCATCACTTCGCCCAAGGCGATGAGTAATTCCTGATTATTGGGTTCAGCATCGAGCCCCAGATCACCAATAAAAGGGCGCTCGCGAACAATAATACTGCTGATGCGGCTTTCATTATCAACCGCTGCCTGTACGTTCAGATGAACCAGTGTGCCACCCTGGGGTGCAGAATTGTGGTCTTGTGGTAATGGCATCTTAATCTCCTTACAGGGCTTTTGCCTGAAGATCGGCGTGGTACGAGGAGCGCACCATGGGGCCGCTGGCTACATTCTTAAAGCCCAGCTCATAACCGATCTCTTCATATTCCTTGAACTCTTCCGGCGTTACGTAACGCTCCACCGCCAGATGATATTTACTTGGCTGAAGGTACTGGCCGATGGTCAGCATATCTACGTCATTCGCACGCAGATCCTTCATGACTTCGATGATCTCTTCTTTGGTTTCACCCAGGCCAACCATCAGGCCTGACTTGGTATCCACTTGTGGGTGCAGGCGTTTGAACTGATACAGCAGGTTAAGAGACCAGTGATAGTCAGCGCCTGGGCGTACGTGGTCATAAAGACGAGGTACGCTTTCCATATTGTGATTCAGTACATCAGGGATCTGGCTGGACAGTGCTTCTAGCGCTGGGTCCAGTTTTCCACGGAAGTCAGGAACCAGAATCTCAACTTTAAGATCATCACTGATTGCGCGGGCTTCTTTAACGACTTCCGCAAAGTGACCTGCTCCACCATCTCGAAGGTCATCACGGTCTACGGAGGTAATTACGACATATTTAAGGCCAAGTTGCTTAATTGTCGAAGCAACGTTCTTCGGCTCTTCCGGGTCTAGCGGCATGGGGCGGCCATGAGCCACATCGCAGAATGGGCAGCGACGTGTACAAATTGCACCCATGATCATCAAAGTTGCGGTCTTATGACTGAAGCACTCGGCCAGGTTAGGGCAGGAGGCTTCTTCGCAGACAGTGTGTAGTTTGAGGTCGCGAAGCTGTTTCTTAACCTTCTTTACGTTGGCATTAGAGTGAGCGTCGATACGAATCCACTCCGGCTTACGCAGACGTTTGCGTTCCGGGTCCGGTTTATGACGTAAACGGGACATTTTTGATTCGCCTTTAAGCTCTTGTAATGGAATCAGCTCCATAGTGCCACCTCAGAGAAATCTTTTAAAAAGGGGGAAACCGGGTCTAAAGGGTCAAGGCCCGGTCCCCAATACATAGCCTTGCTACGCCAATAGCAAGTTAGGACGGAACGAGGTTAATCAGTGACTGATTAACCGCGGTAGTAACGCTGCTGGATAAACGGCGCCTTGGATACAACCATTGGCATCTGCTTACCACGAACAACGGCAAATACTTCAGTTTCCAGAACTGAGTACGCAGTTTCTACGTAACCCATCGCGACTGGCTTACCGACAGTCGGCCCAAAGCTGCCACTCGTTACAACACCGATTTTTTCGCCTTCAGCGTTAACCAGATCAGCGCCTTCACGAATTGGTGCTTTACCAGAAGCGATCAGACCTACACGCTTACGGGTGTAGTTTTTGTTGGCGATCTGATCAAGGATTTTCTCTGCACCTGGGAAACCGCCAGCACGTTCGCCGTCTGCGCGGCGGCACTTGCTGATTGCCCAGATCAGGCTGCCTTCAATAGGTGTAGTCGTCGGGTCCAGATCGTGGCCATACAGACACAGACCTGATTCAAGACGCAGAGAATCACGTGCGCCCAGACCGATGAATTCAACTTCAGGCTGTTCCAGGAACAGACGGCACAGACGCTCAGCTTCAGCAGATGGGATAGAGATTTCGTAACCGTCTTCACCGGTGTAACCGGAGCGGCTAACGAAGCAGTCAACACCATCGATAGCGATGTGACGAGAGTCCATGAATACCAGTTCATTTACTTCTGGGCAGATACGCGACAGAGCTTGTGCAGCTTCTGGGCCTTGCAGGGCAACCAGTGCGCGATCATCCAGCACTTCCAGTTCGACACCTTCACCCAGGTTAGCTTGCATGTGAGCGATATCCTGCTCTTTGCATGCAGCGTTAACAACAACGTATAGGTGGTCACCGTAGTTAGTTACCATCAGGTCATCCATGATGCCGCCTTCGTCGTTGGTGAACAGGGCATAGCGCTGCTTACCTGCTGGCAGGTCGATGATGTCTACAGGAACCAGTTTTTCCAGTTCAGCTGCAGCATTTTCACCTTTAAGGATCACCTGACCCATGTGAGATACGTCGAACAGACCCGCGTGGTCACGTGTGTGAACGTGTTCTTTCTTAACACCTAATGGGTACTGAACCGGCATTTCAAAACCTGCGAAAGGTACCATTTTGCCACCCAGTTCAACATGCAGGTCGTACAGAGGCGTTTTGCTCAGTTCGGACATTTTCTTCTCCATAGTGCTTTATTTTCAGTCTGTTTAGTTTAGTCAGTGCAACAGGCTGAATTGTTGTTAGTTACAATCTGTGGGAAAAGCTCTGGGTGCAGCCGGAACTTTTTCGACAAACTGCAGAGAACCGAGCTCAGCCCTTAAGGGGTGAGCCCGGTTAAGACTCAGTAACTAGTTACGCGTTCTGGTCACCAGAAACTTCAGCTGGTGCACCGTTACGTGCGAAGTACTCTTTAGTCAATCTGAATACCACTGGGCTTAGCAGCGCCAGCGCGATCAGGTTAGGAATAGCCATCATCGCATTCAGTGTATCTGCTACCAGCCAGATGAAGTCCAGGCTTACACCTGCACCTACTGGTACTGCCAGGATCCACAGCAGACGATAAGGTTTAATTGCTTTCACACCGAACATGAACTCGATGCAACGCTCACCGTAGAAAGACCAACCGATGATTGTAGTGAAAGCAAATACAGCCAGTGCAATTGCAACCAGATAGTTACCTACACCAGGCAGAGCGTCAGCAAAGGCTGCTGATGTTAGCGCTGCACCTGACTCACCGGATGTCCATGCACCGGAAGTAATGATTACCAGACCCGTGATTGAACAGATAACAATAGTATCGATGAACGTACCCAGCATAGCGATCAGGCCCTGACGAACAGGATCTTTAGTCTGAGACGCAGCGTGAGCGATAGGTGCAGAACCCAGGCCCGCTTCGTTCGAGAATACGCCACGTGCTACACCAAAGCGGATCGCTGCCCATACTGCAGCACCTGCGAAACCACCTTCAGCAGCAGCTGGAGAGAATGCGTGAGTGAATACCAGATCAAGTGCAGCTGGGATTGCATCGGCATTAATTGCCAGAACAACCAGGCCAGCACCCAGGTATGCGATTGCCATCAGAGGAACCAGAGAACCGGCTACTGCGCCAATACGCTTGATACCACCGATCAGAACGGCACCCACCAGTACCATCAGAACCAGACCTGTAACCCAAACGTCGATGCCGAAGTTAGCATGCAGAACGTCTGCTACAGAGTTAGACTGTACAGTGTTACCGATACCGAATGCAGCAATACCACCAAAGATAGCGAAAGCTGTACCCAGCCACGCCCACTTAGCGCCTAGACCGTTCTTGATGTAGTACATCGGACCACCAACGTGGTTACCTTCTTCATCAACTTCACGGTATTTTACTGCCAGAACGGCTTCAGAGAATTTGGTTGCCATACCCACAAGGGCAGTACACCACATCCAGAACAGCGCACCAGGGCCACCCAGGAATACCGCAGTCGCGACGCCTGCAATGTTACCTGTACCCACGGTTGCTGAAAGGGCTGTCATCAATGCCTGAAAAGGAGATATCTCACCTTCTTTTTCTTCACCTTTCCTGGTGTTGCGGCCTTCAAACAGAAG
>NZ_CH724128.1:0-66904 GCF_000153345.1 Neptuniibacter caesariensis
CTTCTTGTGTCACGCTTTTCTTCAGGATCGTCGTGTCTTTATCAAAGGCTTCGTAATAGGCAGACCCTCCGACCATACCCACGGTCATGGTGTGCAGATCGCGATGTTTCTCAACCCTGCGTGAATTACCATGCTGAAGATACAACTGGGTACTACAGCTGTAATAATTGGGCGAGGTATATGTGATATAGAGGGCTCTTTCTTCACGCCAGGCTAAGCCGCTCATCGCATCAATCTGGCCGTTCTCCATCATTTTCAGGCAGCGCTTCCAGGGGCACCTCAGGTATTCAACTTCAAACCCCATGCGTTCACTTAAGGTGTTCCAGAGTTCATGATCAATGCCCCAGACATTATCGGGGGTTACAAAACGAAAGGGAGGCCAGGAGTCTACGCCAACAATCAGCTTTTCAGCCCGGACCTGGGCACTAATGATCAGAAGAAAAGAAAAACACAGAGTTAAAAATCTTGTCACCTTATGGACCTCACCTAGCCACTAGGGCGTCCATTCCCCCTGTTATACCGCTGAACTATATGCTATCCAATATAGTCCAAAGGGATGAACCTAGAAAAGAAAGGATAACAATGAGCGGGAAAATTTTATCGATCCTGTTTGTCACGGGGCTGATGGTAGGTTGTGCGGGCAGTTATAGTCATTCTGTTAAAAGAGAGCATTATCTGCTCGATACCGCGAAGGGGGAGCTTTGCATTGAGGGGCGTAACGCATGCCAGTCGTTGTCTTTGATTGTTCCATCTTTTCAGGAACACGTAATTGCAGCAGGCTATAAGCTACCTAAAAAAGCCTATCAATGGAGTGCTTCTGAGCTGCAAAACCTTATGTTGCAGCCTCCTGGGAACCCATATCAGCCAGAAATCCTTTCGGCCAATCTATATCGCCTTCCGCCGGTTTACGCTGTCCACAGTGTTTGGGATGTGTTGGCCTGGGAGCATTATATTCTCTATGAACGGGGTGATAGGTTCGATTACATTGAGCGTCCGGTTCCTCGTCGCTTTTAAAACAAAATCACAAGCAGTTGGAGATTTTCCTTGATTATTGCTCTGTACCTACTAGTATGTTTGTAATTATTTAATCGCCATAGAGGCTTTTGATGGCTACGACACGTGATCTTTTGGTTGATACGATGAAGCAACTGCTCTGGGAGCGGGGCTATGATGCAACCAGCCCAAACCATGTGCTTGAGCGAAGTGGTGTGGGCAAGGGTAGTTTCTATCACCACTTCAAAAGCAAGAAGGATCTTGCAGTTGCCGCGATGGAAGCGAGGGCGGATGATCTGATCGCGGAATTCGATAGTTTAATCAGCCAAAGCTCAGGTGATTGGTTCGATAAAGTCTGTGCTTACCTGCAGCTTCCTCGACATGCTTTGAAAGGCTGTCGAATGGGACGTATTGTTCAGGATCCATCGGTTGGGGATGACCAGCTTCTAGCGCCTTTAGACCGGTATTTCTCTACGATGCATCAGCGTTTCAGTGGAATTTACCAAGAAGCGCAGCGTCAGGACAAGCTAGCCAAGACGATACCTGCTGAAGCTTTGGCTACCCTGACTTTAAGTGTTATCCAGGGCGGTTTTGTGGTGGGGAAAGCCACTTCTCAGGATCAGATTGTTGATGAAACCAGTGGAAGCTTTATGACTTTGCTAGAGAGCCTTAAGCGTCATTAACTGATCGATTTTTAAAAGCCTGTCTCAGCACAGGTTTTTTTATAAATACTAATTGTACCTACTGGTATGTAAAGTTGATATGGAGAACTGCCATGCGTATCTATGCCAATCAAACAGCGCTGCTTACCTTGTTGTTTATTACTGTGTATGGCTCCGGCTTTGTTGGGGCTAAGCTGGGGTTGGCTTATAGCGAACCCTTTACGTTCTTGGGTGTTCGCTTCCTGATTGCCGGAGGTTTATTAGCCGTCGGTGCTTTACTGCTGGATGCTCCCTGGCCGAAAAATCCAGGGTGGTTTTTGCTGGTGGGCTTCCTCCTTCAGGGGGTATTTTCAGCGGGGGTGTTTTACGCCATGTACCTGGGGATGAAACCTGCGGTTTGTGCCTTGATTATTGCACTGCAGCCCCTGTTAGTGACAGTCTTGGCAGGCCCCTATTTGCAGGAAGAGGTTTCAATCCAACGCTGGCTCGGGCTCATTATTGGGGTCGCCGGTGTATCTCTGGTCGTGGCTGATGGTCTGGCTGTAGAGGGCATAACCCCGGCTACGCTTATCTGGGCGGTTGTGGGTTTGTTAGGGCTTTCACTGGGTCAATTGGTGCAAAAAAAGCATTGTGCAGATATGCATCTGATCAGTGGCGGTGCGCTCCAGGTCCTGGGCACAGTACCGTTGATGTTCCTGCTTGCCATGACTTTTGAAACGATGCAGATCGAGTGGCATCTGGATTTGGTGATATCGATTTTCTGGATGGCAATCGGTGTCTCATTAGGTGCGGTGACCTTGCTGTATATCCTGATCAGTCGAAGCAGCGCCTCGCAGGTTGCGAGTGTGTTTTACGGTATCCCGGTAGCAGCGGCTTTGATCGCCTGGCCGCTGTTTAATCAGGTACCAACAATGATTGACTGGGTCGGCTTTGCGATAGTGGTGATCGGGATAGGGGTAGCGAACGCTAATAAGTCAGGAATAAAACTGCTGAAGGCAGCTAGAAGCGGCTAAGGGCGGCTCAATGCGATGCTGCCCTTAGCCGAAATTTTCTGTATTTGGCAGAGTCTATCTGCCCTTTACGGTTTTTACCTGAATCATCTCTCGCTTCGCCTGCTTAATCACGCTTAGTCCCGCGGTTATGGCTAGGCTACCCATAATGGCTGCCACGAGCAGGTCGGGCCAGGCTTGTCCGCTGCCGAATACCCCGGCAGCCGCAATCATTACCGCGACATTGCCGATGGCATCGTTACGGCTGCATAGCCAGACTGAGCGCATATCCGCATCGCCACTGCGGAAGGTATATAAGAGAATGGCCACGGTCAGGTTTGCGATCAGGGCGAGGAAACCGATTGCCCCCATCGTCAGAGCCTCAGGTGTAGTGCCGTGGATAAAGTCCCATACCACTTTGGCGATCACAAACAGGCCAAACAGTAGCATGGTTGAGCCTTTGACCAAGGCAGCACGGGAGCGCCAGAGCATCCCCATCGATAATACAGAGAGTGAGATAACATAGTTTGCAGCATCGCCGAGGAAGTCGATCGCATCTGCTAACAGTGACGCCGAGCTGGCATTGAAACCTGCGATAATCTCCACCACAAACATGCTGGCATTGATCCACAGGGCGATCCATAAGGCACGGCGAAACCGGTCGTTCTTAAGCGTATCTTCGGAATGTTTAGCGTCACAGCTACATCCGGCCATCTTTAATATCCTCGAAATGGTTAATAAGGATATTTAAAACCCTGTAGTAGCTATAGGGTCAAGGCTGCCAGCTGAGTAAATTTGCTAGTGTTCAGTGGCCGTGTAAACCGTCCACATGGCTATCGGATTGTGTGCTCTCGGTGGGTTCACCTTCAGCGAGACCCTTTAGAATTTCACAGTGCTCAATATCACTATCGTTATTGCAACGGTGACGAAGTGTGCGTAACTCTGTCTCGAGCGACTGAAGCGCACGAATTCGCTTAACTACGTGCTCGATATGTTCATCGACCAGATCATTGATCTCGTTGCAGCTTTCCGCAGGCTGATCGCCAAGGTCTAATAGGCGGCGTACTTCAGCAAGGCTCATATCCAGGCTGCGGCAGTTACGGATAAACAGCAAACGCCGGAGGTGTGATTCATTATAGATTCGGTAATTGCTGGAGGAACGATAGGGTGGCGGGAGTAAGCCTTCTTTCTCCCAGTAACGGATCGTTTCAACAGCGCAATCTGCGCGCTTCGCAAGCTGACCAATCTTCATTTGATGTACCTCCTTAAACCTTATAGTAGATATAGGGTTTTATGATCTCAAGTAAGTTCATGTTTTTGGCGGTGTGCTAAAGTTAAATGTCAGGTAGGGAGGTTATTAGCCAGACTATTGCTAACGGGTTTTGAACTATACGTGGACTTTGTATAGCTCAAACTAAGGAGCATTTGTGCCGATTAAGTTTCTCTGTATCGCTCTGTTTCTCATGCTGAGCGTCTCATCATTTGTTCGTGCTGGGAATCACTCAGAGGTGACGCTTGTCTCAACAGAGCTGATGTCAGGTTTGCTGGAGCAGACCGATCAAGGTGTAGAAGGTGTTTATCCGGATTTCTTTGCTCAGGCTGCAGATAAAGCGGACGTACGATTAAATTACCGTATCGTGCCCTGGTCCCGTGCAGTGCTTGAAACGGAAAAGTCTTCGGACTATCTGCTGTTTCCCCTGACCCGCACTACTGAGCGAGAACAGCGCTTTAACTGGTTGGCAAAGCTTTGGGAAGTGCCCATCTGTTTTCTTACTGTCACGCGGCCAATCAACTCCTATGAAGAGGCAAAAAAACTGGAGGGAATCATGGTCTGGCGAGGCTCTTCCCATCAGCAAAGGCTTAAGGAACTTGGTTTTACCAATCTAGTGCCATTTGATGACCCGCGCTTGGTTGAAGGCGTGCTGGCTAAGCGTACTAATGCCGCCTGGTATACGCCTTGTAATGAAGGATTGTCGCTTTGTGAATCGTTCAATTTAAAGCATGACATCATCATTGGTGAGGCAGTGGATAATGAAACTGTCTGGTTAGCCGGTGGTAATCATTACCTTACCACAGAAGAAAAACAGCGCTTCATCAAAGCGGTTTCTGAGCTTGCCCCCGAAGGCACCCTAAGGCGCAGGATCCTTATGGAAAGTAAGCAATAGCCTCCTTTTCTGAAAAATGCTCTTTCTTGCAGATAGGACAGCATAGCCAATATTACTGATCTATACTGAAGTGTGCTGCTGACAAAATGGATCAGCGGCACCTGTCAAAAATCTTCAAGCAGGTGGAAGAAAGTAAAAGGAATGCTGTAGGGGCGTTGTTAGTTTATGGAAGTAATACCTCTTAATTTAAGCTTTGTGGATTCCGGCCGCAGAAAACTAATTTTCTTAAGTTATTTCTTTCTACTGTCACTTTTGTTCGGGCCAAGGCTGGTTTATTCCCAACCTGAACTCAGGGTGATTACGGAAGACTGGGCGCCTTACAACTACAGAGATCAAGGTAAAGTCGTTGGTTTTTCCACAGAGATTGTTCATACGGTCATGGATGAGCTCGGTGAACACTATCCTATCGAAATCTACCCTGGTGCTCGGGGGGATCGAATGCTGAAAACCCTACCTAATGTGATGCACTTCTCCCTGTTCAGAACTCCTGAACGAGAGAACAGGTTCAAATGGGTGGGGCCGATATCGAAGCAAGCGGTGTATTTCTATAAACGCAAAGACAACCCTCAAACATACCGCAGTATTAAGGATATTAAGCAAGCCCGCTTGATCACTGTGCCCCATAAAGGCCTGGTCGCGAGCCGGGTCGCTGCGCTGGGTATTACCAACGTGATTAAACTCTCTGAGCGTGAAAAACAGTTTTCACTGCTCTTTTCCGATCGCGCTGAGTTGTCGGTCAATGTCAGTCCACTGGGTGTTGCCCACTACCTTAAAATGATGGGCAAACCGGTCGATTCATTAGTCGCGACTGACGTAAAACTGGTTGAGTTTCCCCTTTATATCGCCTGCTCGAAAGAGATCCCTGACGAGGTTATCCAGCGCTGGCAGAAAGCGCTGGATAAGGTTAAAGCCTCGGATAAATACCAGCAGATCTACAAGAAGTATTTGATGTAGGAGAGTAAAGGCGGATAAAAGCTGCTTGGGTCGGATAGGGGCGGCCGAAGGCGGGGCGGGCGGATAAGTGCTGTTACAATCGGATAGGATCAGCTCAACGCGATGGGCCGGTTAAATTCGGTTAAGAGCAGGTTATTTCTATTTTGCTGTTATCAGGTTCTGGCTGCTCTTTACTGCTTCTTTCTGTTTTTTTCTGCTTTCGGCCGACTTTTACCGCTTCTTCCTATACTCATCCGGTGTCGTTCCCAGTAGTCGTTTAAACATGGCGATAAATGCTGAGGCGGTACTGTAGCCCAGGTCGAGGGCGACGCTTTCGACGCTGGTGCCTTCTTGCAGCATCGGTACAGCACGGACAACTTTCAGGCGTTGTCGCCATTCACTCAGGGGCATATTCAACTCGCTCTGCGCTTTACGTGCCAGGGTGCGTTCCGACATGCCGAACTGCTCGGCGATAGCGCGGATCGAGTGATTCGCACCGGGGTCATCTTTTAGATAAGCCAGTACCTGGGTGATCAGGGGGTCTTTGGAATCGGGCAGGTAGTTACCGGCAATCGGAGTGACGATCAGCTGATCGAGGATAACATCGAGCAGACGACTCTCCTGCTCGGTGTAGGGCGGTTTAGGAAAGTGGTTTCGCAGGTGGATGAGCATCTCGCGCAGCATCGGGGAAACCAATAAAGCGCAGCTGGTTTTCGGCATGCCCCGCTTGGTTGCCAATTCATCATCAATGTACAGCGAGCAGTGCTCAGAGGCGTTGCGGTTGCCGCCCTGATGCTCAGTCCCCGCTGGGTGCCAAAGGCCGAAGTTGGGTGGTACCCGAAACTCCTGCTCCTCCGCATGTAGCTCAAGCACGCCGCTAAAGGAAAATACAAATTCGCCCCAGGGGTGAGTCTGGGCCGGGTAGATAGTGTCTTCCGGCATCGAGCGTAAAAAGTAATAGATCGGTTCCGGTAGCTCTTCGAGTGTGAGTGGCTGCTGGATATGTGGTTTTTTCGACATAGCTGGCGGATCTGAATGATGGTTTGTCTTATTCTAGCTATATCTAGTATTTCAGACAAAAGCAGAATAGATCGGATTATCGTTCAGAGGAATTACCATGGGAACCCGTCAACCACTCGATCTGTTTGCTTTCGCCTGCATGTTTGGCTTCTGCCTGATCATGGCTTCCCAGCAGGTGGTGCTTAAAGCGGTGGCAGATCATATCGCTCCGGTGTTCCAGATCGCCCTGCGTTACGGTATTGCTGCAACTCTGTTGTTACTGCTGATCAGAACCAAGCGATCTCAAGTAAAGCTAGCCCCGGAAAACCGGTTTCCGGCGTTATGGATCGGTATTTTGTTCACATTGGAATTCCTCTTCCTCGGTGAGGCGCTGCGCTACACCAATGCCTCCCATGCCACAGTGTTTCTCTATACCTCGCCGATCTTTGCAGCGATTGGGCTGCATATCAAAATCCCCAACGAGCGGATGAGCCGCCTGCAATGGTTTGGCATTATTCTCGCCTTTGCAGGCATGGCCGTTGCCTTTATGGGCGGAGGCGATAATAGCCTGAATGCGGCCATTCTCTGGGGAGATTTTCTTGCCCTGCTGGCCGGTGCCGCCTGGGGGGCAACTACGGTGGTGGTGCGTGCTACCGGTTTGTCTGCTCTACCGGCGAAGCAGACGTTGCTCTATCAATTGCTGGTGGCGTTTGTTGTGCTCGGTCTCTGGTCACTTTGGAGTGGCCAAACCGAGATCGATCCTGTACCGGAGGTTTGGGCCAGCCTGGCATTTCATGGCGTTGTTGTTGCTTTTCTCGCCTTCCTGCTCTGGTTCTGGCTGCTGACCCGTTATAAAGCTTCACAGCTGGGTATCCTCTCCTTTATGACCCCGCTGTTCGGTGTATTGCTAGGTAGCTGGTGGCTGGATGAGAAGATCGAGCCGAACTTTATCGTCGGTGCCGGGGGGATCATTATCGGCATTCTGCTGGTCAGTGGGCATGGGTGGCTTTCGCAGCAAGCAGGGCGCTTCGCTTCTTTCAGAAGCTAGCTGCTAGCTGATAGGACGCCGCTGCGCGGCTAAAGGCTGATAAAAGCAGCTAAGTTCGGCTGAGATCTGATAAGAACGGCTAGGTACGGCTAAGGTCTGCTGAAACTTGATAAGAGCGGTTAAGTACGGCTGAGTTCTGCTGAAACCTGCTAATTGCGGTAAGAGCTGCTGTTCAAAGATTTTCCCGCCCTTATCTGCCCTCTGTTGCTTTAGTCAGCTTTTATCTGTCCTTCGATGCTTTATTCAGCTTTTATCTGCCCTTAACCGCTTCAACCTGCTTTTATCCGCCTTTAATCACCTTACCCATAAATAATATTAGTCTGCACGCTGGTGGCTAGCAGCTGCCCATCTGCGCCCCAGATCTCTGCATTGGATGAGCTAATGCCCTGTTCACCGAAGTTAACTTTGGCGTGATAGCCCAGATAATCCTCTGGGGAGAGGCGGCTGGCGGAGTTGGCGAAGTGGATGCTCCAACTGATCGTCGATAGGGGTTTAAAGCCGATATAGTGGGGAGATGCCGTGGGTGGCCAGGCGTCGATCATGCACACCAGATGAGCGTCGCTAATCGCTTGTGGTGCTTCCTTAAATTTTACCCAGCCTCCCAGCTCTGGCACTTCTTCGCCACTGAACGGAATGCCTGCGGTGGCGACGTGGCCGTCGAAGTAGTTAAAGAAGTTGGGCAGGTGGTCGCCTTCAAGTGCGACTGAGGCTTCCGGCTGTTTCAGGTTAGGTGCAGTAAAGGTATCGATTTTGACGTCGGATTCTAATGGCAATACGTAGTCTGCCCGTGCCGTTGCACGTACTTTGCCTTCCTGGATGATCCGCGCTGATTTGATGGTGACAGTTTTGCCATTGGCGAGGGTTTCTACACTGATCTCGTAGGGCTTTAATGCTTCCAACGGGCGGACAAAACCGACCTCGAAATTTCTTAACCGGCGTGAGGGATCAACATCCAGCGAGGTGGCCTGGCAGAGTATGGCTGCGGTCAGGCCGCCAAAGGTGGTTCGTCCTTGTGCCCATGATTCCGGAATGAGTACATTTTCACCTGAGTGAATTGAGTTAAGAATCTCATCAATGTGCATCGATCTGCTCCCGTCATTTGTATATAAGCTTTACAAATATTTTGTGTATATAAATTTCGTATGCGAAATAAATAGTCAAATGTTTAGTTAAAACCGTTTCAGCATATCCCTTAGCATGGCGGTTTCTGCATCGGAAAAGTTTTCCAGGAACTGTTCGTTCGCCGGTTGCCAGCGTTGATAAAGCTCTTCGGCCAGCGTCTGGCCCTGATCAGTCAGGCGAATCAGTATCGCCCGTCGGTCATCACTTTTAGTGTGCCGTTCCAGCAGTTCCAGTGCTTCCAGGCGGTCCAGCAGGCCAGTGAGGGTAGCGTTATCGATTGCTACCTCTTTACTGAGTTCGCTGGCGGTAATCTCCCCACAGTTGTGCATAAAGTTAAGCACTTTTCCTTGTACGGCGGTCAGGCCTAGATCGGCCGTGGCTTGCTTCCAGCAGCGGTTGCCCGCTTTCGAGGCTTTAACCAGCAGATGGAAAATACAATCTTGTGGGGTGAGTTCTTTATTCATGCTGTGATCATAGGCTGAATTTATTTTGTATGCAAAGTAATTTTCTATCTACAAGGGCTCTTGGTTTTTCTAGATCGGTGCCTGTTGCCCACAAAAAAAGCCCAGACCGAAGTCTGGGCTTTAAGTCTTAAGCTATTTCTAGCAGCTAACCACTAGCAGCAAAGCGTTCTAGCAACTGTTTTTACAGCGCTTCGATCTTGCCGTACTGCTCTTTCAGCTTATCGAATGCTGACTTGGATGCTTCCAGCTTCTCACGCTCTTTAGCGATAACTGCTTCAGGTGCATTGGATACGAACTTCTCGTTACCCAGTTTACCTTCTACGCGGCCGATCTCTTTCTGCAGTTTATCCAGTTCTTTCTGCAGACGCGCCAGTTCAGCACCTTTGTCGATCAGGCCAGCCATTGGTACCAGCACTTCCATATCGCCAACCAGCTGAGTCGCCGACATCGGTGCTTCGTCACCGGCATTCAGCCAAGTGATGCTGCTCAGGGATGCCAGTTTGGACAGGAAGGTACGGTTCGCTTCCAGACGCTGCTGATCCAGTTCGCTGCCGTTCTGGAACAGTACGTCCAGCTCTTTAGCAGGGGAGATACCCATCTCACCACGGATATTACGTACGCCCGTAATAACGCCCTGTAGCCATTCGATATCGGCTTCAGCGGCTGCGTCGATCTTGTCGTTATTAGCAACTGGGTAAGCCTGAGTCATGATGGTGTCGCCTTCAACACCGGCCAGGTCTTTCACTTGCTGCCAGATCTCTTCGGTAATATACGGCATGATCGGGTGTGCTAGACGTAGGATTACTTCCAGTACGCGAACCAGTGTACGGCGAGTGCCACGCTTCGCTTCTGCGGATGCATCTTCGTCCCACAATACCGGCTTAGAAAGTTCCAGGTACCATGCGCAGTAGTCGTTCCAGATGAAGTCGTACAGTGTTTTGGATGCCATGTCGAAACGGTACTCGTCGAAGTGTTTTACTACTTCGGCTTCTACTGTTTGCAGGCGGCTGCTGATCCAGCGATCTGCCAGTGAAAGCTCAACTTCACCACCGTTCTGGCCACAGTCTTCACCTTCAGTGTTCATTAACACGTAGCGGGCTGCGTTCCAGATCTTGTTACAGAAGTTACGGTAACCTTCCAGGCGTTTCATATCCCAGTTGATGTCACGGCCCGTTGAAGCCAGTGCAGCCAGGGTGAAACGCAGGGCGTCAGTACCATGAGCCTGGATGCCTTCCGGGAACTCTTTCTTGGTACGTTTGCCGATTTTCTCAGCCAGCTGTGGCTGCATCATGTTGCCGCAACGCTTATCCAGCAGTTGATCCAGCTCGATGCCGTCGATCATATCCAGTGGGTCCAGAACGTTACCTTTGGACTTGGACATCTTGTCGCCGTTTTCGTCACGGATCAGACCGGTGACGTAAACCGTTTTGAACGGTACTTGTGGCTTGCCGTCTTCATCTTTCATGAAGTGCATGGTCATCATGATCATGCGCGCCACCCAGAAGAAGATGATGTCGAAACCGGTTACCAGTACATCCGTCGGGTGGAATGTCTGCAGACGCTGAGTGTTTTCAGGCCAGCCCAGCGTGCCAAATGTCCAGAGTGCGGAGCTGAACCAGGTATCCAGTACGTCGTCGTCCTGACGCAGTTCAACTTCCGGGTCCAGACCGTATTTCTCGCGGGCAGCTTCTTTGTCGTTGGCTACGTATACGTTGCCTTCGTTGTCATAGAAGGCCGGGATACGGTGGCCCCACCACAGCTGACGGGAGATACACCAGTCCTGAATGTCGCGCATCCAGGCGTTGTACATGTTCTCGTACTGCTGTGGTACAAATTTAATATCGCCTTTTTCTACCGCTTCAACCGCTGGTTTTGCTAGTGTTTTAGCATCGGCAAACCACTGGTCAGTCAGCATAGGCTCGATAACAACACCACCACGGTCGCCGTAAGGTACCGTCATGTCGTTCTCTTCGATCTTAACCAGCAGGCCTGCTGCTTCAAAATCTGCAACGATTTCACGACGTGCCGCGAAACGCTCCATGCCACGGTATTTTTCCGGGATAGTGGTGTCGACTTCGTTGTTGGGTGTGCCGTCGGTGTTAAAGCCTTCACCCCGATCACGGATATCCGCGTTGTAGGTCAGGACATTGATCATTGGCAGACCGCAGCGCTTGCCCACTTCGTTATCGTTGAAGTCGTGCGCTGGGGTAATTTTTACGCAGCCGGTACCTTTTTCCATATCGGCGTGTTCGTCGCCAACGATTGGGATACGACGGCCAACCAGCGGCAGGACGATCTCTTTGCCGATCAGGTCTTTGTAGCGCTCATCTTCCGGGTTAACCGCAACACCGGTATCACCCAGCATAGTTTCCGGACGGGTTGTACCGACAACGATGTGGTCTTCGCCAGCTGCGGTTTTAACGCCATCGGCCAGTGGGTAACGCAGGTACCACATCTTGCCTTTGACTTCTTTGTTCTCAACTTCCAGATCAGAGATCGCGGTGTGTAGTTTCGGGTCCCAGTTAACCAGACGCTTACCACGGTAAACCAGGCCTTCGTCATACAGACGGATAAAGACTTCCTGAACCGCATGGTAGAAACCTGAGTCCATGGTGAAGCGTTCGTTCGCCCAGTCTACAGAGTTACCCAGACGACGCATCTGGCGGGTAATGGTACCGCCGGATTCTTCTTTCCACTCCCAGATCTTTTCGATGAACGCATCACGACCCAGGTCGTGACGGGACTTCTGCTCTTCAGCCGCCAGCTTACGCTCAACAACCATCTGCGTTGCGATACCCGCGTGGTCAGTACCGACCTGCCATAACGTGTTCTTACCCTGCATACGCTTGTAACGGGTCAGAGCATCCATGATCGTGTGCTGGAAAGCGTGACCCATGTGCAAGCTACCGGTGACGTTCGGTGGCGGAATCATGATGCAGTAAGAATCACCTTCGCCTTGTGGTGCGAAGTAGTTGTTGTCTTCCCAGGTTTTGTACCAGGATTTCTCGATTTCGTGCGGCTGGTAAGTCGTATCCATTGCGCTCTGGTTCTTCTGAAAATCTGTCGGATTAAAGGCTGCCCCAAAGATGGTTGGGCAGCACGCATAAAGTCCGACATTATACAGGTTTAAAGCGGTTAAACCCAGATAAGAGCGGCTAAAAACAGCTAAAGGCGGGAATGAGTAGTTAGAAGCGGAAAGGGGCAGCCAAAAGCAGGGAATAACGGATTAAGCGAATAAGAAAATGCTACATCAGTTGGTTGTCGCTATATATTTAGAATTTACACTGTCTTTAGCAGTCTTTAGCAGTCTTTAGCAGTCTTTAGCAGTCTTTAGCAGCCCTTTACCCGCCTTTAATACTTCTATACTTAAAAGTATTAAAGTTATTGCGGAGGGCACGAACATGAACCAGTGTTATGCCACACGCGGTTTTTTACCTTGCCAGGATCCGGCGACTGAGTTGGCGTTGGGGGAGCCTTATTCGGTTCTGGATACGGTGGGTAATTCGTTACCGAGTCTGTTGTTAGAGAAAGATGCCCGGGATTATCTGCGCCGGGTTTATGTGCCGGACTGGCCTTATGTAAATATTCCTGATGATCTTTGGCCACAAGCTTGTCTGTACTACGTACGGCTGGGGTTTATCGCTTCGGGCTATGTTAACCAGATCGGCCAGCCTCATTGCCATTCACTGCCAGCTAATCTGGCTAAGCCCTTATGCAAAATTGCCGAGCTGATGCAGCGGCCGCCGATTCTTAGTTATGACGGGTACGCGCTGTATAACTGGCGGCGTTTTGATTTGCGCAAACCTATCCAACTGGGGAATATCGATACCATTCAGAACTTTGTCCATCTCTATGATGAGCACTGGTTTATTCTGGTGCATGTGGAGATTGAAGCTCTGGCGGCACAGATTCTTGAAGCGGTGTTGAGTCTGCAAGGTGAGTGCGGTGCCCAGGAGGTAGATGCGGCGCTGGATCAGATCAACACGGCGATGACCTCGATTATTCAGGTTCTGCAACGGATTCCGGAGCGGATGTCAGATGAGTTGTACTTTGCCAAGTTCCGCCCTTACATCGGCCAGTTTAATGAGGTGGTTTATGAGGGGGTGAATATCAACCCGATCAGCTTCCGCGGCGAAACCGGCGCACAAAGCTCGATCATGCCGCTCCTTACCGAGTTGATGAAGATCCCCCATCAGGACAATAAACTGATCCGCCATCTCTACGATATGCGTCAGTATATGCCCCGTTACGATCGGGAACTGCTGGAGCAGGTTAGGGCGATGCCAGATATTAAACTCCTGGCCAGCAGCGCAAAATTTGATGCGGTATTAGAGCAGATGGCCTGCTTCCGTGAAGTGCATTACCACTGGGCAATCAAATACATTGCACGGCGCTGCAACGATCAGCAAGGCACCGGCGGCACACCTTACATGCGCTGGCTGAAGTTCCTGATTGAAGAAACCAGGGGGCATAAGAAAGGGGTAAAAGCTGCATGAGGCGGGGAAAAGCAGAGGAAAGCGGATAAAGGCGGATAAAGGCTGATAAGGGCGGCAAGTAGCTGCTTATATCTGCATGTAGCCTTAAGCTGCTTGATGTTTACGTGCGTGCTGATAATCCTGGAAAGCCGATTCCAGCCGATTCCAGCCGATTCCAGCCGATTTCAGCCGATTTCAGCCGCTCTTCTTCCGCATATCATGCATATCAATCTGAATGCCGTTTGATTGATAGGTTTTGTAGTTCTTACGGGTTGAGGTGAGGACGTCTTCAGTTTGTACGACCACTTCAAGAATGCGTTCAAACTCCAGAGCGTCCTGAGGGATGTCGAGGTTCAGATTGACGTAGACATCCTTATGCTCGGGGCGTTGTTCGTTCCAACCAATCTGAACCGGTGAACTGATTTTGTCATCGCCGAGCAGGTGGTGGGGGATAAACGCTTCGGGGCGGTATTCCCAGAGCAGCTGATCAATACGTTTGGCTTCCTGTTCGTCGGGCGTCTGGATATAGATCTGGTGGCCGAGGGCTCCGATCTTTTCCACAAGACGACAAAGGAAGCGACCCCGGGCATCGGGATCGCTGGAAGGCAGTACGTAAAAATCAGCTTTACTGGTCATAGCTTTCAGCCCGTAGGCTTATTCCTCTTCTGCGGACTGGTTCAGCAGGTACTGAGTCAGCATCGGTACACAACGGCCCGTTGCGCCTTTGTCCTTACCGCCACTGTTCCAGGCTACGCCTGCGATATCCAGGTGTGCCCAACGGTACTCTTTGGTAAAGCGGGATAGGAAGCATGCTGCTGTGATGGTGCCACCTGGGCGACCGCCGATATTGGCGATATCCGCAAAGTTGGAGTCCAGCTGTTCCTGGAACTCATCCCATAGGGGTAGCTGCCAGCCGTTATCGGCTGCCTGTTCACCCGCTTCCAGAAGTTCTGCAGCCAGATCATCGTTGTTAGAAAGCACGCCTGTTGCGTGGTGACCCAGCGCAATAATGCAGGCGCCGGTCAGGGTTGCGATATCTACAACAGATGCTGGCTCAAATTTGCCTGCGTAAGTCAGGGCGTCGCATAGCACCAGACGGCCTTCTGCGTCAGTGTTCAGGATCTCAACAGTCTGACCGGACATCGTCGTAACAATGTCACCCGGCTTAGTTGCGCAGCCACTTGGCATGTTTTCAGCCGCAGCAACGATACCTACCACGTTGATTGGTAGCGCCATTTCACACAGCGAAGTCATCGCGCCGAATACGCTAGCCGCACCGCACATGTCGAATTTCATTTCGTCCATGCCTGCGCCTGGCTTCAGGGAGATACCGCCGGTATCGAAAGTAATGCCTTTACCAACCAGTACGTGAGGTTTCTCGCCTTCAGGGCCGCCTTTGTATTCCATTACGATCAGTTTTGATGGCTGGTCACTGCCGTTACCTACGGATAGCATGCTGTTCATGCCCAGCTCTGCCATCTCATCTTCTTCAAGAATAGTGGTGGTCAGCTCGTCAAATTCGTCGTCCAGTTCCAGCGCCTGTTCTGCCAGGTAAGTCGGGGTACAGATGTTGCCTGGCAAGTTACCCAGGTCACGGGCGATGCTGGTACCGTTTACGATGGCGGTGCCATCCAGTAGCGCTGTTTCGGCGATTTCAGAATCAATGTCTTCAACATAGATTGCGATCTGTTCCAGCTTCAGTGGATCCGCTTTTTTGCTCTTAGTTTCGTCGTAGGTGTACAGCTCGTTACCTGACCACTCAACCAGGTGACGTAACTGACGGTAGTTATCGTCATCGTTGGTCAGGGTTGTATTCAGGGCGAAAGTTGCGCTGCTAACACCTGTGCTCTTCACGATGCCCATCGCCGCTTTTACAACTTTGCGATAGCTGCGGTTGTTACGATCATCTTCTTTACCTAGGCCGAGAAGCAGAACGCGTTTAGCCGCCAGGCCAGGGACTTTGTGCAAAAGCAGAGTCTGAGCCGTTTTGCCGCTGATATCGCCACCGCTGAGAATCTCGCTGATATAGCCAGAGCTTGCTTCATCTGCAGCTTTTGCCGCAGGTGAAAGGGCGTTGTCAGCTTCAATAGCAACGATTAAACATTCGGTTTCCAGTGAAGAAATATCACCACTTACGATTTCAAAATCCATGTTAGCTCCAAACTCACGGCTCTTGGCCGGCTAAACGAGACAAAGGTGACGGATTAAAGGATAATGCAGGTACAAAATTAGATCGAAAATATCCAGCATCAGGCTTTTAAACAGTTTCATCCGTAGTAAAGGCCAATAATATAAACCATTTTTCGGTCGGTAACAGTTTTAGGTCAGGTTTATCGGACCCAGTAAGGACTTCTAGTGATCGTTTTTCGTTATTTAGCACGGGAAGTGCTGCTCAGTATGTTTGCCGTCAGCGCTGTGTTGCTGGTAATCATTATGAGTGGCCGTTTTGTTAAGTATCTGTCCCGGGCGGCTGCGGGTGAATTAGACCCAAGCGTATTGTTTTCCATTATGGCTTACCGCCTGCCAGGTTTCCTTGAGTTGATTCTGCCTTTGGGTTTGTTCCTCGGTTTCCTGCTGGGTTACGGGCGTTTATACCTGGAAAGTGAGATGACCGTGCTGGAAGCCACAGGTATGAGCCAGAAACGTCTGGTGTCCTACTCCATGGGGCCTGCGATCTTCGTAGCGGTTATTGTGGGTAGCCTGAGTCTGTTTGTATCCCCTTATGGGGCTTCGGAAACGAATAAGATTTTTGATGATCAGGAAGGTCGCAGTGAGCTGGAAAGCCTGGTGCCAGGGCGTTTCCAGAAGAATAAGAATACCGGAAGGGTAACTTATACCGACGAAGTAAAAGACGACGGGACTCTGGGTTTGGTCTTTATGGCGGACCGTAACCACAGTACTCAGCGATTACAGATTACCGTGGCTGAGACCGGTTCGACCCTGATCGATCAGGATAAGGGGCAGCGTTTTCTGGTACTTGAGGAAGGCTACCGCTATGAGGGTGAGCCGGGCCAATCTGATTACGTAGAAGTCGAATTTAAGCGTTATGGCTCAGAGGTTGAGCGCCGTAATCAGGAGATTCGTTACGACAAGGTTGAGGCGCTTCCCACTGCGATGCTCTGGGGCTCTGAGGAGCCAAGCCATCAAGCGCAGCTAAACTGGCGACTATCCCTACCGGTTTTGGCATTGGTGGTAACCTTGCTGGCGGTGCCGCTTAGCCGTGTTAATCCAAGACAGGGCAGGTTTGCCCGGTTAGTACCATCAATCCTTATCTATCTGACCTATATAACCATTCTGAGTAATACCACCAGCAATGTCAGTGAAGGTGAAACGTCGCCATTGACTATCTGGATTGTTCATTTTGTCTTTGCCGCTTTTGCTTTAAATATGATCTTGTTTGGCCGTTTCTGGAGCCGTGTCTATAACCAGATCCCAATGCCTAGCATCCGTTTACCATGGAAGGGAGCTAAATGATGAGCCTTATCGATCGTTATATTGCTCGCCATGTTTTGGGCGGCTTTTTAGTTGTGCTGCTGGTTGTTGCCGGGCTGGATATGTTGTTCGCGCTGGTGGAAGAGCTAAAAGATGTGCAAGGCAATTATAGTTTTGCTGCTGCTGTTGAGTATGTGTTGCTGACCCTGCCGCGCCGTTTATATGAGTTTATCCCGCTCTCGAGCCTGATCGGCTGCTTGTTAGGCTTGGGTATTCTGGCTTCCAGTTCCGAATTAACGGTAATGCGTGCGGCGGGTATTTCGACGTTGGGCATTATCATTTCAGTCATGAAACCGGTGCTGCTGATTATCGCTTTAGCACTGGGTCTGGGTGAGTTTGTGGTACCGCACACCGAGCAGCGAGCCCAGAGTCATCGTCAGGTGATGTTGACCGGCGGCGGTGCCATCCATGATGCCAGCCGGGTCTGGCATCGTGACGATATGACTTTCCTGCATATCAATGCGGTGATTCCCGATGGTTCAGTGCGTGGGGTAACCCGCTATGAATTTAATGAAGACCTGACCCTTAAGCGTTCCAGCTTCGCGGAAGTTGGGCGTTACGAGGATGGTAAGTGGCTACTTACTGATATTCAGGAATCCCGTTTCCCTGACGCTAAAGGTCGTGAGCAGAGGGCAACCAGCAGTATCGTCACAACCGAAATTGAGCAGGAGATCTGGGAAAGCGGCCTAACTCCGGACCTTCTGAAGGTGGTGATGGTTCAGCCAACTAACCTGTCGATCTCTGGCCTGGTTCAATACAGCAATTATCTGACGGACCAGGGTCTGGCATCAGAACAATATCGCATCGCTTTCTGGAACAAACTCCTTCTGCCCCTGGCGATCTTCGCGCTGGTGCTGGTGGCAGTCTCCTTCATCTTCGGCCCGTTACGTAGCGTAACCCTCGGCCAGCGCCTGATCACCGGCATCATTGTCGGGTTGGTCTTTAAACTCTCTCAGGATATCCTCGGCCCGACCAGCGCAGTCTTCGGCTTCTACCCATTCGTTGCAGTGATGATCCCAATCCTGATCTGTATCGGCGTAGGGTTCTGGTTGCTTAATAGGGCGAAGTAGAAGGGCAGAATAAAGCGGCTGAAATCAGCCGGAAGCGGTGAAGGGCAGGATAGAAACTAAAACCATTTAACAACAAGGAGGTTGTTATGAGTTTTGAAACACTTCATGTTTGGAAGCGAGCATGCTCTTTGAGCTGCGAACTTTATCAGCACTTTTCTCAATGTACGGACTTCGGTTTCAAGGATCAGATTACTCGAAGTGGTTTATCTATTCCAAGTAATATTGCTGAAGGCTTTGAGAGAGGCTCAGAAAAGGATCGCAAGAAGTTTCTTTATTACGCAAAGGGCTCTGCTGCTGAGCTGCGCACGCAAATCCATATTGGAAAACAGGTTGGTTTCATCCCTGTCGATCTTGCTGACAAGTGGTATGCCGAAGTGTTTTACATTAAGAAAATGCTCAATACCTTAATTCTACAATAATAGTAGTTTTAGGGTGTGCAACGAATTCATCGCTTTTGCGCCAGCATTTAGCTGTATTTAGCAGATTTTAACCGCTTTATTCTAAAATTTTAGCGTTCTTAGGCAGCTCAACCACATGGGTGCCGGATGCCATGTCGTGCCAGGTCATCTTCTGCTTGCTGATGAACATCCACAGAAAACCGACGCCGCAGGCGAGGAGTGAGATCCAGCCGACGATGTAGCGTAGCAGGCATTTTACGAAGTTTAGTCTTTCCCCTTCAGTGGTTTGGACTCGCAGACGCCAGGCGAGCATGCCCAGAGTCTGGCCGTTACGCATCCAGAAGTAAGAGAGAAATACATACAGCAGGATAAACAGGAAAGACTGGAACAGAGGTCCTTCTACGGCTTCGCCGTCGTTAAAGGCCATTGTGATAATCCCGGTGGAGACCATTAGCAGGGCAACGATAATCATCATGTCGTAGACAAAGGCGCCGAGTCGCTTTAGTGGGCTGGCAATCTTGATGTCGTCGTAGGTTTCTTTAAAAGCTCTGCTCATGTTTAACACGCACTTCGGGTTGAGGTTTTGGTATCCAGTTTAAACAGAGGGCGAATATAACTGCCTACGTAGCTTCCTGCAAATGCAGCGACTAACCATAACCAGCCATGCAGGCTGCCAGAGGCGATACCACCGAAATACGCGCCGATATTACAACCGAAGGCGATGGTTGCGCCGTAGCCAAGCATAACACCGCCCAGCAGGGCCGCGATCCAGTGCAGAACCGGGAGTCTCCATTGGAAAGAGAACTTACCGGCAAAGGCTGCGGCGGCAAAGGCCCCGAGCAATACGCCTGCATTCATAACGGAATTAACATCGCTGGTCAGGGATTCTTCCAGGGCAGTTTCTCGGCCCGGTTGTAGCCAGTAGGTCCAGAAATCAAATTCCAGCTCCAACTCCAGCAGCATGGCTAGCTTTGCTCCCCATAATGGGTAAGCGACTGCTACAGCCCATGGCCGGCCAGTCATCGCCAAGGTAGTAAAGTTCAGCAGGGCTAAAACCAAAGCGCCCCAGATAAATGGCCAGGGGCCTTTGAGGTATCGGCGCCAGTCGGTAATACCGCGCAAAGGGCGATCGGTTTCAACTTCACCGTGGGTTCGTTTTTCCAGCCAAAGCGTAAACCCAGCGATTGCGGCAAAAAGAGCCAGATTGAGAATAATAGCCGGGATAACCCCTGTGCTTTCAATCACAGAAACGGGTGCCAGCTGGGGAAGCTCCATCCACCACTCATAATCCGCGGTGGCCCACAAACCGCCGACCATAAAGCCAAACATGCTGGGTATCGCCCGTAGTTGACCACCGCCGGCATGGTAAAGGTTGCCAGAAGCGCAACCGTTGCCTAGTTGCATGCCGATACCAAAGATAAAGGCGCCAATCAGTACGGAAAAACCGAGAGGGCGAATGTAGCCGCGGACCTCTTCACCGAATAGCTCGCCAGCACCAAGCGCAGGGAAAAACAGGCATACTGCAACGGCTAGCATCACCATTTGCGCGCGCAGACCGCGTCCTCGCTTATTAACGATAAAGTTACGCCAGGCCGTCGTGAAGCCAAAAGAAGCATGATACAGGGCCAGTCCGAGGAAGCCGCCAATCAGCATTAGCCACATCTGTTGCGAAGATTCATTAGCTTGCAGCCAATAAAGGCAATAACCAAACAGGGCCAGAGCGATACCCGGTACCAGTAAGGTTTTTGATTGTGGTTGTGATTCAACAGCAATATCAGGGGAGGGCGTTTCCACGCTATTCATAAGTATTTACGTCGTATAGAACTGTGTTACAGGTACGGCGGATCTTCGCCCACTCGCAAAAATGAGCTGGTTATTATATCACCAGTCAGGAGAAAACTCAGCGCTGCTTAAGTAGAAATTAATATAAGGAAATAAAAAAGGCGATCCTGAGATCGCCATAGTATAAAAAGTGCAGTACTTCTTATAGAAGTGCTCCGCTTACTGACCTACGTATGTTTTACGATACTCTTCAGCCAGCGCTTTCGCTTCGCTCAGTTCACTGCTGTTCAGTTTCATGATCAGACGCTTTTCAATTTCAACGGCAGTACGGTTGCCCAGTTCTGCTGCGTTGTGCATCCAGGCATAAGCCAGAATGTTGGTGTTAACGTCGTTCTGGGAACCGTGCTCGTTAGAGTAAAGTGTTCCGAGGAAGAACATTGCATCCGTGTGGCCCTGTTCTGCGGCCTGGCGATACCAGCGTTCCGCTTCTACAAAGTTCTGTTCGACACCGGTACCGAAGTTGTAGGCGCGACCAATGTTATGCTGCGCTGGAACATAACCCTGTTCAGCAGATTGCTTGTACCATTGGATTGCCATGTTTGGATCGCGTTTCATGCCGTAGCCGAACTCGGCCATTTCACCCAGACGGTTCTGAGCTTTGGCATCACCGGCTTTTGCAGCAGGCTCAACAGTCAGCAGCTCTTTCTTGTACTCTTTGTCTTTGACTGCGCGCAGGCTGTTTACACTGCCCAGGTGGCCCAAAGACGCACCGCGGTTGTAGTAACGCACTGCTTTGGCTTCGTCTTTATCCACGCCCCAGCCGTTTTCGTACATTTGGCCAACCATATTAAGTGCGTCAGGGTTACCCTCTTTTGCCAGCGGGCTTAGCTCTTTATAGGCTGTTTCGTAGTCTTGTTTATCGAACGCTACGCTGCCCTTACCGAGGTTTGCTGCCATCAGGTCTGTCGCACTGATGCTTAGCATCAGACTTGCTGCTAAAAGGATCTGTTTCTTCATCGAGTGTTGCCCACTTAAATTAGTTAGGGTTCGAGAGAGGCCGACAATTATACCTATATTGCAACGCATTTGTTGATTACCTTAAGTAACTATTCTTAGTTAGCGGTATTCTCTCGCCGGCAAAAATGCTGATTTATAGGTCTAGTTAATTTAGTAAAATCTAATGTGCGGCGATTCTATACTAACTATTCGCCCCAAAACTACTCTACGTGCTCAGTTTCTTGCGGTGGGTCAATACTACAACAAAAGGTGTATTTATTATACATCTAATGATTATTTAATGGATGTTCATCTTAGGTGTTATATCAATGTTTTCTAAAGCGCGCCTTAATATAATCGACTAGGCTAAATTCAAAGGATCCTGAAACCGCACTATGAATCTGAATGCCATCGAACTTGAGTCGATACCTTTAAAGGCGATCATTACACCGGACGTTATGACGGTGGGGGCTAGTGCGCATTTAGCACATGTTCTGACTCTGATGCAGACCAATGCGATCAGTAGCATTGTCGCCGTTGATTCCGATGATAAGCCGATTGGCATTTTTACAGAGCAAGACGCCATTCGCCTGATGGCTGAGAAACGGTCGATATCTGAGATGCGGATGGGTGATGTAATGACTCATCCGGTTTTAGTTGTGCCTCTGAATCTCGGCTATGCAAAAGCTTATCAAAAGATGATGGAACATAAGGTTCGTCATCTGGTCGTGGTAGATGAAGAAGGTAAGTTACTGGGTTTAGCAAGTGAAGGTGATTTCCTGCATCACATGGGAATCGAATACCTTGTTGAACTGAAAACTGTTGGTAGCGCGATGTCTCAAAGTGTCGCTACCCTGGAAGCTAACCTTCCCCTTAGTCAGGCGGTCGACCTGATGAATACAACCCATTTTAGTTGCATCGTAGCGATGTCTGAAGGAAAGCCGGTGGGTGTGATAACCGAGCGGGATGTTGTTAGGTTCGCTATTAAAGGTGTTGATAGCTCCTCTGTCGCTATCCAGGAGGTTATGTCTTCACCTCTGCAGATTGTTTTGCCGGATATGCCGCTGCAGACTGCGAGCCGCAGGATGGAGCTGGAAAAGATTCGCCGTCTTATTGTTGTTGACGATAAAGGAGTGTTAGCCGGAATCCTTACCCGTCACGATATAGCAAAATCTTTGCAGGGCTCTTATATAGAGTACCTTCAGGAAACCCTGGATCGAAAAAATCGAGATCTCCTTGATTCTGAATCCCGTTTAAGAGAAATCGAGCAACGTGAGTTCTACCAGGATCTGGTCGATCAGGTTAGTGATTCGATTTTTGTTATCGATGCCGAAGATAGCCGTATTCTGGATGCGAACCAAAAGGCTGCTGATAATCTTCGAATGCCTTTAGCGGAACTGCTCAATCTGCGCGTGGTGGATTTTTCGGTTGCGGTTCCAAATCTGGAGTACTGGTTTGACAGCTTTCTTCCAAAGCTTAGGGAAGGGGAAGTATTAACGATCAGTGATCATCGCCGTGCTGATGGTAGTGTGTTTCCTGTTGAGGTAAAGGCGCGTTTAGTTCAGTTAGGCAATCGAGAGTACGTTGTTGCCATTGCCCGAGATCTGACTGAGCGGATGGAAAGTACGCAGAAATTGATTGAAAACGAGCAGCGCTTTCGCATGCTGTTTGATGAATCCCCTATCTCGATGGCCTATGTGAGTTTTTCTGGCGAGGTATTGAGTTTAAATAAACGTTTTACCGAGGTTTTTGGCTATACGAAGGACGATGTTCCGACTTTGGAAGATTGGTTTATTAAGGCCCACCCCCAACAAGAATACCGCGATCAGGTCAGAACGCGTTGGGGGCACTCGTTAGATGGGGCTAAGTCTGGCAACCACACCATCCCAGCCGCTGAATATCAGGTGATCTGTAAGCAGGGTAAAACAAAACTGATTACCGCATCGGGGGTAACTACAGAGCACGGTTTTCTGGCGATCCTCGAAGATATCACTGAGCAAAGGCTTGCTTCTGAGGCATTAAAAGAGAGCGCTGAAACCTATTTCAGTATTATTACTACCTCACAAGATGGCTTTTGGATTGTTGACCAGCAAGCCCGTTTTCTTGATGTAAACGAAGCTTACGCGAAAATGTCGGGCTACAGTCGCGAAGAGTTAATGTCGATGAGCATTGGTGATCTGGATGCCATCGAAACTCCGGATGTGACTAAAAAGCGGATTGAGTTGATAAAACATCAGGGTGGGCAGCGATTCCTGACCAAGCATCGTCGCAAAAACGGTGATATTTATGATGTTGAAGTGAATGCTACTTACTGGTCTGGAGGTGGGGGACGGTTCTTTGTTTTCCTGCGCGATGTTACCGAGCGAATTAATTATGAAGATCGCCTTCGTCAGGCTGCTGCGGTATTTGGAAGTACCAATGAAGGGGTGATGATCACCGATGTTGATGGTCAGATCCAGATGGTTAATGAGGCATTTTGCTCGCTGACTGGATATGGCAAAGATGAGGTGATTGGGCAGCCGGCGAAAATCCTCCAGTCGGGTCGCCACAGCGCTGAGTTTTATCATGAGATGTGGGAAAGCATTAATGATGTTGGGAGCTGGCAGGGGGAGATCTGGAATCGTCGTAAAGATGGTACGACTTATCCTGAATGGTTAAGTATCAGTGCCGTTAAAGATGATGATAACCGGGTGAATCACTACGTTGGAGTGTTCTCTGATATCTCGCAGTTGAAGGAGTCGGAACAGAAACTCAATCATCTGGCTCATCATGATATGTTGACCGGTTTACCTAACCGATTGATGTTGCAAACCCGTCTTGATCAGGCATTAGCGCAGGCTCGTCGTAAAAATACTTCCCTGGCTTTATTACTTCTGGATCTGGATCGGTTTAAGGATGTAAATGATAGTTTTGGTCATTCTGCGGGTGATGAACTTCTTAAGCAGGTGGCGAGCATTCTTAAAGAAGGTTTGCGGGAGGTAGACCTGGTTTGCCGGATGGGAGGGGATGAATTTGCCATTCTTCTTGAAGATATTCAGCACCCGGAAGATGCCGGCAAAGTGGCGAGTAAAGTCACCTCGCTGCTGGCGAAAAGCTGGAATATCAGTAATGGTTATGAGGTCGCTATTGGTGGTTCCGTAGGAATCAGCCTGTTTCCTGAGCAGAGCGGTGATTCTCAGGCGCTTCTGCAGCATGCTGATGCCGCGTTATACCGAGCCAAGTCGGAAGGGCGTGGTCGTTTCCATTACTTTACTGAGGAACTGACGCGGGATGCCAGAAAGCGCCTGGATCTTGAAGCCAGACTAATCAAAGGCATTGCCAGGAATGAGCTGGAAGTTTATTACCAGCCACAGATTCACATCGCTACGGGTAAGTTGGTGGGTGCTGAAGCACTTGTGCGCTGGAATGATCCTGAACATGGCCTGATCGGTCCGAATGAATTTATCCCTCTTGCTGAGCAGACAGGCCTGATTAACGATATAGGCTTGTTAGTACTCAAACAGGGTTGCTCCCAGTTAAAGGCCTGGCTTGATGCAGGCTGTGAACCCTTTGCGCTGGCAGTTAACTTATCTGCAGTGCAGCTACGCCATTCTGATATTCGCCCAGTGATTGCTAATGTTCTGGAAGAAACAGGGCTTGAAGCAAAATATCTGGAGTTAGAAATCACTGAAAGTGCTCTTATGGAGCGGGAGCAAGAATCTATCCAGCTTTTGGACAGCCTCCGTTCTTTGGGAGTACGTATTGCTATTGATGATTTTGGTACTGGTTATTCCTCTTTGGCTTACCTGAAGAAATTCCCGCTGGATGTACTGAAAATTGATAAGTCTTTTGTTGATGATATTCCTGCTGACAAAGATGACATGGTTATCGCTGCAACCATCGTTGCTATGGGGCATAGCTTAGGACTTCAGGTGCTGGCAGAAGGTGTCGAGACAGAGGAGCAGCTGGCGTTTCTTCGTAGCAAAAATTGCCATTACTATCAGGGCTATCTGAGAAGTAAGCCGGTACCTGCCGATCAGTTCGCCAACTTTCTTACCTACCACAACTAGTATGCTGCTTTTAGGGTATAGCCCATCGCCAAAAAAATGTTCAGTATGAACGGTCGTTTGCTAAGCTTTATCCAGAGGAAGGGAAGTTATACCAGGGTGGTGTAGTGAGAGGTCTGGTATATGAATCCCAGAAAGCTGTCTTCATCTTTAGATTTTTTCCTGCGTCGGTTTTGTGCCATTGCTATCCTCTCTTCTGTGTTGGTTCTGGTGTTGAGTGGTTATGCGGCCAGTCTTATCTACGAACGCTACGTGGTTCGACTTGCCGAATCTAACGCGGTTAATCTCGCATCTTCCATCATTAATGCTCACCGTACCGAATTAGACGCAGCCCTGATTAAAGCGCCTCTGTTACCTCCGGATATCATGAGCCTGGATCGAACGTTGAGAGCGTTCATTCAGCCTTATGGCATTGTTAAAATTAAGATGTTCTCCCCGAAAGGAATCGTTATTTACAGTACCGATATGCGAATTATTGGGACTGACGCTAGCCAGAATGCAGAACTTCAAGTCGCCTTGAATGGCGGAGCAAGTTCTTTGATTCAGCACAAAGATCAGTTCCGTGACCTGACCCATGAAGAGCGCTTTGATGTTGATGTGGTTGAAAGCTACGTAGCGATGAAAAACCCGGAAGGTAAGGTCATTGGCGCCTTCGAGATCTATCAGGATATGTCAGGGTTTCGTGGTGAAGTTCAGCAAGGGGTTGCGCTCTTTGTCGGGGGGCTGGCTCTGATTGTTCTGGGGATAATCACTACAGCCTTCGCGTTTATGCGTAAAGCGGCTAAGCGGCTTATCTCCCAGCAGTATCAGTTAGAAACGCTGGCGACCGTTGATAGCGTTACCGGGCTTTATAATCGAGCGGAGATTACCCGCCGAATGGAAGCTGAGTGGCAGCGATTTAAACGAGGCGGTCCTGATGCACGTAAATTTGCGTTGCTAATGCTGGATCTGGATCATTTTAAGCGAATTAATGATAACTACGGTCATCTGGCGGGTGACGAACTGTTAAGGCGTGTGGCTGGTCGCTTAAGGGAGGAGCTTCGCAGTTACTCTGAAATCGGGCGTTACGGGGGGGAGGAGTTTATTGTCCTGATTCCTGAGATCACGAACTGTGATGCTTACTCTGTGGCGGAAAGGTTGAGAGTGAGGCTTGTCGAGCCCGGATTTGATCTGGGTGACGAAACGGTCTCAATTACGACCAGCATCGGTTTTGCGATTGCTGATGATTCAGATAAAGATCTGGATGCGCTGATTAAAAGAGCTGATGATTGTTTGTATGAGGCTAAAGGCGCTGGACGTAACCGAGTCGTGGGGGCAGTTGAAACCGCCCCCGAACTTTAAGCTTATTGGCTGTTTCTCTCTGCAGCTGTGTCTTCGGTCTCAGGCATGTCGTTAGCTAATGACTGAGGTTTCTGATTCAACTGATACCAATCGACTTTACGTGTGGTCATCATGCCAACCGCCAGGGTGATAAAGATCAGTAAGGTTCCCATCAATAGTGCGAAGTCTTCCGAAGAGATAATCATGTATAGCAGTGCATACAGCCCTGCAATGCCTGCTGAAAACCAGTATCCGCGACTGCGGCTTTGTAATACCGCGCTAAGATAGCCCCCCAGCAAAGTACAGCAGGCTATCGTGGCGATGATGTAGGCCCAGATAAAATCGATATGCTCGCTAAGGGATACCAGTAGCAGATAAAACAGAGCAAGCGCCAAGCCTACCATGCCATACTGAATCGGATGAATCTGCAGCTTTTTAAGGACTTCGAATAGGAAAAACAGCATAAAGGTTACTGCGATGAACAGCAGTCCATATTTAATAGAGCGCTCTGCCTGAGAATACATATCTACCGGGTCAATAAATTCTGCGCCGATCGCATGGGCGCTGAAATCACAGTAGTTGTTTCGCTGGCAATCGTTAAGCACGGAATCAAGGTCGCCTGAAAACGGGGATGTATTCCATTGCGCACTGAACCCCTGTTCGCTGATTTCATAGCTGGTGGGCAGGTGGCGGCCGGTAAAGCTAGGATGTGGCCAGTCTGATTTCATGGTGATTGCGCTGTTAGCCCCAACAGGGGTAATTAATAGTTTCTCCATGCCTTTAAATTGCATATCAATACTAAAGGTAATCTGTTCAGCTAAGTTATCGGACCAGCCTGAAACCTCTGCCTGAATGCCTTGTGGAGCTGAATTGATCGCGCTACCTGGGGTGAATTGAATTGGTTTGCCTCCCCATTCTGATTCGGGTTCAGAAACAATGCCGCGCATATCCGAAATCATTAGGGTTAAGTTGGCTTGCCCCCAGCTCAGCTGGCCTTTGTTTTTTTCTTCGATCTGTTTTTTAAATTTCAACAGAGGTTGGTTGGAAAATTTTCCCGCCATGGCAATAGTGCCGTTATACACAGGAATCTGATAGATACCCCGGCTTCGTGTCGAATTGCTGATCTCTGTATCCGCAGTGAACTGGTTTGGCAGGAGTAGATACCTACCCTGTTTCTTTTTATTCACTTGACGGTAGGTTTTAAGTTTATCGTCCCAGACGGATTCGCTGTAATCGAGTTGCCATGGAATGATGGCTACAGGCCCGGTGATGGTTTGCCGTCCCGTCCATTTACTTGCGATATCGCGTATTACCTGATCCCTGTAGCTCATTCGTTCATAGATCACTCCTTGCTCAAGCAACAAGGGGATCCATAGTAGCAGGCCAAGAAATCCAATAATGATGAGTTTGAGGGTTATTCGCTTAGACATATCAGGCTCCAGAAATATTACTTTTACTGGCAGTCTATTCAGTCAATGTGGGGAGCTGATGTTGCGATTATGTGTTTTGTGTGTGGAATGTGAATCTTGCGAGTGTGCCGCCTTCCTTGCTGTTATGCAGCTGAATTTCGGCACTATGAAGATCGGCAATCTGTTTTACGAAGCACAGCCCCAGTCCTGTGCTTTTCTGACCACTCGAGGGGCGTGGCAATGAATAGAAGCGTTGCCATATTTGCTCGGTTGCATAATCGGGGATTCCCGGCCCTTGATCTTCAATGGTTAGCACGGTGTGATTGCCTTCGGAAAAAGCGCTTAAAGTGATCTCACTATGTTTAGGGCTGAAGTCCAGCGCGTTTTCCAGCAGGTTCCTGATTGCTTGGCTAAGCAGTAGGGGGTCACCTTTGATTCGCAGGTTATTGTCGATACCGAGTTTGGGGGTAATGTGCTGCTCTTCAAAGCGCAGAGCCAGCTGGTGGCACTCATGATGAATGATCTCACCCAGATCTACCGGTTTTTGCATCTCCAGCTCAGAACGGTTTTCTAAACGGGCAAGGGCTAATACTTCATCGACTAGCGCCCTAAGACGTTCTGTTTGCTGGCTGATGTTTTGCGCTAGACGTATTTTGGATTGTGGATCTTCGGTCAGGTTAATGAGTTCGGCGGCTCCCTGTAGCGCTGTTAGAGGGCTCTTCATCTCATGCGTGAGGTTCAGGGTGTATTCTTCTACATACTCTTTACCATCCAGCGCTCTACGCATCTCATCCATGGCCTGGGCAAGTTGGGTGAGATCGGGATCACTGATATTGGGCGGCGATAGTTTTTCCCCCTGGCTGAGACTGCGTGCATAAGCGACAAGGCGATGAATGTTTAAGCTTAGCCAGGTGGCGAGTAACGCACCGGCAAAGGCCGCGGCGATCAGCAACCACATGCCTTTAGAGCGAATGTTGTCTCTGGCTGCTTGCCAGAAGGGCTCGACACTGACGTTAGGCTTTCCAACACTGAGAGCGCCAGCAATTTTTCTATCACCCTGCTGGGTCGTGGTATAGATAGGCGCACCAATATACATCACTGAGCTGAAGCGATCCTTAGGGTTCTCCTGGGTACTTCGGGCGCCGTATTTTCCACGTAGGGTGAGATAGACATCATTCCATTGAGAGTAATCCTCGCCTACCGCTAGCTTGCTGGAATCATAGATCACAATCCCTTGTTCGTTGGTGATGTAAACACGCAGGTTGGCCTGAGTCTTTGCATGATTCCAGATGGTTGCATTTAGCGGGCGTTGCAGTGTTTTTTCTATGGCAGGTCCGATAAGCTCAACTCTGATAGGTGTGTCGGTATCGTTTGGGGCAACCACTTCAGCTAAAAGGTTTGCGCTGTCGATCAGGGCGGTTTCAAGGGATTGGCGTAAGCCAGGTTTGATCTCCAGTAGCATCGAGTTGAGGAAGAAATATATCCCTAATCCGAGAATGGCGGCATAACTTAAGAATAGCTTCAGGCCGAATTTCATTCGTCGAGTACCAGGCTGTAACCCAGACCACGATGGGTTTTTATGAGCTGCTGATCTGGATTGAACTCATTCAGCTTGGCGCGAATGGTTTTTATATGGGTATCAACGGCTCGATCTAAACTGTGTTCTGGATGATCCCAGGCTGCTTGCATCAATTGTTCGCGGCTGAAGACCTGTTCAGGATTGTTGAGCATTTTACTGAGGAGCAGGTATTCGATGCGGGTTAGCGGAAGTTTTTGTTCACGATAGAAAATGCAGGCGCGTTTTTGATCCAGAATCAAAGTGTCAGACCTTTCTGTTGAAGCAGACGGCGCTACTCTGCGTAAAATCGCTTTAACCCGGGTGCTGAGTTCTCTTGGACTGAATGGTTTTGTAACGTAATCGTCAGCACCCAACTCAAGGCCCAGTATTCGGTCGATCTCATCTGAGCGGGCCGTGAGAAATATAATAGGTATATTGGAAAACTCTCGAATACGCTTACAAAGTTCAAAGCCGTTAAAGTCTGGAAGACCTACATCAATAATGGCCAGATCGAAACGGCTGTTTTGCAGAGCGTTTAAGCCTTCCTGAGCGAGAATGAAGTGCTCCGAGGTGAACCCATCTAACTGCAGGGCGATAGAGACGTTATCCGCAATACTGGGTTCATCTTCAACAATTAAAATATGTATATTTTGACCGGTCACTCGGTTAATCGCTTCTTTTGCTACCAAGAAGTTCAATCATATAACCGTCGGGATCTTTTACAAAAGCGAGTACTGTACTGCCATGTTTCATGGGGCCTGCTTCACGAACAACTTCGCCCCCTTTCGCTTTGATTGCGTCGCAGGCGGCATAGACATCATCGACTTCTATGGCTAAATGACCAAAACCGTTACCCAGATCATATGCATCAGTATCCCAATTGTGCGTTAATTCCAGCGCGGTATGTTCAGCTTCATCTCCATAGCCAAGGAATGCCAGAGTAAACTTTCCTTCTGGATAGTCTTTGCTGCGAAGCAGTTGCATGCCCATCAACTCGGTGTAGAACTCTATTGATGCTTTAAGGTCAGTTACCCTGAGCATAGTGTGTAAAAGTCGCATTTTTCAGCATCCTGTGCGTTGATATTTGGTATCATGGAGGCAAGATAAGCTTTGCCATTCATCTCGTAGAGTGCTTTATTATAAGGATAGATATAAATAATTCCTGCGCGCTATACGGAAATTTGAAGTGGGAAAGCAGTTTCTCCTGTGAGAGTAGGGAAGGTGGTGATATGTTCCAAGATATGAATAAAAAAATTACAGATTCTATGGGGCCTTTCAAAGAGCTGGTTAATATTCAGACCAAGATGCTTGAAGAGCTGACGCGTCAGCAGATGGAATGCACAAAATCCTGTATTGAGGCGACCATCCAGCAGACCAAAGAGATGCAGAAGTGCCAGTCGCCCAGCGATCTGGTTGAGCTTCAGAGAGCGTATGCGAAAGAGTTGGAAGACACTCTGAAATGCGCGAGTGAGCAGAATATGAAAGCGTTGCAAGATGCCAGATCCGAGATTGAGGATGTTGCGCAGTCCACTTTCGACGCATTCAACAAGTAATTTATCAGAAGGTTAAAAGCAGCCGCAGGCTGCTTTTTTTGTTTGTTAGGGCAAAAAATGACTAAACCAATCGGCCTTTTTTATGGGTCTACCACGGGCAATACTGAGACCGTTGCAGAGCAGATTATTGAACAGATCGGTAGTGATAAAATTCATCACATCGATATCGCTGCTGATGGTCTGGATGGGTTGAGTGAGTATGAGCACCTGATTCTTGGTATCCCAACCTGGGATTTTGGCGAGTTACAGGAAGACTGGGCTGACCTATGGGATGTGCTTGATGCCGTTCATGTTGAGGGAAAAACCTGTGCAGTCTTTGGTCTGGGTGATCAGATTGGTTATGCTGAATGGTTTCTCGATGCGATGGGCTTGTTGCACGATAAAATGCAGGAGCGTGGTGCGGTTATGGTTGGTTACTGGTCTGCAGACGGTTATGACTTCGAAGCATCCAAAGCGCTTACTGAAGATCAAAGTCAGTTTGTAGGTCTGGCCATAGATGAAGATTGCCAGCGCAGTGAAACTGAAGAGCGTGTCGCTCGCTGGAGCCAGCAAGTCGTTAAAGGGTTTGGCCTGTAACTCAGAACATATTGTGCAGATACATATGGGTGATAATGCCTGCGGCATAACCGATGGCGATCGCCCAGCTCCATTTTAGATGGCTTACAAAAGTGTAGACGCCCTGAGCCTGCCCCATTAAAGCGATACCTGCAGCGGAACCCACGGATAGAAGTGAGCCGCCTACTCCGGCGGTGAGTGTTACCAGTAACCATTGAGACAGATCCATCTGCGGTTCCATGCTGAGCACTGCGAACATGACCGGGATGTTATCGACCAGCGCTGAAGCGATGCCGACCAGAATGTTGGCCTGCGTTGTACCGAACCCACCATACATTAGCTGAGAAAGTACGGTTAGATAGCCCAGTGTTGCCAGCCCTCCGACACAGAGAACTACTCCGTAGAAAAACATCAGTGTATCCCATGAGGAACGCTCTACCACTTTGAAGATATTGAAGCGCCTGACCACGTCGCCATGATCACCTTTCATATGCTTATGGGTTTGGATGTTGTCCCGATGATGGTGGGAAATGTGGCCCTGTTCATGGACGATCGGTTCGTGCTGACTCAGATAGAAGCCAAAAAGCTTCAAAATACCTAAACCGGTCATCATGCCCAGAACCGGTGGTAAATTCAGAGTACTGTGCGAGAGTACCGCCAATGTGATGGTAAACAGGAAAATGAAGATAATAGTGACTGCGCCTTTCTTCATATGTAAACGATTGGTTTCACCTGAGGGCGGTCCATCTTCTATGCAGCGACTCATGATGATTGCAGGGATCAGCCAGGTAATCACGGTTGCCGGGAACAGCTGCAGGAACTGTTCAAATTCGACCAGGCCTTTTTGCCAAACCATCAGTGTGGTGATGTCCCCAAAGGGACTGAAAGCCCCGCCCGCATTGGCGGCAACGACAATGTTTATACAGCCGACGGTCACAAATTTATGGTAATGGTTGCCAACCGCCATCACCACCGCTCCCATCAGTAACGCCGTGGATAGGTTGTCTGCAATGGGTGAAATGACAAACGCCAGGCCGCCGGTTATCCAGTAAATTTTGCGTAAAGAGAAACGTTGTACAACTAGCCAGGAGCGCAGAGCAGCGAAAACCAAGCGTTCTTCCATCGTGGTTATGAAAGTCATTGCAGCCAGCAGAAACAAGAACAGCTCAGCGTACTCAAGTATGTACTGCCGCGCTGCCATACCGGCGGTCAGAGTATCGCCGGTTAGAGCGTAAGCAATACCGGTACAAAGCCAGATAAGGCCAGCGGCAACCATAATAGGCTTTGATTTACGCAGGTGGATAAACTCTTCACCTAATACGAATAAATACCCGATAACAAAGATTGCCACAGCAGCTATGCCGAAGAGCGAATGGGTCAGATCTACCAGTAGGAGAGGGTCTTTCCCTGTAAATGCCCATGCTGATGATGACAGCAATAGCAGCAGCAAAGCAGGGAGGTATCTTAAGACCATGATCGGATCCATTCGGCACAGACTGATTTTAATTGTAGAGCCTTCTGTACAGCGCTGACCAGATGTGGATCAAATATCTTAGATATGTTGTCTTATCTGTAGTGTTATGGGGCTATTTTCGGTAAAATACTGCCCTTTTTTAAACTGCTGGCTACGATTCTTTACCATGGAAATTAACCCGATTCTTAATAACCTCAAAGATATCAAAGAGCGCACCGAAGCGCTGCGTGGTTTTCTTGATTATGAAACCAAGCAAGAACGTCTTGAAGAGGTAAGCCGCGAGCTTGAAGATCCTGCTGTTTGGGATGATCCGGAAAACGCGCAGAAATTAGGTAAAGAGCGTTCTACGTTAGAAGCGGTTGTAGGCACAATCGATGATCTGACCGCGGGCGTTGCGGATACGCGTGATCTGTTGGATATGGCAGTGGAAGAAGACGACGAAGATACAGTCGCTGAAGTCGAAAGTGACGTGACTGCGATGCTGGATCGTCTGCAGCAGCTGGAATTCCGCCGTATGTTCGCGGGCGAAGCTGACCCAAATAACGCATTCCTGGATATTCAGGCGGGCTCCGGTGGTACTGAAGCACAGGACTGGGCTGAGATGATGCTGCGTATGTATCTGCGCTGGGGTGAAGATAAAGGGTTTAAAACCGAGCTGCTGGAGTGTTCTGCGGGTGATGTGGCTGGTATTAAATCGGCTACGATCAGTTTCCAAGGCGAGTATGCTTTTGGCTGGCTGCGTACGGAAACCGGGGTGCACCGTTTGGTGCGTAAGTCTCCGTTTGATTCGGGCGGCCGTCGTCATACTTCGTTCTCATCGGTATTTGTATCTCCCGAAATCGATGACAATATTGATATTGAAATTAACCCTGCAGACCTGCGCGTCGATGTATACCGTGCATCGGGTGCAGGTGGTCAGCACGTAAACAGAACCGAGTCTGCGGTACGTATTACCCACGAGCCTTCTGGTATCGTGGTACAAAGTCAGGCTCAGCGCTCACAGCATCAGAACAAAGATACCTGTATGAAGCAGCTGCGAGCTAAGTTATATGAAGTTGAGATGCTGAAACGTACTGAAGCGGCTCAGGAACAGGAAGATAATAAGGCGGATATCGGCTGGGGTAGCCAGATTCGTTCTTATGTCCTGGATGATCAGAGAATTAAAGACCTCCGCACGGGTGTACAGAGCTCAAACTGTGACAAAGTGCTGGATGGCGATCTGGATATGTTTATTGAAGCCAGCCTGAAAGCTGGTCTTTAAGAATTTTTAAATTAAAGGTTTACCACACCGATGTCTGATAACACTCAGAAGCAAGATGAAAACCGCCTGATTGCAGAGCGCCGTGAGAAACTTAACGGCCTTCGCGAAGAGGGTAATGCTTTCCCAAATACCTTCCGTCGTGACAGCTATGCGCAGGATCTGCAAGAGAAGTACGGCGATAAATCGAAGGAAGAGCTGGCTGAAGCAGGCATCAAAGTCAGCATTGCTGGCCGTGTTATGCTGAACCGTGGCGCTTTCGGCGTTATTCAGGATATGACAGGCCGTATTCAGTTCTATGTGAATAAAGAAGCGCGTAAGTTTGCGAAAAGTCTGGATCTGGGTGACATCATTGGTGTGACCGGTGAGCTTCACAAATCAGGTAAAGGTGATCTTTACGTTGATTTGGGCGAATACCAGTTGCTGACGAAAAACCTGCGTCCTCTGCCAGACAAGCATAAAGGTTTGCAGGACACTGAGATCCGCTATCGTCAGCGTTACGTTGATCTGATTACTAACGAAGATTCCCGCAAAGTCTTTGAAATGCGTTCAAAGATCGTTTCCGGTATCCGTAACTATCTGACTGAGCGTCGCTTTATTGAAGCTGAGACACCTATGCTGCAGGTGATTCCAGGTGGTGCGACTGCACGTCCGTTTATCACGCATCACAACGCGCTGGATCGTGATATGTATCTGCGTATTGCGCCAGAACTGTATCTGAAGCGTTTGGTTGTGGGTGGCTTTGAGCGTGTTTTCGAAATCAACCGTAACTTCCGTAACGAAGGGCTTTCAACACGCCACAATCCAGAATTCACAATGATCGAATTCTACCAGGCGTATGCGGATTACCGTGATCTGATGGACCTGACGGAAGATATGCTACGTACGGTTGCTCAGGATGTGCTGGGTACAACGACGATTGTTAATACAGTACGTAATGACGAAGGTGAAGTGCTGGAAACATTTGAGTATGACCTGGAAAAACCTTTCCGTCGTATCAGTGTTTTCGATTCTATTTTGCACTACAACGAAGATATCACTGCTGAAGCGCTGGCAGATGAAACTGCTGCTCGCCAGATTGCGCAGCGTATGGATATCGATGTAAAAGATAGTTGGGGCCTGGGTAAGGTTCAGATTGAAATCTTCGAGAAAACAGTAGAGCATCGTCTGGATCAGCCTACCTTTATTACTGAGTATCCGGCGGAAGTTTCTCCACTGGCGCGCCGTAATGATGAGAACCCATTCATTACGGATCGTTTTGAATTCTTCGTAGGCGGCCGTGAGCTGGCAAATGGTTTCTCCGAATTGAATGATTCAGAAGACCAGGCTGAGCGTTTCCAGCAGCAGGTTGCTGAGAAAGATGCGGGTGATGATGAAGCGATGCACTACGATGCCGATTACATCAACGCACTGGAATATGGCTTGCCACCAACAGCGGGTGAGGGTATCGGTATTGACCGTCTGGTCATGCTATTCACTGATTCGCCGTCTATCAGAGACGTAATCCTGTTCCCTGCGATGCGCCCTCGCGGCTAAGTAGCAGAAGGTAGCGATTAATAAAAAGGCCCGATCAGGGCCTTTTTTGTGCCTGAAATTGGTCCAAGGGTCTATATCGTTTTATTAGATAAAAGCTATATACTGATCCTATGGACTGGTTATTTCCCCCGGAAAAGCGCGTTATTCCCTATAAGCGCTGGATAAGTATCACTATGCGAACACTGCACCTGATAGGTATCGCAGGGTTGGCGGGTGCTTATTTGTACCAGCAGCCTGAAGCTGCCTGGTATCCATTTCTTGTCGTGACGGTCATTAGTGGATTTATCATGGCGGGGATGGAAGTTTATGCAGACGGTATCTGGCTAATTCAGCTTAGAGGTACCGCTATCGGGGTGAAGTTAGCTCTGCTGTCCAGCGTGATTTGGTGGTTTGATCAGCCCAATGCGTTTATCTACTTTCTGGCTATTATCATTTCGGGAATTGTTTCCCATGCACCGGGCAGAGTGAGGTATTATTCAGTCTGGCATCGCCGGGTAATCACTGAGCCTTTAGAGCTTAGGCCTGGTGAAATTAAAGACTGTGGTGGATAACAAGGCCCTTTATGGCACTCGAAAATGCGCCTGCCTGGCAGGCTGAGCTGGCGGACCAGTTCGAACAACCTTACATGCTTGAATTGAAAGAGTTTCTGCGTCAGGAAAAGGATCTGAAAAAGATTATCTATCCGCGCTCTGAAAGCTGGTTTCATGCCCTTGAAGCAACCCCTTTAGATCAGGTTAAAGTTGTCATCCTGGGTCAGGATCCTTATCACCAGCCGAATCAGGCCCATGGATTGTGCTTCTCTGTGCTTCCTGGCGTTAAGATTCCACCCTCCCTGGTCAATATCTATAAAGAGTTGAACTCGGATCTTGGTATCCAGCCAGTTACCCATGGTTATCTGGAGAGCTGGGCTAATCAAGGTGTGCTGCTGCTGAACAGTGTGCTGACTGTGGAGCAGAGTAATGCTGCATCCCATCAGGGAAAGGGTTGGGAGCAATTTACCGATGAAGTGATCAGAGTTGTAAATGAGCGCTGCAGCAATGTGGTGTTTATGCTCTGGGGTAGCTACGCTCAGAAGAAGGGCGCGTGTATCGATCAGAGTCGGCACCTTGTTCTTAAGGCGCCTCATCCGTCGCCTCTTTCAGCACATCGAGGATTTCTTGGTTGTCGCCATTTTAGTCAGGCTAATGCATACCTTGAGCAGACCGGAAGAACGGCTATTCAGTGGCAGTTACCAGATCAGGTTTAGCATCGCTGGCCTCAAGAGGTAGTTCTGCCTGATCGATACTTTCTGGTTCATAGTAACAGTGCTGACCGCGCCCGCGATTCTTGCTTTCGTACATGGCCTGGTCGGCACAATGTAGCAGCATTTCAAATTCAATCGCGTCCCTTGGGGCGAATGCGGTACCCGCGCTACAGCGTATATGGATCTCGCTTGGTGCGCTGATAATCGGTTCTTCCAGACGTAGCTGGATGCGAGCGATTATATTATCCAGAGCTTCCTTCAGTGCATCTTCTGATTCTTCCTGAATTAATAATATAAATTCATCGCCGGCAAGCCTGGCAAGTACATCGCCATCTCTCAACTGGGTAGTGATCGCTTTGGTAAAGTTGCTGAGGACTTTATCACCCACATTATGGCCAAATTCATCGTTGATCGGCTTAAAGAAGTCCAGATCAATAAAGGTGAGTGAGAGCACACTGTGTTTGCGCTGTACCCGACTAAGCGCCTGATTAGTAATAGCTTCCAGCATTTTACGGTTAGGCAGGCCGGTTAATTGGTCTGTATGGGCGAGCTCTTTGAGTTGAGCGTTTTGTTCGGAGATGCGTTGATGGGCAACCGCAAGTTTGTTGATGTATTTAGAGCGGTTGCTGGTAAAGCGCCAAATTGCGTAACCCGTTATCAGGGTCATCGTGCATATGGCTAGCATAAGCATTAACAGCAGGGAGTTCTGTGCCTGGTGCTCTTCATGGATCTGCTGTTTCAAAGACATCTCTAATTCGGCGGTCGCACTCATGATGTTGAGGAATAACAGATCAAAACTCTGGTCAAGATCACTTCCTGAACCCGCATCGACTGCACTGGTGTATCGCTCCTCGATCACCTTATCAAATTGCTGGATCATATAGAGAATCTGGTTAACCTGAAGGCGCAGATCTGTTTCGAGTAAGGGGAGGAAAGTGCCTTGCTCGTTTTGGTCGCCATCAAGAATAGCGATGGCATACCATTTGGCATTTTCTACATGATCTCTGACTACGTCGATAGATTCGTTGCTGTCCCCTGACATGACCTCCTCGAGCCACAGATGAGCCAGAGCAACTTCAATTTTGATCTCCATGGATGCATCGACCCATGGGACATATTTCTGTAAGGCGTTTTGGGAAGTGGAGTGGATATATACCAGCAGCAGGAAGCTCAACGTGGCGGTGACACCCGTAAGCAAGAGGGGGATTTTAGGACTGCCAGGTGCCTGAATATTCATCTACTTGCCTCTCCTTAGGCAAATAAGACTAACGAATTAGCAGTGTCTCCCTATTTTCCCTTTAGGTCAACTACTGCTAATTATCTGCGCAAACTATTTGATTGTGAGCACTATTTGGGCTCGAACAGCTTGGGATCAAGCTCATAAGGCAGGTCGGTTAGTTCAACCTCGCTGCCATTGAGCAATAGATCGCCTTTCTCGGCCAGTGTTTTTACGATGACGGCCAATGCTTTATAACGGCCTCCATTTATCGGTGCCGAAATGACCACTTGCCCTGCGTTAGGTTTGTCCGGGCTAGTGATTACATCGCCAGCCATTGGCTTTTTATCGCCTCCGACTTCGATAAGATACATTGGCTTCTTAAGCTGACCACGGTGTTGAAGGCGAGTCACAATTTCCTGACCGGTGTAGCAGCCTTTTTTAAAGCTAACTCCATCCAGTGCCTGGAAGTTTGTCATCTGTGGAATAAAGGCTTCTTGCGTCGCTTCGCGAAGATCCGGAATGCCTGCTTCAATTTCGCTTAAAACCCATGCATCGGTAGAGCCGATGGAAACCTCGTCAGGTAACTTGCTTAACAATTCGCATAGCTCTGCAGTTGCCATCCAGATCTCGAAGCGGTTGCCGGGTACACGTACGACCAAACCGTTACTGAGTGGCAGAATGCCGTTATCTTCACTAGGTGCTCTACCGAAAAACTGTTCGACGAGTGCTTCAGCACCTGGTCCGGTTATACCTAGCCCAGAGATTTCATCACTCACTTCGGATGCTTCAGCTTTGGAAAATACGATGTACTTTTTAAGGTTGTTCGCCGCTGAATCAAAGATATCCTGACTCATGCGCAGCAAGACTTCCTCTTCGCCTGCTTTTAATAGACGAAACAAGCTCAGCATATGGCCCTTGATATTACAGTGTGCACCCAAAGCGCTGCCGCGACTGAATACTTCTGCAACATCACAGGTAAGCTGTCCCTGTAAGAATTTTTCGGTATCAGGGCCTTTGACTGATAAGACCCGTTGATGGATCAGAGGAATAACTTGCGTCTTGATTGAACTGTCGCTCAGGATGCTATTTTTTTCAGGGTTCAGCTCAAGGCCTTTGTCTTCTAACAGTTGGATCAGTTCGCTCATTATAATGGGTACCTAGTAACTAGCCGGCTGTCCAGTGTATGCGAAAACAATAACGAGGACAGCTGACAAAGTTTGTGGTTATTCTGTAGGAGCTTCTTCTTTAGGTTCAGACTTAGTGGCGATAAGCTCGCCTAACTTAACTGGACTTGCTGCCTGTAGTGACTCCGTCCAATCGATTTTATCCTTTCCGAAAAGCAGGATAACTGTGGAGCCTAGTTTGAAGCGTCCCATCTCTGCGCCTTTCTCAAGATGAATTGGCTCAGGGTTCATATTATTAAATGGGGTGTGGATTGGCTTTTTCAAGCGTGGTGCTTCCTGTCCACCCCAAACCGTTTCGATACCTGCTACGATCATTGCGCCTACCAGGATCATCGCCATGGGCCCATGCTCGGTATCAAAATAAGCAACCAGGCGCTCATTACGAGCAAACAGCTGGTCAACGCCTTCTGCGGTTGTTTGGTTTACCGAGAATAGATCGCCTGGTACGTAGGTCGTATGGGTTAAGGTCCCTGCTACTGGCATATGTACGCGGTGATAGTCGCGGGGAGACAGGTATATGGTTGCAAACTCACCATTGATAAATTGCTCCGCACGTTCCTGATCGCCACCCAGAAGGGTTGTCAGGCCATAACCTCGCCCTTTAGCCTGAAAGATACGTCCATGGTCAATAGACCCCAGTTGGCTGAAGGCGCCATCTGCAGGGCTGACGATGCCGCCCGAAGTTGCATCAATTTCTCGGGCACCCTCTTTAAGCTCTCGGGTAAAAAATGCATTGAAGCTTGGGTAGTTGGTAGGTATCTCTTCCCGGGCTTCAGACATGTTGATCTGATAGTTTTTGGCAAACCACTTGATGAAACTGTTTTTGACCCAGGGAGTCTGGCAGTCTGCAATCTTTCCAACGAATCGGGATAACAGGTGTTGCGGTACGATATGTTGGAACGCGATGAAAATACTATCTTTAAAACCTTTCATTATTTCTCCACAGGTGTGTGCGGTAAATTGCCCCATTCAAACCAGGAGCCGTCGTAACAGCGTATGTCATTAAACCCTAAATGGCGCGCGACCAGATATGTCAGGCCTGAGCGGCGATGAGTCTGACAATGTGTTACGACTGTTTTATTCGGAGTGATTCCCTGATTAGCCAGTTGTTCTAGTATCTCTGCATCGGGTTTAAGGCGCAGATCGTCTTCGCTGATAAGACAGTCGGTCCATTCCAGGAGGTTAGCCCCGGGGATATGCCCGCCTTTCTGAGCATTAATGACTTTATCGCCGAGATATTCCGGTTCGCTGCGTGCATCCCATATACTCAGAGACGAATCCTCAATGTGGTTGAGGATAAAATCTACATCTGCGATTAGATCGCGATTGATTTTCGGCCGGAATTGACTGGCATTGACACTATTAGCGCTTTGTTCCAGCTCGAATCCCTGCTTTTTCCATGCGTCCAGCTGACCGTTAAGCACAGAGCATTTTTCATGATCGGCAATGTTCAGTGTCCACATCAGGCGTCCAGCCCAGGGGCCCTTCTGGTCATCATAAGCGACAACCTGTTTATCACTGTCCAGACCAATATCCTGGCAAAGTTGCACAATTTGCTGATCAGATGGGCATTTGTTAGGGATAGGGCCTTCGCCCATTAGTAATCGCGCCGAAGGCAGATGTATCGCTCCAGGGATATGTCCCGCAGCATAGTTTTCCGGGCTGGAGAGGTCGATGATGATCAAATTACTGTCAGCTAAATGCTTGCTGAGATCGGTCGCCTCAACCAATAAAGGTAAGCTCATCGAAATTCTCCGTGAAGTATGGGGAGAGAGATAATACTGGGTTCCTGTCGGCCTGAAAAGCTTATGCTAATGCGCCTACTTTTTTACCAGTAGTTTTTTTAGTGACAGGGTTGCTGCTGAGCAGATATAGCGGAACCGTTCGTGATGGAAATCGCTTATTTCCGGGCCTTCATCTCCATAGTCAGCATGGATAATCGCAATGGGCGTTTTGCCATAGAACAGTGACATTAGCAGGAAGCCATTTTCAGGGCACCAATTGTGGTATGCATCAGGGAGCATGTGGCGCATCTGTTCGATATTATCCGGTTTTATCAGAATGCAGCCCGGTTTATCTCTAAGCTTTTTAAATAAGCTTGGAATCTCAAGGTCGTACTGGAAAGAGGTTAAAGGGTGATCGTCATTGAATCCTACGGAAAAAGCGGTTTTGAGTGAATGGCTTTTATTATTCACTAAGAACATTGAAACCCGCTCAAAACCCAGGCCGCGGTTAATCCCCTGGATAAGTCCCTGAAGAACATGCTTTGGTTGCGTGTATAAGTCGTAGCCCTTTAAGAAACGTTCTGATATCTGATCATAGATGTTTTGATCCTGATACTCTGGTTTAGGTTCGAGAATAACAGGGCTGATATCTTCGTTGTCTTCAGGTTCTGGCTGAGGGATCTCAACTTTGGGCTTCTCAACAGCGGGCATAGATTTTGCGAGCAGTTGATGCTCTTTTTCAGATAAACGGTAGTTGATCGTTTTATCTGAAGGGATCATTAGCATCTCGGCGGCTGGAGCAAGGGTGCCGGCTACGTGGTACTGACGTGCCGATTTTGCACAGTTTTCATGCAGCATAGAGATGGTTTGCGCGATCTCACCTTTAAGGAAATCGTTGATAATATCGATGATCTTCATCGATTTTGTTTCACGCCAGCCAAGGTTGGCAGTCAAAGCGATCCAATTGGCCAGTTTTACCGGAAAGAACTTTTCCTGAACCAGATGATTAATCTCTCTGAGATCTTCATCGGTCAGGCGTGGATCGCCTAAGGCTCGCTGGTGCAGTTGAGCCAGGGTTTTCTTGTTCGGCGAGGTCTCATGCTCAAGGCTGATGCAAGCGAGTTCGGAAGCATTCCAGTCCTCAATCAGTCCACGAGATATTTCCTGAATGGTACAGCCAAGAATATCAGTTTCAGCCAGCACTACATCAGTACGGTCTTCCCGAATCTTTACCTGGATCTGACTCATATGAAGTGCTGCATGCTGCCATAGAATCCAGTGGCCTACGCCATAAAACATTGTCGCAAGGTAAGTTTCTTCGATAAAAGGTGCGCGACGTTTTTGTAACCAGTCCTGTGCCTGGGTTGCCGCATGATGGCTGACCGCTATATAGCGGAAGTACATCTTTTGCGAAACGCTGGATGGATTCAGTTTGAGTGCTTTGGTCTCTTTTAGAACGGCTTCAATGTGGTCCAGGCCTAGTGAGCTGATAGCATGGTCAATGCTGGTAACCTTTGAATCCACTTTGGTATGTAGCTCAGAGGCTTTACGCACCATGTGTAAACAGAGGACAGGGTCGGATTTAATCGTTTTGTTGAGAGCCTGGAGAGGAATATTAGGATCACGGAGCTGCTTTTGCAGGCGACGCAGGACGCTATTTCTAACCGGCAAAGGCTTATCTTTGAGATATTCAACCCAAGCCTCAACTCCATACGGCGATTCTGACATCTGCGCTCCGATCTCTCTAACTTCTTGTTTACTATGGACCAGTATTAGCTATTTTGCTCTTCAATGGAACAGAGAATGTGTTTGTAACTGTTCCAGCGTTGTTCGCTGATTGTGCCATCTTCCACTGCGTTTTTCAGTGCGCAGCCCGGTTCTTTTTCATGTTTACAGTCGCGGAAACGGCATAACCCTGCCAGCGGTTTTAATTCGGTGAAGCCGTTGATCACTTCGTCTGGCTCAATGTGCCACAGACCAAACTCCCTGATCCCAGGGGAATCGATTAGATCGCCACCGTCAGGGAAATGGAATAAACGCGCTGTCGTTGTAGTATGTCGGCCTTTTTTGGTCTGAGTTGAGAGTTCTCCCACTTTTAAATCAACACCCGGTAGCAGGGTATTAATAAGGGATGACTTTCCTACCCCAGATTGGCCGACAAAAACGCTGATTCGCTGATTCAGATGCTCTTTCAGAGGTTTGAGGCCCTCTTCGGAAGCGCTGGAGGCTGAAAGAACCTGATAGCCAATATCACGGTAGCGCTGCAGCATCTGCTCTATACCTGCTCGATTGGCATCGTTTAATAGATCAGTCTTGTTCAGTAGAACAATGGGCTCGATACCACTGAGCTCGGCTGCTACCAGATAACGATCAATAAGGTTCGCATAAGGGGTGGGTTCAACCGCAACAGTGATAACAATAAAGTCGATGTTAGCGGCAACAGGCTTCATATCACCATAGGGGTTCGGGCGCAGGAGCTCACTTTTCCGCTCCAGCTTGGCAACCACGACGCCGCTTTCTTTACCTTCGCGCCATATAACGCGATCCCCAGTCACGAGCTGTCCAAGGTTTGTTCGCATATGACAGCGGACTATTTCGCCTTGTTTGCTCCCTTCGGTAGCTTCAACGTCTACCGTGCGTCCGAAGTGGGAGATGATCAGGCCATGTTGTTCAGGGCCAAGGTCGCTGCTATCGAGTTGATCATCGATCGCTTTATCTTTTTTGGAGGCACGTGCCGCACGCTCTTCCTGGATTTTTTGGATACGCCAGTTTTGACGGCGGGTCAGTTTACGTTTTGCCATAGTTTTTTAGCGTTAACGGAGGGTTACGCTAATAATCCTTGTGAATATCGAAGCAAGTTCTTAGAAGGTAATGTATTCTAAGGGAAAGTAAAGAAACCTGCGAATCAGAGTTAAAGCTACGCGGGTCTATTAAGTGTGGTTGGAGGCTGAAGTGGATAAAAATAATCTTATCTGGATCGATCTGGAGATGACTGGTCTGGAGCCAGCGACCGATGTAATTATTGAGATTGCAACGATTGTCACCGATTCTGATCTGAATGTTCTGGCTGAAGGTCCGACGCTGGCGATTCACCAGTCAGATGAGATTATGGATAACATGGATGAGTGGTGCACGAATCAGCATGGCAAGTCGGGGCTGACACAGCGTGTAAAAGAGAGCACTGTGACAGAAGCGGAAGCAGAGCAAGCAACCATCGAGTTTCTAAAACAGTATGTGGAAGCGGGTGTGTCTCCAATGTGCGGTAATAGTATTGGCCAGGATCGTCGTTTTCTGGATAAATATATGCCAGAGCTTGAGGCGTTCTTCCACTACCGAAACCTGGATGTTAGCTCGCTGAAGGAACTGGCTAAGCGCTGGAAGCCTGAAGTTGCAGCGGGTGTCGTGAAAAAAGGTTCGCATCTGGCGCTGGATGATATCCGCGATTCAATTGAAGAGCTTAAGCATTACCGCGAGCATTTTATTAAGCTCGACTGATAGTCGATAGCGTATAAAAAGAAAACGGGTCAGTGGTTTAACTACTGACCCGTTTTTTTATGCAGGTTTGATTAGCTGTCTGCAAGTTCGCGCTTTAGCTCATCTTTATTGACACGATTCTTGTCGCTTTGAACCAGTGGCAGGAAGCGTTTGTATACGATCTTGCTTGGAATCATATAAGACGCCAGGTGCTTTTTAAGCTCGAAGAGAATCTCTTCTTCACTCAGTTCACTGGTTGCCGAATAAACCATCACGATCTCTTCTTCGATTAGCTCATTTTCCAGCCCAAAGACTGCGCAACGATCGATAGAAGGAATATTTTTCGCGACAACGGATTCGACCTCATAAGGTGAGACACGGAAGCCGCGGGTTTTGATCATATCGTCGTGACGGGATACGAAGTAGAGATAACCCTCTTCATCTTTATAAACATAGTCACCGGTGGCAACGACGATTTCATCGGTCAGCTGTCCTTCCAGATTGATCACATCCTTAAGAATCTGAATCGATTTGAAACGTTCGGCATTCTCTTTAGGTGCATTCCAGAAGCCGCGGTAGATATAGCCACCACGGTGAATCAGTTCGCCCACTTCACGGGGTGCACACTCTTTGCCTTCTTCGTTGATAACGTAGAGTTCAACATCAGGGATCGCTTTACCGATCGAGTCCGGACGAATCTGAACCTGTGACGGGTCCAGATAGGTCGAACGGAATGCTTCGGTCAGGCCGTGCATAGAATAGAATTCTGCGTTACGGAAGGTTTTCTTGCAGTCGCTGATCATTTTCGCCGTTACGTTTCCACCTGAAGAGGTAATGATTCGCAGATCCTCGAAAAGCTCAGGGCTTGGGATGCGGCTGATCTCGTCATCGAACATCTCAGAGATGTTGACCGGCATCAGCGGCAGTACCGTTACTTTGTCATTCATTAGATGATTGAAAAAGTCTTCCGGAAGAATGAAACGGTGGAGCGCTAATGTTGCATGCTTATAGAGCGAGCAAAAGATCTGGTTCAGGCCGTAATCCAGATTAAAGATCAGCAGGCCGGAGATTACGTCGTCTTCCTGCAAATCAAGGTACTGAGAGACTACGCGGGCAGAGTCGATCAGGTTGCGGTGTGAGATCACAATCCCTTTCGGAGTGCCTGTCAGACCAAATGAATATGTGATAACTGCGTTATTATGGCCGCTGATGTCACATTCGTATGGCTTGTTGTAGTACTTATAGATCTCTTCGAAGGAAGGTACATCTTTGCTGGTTGTCTCATAAGAGATAACGTGGCCTTCGAAGTTGATCTCTTCAATGCTTTCCAGCTTCAGGCGATCGGTGATGATGCACTGGATGCCACAGTCATTGATGATGTATTCAACCTGCTCCGGTTTCAGCAGACGAGTGAGTGGCACAAGGATGTAATCCGTTGACAGGATCGCCAGAATAGCGATGACCTGTTCAATGCCTTTGTTCGAATAGATACCTATGCGTGCATCTTTGGGTAGGTCCAGCTCGCGCAGATAGAAAGCGACCTGGTTTACACGCTTGAATAGCTCATCATAGGTGATGGATTTACCTTCATGGGTAACCGCAATCTTGTTACCGTGAGTCTCAACCGCATTTTCTAAAAGGGTACGAATACAGTTAATCGACATGTTTAATTTCCTTCGCGCCGAGGGTCCAGATATCGTAGTTGCTATCCAGAATCGTTACTGGCTTATGATCAGACGTCAGAATTTTGCGATAGAAGAAAGCAATAATGTTTTCTATCTCTTCTACTGAAAGTACTTTGGTGATCCCGCCCGTGATGATGATGGAGTTGATCGCCAATAGTTTCAGATTGATATAAGCCTTACGGTAGTGGGAAATTTTGCAGAGAACAAGGAAAATCGCCAATTGCATCAGTACCTTGGTCGCTTTGTCGCTCTGCTCATCAAAAATATTTTCTGTCACTTTAAGGTGGGTCAGAAGTTCGTAGGTGAACTCATTATTTTGTGCCGCGTAAATCAGTGACTGCTTGGATTTATAAACCCCAAGCTTTTTGAATACCAGACGGTCAAATTCGTTCTCAGTTACGATATTGTCATCGACCAAATCTTTTGAGTAGTGAATGTCGGTTGTTGCACCGCCAATATCCAACAGGATAAACGGGTTGACTACCGAGTAGCTGGCATCGATATGCGGTAAAGCCTGGTTAACCACATAGGGTGTAGAGAAGATCTGGTTACTGGTGATCTGATAGAGGTTTTTAATATCCTCTTTACCCATAATATCTTGTTGGTACAGGTTGGTCAGATACTCCTTGAGATGCTCTTCCACGATATGCAGGCGATTATCGATAACATTTGGCAGTACTGCCAGGTTATCGATGTTTGCCGCTACGCTGTTCGCATCCTTTTCACTACCGACAAATACAATGTTTGAGTAGTTCAGTTGCTCAAGGTAGTTGTACAGATCCTGTCCGAAGATATTACTGTGGGAATCAATGCCGCCAACGATGATAACTACATCGATCAGATCGCCAGGTACTGAGTACTCGGCGATATTTTGATAAAGCAGGGTATCGATAATGTTGATGCCTGAATTGAACGCGATGTTGGTCGCATACTTCAGAGAGAATGAGTTAGTCAGGCCGATAATCAGTGTACTTAAGCCACCATTTGCCGAAGAGCAGATGTGCACATCATCTTTGTTAAAGCGCTCGATGGTTGAGCCGCTTTTTTGCAGAAGATCATCCAGGATGTCTTTATTGAAATCACGGAAGTGCTGCTCGATGCTATCCGGCGTACTTAGCTTGAAATAGGTACTGCCCACATCAATCAGCAGTTTTTCGTTATCCTGGCTCATTGCATAATACCTATATCGTGAATGATGTCGTTTACGATGCCTTTAGTGTCTTTGCTTAGGTCGCACTGGGCACGTTCATATTCGAAGCAGCGATCAGGGATCGGCACGTTACCGCGGTCGATGATACGGATATTCTTATTCGCATCACGGATAGTAATCATATTGTTGTGATTAATAATGTGCGGGGAGAACGGTACGTCGATAACGCCATTTTTGATGGAGTTAAATACCTTACGCCACAGTGTATCAGCCGGATCGTTGAAGACTGCTTCCATAATCGCTTTAACTTCCAAAGTGAGGATCTCTTCCTCTTCCTCATCAACGATATTAGGTAAGCCATTAAGAATACGCAGTGTGTATTGCGTATCAGCGACTGTTTTTGCATTAGCCTGTGGTGTTGGGATACCGGTCGCCTCTTCGCGAGTTTTGGTGATGATCTTGTCTGCACCGACCATAGAGGCGATTACCGTAGACATGTTGATCAACTGCTCAGCGAAATCTTTGTTCATCGGGAATGCGCCCATCCACTGATGATAAACCAGATGGATTGCAGCATCGCCGCAGCCGATCTCTTCAGCATAGAAACGCGCCAGTTTCTTAATGACTGCACCCGTTACGATGTCCTGGTTCATTGAGCCTTGCTGTGAGAAGGAAACCGAGAATGATTTAACGCCTTCCTCTAGAGCCAGCAGCATTTCCAGCAACTGGATCACGATAGTAATGGAAGGTGGCACTAGCGTTGCTGTTAACGGACCGAAGGATTCACGGTTAATTGGCTCATTAAGCTCTGAGTAGTTAGCGCAGACACGCTCAACATACTTCCAGTACAGAAAGGCTTTATCAAGCGGGAAGTTTTTTGAGTACGGAAGCAGGTAAGTGATCGGACCACCTTCGATCTCGAAGATACCTGAAGCGATAGCAGTTTCAATCAGCAGGCGAGCATCTGGTGTGCCATGACGCAGGCTGACCGGCTTATTGAAGTTGGTGATCATCTTACGAGTCGTTCGGTAGCCGTGGTTAACCAGCGGATAGCCGTTCAGCATGTCGATCTCGTTTTCTTCACTCAGGCGCAGCATCTTTTTCGCTGTGCCGTAGTCGTTAAGACGGGTGTTCGAGTCGATCGTCAGCGGCAGCACATCTACATTGGATTCTACGAAGAACTCATACAGGTCAAACTGCTGCTTGTAGGTAGGGAAGCCGCCACGTGGCTGGACCAGCATTTTGTCGGCTTTGGCAAAGTGGTGCGAAATGAACAAATCTTTGCTGGCATTCCGAACAAACTCTTCAACTTCGTCGAAGTCAAAGTTATCTACATACTCATTGCTGAGGATGATCTCTCTTTCTTCTTGCAGCAGGCTCATTGCGTCTTTCTCTTTTCAATAAACTCTTCAAGCCAGTCCAATCCGGTATTCAGATCGATCTGGTGGCAGACCAGGTCAAAACCGTAGTTTTTATACTTACGCTCGATCTCTTCAGCGTCACCGCGACCTACCGCCAGGTTACCGCCGATCATCATGATCAGATCGTCCAGATTCTTATACTTTGACTTCAGGGCTTTGACCTCACGGCTCCAGCCCTCAGCTTCGCCGTTCAAAGATGAAATCAGCAGAATATTTGCGCCGGTCTCTACAACCGCATCAAAAAACTCTTCCAGGTGTGTGTTCACACCCAGATTAAATACCTCATACCCCCTGGCATTGAGGGAGAGCTCCATGAGTCGGTTGGCAACTACGTGAATATCGTTGCCAACTACGCCTGTTACTACCTTCATAGAATGTGGTCCGCTGTAAATTGGGGTGCGTATATTACCAAGATTTTCTATCAAAATCTGGCCCCCGGGTGATAGAATGCGCTGCAATTGACCGTTCAGGGAGCAAATATGACTTTTTTCACTGCAGATATCTGTGATGAACACAGCGAAAAGGTAGCGGTGCTGGGGCCGGGCTACAGCAACTTTGGTGGTGCGACGCACTGTCAGGGTGAGATCGTGACTATCAAGCTAGATAAGAATAATTCTGATCTGATTGGCCTGTTGCGTGATGAAGACGGTGCAGGCAAGGTTGTTGTAGTGGATGTTGATCAGGAATACTTCGCAGTTGTGGGCGAAAACCTGATGAAGTTTGCGCAGCAGAACAGTTACTCGGGCATCGTGATTAACGGTTATATTCGCGATACTTTCCAGATCAAGGATATTCCGGTGGCATTATTTGCGCTGGGGACTTGTTCGCGTAAATCGATCCCTGTGACCTCAGGTGAGCGCGGTATTGCTTTGTCGTTTGGTGGGGTTGAGTTTAAGCAGGGTGACTACCTGTATGCAGATACTGATGGTGTGATCGTTACTGCGGAAAAGATTGTCTAACTTGATTTGAGATTCCTGGCCTGAGTTAAAGGTTGGGATTTGGGCATAAAAAAGCCGGTTGCATAGCATCCGGCTTTTTTGTATCTGACTCTAGGCTCGGTTATAGAATCTTAGCCAGGGACTCAGTCAGGTAATCAACGTTTGACTGAGAGATGCCTGCCACGTTGATGCGGCTGGAATCCACAACGTAGATGCTGAACTCGTCCTGTAGGCGGGTTACCTGTGCCTGATCGATGCCCAGGAATGAGAACATTCCGTTTTGGCGCGTGATAAAGCTAAAGTCCTGAGTAACGCCTTTTTCAGCTAGTTTCTCAACCAAGAGCTGGCGTGTTCCGTTGATGCGATCGCGCATCTCTTTCAGTTCTGCGTGCCACTGAGCGGACAGCTCTTCCGAGCTTAGGATTGTTTCAACAATCGCTGCGCCATGTGCAGGTGGCATAGAATACAGAACACGTACAACGCGGTTTAGCACTGCGCCGATAATGTCTGCAGAAGCTGCGTCTTTACCGATGATGGAGCAACCGCCGATACGCTCACGGTATAGGCCGAAGTTCTTAGAGCATGAGCTGCACACAATCAGCTCGTCAACGGTGTTAGCCATCAGGCGCAGACCGTAGGCATCTTCATCGAGACCATTGCCGAAGCCCTGGTACGCAATGTCGATCACTGGCATAAAGCCTTTTTCTTTGGCTAATTCTGCAACTTGTTGCCACTGCTCATTGTTCAGGTCCATGCCGCTTGGGTTATGGCAGCATGCGTGTAATAGAACAGCATCGCCTGCCGGAACTTGTTTCAGCGCTTCAGTCATCGCTGCAAAGTCCAGGCATTTGTTTTCATAATCGTAGTACGGGTAGGTTTTAACAGTCAGGCCGGCTGCTGTGAAAACACCTTGATGGTTAGCCCATGTCGGGTTGCTAACCCAGATAGTCGCACCCGCTTTACAGGTTTTCAGGAACTCACCCGCAAGACGCAGTGCGCCTGTGCCGCCAGGGGTGGATACTGTACGGATACGATTTTGTTTAATAATGTCATGCTCGCCCAGTAACAGATCAGCGATCTTGTCATTAAACAGGGAGGAGCCTGCTGAACCCAGGTAGGTTTTCGTTGTTTCGTTGTCTACGCGGAGTTTTTCAGCAGTTTTAACGCAAGCCAGAACCGGTGTATTGCCGGCTTCGTCTTTATAGATACCAGGACCAAGATCGATTTTGTTCGGATTTTCGTCGGCTTTGAATTTAATAGACAAGCCAAGGATTGGATCCGCTGGTGGTGCCATTAACTCAGAAAACATGGAGTTTTATACCTTTTACTGAAAGTGCGTTTGTTATCAACTGCTAAGGGCAGTATAGACCCCGCCATTCTGGCGAAAAAAGGCAGGGGCAGAAATTATACAGTAACAAATATAATCTTGCGCGAAATTTGGGCGCTAATAGTAGATTTTATTTCATAAAGTGCCCAGTAAATTGGCTTTTTCGCGTTGATATCCCGTTTTGCCAGATTTTTTATTACAGATTTGGCTTTTCTGCCGTTTATAGCGCGACTTTATTCTTGCGTGGATGGAGCGACAGTGGTTGGTCTAACCCTTTCCCTTGGCGGCTAGCTAAATTGCCCAAAGCCCATTCAGCGTGCTCACGAACTATGGCAGAGGGGTGTTCTGTCTTTTCTTTCAGTGCTGTAATTGTGTCTTTCCCGCCAGAACTATTGCCCAGTGCAATAGCGATGTTTCTAAGCCAGCCTTCATAGCCTGTGCGGCGAATTGCAGAGCCCTCTGTCCTTTTCAGAAACTCCTCTTCGCTCCAGTTAAAGAGGCTGATCAGTTCGCTCTGATCAAGTTTTTGACGAGGATGGAAATCCTGTTCCTGAGTGAAATTGGCAAAGCGATTCCAGGGACAGATGAGTTGGCAGTCATCGCAACCAAAAATTCGATTGCCCATCAGTGGGCGCAGCTCTTCAGGAATGGAGCCGCTATGCTCAATGGTCAGGTAAGAAATACAGCGTTTGGCATCCAGTAAGTGGGGCGCAGGGAAAGCCGCCGTCGGGCAAACATCCATGCAGGCGGTGCACTTGCCACAATGGTTCTCGGTTATCGGTTGATCCAGTGGTAGTGGTAGGTCTATGAAAAGCTCGCCGAGGAAGAAAAGTGACCCTGCGTGGCGATTAAGAACCAAAGTGTGTTTGCCGCGCCAGCCAATGCCGGCTTTTTCGGCTAGCGGGCGCTCAAGTACCGGTGCACTGTCTACAAATGCACGGTAAACGCTACAGCCGACCTCTTCATCAATTCGCTTACCTAACTGGGTAAGGCGTTTACGGATCAGTTTGTGATAATCACGCCCCAGCGTATAGCGGGATACATAGGCTTGGTCAGGATCTTCAAGGTTGTTCAGAGCCTGCGTGTCAGGGGGTAAATAGTCCATTCTCACGCAGATGATTCTCTGGGCGCCTGGTACCAGTTCGGCCGCATTAAAGCGCTTGTCCATATGGTTGGTCAGATAGTTCATCTCGCCGTGGTACTGTCGATTAAGCCACTCTTTATAATGTTCCTGTTCTGCTGTCAGATCACAGTCGGTAATGCCGCATTGTTGAAACCCGAGTTCTAATGCCCACTGTTTTATTTTATCAGCGAGCTGGGAAAGCGCTTCGGGTGATAATGTAGGCATAGTTTAAACTTGCTCCCTTAGGGGCGGATTACTCATAATGAAAGAAAAAGCAGTAGTGATTCAGATGTCTATAAACCGATCTCAGTTGCCAGCCCCATTATACACGGCTGAGCAAACCCGCGTACTTGATCGTACTGCGATAGAGGAATTTTCTATACCCGGTATACGCCTTATGCAGCGTGCTGGGCATGCGGTTTTTGCTGAAATCGTCGAGCGATACCCATCCCTCCGTTCTATGACAATTCTGTGTGGGTCAGGGAATAATGGTGGCGATGGGTTTGTGATTGCTTTACTGGCGCGTCAGAAGGGCGTGAAGGTCCAGCTACTGTGTGTCGGGCAGAATGATTTTGCAGACAAACTTAAAGGTGAAGCAAAAGAGGCCTGGGTACAACTGCAAGCTATCGATCCCGAGTATCAACTTTATGCTGATGACATTGATTTTGAAGGGGAATTGGTGGTTGATGCGCTACTGGGAACTGGGCTGAGTGGGGCTGTGCGTGGTGCTTATGCCTCGGCTATTCATAAGATAAATCAGTCTTCCCGCTCTGTTGTCGCTGTGGATATCCCTTCTGGGTTATGTGCAGACAGCGGTAGAGTCCTGGGTTGTGCTGTCCGAGCTGATCTTACCCTGAGTTTTATTGGTTTAAAGCGTGGTTTGCTAACCTCCCAGGCGGTCGACCATTGTGGGGAGTTGTTGTTTGATGATCTTAAGGTGCCTGAAGAGGTGTGCGATCGGATTCCGGTCAATGTGTTTCGGACCACATCTGATGATCTGAATGAATTTCTCCCGCAGCGCTCTCGAAGTGCCCATAAAGGTAATTTTGGTCGGGTGCTGATTGTTGGGGGGAATTCAGGCATGGGAGGCGCGGCTTTGTTGGCGGCGCAGGCTGCTATGCGAAGCGGAGCAGGATTAGTGAGTCTGGCGACACGTGAGGCTCATGTAACTGCCTCTCTGGTGCGTTGCCCAGAGGTGATGGTTCACGCTGTGGAGTCAACGGGAGCATTAGCGCCATTACTAGAGCAAGCTGAAATTATTGTTATAGGTCCGGGGCTCGGGCAGAATGCTTGGTCGGATCAGATGTTGCGTGCGGCTTTTGCGAGTAATAAACCGATGGTTTTAGATGCGGATGCGCTTAACTTGCTGTCTGACCGGCATAAATCGCTATTGAGGCCTCGAGATAACTGGATCTGTACCCCGCATCCGGGTGAAGCTGCCAGGCTATTGCGCTCGAGCGTGGCTGAGATTGAGGAGGATCGTTTTGCCTCAGTGGAACAGCTGCAAAATCGTCTCGGTGGCAGTGTTGTGTTAAAAGGAGCCGGATCATTGGTTTGTGCGGGTGAGGCTGTTTACCTTTGTAATGCAGGTAATCCCGGCATGGCTGTCGGAGGCATGGGTGATGTGCTTTCCGGAATCTGCGGTGCTTTTATGGCTCAGGGGTTGAGTCCTGAGCTGGCCGCGCGACTTGCGGTATATGTTCACGCGAGGTCAGCTGATAAGATTGTCGAAAAACAAGGTGAAAGAGGATTGCTGGCGTCGGATCTGTTTGCAGCAATTCCAGGAGTGATAAACGGGAAATATGAGTAGTACGGGTTCTGTGGTATTGCCTGATGAGGAGGCAATGGTTGCGTTTGGCCAGGTGATTGCTGATGCATCTGATGCGCATGGTGTGATCTTTCTTTTAGGTGACCTGGGTATGGGTAAGACGACCCTGAGTCGCGGTATATTGCGTGGCTGTGGTCATCAAGGTTCGGTTAAGAGTCCAACCTATACGCTGGTTGAGCCATACGCTATAGGGGATAAGCAGGTCTATCATTTTGATCTGTATCGCCTGAGTGACCCAGAAGAATTAGAGTTTCTGGGAATTCGTGATTACTTTGATGAGCAGGCGCTCTGTTTGGTTGAATGGCCAGATAAAGGGCGCGGTATTTTGCCTCAGGCCGATCTGTTATTAAGTATTGAGTTAGAAGGGCAGGGGCGGAAGTTGCATTGGACAGCTCAGACTGAACTTGGTCAAGCTATGGCCGATAAGCTAGAAACAGCCGTATCTGAGTAGTAGGGGAATACTTAAGTTATATGCTGATCGGAATGATTCGCTCTCAGTTAGTTTACCTGTTCGGTTTATTCCTTTTGATGGGGAGTATATCGGGTCATGCGGCTGATATTAAAAATGTCAGAATGTGGCTGGCACCTGATCATGCCCGTCTGGTATTTGATATGACGGGGCCTGCGACTCATAAAGTGTTCACCCTGAGTAAGCCCGACCGTATCGTTTTGGATATTGATAAAACGACGCTTAGCGCTAATCTCGATAAGCTAGGGCTGGATAAGAGCCCGGTTAAAAAACTCCGTTCAGGCAAAAACGGCAAAACGCTTCGTTTAGTGCTGGACCTGAAACGCTCGGTAAGACCGAAAAGTTTCGAATTAAAGCCGAATCAGAAATATGGTCACCGTTTGGTTCTCGATCTGTATGAGAAAGAGAGCTTAGTTAAAGCTAAGAAAACAGCTAAACCTAAAGTGGTGGCTGGTCGAGACATTGTCATCGCAATTGATGCGGGCCATGGGGGTGAAGACCCAGGTGCAATTGGTCCGGGTGGAGTGCGCGAGAAAGATGTTGTTTTTAAAATTGCTAAAGAGCTGAAGCGCAAACTGGATGCAACGCCCGGTTACAAGGGACAATTAACCCGTACGGGTGATTACTATATTAGCTTGCGTGGTCGTACCAAGGCGGCGCGTAAACAAAATGCTGATCTGTTTGTTTCAATTCATGCCGATGCGTTTAAAGATAAGCGTGCTCGTGGTGCATCAGTCTGGGTGCTGTCTTCACGAGGGGCGAGTAGTGAAATGGGGCGTTGGTTGGCGCGTAAAGAGAACAGTGCCGATCTGATTGGTGGTGTGGGAAGCGTGAGCCTTGAGGATAAAGATGATGTGCTTGCCAGTGTGTTGCTTGATATGTCGATGACGGCCAGTCGTGGTGATAGCCGCTCTGTAGCCAAGCAGATACACAATAACATCAACCGTTTTGCAAAAATGCACAAGCCGCATGTAGAGCAGGCGGGATTTGCTGTTTTGAAATCGCCTGACATTCCATCAATTTTGGTTGAGACTGGATTTATCTCGAATCCGGGCGAAGCCGCTAAGCTGAAAACCTCTGCTTATCAGAAAAAGATGGCAAATGCTGTCTATCAGGGGATAACTCAGCACTTCCAGCGTAAGCCGCCAGCGCTTACTTATATTGCGCAAAGAAAAGCCGCGAACAACAAAACCCACAAAGTTGTCCGTGGAGATACGTTGTCAGTTATTGCAACCAGAAACAATGTATCATTGGCGGCTTTACGTAAAGCGAATAACCTTAAAAACGACCGGATCAGGATTGGTCAGGTTCTTCGTATCCCGACCAGCTAGTTAAGGAATCTTCATGTCACGAATACATCTGCTCTCGCCGCGGCTTGCCAACCAGATTGCCGCGGGTGAGGTGGTTGAACGTCCGGCTTCTGTTATTAAAGAGATTCTGGAAAACAGTCTTGATGCGGGCGCCAATAAAGTCGATGTAGATGTTGAGCAGGGTGGTGTGAAGTTGATGCGCATCCGCGACAATGGTTTTGGCATCGAGAAGGATGATCTGCCTTTGGCGCTGAGCCGTCATGCGACGTCAAAGATTACGTTACTGGAAGATCTGGAGGCGGTGGGTAGCCTGGGATTTCGTGGCGAGGCGCTGGCCAGTATTAGTTCGGTATCAAGACTCACGCTGACCTCCCGGCAAGCTGATCAGGATAATGCCTGGCAGGTTCAGACCGAAGGGCGAGATATGGAGGCCCAGTTAGAGCCTGCTGCCCATCCTACGGGTACCACGGTTGAAGTTAAAGATCTGTTCTTTAATACGCCGGCGCGTAGGAAGTTCCTTAAAACAGAAAAAACAGAATTTCGTCATCTTGATGAGGTGGTTAAGCGTCTGGCCTTAAGTCGTTTTGATGTGGCTTTCCAGTTACGTCATAACGGTAAAGTGATTCATCAGTTACATCAGGCTGACAGTGAATTAGAGCAAGAGCGTCGCGTGGCGAGTATCTGTGGATCAGCGTTTATTGATAATGCGGTTAAAGCGGATGTGATTGCTGAGGCGTCCGGGTTGCGGTTATGGGGCTGGGTGGGTTTGCCAACATTCTCGCGCAGCCAGGCGGATCTCCAGTATTTCTTTGTTAACGGCAGAATGATTCGCGATAAAGTAGTGACGCATGCCGTTCGTCAGGCTTATGCCGATGTGCTATATCACGGTCGCCATCCCGCTTATGTTTTGTATCTCGAGCTTGATCCTGCGCTGGTGGACGTCAATGTGCACCCAACAAAACATGAGGTGCGTTTCCGTGAAAGCCGCCTGGTGCATGATTTTCTGTTTCGAACGCTCCATCGTCTCATTGCAGATATGCGCCCTCAGGATCAGATGGCTTCACCAGAGCAGGCGGAGGCTTCTGTTAATCTGCAACCACAAGTACAGCCCGTTCAGCAGAATTATGAGCAGAACAGGATTGCTTTCAGTTCTGCGCAAAATGTATCTGGAAATGCAGGATTCAACTCTTCTGTCAGAGGTGGTGGGTATACACCGCCTTCGGCGCCGAGCGGCGGTCAGATACGGGAACAGATTTCTGGTTACGCAGCGTTGCATCCTCAGTCTGATGTTCAATCGGTGTCGGATAATACTGCTGAGCAGGGTAGTGAAACCTGCCCGCCAATGGGCTATGCCATTGCTCAGCTGCACGGGGTGTATATTCTTGCCGAAAATGAGCAAGGTCTGGTCGTGGTTGATATGCACGCGGCTCATGAACGGATTGTTTATGAAAGAATGAAGCAGTCTTATGAGCAAGATGTTGTTCGTTCTCAGCCATTACTTGTGCCGCTTAGCCTTGCCGTCAGTGCCCGAGAAGCGGATTGCGCTGAAGAGCAGGCTGAGACCTTTAAGCGACTTGGCTTTGAACTGGCGCGCATGGGTGAAGAAACACTGGTGGTGAGGCAGGTTCCTGTATCGCTAGCTAAAGGGAATGTTGAGCAGCTTATTCGTGATGTGCTTTCAGATATGTTGGTTTACGGTGAGAGTAAGCGTGTTGAGCAGCATATCAATGAGTTGCTTGCGACAATGGCATGCCATGGTGCGGTCAGGGCCAATCGTCAGCTAACTATTCCGGAAATGAATGCATTGCTTCGTGATATGGAGCAGACAGAGCGAAGCGGTCAGTGTAATCATGGTCGTCCCACTTGGAGTCAGATGAGTATGTCTGATCTTGATAAATTATTTATGCGTGGGCAGTAGGGGTATAGCGTTGAGCAATCTACCTGTAGTTTTTTTGATGGGGCCAACAGCGTCGGGTAAAACCGATCTTGCCATGAAGCTCTATGACTCGATGCCTTGCGAAATAGTGAGTGTTGATTCGGCGATGATCTATAGGGGCATGGACATCGGTACGGCTAAGCCAGATGCCGAAACCTTAGCAAGCTACCCGCACCGGCTGATTGACATTTGCGACCCCGCGCAAGCTTATTCGGCTGCCGAGTTTCGTGAAGATGCACTGAAGCAGATCGCTGAAATTCATAGTGCGGGCAAGGTGCCAATTCTGACCGGCGGTACTATGCTGTATTTTCATGCGCTGAAAAATGGCCTGGCGCAGTTGCCTGAGGCTGACCCTGTGGTGCGCGAACGACTCCTGAAAGAGGCTGAGGCCGATGGCTGGGAAGCTATTCATGCCCGTCTGGCTACAGTGGATCCTGAATCTGCAGCGCGCTTGAATCCAAATGATTCGCAGCGGTTGCAGCGTGCACTTGAGATCTACGAAATTACCGGTCGAACGATGACAGAGTTATGGGCTGAGCAGGAAAAACAAAAGCCTGCGTTCCCAATCATCTCTTTAGCGGTGATGCCGGAAGATAGGGCTGAACTGCACGATCGTATACAGCGGCGCTTCGATATTATGCTTGATCAGGGGTTTGAGGAGGAGGTTCGCCTGCTTTGGGAGCGTGGTGACCTGGATATGCAGATGCCTTCGGTCAGGTGTGTGGGGTATCGCCAGATGTGGGAATATTTCGCAGGCACCTGGGATTACGACACTATGAAGTTTAAGGGCGTGGTGGCCACTCGGCAGTTAGCAAAAAGGCAGGTGACCTGGTTAAGAAGCTGGGAGAATTTAACCTGGATGGACACTCATGACAGAAAACTATTGCCTAATACCTTGAAATTAATAGAGGGTAGCATTATATAATGTCATGCTGGGCTGCAAAAAAGCCAAAGCGGTAGTGTTAACGCGGTAGTTGTGAGGCGTTTTGTGCACTGCCAGCTATAAAAAATGAAAAAACTATAATATTTCTCGGGAAGGAGTTTGCAAATGTCAAAAGGGCAATCATTACAAGACCCTTATCTGAATGCGTTACGCAAGGAGCGTATTCCGGTATCCATATTCTTAGTTAACGGAATTAAATTACAGGGGCAGATTGAATCTTTCGATCAGTTCGTAATTCTGTTGAAAAACACAGTAAGCCAGATGGTTTATAAGCACGCGATCTCAACAGTTGTACCTGCGCGTCCGGTTAAACTACCTGCTGCAGATGAAGCGAAAGCAGAGGACTAATAGTCATTGTTCTTTGAGCGTCCCAAGAGCGGCGAACGTGCCGTTTTAGTACATATGAACCTGGCCGCAGAGGCCGATCAAGAAAGTCCTAAAGAGCTCGAAGAGCTTGCCTTATCTGCAGGAGCCGACCCGGTTGAATTTCTTACCGGGTCGCTTTCCCATCCTAATCCTAAGTTTTTTATTGGTCAGGGGAAGCTTGAAGAGCTTCGTGAGCTTGTGCATATGCACGATGCGAAACTTGTTATCTTCAATCATGCTTTAAGTCCGGCTCAGGAACGTAATATTGAGCGCGAAATCCAATGCCGGGTTCTTGATCGAACCGGACTGATCCTGGATATTTTTGCTCAGCGGGCACGTACCCATGAAGGTAAGCTGCAGGTTGAGTTAGCACAGCTGGATCATATGTCGACACGTCTGGTTCGTGGCTGGACTCACCTGGAAAGGCAGAAGGGTGGTATTGGTCTGCGTGGTCCTGGTGAAACGCAGCTGGAAACCGACCGTCGTCTTCTGCGTGCGCGTATGAAGTCGATTCACAAGCGTTTGGAAAAGGTTCGTAAACAGCGTGATCAGGGGCGTCGCTCACGAATGCGTGCGGAAGTGCCTACCTTGTCATTGGTGGGTTATACCAATGCCGGTAAATCGACACTGTTTAACGCTCTGACTACGTCTGAGGTTTATGCTGCCGATCAGTTGTTTGCTACGCTGGATCCAACGCTGCGCCGAATCGAAGTTGAGGATATAGGTCAGGCTATTCTGGCAGATACAGTAGGGTTTATCCGTCATCTGCCACATAAATTGGTTGAGGCCTTTAGGGCAACGCTTCAGGAAACGATTGAGGCGACCTTGTTGTTGCATGTGATCGATAGCCATGATGATGATCGCCATGATCATGTCGCTGAAGTAGAAAATGTGTTGCGCGAGATCGGTGCTGATGAAGTTCCGGTACTTGAGGTATACAACAAAATTGATCTGATTGAGGGACGCAAGCCGCGTATAGACCGTGATGAAGAGGGTAATCCCATCCGGGTCTGGCTGTCGGCTGTTTCTGGTGAAGGTCATGATCTTCTGTTTCAGGCGGTGAATGAACTGCTTGCAGATGATGTATTTCATGATAATGTGTCGCTGCAACCCCATGAGGGACAGTTTCGTGCCCGCTTGTATGAGAGCGGGGCCGTACTTTCAGAACAAGTAGATGAAAAAGGATCTATTATTCTTGAAGTACGTATGCAGAAAAAAGACATGCTGCAATTGTTAAGTCGTTTGGGTATGTCCAGGGAACGATGCTTCCCGGCTGAGGTCAATCCTTGGTAGAGGCTGAAACTAATTTGTTTTTAGAATAAATTAACGGAATACCTCGAATTTAATTAGTCTTTAAGTAATATCTGACGAATAATATTTTTCGCAGATTTGTGTTTTAATCTGCCTAACTTGTTGTTTTATACGGAGTGACGTATGGCTTGGAATGAGCCTGGTGGTAATGGTAACAACCAAGATCCCTGGGGCGGTGGTAATAATAACAACCGCGGGGGTAAAGGTGGTGGTGATCAGGGGCCACCTGATCTGGATGAGGCGCTACGTAAGCTTCAGGATAAGCTGAACAATATTTTCGGCGGTGCGGGTAAGCGCTCGAGTGGCGGTTATGGCGGCGACGGCGATGGCGATGGTTCTGCTTCAGGAGCTGGTTTCTTCTGGATTGTTCTTCTTATTGCGTTGCTTATCTGGGCGGGTATGGGTGTCTATACCGTCGACCAGCAGGAGCGCGGTGTGGTGTTACGTCTGGGTAAATACAGCGAGACAGTAGGTCCTGGTCTGCAATGGAATCCGCCGATGATCGACGATGTGACGTTGGTTAATGTTACGCGTCTTCGTACCCGAGATCAGCGTTCTTTGATGCTGACTGAGGACGAGAATATCGTCGATGTCGATATGACCGTTCAGTATGTTATATCCGATACGCGTAACTTTGTACTATCTGTTCGCGATCCGGAATCCAGTCTTTCGCATGCCGCGGAATCGGCTTTGCGCCATGTGGTAGGTTCAACGGATATGCACTCTATCCTGACTCAGGGACGTGAGGCGTTATCTATCCAGGTTCAGGACCGTTTGCAAAACTACATGAATGATTATGCTACGGGTCTGCAGATCTCTAAAGTGAACATCAAGGAAGCGAAGGCACCGAACCAGGTGCAGGATGCATTCGATGATGTGATCAAGGCGCGTGAGGATGAGCAGCGAGTTAAGAACGAAGCTGAATCTTATGCAAATGGTATTATTCCAGAGGCGCGTGGTCAGGCTCAGCGAATGCTTGAAGAAGCAAGTGCATACAAAGAGCAGGTGATCGCACGTTCGGAAGGTGATGCGAAGCGTTTTACTGCGCTTTTAACCGAATATCAGAAAGCACCTGAAGTAACCCGTGAGCGTCTGTATCTGGACACTATGCAGGAAGTGCTGTCTCAGAACCCTAAAGTGCTGGTTGATGTCGAGGGTGGCAATAATATGATGTATCTGCCACTGGATAAGATTGTTCAGAACCGTCCTGTGGTTTCTGATATGAATGGTCCGGTTCGCCTGGATAGTCAGAGTTTGCGCGAAGTAACCGATCAGGTAGTTGATCAGTTGCGTCAACGTCAGAGTACACGCCGGGAGGGTCGATAATGCAATCTAAATCACTTCCATTGATTATTATTGTTGCGCTGTTGATTCTAGTGGGTCAGAGCTCACTTTATATCGTTAAAGAAACAGAGCGTGCAGTTTTGCTGAAATTTGGTGAAGTTGCTGATGCTGATGTTGCGCCTGGTTTGCACTTTAAGATCCCTGTTGTGAATAAAGTGCGTAAGTTTGATTCTCGAATTCTAACGCTGGATGCGCGTCCTCAAGCTTATCTGACTCTAGAGAAAAAGCGTCTGATTGTAGACTCGTTTGTTAAATGGCGTGTTGCTGATGTTCAAAAATACTATACAGCAACTTCCGGTGATGAGTTCAAGGCGGCTCAGCTGCTATCTGACCGTGTAGATACAGGTCTGCGTAACCAGTTTGGTGAGCGTACTGTAACTGAGGTGGTATCTGGTGAGCGTGAAGAGCTGATGGCTGTGCTGACCAAGAAGCTGAGTGAGATCGCGATCAAAGAGCTGGGTGTTGAAGTGGTAGATGTTCGTGTGAAGCGAATTGACCTGCCTCAGGAAGTATCTGAATCCGTCTACAATCGTATGCGCACAGAGCGTGAACGTGAAGCAAGAGAGCTGCGTTCGCGTGGTAATGAGCTTGCTGAAGGTATTCGAGCGGATGCTGATCGTCAGAAAACAGTTATTGTAGCTGAGGCTTACCGTGAGTCTGAAGAGATTCGAGGTGAAGGTGATGCTGTAGCTGCTAAGAACTATGCAGATGCCTATACAGGTGATCCAGAGTTCTACTCTTTCTATCGTAGTTTGCAGGCTTACCGTGAATCGTTTGGCGGTACGGGTGACGTGCTAGTGCTTAAGCCAGATAGTGATTTCTTTAAGTATCTGGATAAAAACGCTGCGCAATAGCCAGACTGGCGTAAAAATGAACAAAAAAACGGATCAGGGGAAGGCATTCCTCTGATTCCGTGGTAGAATATATCAACCGGGTCACAGCCCGGTTTTTTTGTGGCAACTGGATTTAGATTTTAGGCAGTATTAATGTCCTCCGAACTGTTACACGAGTTGGCAATTGGCTTTTGCCTCATGCTCATTCTGGAAGGCATTATTCCTTTTCTCTACCCGCAGCGATGGCGTAACCTGGTCCAGCAATTGGCGCTGGTCAGTAACCGCTCTTTGCGCCTAATGGGGCTGGCAAGCATGCTGTTGGGTGTTGTTGCACTTTATATTGTGAACTAATGCCGCTGAATTGATTTGCGGTATTAGCTGGAAAGATACGGAGTACTACATGGCATTGGCAGATCGTTGGCTGCTACCGGAAGGTGTTCAGGAACTTCTTCCCCCGCAAGCCCGTCGCGTTGAGTTGTTACGCAGACGTTTACTGGATCTGTATCAGCATTGGGGTTATGAGCAGGTTATGCCTCCTGTGCTGGAACACTTAGAGTCTTTGTTGACAGGTGTAGGTCGTGATCTTGACCTGAATACTGTCAAAGTTACTGATCAGATTAGTGGTCATACTTTGGGTGTTCGTGCTGACATTACTCCACAGGTTGCACGTATTGATGCGCATCGTTTGCGTGAATCAGGTGCAACACGTTTGTGCTACTGCGGTTCTGTTGTGCATGCATTGCCGGCTCAGCCGCTTGCATCTCGAAACCCTCTGCAGTTGGGTGCTGAACTATTTGGTCATTCCGGTATCGAGAGTGATGTTGAAGTCATTTCGTTGATGGTTGAGACAATGCACGCTGCGGGTGTGAAGCAGGATCTGAGTATCGATCTTGGTCACGTCGGTGTATTTACCGGTTTGATGGAAGTTGCGCAGCTTACCGTTGCGGAAAAAGATCGGTATCTGGATATTCTTAATCGGAAGGCACTACCAGAGCTTTCTGACTTCGTAGCATCTTTGCAGGTTGAGGAATCGGTTAAGTCCTCCCTGGCTGCGCTGCCGACACTTAATGGTGGGGCTGAGGTATTGGTTAAGGCGCGTGAATTGTTTGCTGATGCGCCAGCTCAGGTGCTGGAAGCGATTGATTATCTTGAGCAGTTGGCGCAGCGAATCGCGCTACGCTTCCCTGAACTGGATCAGTATTTTGATCTGAGTGAATTACGTGGTTATAACTACCACACTGGTATCGTCTTTGCCGCTTATACGCCGGCCTTTGGTCAGGCCATTGCGAAAGGTGGGCGGTACGATGAAATTGGACGTGATTTTGGTCGCGCACGCCCAGCTACGGGTTTTAGTGCAGACCTTAAAACACTGGTTGAGCTCTCTTCCGATGTATTGCAGACCGCTCAGCAGGTGTTGGCACCCGCCGAAGAAGATTCAGCATTGCTGGCTAAGGTTAGTCAGTTGCGATCTGAAGGTGTGCGGGTGATCTATGCGTTGCCGGGCGCCGAGCCGGCAAGTGAGTGTACCGCTGAGTTGGTACTGCGTGATGGGGAATGGGTCGTAATTGACCTGTAATCCGCTATAAATTTTTTTTAAGTAATCTCAAGTAGGCAACAATGGGCAAAAACGTAGTTGTTCTGGGTACCCAGTGGGGTGATGAAGGTAAAGGGAAGATCGTTGATCTTCTGACTGATCAGGCTTCAGCTGTAGCGCGCTTTCAGGGCGGGCATAACGCGGGTCATACACTGGTTATTGATGGCGAAAAAACAGTTTTGCACCTGATTCCTTCAGGTATTCTGCGCGACAATGTCGTATGTATGATTGGTAATGGCGTAGTGCTTTCTCCTGAAGCGCTGCTGAAAGAGATTAAAGGTCTGGAAGAGGCGGATGTACCGGTTCGTGAACGCCTGCGTCTAAGCCCTTCTTGTCCATTGATTTTGCCTTACCACATTGCAATGGATCAGGCACGCGAAGTTGCGCGTGGTAAAGCTAAGATCGGTACGACAGGTCGTGGTATCGGCCCTGCATACGAAGATAAAGTTGCACGTCGTGGTCTGCGTCTGGCTGATCTGCTGGATAAAGAGCGTTTCGCTGAAAAGCTAAAAGAAGTTATGGAATACTATAACTTCCAGCTAGTTAACTACTACAAAGCAGATGCGGTTGATTACCAGACTGTTTTGGATGAAGCGCTGGCGATGGGTGAAGAACTTGCGCCAATGGTTGCTGATGTGACAGCGATGCTTCATGACCTGCGTAAGCAGGGTAAAAACATCATGTTTGAGGGTGCGCAGGGCTCTCTGCTGGATATCGATCACGGTACCTACCCTTATGTAACGTCTTCTAATACAACTGCAGGTGGTACTTCTACAGGTAGTGGTTTTGGTCCGCTTTACCTGGATTATATTCTGGGTATCACTAAAGCTTATACTACGCGTGTTGGTGGTGGTCCATTCCCAACTGAGCTTCATTGTGAAGTAGGTCAGGGTCTTGCTGAGCGTGGTCACGAGTTTGGTTCGACTACAGGTCGTGCGCGTCGTTGCGGTTGGTTTGATGCGGTTGCACTTAAGCATGCTATTCAGATCAACTCTGTATCTGGTATCTGCCTGACCAAGCTGGACGTTCTGGATGGCATGGATGAGATTAAAATCTGTGTAGGCTATGAAGATGCTGCGGGTAACGTGGTAACTTCACTTAGCGGCAGTGAAGACTACGAAGCGGTTAAGCCGGTTTACGAAACAATGCCGGGCTGGTCAGGTTCTACTGTGGGTGCTAAATCCATTGAAGAGCTGCCGAAAGAAGCTGTTGATTATATCAAGCGTCTTGAGGTGCTGATTGAAGCGCCTGTAGATATTATCTCTACAGGTCCGGATCGCATTGAAACGATTGTTCTGCGTAATCCGTACGAAGCATAATATGATCACAGTGTGATTTGAGTTTAATGGGTGTGTTGTGCATTCATTAATGCTTTGAAAAGAACCCTGCCTTTGGCAGGGTTTTTTATTGCTTATAGATTGGGAGCTGTTGTGCTTCGGGTCTGTAAGTCTTTCAGAAGTGAGTCAGTTATGAGTGATAAGGCCTCTCTCCCAAGATTGTTGGATGAGCGTATTGTGAATATGTTGGCTGATGCCAGATTGGTTGAGCAGTCGTTACCGCAATGCTCCGAAATTAAATTGTGGCTTGTTGATCCTTTGCCTATGCGGCGCAAGTTTACGCAGGAGGAGATCATTAGCATACAGGCTTACCCAGCGTATTGGGCGTTTTGCTGGGCGAGTGGGCAAGTGTTGGCGCGTTATATTCTTGATCATCCGGAGATAGTAAAAGGCAAAAAGGTGATGGACTTCGGTGCAGGATCGGGTGTGGTCGGTATTGCTGCAATGATGGCGGGTGCAAGAGAAGTGGTTTGCTGTGATATTGATTCGGATGCATTGCTTGCGTGTCGAGGCAATGTTGATTTGAATGGGGTTGAATGCCGATATCATGGGGATCTGTTTGCGTTTGATGAGCCTCTTGATCTTTTGATTGCCGCTGATGTGTTATATGACAAAGAAAACCTGCCCTTGCTAGAGGTATTCCGTCAAAAAGCAACGGAGGTTTTAATTGGTGACTCCAGAATTAAAAACTTTGATTTCCCGCCCTATAGAAAAATTGGCGAGCAGGAGTCATCTACGGTTCCTGATCTGGATGAGTTGGATGAATTTCGGCGTGTGAGCCTTTATCGTGCGATTGCGGATTAGCGAGGGGGTCTGGCGAAGTTGCTATCAAGAGGGATAAAAAAACC
>NZ_CH724128.1:67032-83717 GCF_000153345.1 Neptuniibacter caesariensis
TCTAAAAACTCAACGTTTTCAACCACTTACTCAGCCCTTAACTCAGTTCAAAACCGCCTTAATTTGCGGCCTCCCTAAGCAAGGACGGCGAATTCTACAGACATCTCAGAAAGGGTCAACACCCCAATGTAAAAAAACTTAAAAAAACCGTAAAAAAGTGAAGAAACCGCTTAAATCGATTAAAGAACAACCAGCGCTGATTATTTGGCGTACAAACTCAGCTCTGATACAGCCATTAGAAATAGAAAAGGCGCTTTAAAAGCGCCTTTTCTATGTCTAATCTCTCAACTGTAGTGTTGAATATCGACTTGCTGTATTTCACCCTGCTGGATATCACCCTGATAAAAGTTTCTGGCCACCCTTGAGAACCTGACCGGATCATCAGTCACAAGAAAACTAACCCTGCCATCATCTTGCCCATTCAATAATTCTTTCTCTGTCAGATAGTGCTTAACAACTTTGGCTGTCGTTTCTGCTGAGTCTACCAACTCAACATTATCTCCCACTATATTGCGAATACTCTCTTTTAGTACTGGGAAATGCGTACAACCCAGAACCAGCGTATCCATGTTAGTTTGATAATCTGATTCAAGTAGTGGCCTAAGGCACTCTTTAACTATAGATTCAACCAACTCACCTTCGTGCCAACCCTCTTCAGCCAGGGCAACAAAAAGGGAACACGCCTGAGCAACCACTGATGCATTCGGGTTACGTTTCAAGATCGCGGACTGGTACGCCTGATTGTTTACAGTCCCCTCTGTGGCAATCACACCTATATGATTATTTTGGGTTGCTGCACAACTGGCATCAGCACCCGGCTCTATCACTCCAACCACTGCGATCTCAGGATTGAGTTTTTGCAGATGATCAACAGCTACTGCAGAAGCTGTATTACACGCGATCACAAGAAGCTTTACTTCACGGCAGATAAGTGCCGCGGCCGCCTGCTCTGCATAACGTATAACAGAGGCCGAGCTTTTTGTGCCGTAAGGAACCCTTGCGGTATCCCCCAGGTAGATAAGGTCTTCGTTTGGAAGGAGATCCTTAATAGCATTAAGGACGGTTAACCCGCCCACACCTGAATCAAACACACCTATGGGCAGGTTATTTAGCATTACTTTTTACTTTTCTTTTTCTTATTAGCTTTTTTCAACTGGCGAACATGATCTCTAAAGCGCTCTTTCTTGGCCAACTGACGAGAGGAAAGAATATTCTTTTTCCCTTCAAATGGATTTTCGCTGGATTTAAACTCAAAACGAATCGGAGTACCCCGAATTCCCAGTACTGAAATGAATTTATTTTCCAGGTAACGCTTATATGAACCCGGTAGCGCATTGGTCTGATTACCATGCACAACAATAATAGGCGGATTGGATCCACCCTGGTGAGCATAACGTAGTTTAATACGGCGCCCTTTGACCATAGGCGGCTGATGATCTGCAACCACATCTTCCAGCAAACGCGTTAACTTACTGGTTGACCACTTCGCCATTGCATATTCATAAGCTTCATCAACGGAGTCATACATGTTCCCTACATTACTGCCATGCAGCGCAGAGATAAAATGCATGTCAGCGAACTCGGCAAATTCAAGCTTACGTTCAACCTGTTCTTTAACCCGCGCCTTCTCTTCACCGTTCATGCCATCCCACTTATTCAGTGCGATAACTAAAGATCGGCCTGTATCGATAACAAAGCTGAGCATATGCATGTCTTGCTCAGTCACACCTTCACGAGCATCGATAACAAAGACAACTACATGAGCGTCATTAACCGCCTGTAGCGTTTTAACAATAGAGAACTTTTCCGCTGCTTCGGTGATATTTTTCCTGCGACGTACGCCTGCCGTATCAATTAAGGTGTAATTCTTATCATCCCTCACATAGGGGATATAAACACTATCACGCGTGGTGCCTGCCTTATCAAAAACAACGACCCGGTCTTCACCAAGCATCCGATTCACTAACGTCGACTTACCTACATTAGGACGACCTACGACAGCGATCTTGATACTCTTTTCAACTTCATCCATAGTCTCCTGAGATTCTTCCTCTGGCTCAGGAAGCTCCTCAAGAACCATCTCAATCAACTGTGTAACGCCACGACCATGGGATGCAGCTATAGGGAAGGGCTGACCAAAACCAAGCTCGTAGAAATCAGCAACAACAATGTCCGGATTCAGACCATCGGTTTTATTAACAACCAGATAGAAAGGTTTCTCACTTCGGCGCAGGTAGTTTGCAATCATCTCATCCGCAGGATTAATACCAGCACGACCATCCACAATAAACAGCACTACATCTGCTTCATCTACTGCCTGAAGCGACTGCTTGGCCATTTCGTAGTCAATACCTTGCTCATCGCCAGTGATACCGCCGGTATCCACTACAATGTAGTCCTGTTCCTCATTGGCAAGACGACCTTCACCGTATTTACGGTCACGAGTTAAGCCTGGCAGATCCGCTACCAGAGCATCCCGAGAGCGTGTCAGTCGGTTAAAAAGTGTGGATTTGCCAACATTTGGTCGGCCAACAAGTGCAATTACCGGAAGCATTTATAACTCTCTCCTGCATTCAGCAGGCATAAACAAAAACGGCGGCTAACTGCTGAACAGTTAGCCGCCTGAATAACATTAGTAAATATTACTGCAGCTGCAATGCAGCCAGACGACCACTATTACCTAGTACGTACAAGACGTCATCTTTGGAAATCATATCCCCATATACGCCTGATGAATCAACCTGATAGCGTGCAACAAAACGACCATCTGTCTGAGACATAAAGTGAATATAGCCTTCGTAGTCAGCAACAGCCACAGTTGAATCTAAAACAGCCGGAGCAGAGATCTCACGATTTTCTAATTTAGCCTGACGCCACACACTGGCACTACTGCTACGATCAAATGCCTGAACAGCATCATCTTCTTCACTCACATAGATATTACCAAAACCGGCAGCCAGTGAGCGGTAACTAGATACATCCTGCGCCCAAACAACCTGCGCCCGGAATGGATTGATTGCAACCAGGCGCCCCTGATAACTTGTTACGTACAGCATGCCATCAACAAGCAAAGGTCGCCCATCAATATCAACCATACGCTCCAGTTCCGAACGACCCTGAGGTAATGCAACACGATTTTCCCAAATAGCAGTGCCTTTGGCATTATCCAACGCCACTAGCTTGCCACTGGCAAAACCTGCAAACGTGACATCACTTGCCACAATTGGGGAGCTTGTTCCGCGAAGCGTTAAACGCGGCACCTGACTATCATAAGTCCATGCACGCGAACCCGTACTTGCATCAAAAGCGATCACTTTACCATTGATCAGCTGGAAAACTGCTATATCTCTATTGAACTGCGCAGCGGCTGTTACTTCGGTACGTACATTATCACGCCACAGCTCAGAGCCGTCTTCTGCAGAGAGAACGATGACCTCACCCTCTTCACCAGCTACGGCAACTTTACCAAATCCAGCACCTACACCACCAACAATGGCGATTTCAAGCTCAACCTGCCAGAGTTTCTTACCACTCGTGCGGTTTACAGCAACAACGGTACCGTCCTTATCAGCGGCAAATATCATTTCACCATCAATGGCTGGCTGGAACTGGTTAAACTTATTACCAGCACCTGAGCCCACTGATACAGACCACAAAACATCAACTTTCTTCTCAGCATCAAACGATACCAGCGGAGAAGGCTTAATCTCCTCACCATCATCGCCCCAGAAACCGCAACCGGTCACTGCCAGAGAAACTAACGCTATACCAGCGAAACGATAAATGCTCTTCATTTAACTTTCCTCAGCAGCCAGGTTATTCAGCTTCATATCAAGTAAAGGACGGGAACCCGCCGCAGCTGATTCTGAAGCTTGCTGATATGCTTTACGAGCCGCATCGGTATTACCTTGCGCCAAATACAGATCACCTTTAAGCTCTTCGATTGTCGCTTTATAACCACCAACCGGCGCACCATTCACAAGGTTTAGAGCCTGGTCAACGTTCCCCTGCGAAGCAACAATACGTGCTTTACGCAAAGTAGCCAGAATAAACATAGACTCGGTAGGTTGGTTTGCCAGGACATAATCCAACTCAGCCACAGCTTTATCCAGATCCTTCTGATCAACGGCTACTCGAGCCATGATCATAGCCGCATAATTAGCGTATGCAGATCCTTCATATTCATCTTTTAATTGACCGTTCAGATGATTTGCCGTAGCTAGTTTAGCGTCATCCAGCTGTGGCCCCAACGCGCCAACAACTGCATCTAACAGGTTTTGATAAAGAACTGATGCATTTTCAGCCTGCGCTGCCTGCTGGCTCTGCCAACCTTTCCAGCCTAATACCGCGGCCAGGGCAACAGCAACACCCAGGAATAGCGACTTACCATTCTCATCCCACCAGGATTTAAGCGCCTGAATCTGTTCTTCTTCGGTGCGTAACTCTGCCACCTTTAACTCCTGTTAATATCTGTTAGATCTTTCAGTTTGATCACGACTGCCAAATTTTGGCAATTGCTGCTTCAATCTGCTCGCCTGTAAGGTCAAATTCAGGCTCATTCTTGTGCCAAACTGTTCCGCAAAGAGATTGATTATCTGTTTCTTTTAGCAGCAGGACAATAGGCGCACCTGTTTGCTGCGCTTTTTGGCTAATATTTTTTAGTCCGCCACAATGGATCCGTACTCGCAATCCTGGGAATCTGTCACGAAGCTGATCTGAAATCAGAACAACTTTCGACTGAATACCTTTATGCTCAGCAGCAACATAGAGATCGAAAGGCTGCTTTAATTGCTCAGGTATTAGATCAAGAGTTTCTAACAGCAGAATTAATCGTTCCACACCCATCGCGAAACCAACGGCAGGGGTTGGACGACCACCCAACTGTTTTACGAGACCGTCATAGCGACCACCCGCACAAACGGTTCCCTGAGCACCCAGCTTATCAGTCACCCATTCAAAAACAGTTTTGCAATAATAATCCAGGCCACGTACCAGGCGAGGGTTAATCTCGTACTTAACCCCTGCCTCATCCAACATAGCTCTCAATTCAGCAAAATGCTGTGCGGACTCTTCATCAAGGTAATCAGTTAAGACTGGCGCTCCGTCCAGTAAAGATTGAGTACCCTGTTCTTTACTATCCAGTATGCGCAGAGGGTTGGAACCCAGACGTCGCTGACTATCTTCATCCAACTGGTCTTTTCTCTGTTCCAAATACTCAACAAGTGCTGCTTTGTATTCTGCACGCGCCTCATTACTACCCAAAGAGTTCAGCTGCAAAGTAACGGAATCCAGCAGACCCAGGCGTTTCCATAGGCGAGCACTCAGCAAAATAACTTCGGCATCGATATCTGAACTCGCCATACCAAAGGTTTCAACACCGATTTGGTGGAACTGGCGATAGCGGCCTTTTTGGGGACGCTCATAGCGAAACATCGGCCCCTGGTACCAAAAGCGCTGCATCTGATTGAATAACAAACCATGTTCTTCTGCAGCGCGCACACAACTAGCTGTACCTTCTGGGCGTAGAGTCAGACTCTCTCCATTCCGATCTTCAAAGGTGTACATCTCCTTTTCAACGATATCAGTAACTTCACCGATTGAACGTTTAAAAAGGTTAGTTTGCTCGACCACCGGCATACGTATTTCACTATATCCATATGCGGCCAGCACATCTTTTACGGTAGTTTCTAAATACTGCCAAACAGGCGATTGCTCCGGCAGGATGTCATTCATCCCACGAATGGCTTTTATCTTGGCCAAAATTACAATCCTAAAATCTAAAATTTATTCTGAGATAGGTAAGCTGATACGCACAACATTTTTACGGCTATGCTTATCCAGATCCAATTCCGTTCCGTTAAATGTAAAGCGACCGACTGCATCCGCAGCACCCAGTAAAATACTCACTGGGGCTTTACCTGAAACCTCAAGGCTCTGACCTTTTCCACGCAGGTTATTAAATAGAGTTTTACCGTCCGCATCTTTGATTGATACCCAGCACTCAGCAACGAAGTCTGCCGAAATTTTGGCTGTAAGCGCTTCAGAGCTTTGAGCCACACTGGCTTCTATCGCCGGTGCCGCCTGTACAGCCGGTTCCGACGCAGCATGAGTTGCAGGCGCATTATCATCGATAGCTTGCTGTAACTTATTAATTTCCGCCTGAGTCAGATACTGAGGCTCACTTTCTTCAGCCACCTCAGATGTCTCGGCTTCTGTAGATGCAGGTTCCTCTTGAGCCTCTTCTCCTGCCGGAGAATCCTCAAGTACAGGCAAGACTAATTTAGCCGTACCATCCTCTAATTCAACCACATCGGCTGTATCCGCATTATCTTCAGCTACTAAAGGCTGTTCTGTCATTTGTTCTGTTTCAGAGGAAGAACTAAAACTGAAAGAGCCACCGTATTGTGTTTGCCACCACCAGACTGTTACGCCGATGATAGCCAACACAAATATCCAGCTGGATAGTTTCATAACAGGGTCATTAACTTTGACCTGTTCGCGGACACGACTTACCGGTTTAATGGCACCACCGGAAGACTCACCATGCAATTGTTCGAATTCGCTAACCAGCTGATTATCATCGAGGTGTAATAGTTTTGCATAAGCCCTGATATAGCCACGTGCAAAAACAAGGCTAGGTAAACCTTCAAGACTACCGATCTCGAGTTTTCTAATATAATCCTGAGGAAGGTTTAGATCTGCAGACACTTGCTCGATACTGAGAGATAAACTTTCTCGCGCTGTAGTAAGTCGGGCTCCCCATTCTTCTGCTAATAGTTCAGGCTGGCATTCTTGTTCTTCTGTGCTCAACGCGCGGACTCCTCAAATTCCCGATACTCTTCAGATTCAGGAAACAGATTTTTCAGAATTAAGGCATAAGTTGCTGAACGCGAAACATTACCATCGTGACGGGCTAAACGAATCCCAACCCAAAGGCTCTTCGCATAATGTTCAATACGTCGATTCTCTACCATAGTAAGGAAACGATCAAAGTATTTATTCGCTTCAGGGTAATTCCCTTCTGCAATCAACAAATCACTCAACTCAACCAGCGCGACTGGACGGTTAGAAGTAACTTGCAGGGAACGCTGAAAAGCGTGCTTCGCGGCATCGGTACGCTGAAGATTCTGATAACAGCGCCCCAGGTTTTCAAAAGCTTGCGCCCGACGATTGTAGAATGGATCTTCAGTCGCGCGGGAAAGCTCACGACATGCTTCTTCATAACGCTTCTCAGAGAATAAAAATGCGCCGAAGTTGTTATGAATCATTGCTGAAGAAGGATCGAGAGAAGTCGCTTTACGATAGTACTGCTCTGCAATACCCGGATCGCCTTCAAGCTGGAAAGCAAGCGCTAAGCCGTTATAAGCATCAGCGTACCCACTGTTAATATCTAAAGCACGCTTGAAGGATGTTTTTGCGTTAACTACATCGCCGGTTTGTAAATACTCGTAACCCAAGCGCGAGTATGCTTCAAAGGCTTGTGACTTATCACCAGAACTTGAAGGGCCTTTCGCTACACACCCCGCAACAACCAGCACCATAATTAAAGTAAGTACTAGCTTTATTCCTCTCACGCGCTTCTCCCTAAAACCACTCGAGACTTATTGCTGTTCCTCTTGAACAACATTAATATATTTTTGGCTACGACGAGTACGGTCTGCTACCTGACCGACCAATTGCCCACAGGCTGCATCAATCTCATCACCCCTGGTACGCCTTACCGTAGTCACAATTCCACCATGAACGATAATCTCTTTAAATGCCAGTATTCTTTCCTCTGACGGCCGCTCATAGCCAGAATTCGGAAAAGGATTAAACGGTATAATATTTAGTTTAGATGGCATTCGACGCAAAATCTTCAATAGCTGCTTTGCGTGCTCCGGCTTATCATTCACACCGTTAATCAGAGTGTACTCGACCGTGATCACACGTTTGTCGTTAAGATTATCCAGATAACGATTGCAAGCAGCCACCAATTCTTTAATTGGGTAACGCTTGTTTATAGGCACAAGAATATCGCGTAGATCGTCATTTGGCGCATGCAGTGAGATCGCCAAAGACACATCGGTCACTTCCCTTAGCTTATCAATTGCTGGTACCACACCCGCCGTCGATAATGTAACGCGACGTTTTGAAAGACAGTAAGCATTGTCTTCCATCATCAATGTGATTGCGTCAACCACATTGTCAAAATTCATTAACGGCTCACCCATGCCCATCAATACAACATTAGAAACAACTCGCTGTGAAGTCGTGTTGTATTCACCGTAAGAACGGATGGCTATACGCAATTGTCCGATTATTTCAGCTGTAGTCAGATTACTATTGAACCCCTGCTTACCAGTCGAACAGAAACTACAGTCAAGTGAACAACCTACCTGCGATGAAACACATAAAGTTTTTCGCTCTCCATCCGGAATCAGCACAGCCTCAACACTGGAGCCACTGTCTGTGCGGATAACCCACTTACGGGTTCCATCTTTCGATGTTTTTTCCAGAAGAACCTCAGGTTCACGTATCTCAGCAACCTCTTCCAGCTTTGCTCGCAGCGCCTTGCTGATATTGGTCATTTCATCGAAGCTAGTTGCGCCAAGCTGATGAATCCATTTCAGCACCTGAGTCGCACGGAATTTTTTCTCTCCGATCTCATCGAAGAAAGCTTCCATTTTTGCGGGAGACAAACCTAATAGGTTAACTTTTTTAGCGGATTCACTCATGGAGGGTAATTACTCACTTTGGGTCTTTCAAAAGGCTTATCTACTGGCCTCACCGCCAGTAGATAGCCGGGTTGGCAATTACTTGCCGAAGAAGTACGCGATTTCGCGCTCAGCAGAAGCTGGAGAGTCAGAACCGTGTACTGCGTTTGCATCGATAGACTGTGCAAAATCGCGACGGATAGTACCTTCAGCTGCTTCCTGTGGGTTAGTTGCACCCATCAGTTCGCGGTTCAGTGCGATCGCATTTTCACCTTCCAGAACCTGAACGATTACAGGACCTGAAGTCATGAAAGCAACCAGATCACCGAAGAATGGACGCTCTTTGTGCTCAGCGTAGAAGCCTTCAGCGTCTTCCTGAGTCAGGTGCTTCATCTGCATCTCAACGATCTTAAGACCGTTAGACTCGAAACGAGAAGCGATTTTACCGATTACGTTTTTAGCAACAGCATCTGGTTTGATGATAGAGAACGTACGCTCTAGTGCCATTTTTATAGCTCCGAAAATTGAGTTTAAAAAAAGAGTTATCTGAAAACTTGATTCAGCCTGGTAAGCCAAATTCGGCTATGCCCCGAAACTTGCAATTAGGCTTTCGGATAGCCCCTAAAAATCAAGCGCGCCATTATACGCCACTCTTATGAGAGAAAACAGAGATCTAATTACTCACTGCTCATAAAAGCAACAAAACCCGGCAAAGCCGGGTTTATTCTTATGAAAAGAGGGATTTAATCCATCTCCTCTATCCAAGCCATCTGAATACCTTCAAGGATCTTCTCACCGCAACGATCCGGATCATCATCAAACTCATCCAGATCCATCACTTTCTGGTAAAGATCCGGAAAGCTAATTGTCATCGGATTCTGATCCGGATATTTTTCCGACAATTCAATGGCTATATCTAATACATCAACCCATTTAAGACTCATAACTCAGCCCCTCAGTGACGCTCAGACACCTGATTAATCGTATATTTAGGGATCTCCACAACAAGATCCTCTTCACCTACCACCGCCTGACAGCTTAAACGAGATTCTGGCTCCAGACCCCAGGCCTTATCCAGCATATCATCCTCAAGCTCATCAGACTCTTCCATAGAATCGAAACCTTCGCGAACAACCACATGACAGGTTGTACATGCACATGACTTTTCACAAGCATGCTCAATCTCGATCCCATTTGCCCAAGCTGCATCACAAACCGTAACACCGCTTTCAGCTTCGATTACCTTACCTTCTGGGCACAACTCATCGTGAGGCAAAAAAATTATCTGTGGCATTACCCATTCCCCTCTATCTCTTCAACACTATGCCCCTGCAGCGCCTGCTGAATATTATAATCCATACGGCGCGCAGCATACTTATCTGACGCCTTAGAAAGCGCCTTAATACCCTGTTCGATTGCCGAAATATCCGTCCCTTGACGCAATCCGACTAATTTAGCCATTTCATCCAGTAGCAGCGCTTTTTCTTCAGCGCTGAGCAGTTTATCACCGTCAGCCAGCAAAGCCTCTTCAAGCGATTGAACCAAACGATCAGCTTCAACTTGCTGCTCACGCAGAGCACGTGCCTCTTTATCTTCAGCAGCGTTCAGATAAGATGCCTTCAGCATCTCAGCAATTTCAGAATCTTCCAGACCATAAGATGGCTTAACCTGAACACGACTCTCAACGCCAGAGGTAAGCTCTTTTGCTTCTACCCCCAGCAATCCATCCGCATCCACCTGGAAAGTAACACGAATTTTAGCGGCCCCCGCCGCCATTGGCGGAATACCTCGCAAAACAAAACGCGCCAAAGAACGGCAGTCCTGAACCAATTCTCGCTCGCCCTGGACCACATGAATCGCCATAGCTGTTTGACCATCTTGATAAGTGGTAAACTCTTGCGCACGCGCAACAGGGATAGACGTATTTCTGTGGATAATTTTTTCCGTTAAACCACCCATCGTTTCCAGACCCAGCGAAAGGGGAATAACATCCAGAAGCAGCATATCGCTATCCGGCTTGTTTCCTGCCAGAACATCCGCCTGGATTGACGCGCCAATGGCAACAACTCGATCCGGATCTATATCAATATGAGGTTTGCGACCAAAGAACTCTTCGACCTGTTCACGAACCTGCGGAACCCGAGTAGACCCGCCAACCATAACGACTTCCAGTACCTCTTCAGGTTGCACAGAGGCATCTTTCAGAGCCCGACGACAAGCACGAATCGTACGCTTAATCAATGGCGATACAATCTCATTAAATTGATCGCGGGTCACATCTAGCTCTTTACAGCATTCAGCCAACTCAAAAACAACATTGACATGTTCCTTCTGGCTAAGCTGTTCTTTAGTATCTTTTGCTTTTTCAGTAAGGTAGCGAGAAAGCGCACTATCAATTTCACTCACACCTAGCTGTTCAGCAAACCAGCTCGCCAGAGCCAGATCAAGATCATCACCACCTAAGGCACTGTCACCGCCGGTAGACAGAACCTCGAACACACCTTTATTAAGGCGCAGGATCGAGATATCAAAGGTACCGCCACCCAGGTCATAGACGGCGATCACACCCTCTTTACCTTCATCTAATCCATAAGCCACAGCCGCAGCAGTAGGCTCATTTAGCAAACGCAGTACTTTGATATTGGCGATTTTTGCCGCATCTTTTGTTGCCTGGCGCTGCGCATCATCGAAATAAGCAGGCACAGTAATTACTGCTCCAGCCAATTCTCCACCCAGAGACGCCTCTGCGCGCTCGACCAAGGTTTCGAGAATATCTGCCGATACCTGAACAGGGCTTCGTTTGCCTGCAGCAGTATTAATAAAAGGCATACCACTTTCACTGGCTTCGAAATGGTAAGGAGCCTCATTTCCCAGCGCTTTTACATCCTCGACACCGCGCCCCATCAGGCGCTTAGCAGATATAATAGTGTTAAAGGGGTCTTCTGAAGCATATTTGCGGGCTTCACGTCCCACCTGATGATTTCCACAAGGCAGGTAACGCACTACTGATGGCAATAGATGCTCACCATCCAGATCAGGCAGAGTAACCGCCTCACCACTTTTTACAGAAGCGACCAGAGAATTAGTTGTTCCCAGATCAATTCCTACAGCCAGTTTATGTTCGTGCGGAGCTTCACTCTGCCCCGGTTCAGCAATCTGTAACAGCGCCATAATTTGCGTTAGCCATCCAAGCGATCTTCAAGACGTTCAATCTCGACGACCAGCTTCTCCAAAAATTGCATTTTACGCACAGCAGATGTTGCTGCCTCAAGATCTTGATCCTGATACTGCTGTGCAAACCGCTCTCTCAGCTGCTTCAACAGCTGATCGACCTCACCCGTAAGATCATCAAGTGCCTCAAAGGGATCGTCCTGCTCAGGAATCTCCTCAAGCTGCTCTCGCAGTTCCATTTGTTCCATGAGGAACATAGGATCAATTGAAGCGGATGACTCACTGAATGTATCAATACCCTGCAACTGCAAAAGGTACTGCGCTCTGAGAAGCGGTGATTTTAGTGTCGCTACCCCTTCATTCAGATGCGCCATATATTGAACAGCCATACGCTGCTCTCGCTCACTTTTGTGCGCATAACGATCCGGATGAAGCGTTTTTTGTAGCTCTAAGGAACGATCAGCCAATTCTGACTGATCGATATGAAATGATACCGGCAGGCCGATAAACTCAAAATAGTTCTTATTGATATCCATGACACTGCCAAAGAGGATCAGACGTTAAAGCTCTCACCACAACCGCATTCGCTAGAGACATTAGGGTTATTAAACTTAAACCCTTCATTAAGCCCCTCTTTTACGAAATCCAGCTCTGTACCATCAAGATAAAGTAAGCTCTTAGGATCGATCACAATTTTCACATCCTGAGGCCCGACGAAGATTTCATCTTCATCCTGAACATCATCAACAAACTCAAGTACATAAGCCATACCTGAACAACCCGATGTACGAACCCCCAGGCGAATACCTGCACCGTGGCCACGAGTTTCCAGATAGCGTGCGACGTGTGATGCAGCCGCATCAGTCATGGTAATTGCCATAAACGTCTGTTTCTCCTGATAAGTAAATATTACTTATCTTGCTTCTCTTTGTAGTCCGCAACAGCGGCTTTAATAGCGTCTTCAGCCAGTACTGAACAGTGAATTTTCACTGGAGGCAGAGCCAACTCTTCGGCAATAGACGTATTTTTAAGCTCAGCAGCTTCATCCAGGCTCATACCCTTAACCCACTCAGTCACGAGTGAGCTGGAAGCGATCGCTGAACCACAACCGTAAGTTTTGAACTTAGCATCTTCAATGATGCCCTCATCACTTACTTTAATCTGCAGACGCATAACGTCACCACAAGCAGGCGCTCCAACCATACCTGTACCAACGTTGCTGTCTTTATCATTCATTTTGCCAACATTACGAGGATTCTCGTAATGATCAATAACTTTGTCACTATAAGCCATAACGACCTCCAAATACTCTTAATGCCGAATTAGTGATGTACCCACTCTACCTTGCTCAAATCGACACCGTCTTTGTACATATCCCACAAAGGAGAAAGCTCACGTAGTTTATTAACTGCATCCTGAATCTGCGCAGCTGCATAATCCACCTCTTCTTCGGTAGTAAAGCGACCGAAAGAGAAGCGAATGGAGCTGTGTGCCAGCTCATCATTCAAGCCAAGTGCACGCAAAACGTAGGACGGTTCAAGACTTGCAGAGGTACATGCAGAACCTGATGACACTGCCAAGTCCTTAAGAGACATCAGTAGAGACTCACCCTCTACAAAAGCAAAACTAATATTCAGGTTACCTGGGATACGCTGTTCACGAGAACCATTCACGTAAACCTCTTCCATCTCACCCATACCCGCCATGAAACGGTCACGCAGTTCGATTATGCGACGAGTATCATCAGCCAGATCTTCTTTACAAATACGAGCAGCTTCACCCATACCTACGATCTGATGTGTTGGCAGTGTACCTGAACGCATACCGCGCTCGTGACCACCACCGTGCATCTGCGCTTCCAGACGGATACGTGGCTTACGGCGAACATAAAGCGCACCAATACCTTTTGGGCCATACATTTTATGCGCTGACAAAGACAAAAGATCGACCTTAGCAGCTGCCATATCAATCTCAACTTTACCTGCACTCTGCGCCGCATCAACATGGAAAACGATGCCTTTAGCACGGGTAATCTCGCCGATCGCAGCAATATCTGTGATTGTGCCGATCTCATTATTTACATGCATCAGTGAAACAACGATCGTATCTTCACGAATAGCTTCTTCAACAAGTGAAGGCTCAATCAGACCGTCTGCATTAGGTGTAAGATAAGTTACCTCAAAACCTTCACGCTCTAGCTGGCGGCAGGTATCGAGCACCGCTTTGTGCTCAATTTTTGAAGTAATAATGTGCTTACCTTTCTTCTGGTAGAAGTGCGCTGCACCCTTAATTGCCAGGTTATCAGATTCTGTAGCACCTGAAGTCCATACAATCTCACGTGGATCCGCATTAATAAGATCAGCAACCTGGCGGCGCGCTGTTTCAACAGCCTCTTCAGCTTTCCAACCAAACAGATGCGAACGTGATGCAGGGTTACCGAAGTTACCCTCCATAGTCAGGCATTCAATCATCTTGTCCGCAACACGTGAATCAACCGGTGTAGTTGCAGAATAATCCAGATAAATAGGTGTTTTCATTCATTGTCTCCAAGCGTGCTTTAAACTGCCGCTTTTTCACTACCCGCCAAACCTGAATCCATCAAAACCTGATCCACATGGATACGGTCCTGACGCTCAGAAATGGTCTGTACATCTTTACGAGCTACCAGATCTGCAAGCGATATACCACTTAAGAAGCCATGGATCTGATCGCTCAAATCACACCAAAGGTGGTGCGTCAGGCAAGTCTCGCCTCCCTGACAGTCTCCCTGACGGTTACAACCTGTAGCATCAACAGATTCGTTTACTGCATCAATTACTTCAGCAACGTTAATTTCTGGCTGTTCGCGGTTTAGCTGATAACCTCCGCCCGGCCCACGAACACTTCGTACCAGTTCGTTACGGCGCAACTTGGCGAACAGCTGCTCAAGATAAGATAAAGATATGCCTTGTCGTTCTGAAATATCAGCAAGACTTATTGGCCCTTTACCCTCATGGAGAGCAAGATCCAACATAGCTGTCACAGCATATCGGCCTTTTGTAGTCAGTCGCATTTTTGTCACCCTGATGCGCGTTAGCATTTGGCTGCATTATGCAATACCCGACCAAAAAGGTCAATTAAATATCCTACTATTTCCGTAGGACTTTCTTAAAATTGGTGCGCGAATTCTAACACGAAATCCGCATAACAGGATGCACCCTCTTAATTTTTGTCTTTCAATTGCTTTTGTGTTGCTGTCAAAATGCCACGCAGCACGTTAACCTCCACTTTATCCGGGATCGCCCTGAGATAAAGCCTGCGCAATCTCGGCATCAACTGACGTGGATTTTCAGGATCTAGAAATTCGATATCAACCAACGTTTCCTCCAGATGAGCAAACAAACGCTCAAGATCTCCACTATCTGCCAGATCTATATCCCAATCCGTCCCCCACTGCGGGCGATGCTCAGCATTTTCAGCCGCATACAGTGACGCCATTCTCAGCTCATAGGTAATCACCTGGACTGCAGCAGCCAGATTCAGTGAACTAAATTCCGGATTAGACGGTATATGCACGTGATAGTGACAAAGGTGCAGCTCTTCATTCGTCAAGCCACGATCTTCACGACCAAACACAATCGCAATTTTCTTCTCGTCCATTACCGGACCGACAATGGCAGCCAACTCACGCGGATCCACCACAGGCCAAGGGATATGACGCCCTCGTGCACTTGTTCCTACCACTAACTGACAATCAGCAATTGCTTCCTCCAGGGTTTCATGCACAAGAGCATTTTCCAGGAGATCCGTCGCACCTGAGGCACGCGCATCAGCGTTCACATGAGGAAACTTCTTGGGTTCAACCAGATGCAGTTCTGCAAAATCCATGTTTTTCATGGCACGCGCCACACCACCAATATTTCCCGGATGCGTAGTATTAACCAGTACAATGCGAACATTTGAAGCCATGAATAAGATCCTGCAATAAAATTTAGTGGCGTATTCTACCAGAGCACACAAACTATTCAGCCACTTATTCACAGCCCACCCCATCCTCAGGTATAATGCCCGATTAAATTCCACGAACACTCTTCAGGTCCTTAAACAGATGCAACCAATGGTTAATATTGCTCTGCGCGCAGCACGCGCCGCAGGAGAGCAGATTGTCCGCGCAGTCGAGCGCCTAGATCTGGTCAAGTCAGAACAGTCTGACGTAGCAAAACTTCTCAGCGACACTTGCCAAAAGGCTGAGTTAAGCATTGTCCATACCATTCAGAAGGCTTACCCAAGCCATAAAATCGTGGGCGAATATACAGGTGAGCACGCACCGATCAGCGAAGGCCCTGAATTTTGCTGGACAGTTAACCCAATCGATAGCATCTCCAACTTCTCGAATGGACTACCTGTTTTTGCTATCAGCATGGCAGGCCAACAGAACGGCCGTACTGAACACGCACTGATTCTAAATCCAATTACAGGCGAAGAGTTCACCGCCAGCCGCGGTGACGGTGCGCAGCTTAACGGCAAGCGTCTGCGAGTTAGCAATCACAAAACTATCGATAGCTCTCTTATCGGTACAGGCTTCTTTAATCGTGCTAGCGACAAAGCACACCTGGAAGCGTACCTGAACATCTTCCGTGATATGACCCTTAACGGCGGCACAATCTATAACGGTGGTTCTCCAGCACTAAATCTGGCATACACTGCTGCTGGGCGCATCGATGGATTCTACCAGATCGGACTTAATCCTTGGGAAATGGAAGCCGGCATCCTGCTTGTTCAGGAAGCACGCGGCCTGGTAGGCGACTTTATGGGCGGCAACGACTTCCGCCGCAGCGG
>NZ_CH724128.1:88515-132420 GCF_000153345.1 Neptuniibacter caesariensis
GTTTGTATTTTTCTCTACTCAATATATCTATGAGAGTTTCAATTGATTGAACCGTTGCTCTCCTCTATAGGGAAATACATCAACAATAACTCCAGAACGAACATTATCCTGAGCCTGCTTCCAGAACGGCACACTTAGCAAATCTCCATGGAGCTCATTAAAGATCGCCCTTATTTTTTGATGACAAGCAGTCAACATCGCAAACTCTTCTGGAAAAACATCATTCTCTGCTACGGAATACCATGGTTCACTCGCCAGCTCTTGCTCTGGGTATATAGGCTTCGGCACCTCTCTGAAATTACAATCGGTCAGATACAATATTTCATCGTAGTCATAAAATACGACTCGCCCATGCCGTGTAACCCCAAAATTTTTGAATAACATATCACCCGCAAAGATGTTTGCAGCTGCCAACTGCTTTATTGCTTTGCCATACTCATCAATGACATGCCGCAAGCCTTCCAGATCCTCTTCCATCACAAGACTATCTATATACATATTCAATGGCGTCATATACCGCTCAGTCCACAAGTGCCTGATAACTACCTCGTTACCTGAAATATAGATAGAAGAACCCGCTACCTCCTTCAGTTCTTCCAAAAGATGATCAGAGAACCGCTCCCGAGGAAAAGAGAAGTTTGTAAATTCCTGGGTATCAGCCATACGGCCAACCCGGTCATGCTTTTTAACTAACTGATATTTTTGCTTCACCACTTCCCTTGTTACATTTTTGGAAGATGAAAAGCGATCTTTAATAATTTTGAATACAACCGGGTACGAGGGGAGCGTAAATACAGACATCACCATTCCCCTTATGCCCGGAGCAATAACAAATTGGTCATCTGTCGCTTTGAGGTGCCCCTGCAAGGAACGATAGAACTCAGCTTTTCCCTGCTTGTAAAAACCGATTGAACTGTATAGTTCCGCTCTAGATTTTTCAGGGATCAGTGAATGCAAAAAGCTTACAAATTCTGACGGAACATCCACTTCAACGAGAAAATATGAACGCGTAAAGCTAAACACAATGGAGACATCATCTTCATGAGTCAGCGCAGTATCTATATACAATCCGCCATCATCATTATTTAGAACGGGTAGAACAAAAGGCTGACTTCCCTTTTCCAATTTTAGTCTACCAACCAGATAGGCCGCTTTATTTCTAAAGAACACCCTGTTAACCAGATCGATAGATTCAAGCTGCCCCAATACATCAAGAGCAGCATTATCCCGCATGAAGACAATCAGGTTGCGAATATCGCGACGCTTGTGTTCCCAAGCTAGATTTAAAGGCACTTCATCCAGCATTCTCCCTAGCAACTGGACTAGCCCCGAATCATCAGTTGAATAAGTGCTATAGATCGAATCGCCTGAACTGATCTCTTTGCCAGTTCGGGTAGATTCAATGAACATGTTTTCGCTATCTATAAGATGATGCTGAAAGAGCCTACAGTAGACAGAGTTATAAAAGGTCTCTGCTAATTCCGGATCAGTTCGCTGCTTTATCAGCTTGCTATAATAAGATTTTGCCTGATGCCACAACAGAGGTTGATAAATGCTATCACCTAGTTGTTGTTCTAGCGCAGCAGCCGCTTCTTCCACCATCTCTTCATAGAGATCAATTCTTTCCGAAGACAGCGTTTGAATTTCACGCCAATTTGCCGACTCAAAATAACTCTGTGCGCAATCAGTGATTTCTTGAAAGCTTAAGCGATATTCTGCGAAAAAAACCATCACTTGGGCTGCAATTCGCTGATAGGTTTGGCGTCTCATCAAAAGCTCTCGTTACAATCCAGTTATCATTGCAAACATTATGATTCCATGAAATCCAACTGTCATGTACAGACATCAGCATATGACCAATATTCTGTTGTAATATTTCAATTCACTTCATGTCTACACTTAGTAATAACGATGACGTGATTCTTGAGAGGCAAAAATGTACGAAATCCCTGGTTTCACAGATGAACATCATATTCCCAGCGCTATCGCGGTACTCACTAGCGGAGGGGATTCACCTGGAATGAATCCGGCAATCCGCGGGGTTGTTCGCGCTGCGTTACATCGAGGAATAAAAGTTTTTGGAATCAATAAAGGCTATAGCGGTTTAATCATTGGTGATCTTGAAGAGATGAATTCAGCTTCAGTAACCAATATTGTTCAACGCGGTGGCACTATTCTCAAAAGCGATCGTTGCGAAGCTTTTAAAGATCCAGCTGTCAGACATCAAGCAGCGGAAGTTCTTAAAGAAAAGGGGATCGATACTCTGGTTGTGATTGGTGGAGATGGCTCGCTCACAGGTGCTCATTATTTGACTCTTGAAAATGACATTAGAGTCATTGGCCTTCCAGGCACTATTGATAACGACATTTATGGAACGGATGACACCATCGGTTTTGATACAGCCGTAAACACCGCCCTTGAAGCTATCGATAAGATTAGAGACACAGCCCTATCTCATGAGAGCTTGTTTTTAGTCGAGGTGATGGGGCGTAACTCTGGATTCATCGCCACCCACGTCGGGATCGCCTGTGGTGCCGAGATGATTGTCATTCCTGAGTATGAAGTTAAAGTCGATGCGATTTCATCCCAACTCGCTAGTAATCGCGAACAAGGAAAGGGCTCCAGCGGCATCATCGTTGTTGCTGAAGGACCAAAGCCGGGTCTCACCTACGATCTGGCCAAACAACTGAAAAACCATGGCCAGCAGCCTAAGGTTTGCATTCTCGGCCATATTCAAAGAGGCGGCATACCATCCGGGCACGATAGAATACTGGCATCCTGCCTTGGCGCCTCTGCAGTGGATTACCTATGCGCAGGTTACAATGACATTATGATTGGTGTTCGCCGAGGCAAAATAGTTGATACACCTCTGGCTCAGGTTATTGAGAAAAGCAAAGAGTTAGATGAAGCACTATTCCAGCGCGCGCTCTTACTTCATAAATAGATCTGACAAAGGCTGAGACGAACAGCGCAATCTTCAACGAATGAAGCCTGCGCTTTTTTCAATTTAGTAACGACCGCTAAACACCTAATCCATTCGCTCAGCGTACGAATGGATTACTCTGCATCTCTTGCCCAAACGTTGAACCCGGGCCATGACCTGGAATAAATTCAACATCCTCTCCGAGGGGAAATAGCTTATTTTTTATAGAGCTGATTAGCTCCTGATGATTGCCTTGGGGAAAATCAGTTCTGCCAATCGACCCATTGAACAGCACGTCTCCCACCAATGCCACCTGGTCTTCTGGGTTGAAGAACACCACATGGCCTGGGGTATGCCCGGGGCTATGGATTACTTTGAGAGATATTTCTCCAACCAAAACCTCATCACCATCTTCGAGCCAACGATCTGGTGTAAAGCCTTCACAAGGTGGAAAATTAAACATCGCACACTGCTGCTCAATCCCGTCGATCCAGAATTGATCCCCCTTATGTGGCCCTTCAATCGGCAGGGAGTGACCCGAAGATAATTCAGCAGTGCCTCCTGCATGATCAATATGAGCATGGGTCAGGAGTATCTTTTCCAGCTCTACTCCCTCCTCTGCCACAGCGGCAAGCACTTTATCCAAGTCGCCACCAGGATCGACTACAGCAGCCTTGTTGGTTTTTTCACACCAGATCAAAGAACAGTTTTGCTGGAACGGAGTTACCGGAATGATGCGATATTTCATAGGATGGTCAGCTACTCTAATTCTCAAAGAGAGCCATTATATCAGCGTCATTTCTATCTCATAAGGTGATTTACAGATTTACCCCTTAGACATTAAGACCAGACCAACACTGCTGAATCTCGTTATGCAGCCTCTCCTCGTAGCTACTGACTGTTTTAACAACATCTTTTGACTTACGAGCATTTTGAGGTAGCACCACCAGCAATTCATGAAGGTCATGAAGATCACCAAGAAGCTCTGCCAAAGCCTTAACCTTAGCAATTTTCTCCCGATCGGATTCCGATAAGTACTTAAGATAAAACAGATGCCTTTTCATCAATTTACGCCAGTGATGATAGCTTTCAATATTCTGTTTAGAGAGTGATCGCGCGCCCTTCTCCACATCTAACCAGCTTTGATTGAGAAACACATTTTTATCGATTGAAGAGGGATGTCTTTGCTCAGAGCCTTCAACCTGAGATTTCAAATCACTGAACAGTTTCAGGGTGACTGCTTTTTTTATCGATGGCTCACTGCCACTGACAATCAACCTCTCCCTAAACAGTTGGATACCTAAAGGCATATCGTCAGAAAACAGCACATCAATTGTATTTATTAGCACCTGATTTTCTCTGGCACTTGCCAGATAGTGCGCCAGCTTACGCGCTTTCTTTCTACAGCGCCGAGCTAGCTGCTCATCCTCAATAAACACAGACTCAGCACGGACACGCTTAGTCATCACCCGGAGTTTATGAATAAGCTTTTCCTCCGGCACACCTCCCGAACTATGCAACTGTTTCTCAAGCTTCAGAAGATCAGCCTGTGCTGAATCATCTCGCTTTTGGACTTGTTTTCCCTTCATTTTCAATTCAGAGTTGTAAAAGTATGTTCTAGATAAGCATAGCCATTCAGGACGAAATTATGAAAAAGCATAAGCATGAAGCAGAGTTGGTCAAAGAAGCCCTGAAAATTGGAGCAATCTATTTTGAAAAGCGGGGAGCAGGGAAATTTGAAGCGACTGATAGCGCATCAAACAAAATTACTGCGGTATACCGTTTATTGGTCAAAGATGGATTAATTCAAGCGTTAGCCAAGGACCAGGAAAACGAACTCAACATGCGGCATAAATTAGCGCTATGGATAGAAAGACAACTTCCGGATGGACACCCTTTGAAAGGTAAATAGAAAATCTCTCTTTCGGTAGCCCAGCCATCCACAAGGGACCTGTGACTTTGCGCCCCAGAATCGCTTCTGGTTTGCCATTATCGAGAGAGGATCTATTCGCTGGAAACGGCCTAACTTTTTGGCTGGGGAACACAAACCCCAGATTCATACTCGATTAAGCCTGAGTGTAATATAGCAGCATTATTCATTATTACTAAATACGCTTTTGGAATTAGAAGCAGCTTTTCATGTCTTAATGAAGAATTTATTTTGCTATTCAAGCTGAATCAGGCTTACTATTTAAGTTAACCAAATGATATTAAAGGCTTAAGTACTGATGAGTTCATCTCAAGACAGTCACCCTGAAAACCGCACTGATTTTCTTGAATGCCTGCGCTTAATTGAGCGACTTCATCGACGCATTCTCGACATTATCAAGTTTCGTCTGGAAGCGTTGGGTTACGCTGACATCAACAGTGTTCAGGCACTGCTTCTTCATAATATTGGTGATAGAGAGATGACAGCTGGCGAGCTGAGAACACGAGGCTACTATCTCGGCTCCAATGTATCATACAATTTGAAAAAAATGGTTAGCAATGGGTATATAAAGCAAGAACGATCAGAGCATGACTTACGCTCAGTTCGGATTAGCCTTAGCCAAAAAGGAATGGCCATTCATAATTTGGTATCCGAACTATTCGACCAACATTTAGAAGAGATTGGCGCAAAACAGTTACTCCAGAATGAAGAGTTTTCTCAACTTCGAAGCCAACTTAGAGAGTTAGAATCATTCTGGGATCAACAGATTAGTTTCTACTAACCTCATCCCTTTTTACGCCATCCCCAGCCTGCTCATATTTGCAGGGATATAGGTTGTTTCAAACTTATCAATCGAAGATGGCCGGCCTAGTAAGAAGCCTTGAATATCCAGGCAATCCAGTTCTGTTAGGAAAGCTAACTGCTCATCAGTTTCCACGCCTTCGGCCAGCACATTAAGTCCTAGATTCTGCCCCATAGCGATGATAGCCTGCACTATCTCAGAATCATCCTGATCCTCAGGCACATCCCGAATAAAAGAACGATCTATCTTAATCTGATCTAAAGGCAAACGCTTAAGATGAGATAACGACGAATAACCGGTTCCAAAGTCATCCAAAGCGAATCTTATCCCATAACTACGAAGAGCCTGCATTTTCTGAATGGTGTCTTCAACATCCATCAGCACCAAAGATTCAGTTAATTCCAGCTTTAGCTTCTCAGCGCTAACACCATAAGTATTTAACAGCTGCCTGACTGACTCCACAAAGTTATCCTGGCAGAACTGCCTCGCACTGACATTGACTGCGATAAATAGTTCAGCGGTTTCAGGACGCTCCTGCCATTGCTGCAATTGCTTACAAGCCTGACGAATGACCCACTCGCCTATAGGCAGAATTAACCCTGTATCTTCAGCCAGAGGAATAAACTCTGCAGGAGAGACCATTCCTCTATCAGGGTGTTTCCAACGTAACAAAGCTTCAGCACCAATAAGCGTTTGACAGCGATATTGTGGTTGGTAGTGAAGTTCAAGCTGCTGATTGGATAATGCAAATCGAAGATCCGCATCCATCCGCGCCAGACTGCATAGCGCTTCTTCGGCAACCGGATCAAAGAAACGATAAGTGTTCTTTCCTGACGACTTCGCTTGATACATCGCCATATCAGAGCGTTTCATCACCTCATCCGAGAAGTCTTTCTCACTAAACAAAGCGATACCAATACTACAGGTAGGATGATATGCCTGCGTGCCTATCGTCAGTGGTGCCTGGATGGTAAGAATCACTTTAGCCACAATATCTTTAACTTGCGCTAAGACATTACTTTCATCCACACCCAGGTTTTCCAGGATAACAATAAACTCATCTCCACCGAGGCGTGCAACCATATCCGCATTTCGAACGCAGCTATTTAAACGGTTCGCTACTTCTACCAGCAGCTTATCCCCCTGATCATGCCCCGCGGTATCATTTAGGTTCTTAAAATTATCCAGATCGATAAAAAAGACAGCGCCCAACTGCCGGGTATGCCGACAAGAGCTTAATGCGCTATCTAGGCGCTCTTGTAAAGAACGTCGGTTTGGCAGACCGGTTAATGAATCATAGAAAGCCAACTGATGAATATCTGCCTCATCCTGCTTACGCTGAGTAATGTCAGTGAACGCACCTACATAGTTAGTAATCTCGCCCGCACTCGTTTGCACGGCAGTGATGGTTAAATGCTGAGGGTATATCTCGCCCGATTTTCTTTGGTTCCAAACCTCTCCCTGCCAGTAGTTATTCTTAGACAGGGATTCCATCATCGTTTGATAAAAATCTTCAGAATGCTTTCCTGATTGAAGGAACGCTGGAGTATTACCAATCGCCTCTTCCGCTTCATAACCTGTGACACGAGTAAAAGCATTATTCACGCGAAGAATTCTATGCTCAGCATCGGTTATTAACATGCCCTCCTGAGAATCAAAAGCCGTAGCAGCAATATGCAACTCCCTTTCATGCCGTTTCCGTTCGGTGATATCACGCGACAAAACAATGAAATGGTGCTCACTCGACTCGTCATCATGTTTTCTGGAGACCGATAGCTCAAACTCACGTAAGCCCCTGCCAACCTGAAGGGTCACCTGTCGGCCTTTTGATATACCCTTTAAGTCCGCTTCCCTGATAGCTTCGACAATGATCTGTGCTTCATCCAACGGTATAAAGTCAAATACTGATTTACCAATTAATTCTTCTGGCTTTGCCACAAGATCGTCAGGATCGGAAGCATGGCAAGCGAGGTAGCGTCCCTCTATATCCATTTCAAACAGCAAATCTGGTATTGCCGAGAATGTCGCCTCCAGCCGGTGTCGAGCATGGTTACTCGTCCGCTCACTTTCCCGAAGTGCCGCTTCCGCTTTTTTTCTGGAGATCTGTTGAGATAGCAACCCACCAAGCAGCACAGTAGCCAAAGGGAAAATAACGATTATCGGTAGCGTAATCTCACTAAGCAGCAGCCCTAGCGTCGAATAGGGCAACACGAGCAAACACACCATCATAGAGACATGGACGGTTAACCCCATAAGATAGAGCTGATAGCCTTTGATCACTTCGTGACCCAGACGCTGTTTCCATTGATAGCAATAGATACCAATACCTGCAGAAGTCATAATAATCAACAGGCCAGCAATGGTCCCTTGCCCCCCTTCCATTATTCTAAAAACAGCAGCCATGGAAGCCGCAATAACGGTTGGGATCACCCCAAAAAATAATCCGGAAACTGAAAGCAGTATAGAACGGGTATCAATAATTACGCCGCTGGTAATGGATAGAGGCATAGACATGATTGCTATTGCGATACAACCAAGAATCAAACCACTGGTGATGCGCTTAGGAAGTGATGGCTTAGCTTCATTAAAGGCAAATGCATCAAAAAGAACCCCCATTGCTAACAGCAAAGCAACATTATTTACCAGGGGAAGGAGGATATCACCACTCATATTCAGCACACACACCGACGGTACGGTCTGGAAAATTGTTGAATTGAGCGCAATAGATTCATGACATTCGATCTGTACAAAAAGTTACAGATCAAATGCTAAACAGATAAACACCTTTTCTCTATAGACCAATAGGACAAGCACAGCGGTTTTTCTTGATCTACATCAATAAGAGGAGAAGAGATGCACAATCACCGTGCACCAGCTTCTTTCAATCCGGCTCTCCATCCTGCCCCTTTTGGCTTTGCGCCTCTAAATATTTCTTATCCATCTCACCATACTGCCTTTGATAAGCCTCAGGATCAGAACGCCACAAACGGTAAAGCTTTCGATCATTTGCAGCCATCGGAGGCGGGTTCTCTTTGCGACGCTTTATCGCATTCAGCGTTACCGGGGTAAACGCAAAAATAATCAACAGCCCAACAACCAGGTACTTAAGAAGTTCTTCACTCATAACTTTGCCCAATAAAAAAAGCCGCACTAGGCGGCTTTTTGTAACTTAAACATTAAACCTTATGGTAAATCTCGGCACCGGTTTCTTTAAACTCAGCCGACTTTTCCTGCATTCCCTGTTCAGCCTGAGCATTGATCGCAGCCACTTCAGCCTCATCCAGCTCACGTACTTCCTGGGAGATTTTCATCGAACAGAATTTAGGTCCGCACATAGAGCAGAAATGCGCAACTTTTGCCGATTCCTTAGGCAGGGTTTCATCGTGGTATGCCCGAGCGGTATCAGGATCAAGACCGATGTTAAACTGGTCTTCCCAACGGAACTCAAAACGCGCTTTAGACATCGCGTTATCGCGAATCTGCGCTCCTGGGTGCCCTTTGGCCAGATCAGCTGCATGCGCTGCAATTTTATAAGTGATGATACCTTCTTTCACATCATCCTTATTTGGTAATCCCAAATGCTCTTTCGGGGTTACGTAACAAAGCATCGCGCAGCCATACCAACCAATCATAGCAGCACCAATACCCGACGTAATGTGGTCATAGCCAGGTGCAATATCCGTAGTCAAAGGGCCCAGCGTATAGAAAGGTGCCTCGTGGCACTCCTTCAACTGCTTGTCCATATTTTCCTTGATCATATGCATTGGAACATGACCCGGACCTTCGATCATCACCTGTACATCATATTCCCAGGCAACTTTAGTCAGCTCACCCAGCGTTTCCAGTTCAGCAAACTGAGCCTCATCATTAGCATCATATACCGAACCAGGACGCAGACCATCTCCCAAAGAGAAAGATACATCGTAATCACGGCAGATTTCACAGATATCTCTGAAATGCGTGTAAAGGAAGTTTTCTTTATGATGAGCAAGGCACCACTTGGCCATAATCGAACCACCACGCGAAACAATGCCAGTCATACGTTTAGCAGTCATTGGCACATAGCGCAGCAACACACCAGCATGGATAGTGAAGTAATCCACCCCCTGCTCTGCCTGTTCAATCAACGTATCACGGAAGACTTCCCAGTTAAGATCCTCAGCAACACCATTAACCTTTTCCAGAGCCTGATAGATAGGTACCGTACCAATTGGAACTGGAGAATTACGCAGAATCCATTCACGTGTTTCATGGATGTTTTTACCTGTTGAAAGATCCATGATGGTATCTGCACCCCAACGGGTACCCCAGGTCATTTTTTCAACTTCTTCTTCAATAGAAGACGTCACCGCAGAGTTACCAATATTTCCGTTAATCTTAACCAGGAAATTACGACCGATAATCATCGGCTCAAGCTCAGGGTGGTTAATGTTAGCAGGAATGATGGCACGGCCTTCGGCAACTTCTTTACGAACAAATTCTGGTGTTATCTCTTCTGGAAGCTGAGCACCAAAACTATGACCCGGATGTTGCTGGGCAACGACATTACCTTCAGCTTTAGCTTTCGCCAGCTTCATGTTCTCGCGAATGGCGATATACTCCATCTCCGGGGTAATAATACCCTGACGAGCATAGTGAAGCTGGGTAACATTTTGACCCGCTTTCGCACGGCGAGGCTTGCGCTGCAGATCAAAGCGCAGATGATCAAGGCGAAGATCGGCTTCACGAACACGACCATACTCAGACGTCAGTCCATCCAGTTGTTCTGTATCTTCACGTTCCAGAATCCAGTTTTCACGAAGTCCAGGCAGACCTTTCCGCACATCAATATCTGCTTCAGGGTCCGTATATAAACCTGATGTATCGTAAACATACAGAGGATCATTTTTCTCACCGCCAAACCCCGTCGGAGTATCATCCAGAGTGATTTCACGCATTGGTACCTGAATGTCAGGGCGAGACCCTTCAACATAGACCTTTCTAGACTTTGGAAACGGCTGTACTGAATCTTTATCTACCGTTGCCGTCTGGCTCAGCATCTGATTATTCTGCTCTGTATTATCTACCATCATTCAACCTATAGTTATGTATTCGCCCACACACTCAATTTTCACCAGAGCGCATGAAAATGGTTAACCGGTCCATGACCGGAGCCCACATTCAAATTATCCGCATGCTTAATAGCAGCAGAGATATATTGCTTAGATTTAGCTACCGCGTTTTGCGCGCTTTCACCCTTAGCTAAAAATGCAGTAATGGCCGAAGCCAACGTACACCCCGTTCCATGGGTATTTTTTGTATCAATTCTATTTGCTTCGAAAATTATAAAGTCGCTGCCATCATAAAATATATCCGGAGACTCCTCCCCTATCAGGTGGCCACCTTTCAGTAACACTTGCTGTGGGCCTAGTTTCAGCAACTGCTCAGCAATAGCCTTCATCTCAGTTAGAGTTTGCGGTTCATCACAACCCAAAATAGCCGCTGCTTCAGGAAGGTTTGGTGTAATCAGCGAAGCAAGGGGTAACAATTCATCCACCAGCACAGAGATAGCATCCGGGCTAAGAAGCGCATTACCACTTTTGGAAATCATGACCGGATCAACGACAAGTGCTAACTGCCTGGGCCTGACGAACTCAGCAACAGTTCTTACCATTTCCGGGCCGCCTAGCATGCCAGTCTTAACTGCATCAATGTGTATATCATCAAAAACAGTCTCCAACTGCTGGAGAACAAACTCGGGAGTAACCGGAAAAACGCCTGTAACCGCATGAGTATTTTGAGCAGTCAAAGCCGTAATAACTGAGGCGCCATATACGCCTAATGCAGAAAATGTTTTTAGGTCAGCTTGAATACCTGCACCACCACCGGAATCTGATCCCGCGATGGTCAAAGCATTAGCGATCTGCTTGTAGCTATCAGTCATTCTGTCCTCCTGATCGCGGAGTGAACAGAACCTCTTTTGTATGATATGTCATTCGATGATCTCGATTTCCTACGCCGGAACAAACCGGATCAGGTTCAACGGGTATACTCTCAGCCTCACTAATCGAGGCACCCCGACCAAGATGAGCTAGTAGTTTAATTTCTCAACAGCGGTTCGTCCAGAATTGATCACCGCTATCTAAAAATACCTATAAAAAACTAGAAGAGAGGCAAAATTAGGAATTTTTCTTATATTTTTTTAAGAAAAAATAGCCATAATTAATTTCATGGATCTCCTGTTCATGGAAAGAATACGAAGGAAGGCTCGGTAGCGGAAACGGATGGCAAGATGCCCTAGGACAAAGACCGCAAGGATTATGGATGCCAATGAAGAAGGCCCCTCACGGATGAGGGGCCTTTTTTGTTTCTGATTGCGCCACTACTAATTCACCCATTCACAGAAAATTAGGAATTTTTCTTATATTTTTCTACGAAAAAATACCCATAATGGTTCATATGGATCTCCTGTTCACGGAATGAATTCAAAGGAAGGCTCGGTAGCGGAAATGGATGGCAAGATGCCCTGGGACAAAGACCGCAAGGAACAAGGATGCCAATGAAAAAGGCCCCTCACGGATGAGGGGCCTTTTTTGTACCTACTCACCACTCAACAATGCTAATAATTCTTATTTTCTGTAAAAATAGGAATTTTTCTTATATCAATCCCTGTAGAAAGACCGATAATTTAAGGCGTGGATCTCCTGTTCATGGAATGAATATCATGGATGGCCTCGATAAGCGGAAAGGATGGCATTGAAGCCCTAGGACAAGCCCGCAAGGATTATGGAAGCCAGCGATGGGAGTGCATCAAGGATGACGCACTCCCTCAACCTCTTAAAGCACCTGCTAACCACCCCCAATTCAAGCAATCAGCGCCTTAAACTTCGGGCTCAACTAATAATCAACTATGCGGTTTGAGTGTTTACGAATTCTTCACTTTGCCAAACGGTATCAGCAAGATCGCTCACAGACTCCTTACATCCATCAGCAATCCAGGCAGCCAGCATTGCCGCTAAATCCGGATAGCGTTTCGGCAGCGGGGAAGGCAGTTCCAACCAGGTCGCTACTTTATCCGATGCCAGATCATAGATAACAACGCCAAGCCCCAGACTTTCAAGCACTTCTGCATTTGACTCCTGCTCTACCTGGCCCTTTTGCGGTAATGTAAGCACTTTCTTCCCATACTGGACAGCCTCGCTTAACAAGCCAAAACCCGAGTTACAAATCACGCCTGCACAGCTAGCCAAATCCTTATGAAACCCTTCCCTGGAAAAAGGTTTAATAAAAATATTATTTTGTACATGTGGCTCATCAACCGCTGCATAGATATGGAATTCGAAATCGCTATAAGCACCCAGAGTTTGCGCTAGCTCTTCAGGAGCATCGTGCGGAAGATAAACAACGATTTTACGCTCGACTGTTGATGGAGAATACAAGGGAGGCTGAATAAGCGGAGGACAAATAGGCTGTTCAAAATGATCCCAATGAAGACCCACAGCTAATTTCGCTGGGGCAAATAGCCGGATCTGGTTTTTAAGAAAAAAACCCGTTTTACTATCAGGAAGGCGATGCAGAAAAGCGTACTGATGAGCAATACCGACACTGGGGACCCCTTTTACTTTTGCAGCCCAGGCGGTCACTGGCTCAAAATCAGTAATCACCAGATCATACTCACTTAGATCCAGTTTAAAGATATCCCGCAGCAGTCTTACCGGATTATTACCTGTTAAGGTTTTCCATTTGTTTACCTGACTACCTTCCATATGAAGCGTCATCCCCTGATAACAGCGATAATCACCAAAAGGCTCCATATTGAAAAGTTTTTCAGGCTCGCGACCACTGAAGACAAAATCCACATCGATTCCCGCCGCTCTTAGCGCAGGCGCCATGACACGAGCACGCGTAATATGACCATTACCTGTTGCCTGCACGCCATATAACACTTTCATGACTTATACCCCTAGCGCTGGAGCCAAAGCCAAAGCAATCAGAGCGCTACTGGTACCAAGGGCAGCGCCGGCCAAAATATCACTCGGATAATGAACGCCCAATAAAATACGAGAGATACCCACCAGCATCGCAACAAAATAAGAAATTTCGGTGAACGCAGGATAAAAATGAGCAATCAATGTAGCAAATACAAACGCAGCAGCGGCATGGCCTGAAGGGAAGCTAAATTTATCAGAAGGAACGATATAAGCTTCGAAAGGCAGCGCATCACAAGGACGATCACGTTTAATTGTATTCTTAAGGACGAGATACAAAGGTAACTCTAGAACATAGGCAAACAACCCAGTCAGTAGAAAGGTCATGCCATAAACCGGCTCGTAAAGCGCAAGTATTAACCCAAGCAGGAAATACAGCCCGCCATCACCTAGGCGCGAAACCTGCCTGCTTATTTTTGCCATCTGCGGAGCACGAGGAAGTCCCAAGCACCAGTTAAATGCAAACAGATCAAAAGTCGTTAAGATTTTAATGGCACTCATCTTGGTAAGCCTCCAGGTAGTGGTCTTACGCAAGCATCGGATATTCAGGTTACATAACAGTGAATGCTGATTGACAGTTCTGTTAAAACACCTGGTCAGTCTTTAAAGGAGAGCATCCATCATTTCACGGGAAAACTTATTCTCGAACCACTGCGCTGCCATTTCCACAATCAGGTCTGGCTTAAGAAAAGGCGTCATATGACCTTGTTGCTCCATAACCAACAATTCCATCGGCTGAGCGCAATACTGCATAACCCGCTGAGAATAACTTAGAGGGAGCACTTCATCGTTCTCTCCGTGAATAATCGCCGCAGCAAAATCATATTCATGATTTACGATCTCACAACGATAATTAAACAAGCTAGAAAGGGTTTTTAAGGGGTAATCAAAAACAATCAATGGATCTTGGTTAATCTCCGTACCGGCAGGATGCCCTTTTAAAAGCTGCTCAAAATCGACAAATGACTTAAGAGGAACTTTAATATCCGGCATAAAAAGAGCAGAAGCCCAGGTCCAGTTCCAGCCTAATCGATAAGAAAGATCCGGCGCCACATCCGGTACAAGCAAAGTGCCACATAAGACTGCACAAAGACGGTCATCCTTTTCAGCCGCCGCCATCGCCAACAAAGCACCAATAGAGTATCCATAAACACCAAAGGGTCCTGAGAAACGCTGCTGCAATACCGTCAACACATCACCAATTGCTTCGCACATCTCCACAACAGTGTAGTGCCCACGCGCCCCTGAAGAATAGCCATGCCCAAGAGGATCTATACCAACAACGTTGTACCCCTTTCTTGATAGCTTCCAAAGCAATTCCGAATATAACTCACAATAAGTACCAATCCCTGGAATAAAAAGGATAGTTGGCGCATCGGTCGCGTATTCGTAGAGTTCACAATGCACGGCCTTATTTCCGACAGTGAAAGCAGTCCGGTGCTTGAGAAACTTTTCAAGCGCAAGCTTCTCTCTCAATTTTAAGCGGAATGAGCAGTTCTCTTGAGACAAAATAGGTGGACGGATCTGTACAGACATAATTTCTCTTCAACGCTGGCAGTGTTTACAGAATACGGTCGCACGCTGCCCCAAGCGCACTTCTGTTAGCGGCGCCATACACTTAACACAAGGCTCGCCTTTTCTACCGTAAACACTGAGTTCTTGTTTAAAGTACCCTGGCTTTCCATCGCCACCAACAAAGTCCTTTAAAGTCGTCCCTCCTTGTTCAATCGCGGCAGACAACACCTTTTTAATCTCTACCACCAGATTTTCTAACCTTGCTCTAGAGATATTTCCCGCGGCTCTGCGCGGGTCTATAGCCGCCGCAAACAAAGCTTCTGTAGCGTAAATATTCCCAACACCGACAACTACCTGACTATCCATGATCAACTGCTTAATAGCGACCTTACGTCCATCACAGCATGACTTAAGATATTCAGCATTAAACCCTTCACTCAGAGGTTCAGGGCCTAGTTTATATAAAAGCTCATGATGCTCGCCTTTAGGCTGCCACAACACGGATCCAAAACGACGGGGATCAGTCAGACGCAGCGCATTTCCGTCACTCAGGCAGAAATCAACATGATCATGTTTAAGCGGCGGGGTATCTGACCGAACCATTCGCAAACTACCAGACATCCCCAAATGAATCATGACATCCCCTTCATCCATTTGAAGGAGAATATATTTACCTCTGCGGCCCACTGAATTAATTTGCTTTCCCTGAACCCTACTCTCCAGAAAGTCTGGGACAGGCCAGCGAAGATTAGGATTTCGAATCACTAATTCCGTAACCGTTTTTTTTACAGTATGCGGGCTAATACCACGGCACGTGGTTTCTACTTCTGGTAATTCAGGCATTACAACGTGGGCCTATCGCTTCAAAAAAATCGCCTAAGGAGTTTAAGACTAACATAAAATAGAAAAATTAAGTGGTTATGCTCATGCCAGCTTAAAGCTAGCTATGTTACATTCTCAGCACATTTTTTTGGAAAACGACTAACTTATGGATTTCATCTGGATTCTATTCGCCTTTGTTTGCGGCTACCTGATGCGCCTGGTTGAGATGCCACCGCTGATCGGGTACCTATTCGCCGGCTTCTTTCTTCACTTTATAGGGATAGAACCCGTTTCCAGCCTGGATACGCTTGCCGATCTTGGTATTACCCTGATGCTCTTCACTATCGGCCTGAAGCTCAATGTAAAAGATCTTTTAAAAACAGAAGTATGGGCCAGCACCCTATCTCATATGGGTATATGGATTCTGATAACAGGCTCTCTTTTCCTGCTGCTGGCAACCTTAGCTGTGCCTTACTTTACGGATCTGGACCTAAAATCAGCCGCTCTTATCGCTTTCGCCCTTAGCTTCAGCAGCACAGTCTGCATCGTAAAGCTGCTTGAAGAAAGCGGCGAAATGAAAACCCGGCATGGGCAATTAGCCATCGGCGTTTTGGTCATGCAGGATATTGTCGCTGTACTTTTCCTGGTTGCTGCCACTGGAAAAATCCCCTCCATATGGGCGATAGGTCTACTGGGTATATTCCTAATAAAACCCCTGCTTAATCATATGCTGATGCGAGCCGGCCACGGGGAGCTATTACCATTAGCCGGCTTCTTTCTGGCATTAGGCGGCTACGAGCTATTTAACCTTGTAGGCGTAAAAGGCGATCTAGGGGCTTTGGTATTCGGCATGCTGTTGAGTACACACCCTAAAGCAAGCGAGCTAACCAAATCGCTTCTGAGTTTCAAAGATCTGTTCCTGATCGGCTTTTTCTTATCTATAGGTTTCACTGCATTGCCAGATTGGTCAATGCTGGGCATGGCCACCATATTGGCCATTCTCATTCCACTTAAATATCTGATGTTCTTTGGCATATTCACCCGTCTACATCTTAGAGGACGTACCTCATATCTAAGTGCGCTTGCCTTAAGTAACTTTAGTGAATTTGGGTTAATTGTTGCCTACCTTTGCGTCGATAGCGGCTGGCTAAGCGAGCAGTGGCTTGTCATCTTGGCACTGTCTGTTTCGATATCATTTATTCTCACCAGTATTATTTATCGTTCGGCTCACAGCTTCTATCTCCGCCATAAAGAGAAGATCAAAAGCTATGAAAGCCTGAAACCTCTGGCGAGCGATATTTTCATCCAACCCAAGGATTCAGAAATTCTGGTAATAGGCTTAGGCCGTGTAGGTAAAGGCGCCTTTAAAGCCCTTCACTCAATGGTAGGAGATAAAGTCTGGGGCATGGATGCAGACCGAAATCGCATCAAAAAATTCCAGTCCAAAGGGCTACATGTTTTTTATGGTGATGGTGAAGACGCCGATCTATGGAGCAACATGGATACCCATAACATCAAGCTGATTCTTCTTGCCTTACCAGCGATTGATGACATGCTCAATATTGCTGAACAGCTACACAGCGCCAATTATCAGGGTGAGATTGCAGCCATCGCACGCTTCCCAGATGAACATGATCTTCTCGTGGAGGGCGGTATCGATAAGGTATTTAACTTTTACACTGAAGCAGGTTTCGGCTTTGCAGAAGAAAGTTTGCAGCTCATCGATTATAAGAAAGAAGCGAGTTCATAAGGGATTAAAGCGGGTCATTGGCCCGCTGTTCAGCAGGCACAAAAAAACCGGCTAAATGCCGGTTTTTTTTTGTAGAAGCTAGATCTTATTTGATCTTAGATTCTTTGTATTCAACGTGCTTACGAACAACAGGATCGTATTTCTTGAATACCATTTTTTCTGGTGTATTACGCTTGTTCTTGTCAGTCGTGTAGAAATGACCAGTACCAGCAGAAGAAACCAGTTTAATCTTTTCGCGTGCGCCTTTAGCCATGATTCAGCTCCTTAAACTTTGTTGCCGTTAGCACGAACTTCAGTCAGAACTGCGTCGATGCCTTTTTTATCGATGATGCGCATGCCTTTAGCAGATACACGCAGGCGAACGAATTTATTTTCGCTCTCTACCCAGAAACGGTGCCAGTGCAGGTTTGGCAGAAAACGACGGCGAGTTTTACGCTGTGAGTGGGATACATTGTTCCCTGTAACTGGACGCTTACCAGTTACCATACAAACTTTAGACATTTTTTAAAGCCTTATAAAATTACAGGTTACGAATCTATCCTTTCTTTATTTATTGAAACGGTATAAAGGAATTGGCTCTGCACTCATCAGATTTCCAACCGTTTCTCAGGCGGAGCGTCCCGTAACTAGACAAGAACCCGTACCGGAGTGTGGATAGAAGGTCGCGCATTATACATAACAGTTTTACAAATAACCAGCGCTTTCCCTTATATAAAAACCGATTAAAGTACCCCCTGCTCAGCAAAAGAGAAAACCTCTCCATCGCCCACCACCATGTGGTCAATTACCCTGACATCCACCAGCGCTAAAGCTTTCTGTAGCTTCAAGGTAATCTGTTCATCCGCGTCACTTGGTTCTGCTACACCCGAGGGGTGATTATGGGCAAGTACCACCGCCCCAGCGTTATGATGCAAAGCTCGCGAAACGATTTCACGGGGATAGACCGCTGCGGCATTAATAGTCCCCCAAAAAAGGTTTTCATACTGAATAACCCGATGTTTGTTATCGAGAAAAAGGCAAGCAAACACCTCACGATTATAATGACGCAACTGTGAGGCTAGCAGTGCTTTAACCTGCTGGGGGCTCTCTAGCGCGCTGCCTTTTTCCAAAACAGAAGTTAAATATCTTCGCCCCATTTCCAACACGGCCTGAAGCTGTGCATACTTAGCCACCCCCAACCCATTGGCTGAACAAAAGCATTTCTGATCACTTTGTAGTAGTGCACTAAGCGAACCAAACTCAAGCAGCAGATCCCGGGCAAGATCAACAGCACTTTTCCCTTTGACCCCGGTTCTTAAAAAGATAGCCAAAAGCTCCGCATCCGACAAAGTAGCGGCCCCTTGTAGGAGCAACTTTTCCCTTGGACGCTCGGCCGCTGGCCATTCAGTGATAGGCATAACTATTCCTTTAGCAAATTGAGATCATCTTCCTTGATGATCTTTAAGAAATTACCACTCCAATCTACGCAACTTTTCCGGAAAATGGTATGGTAGCGATCCATAATTTACCGGCGTATTTCATCTGTCAGGTAAGCAACCACAAACAAGGCCGTATCCAGCCAGTATGCAAAGACTTACAAACAAACAGATCATTCTTGGCATTACCGGTGGCATTGCCGCTTATAAAAGTGCAGAGCTCACCCGCATCCTTAAAGGCGCAGGCGCCGATGTCCGAGTAGTGATGACCCCCTCAGCGACTGAATTCATCACCCCTTTAACCCTTCAGGCATTATCTGGAAACCCAGTACATCTTCATCTACTGGATGCTGAGGCCGAAGCGGGTATGGGTCATATTGAGCTCGCAAAATGGGCCGACCTGGTTCTCGTCGCACCTGCAAGCGCAAATTTTATCTCCCGCCTCGCGTCAGGACAGGGCGATGATCTGTTAACCACACTATGTCTGGCAACTGATGCGCCAATCTGCCTGGCGCCAGCAATGAATCAAGCCATGTGGCGTGATGATGGCACACAGGCAAATGTGAAAACCATAACAGAACGTGACGTTAAGCTGTTTGGCCCTGGTATTGGAGAGCAAGCTTGTGGTGATACTGGCCCTGGGCGCATGCTTGAGCCTGAAGAGATCGCTAACCTGACTGCCGAGCAGTTCCAAAGCGGCTCACTGACTGGCAAAACGGTGTTTATTACAGCAGGCCCTACCCGTGAAGCGATGGATCCTGTCCGTTATATCTCTAACCACAGCTCAGGAAAGATGGGCTACGCCTTGGCTGAAGCCGCAGTTGAAGCTGGGGCAAAGGTTAAACTGATAAGTGGACCTGTTAACATCCCCGTTCCAGAACGGGTTGAACGTGTATCAGTAGAAAGCGCAGAAGAGATGCTTGAAGCATCTATGCTAGATCTTGGACTTTGCGATATTTTTATCGCGGCAGCAGCCGTTGCCGATTATCGCCCAACCGCGATAGCCGAGCATAAAATAAAAAAAGGTTCCGAGGAGATAATGGAACTCCACCTGGTTAAAAACCCTGATATTGTCGCTACTGTAGCAAACAGTTCACCTAAACCCTTTACGGTAGGCTTTGCGGCTGAAACAAAAGATGTTCTTGAATACGCCCGAAGCAAACTTGAGCGTAAAAACCTTGATCTTATCATTGCCAATGATGTTTCACGGAGCGACATCGGCTTTAACAGCGATGAAAATGCAGTAACGTTGATCTCTGCCTCCTCTACCGAGAGCTTACCCCAGGCATCAAAACGTCAGCTTGCAAATCGCTTGATTGAAAGAATTTCCGCTCAGTACAAAAGCACGGCCCGCTAGCCATACGCCATTGTCTGAGAAAACGATATCAAATTTTTGCTGTTTTAAAGGATTAACATGCGTTACCCACTGAACACTCTGGACCACACCATCTTCCGCGCTTACGATGTTCGCGGCATTGTAGACACTGCCCTGACAGACGATACGGTTTACCACTTAGGAAGAGCTTTTGCAGCTGAAGCACGCTCACAAGGGGTCAATCAGGTTAACGTTGCCGCCGACGGTCGTTTATCCAGCCCTAAGCTTAAGCAGATTTTCAGCGAAGGCCTGACAGATGGAGGCTGTGATGTTACTGATGTGGGTTATGTACCCACACCAACTTTATATTTCTCTGCCCACCAGAATGAACAGTGCACCGGGGTAATGATTACCGGCAGCCACAATCCTTCTGATTACAATGGCTTCAAAATGATGATCGCAGGCCACACACTGTCTGGCGATGATATTCAGGCACTGAAAGAACGGATCCTTACCCAGAACTATTCCGATGGCACTGGGCAACAAAATGATCTGGACATTAAAGCTCAATACCTGAATCGCATCCTTGAAGATGTAAAGCTTGCTAAACCTCTAAAAGTGGTTGTTGACTGTGGCAACGGCATCCCCGGCGAGCTTGCACCTAAGTTAATCGAGCAACTGGGCTGTGAAATCATCCCGCTGTACTGTGATGTAGATGGCACATTCCCAAATCACCACCCTGACCCGGGCAAACCGAAAAACCTCATCGATGCGATCGCGAAGGTGAAAGAGACCGACGCAGATTTGGGCCTGGCCTTTGATGGCGATGGCGACCGTGTAGGCGTTATCACAAACTCTGGCCACCTTATCTACCCTGACCGGGTAATGATGCTTTTCTCTGAAGACATTCTGTCCCGCAACCCAGGAGCTGAAATTATCTTTGATGTTAAATGCTCTCGCTTACTGGCTAATGTCATTCGCGAAGCTGGGGGCAAGGCAACCATGTGGCGTACAGGGCACTCTTTAATCAAACAGAAGATCAAAGAAAGCGGCGCACTGCTAGGCGGCGAAATGAGCGGACACATTTTCTTCAAAGAACGCTGGTACGGCTTTGATGATGCACTCTACAGCGCAGCTCGCTTATTGGAGATTCTTTCCAATACGGAGCAAACCTCAGACGAGATCTTTGCTAAATACCCTGAAGACGTCAGCACACCAGAGTTAAACATTACTGTTACTGACGAAAACAAATTCGATATCGTTGAAGCCCTTCAGGCCAAAACATTTGCAGGTGGCGAAGCCAACCATATCGACGGTGTTCGTGTTGATTACCCAGACGGCTGGGGCTTAGTTCGCGCCTCGAACACTACCCCTGTATTGGTTTTGCGCTTTGAAGCTGAAACTAGCGAAGCACTCGAACGTATTCGTAATGATTTTGAGCAAAAGCTACATGAGGTTGATAACACCCTGGTTATCCCTCACGAGTAATACCTAAAACGACAGCCTCAGCGCTGCCGTAAGAATAAGATTAAGGAAAGACTATGCCTCTGACACGTAAAGAAGCGATGACAACAGCGCATGTATTGAGTGAAGCAATGCCATACATTCAGCGCTTTGTTGGTAAAACCATTATCATCAAATACGGCGGTAACGCCATGATCGATGAAAAGCTGCAAAACAGTTTTGCACGCGATATTGTGATGATGAAACTGATCGGCATTAACCCAATAGTCGTCCATGGCGGAGGCCCTCAGATTGGTCAGCTACTGAACGATTTGAAAATCGAATCTCACTTTATCAATGGCATGCGTGTAACCGACTCCAAAACCATGGACGTGGTAGAGATGGTTCTTGGTGGCGCGGTCAATAAACAAATTGTAGGTCTGATTAATAATAATGGCGGTCAGGCAATTGGTTTAACCGGTAAAGATGGCCAGCTGCTTCGCGCGAAAAAGCTACGTGTTAAGCACAAAACACCCGAGATGGAAGCACCTGAAATCATCGATATCGGCCATGTAGGTGAGGTCGCAAGTGTCAATGTAAAAGTACTGGATATGCTGGTTAACTCCGACATTATCCCAGTTATTGCCCCGATCGGTGTTGGCGAAGATGGTGCATCGTATAACATCAACGCAGACCTTGTAGCCGGTAAAGTCGCTGAAGTACTCCAGGCAGAAAAACTCATTCTGCTAACAAACATCGAAGGCCTGATGGATAAGGATGGCAACATTCTAACCGGCCTGACGACTAAACAGGTAGACGATCTGATTGAAGATGGCACCATCTATGGTGGCATGCTCCCTAAAATCGATTGTGCATTGAGCGCGGTGAAAGGCGGTGTGACAAGCGCCCACATTATTGATGGTCGTGTCGAACACTCCTGCCTACTGGAAATCTTCACCGATGAAGGTGTAGGTACTCTGATTACCAATCGCGCTTAAGGACAGTTGCATGAGCGAAAACGAAAAACTTTCTCGCCGGGAGCAGATTTTGCAAGCCCTGGCGCAGATGCTTGAAGTAAATCCGGGCCAACGTATAACAACTGCAGCCCTGGCAAAGCAGGTCGGTGTTTCTGAAGCTGCGCTTTACCGTCACTTCCCAAGTAAAGCACGCATGTTTGAAGGGCTGATCGGGTTTATTGAGGAAACCATATTCAGCCGGGTAACCGCAATCACTCAGGTTGAATCTGACGGCATCAAACAATGCGAGCAAGTACTTACTTTACTTCTGGCCTTTGTTGAGCGTAACCCTGGCATGGCACGGATACTAACTGGGGATGCACTAGCAGGCGAAACTGATCGCCTACGCCAACGTATCAATCAGTTCTTTGAGCGCCTTGAAACTCAGCTTAAACAGATTCTCCGTGAAGCCGAAGCGAAAGAGGGATTACGGACAGAAACAACAGCAGGCGCTTCCGCAAATCTAATGCTTGCCGCAGCCGAAGGCAGAATCCGTCAATTCGTTCGTACTGAGTTTCGCAAGAAACCCACTGAGCAATGGACCGACCAATGGCCTAGAATCGCCAATGGCGTTTTCCGCGACTAGCAACATCCCGGGGAGCTAAACCGCTCCCCTAGTTTCCCTATCTAAACCACCAGCAGACTATGGATCTCATCCTCGAACAAGCCGGACTCTTCCTTTTATCACTTTTTGCCAATGGCCTTTCGGCTATGGCCGGTGGTGGTGCAGGCTTACTACAGTTGCCTGTGCTTCTTTTTTTAGGGTTAAGCTTCAGCACTGCGCTCGCTACCCATAAAATCGCTAGCGTAGCCTTAGGGGTCGGCGCAACCATTCGCCACCTTCGTGAAGGTAAGTTAGATCTTCGCTTTTGTACTTTCATCCTCTGCTGCGGATTACCTGGTGTTGTAGTTGGCGCTGACATCATTCTAAAAATTCCGGAGGGCTGGACTATTTTCAGCCTGGGGGTTCTGACTTCAGGGCTGGGCTTATACTCATTTCGCAAAAAGTCGTTAGGGATGGAGCATCAACCCCGAAACCGGGACAGACAAGGTTTTATCATCGGGGGATTAGCCCTCTTTATTATTGGCGCACTGAATGGCTCTCTGACATCTGGCACCGGGCTTTTTGTTACGTTGTGGCTGGTCCGCTGGTTTGGGCTGGATTATAAAACTGCCGTCACCTATGTACTTATTCTGGTTGGGTTGTTTTGGAATTCTACCGGCGCTATAACCGTGGCATTACAGCAAGTTCCACGCTGGGACTGGCTGCCCGCATTACTTGTGGGAGCTACAATTGGCTCTTATCTGGGGGCACACCTTGCAATTACACAAGGAAACAAACTGGTAAAACGCGCCTTTGAAACGCTCACCGTCATGGTAGGGATCAAACTGATCGGCGATGGACTATCAATTCTATCTAGTGTTTAGCCGCAACAGGTAAGGCCTGACAGTGCCCTTCGACCTTATCGCAATCACTGACCTGCGGCTGAGCCATCAGCAGTTGCGAGCGCGAACGAATTGCCAGAAGCTCAGAAGCCGTTACTAAACGGATACCTAGCTGCTCTAGAATAGGCAATGCTTCGGAAAGATACTCAACAGTTTCCGGATAGGGGTGACCTATCACAACCGCATGACCTTGAGTCACAGCCAGGCTCACCGCCTGTTTAAATTGATTGTGGATGTAACCCCACTCCTGGCGATTATCGAGAAAAACATCTCTCACCAAATAGGGAATACCGTATTCATGGGCCACTTTCCAGGCGACTGTTTTTGAAGTCGTCATGCTATCCAGAAAGAACATATTGCGCTGCTTCACAACCCGCATGATATCGCGCATTTTTTCCCGGTCTTCGGTCAATAAGCTCCCCATATGGTTATTCATCCCAACCGCATAAGGAATCGAATCCAGACCATCACCCAGAATATGCTGTAGTTCAGCCGTGTTATGTCGATGTGTTAATGCCCCTGGACCAAGCCTCAAACCGGCTTTATTCTCCATAGGCGCATGCAAAATCACCTCTTTACCTAGAAAGTGCGCTGTTTTTGCTAATTCGAAGGAGTGTGGCGTGTGTGGCAAAAAAGCATAAGTGATCGCTCCAGGCAGCTCAATAGCCGCTAAACCTTTCTTGCGGTTATCACCAATATCATCGATCACGATTGCCATAACCGGCTGATGACTGACAACTGGGGCAGCATTTACAGCAAAGGAGGCAAACAGGAAAACCAACGCTGCAATTCCGAACCCTTTCATAGACATTAGCCTTTTTTCACTATAACCAGCGCCTTAAGGAGGTTGAGCGCCTCATAAAGCTGATAATCACGTTCTGCCAGATTAGACTTCCTGTCTGAACTCGATTTAGTCTTACCTGCTCCATTATCCAGATGCCCGGAAAGGTCTTTCTCCTTTAGAAACTCCTGGCCATCATCACGCAAAGTAATTTCGGCATCCCGAACCTCGATATCAGGCTTAATACCCTGCGCCTGGATCGAACGACCATTCGGCGTATAGTATCGAGCAGTCGTCAGTTTAAGGGCGCGTTCTTTGGTCAGCGGTAAGACTGTCTGCACAGACCCTTTACCAAAGCTTTCCTGACCCATGATGATAGCGCGTTTTTGGTCCTGTAATGCGCCGGCAACAATTTCTGAAGCGGAAGCAGAACCGCCATTGATCAGAACAACCATGGGCAAATCAGGCACCAGCGTTGTATTCGTCGCACTAAAACGCTGCTCAGATTCTTGCAAACGACCTTTCGTGTACACAATCAGTCCTTCATTGATAAAGGCGTCACTGATATCCACCGCGGCTTGTAAAACCCCTCCCGGGTTATTGCGCAGATCAAGCACAACACCACGGAGATCATTTTCCAGCAAACGTTTCAGGTGCTTATTCACTTCCTTACCTGAATCAACCTGAAACTGAGAGACCCTTAGGTAGCCATAGTTTTCATCCAGCATACGGCTCTTAACACTCGCCACCTGAATGACATCCCTGACCACTTCAATTTCAAGCGGCTTTTCTTCACCTTCACGAACAATAGTCAGGATTATTTTACTGCCTGGTTTGCCACGCATAAGCTCGACAGCTTCATTCAGGCCCATACCCTGTACAGGATGCTCATCTAACTTCGTGATCAGGTCCCCAGCCTTCACTCCCGCCCGTTGAGCCGGAGTATCATCAATAGGAGTGATGACCCTAACAAAGCCATCCTCAAGCCCAACTTCGATACCCAGGCCACCAAATTCACCACTGGTATGCGCCTGAAGGTTTTCGAATTCACTCGGTTCCAAATAAGCAGAATGAGGGTCTAGACCCGCGATCATGCCACGCAGCGCATCCTCAAGCAGGACTGCATCGTCAACAGGTTCTACATAAGCTGACTTGATACGCTGAAAAACTTCGGTAAAAAGACGTAACTCATCAAGAGGTAGAGATTTAACGGAAGGGGTCGCCTCTTCTGTCTGCGACTCTTCAGCCATAACCGGAACAGAAAGCGCACTACTTAACGCTACACCCAGTGCTATGTTTTTCCACATGCCAGACTGAAAAACTGACTTCATATCCTATTCCCTATTTCTATTAACGTCGTAACCAGCCCTTAGGATTGCTTGGCTTCCCTTTGTATCTGACAGCAAAATAAAGGCCGTTCTGCTCTTTACCGCCGCTGCTTCCAGCAGTGGCGATAACATCACCCGCAGCAACCCAGTCTCCTGTTTCCAGTAGTAGGCTCTGGTTATAGCCATAGAGACTCATATAACCGGAGCCATGATCTACGATTAAGACTAAACCATAACCTCTCAGCCAGTCGGAAAACACCACTCTTCCATGGTGAATAGCTTTTACCGGCGCAGCTTCCTTAGCTTGAATCCAAATTCCATCATAACGGATATTATTCCGCACCGTACCAAAATTCTGCTTTATCCTTCCTTTTAACGGCCAAGGAAGCTTACCTTTTAGCTGCCTGAATGATTTATTGTCCTTAACCAGGGTCGCAAAGTTCAGACTTTTTTCTATTTCTTCTAATACGGCCCGCAATCGTTTTTGGTCCAACTGAAGCTGTTTTAACTTCTTTTCATCCGATGAAAGCGTTTTTTTTAGTTGGGCTAGGGTAAATTTCCGCTCAGTTTGGGTTCTCTGCAAAGAGGCAACTTCTAGTTTAAGCTCGTCACGCTTAACCACCATTTTCTTTTCAGTTTCACTAAGCTCTCGCTCTGTGCCACTTAATTCATTGAGTTTTGCACGGAACTGCGCCATATCTTTCTTTAACGCATCATTCACAAAATCATAATAACGGATGGTTCGATCCAGATTTTCAGGATCCCGCTGAGTTAACAGAAGTTGGAGCCGAGCCTGATTCCCCATCTGATATTGCTGAGCAATCTGCTTCTCTATGATATCTGCGCGCTTTTTCAATTCAGCTTTCAGTTGATCACGCTTTTCTTCAAGATTATCAGCATGACTACCCAGGCCGCTCAATTGTTTATCCAACGACTGAATCTGCCGGGCAAGCTTGCCAATTTTAACTTCGCTATTGCGGAGCGTTTGACTCAGACTTCGAGACTCGCCTTCTTGCTGGCGCATTCCCTTCTGAAGTTTCCCAATCCGGGCAGACAGTTGTTTAAGCTGCTTTTCAGTCATTGCCTGCTTATCTGCAGCAACAGCAGGGACAGTACAACAAAGCAAAGTCAGGATAACAGCGGTGAAGGTGCGAAGCATAAGTAACCGGAAATGAAAAAGGGATAACATGTTATCCCTTTTTTACCTTTAGATTCAGAAAGATGCTAGTGGTTTACCACTCATTTCTTCCGGTGCCTCAAGCCCCATCAGCGACAGGAGCGTTGGCGCAAGATCGCATAAGGCCCCATCCGCCAGATTTAGTTCGCCATTACGCGGGCCATCATAAATCAAAGCCACTGGCCAGTTAGTATGAGATGTATGAGGCTGTCCTGTCTCAGGGTTAACCATCAGTTCAACATTACCGTGATCTGCAGTGATCAATGCCTCACCATCAACTTCTCTCAGTGCAGCCAATACTTTTTCCACACAGTCATCAACTACTTCACAAGCCTTCACAGCAGCATCGAACTTACCGGTGTGGCCAACCATATCGCCATTAGCGAAGTTACACACGATCAGATCATATTTACCACTACGAATCGCTTCGACCAGCTTTTCCGTTACTTCCGGCGCACTCATTTCAGGCTGCAAGTCATACGTCGCCACATCGGGTGATGGCACCAGAATGCGATCTTCGCCTGGGTAAACCTCTTCCTGACCACCATTAAAGAAGAATGTTACATGTGCATACTTCTCAGTTTCAGCAATACGTAGTTGAGTCTTTCCGATACCAGACAAGAATTCACCCAGGTCGTTACTGATCGCCTGTGGAGGGTATGCACAGTCAGCCTGAATATCAGCAGCATACTGAGTCATCATCACATAACTTGCCAACTCTGGCGTGGCAGCACGCTCAAAGCCTGAAAAGTCAGCTTTTTCAGTAAAGGCACGGGTAATCTCACGAGCACGATCCGGGCGGAAATTTGCACAAATCAGCGCATCACCATCACTTACCACGCCTTTAGGATTCCCTTCAGTATCAGTGATCACTGTCGCCTGGACAAATTCGTCGTTTTCATCACGACCATAAGCATCTTGCAGCGCGCCAACAGCCGAAGTCGCCGTACAAGGTGCCTGACCCGAAGTCATCGCATCATACCCCTGTTGCACACGATCCCAACGGTTATCACGATCCATGCTGAAATAACGCCCGGCTACCGTCGCGATTGCCCCAACGCCTAGTTCAGCTAACTTTTCCTCAGTTCGCAGCAAAGAGGGTTCAGCGGAACGTGGCGGCATATCACGCCCATCAAGAATGGCATGCACGTACAGTTTTTCTGCACCGCGCTTAACCGCCATCTCTAAGAGTGCAAAGATATGTTCTTCATGACTGTGAACCCCACCAGGAGAAAGCAGGCCTACGATATGAACCGCTTTACCCACGGAAATCGCTTTATCCATCGCATCGACAAGAACAGCGTTGTCAAAAAACTCACCGTCCTCAATCGCCTTAGAGATGCGAGTAAAGTTTTGATAAACGACACGCCCAGCGCCAATATTCATATGGCCAACTTCAGAGTTCCCCATCTGCCCATCAGGCAAGCCCACTGCCATTCCTGATGTCTGGATGCGGGAATTAGGATTCTCGGCTAGTAACTTATCCCATACTGGCGTGTTTGCTGCCTGGATAGCTGAGGACTCAGAACTTTCAACACCGTAACCATCCAGGATGATCAGGGCTTTGGTTGCGCGCTTTTGTGTCATATCTGCAGGATTTCAGTCGTAATCAATTTAAAATGGCCGACAATTTTACTTTGAATACCTTGATATAGCTACGATTGAACCCCAACTATGAAAGAAATCAGGGTAAATCAACATTTTCGTTAATTTATCCCCTTATACCTTAAAAAAACGCAAGGTATACTAAGCCGCTTATTGCAGACGGTTTGTATTGAATAAGCCTCAACTAAGGCCAGATTTGGATTAACAATGGATCAATATATCGAGTTTATCAGCAACCACCCATTCATGGTTGCTGCATGGGTACTCACCCTGATGATGTTTCTTATGTTTGAACGCAGCAAGGCGGGTAAAGCCGTTACGCCTGCACAAGCAACCAGCTTGATCAACAAAGAGAACGCAGTGATCATCGACATTCGCCCGAAGAAAGAATGGGCAACAGGTCACATCACTAACGCCAAGCATATTCCTTTGTCTGATCTTGACCGTCGTATGGATGAGCTTTCCAAGTATAAGCAACGCCCTATCATTGTTGTCTGCAATTTAGGACAAGCAGCCGGTTCCGCTACTCGTAAACTCAAAGCTGCAGGCTTTGAAAATGCGGTACGCCTATCAGGTGGCATGACAGAATGGAAAGGCCAAAGCCTACCAATTATTAAGTAAGGTCAACGATGCAGGACGTTACAATCTATACCACTGCCTGGTGCCCATTTTGCATTCGTGCCAAGATGCTACTTGATCACAAACAAATACCTTACTCTGAGATCAAAGTAGATGGCGATCCAGCCAAAAGGCAGGAGATGACCAAGTTAAGTGGCGGTCATACCGTGCCACAGATTTTTATTGGCGAAACACCGATTGGCGGCTGTGATGATATGTTTGCACTTGAACGACAGGGCAAACTTGATGAAATGCTTAACGCCAGTTAAAACAATTTTTATAAGGATAAATCATGTCTGAGAACGAACAGAACGCAGCATCCCAGGAACAACAGGGCCCACAATTTTCTGTACAGCGCGTTTATATCAAAGATTCTTCTTTTGAATCACCAAACGCACCTGAGATTTTCATGAGCCCTTGGCAGCCAGAAGTTGGCCTGGAGATGAATACTCAGACTAATCAGCTGGGCGACAACGCTTTTGAAGTTGTTCTGACGCTAACCGTAACCGTTAAAAACGAAGATAAAACGGCTTTCCTGGTAGAGCTGCAGCAAGCAGGTATCTTCGCGATCGCGGGCCTTGGTGAAGCTGAAATGCACCACACTCTGGGTGCATTCTGCCCAAGCATCCTGTTCCCATACGCTCGTGAAGCAATTGACAGCATGGTTACCAAAGCTAGCTTCCCAGCACTGATGCTAGCACCAGTAAACTTTGATGCGCTTTACGCTCAGCAGATGGCCCAGCAGCAAGCTGGCGAAGAAGCTCAGCACTAAGCAATCGCTTAGAAGGCAAAAAAAACGGAGCCAAGGCTCCGTTTTTTTATAAGCTGAATTACTGATCTTGCTCCGCAGAAGCAACCTTACTACTGCCTCGCTTAGACTTATATTTAAGCCATCGCACAAGATCCGTCCACATTTTATCGATATCTCTCTTTTTCGGCATAATCCCTGCGTAGGGCAATTCGATCGTCACAACCGGAATATTCTTAACAAACCAACCATAGTTACCCAACGACCCCGGATAAGTACCTAACTGGCGTAGATGAAGCGGACCAAGTTTACGTGGAGGTTGAATACCCCCATCAAAATCCAGAATTCCATGGGGCGCATGAACCGATACAATCACACTTGGTTTATATTGCTCAATCAATTCATAAATCACCCGACTCTCAGGCTCACTCAAAGGAGCATGACCCGGGTAATATCTTAATCGTTTTTTGGCACGCGTTTCCCAATGCTTCAAGGGCTCCGGGAATTCTGGAGCAGGAATGAAGTTACGATTCAAATCCACTTTATTTGCATTAACCCGCGTTGAACGCTTCTGAAGCAGGCCATCTGGATTCAGCACAGGTAGAAAATGCCAGTCAAATGCTCCGCTGTGGTACTTACGTAAGGTATTAAGCCATTTAAATGTAACGCTAACGCTGGAGTATTCATCACCATGAATCCCTCCGATGAATAGCACTCGAGGGGCATCCTTATTTTCAGGGCTCGCGGGAAAATGCGCTTCCAGAATAGCCTTACCATTGACCGAATAGAAACGAGGGGCAAAGTAAGTGTTACTCAAGCACTCTTTGACCGATACACTCGCCAGCTTTTTCCCTACCTGCTGGCATATTTTCGTAACATCAGGATGAGGCTCCAGCGCGTAAACCTGACTTGCACTTAAGAGGAAAATAAAGAGGAAAAACTGCTTAATCAAACGACACCACATACCCAAACCGCCATTACATCCCTGCAAGACTGTTCATTAATTAATCAAAGGGAGACGATTCTAACATGTTTTTAGTGAAAGGCTCTGCAGAATTTCATCTGCCCTTCCCGCCTCAATAATCGACGAGATCGAACCCGAGGGCAAAGGCACAACGCTGACTAAAGCAGAGTGAGGGATAGAGTAAGATTCTTCATTCAACTGGTCTATATGATCAGCCAACATGACGATGGGAAGCAATTGATTACGGATAGTCTGGATATTAACCTGCTGATCAGCAGCACCTAATAAAGACACCTTCCGACCCAGATGGTCTTCCAGATTCAACCTGAACAAGGCTCCATTTTGTTCAGACAAATAGGAATCCACCTGAGTAATAATCAAAGCATACTGCATTATAAAATTACCGTTTAAGCTTTATCTTAACTATAGCTGCTCAGACCTCAGCTGCACCAGCAAAATCCAGTTGGCGCCACGCCTCATAAACAACAATTGCGCACGCATTGGAGAGATTCAAACTTCGACTATCCGCTTTCATCGGCATCCGTAGCCACTCACCCTGGGGTATGGTCATTCTTACCTCTTCAGGCAATCCTCTGGTTTCGGGCCCTAACAGCAAAACGTCCCCCGCTTGAAAATCCGCTTCAACATGGGAGGTCCGACCCTTAGTCGTTAGCGCCCAAACTTTGCGCGGCTCAATTTGACTCAAACAGGTTTCGAGATCCGGATGAATCTTTACCGCAGCAAACTCATGATAATCCAGCCCCGCACGGCGTAAACGTTTATCATCAAGCTCAAATCCCAGCGGCTCAACCAGGTGCAGATGAAAACCAGTGTTTGCGCAGAGACGAATAATATTACCGGTATTCGGTGGAATTTCAGGCTCAAAAAGCACTACATGTAACATAAAAAAATTCCCACAACAGATGTTGCAGGAATTATATAGGAAACAGGATCAGGTTAGTGAAGTTTCAGTCAGGCAACATCGGCCTCATCACTTTTATCATCATCCATACCTAACTCTTTAATCTTCCTAGTCAGGGTATTTCGCCCCCAGCCTAAGAGTTCGGCTGCATCACGACGTCTGCCCGCGGTATGCTTGAGCGCCGTTTCGATCATAATCTTTTCAAAAGCGGGCACCGCAAGGTCCAGGAGTGACCGCTGACCGATCGAAAGCTGCTGATCCGCCCAGTTACGCAAAGCCTGCTCCCAGTTACTACCAGCTTCAATCTCCCCTACGGAATCATCCATCAGCTCAGGCGGAAGATCATCAACCAGCACCTCTCTACTGGTCGCCATCACCGTCAACCAACGACAGGTATTCTCTAGCTGTCGCACGTTACCCGGCCAGGCTAGATTACACATGTAATGCTCGGTCTCTGTACCCAGAATCTTAGGCTCTACATCCAGTTCTTCTGCAGACTTACTTAGGAAATGTCGCGCCAATCTTGGAATATCTTCACGCCGCTCTGCCAATTTAGGCAGATGCACACGAATAACATTCAAACGATGGAACAAATCCTCACGAAAACGCCCTTCAGCAACCAACTTTTCAAGATCCTGATGGGTTGCCGCAATAATTCGTACATCCACTTTAACAGCGGTATGACCGCCGACACGGTAAAACTCACTATCCGCCAATACTCGCAACAGTCGGGTCTGCGCATCCGCGGGCATGTCTCCGATCTCATCCAGAAAAAGCGTACCACCATCAGCTTGCTCAAAACGCCCTCTGCGCGCAGCCGCTGCGCCAGTAAAAGCCCCTTTCTCATGACCAAACAACTCAGATTCAATCAAATCATGAGGAATAGCCGCCATATTCAAAGGGATGAAAGGCTTTTCTCTTCGTGGACTGTGTTTATGCAGTGCATGGGCAACCAATTCTTTACCCGTACCTGACTCCCCATTAATGAGCACCGTAATATTGGATTGCGATAAACGCCCTATTGCACGAAAAACTTCCTGCATGGCAGGCGCCTCACCAATAATTTCGGTGCTTTCCTCCATCACCTGCTCTGCGACCTGTTCACGTTGCTCTATCGCATGTGCCAAAGCCCGCTTAGCCAAGGCAACGGCCTCATCTACATCAAAAGGTTTTGGCAGGTATTCGAAGGCACCACCCTGGTATGAAGCGACCGCAGAATCAAGATCTGAGTGGGCTGTCATAATAATAATCGGCAAACCTGGATGGGACTCCTGAATGCTTTCTAGCATTTCAAGGCCATCGGTACCCGGCATACGGATATCACTGATAATTGCATCAGGCGCATCACACTCCAACCTCAGCAACAACGCATCTGCGCTATCGAACACCTCTGTATTCAAACCCTCCGCGGATAAGGCTTTTTCCAGGACCCAACGGATAGAGCGATCATCGTCGACGACCCAGATTTTACCTGACAGATTCATGACTTATCTCCAAAGGTATGAATAGTTGAAATTTGGTTTCCCCTGGTCGGGTATCGCATTCAATTAACCCCTGATGCTGATTAATAATCGACTGCGCAATGGACAAGCCAAGCCCCGTCCCTTCAGCGCGGCCGCTGACCATCGGATAGAAAATTTTGCTAAGAATTTCATCAGGAATCCCCGGTCCGTTATCGACGATCTCTACACTACAAACCAAGCGATGTTTCTCAGCACCAAGCGTTATCTGACGAAAGGCGCGGGTTTTAATTTTTATCGTTGGCTCAGCAGTACCTGCACTCTGCATTGCCTGCATACTGTTGCGAAGAATATTCAGCACGGCCTGAATCAACTGCTCCGCATCACCGGTAAATTCTGGAATACTCGGATCATAATCCCTTTCTAATACCACTGAACCTTTGGTTTCAGCTTCAATAAGCTGACAAACCCTTTCCAGAATGGCATGGATATTTACATCCTCCAGCTTCGGTAGTGTTCGAGGGCCCAGCAGACGATCAACTAAATTTCGGAGACGGTCCGCTTCCTCAATAATCACACGGGTATAATCATGCAAAGCAAGATCAGGTAGCTCTCGCTCCAGCAATTGCGCTGCGCCACGAATACCACCTAACGGATTCTTAATTTCATGCGCCATCCCCCTAACCAAAGACCGCGCTGTATCATGCTGAGTCAGAAGATCTTCCTCACGCTCAATCCGCATCAAACGATCACGCGCTTCGATCTCAATAAGCAGCTGCCTTCCTGTTGACCAAAAAACAGGATTAATCGAGTAATCGACCGTTAACGCACTACCCGCCTGAGTCACCAAGCGTGCTTCTCGACGTGTGTAGGGATGGCCGGTTTCAAAACAGGATTGCAGGTCATCAATTCCATTCTGTTCGGGTGAAAACCACTCTGATACCGACACTTGAGAAAGGCGACGCAGACTTGCCTGCAGCAACATTTCTGCTGCGGGGTTTGCATACTCGACAGTTAAGCTACTATCCAGTAGCACGACTGCTGTAGATAGATTCTCAAGAATCTGTTTATGAAAGTCTTTTATTGGCATTGGCCTACACTCTGTTACTTGCCTTTACTTCTGCAAGAAGCAAACCAAGTTTTCCCCCTGCCCTAAAATGCGCATAGACAGCACAATAACTGGGCTACCTAGCATTGAGTGTAGCGGGTAAAGAACAATTGCGCACCAAAACAGTGCATTAGGAAAAATTTACTTAGGAAGAAGCACCAAAGTTAGTGCACGGGTCTTTTCTAACAGAAACAAAAAAGCCTCCACAAGGGAGGCTTTTTCATCAGAGGAATCAGGACTTATACAGAGTAGTACAGGTCAAATTCAACTGGGTGAGTAGTCATGTTAACTTTCTCAACTTCTTCACGCTTCAGCTCGATGAATGCATCCAGCATGTCGTCAGTGAATACGCCACCCTGAGTCAGGAACTCACGATCTTCTTCCAGCGCGTTCAGAGCTTCTTCCAGAGATGAAGCAACCTGTGGGATCTCAGCAGCTTCTTCAGCTGGCAGATCATACAAGTCTTTATCAGCAGCATCGCCAGGGTGGATCTTGTTCTTGATACCGTCAAGGCCAGCCATCATCAGTGCAGAGAAGCACAGGTATGGGTTAGCAGATGGATCAGGGAAACGAGCTTCTACACGACGTGCTTTAGGGCTAGTCACGTATGGGATACGGATTGAAGCAGAACGGTTACGTGCTGAGTAAGCAAGCATAACTGGCGCTTCGAAACCTGGTACCAGACGCTTGTAAGCGTTAGTAGAAGAGTTAGTCAGAGCGTTAAGCGCTTTAGCGTGCTTGATGATACCGCCGATGTAGTACAGAGCAGTTTCAGACATGCCTGCGTATGCATCACCAGCAAACAGGTTAACACCGTCTTTAGACAGAGACATGTGAACGTGCATACCAGAACCGTTGTCACCAACTAGTGGCTTAGGCATGAATGTAGCTGTTTTGCCGTAAGCGTGTGCAACGTTGTGTACACAGTACTTAAGAACCTGAACTTCGTCCGCTTTAGCAGTCAGAGTGTTAGCACCAACACCAATTTCACACTGACCAGCAGTTGCTACTTCGTGGTGGTGTACTTCAATCTCAAGATCCATTGCTTCCATCGCGTCACACATAGCGCCACGCAGGTCATGCAAAGAATCAATTGGTGGTACTGGGAAGTAACCGCCTTTAACGCGTGGACGGTGACCCGTGTTACCACCTTCGATCTTGTGGCTAGAAGCCCAAGATGCTTCTTCAGAAGCGATTGTGTAACCGCAACCAGAGATGTCTGCGTGCCATTTAACTTCGTCAAATACGAAGAACTCTGGCTCAGGACCAAACATAGCAGTGTCAGCAATACCTGTAGATTTCAGGTACTCTTCAGCACGCTTAGCTACAGAACGTGGATCACGCTCGTAACCCTGGCCTGTTGCTGGCTCAACGATGTTACAACGAACGATTACAGTTGTTGCTTCAGAGAATGGATCCAGCAGAGATGCACTGTCGTCCGGCATAAGAATCATGTCGGAGTCATTAATACCTTTCCAACCAGAGATGGATGAACCATCAAACATTTTACCTTCTTCAAAGAAGTCATCGCCCATGTCGGAAACAGGGATAGTTACGTGCTGCTCTTTACCGTGAGAATCGGTGAAACGCAGGTCGATCCACTTAGCGTTGCTTTCTTTGATCAGATTCAGAGTCTTCTCTGACATGTGACTTTCTCCACTTTGTAATTGTTCAGGCTGAATTGATTCAGCCTTGAGAAATCAGAATTTATAATCGGTGATACAGATAAGCAACTAGCGTGCCAAGACATTTTCATGGGTAACGCCCTGTATTTATAAGGCCTTGCTGCATTTGTACCTGCACCAGATGCACCAAAATAGAGCAAAACAACTCATTAATGCACCAAAATAGAGCAAAAGACTGTAAATCACGCGGTCTTGTGCACTACAGCGCTACAATCATACTCCAACGCTGTTGCAAAAACCTCTCAAAAATAGCCCTAATTCGTCTATATAGCCACTCAGATCAACACCCTTTTTACCAGGCAAAACCGTGCAATAAATAAAAGCATCTATTTGGTTAAAAAATATGCAGTATTTTCTCTACAAACACGTATAATTCCGCATTCGCAAAAATATCTCGCAGGTATACACACGTGATCGAAAACCTAAGAAACATCGCCATTATCGCGCACGTTGACCATGGTAAAACAACCCTGGTTGATAAGCTTCTGCAGCAATCCGGCACATTAGGCCGCCGTGATGAAGGCACAGAGCGCATCATGGACTCCAACGACCAGGAGAAAGAACGAGGCATTACCATTCTGGCAAAGAACACTGCCATCAAATGGAATGACTACCGTATCAATATCGTTGACACTCCTGGACACGCTGACTTTGGCGGTGAAGTAGAACGCGTTCTATCCATGGTTGATTGTGTATGCTTGCTGGTTGACGCTGTAGACGGCCCGATGCCGCAAACACGCTTTGTAACTCAGAAAGCTTTTGATCAGGGCCTTCGCCCGATCGTTGTAATCAACAAAATTGACCGTCCAGGCGCACGCCCGGATTGGGTTATCGATCAGGTATTCGATCTGTTCGACAGCCTGGGTGCAACAGATGAGCAACTGGATTTCCCTATCGTTTACGCATCTGCACTAAACGGTATTGCGGGTCTTGACCCAGAAGAGATGGCTGAAGACATGACACCGCTGTTTGAAGCAGTGGTTGAGCACGTAGAGCCACCAAAAGTTGACGTAGACGGCCCACTTCAGATGCAGGTTTCTGCACTGGATTATAACAGCTACCTGGGCGTTATCGGTGTAGGCCGTGTAACACGCGGCACAATCAACACCAATACTCAGGTTAAAGTTATCGACCGTGAAGGCGCTGTTCGTAGTGGCCGAGTGCTGAAGATCATGGGCTACCACGGTCTTGAGCGAGTTGATGTAGAAAGCGCAACAGCAGGCGATATTATCTGTGTAACAGGTATTGATGCCCTAAACATCTCCGATACCCTGTGTGATCCGGATAATGTTGAGGCACTGCCTGCACTGAGTGTTGATGAACCAACTGTATCCATGACATTCCAGGTGAATGACTCTCCTTTCGCAGGCCAGGATGGAAAATTCGTTACCAGCCGCAACATTAAAGAGCGCCTAGATCGCGAACTTATCCACAACGTTGCACTGCGCGTTGAAGAAGGCGAAACCCCTGAGAAATTCAAAGTATCAGGCCGTGGTGAACTTCACCTGTCTGTACTGATCGAAACAATGCGTCGTGAAGGCTTCGAGCTGGGTGTATCTCGTCCTGAAGTAATTCAGAAAGAGATTGATGGCGAAATCCAGGAGCCTTACGAACTGGTAATGATCGACGTTGAAGACGAACACCAGGGCTCAGTTATTGAAGAGCTGGGTAAACGTAAAGGCGACATGACAAACATGGAAGTAGATGGGAAAGGCCGTGTACGCCTGACGTTCATGATCCCTTCTCGCGGTCTGATCGGCTTCCGTTCACTCTTCCTGACCATGACCTCTGGCACTGGTATCATGACCTCCATCTTCGACCATTACGGTCCGGTGAAGGAAGGTGATGTTGTAAGCCGTATCAATGGTGTATTGGTATCGATGGTAACAGGTAAAGCACTAGGTTATGCACTTTGGAACCTTCAGGATCGCGGCCGTCTGGCTATCGACCCTAACGTAGAAGTCTATGAAGGTATGATTCTGGGTATTCACAGCCGTAACAATGACCTTGCGGTTAACCCAACCAAAGGTAAGCAACTGACTAACGTCCGTGCGTCTGGCTCAGATGAAAACATTCAGCTAACGCCACCTGTTCGCTTCACACTGGAACAGGCACTGGACTTCATCGAAGACGATGAACTGGTAGAAGTAACACCTAACTTCATTCGCTTGCGTAAGAAGCTTCTTAAAGAGAATGAGCGTAAGCGCGCTAAGAACAAGTAAAGCTCTTTACAAAAGGCAGCCAAAAGGCTGCCTTTTTTATTGATAACAGGCATAGCCCTCGCCAAGGCAGCTCTCTATACTAGGGAGAATAATGGATATACACAGCCTGGCTAGCGGAGAAACTATGCGCGCCCCATACCCTGAGATCCACCCATATCTGCAATTCCACCTCCCTGTTTCAGAACAGCATAGCTTATATGTAGAAGAGAGCGGGAATGCTCAAGGAATCCCCGTTTTATTCATCCATGGCGGACCGGGTGGCGGCTGTGCCCCCTCCCATCGGAGCTTCTTCGATCCAGAGAAATATCGGATTATTCTCTTTGACCAAAGAGGTTGCGGCAAATCAACACCGCACTCTTCTCTAACAGAAAATACCAGTCAGGATCTGATAGAGGATATAGAAAAAATCCGAACACACCTCGGAATTGACAAGTGGCTACTTTTCGGCGGCTCATGGGGTTCAACACTGAGCCTACTCTACGCACAAGCCTATCCTGATAATGTATCAGGCTTGATACTGAGAGGCATCTTCCTCTGCCGCGATCAGGATATTCAATGGTTCTATCAGCGTGGTGCCAGTGCAATCTTCCCTGATTACTGGAAGGAATATGAGCAGGTAATTCCTGAAACAGAAAGGGCTGATATGCTGTCGGCATACTATAAGCGCCTGACATCTGATAATGAGATTGCAAGGATGTCTGCTGCTAAAGCCTGGTCCATATGGGAAGGGCGATGTTCCACCCTTGATCCAAATAACGACATTGTTGACCATTTCGCGGATCCTCACTTTGCCCTGGCGATGGCACGTATAGAAGCCCACTTCTTTATCAATAAAGCATTCTTGGAACCTGACCAGATCCTACAAAACTGCGATAAAATTTCACATATTAAAACCACAATAGTGCATGGGCGCTACGACATGGTTTGCCCTGTAGAACAGGCACTGGCCCTTTATGAGGCGCTTCCCGAATCAGAACTGCATATTGTCAGAGATGCAGGTCACTCTGCTTTCGAAAAAGGAATCACTGACAATCTTATTCGCGCTACAGACAATTTTGCACTTTCCCTGGCATAATCTGCGCTGACTTTTCAAAGAGGCTGCCAATGAAAGCACTGATACAGCGGGTTTCTTCCGCTAACGTTGTAGTTGATTCCGAAACGGTTGGAGAAATTGATCGAGGGATTCTGATCTTACTGGGTGTAGAGAAAGAAGATAACGAACAACGCGCCGATAAATTACTGAAGAAAATTCTTGGCTATCGAATTTTCCCCGATCAGGAAGGGAAAATGAATCTGAACGTACAGCAAGTTAATGGCGAGTTACTAATCGTATCTCAATTTACCCTTGTAGCGGATACACAAAAAGGCCTGCGCCCAAGCTTTTCATCAGGCGCATCCCCCGAACTGGGTGAACAGTTATACGACTACTTTACAGAGCAAGCCTTAAAGTCCGGACTAACCATTGCCAATGGCAAGTTCGGAGCAGATATGAAGGTTAGTCTGTGCAACGATGGTCCTGTCACCTTCTGGCTAGAGAGCTAAAGATTAGAACGCTTGCTGATAGGCACGGATTAGCGCTTTAGCATCCGTGTCCTCAACAATTGCACGCGACATTCTGGATGCCTTATAGTGATCATTGAACACACTAAAATAGCTTGAAAGAATATCAAAACCTGCCTCATCCCCAGTAAGCTTTAACATCTCAGCAGCAACCTCAGCTGTACATAGCTGACCGTCAACGGGAGCCTTGCGAAGCTTATACTGGGATGTCGAAGTGACTTCAGGCTGTATGACAGGCAGATGATCCAGATAGCGACTCAAACGAAACATTCTCCCCGCTTGCCGCCAGGTTCCATCAAGAACTATAAACACAGGCTCTTTGCCTTCTTTAGGCTCAAACGTAACCATTCGGTCCTTATAGGACCCTCCTTCAGGAAAAACAATATACGGATCGATGGATGGGGCTGACAAAGCACTAAGCAACTCGGCAGAAGGTTCTGTCCTGGACCATTTAAAACGCTCAGTCCCAGCGATACAGTCCTCAATCAAACGCCCCGTATTCGTAGGCTTAAATCCTTCATCGTGATGCATTAACAAATAGAAACGCGCCTTAGCCTGATAAGTGAGCTTATAACTACAGATACAAACACGTTTTGGCAAAAGGCATCCATCACAACGCTCAACCCGTGATCCACGGGCAACAAATGGTTTACTCATAATTACTGAAGTGTGGGCGATGCAGAATCAGCTTCAAAAAGATTGGCGGTGACTCCCCAATCCAAAGCCAACGCCCCACGATGCAAGAGATGAAGAATCTGATGAAGCTCAGCATAATTAACAATGCTTACAGCCGAAGGCTGATCACCACCGGAGAAGAACAGCATGCGATATCGTCCATCCTGATGACTAATATCCAGCCGACTAAGCAATTTATTGCCTTCTGCCTTAACAATCTCAACCTCTTTTTCTACTTCAAGGTCTTGTTGGGCATTGTCATGATGGAATTGAGCAAGCTGAGCCCTATGCTGTTGCGGTGCTTCAGCCAATTGTTCTGAGGTCTTCTCAAGGAGCCCCTGGGAAGCAGCTAATAAGCGAAGTACCAATTTTCGTGTTAACCAAAAATCTACTCGCTGCTGGCCATTACTTAAATTACCAACCAAGAGTATCCGATCCTCAAGATGATCGTAGTTAAAAGTAAAAGCACCAATATTTAACATCGACAGCACTCAAGCCTAAAACAAAAAATTGTAGCCTAATAATGAAAGGAAAATTGATATCAAGCAATTAGTCTAAGCTAAGCTATTGAATAGAATTACAAATTGCCAGCTATTATTGAATAAAGTAACTTGTATATTAACAGCTATTTGGAATTGACTGTATGCCTCCTGTATCAGAACAATCAACAAGTTATGTCATACCAGCACGCCCTGAGGTACTGATAAGCATTACCGAAGCACTCCGGCTACAGGATCCGGACATCAAGGGGATCTGCAATCTAATCAAACAAGATGTTGCCCTATATAGCTCGGTCATCGCTACCGTTAATTCTGCTTACTTTGGAATCAGGGCAGAAGTAACTTCTGTGGAGCGCGCTGTATCACTGCTGGGTATCAAACGTGTTTTTAACATCGTTCAATTAGCCGCACTAAAGAATAGCCTATCCGCTGTAGGGCCGATGGAGCGTTTCTGGGATACCGCAACGGAAGTTGCACGCATTACTGCCGCTCTCGCCAACCAGTTTACTAACCTTGATCCTGACGAGACATACACACTGGGCATGCTCCATGACAGTGGTATTCCACTCCTCATGCAAGCAAAGCCTGAATTCAAGGATAAATTGCGGGAGCTGAACGGCGCCAGCTTGATAGAGATACATGAAAAAGAGTTAGCCCTCTATGGTGTCAGCCATTTTCAGCTCAGTGCTGAACTTGCAAGAAAGTGGCACATTGGCGAATCAACTGCTGAAGCAATCAGTCGCCAACCTTCCTATGAAGCAACCTTTTCTGAACCTGCCGATGAAAAAGAAGAGATGCGATTAAAACTCTGCATGCTTCTGCTCGCCCGCGATATTAGCGATGCCTACCGTCATTTCTGGCGCATACCTGATCCTAAAGAAGACCTGATTAGAATCATGCCTGTACTTAACTTTCTAGGCATCAGCGACTTTGATTATGCTGACCTTAAAGAAGATATCGTTAATACACTCAGCTTGCAGCAGTAAGAGCGGATAAAGGCGGATAAAGGCGGATAAAGGCGGATAAAGGCGGATAAAGGCGGATAAAGGCGGGATCAGCGTAACGCCTTATGCTGAACCTGGCAGCTCTTAGCTAATATTCGCAGCTTTTAGCTGATCCTGTCTGCTTTCCAGATTAAATGCTCTAGGGGCCCATTGGGGTATGAGCGATGACCTACAATAAGTTGAAAGCTACGCTTCCACTCGCTACGCGACGCCTTCGGCGCTTCAACCTGGCACCTTCGGTGCATCGGTTGTTTGTATGCCCCTTGGGTACACATGGAGCCTTTGTAGTAACAATAAATCATCGCTTCAATAACGAAAAAACCCCTACCGCGTCAGCGATAGGGGTTTCTCGTAATTAAATGCTTGGCGATGACCTACTCTCACATGGGGAAGCCCCACACTACCATCGGCGATGCTGCGTTTCACGTCTGAGTTCGGTATGGGATCAGGTGGTTCCACAACTCTATGGTCGCCAAGCAAAACTGTTACAACTCGGATCTGATTCTTCTTATCTTTGATTTAGAGCTCTATGACTGTAGCTTTTCGTACTGCGCTAATTCGTTACTCTCTATCGTTCTTACTAACTAAACCACAAATTATCTTCCAAACACCTTTGGCGTTATATGGTCAAGCCTCACGGGCAATTAGTACTGGTTAGCTCAACGCCTCACAACGCTTCCACACCCAGCCTATCAACGTCTTAGTCTTAAACGGCCCTTTAGGGGAATCAAGTTCCCAGTGAGATCTCATCTTGAAGGAGGCTTCCCGCTTAGATGCTTTCAGCGGTTATCCCGTCCGAACGTAGCTACCCGGCAATGCAATTGGCATCACAACCGGTACACCAGAGGTTCGTTCACTCCGGTCCTCTCGTACTAGGAGCAACTCTTCTCAAATCTCAAACGCCCACGGCAGATAGGGACCGAACTGTCTCACGACGTTCTAAACCCAGCTCGCGTACCACTTTAAATGGCGAACAGCCATACCCTTGGGACCGGCTTCAGCCCCAGGATGTGATGAGCCGACATCGAGGTGCCAAACACCGCCGTCGATGTGAACTCTTGGGCGGTATCAGCCTGTTATCCCCGGAGTACCTTTTATCCGTTGAGCGATGGCCCTTCCATACAGAACCACCGGATCACTAGAACCTACTTTCGTACCTGCTCGACGTGTCTGTCTCGCAGTCAAGCACCCTTCTACTCTTGCG
>NZ_CH724127.1:0-1860 GCF_000153345.1 Neptuniibacter caesariensis
CTACTATGACGCTTTGATAATTGGCAGCGGCGCTGCAGGTCTTAGCATGGCACTCCACTTGCAGAAAAAGCAAAAGTAGCAGTGTTGAGTAAAAGAGAGTTAAAAAGCGGTTCAACCTGGCTAGCCCAAGGCGGAATAGCTGCCGTTCTTGATACAACTGATAGCGCTCAGGCTCATATCGAAGACACCATGACAGCCGGGGGAAATCTCAGTCGTAAAGAAGCTGTTGAATTTACCGTCAACCATGGCAAAGAAAGCATCGAATGGCTAATTCAACAAGGCGTTTCTTTTACACAAGAAAGTGATGATTACCATTTAACAAAAGAAGGCGGACATTCCCATCGGCGGATTATTCATTCTGCGGACGCAACAGGAAAAGCCCTGCAGAAAACGCTGATTGAGAGAGCCCAGGAGCACAGTAATATAGATCTTTTCGAGGATCACATTGCCGTCGATTTAATTACCCGCAGAAAGCTTGGACTAGCCGATAACCGTTGCGTTGGCGCCTATATACTTAACGGCAAAACAGGCCATGTGGAAGTTTTTCAGGCCCCCCATGTAGTTCTCGCAACTGGAGGCGCATCTAAGACGTATCTTTATACCAGCAACTCAGATGGTGCTACAGGGGATGGCATCGCTATGGCATGGCGTGCCGGCTGCAGAGTAGGCAATATGGAATTTAACCAGTTCCACCCTACCTGCCTTTACCACCCACAAGCCAAATCCTTCTTAATTACCGAAGCAGTTCGTGGAGAAGGAGGTAAATTGATTTTGCCTAGCGGCAAGCAATTCATGCACAAATTTGACTCTCGAGGAGAGCTAGCCCCAAGGGACATTGTTGCCCGCGCTATAGACCATGAAATGAAACGGCTTGGCTGCGATTGCCTGTTTTTAGATATCAGCCACAAGCCTGCTGATTTCATTCAGAACCACTTCCCGACAATATACAAACGCTGTCTTAATCTAGGCATAGATATCACTAAAGAACCTATTCCTGTGGTACCAGCAGCTCATTACACTTGCGGAGGAGTTGTAACCGATGAAAGTGGCCGTACTGACATCCCAGGATTGTACGCTGTTGGCGAAACCTCTTTCACTGGTCTTCACGGAGCTAATCGCCTTGCAAGCAACTCACTTCTGGAGTGCCTTGTGTACGCAAAAGCCGCCTCTGATGATGTAGAGCAATCACTCTTAAAGCCCCTCGATGAATCAGAGATTCCTGCATGGGACGAGTCTCAGGTCACCGATTCAGATGAAGATGTAATCATCTCCCATAACTGGGACGAGATAAGAAGGTTCATGTGGGACTACGTTGGTATTGTAAGGACAACAAAACGATTACATCGCGCAAAGCATCGTATTGACCTACTCCAACAAGAAATTGCGGAATACTATAGCAATTACAAAATCAGTAACGACCTTCTGGAATTAAGGAATTTAGCAGTTGTAGCTGACTTGATTATTCAATCAGCCATGCTCAGACAAGAAAGCCGAGGGCTACACTACACCCTAGACTACCCTGAACTTGGCCCTGAGGCACTCGACACAATCCTCACCCCCGTTAATTTCAGCTGGAGTTAGAACTAGGTGAGCCTGGCGTATCTTAGTAATACTCTTAACCGACGGTAATTGTCATCGCTCATGCAGCCTTTCCATAAGATCAAAGGGACAGATAACAAGCGCTGCTCAACTTTACAATTTAAGAATATCGCAAAAGGACAGATAAAGCGTGAATCGATTCTGTCCACATCGATCCACTGACCATTCCTCTGCCTTAAAGACAGATGCGAGCTTTCTGTATCCCAATGGATATGAGTTATTGAAAAAGGGGAATTTAAGAAAACATGACGATTAAGGTTA
>NZ_CH724127.1:2980-75072 GCF_000153345.1 Neptuniibacter caesariensis
TGGCGTTTTGAACATGACTGACGAAGCTGGCGAAGACGCTAAACTTGTTGCAGTTCCTCACGAGAAGCTAACTAAAGCTTACAAAGATGTTAACGACATCTCTGACCTGCCGCAGCTTGAGCTTGACCGTATCAAGCACTTCTTCGAGAACTATAAAGGTCTGGAAGAAGGCAAGTGGGTTAAAGTTGAAGGCTGGGATAACGCAGAAGCAGCTAAAGCAGCAATCGTAGAAGCAGCGAAAGCTTACGAAGCAGCTAAATAATCCTCTTTATTTCGAAAAACCTCGCTTTCGCGAGGTTTTTTTTTGCCTCAAGCTGCCGATAGATATACTGAATTCAGCTTTTCGTAAGCTAAAAAATAGTTATACTAGGCTGAGCTGTCTCAGGAAAACAAATAACACAAAGGTGAAAGAATGACACTTCGCAATACTTTTGCGGCACTTTTAGTTGCCCTGATCTCTAGCACGGCGCTCGCCGATCAAAACAGCTTATTTGTCCAGAACTACCTGAATTCATTCGCAAGCCGTGATGCTCAAGGCATCTTTAACCTGATTAATTGGGAAGGCGTTGATAAAGAATCTCGCCGCTCACTGCAGAAGTTCATTAAATCAGGTTTTAAGGGGCGCCAGATCCGCCGCATCTACATTGAAGAGATACCTGCTGACCTGAACCCTAGCTATGTACAAGACGGTAAAACTTATCAACTGAACCTTAAACCATCAGGTCAGTTGAATATCGTTTATATCAGCAACAAAGGAAAACGCACATCCACCCAGTTATTTGTCGGCGAACACAACGGCCAACTAAAAATTGGCAGCGCGGTGGTCGCGCCTGAATCAATAGCCTGCGCAAAATCCGATAAAGATAAATCTGCTTGCTAATTCATTTAAAAAAAAGGCCGCTAATTAAGCGGCCTTTTTTATGAATTTTTTTCTTTTGCACATAAAGATCTTAAGGTTAGAATCAAGATTCGATTAACTATCTGGATACCCTATGTCCGAATCTTTTGCAGAAATTGTCATTCTAACCATCAGCATCCCACTACTTATGGTATGGATTGCCAGTTTAAAAAAAGAAGAAGAAACCAACGAGTAACCCCTGCATATTTCTTCAACTCATATTAAGCCGATAACTCATCGTATAAAGCTTCAAACTGTAGAGTTAATTTGTGCTTAGGCGCCATATGGATCAGCGGACGCGTATCATCATGCGACTCTTTCATCTTAACCGATGATGATATCTTTGTTTCCAGCACTGGCAGATCATCATCCAGCAGTTCCTGCACTATACGCTTAGGCAAACTGGCTCTTGGCTGATACTGATTCACCACAATACCTTCAACCTCCAACGCCTCATTGTGATCTTCACGGGTCTCATGGACATTCGACAACAGGCTATATAATGCCTGACGTGCAAACTCATCGCAGTCAAAAGGTATCAGGCACTTCTCAGCAGCAACTAAGGCAGAAAGAGTAAAGAAATTAAAAGCAGGAGGGGTATCGATAAAAACTTCGTCATACTGATCAGCCAACTTATCCAGAGCGTCGCGCAACTTATAGATCTTATGCTTTGATTCAAGCTTAGATTGCAGATCACCTAAATCTGAATTCGCGGGTATCAGACTAAGGTTTTCATACTCAGTTTGATGAATAAAGAATTCAGGGCCCTGCGGCTTTAGCTGAAAGGTCAGAGTTTGCTCAAAGAAGTCGCGAATATCAGGTGTCACATCCTGATAGTTTTCACCCAAAAGGTAGTGGCTGGAGTTACACTGGGGATCCAGATCGACAACTAAGGTACGTTTTCCCTTTGCGGCACTAATCGCTGCCAAATTGATTGCAATACTGGATTTACCCACCCCGCCTTTCTGGTTAAAAACCACACGCTTAATCATTGCAATTCTTCCTTTGATCAAATCAGCAAAAAATCATTCATTACTGCATTGCAATATCCATAATTATGACCCTAACGTCAACAATCTTGCAGATATTTAACCGGTAAAATCTACTAAAGAACAAACTTAAGATCACGCTTATACAAAAGAGCAGCAAAAATTCATTTTATGTTCAGTCTTCGCAGGGATTTAGAAGGTATTTTCTGTAAAAATGTGGCAAAACAGCAAAAACTTGCTAACTTATAGACAACCTTAACGGACTACGGCAAACTATGCTCGTTGATAACCAAGTTCTGTCCACTTACAGGTAGATATCATGGCTAAAATCCTGCTTTTAAATGGCCCTAACCTAAACCTTTTAGGTAAGCGCGAGCCGGATGTATATGGTCATGACACCCTGGAAGATATCTGTAACAGCTTAATTGAAAAAGCTAAGCAGGAAGGGCATGAACTATTACAATGTCAAAGCAACCGCGAGTACGTCCTGATTGAGCGCATTCATGAAGCTCAAGATGAAGGGGTTGCCTACATAATTATAAATCCCGCGGCCTTTACCCACACAAGTGTCGCTATTCGTGATGCATTGCTTGGTGTCAGTATCCCCTTTGTAGAGATACATCTATCCAACGTACATGCACGCGAGTCTTTCCGTCATCATTCATATCTCTCTGATGTGGCTGATGGAGTTATTTGCGGGTTTGGCGCGCAGGGATACGAATTTGCTTTGCAATCAGCGATCAGCAAAATTGCAAAATAACAAACACATATACTGATAGTTTAGAGAGACATAAATCAGAATGGACATTCGTAAAGTCAAGAAGCTGATTGAACTGTTGGAAGAATCCAACATTAATGAAATCGAAATCAAAGAAGGTGAAGAGTCAGTACGCATCAGCCGTGGCTCAAGCGTTGTTGCAGCAGCTCCGATCGCAGCACCTGTTGCGGCTGCGCCTGTAGCGGCACCTGCAGCAGCACCTGCTGCTGAAGCAGCACCTGAAGCACCGAAAACATCCGGTCACGTTGTTAAATCACCAATGGTAGGTACGTTCTACAGCGCACCATCTCCAAGCTCCCCAGCATTCGTAGAAGTAGGTCAGACTGTTAAAGCAGGTGACGTTCTTTGTATCGTTGAAGCGATGAAGATGATGAACCAGATCGAAGCTGATAAAGCTGGCGTTGTAGAAGCGATTCTGGTTGAAGATGGTCAGCCGGTAGAATTCGACCAGCCACTGGTTACTATCGTATAAGCCTCAAGCTACTAAGGATTTCCATTCGATGCTCGATAAAGTAGTCATAGCGAACCGAGGCGAAATTGCGCTTCGTATCCTTCGCGCCTGCAAAGAGCTGGATATCAAGACAGTTGCTATCCACTCCACCGCGGACCGCGATCTTATGCATGTACGCTTGGCTGACGAGGCTGTTTGTATTGGCCCTGCCCCGTCACCGAAAAGCTACCTGAACATTCCTTCTATTATCAGCGCAGCTGAAGTTACCGATTCCGTAGGTATTCACCCGGGCTACGGTTTCTTAGCTGAAAATGCTGATTTTGCTGAACAGGTAGAACGCTCTGGTTTCACATTCATTGGCCCGAAAGCAGACACTATTCGCCTGATGGGTGATAAAGTTTCTGCTATTGAAGCGATGAAGAAAGCTGGCGTACCGACTGTTCCTGGTTCTGATGGCGCACTGCCCGAAGATCCGGAGAAAGTTCACGAAATTGCCCGCCGTATCGGCTATCCGGTAATTATCAAAGCAGCTGCTGGTGGTGGCGGACGCGGCATGCGTGTTGTTCACTCTGAAGCTTCGCTAATAAGCTCTATTCATGTTACACAGTCTGAAGCCGCAGCAGCATTCGGTGATGATACCGTATACATGGAGAAGTTCCTGGAAAACCCGCGCCACGTTGAGGTACAGGTTCTTGCAGACGGACAGGGCAACGCGATCCACCTTTATGACCGTGACTGCTCGATGCAACGCCGTCATCAAAAGGTAGTTGAAGAAGCTCCAGCACCTCACCTTGACCCTGATGCTCGCGCTCAGGTTCTACAGGCATGTGTAGATGCGTGTATTGAAATCGGTTATCGCGGTGCAGGTACGTTCGAATTCCTGTACGAAAACGGCGGTTTCTATTTCATCGAAATGAACACGCGTGTTCAGGTCGAACATCCAGTAACAGAGATGATTACCGGTGTTGATATTGTTAAGGAACAGCTGCGAATCGCTTCTGGCCTGCCTTTAGCAATAAAACAGGAAGACGTTGTTGTACAAGGGCACTCTTTTGAATGCCGAATCAACGCAGAAGACCCAAAAACCTTCCTTCCGAGCCCTGGCACAATCAAGCACTTCCATGCTCCAGGCGGAAACGGAATCCGTGTAGATTCGCATCTATACAATGGCTACACCGTTCCTCCGCATTACGATTCTCTTATCGCTAAACTCATCAGCTTTGGTGAAGATCGCGAAACGGCATTACGTCGTATGAGCATCGCACTGGATGAAATGCTGGTTGATGGTATTCGCAGTAACATCCCCCTGCAGCAAGAAATTATGGCGGACACCAAGTTCCAGGAAGGTGGTGTAAATATCCACTATCTCGAGAAAAAGCTCGGCCTGTAGCAATTACTCCTAAAAAAAACCCGCATAAGCGGGTTTTTTTATATCTAATTATCAGCATTTCTGTTCATCCTTTGGTTTATCACCGATACTATGTGTCTAAGTAACTGTTTGATATGGAAGAAAACCACGCATGGCCTGGCTGCAGATTAAAATTCAGATCACCCCTGAACGCTCCGAACCTTACGAAGATCTCCTGTTATCGGCAGGCTGTGCCGCGGTAACCTTTGAAGATTCGGAAGATCAGCCTATCTTTGAACCTGATCTTGGTACTACTCCTCTTTGGAGCAACACGACAATCACCGGCCTGTTCTCCGCAGAGCATAATCTTGAAGAAACGCTCGAACAGATCAAACAAGGTCACTACACCCTTTTCCCCGACCAAACTCTTCCCCAAATTAAAGCCGAAATCCTTGAGGACAAGGACTGGGAAAGAGAATGGATGGAAAATTACCATCCGATGCAATTTGGCAAACGCCTGTGGGTTTGCCCTAGTTGGCGAGAAGCACCGGAGCCAGAAGCCGTTAATCTGATGCTCGACCCTGGCCTTGCCTTTGGTACAGGCACGCATCCAACCACAGCACTCTGCCTCGAATGGCTGGATGCTCAGAAGCTTGATGATCATTACATTATTGATTACGGTTGCGGCTCAGGTATTTTAGGTATTGCAGCCTTGCTGCTAGGTGCCAAGCAAGCAATTGGCATCGACATTGATCCTCAAGCGCTACAGGCGACAAAAGACAATCTGCAAAGAAACAAACTCAGCAGCGACTCTCTGGAAGTATTCATGCCAGAAGATCAGCCGTCTGAACAAGCAGATACTCTGGTAGCAAACATTCTTGCTGGCCCATTAGTTCAGCTTGCGCCGACAATTCAAAGCCTGGTTAAACCGGGTGGCAAATTATGCCTTTCCGGGCTGCTTGCGAATCAGGGTGAAGAAATTTGCGAGACCTACTCAGCCTGGTTTGATCTAGAACCGATCAGCATTAAAGAGGGCTGGATCAGAGTAACCGGAACAAAACGCGCATAATCATGCAGGACGCGAGTATCATTACCCAATGCCCTGGATGCTCTACCCAGTTTCGGGTGACTCCAGGCCAATTAAAAGTCGCGAATGGGCAGGTCCGTTGTGGTAGCTGCTTATTCGTCTTTTCAGCATTGGAGCACAACCAATCGACGGCTGAAGCGTCCCCATTTACACCACAAAAACAAACCCGCGCACCTCAGGAAAACCCCAAAAAAAATCCAAAGAGAAGAGCGGTAAAGAAGCAGAAGGCGACTGCCTCATTACCTGAAAAGGTAGCTATTAGCCAAGAAAAGATACCCTCCCCTCCAACGCAAAAGGTTACATCACATGAACCTAGGGACAATCTCGATTCAGTGATCAAGACGATTCCCGAAGAGGAATCCAGCGAGAATCCATTACATATTCAAGTTGAGCCTGTCATTCTGAACAGCCCTGTTACTCAAAGGCACATCTCATGGAGCTGGTTCACTGCACTCACTTTGGCGCTTGTGGTTCTGCTTGGCCAATCCCTTTGGTTTAATCGCTCAGAGCTATACTCCCACCCCAACCTAGCAGTAATTTATTCACACAGCTGCTTGTATATTAACTGCGACCTCCCACAGCGTAGCGATGTGTCTCGAATAAAAAACCAGCATCTTCGCATTCACAAACACCCACAAATTGAAAATGCAGTTATTATCGACCTGGCATTACTCAACTTTGCTGATTTCCATCAACCCTATCCAGCTCTCGCATTAACCTTCTCCGACCTCAAAGGCAGACCTGTCGCGCAAAGAGTTCTTCAGCCCGCAGATTACCTGAACAGCAGCCTTGCAAGTGAAAATTCCATGCCAATCAATCAATTGGTACAAGTAACCATTGAGCTGATGTCCCCCGGCCCTCGAGGGGTAAACTATTCGCTTGAACTGCTAGCGTCACAACAATAAAAAATCAAGAAAAATTGTTCAAAAAATCATCAAAAAAATCCTTGGAGAGCCCCCTCTGAAGGAGTATGATTGTTCGCCTTCCTAACCGCTCAATTAACAGTGTCATTCGTGATGCTGCGGGTTCTTTTTAACTATTTTTAAGGCACGCTATGTTCCAGATCGGCCCATATAGCATTGACAGTCAGGTTATCCTGGCGCCAATGGCCGGCGTTACTGACCGCCCTTTTCGGCAGTTGTGTAAACGCATGGGAGCAGGTCTGGTGGTCTCAGAAATGGTGACATCAGATACCCGCCTCTGGAAATCACGAAAGTCCACCTACCGCTTAAACCATACCGGCGAAGCTGAACCCAGATCTGTTCAGATTGCTGGCGGTGATCCAATAATGATGGCTGAAGCAGCTGCGATGAATGTAGAGCGCGGCGCCCAGATCATTGACATCAATATGGGCTGCCCGGCAAAAAAGGTATGCAATAAAGCGGCTGGTTCAGCACTGCTCAAAGATGAAGCGTTAGTCAGCGATATTCTCCATGCAGTGGTTAATGCCGTTGACGTCCCTGTCACTCTAAAAATAAGGACTGGCTGGGATCAGCAAAACCGCAACGGTATTACCATTGCGCAGATCGCTGAAGACGCAGGCATCCAAGCACTGGCTGTCCATGGTCGGACCCGTAGTTGCGGTTATAAGGGAGAGGCAGAATATAACACCATCGCGGATATAGTGAATGCAGTGTCATTTCCCGTCTTTGCTAACGGTGATATCAGCTCACCTGAAAAAGCAAAGCAGGTTTTGGAGCATACAGGTTGTGCCGCTGTCATGATTGGCAGAGCAGCTCAGGGAAGTCCCTGGTTATTTCGCGAGATTGATCACTACCTGCGTACAGGTAGAATCCTGCCCCCCCCGACTCTGAAAGAGGTTAGGGAAATTTTGTTGGCACACCTGCAGGAGTTACATTCCTTTTACGGAGACTACATGGGCGTACGAATAGCACGCAAACATGTAGGCTGGTACCTGCAGAACAGACCCAACGGAAGTAGCTTTCGCAAGCAATTCAATATATTAGAAACAGCAGCAGATCAGGCCGCCGCCATAGAAGCATTCTTTGAAGAAGCTTTTACTAATGGTGTGGCAGCCTAATTAGATTGGATATTTAGTACTGTGGAATACAAAGAAATTAAACAACCAACATTCGTTTCCAACTCAGCAGAAGCTACAAATCAGACCCTGCGTGATAACGTAGAGCAGTCTCTGAATAATTATTTCCGTCAGTTGGATGGTCAGCCTGTGACGGATGTTTATCAAATGGTTCTTGCTGAGATTGAAGCACCACTGTTCGAAACGGTGATGACTTACACCAAGGACAACCAGACTAAGGCATCGCAATTGCTTGGTCTAAACCGCGGCACATTACGCAAGAAGCTGAAACAGTACGGTTTACTTTAATCCTTTTTCTAGACTACTCGGAATCCAGACACAATGGCAGAGAACATCACTCCGGTTCGCCGAGCACTCATTAGCGTATCTGATAAATCAGGTATCGTTGAGTTCGCACAGGCCCTAAACGCTCGCGGCGTCGAGATCCTTTCAACAGGTGGAACGTATAAGTTGTTAAAAGATAACAACATTCCAGCAGTTGAAGTTTCGGACTACACAGGCTTCCCAGAAATGATGGATGGACGTGTAAAAACGCTTCACCCAAAAGTTCACGGCGGCATTCTGGGTCGTCGCGGTCAGGATGATGGCATCATGTCCGAACACGGGATTAACCCAATCGATATGGTTGTTGTTAACCTTTATCCGTTCGCTGCTACTATTGCTCGCCCTGATTGTGATCTACCTATGGCGATCGAAAATATCGACATCGGTGGACCAACGATGGTTCGCTCAGCGGCAAAAAACCATAAAGATGTTGCTATTGTCGTAAACGCTTCTGACTACGACAGTGTTGTAGCTGAAATGGATTCCGAAAAAGGTCTAACGCACAAAACTCGTTTTGACCTAGCAGTAAAAGCGTTCGAGCACACTGCAGGCTATGACGGCATGATTGCTAACTACCTGGGCGCAATCGTTGAAGGCGAAGATGAGAAACCAGCGGATTTCCCACGTACTTTCAACACTCAGTTCGTTAAAGCACAAGATATGCGTTACGGGGAAAACCCTCACCAGCGCGCTGCTTTCTACGTTGAAGAAGAGCCAGCAGAAGCCTCTGTTTCCACAGCGCGCCAGTTACAAGGCAAGGCGCTTTCTTTTAATAACGTAGCGGATACTGACGCTGCCCTTGAATGCGTTAAATCATTCAAAGAGCCTGCTTGTGTAATCGTTAAGCACGCAAATCCATGTGGTGTAGCGGTCGGTGCAGACATTTTGGAAGCATACAACCGTGCTTTCCAGACTGATCCAACATCTGCTTTCGGAGGCATCATCGCATTCAACCAGGAACTGGATGGCAACACAGCTAAAGCGATCGTTGATCGCCAGTTCGTTGAAGTGATCATTGCGCCCAAAGTAACTCAGGAAGCATCCGACATCGTTGCGACTAAGCCGAATGTTCGCCTACTTGAGTGTGGCGAATGGTCTGCTAACCGTGCACATGGCTTTGACTACAAACGCGTTAACGGTGGTCTACTAGTACAAGACCTTGATCTTGGCCGTGTAGATGCATCTGAACTTAAAGTAGTGTCTAAAGTACAGCCAACAGAACAAGAGATCCGTGATCTTCTTTTCTGCTGGGAAGTTGCCAAGTTCGTTAAATCCAATGCAATCGTATACGCAAAGGATGGTCAGACAATCGGTATCGGTGCAGGTCAGATGAGCCGTGTTTATAGTGCCAAAATTGCTGGCATTAAAGCGGCAGATGAAGGCCTTAAAGTTGAAGGCTCAGTAATGGCTTCTGACGCATTCTTCCCATTCCGTGACGGCATTGATTCCGCAGCTGCTGCGGGTATCAAGTGTGTTATTCAGCCAGGCGGCTCGATGCGCGATCAGGAAGTGATTGATGCAGCGGATGAACATGGTATGGCTATGGTCTTCACCGGCATGCGCCACTTCCGTCACTAAGAATTAAGACAGCGATAAGCCTGCTTGCTCCCTTGCAGGCAAAGCTTATTGCCACAAACCCCGGCCTGAGTAATCAGGCGCGGGGTTTTCTGCAAAGAAGGATTAAGAAATGAATGTACTTGTAATTGGATCAGGTGGCCGTGAACATGCTCTGGCATGGTCTGTAGCAAAAGATAAAAAGGTCGCACAGGTTTTTGTAGCCCCAGGTAACGCAGCAACTGCACAGGAAGATAAGATGCAGAATGTTGCTATCGATGTAATGGACCTGGAAGGTCTGGCTACATTTGCCAAAGACAATCAGGTTGAATTAACAATCGTAGGTCCTGAAGCACCACTGGTTGAAGGTGTAGTTAACAAGTTTCAGGCTGAAGGCCTGCGTATCTTCGGCCCAACTGAAGGTGCTGCACAACTTGAAGGTTCCAAAGCCTTTACTAAAGACTTCCTAGCTCGCCAGCAAATCCCTACTGCAGAGTACGAAAATTTCACTGAAATTGAGCCTGCACTAGCTTACGTTCGTGAAAAAGGTGCACCTATCGTAGTTAAAGCTGACGGTCTTGCAGCGGGTAAAGGCGTAATCGTTGCCATGACGTTGACCGAAGCAGAAGATGCAATCAAAGACATGCTGGCTGGCAACGCATTCGGAGATGCAGGCAGCCGTGTAGTTATCGAAGAATTCCTTGAAGGCGAAGAAGCGTCTTACATCGTAATGGTTGACGGTGATAACGTTCTGCCAATGGCAACAAGCCAGGATCACAAACGTGTAGGCGATGGCGATACAGGCCTGAACACAGGCGGCATGGGTGCATACTCCCCTGCCCCTGTTGTTACAGCAGAGATCGATCAGCGCATTATGGACGAAGTGATTATGCCAACGGTTAACGGCATGAAAGCTGAAGGCAATGAATACACTGGTTTCCTGTATGCCGGTCTGATGATCCAAGCAGACGGTACGCCAAAGGTTATCGAATATAACTGTCGTTTCGGTGACCCTGAAACTCAGCCAATTATGCTTCGCCTAAAATCCAGCTTAGTAGACCTATGTAATGCAGCACTGGATAAGAAGCTTGCTGATACCACAGCAGAGTGGGATGAGCGCAAATCAGTTGGCGTTGTTATGGCAGCAGGCGGTTACCCTGGCTCCTACGGCAAAGGCGATGTGATCTCTTTTCCTGCAGAATGCCCTGAAGGCACTAAAATCTTCCACGCTGGCACTAAGCTTGATGGCGAGAACGTTGTGACTGCAGGCGGTCGTGTACTGTGCGTAACTGCGCTTGGCGAAACCGTAACAGAAGCGCAGAAACGTGCTTATGAACTGCTGGATAAAGTTAGCTGGGAAGGTGCTTACTTCCGTAAAGATATTGCTTACCGGGCGATCGCGCGCGAACAATCATAAGCAAAGAACAATTAAAAAAGCCCCGTTATACGGGGCTTTTTTTTAGTTTGTTGCTCATCACCTTATACAGACTGATAAGCAATACCACGGCGATACCCACCAATGAAGGGAAATAGCTGATCCAGTACCCTTCACCGATTAATAGCAACGGCATGCTCACACTGGTCCCAAATAGGCAGAGAAAGAGCAACCTCGCCCAAAGCGGCATTACTAGTAATAAGACACTAGCAAGACAGAATGCGGAAAAAATTCCAAGTCCGGTTGACCACACTGGTAAGGACGGAGATAAAACAAACCCCTGATTCAAACCGGCAAACACAAATGCGTGTATCTCAGTCGAAAAGAATCGTTGATCAGCATACACGGGGATTTTCTGCTCAATCCTTTCATCGGAAATTCCCACAAATATAGCTTTGTTTCTTAACTGATCTTGAGGTATCTGGCCTGTGATCAACTCTGAAAAACGATAACGCTGAACATCGTGCAAAAAACTGCCCGCCCCCATTGGCAGCCAGATTTTATGGTCACGGCTCCATAAATCAGAGAAGGCAATATGAAGGTAAGGTGTCCTCAGCCCTGAATGGTCATTGGCTTTAACAGGGGCATATTTCTGTAAACTTGCCAGAGCCATACTCGGCCATCGCGGAAACTGCATTCCAGCCCAAAGATAGCTCCGACGCAGATGACCATCAATGTCTGTCGACAAATCAGCGTGAGCATAAACCGCACCGTCCACAGCAGGCATCGCAAAGGGGTAGATCTCCCTGCCATGCTCGGCAATAACCGGTAACACAACCCGACCATTAGCTTTAATCGCTTTCAGCAATTGCGGATCATTAGAACCCGTACTCAGATCAGGCTGGGCAAAAACAATGTTATAGGTAAGAGACGCGACCTTAGCGGCAGTTAATTTTTCAACCGCCCTGGCATGTAACTCCCTTGATAAAGGCCAACCCGAATACTGATCAATACTCTTTGCATCAATATCGATGAGTACTATTCTGTTTTCAGCTACTGAGATGGGCTTAAAATAGCTATTTAACTGATCATAACCCCAACGATCAAAGCTTGGGGGATAATCTGAGATCCCAGCCAAAATAGTGATGACCGGGATCGAAATGATTAAGAAGAGCGTTCTGAATCTAGCCGTCATCAGAGTATCAAAATGACAGATAAAGCACCTGTCACAATCATTGGCCACCAGTTTTCGACAGGTTGAACAACCTTTTGCACAGGACTCCACTCACCCGCATAATCGTCGGCATCGATTGCCCTTACCCGCAAAAAGTAACTTCCTGGCTGAGGCTTATCAACGGCTAATTCCGCTTGTGCAGTTTTCTTGTCGACAACTAACTCCGAGAAATTCTCATCTTTAGAAAGCTGTAATTGATATTCCTTAACACCTTCCTCTTCCTGCCAGCTAAAGAAAACCTCATTTTCACTACTGACAGGTTCTTTTAGCTCCGGCTTTGGCGGTACAGGCTTCACCTTAAACTTCCCGGTAAAACCCAACGGCCCAACTTCGCCATCAGAGGCCACACTGGTAACTCGCCAAAAATAATCACCAGCGTTAGAAATAATTGCGGTATGACGCGTATCGCTGATCCCCTCAACATCTAAAGTCAGTACTGAAAAGTCGTCCGTCTCTGATACTTGCAGAATAAAGCTCTCAGCTGTCTCAGGCTGGGACCAGGCAAATTCAACATCGCCAACATAGATAGAATCAGTTGGCCTAGGTGCCTGCCTGATTGGCGGAAATGGCCTTGCATCAATATCGATTTTTCTGATTGTCGAAAAACCCTGCAAGCCACCTTTATCAATGGCGCTCACTCGCAACCAGTATGCTTGATCTAAAAGCGTTGCCGGCAGACCCATTTTGGGCTGATCGCTAAGATTATCATAAACAATCGAGTTGAAATTCGACTCAGGGGATATCTGGCTTCTGTAGCTTGCAGCGCCAGTCATCTTACCCCAACTTAACTTGCCCGGCAGGTATCTGATTGTAGCTGATAGCTCCGGTAATTCAGGTGCAGCTAGCAATTTTTTAGGTGGCGCTGGAGGCTTGCCCGATTTGGTCAAAGTACCAAAGCCCTGCTTCACACGCGTTGTACCTTTGTTGTTCCCTACTCCAATTAATCCTTGCGTCACCTCTGCCGCTGTTTGCTCTTTCTGAGCTCTGACTCGATAAGTGGTTCCTTTGGTGGTTGCAAAAGCCACCGGAGTATCAATAAGAAATTGTGATCCTGGCACTTTACCCGGGTTAGCGCGAATTTCAGCCTCCCCCTCCTTCAGGAACACCTTTATATCAACAACTTTTCGTTTATTGCCAACGACGGTCGCTTGCTCAATACGTAACAAGCTGTTTTCCATTATCAGAACCTGAGTACCATCATCAAATTCCAAGAGCACAGTAGATTGAGCTGCCGTACGTATCTGGTCACCTTGCCCCAAACTTTGCCCGCGTACTAAGGGAAGATGAGCTTTAGCAGCCCCCTCTTTCATTAGCACCTCAGCTGTAACAGTACCTGACACATCCAGGATCTGAATATCAGAACGCTTTTCATTGATTAATGCCCGGGGAATTTGCAGTACGGTACCCGGTGCCATTTGCCGGTCATTGCTTACGTTATTCAGCCGCTCAATGGTTTTCCATTCACGCCAGTCAGTAAGCAATTCATGTGCGATACTCCATACAGATTCACCTGGCTGCATGGGGTAAGCCCAATCATTTCCAGTCGATTCAGCTACGCTAGAGACAGAAAAGCTCATACATAGAAACAATAAAAATTTCCGGCTTATAGTTCTCACCTGATGTACATCCTTCTCAATCTGCTAATTGCTTTAATAACCAGACCACTGCTGTCACAACATTCTCCCATTAATTAATATGTGCGACCAGTAGCGAAAACAGTTGTTTGAATATGACTTGTTTAGTTATATGCGTATAATCTGGCTCAACATCATCTCTTAATGTGCCTTAATACATGCTTAAATTTGAAGTTAATACTGGAAAACGCCTCTTAAAAACAACAATCGGCACCCTGGTATCGTCCTCTTTGCTAGTAGGTTGTGGAGCGCTGAATCAGGTTTCTCCGGAAACTCAGACTACACAACATGCCAATAACAAAGTTACTGAAGAATATTGCTACAAAGGCGGTAGGTCTAACGACTACAGTTGCGATCCTGAAAAGGCATCTGCTCAGGCAGACCTTCGCCCTAAAGAGATCAACGAAGAGTGGATGAATTCCAAACTCGCCGAAGTTAAAAAATGGATCGCACAAGAGAAGCAGGCAATTTTAAGTGGGCAACCTAGTGAAGCAACGGCGGCGGGCCCGACTGAAAAGCAAGTATCCAATACGAACAGTTACATCACTACAGTAAGCGTATCGACCCCAATAGCATCGGCTTCAACGCCTGAAATTGAACATATTCTGCGATTAAGCCACGAAGGCCAGCATCGCGAAGCCTTAGCAAGTGTTAATACTCTACTATCACACCAACCTAAGATGGCTTCTGCCCAACTGACAAAAGGCATCGTACTTAGCAATATGGGTGATAAAACAGAAGCTAAGCGCATCTTTAAGGATCTGACTGTTGCATTTCCTGACCGCCCGGAAGCTTTTAATAACTTAGCGGTTATCTACTCTGAAGAGGGTAACTACCCCAAGGCAATTGAGACATTGCAACAAGCCTTCCAGACTCACCCAAGTTACGCCCAAGTGCACACAAACCTAAAAGAGTTATATGCAACGCTGGCTTCTCAGGCATACAATAAGGCTCTCGATCTGGGTAGCGCATCTTCGGGCCCAGACCTTGCGATGATCAATCAGGCCCCAACTAACGCTTCAATCGAAAGCCCTCAATTGGTAGTTGCCAGCAACACTGAACCCATGCGCGAATCTAACCCGGTTACTACTAAACCGATCTCAGTAGAGAGCACAGCCATTAAGGAAGAGGTTGCTGTGGTTGAGGTGAGTAGCCCCACGATTGTTGTTGAAACGCAGAAAGAAACATCTGAAACGGCAGAAGTGGACACTACTCAGCAAGCGGCACAGGCAGTTAAAGTTCAGCTAGCCGATACAGAAACAGAGAATACGCTAAAAGAACCCACTATTACGACGCCTGTTCCAGAAGAATCAGTATCAGCGGATATTCAAGAAATATCAGCTGAAGAAGCGATCAAGCAACACTTGCTCAGTTGGAGTAAAGCCTGGAGCGCTAAAGACTATCAAGGCTATATCGATTCTTATACAGCCGAATATCGCCCAAATGCAAAACTGACTCACTCCCAGTGGACTGCACAACGTCAAGCACGCTTGAGCAAGCCTAAATTTATCAAGGTTTCCCTGAATGATATTAAGGTGAAGTTACTCAGAGATAATCTTGCTGAGGCAAAGTTTGAGCAGCGCTATCAGTCTGACACATATAAAGATGCGGTCAGGAAACGCATTATGCTGATCAAGACCGATGATGAGTGGAAAATCAGCCTGGAAAGAAGCCTTGGGCTAATTAACTAAGATATAAAAAAGCCTGAGAATATTCAGGCTTTTTTTATTTTTACCCCCCGGGACGCTTCAGAACAACCGTCCCATCCGTTGCTTCAGAAGCAATTTTCCAGCCGCTTGAGGTTAACGTCAGCTCAAGCCGCTTGGTCGTTTCATCTGCATAACCCGGTTTTTCAAAGCGTTGATAAAATTCAGCTCGGTACCAGTGCGTGTTTAAACGGGTCAATTTTGGCTCGCCTATTTCAAGCTTTATCCAGGCTGGGGTCAATAAACGTTTTTTACGGAAAGCGCGCCACTCTTCAAGCGGCATTTTCACGCCATAAGGCTTAGTATTCTGTAAATAGCTATTAATATAGCTTTCCCAATCCTGAGCAGCCCAGGCATCTCCCCACTGCTTAACGACCTTCCTCACCTCAGCTTCATTGTTAGCCACAAAAACAGGCGGCGCTGGCTTGGGTTTCTTAAGCTCTCTTTCTATATCCGCCTTTGATTCCTCAGCTATCGCCTTGGAGCTGACCTCCGCAGACATAGATTCCTTCTGTACAGTGGGCTTGCCTTTAGGCTCAGGCTTATCTTCAACCGACGCTATAATAAGCGGACGCTTCTGAGACTTTTCATTAGATGGCGTTTCTTTGTCTAATTTGGATTTCGCTTTAGCCACTGTTGCGGTTAGATCAGCCAATAGCTCTTTATTGACGACCTTTTCAGTTTCAGAGGTATGCGCTGCTTTGGGCGCGTCATCCAATACTTCAGCTTGAGCCGCCTTTTGCATGACCTCAGGCTCTTCTGGCTTAGTCTGAACCACTGATTCAGTAGAGATTTTTTTAGGCTCTGTTTTTTTGTCAGCCACTATTCCAGCTGTTTTTTCAGCCTCAGCCTCAGACGGCTGTTCAGTAATAATCTTAACTTCCGGAGCAACAACTACGGGTTTAGCTAACTCAGGGGACTTTTCGTTTTGCCCTTCACCCTGCTGAAGGTAGAGCCAGCCACCAGCTGCTAAGCAGATTACTGCAACACCCAGCACTACGGGTTTAGTAGAGCTTTTCGCAGAAACAGTAACCTCTCTCTCTTCCTGGTAGTAACCATCCAGTTTTGCTGCGAGCACCGATGAAGACTTAAGTACTTTCACCAATTCGGGGGTAGACACAAGAATAATTGTCGTCGCAGAACCTTGCTCATCACAAATAGAGGGTAAACCGAGAAGGTACACTAGCGCATTTTCTTCAACATCATTCGCATCGATAATGATGTGTAAACGAATCCCCCGCGCTAAACGGCTTTTTAGCTCCTGCTGAATAAAAGAAGCATCATCCTCAACCTTAAGATAGTCAGCCAAACGGCTTTGAACAGCGTTCAGATTCAACTCACCGTCCAAAACAATACTATGATCCTGACTTGAAAGGATGCTATCAACAACACCCTTCATCCAGCGTCCACTACCCTCAATTCTTATTACCTGATGATCTACAAGATTTGTCAGTAACAGGTCTGCGGACGTAAAGCTGGCATCGCTCAAAGTTTGACCCCTTTTATAGTCAGCTAGAAAGAGTTAAGGCTAAGGATTACCTTTAGATGGAAGACCTTCGTAAGCAATTTTCCAGCGCCCACTTTCGAACGTCCAGTATTGCCTTTTTACGGATGAGCCGCTGAGGTTACTACTTTGATAGTCCTGCTTAAATGTCGCTACGACTAAGTCAGGGTTATCGGGGTAGCGGTATACGCTAAGATCATTGACACCAATTTTGATGTATTCCTTAGCGCCATTTACACGCTTTTTATAGGTAGAAAACTGGGAGAAGTTCCGCTTTCCATCGGCATATGCTTGTGAATAGTTAGCGATATAACGCTGATGATTCTGGCTTTCCCAATCTGAAGCCCAACGTTCAATTAGCTGCTCAAAGCGCTGACTTTGGGCAACCCAGTCCTGTTTTTCAATCCAGCGAATATTATGACCGACCAACACCGGAGTATTCAGGTAATCAATCTGGGAATCCAGTTTAATGAAATCCGGGTTTGTCAGCGAAATACAGCCTTCACTGGCTTTGGGTGGACGGCTGTATGTCTCAACGGGTGACCCGTGCAGCCATATACCATTTCCTGTTTTACCCAGACGCTGATCCCAGACGTTGGGGTAATTGATAGGCAAAGCCCCTGAACCGTATCTCGAAGGTAGTTTTTCATCTTCCAGGCGGTTGGTAATAAAATAAACCCCAAGAGGCGTTTTCAAATCACCCTGTTTGACCTTGCCCGTTCCTCCACGCCCGTATGATGCATAAAAGTCTTCTACCAGCACAGGTACACCGTTCTGGTTTTCAAAAAGAAACAAACGCGACAATCGGGTATCAACAACGATGACATGCTTCTGGGAAGGAGAAAGTTTCATCATATCGGCAGGGAGCATATTGCTGGATGGTTTTTCCATATCCATCAGCAAACGTGCTTTTGCCTCTGAAATCAGTCCATCAATTTTGTTTCGGTGGTCCGAACCTCGAACACTTAAAGGAGACCCCTGAGCCTGCGCCGCAAGAATATCAGCATAAACCAGCTGAGCTAATCGGAAATCGGGGCGCCTTTCTGTCAGCGCTTTCAAATCCGATAACGCAGAATCCAATTCATGGCTTTTAAGGTTTTTAAGGCCGCTTAGTAATAATTCTTCGTTGCCTTCAGATAAACCATAGCGATTACTATCCTCAGCATAAACATTTGCAGATGCAATTGTTGTCGCACTGAGAACAAATAGAGAACTGATTAATCCCTTCTTCATTCGCGTTAGTTTCCCCGAAATAACAAACCAATGATTATAACGATATTCAGATGTAATTGGACTGTATTTGACCATAAAAAAACAATTTTTCGAATCGATTCATTTTTTTCGTGTTCGCAACACGTTTTCGACCAGAAAGCCGCGAAGTTTAGATAATTGCTGAACAATCAGCCTTTGTTGCAGACGCAAAAAAGAAAAATAAGTTCCAAAAAAATTGAATTTTCAGCAACGCACCTTGCCCAAAGATGTGCTATCCAGATTAGTAAGTGATCCAAAAGATCCATATTAAATGAGTAGTACGTAGATACTCTGCATACCCAGCAAAAGCATCTACGGATAATTGCTTATGTTTTCCTGTAATACAGACGGAGGACCCCGTGATGTTTAAACAGATGGAAAGCAATCATACCCAGCGTCTGCAGCTTTTTTGTGATCCAGACTCAGGCTTAAAAGCCATCATTGCCATCCACTCGACATTAAAAGGACCTGCAATCGGTGGATGTCGGTTCATCTCATACAAAAACGAAGAAGATGCAATTACCGACGCACTTCGCCTTGCCAAAGGCATGAGCTACAAAGCCGCTCTGGCTGGACTACCCCACGGTGGTGCTAAAGCCGTAATTATCCGCCCTGAAGGTGACTTTAATCGTAGTTCGCTGATGCAGGAGTTTGGTAAATGCGTTGAAAGCTTAGGCGGTGATTATATTACGGCTATGGATAGCGGTACCCAGGTGAGTGACATGGACCAAATCAGTAAACATACCAGATTTGTCACTTGTACAAGCGCAATCGGAGACCCTTCCCCTTATACCGCCCAAGGGGTGTTTGAAGGTATTAAGGCCTCTGTAAAATTCAAATTAAGAAAAGAGTCACTATCTGGAATTCATATCAGCATTCAGGGGCTTGGGCACGTTGGCTTTGAAGTAGCCAGACTACTTCACAATGCTGGCGCAAAATTGACGGTTGCAGATATTAATCCCGATCCCATCAAGCTATGTCAGAGCCAATTTAATGCAAGAAGCGTCAATCCGGAAGATATTTACAGTGTAGATGCCGATGTCTTCTGCCCATGCGGCCTGGGAGCAATTATCAATGATGATACTGTCGCAAAACTTCAGGTCAGTATTATTGCAGGATCTGCGAACAACCAGCTTGCGGAAGATCGTCACGGCGATCAACTGGCCGAAAAAGGAATCTTATATGCGCCGGACTTCTTAATTAATTCTGGAGGATTAATTTTTGTTGCTTCCAGATATGCAGGGCTTTCGCAACAAGCCATCAAAAGCAAAGTACATCATATTGGTTCGGCACTCCACCAGCTCTATCAGGAATCAATAACCTCAGGCTCTGGCGTTCATCGGGTTGCTAATCGTCAGGCGGAATCCATCCTTGCTGCTGCAGAGAAAATAAATTCAGCAGCCTAATCCTTAACTTTTCAGGAGATGGCTATGAATACTCAGAACCACTTACAGTTCCTTGATTGCGAAGGCGTACCCACTCAGGCACTCCCCAAGTGGGCTGAAGAGCCTGACTGGTTTCTTAAATGCTACCACTTCATGGTTCTGGCCCGACAGTTCGACACAAAGGCTATTGCACTACAACGCACAGGACAATTAGGCACTTACGCATCGCTGCTTGGCTCTGAGGGTATAGACGTACCCGTTGCGCTCAGCATGCAGAGTGATGATGTTCTGGTGCCTTACTACCGCAACCATGCCTGCCAGATAATCCGCGGGCTCCCACTTGAAGACGCCTTTCTATATTGGGGGGGAGATGAACGGGGTAATGCCGCCATAGAGATGGGTAAGGACTTTCCAAATGCAGTCCCTATCGCTACACAGTCATTACATGCCTGTGGAGTCGCAACCGCTATGAAGATTAACAATCTCAAACAAGCGACGGTGACTTTTATAGGGGACGGGGGCACCTCCAAAGGCGACTTTATGGAAGCCCTTAACATTGCTGGCGTATGGCACCTTCCGGTCGTTTTTATCATTAACAATAATCAATGGGCTATTTCTGTACCCCGAGAGATTCAAAGTGCGGCCAACGCCCTGGCTGATAAAGCCATTGCCGCAGGCATACCTGGAATTCAGGTAGATGGTAATGATGTGATCGCTATGCGTGAAGCAACCAATCAAGCGTTGCAGCGTGCCTATGAGGGTAAAGGACCTACCCTGATTGAGGCGGTTAGCTACCGGCTTTGCGACCATACCACTGCTGATGATGCGACCCGTTACCGTGACAATGACGAGTTAAAGGCTGCATGGCACAGGGAGCCTATTAAACGGTTGCGCGGCCATATGGTCAATCAGGGTTGGTGGGATGAAGAGAAAGAGAAAGCGCTTCTCCATGAAATTAATAAGACCGTGCAAAAGTCAGCAGACAACTACATAAAGATGGCGCCACAAGCAGTTGAATCATTTTTTGATCATATGTATGCCGAACTCCCTGAACACCTTGTAGAACAGCGTGATTGGGCTGTGGTGAAAGCAATGCCTGGTGGCAGCCATCATCAGGAAGGAGAATGATCATGAAACATTCAGTTTGCCTTCTGGAAGCAGTAAATCTTGCACTGGCCTCAGAAATGCGCCGAGATGACAGCATTGTACTTCTCGGGGAGGATATCGGTGTTAACGGTGGCGTATTCAGAGCTACCGCAAGCTTACGCGAAGAGTTTGGCCTAAAAAGAGTCATGGACACACCTCTGGCTGAAACCATGATTGCCGGCTTGACGGTGGGTATGTCAACACAAGGCTTGAAGCCTGTCGCTGAAATTCAGTTCATGGGGTTTATCTTCCCAGCGCTTGAACACATCATCTGTCATGCAGCTCGTATGCGTAATCGGACACGTAGTCGTTTAAGTTGTCCTATGGTTATTCGTGCTCCGTTTGGCGGGGGTATTCATGCTCCTGAACACCACTCTGAAAGTACTGAAACATTACTGGCTCACATTCCTGGCTTAAAAGTCGTTATTCCTTCCTCCCCTGCCAGAGCCTACGGTCTGCTTCTGGCGGCTATGCGGGATCCTGACCCCGTCATTTTTCTGGAACCCAAACGTATCTATCGCAGTGTACAGCAAGAGATTGAAGATAACGGTGTCGAACTTCCCATCGGCAAGTGTTTCACATTGCGCGAAGGCAGTGATATCACCCTGCTGAGCTGGGGGGCCATGATCACTGAAACATTGGAAGCTGCGGCCGCTTTAAAAGAGCAGGGCATTCACTGTGAAGTGATCGACGTTGCAAGTATCAGTCCATTAGACACAGAAACGATCCTTACTTCGGTACGAAAAACTGGGCGTTTAGTGATCATTCACGAAGCCCCCAGAAACCTGGGGCTTGGGGCGGAGATTGCTGCCACTGTCGCAGAAAAGGCCTTATTAGAATTACAGGCGCCTATCGCACGCGTAACAGGCTATGACACCGTCATGCCTTACTTCCGTTTAGAGAATCATTATCTACCTAACACGCAAGACATTATCGATGCGGTTACTCAGACACTGGAGTTCTCATGAAGTATTTTAAATTACCCGATCTGGGGGAAGGCCTCCCTGAAGCTGAAATTCTTGAATGGCATGTACAGGAAGGAGACAAGGTTCAGACCGATCAAATCGTTGTATCCGTAGAAACAGCCAAAGCCATTATAGAAGTCCCTTCGCCTCAGTCTGGCGTGATTGCGCACCTCTTCGGCCAGGCTGGAGATACCATCCATACAGGGGAACCTCTGTTAGAATTTTCCGGCGAGGATGAAGAAGACACGGGCACCGTGGTCGGCAAAATTCCGGTTGCGTCACAACAAACCCAAAGCGGTGATGATTTTATTATCGGCTCACCGACTTCTGGCACTGTTAGCGAATCAGTCAAAGCCACACCCGCTGTCCGTGCTTTAGCAAAACGGCTCAATATCGATCTTGCACAAGTCAGAGGCAGCGGCAGGAATGGCAGCGTTACACCGGCGGATATAGAGAAAGCCTCAAAAATGGACCAATTACACGGTAAGGCGGAACCCCTTCGTGGCGTACGAAAGCAGATGGCTCTGGCCATGAGTCGTTCGCACGCTGAAGTTGTGCCCGTCACCATAAATGAGGATGCCAATATTCATGCATGGCCTAAAGGGACAGACATCACATTAAGGTTAATCCATGCCATTGCCTACGCATGTGCCAAAGAGCCCGCGTTTAATGCCTGGTTTGACGGTCAGTCACTGAGCCGACGTATACACCAGAAAATTGACTTGGGTGTCGCTGTAGATACTGAACAAGGACTTTTTGTCCCCGTATTAAGAGACATCGGTTCACGGGATTTAACCGATATCCGTAGTGGCTTGGATAATCTACGAAACGACGTTAAAGCCAGAACAATCCCTCCACAGGAACTACAGGGAGCCACTATCACTCTTAGCAACTTCGGGACGATTGCTGGTAGGTATGCTAACCCAATTGTTGTTCCACCGCAGGTTGCAATTATCGGTGCTGGCGTTATTCGGGAGAAAATACTGGCTATCGATAATGAAATGAAAATTCAAAAAATCCTTCCACTGTCCCTGACCTTTGATCATCGAGCATTAACCGGCGGCGAGGCCGCAAGGTTCTTACAGGCTCTACTGACTGATTTATCACTTAGCGAGGTATAACCCTTTGTAAATTATGAGATTAATGAACAGAAAATTAACGTAAAAATATCGTTTAATTCTCTTTACAGCAGAAAATGTGAACTACACTGAGAGTATCGACGTTTAAGAAAACGATTAAGGAATATCCAAATCCAATAGCAAGACTTGGCTGAATAAAGGTGATTAGTATGAGTATCTTTGACCACTACAAAGCCCGATATGAGTCTGTGCAACAAGAAGAGTACAGTCTGGACGAGTATCTCCAGCTATGTAAGCAGGATCCATCCATCTATGCGGATGCTGCTGAAAGGATGTTGCAGGCAATTGGCGAACCGGAGATGATCGACACATCGACGGATCCAAGACAAAGTCGGATTTTTTCCAATAAGTTGATTAAACGTTATCCTGCATTCAGCGAATTTTATGGTATGGAAGACGCTATCGAGAATATCGTCTCTTACTTCAAACATGCAGCTCAGGGCCTGGAAGAACGCAAACAGATCCTTTATTTATTAGGCCCCGTAGGCGGTGGTAAGTCTTCACTAGCAGAACGTCTTAAGCATTTAATGGAACACATTCCCTTCTTTGCTATTAAAGGCTCACCGGTTTTTGAATCTCCGCTTGGTTTATTTAAGCCAGAAGAAGATGGCGATATTCTTCGCGAAGAATATGGCATTCCTTCCCGCTACCTGAAGGGTATTATGTCTCCATGGGCAGTAAAACGTCTTCATGAATTTGGCGGGGACATCTCCAAGTTCCGAGTTGTAAAACTATACCCGTCAATACTCGATCAGATTGCGATCGCTAAGACTGAACCGGGCGATGAAAACAATCAGGACATCTCGAGTCTGGTCGGTAAAGTCGATATCCGAAAGCTGGAAGATTTTCCACAGCATGATCCCGATGCTTACAGTTTCTCTGGTGCCTTGTGCCGTGCTAACCAGGGCATGATGGAATTCGTTGAGATGTTTAAAGCGCCTATAAAGGTCCTTCATCCACTTCTGACTGCCACCCAGGAAGGCAATTACAACAGTACAGAGGGAATGGGTGCTATACCCTATGACGGTATCCTATTAGCTCACTCTAACGAATCTGAGTGGCAAACATTCAAAAACAATAAAACCAATGAAGCCTTTATAGATCGAATCTACATCGTCAAAGTGCCTTACTGCTGCCGCGTGACGGAAGAGGTTCGAATCTATGAAAAACTATTGGAAAACAGTTCATTAAGCAAATCCCCATGTGCGCCTGACACGTTAAATATGCTGGCTCAATTCAGTGTGCTCTCACGTATGAAAGTGCCTGAAAACTCCAGTCTTTTCTCAAAAATGCGTGTCTACGATGGTGAAAACCTTAAAGACACCGATCCAAAAGCGAAATCGATGCAGGAGTACAAAGACTCAGCTGGGGTCGATGAAGCAATGGACGGTCTGTCTACTCGATTCGCATTCAAGATTCTGTCTAAAGTCTTTAACTTTGACCCTTCAGAAGTTGCAGCAAACCCTGTGCATCTGCTTTATGTCCTTGAGAAAGAGATTGAACAGCAGCAGTTCCCTGCTGAAATACAGGACAAATATCTGGGCTATCTGAAGGAATTCATTGCACCTAAATATATTGAGTTTCTTGGTAAGGAGATCCAGACCGCCTATCTGGAATCATATTCTGAGTATGGACAGAATATATTTGATCGCTATGTGACCTATGCGGATTTCTGGATCCAGGATCAGGAATATCGAGACCCGGAAACTGGCGATATTCTGGACCGACAGGCAATTAATGAAGAGCTGGAAAAAATTGAGAAACCAGCTGGCATAAGTAATCCAAAAGATTTCCGTCATGAAATCGTTAACTTTGTCCTACGTGCACGTGCCAACAATAACGGTAAGAACCCATCCTGGATGGGCTACGAAAAGATGCGTGGCGTGATCGAGAAGAAAATGTTCTCGAACACCGAAGATCTGCTGCCCGTTATCTCTTTCAATGCCAAAGCATCCAGCGACGAACAAACCAAACATGGTGAATTCGTAAAACGCATGATCAAACGCGGTTATACCGAGAAGCAAGTACGCTTGTTATCTGAGTGGTATATCAGGGTCAGAAAGTCCCAGTAAAGGGCTGAGATCTTTTAAAACCAACATCAGGGCAAGGAGCTGAAGTTGCCGGGAATTTGCAACTTCAGCTCTGACACGGGGATAGAAGTATGAGTTACATCATAGATCGCCGCCTTAATTCGAAGAAAAAGAGCACGGTAAACCGACAGCGCTTTCTTCGACGCTATAAAAAGCACATCAAGGATGCTGTCGAAGACGCTGTAAACAACCGATCCATTACTGACATTGATAAAGGCGGGAACGTAACGATTCCACGCAGGGATATTTCTGAACCTGTATTTCATCACGGCGAAGGCGGAATAAAGCAAAAAGTCTTTCCTGGAAACAAAGAGTTTGTGGTTGGAGACCAGTTTCAGCGCCCGCAAGGTGGCGGAGGTGGTGGTGCCGGCGATGGTAAAGCCAGTAACCAAGGTGAAGGGGAAGATGACTTTACTTTCCAAATTGATCAGGAAGAATTTCTCGACTTCATGTTTGATGGCCTGGAACTCCCCTATCTGGTTAAAAAACAGCTAAAAAATACCACGCAGTACGAAACAAGAAGGGCCGGTTTCACCAACGCAGGCAGCCCGGATAAAATTCATATTGTAAGATCACTAAGAGCCGCTCATGCCCGCCGTATCGCGTTATCTGGTAAAGAACGCCGAAAAATACGCGAGCTTGAGGAAGAGATGGAGACGTTGCGGGCTCGCCTTCCCGATACTGATGCAGAAAGCCAGATCCAGCATCTGAAAACTGAAATAGATGAGTTAAAGGCAAAGTTAAAACGCGTCCCATTTCTCGATGACTTTGACATCAAGTACAACAATATGATCAAGGTACCGGTCCCTTCCAGCAAAGCCGTTATGTTTTGCGTAATGGATGTTTCAGGCTCTATGACCCAAAGCATCAAGGACATGGCAAAACGTTTCTTCATTCTCCTCTATCTGTTTTTGAAACGTAATTACAAGCACATTGAAGTCGTCTTTGTTCGTCACCATACCCACGCCAAAGAAGTCGATGAACAAGAGTTCTTCTACTCCCGAGAAACTGGCGGAACCATTGTTTCCAGTGCATTAGATTTAACCGCAGAAATCATTGAACAACGATATTCACCTTCCGACTGGAATATCTATGTCGCTCAAGCCTCTGACGGTGATAACTGGGATGGGGACTCATCTAAATGCTCTGATGTTCTTAACAGCAGAATCTTAAAAATGGTTCAGTACTTTGCCTATGTTGAGATAACGACTGGCCCCCACCAGAACTTATGGCACGAATATGAAAAACTCCAGGCCTCCTGGGCCGATAGTTTTGCTATGCAACAGATAAGGGAGCCATCTGACATTTTCCCTGTATTCCGAAGCTTGTTTGAGAAAAAAACGGAGGGTGCCGCATGAAAAAGCGTGAACCGATCTCTACCGGAGCTGAATGGACCTTCGATTTAATTGCGGAATACGACCACGAAATTGGCAGAATTGCTAACGAATATGGTCTGGATACCTACCCTAACCAAATTGAGGTAATTACTTCCGAACAGATGATGGACGCATACTCCTCTGTGGGCATGCCTCTAAACTACAATCATTGGTCGTTCGGTAAACAATTTGTCGATACACAGCAGAACTATAAACGCGGCCGCATGGGACTGGCCTATGAAATAGTTATCAATTCAAATCCATGTATCTCTTACCTGATGGAAGAGAACACAATGACAATGCAAGCGCTGGTGATTGCTCATGCCTGCTACGGTCATAATTCTTTTTTTAAAGGTAACTATCTATTCAGGACATGGACTGATGCTTCTGCAATTATTGATTACCTACTCTTTGCCAAAAGTTACATTAATCGCTGTGAAGAACGCTACGGCGTTGATGCCGTAGAAGAATTACTAGATTCATGCCATGCGCTAATGAGTTATGGGGTAAACCGTTATGTCCGTCCTCAACCCCTTACCGCGGATGAAGAGAAAGAACGCCAGCAGGCTCGCGAAGAGTATATACAACGGCATCTGAACGACTTGTGGAACACCATCCCCAAAAAAGAGGGTGAAGAGATACCTATGGTTGCTAGGTTCCCGCAAGAACCTGAAGAGAACATTCTCTACTTCATTGAAAAAAATGCCCCACTGCTTGAACCCTGGCAACGTGAAATTGTGCGGATCGTCAGGAAAGTCGCGCAATATTTTTATCCACAAAAACAGACCCAGGTGATGAACGAAGGCTGGGCTTGTTTCTGGCATTACACTCTACTTCATAAAATGCATGATGAAGGACTAGTCAACGATGGGTTTATGATGGAGTTCCTGCATTCTCACACCAGTGTCGTTTACCAACCTCCGTTTGACAGTCCATATTTCAGTGGTATCAACCCATACACCTTGGGTTATAACATGATGCAGGATATCAAACGCATCTGTGTTGATCCCACAGATGAGGACCGAGAGTGGTTCCCTGAATTTGCCGGAAAGGACTGGAATGAAACCCTCGATGACGCCATGCGGAATTACAAAGATGAGAGCTTCATTCTTCAATTTCTCTCACCACGACTGATCCGCGAACTTAAACTATTCACGATCATGGATGATGCTGGAAAAGCCAACCTCGAAGTCACCTCAATTCATGATGAAAGCGGCTACCGCAAAGTCCGTGAAGATCTGGCCGCTCAATATAATTTAGGCAACAGGGAACCCAACATTCAAGTTTATAATGTAGATGTTAGGGGTGATCGAAGCCTGACCTTAAGGCACTTCATGTACAACCAACAGCCACTGGGTGAATCCTCTGATGAAGTGCTCAAACATATCCATCGTTTATGGGGTTTCGATGTACACCTAGAATCTGTCTTACCTGATGGGACTGTGTCTAAAAGCTATCATTGTCCTGAGATGGCGCAGGAAGAGATTACAGAATCCCTACTATAATTTGCGGTACTGAATGCTCTGAAGATACCAATACCTGGTTTGATAGCTGACCAACTCTCGTTATACTGCGAAAAACGACACGATAAGGGGACATGATGGACAGTTTGTTTACCAAAATAATCAACAGAGAGATTCCTGCAGAAATTATCTACGAGGATGATCAGGTTATCGCCTTCAACGATATCAACCCTCAGGCCCCTTTCCATGCTTTGATCGTCCCCAAAAAGCATATTGCTACGCTAAATGACATCAGCTCCGAAGATGAGAGCCTTGTTGGTCATATGATTAAAACAGCCGCGGTTATCGCAGAGCGAGAAGGTTTCGCTGAAACAGGCTACCGTACTGTTTTCAATTGCAATGAGCACGGCGGGCAGACGGTTTACCATATCCATTTGCACTTACTGGGAGGCAAACCTATGGGCTGGCCCCCATACCAGGAGACACTGAAAACCCCGGTTTAATAACAGTTCCAGGCTAAGCTGGGATTAAGGCGATAGAAGCAATAATCCCGGCGGACGTTATACAAAAAGACTCCTAAACTCTGTAATTGGAAGATGTATCCTTAGGGAATATAATTACGGCAACTCAACCCACATAATTTTTATGTAACCGAGAATAAGCCAAACACATGTATCAGGAAAATCAGCCCAGCGCTGAAAATAACCAGGGAAGCAACCAGCAGGAAGATTCTTTTACTGGTCCTTATCGCCATAAGGGTTACAAGCGTGCTTTGGAGCAGCTCAGAGATGGACTAACCAAAGAGAACGCTGTAATCCTCAAAGGTGTTGAAGGCACAGGTAAATCGACCCTGATAGCTGAGCTGGTTAGCGAATATGAGCACAAAGGCGTACCTGTTGCCGTTTTCCGTGATGCATTGCCTAAAGCAGCCCATTTCTACGCCGTTTTGGCAGAGACGTTAGGGGTTCCAAAACAAAAGAATGACCTGGTTCGCGCGCTAAGAAATACAAAGGAAGCGGGACAATTTTGCTTCGTAGTTGTTGATCAGGAAGCCATAAACTCATCTCCGGAAGTTGAGAATGCTCTGAAGCAATTGTGTATTGCCTCAGAAACAACCGCTGGCGCGATAAAACTGGTCGTCATACGTAAAGATTATCTGGTTATTCATACTGACGGCACTCCCGAAGCTGACTTTCATAACTGGATCAATCAAGAGGTGACCTTAGACCCCCTTCATACGGATGATATTGAAGGTTATATATACTACCTGTCTGCTATTAAAGGGATTCAACCAACTCCTTATGAGATTGGCACTGATTTCCTTATGATTGAAAAGACAGAAGGACGCATTAGCCGCTTAAAGGCACTTTTACTGCCGCTAATCCATAAAGATGTTATTACCCGCAAAGATATTCAGGGACTTAGCAAACCCTCTGTAAAAGTTCCGAAAAACAATACGGCTATTTTTGCAGTCGCCTTTTTGGTTCTACTCGTTGCGGGCGTTGGGCTTAACCACTTCATTCTTAGCGATAACTCAGTTTCTCAACAAACTGTACCTTCGGAAGTAGTGCCTGTTTTTGCGAATAATGAACAAGGCCAAAACCTAAGCAAGATCACCCCCCCAAGTCTTTCATCAACACCCGCGAAGACAGAAACTTCATCGATCGAATCTAGTGTTATAAATACTGAAGAGGAATCCTCTGGGGGCTTAGACAGCCTTCCTCAGCTAAACACTCCTGAAGTAGTAGCTGATTCTGTTTCATCTAGTGTAAAGGCAGATCCCACAAGCAGCCTTGATACAAGCTTAGAAATCACACAAGAACAGACAGTCATTAGTAAGGCCTCTCCTGCGGCGGGTTCTCTATCGGAAGCTGAATTTCAGAATGAGGTGAAGAATAAACTGGAGCTCATTGAGCAACAACTCAACGATGCCATAGCTGAGAACAAGCGATTAAAAACGGCATTAGCGGAAGCACAGCAGGCAAAGGTTCTTGCTGAAGATAGCAATACGACCGCAGAGCTTGCAGTTTCTCCTGGTGATAATGTAGTACACACTGAGCAACAGCCACTTCCTGAATTAGCCGTAGTCGCTGGAAACGAAACCACTTTATCGAAGAACAGTACAACAACACGCTCAGAGGACACCGGGCCTGTTACTGAAGATAAGATCAAAGAAACGGTTATCAATTCGGAACTGCCAAAGCAGGTTCTGGTCGATACCGAGCAAAAGGATGAACCTTTAATTGAAAAGGCCGAATCCATTCATGACATCATTACTGAAACGTCCCGCCAACAGCTGACAGAAGTCAATAAGGTCATAGAGCAACCATTAACCGACCTTGAAAAAGCCACACGGGTCATTTCCGAATGGCAGGCGGCCTGGCAAAATCAGAACCATGCAGACTATGTAGCTCAGTACATTACTGGTTTTAATGGTGCATACAAAACCCACCAACAATGGCTTAAAAAGCGACATACTGCACTTAACAAACCTAATTGGATTAAACTAACTCGCTCGGACTTCATTAAAACCGAAGAAGCGAATGGGATTGTAAAAATAGATTTCTGGCTAACATACGAAGCTGACAATGGGTACAAAGATAAGACCCATAAACGTCTTACCCTTGAATTCAGCGATGACCGATGGCTGATTAGCAAAGAGCAGAACATCAAAGTCCAGCCTTTCTTTTAATGAGACTGAAACAGTTAGTGTACGTTTTGCGGGAAATCTCCAGCGTGCTTGCTAATCCACTCTAAGGCTGCGTCTTCAGAACTGAGCTCGCGGCCCTCTTCCTCTAACACCGCCTGCCTGTACTCCTCGATATAGCAAACCTGTTCAACCATTCTTACTGCATAGGCTGTAGCCAAATCGGCGAAGCCAATTCCAACCAGAAATCGATCGCCATTATGTTTACACCACACGACATGACCGATGGTTTTAAACGGAGGCTGATTAAGTGCAATTTCAACTTCGACAGGTTCACCAGGGGACATCAGAAACTCAGATTCACAAGACAAGCCCCCCGCACTCACATCAACGGTTTGAGTGTGATACTGGGTGTCATGATCACTGCTTACCCTTTTACCAATCTGAATGGGGATGGAAGCAGGATGACGAATAAAGCGTCGCGGCATAACTCATCTCCACTACTGCTAACCTTTTAAGTGTAGACCCTAGACACAAAAAAGGGGGCTATAAGCCCCCTTCTTAAAATGAGTAAAAACTTAGCCTCTGGCTAGAAGCTCACGCAAATCGATGATTGCGGCGTTTGCTCTGGAGATATAATTCGCCATCACTAAAGAGTGATTAGCAAATACTCCAAACCCACCACCGTTAAGAATCATCGGGCTCCACACTGTTTCCTGAGTTGCCTCTAACTCACGAATAATCTGACGCAGGCTAACTCGCGCATTTTTCTTATCCAGAACCGGACCAAAATCATGCTCGATCGCTTTCAAGATATGTAGCAGGGCCCATGCAGAACCCCGCGCTTCATAGAAAACATCATCTATTTCCAGCCAAGGCGTTTTAACTTCTGTATCAGCCGCTACCTGAGTCGACTGTTCGGCATCGGGATCACCCGCAAGATCTGTATTCAAGCGTTTCTGACCAACACTAGCACTCAGGCGCTGGGATAAGCTTCCTAAACGCGTTTGAACATCACCTAGCCAATTATTCAAATTATCCGCTCTGGCAAAAAACTGTGCTTCTGACTGAGTCTTATCCGCTAAAGCAATGTTGTATTCTCGCAGAGCTTCCAGACCTTCTCTATACTGAGACTCAGAGGATGGCAGCAACCAACTATTTGAATCAAAATGGAACTGAGGCTCAGCCACTGTTAAAGCAGGGTATTCCACAGACTGGGACTGGGAACGACTAAAGTCCTTACGCAGTGCTCTTGCCAGATCTCTGGATTGAACCAAAACACCATATTCCCAGTGACTAATATTATCCAGCCAAAGCCCTGGCGGTAGTTTATCATTACTAATATAGCCACCTGGTTTGGTCAGCAAGGTATCAACCAGGCGATGAAGTGTATATACAGAGGTGTAGCCCGTCGTAACCTCAGCTTGCTGCTCTTCCGCATCGGCTTGCGCTTCAGTTACAGGATCAAAAGCCGCAGGCGTCATACTCCAGTAAACACCCAAAGGGATGGAGATCACTAAGGTCAAAATAAAAGCAGAGAAAATCGTCCGGCTTATCTTGCCTCCGGGCATGTTATCCCAAAAGTCTAAAAACCAATCAATCAGGAAGTTCATCAATATCCCTCAAAAACTAATTCCATACTAACAACAGACATTCACATTACATTAAACAAACTTAACTTAACCTTAGGCATGATCAAGCGAATGTAATCTGGACGTATTTGCCTAAGAATACTAACCCGCCAGCACGATACTGGATAGTGAAATCATTCTATTGAAAGCAGAAGTTTAAGCAGCTTAACTCAGGATAACTTGATTTCTGTCCAATTTTCGTCAAATGGAGCATGCTTTTAATACTCAGAGGCATCGCATTTGCTATAGTTGATTAGAATAAGTTATTAATACGCAGGGAATGCGAGCAGGAGCATCTTGGGGATGATAGGAAACGAAGGCATTAAGCCACTTAAATTACTGTTTACCTTACTATCAGTGATACTTCTGTGTGCTCTTGTTGTTTTCAGTTTCGCGCTTTGGAAAGATGTTAAGACCAGCCAATTCGACAAACTCTTCAAACAGAACCAAACACTGATAAGTCAAAGCAGAGCCTTCTTTGATCATCAAACACGCCTGATTGTAAAAACAGTTCAATCCCGTTTTGTCACAAATGGTGTAAAGGAACGCTCCGTGACAAACATTTTTGATTATTTAATGTCTGCCACAAATGAAGCTGCCGCATTCTCTTTAGTCGATTTAAGCGGTAAAACCCTGGTGACCCGTGGTGATATAACAATTCCGTCTTTGTCAGATCAGAGCAATACTGTCATCGAACGTGCCAGAACAAGCCAGACTGCGCAAATTGGTTACCTTCTGAGGGCGGGATTACTTGGAGATTCGTACCTTCCTTTCTTTGTCCCTATTCTAAGCGACGAGCGAAAGGTCATCGCCTTCGTTGTTGCTTTCTACCGGGTTCAAGGCGAATCCTCACTGATGAACAATTTTATCACTCCAGATGGAAACACTATGTGGCTTCTTGGGGAGCGAGGCCAGGTACGGATGTCATACCCTGTGCCGCGAGGAGTCGTATCCGATCTGTTTGGATGGCGTTTAGCCCCGGAAACGGCCTCAGAAATTCAATACAATCTAAGGTCAGGTAAAACCAAAGAAGGACTTGAGCTGGAAGTAAAAGGAGAGCAGGTACTTGCCAATGTTGGCTACCTTCCTGAGTACCAGTTGATAACCCTTAACTCTCATCCGGTTTCTGCCTTGTTCACTGCCTGGCTGGAGAGAATGCAACCTATAGGGGTTATATTTATTCTCTTCCTGCTAGCCGCCCTTTTGGCTTATCGCGCGGCCCTGCAAATCAGTAAAAAGATATCTGACGCTAAACAGGCTGCCGAAGGTAATGTACATAAACTCTCTAAAGCGATAGAGCAAAGCCCTAATAGTGTCGTGATTACCGATAACAATTGGTGCATTGAATACGCTAATAGCCACTTTGACATCGCTACAGCTAAGCCAAACGCGCATGATAAAGCGCGTGGACACAACATTATCGATTATCCGCCCTACAACGTATTAACCACAGACCTGAAAAAAATCAGTGATGAAGTCGCCCTAAGTGGTAACTGGTTTGGCGAACGCAAAACGGATTTCGATGGGAAGTGGTACTCTTTTTCTATTAGTCATATAACTAATCCCTCTGACCAGATCACCCACTATGTGACTGTTGTTCAGGACATCAGCGCCCGTAAACAAGCAGAAGCTAAACTTTATAAGCAGGCAAACTTTGATCCGTTAACCGGCTTACCAAACCGCCGAAGAGCGCATGAAAACCTTACTGCAGAGTTACAGAGTGCATGGAAGCATAAGCAACAAGTCGCTGTTTTATACCTGGATATCGATAACTTTAAAAATGTAAACGACACCTTTGGTCATATGGTCGGGGATCAGTTATTACAGCTGGTTTCAGCCCGATTAGTGAAATGCTGCAAAGATCTGGCGAACATCTGCCATATTAGCGGCGATGAGTTCCTGGTTTATGCCCGTTACGCCAGTGAAAGCGACATAAGAAAACTGGCTCAGAAAATTCTAGATGACGTACAAACCCCTGTTTTGATCGAGGGTAAGCAGATCTTTGTATCGGTCAGCATCGGTATTTCACGCTATCCGGAAGATAATAATGATGTTACCGGTCTCGTAAAATTTGCTGATATAGCCCTCTATGAATCAAAACGTGAAGGCCGAAATCGCTATAGCTTCTTTGATCACGAACTAGATCGCCGCCTGAAACGTAAACACACCATCGAAACAGAGCTTCGACAAGCGCTGGAACGTAACGAAATCTACATGGCTTATCAAAGCAAGAATGATATCGCATCTGGAAAAATCATTGGCTTTGAAGCGTTGATGCGCTGGAACAGCGGCGTTCTTGGCCCTGTCGGCCCATTCGAGTTCATCGAAGTAGCTGAAGATATTGGCGTTATCAACGAACTAGGTGAATTTGCCTTAAGACAAGCCTGTATCGATTTACAAGAGTTCCAAAAATTCTCAGATACAACGCTGAAAATGGCAGTTAATTTGTCTATCCGTCAGTTAAATGATGACAGTATTGTTGATATGGTCGCCAAGGGTATTGAAGAAACAGGAATAGACCCCTCCCGTTTGGAACTTGAAATTACCGAAAGCTTGCTGGCCGAAAATATTGACCAGATTCTCCCTCGATTAGAACGTCTGCTTGAACTTGGAACAGCACTCACCATAGATGACTTTGGTACTGGTTATAGCTCCTTGAGCTACTTAACAACCTTCCCGGTTTCTACACTTAAAGTGGACCGTGCTTTTGTTAAAGATATGGTTAGCAATGAAGGTGATGCAACATTGACCCATACCATCATCACTATGGCTCATGCGCTTGGCATGAAAGTCGTAGCAGAAGGTATTGAAGATGAAGATCAGCTTGCCATGTTACGTGAGCAAAACTGTGACATTGGCCAGGGCTACCTATTCAGTAAGCCCCTGACTCAAAAAGAGATGGAAATCCTCATAGAAACCCATGAACTTCCTGAGACCACAGGGTTCAAAAGTAAGCACTTCAGAATATAAACGCTCGTTAAAAATGGTCATCCGCTACTTCATGCTCAGGGTATTTACTCCGGATATAATCCAATTGCCCACTTTCAAGCATTAAGATAAAAATTTCGACTAAACGTTTATCCAGGTGAACCCCTGCTATACGCTGAAGTTCAGTGACTGCTTGCTCTGTTGACCATGGTTCCTTGTAGCTTCGCTTGGAGACCAGTGCATCAAACACATCCACAACAGCAACAATACGCGCCGCTAGTGGGATTTCATCGCCCTTCAAGCCTTTTGGATACCCAGTACCGTCAACTTTCTCATGATGATACAGAGCTATATCCCTCGCCATATTAAAGAATGCGCTTCCACCTAATACGCGCGCACCAGCGGCGGAGTGATTACGCATCTCGACCCATTCCTGATCATCAAGCGGACCTGGCTTATTCAAAATATGATCTGGCGTTGTGATCTTACCCACATCGTGCATCATGCTCGAATAACCTAAGCGCTTGATCACTTCCGAGGACAGACCTACTGCTCTGCCCAACTCCTCAGAATACAATTTAACTCTATCGATATGGTTCGCTGTATCTTTGTCCTTATAGTCGCAGGCCAAAGCCAACTTCGTAATGGTCTCAATATTTGCATCATAGAGTTCCTGCGTCCGCTCACGCACCCTGTCTTCAAGGTAAGTGTTCGCTTCCTGCAGTTCTCTATTAAGCCGTAGCTGCTCCTTATAAAGAAAGCGGGTTCTCAAATGAGAACCAATTCTTGCACGAAGCTCTTCATGACTAAAAGGCTTGGTTATAAAGTCACTGGCACCACTTGATAACAGCTCGCAGAGTAGCTCTTCCTGATCGTGCTGAGTCACCACGATCAAAGGCACTTGGTCATACTCACTTGCGGAACGAACCAAATGATTAAACTCGATGCCATCCATAATAGGCATCTCTACATCGGTAAGGATAAGATCAATATCATCGTGCTTCTGTAACTCTTCCCAAGCCTCTTTACCATTACTGCAAAGAATAGGAAAACAGCCAAGTTGCTCTAACATGACGCCATATAATGCCAGAAGGGAAGCACTATCCTCGGCGATAAGTACATTGAAACGCTGCCCTGCCAGATGCTGGTTAAACTGCATTGTTTCCTTGCGCTGGAGAATATTCTTAACTCGCTCCAGCAGAAAAGCCTGCGTGCAATTTTTCAGGATAAAATCGGTGACACCCGCCTGGAAACAACGTTGTTTCAGCTCCATGGAGCGAATGGAAGAAACAACAACGATTGGCAGTAGAATAAATTCAGGCTGTGACTTAATTCTTGTGGATAACTCAACACACTCAGTGTCTGGTAACTCTGCTCCCATTATAATGAGATCAGGTATTTCAAAATTAAGTGCTTTATAACAGCTTTCCCCCGTTTTAAAACACTTAACTCTGTAACCTACAGATTCTAAGACAGCCGAATATAAATTCCTTATCGTTGTACTGCCGTCCACAACATAAATGTTCTGACGCATCAGTGACACTCCCTTATTTTCTATATCTAAAGCTTACACCAAATTGGTGAATTATCCCTGCCACATGGCCTTAACATGCAAAATAATACGATTACTCATCTATTAGCAAATTTTTCAACAAACAGCCGTTTAAAACCCTTTTACTTTCATTAGGTTATTTATAGCTGACATAAGTCACTAGAAAAATTGCTGCAGTGCGTCATAATCAAGTAATAGACTAAAGCTACCTTAGAAGATATCCATCATACTTATTGGGTAGTTGCATGTTACTTTTTGATAAGAATCCAGAGGTTTCAATGGTTATTCAGGAGAAGCCACCGCTTCACGACCAGTTAGAGTTTTTCATCCAACAAGCTGAGAAAGCCCGCCCAATCACAACAACGGTGGCTCACCCAGTAGATAGCAACAGCTTAATTGGCGCTGTCGAAGCTGCCGAACACAACCTGATAGTCCCCATTCTGGTCGGTCCAGAAACAAAAATCAGAGCCGTTGCGGAAGAGAACAATCTCGATATTAGCCAATATGAGATGGTCAATACTGAACACAGCCATGCAGCGGCTGAACTATCATGCGAGATCATCAAACGGGGGGACGCAGAAGCGTTAATGAAAGGCCATCTGGGTACATCGGAACTACTGCGTGCCGTGGTGCATAAAACGAAAGGCATACGTACTGAACGCCGTTTGAGCCACGTCTTTGTATTTGACGTCCCCAACTACCACAAGCCCCTGGTCATTACCGACGCGGCAATTAATATTGTTCCTGACCTATATTGCAAAAAAGACATCACACAGAATGCAATAGACTTCTGCCGAGCGCTTGGCGTTGAACAACCTAAAGTCGCGATCCTTTCAGCAGTTGAAAAAGTAAAACCGAATATTCAAAGTACCATTGACGCTGCAGCCCTGTGTAAAATGGCGGATAGAGAACAGATTACAGGAGGCCTTCTAGATGGGCCTCTGGCATTCGATAACGCTATTTCTCAGCAAGCAGCCATAGACAAACACATTGTTTCTGACGTTTCAGGCGATGCCGACATTTTGTTAGCCCCTGATTTAGAAGCCGCTAACATGATAGCTAAACAGCTTATCTATCTAGCCAACGCAAAATCAGCAGGAATAGCGCTAGGCGCAAGGGTTCCCATTATTCTGACCAGCCGTGCAGATAAAACCCTGGCCAGGCTCGCTTCCTGCGCGCTTGCATCCCATATGGTACATCACGCCAATATGAAGTAGATGTTATGCAAACAATATTGACAGTGAATGGTGGTTCCTCAAGCCTTAAATGCGCGCTGTTTGAGCGCGTTGATGACAGATTGAATCTACTTTATAGCTTTAAGCTGGGTAATATTCTAAATACAGCAAGCTTTAGGGCCTTTGATTCTAATGGCAATTTGCTAAGCCACTGCGAGCCGGATTTTTCGACGATCTCAAAAGAGAAACGCCACCAGGCCTCACTCCAAACTGTTCTGAATTGGATCTCAGAACAGGAAAGTACAACATCTATCTCGGCTATAGGCCACCGTGTTGTTCATGGCGGGGGGAAATACAACGCGCCTCGACTAATTACCGACCAATTGATGGACGAGCTGCGTAAATTTATCCCTCTGGCGCCACTGCACCAGCCGTTCAACCTGAAACTAATCGAAGCATGCCATGCTCTGGAACCTAACCTTCCGCAAGTGGCTTGTTTTGATACGATGTTTCATGCCAAACAGTCACCGCTCGAGCAACATTATGCTATTCCGCGTAAGTACACGGAGGAAGGCATCAAACGCTATGGCTTCCACGGTTTATCCTATGAGTTTATTCTGCGTAAACTCACTGAGCAGCAAAGCGATTCACTAAATACGATCGTTTGTCATCTTGGTGCAGGTGCAAGCATGTGTGCTATCAAGAACAAACAATCCATCGCTTCGTCCATGGGCTTCACTGCCGTTGATGGACTACCAATGGGGAGCCGTTGCGGGAGTATTGATCCTGGCGTTATGCTTTATCTTCAACGCCATCATCAGATGAGTGCGGATGATCTGGAAAGGTTTATCTACAAGGAAAGCGGCTGGTACGGAGTATCAGGAATCAGCTCGGATATGCTTGAGCTACATCAGAGTGATCAGCCCGAAGCGGAAGAAGCGATAGATATGTTTTGCTATCGAGCTGCATTAGAGATTGGGCGTTTATCCGCAGCGCTTGAAGGTCTGCAACAGCTAGTATTCACTGGCGGTGTTGGCGAAAACGATGCTGATGTAAGGTCTCGAATCCTAACGCGTTGTCACTGGCTTGGAATTAAGTTTGCTAAACAAGCTAACGATGCAGGTTCTGCAGTCATAAGTCAGGATGATTCATCTGTAATCGTTCGCGTTATTCCTACCAATGAAGAAGCGATGATTGCAACTCACGTGACAGAGCTCACCTGATCAATAAGGGGAATGATCTCCCCTTTCCCTATTTCAGCCTTAATTGTATGCGCAGACACCTTCTTTGAATATTTTCTCAAGATAAACCTTCTGCATTTCATTGAACCGAATAGTCGCATAAGTTCCATCCTGCAACGCTGAAGAAACTGATTTTAACGGGCACTTCAGCAGATCTGCGGCAAATGGTTCACCGGCCGCAACCCTCGGGCTTCCGTGAATTTTAAACTCTCTGGCACACAGACCTTTATCGCTATGATTAAGCGAAACGCCATTCCATACCGACTCGCCAACAGCAAGCAGTTGATAATGCTTGTCCCAACAACGATCGATAGCGGACGGGGGTTTCTCTCCCTGCTGTAACCAGGCCGATAATGTCTCGACTGATTGAGTGGCAATATCCCTTAATTGTTTTTTATCAGACTCGGGATTACCGGAAGGCGTTAACCCCCAAATACTAAAACTCCCATCTGAGTGACCTGCCTTTCTCATACGCTCGCGAAAAACAAACGGCTGTCGAGCATCATGAATATCCAATCTGTCATCCAGATAAACCATCATTGCAATTGTCGGTTTATTCCACTCCCCACCAAAAACCATCCCTTGTTTCTTAGCACGCTCAATAGCGGTAGCACTCGCCGAAGAGCGCTCTGCTATCGCTGTATCTAGACTAGCTGTAGAGTTTTGATGGCTCCAGATTGATTGTTTATCATCCCTCCCAAACCAGCGTTTAACCCTTGGAGAGACTTTGTCGTCAGGCATCAGTGTTAATACATTCTGAGTTCCGCGCCAAAAGGAACCAACACTTCGTAATTTGATATTGCCAAAGATAAACTCACTCAGAGAAATACGATCCAACGTCAAAGCTCCAAAAGGATAAAAAGGGGCTTGCTCAAACCTCATTTCCGAAGAAGGTTTCCATCCTCCAATACGCGCATTAAGATCGAGAAACTGATCCACTGATATCGCCCCTTGCTTTAGCGCCTCTAATCCATACTGAACCCCAACATTGTCATAGGTTCGAAGTGCATAACCACTTTGATCTGTCCCATATATAGCAACAGCATCATCCCAGTGGGTCCAGTTTGTACTTTTTAACTCAGACGCATCTCCTTTCAGCCATGCGTGATGCATATCATAAAAAGGTAAAAATAGTTTGGGATTAAACATGAGTGGCGTTATTCCCCTCCACCCATCCACACAGACAGAACTCCCCGGCTTAGCCGTCGACATCATAGGAACACCGCTGCCATCTATACTGTACTTACTCGGATAACCATCGATAGCATTAAAACCTTCTACTAAACCCCGGTGATACCAGGTTTTCCAAAAACCTTCGGAAGACTGATCACTGTGATTATCGAAGTAATATTGCAGTAACTCGCAATCCCCAACCCCTGTCATTTGGGTTAACAGATCAGGAAACATATGACTAACTACAACGCCATCAAGTAGCTCAGGGGCATGCTGATCACTAAAAAATTGCTGGATTGCACCTCCCGATGCTCCAAGGCCCAAAGTGAAATCGGGCTCTCCAAATTCTGCGACAACCTGCTTTTTTACCATCCCAGCCGTCTGTAAGAGCAAAGGGAGATTGAAACTGGTGTCGGTTCCCATGCCCGTAGAGCCCGCAAGCAGGTACCCCCTGGCAAGCAAATCTGGATTGAATAGACTGATTAAGTCATCGCTTTTTTCTGCCTCTGCACCCAACATCCCCAAAGACACAATCCCTGACTGATGGTGACCAATACCGATCCCCCCGTTAAAAAGCATAATCAACTGCTTATTCCATACAGGAACAATCCCAGCCTGCTGAATGGGCCACTCTGTTAAAGATGTGATGCCGTAAATAAATCGGTTAATTACACCTCTCTCATAACGCACAACAAACGGGAAACGCCTGCCATCTCTTTCTAAGTACTCAGCATCACCTGGTATATCTGATTGGGCTACTAAGCTTTTAAAATCACCTGCATCATTCCGGTAATAGAAAGAGACCTCCATCTTCGCGCCACAATATTGGCTATACCCCTTTTTATAATTGAAGAATAACCAGCGATCCCAGACTGGATATCCCTTTTGTTCATAGTTATCAATTAATGGCTCACCCAAACCTGCTTCTGAGGTGGTACACGAAAAAGGAAACTGCATCGGATTATCAACGGCTACCGGCCCCACTTCTCCAGGTTTAACAGGGTAACCGCCAATGGGCATCTGGACATTTTTACCTGAGCAACCAGCAATTATGAGCACAGCCAAAATTAACCATAGTTTCATTTCAACTATCCTCCCCTAGCCACCTGTATGCTGCACTGATCGTTGCTCTTACCTGATTACGTGAAGTAGCATCGCCTGCAGGGCATTCAACACCCTGTAAACATAAATCAAGGTGATATTGAGCATTGGGTAACAGGTAATAACGGTGAACTCCGCAGTGATTCAACAAAGAAGTTTCTTCATCAACCTTAATATCACCTAAGGCTGAGCAAGCGGCGGCCGATTGCTGATAGGGAATTCGCTGGTCCCTAGCGCCGTGAATAAATAACAAAGGTGGAATATCGCCTTGTGACTTCACGATTTTTTCCAAAAAACTGGTTTCATGCAGAAGCTGAGAGCCATTTGAGACACTTTCCAAAGGCGCTTCAAGAATTCGTTCTAAAGTCGCCCTACCATCAGGATAACCTCCTTGATCGATAATGCGGCTGCGCATCTTAGCCGTATCCAACATAGGGTAATAAAACAGAACTCGTTCAATATCTTGGGGCCTTTCGATTAATAGCCAACTAGCCAGAAGGCCTGCACTTCCATGAGCAATCAGCCGTATCCCCCCCTGATCTCCAAATCTATTTTTATTCTCTTTTACCCAACTTAGCGCAGAATCTACATCATCACGCTGCTCATGCCAGTTCGCTCGACTGCATTCACTTGTAGTTTGACCATCACCCATCAATCTATAGAAAGGCATATACACTGTATAACCCTGTTCAGTTAGCTCTGGGATGCGACTTTCCATCGCAAGAACATGGAAACTGCGCTTATGACCTCCCCCACCATGAATCAATAACAGAGGGATTCCTCCCTCCGCCTCAGGCTCTTCCTTAAAAACGCGCATCTGTAATTCACACAACCCACTTCCCCGTCGAAGCTGAAGAGGTGTCGAGACAGGCGCAAAAACATGGGGGTCTGAAACGTTAACTGTTTTATAGACTCTTGTGGTCATAAAGGGCTGTTCAAAGCCGTACTGGCGAATGAGCGGTAAACGAAAGCGTGAGGAAGGGTTTAGGGTCCAGGCCCCTTCCCTTTGTAAGGATTGATCATTACCCAGCCGTTCGGAAAAAACATAATCCTGACAAAAACTATGGAACCGAGTCAGTTGATACTGAATCGGCTCTTTGCAAAATAAATCACTGTATAAGCGCTTTCTTGGGGCTTTCTGATCTTTATCAAACCAGCTTTCATCCCAGATTGGAGCGACAACACAACTACCTTGCTCATAGGTATATAACGAATGATGCCCCATCGGAGCCTGTAAAAACTGACTTAGCTGGCAAGCGGCGGCTTCTTCAGCAGAATCCCGCAGTAACTTCTTCTCTTCATCAGTCATCACTAATTCCCAGAAGGTACCGCAGCCAGACAAGGTACAGGCCAAGCAAACGATTAGATGGAAGCGCATCGATCCATTCCTCCTTGAAGAAGCTCTACCTCATTCGGGTTTCGCTGACTAAAACGTGCCTGATAGGCAAGTTGATACTCCCCATTCCCTGAGTCCACTTTATAAATGCTGACCGTCATTTGATCAGCAATGATATCGAGCAAAAAGAAGCCGATGGTTTCGCTGCATTGCCAATATGCTAAATTGCGGTCGGCTTTGTTAATTCGATTAGATTTTGCCCCAGCCCCTGAAATGACAAAATGCGTTTTTCCACATTGTTCAGTTGGCGCTAGCCATTGCATATTATGATCATGGCCAGCAAGGTACATATCCAGGTCACCACACATATGCTGGTCAAAAAAGTCCCGGTAGTAACTGCCCGCTACTCTTTGAAACAGATACTTATTTAACTGCGGCATGTACTTTTTTAGCTTCTCCGCATAGTCCCCCACTGAATCATAATTTCCTGCATTGCCATGTTTTCCGTTGGAAATATAGGGGTGATGAGCATAGGCAAGCTTCCACTGAGCTGCGCTATTGTGTAATCCTGCAGAAAGCCAGTTGCCCATGTTTTTAGAATAGAGATTAATACGGTAGCGTGGCACCAGATCAGGCGCACTTGTAAGCGGGGTAGAATCCAGCGCAAACAATTCAACTAATGGCTGTGAGTTCGCATTGGGAACATTTCTAGGATCAACGCCTTTAAGTGGCGCAGCCACCTGATAAAATCGATCAGGCATGGCCCAAATTTCGCTATGTTCCGAGTATTCAACTTCTATCTGCCCCCGGGCATTAAAACCACCGTCACCGGCAAATAGGCCGCTGGAATCATGGTTACCTAGAACCATAAAAAATGGCAGGCTTAAACCTCTATAAACTTTCTCGAACTTATCCTCAAACTGTTGGTCCTGAACACTGGACGGGCCTGAACTATAGATATTGTCGCCCATACCGATTACGAAATCGCAGGACTGCTCAGCACATACACTACCAATAGCCTGACCCACGTATCTCTGTTGAGGACTTCCTGTCCCTGCATCGCCAATTGCAACGATACGAACCCTGTCCAAACTGTTTTTATCTGTAGAGTAAAAAAGGTCAAAAGGACGACTATCAAACTCTCCATCACTAACAACCAAGCGGATTTTATAATCCCCTTCCTGATCAATCAGAAGCTTCATTTTACCTGGATGAGTGGTTTGAATTAATGCTGCTGAGCTGTTCACAGGACGCTGTAGAATTGACCAGCGGTAAGCTAAGTTTTGACCTGACAGGCTCTGGCTGGGAGTTCCATCCAGATAAACAACCTCTCCCACACTAACAAACAGTTGTTTGAATTTCGCGTAAGCAATGGGATCATACTTAACTGGGTTGATATGCCTTTTAGTACTCAAAACTTCTGAGTAAGTAGAAAAAAATGTACTACACCCTTGTAAAACAAGGAAAAATGGCAGAATACAAGCGTAAAAGATCGCTCTCATCCCTGACTCTCCGCGTGCCCATCCAGGTTAATGCACTGTGCAATTTGCTTTTCGCTGATGCTCGACTGAACAATTGCGTTTAAAACATAGCACTAAACAGCCATGTAATCCCAGTAAAAGAATTAACTAAAATGCAAATGGGTAAGGGAATTTATGAAGGGAAACTAAATACAGCCCAGCGGGAAGACTGACTGCTGAGGATGAATGAAATCAGGAAAATAGTGAGCTGCAAGTATCATCTCCAGCTCACTAAATAATAATTTTTAGGCGGGTTTATTTCTTTTTCTTAACAGCTTTAGTTTTAGCTGTTTTCTTTTTAACGGTCTTCTTTTTTGATCCAGCTGCCTTGCCGGACGCCTTAACTTTTTTTGGGCCTTTATAATTAGCGATTAACCCTGATATTTCAGACTTGCGAAAACGGGTTTTCAAATACCGCTCAATTGAAGACATCAGATTCCATTCTGCAGGCGAGATTAAAGACACCGCTTTACCCGATGCACCACCACGACCTGTGCGCCCTATTCTGTGAATATACAGATCACCTTTACGTGGTATCTCGGTATTAATGACTAGATCAACACCTTCAATGTCCAAACCTCTTGCCGCAAGGTCAGTCGTTACCAAAATCTTTGTTGTGCCCTTACGAAACCCTTCGATAGTAGCAAAGCGTCCTTTTTGCTGGACATCACCGTGCAGTAAAGCCGCCTTGAACTTATGGTAGCGAATAAAACCATCCAGACGCCGAGCTTCGGTTTTGCTATTACAAAACACAACAGCTTTATCGTAACTCTCATTTTCCAATAACCAACACAGTTGCTTATCCTTTAGCGTCTGATCATCAGAAAGAATAATTCTTTGCTCAATATTCGCTTCAACTTCACGCTTTTGGCCAACTCTGACCCACTCAGGCTCTTGTAAGATCCGCTCAGCTAATTTCCTGACCGAGGTAGGTAAAGTTGCAGAAACTAAAAGCGTCTGACGCGCTTCAGGACAAAGTGTCAGTATCTGATCAAGTGCCTCTTTGAAGCCTGTTTCCAGAATGCGATCAGCCTCATCCAAAACCAAGAGGTCCAGACTGTCCAACTCAATGGAGCGATTTTCTAAGTGAGGAATGAGTCGACCGGGGGTCGCCACAACCAGATCAGCACGCGCCAGTTGTTTCTCTTGTTTTTTGAAGTCCTCTCCACCAACAATGGCAACAGCATTGAGATCCAGACCCGCTGCTAGCTTGTCGAAAAAACTGGCAATCTGCTCGGCAAGCTCTCTTACAGGGACAAGCACGATAGCTTTAGGTTGCCTGGTCGGAGATTTCCCAGCACTCAGTTCTTGTATCACAGGGATAAGATAAGCAGCCGTCTTACCCGATCCCGTTGGAGAACTGATCAACAAATCAGCCCCCTCAAGCGCTAAAGGAATCGCCTGCTGCTGGACCTCAGTTGCTGATAACAGCTCCGAACTCTTTAGATTCTCTTCAAGTTGGGGATGAAAAGCGATATCAGCAAGCATAAAAAATTCTCAATAATAGGGTGAAGGTCAGGAATCTATAATCAGTCGCGCTGACGTACCGCTTCAAAAAGACAGATACCTGTGGCAACGGATACATTCAGACTTGAAACTTCTCCGGCCATCGGTATTTTTACCAGTTGATCACAATGTTCTCTGGTTAAACGTCGCATCCCCTGGCCTTCAGCTCCCATAATTAAAGCCATAGGCCCCTTCAGGTTTGCCTGATAGATATCCAGATCGGTTTCACCCGCAGTACCGGTTGTCCATACACCTCGCTCTTGCAAAGACTTAAGAGTACGCGCCAGGTTAGTCACCAGAACATAAGGCACCGACTCAGCCGCACCGCAAGCAACCTTTGCCGCAGTAGCATTCAACGGAGCTGATTTATCTTTTGGAGCAACCACCGCCTGAACGCCTGCAGCATCCGCAGTTCGCAAGCAGGCACCCAAATTATGTGGGTCTGTCACACCATCCAGGATTAAAAGAAATGGAGGTTCTTCCAACTGATCAAGAAGTTTATCCAGATACTGCTCATTATAAGTCTGGATAGGTTTACACAGTGCCACCACCCCTTGATGAACGGCTCCTTTTACCAATTCCTCAAGCTCACGTTTAGAAACCTGCTCGATCCGAATTCGAAGATCCAGAGCAGTATCAATTAAACGCTGCATCTTCGCATCCTGACGCCCCTTCATAATCAAAATCTTATGAATGCGTTGTGCGTCACGTTTCAGTGCGGTATTAACGGCATGAATACCAAACAGAGGTTCAAACTGCATTTAACGTACTCCTACCCAGTCACCTGCCTGCTCACGGACTAACGATGCCAATAACTCAATAAAGCCATCATTTGCATTAAGCGCGGGAATATAGTCATAAGACTCCCCACCAGCATCCATGAAGACTTCACGGTTCTCTTCAGCAATCTCTTCCAGTGTTTCAAGACAGTCTGCTGAGAAAGCCGGGCAAGCAATTTGAAGTTTTTTAACACCTTGTTCGGGCAACTTCTCAAGGGTTTTATCTGTGTAAGGCTGTAACCATTCGGCAGGCCCAAAACGCGATTGAAAAGTGGTCATCCACTCAGTATCGGCTAAACCGAGCTTTTCAGCCAAAAGCTCAGAGGTTTTATGACACTGCAAAGGATAAGGATCCCCCTTATCAGCATACTCTTTGGGTATCCCGTGATAGGAAAGAATCAGCTTATCAACAGATTCATTCTCCGCCCGGAAATTAGCGACCTGATTCGCCAGCGCTTCCACATATTTCGGATGATCGTAATAAGAATTTACAATACGGACATCAAGCACACGACGTTGTTGTAGCTGAAATTTCGCTACCTGATCGTAAACAGGAGCAGTCGTCGTAGCGGAGTACTGCGGATACATAGGGATTAAAAGCACTTTCTCATACCCAGTATCCGATAGTTTATGAAGCAGCGGCGTTAAGCCTGGTTTGCCATAGGTCATCGCTGCGAAAACGTCAGGGGAATGCTCACCATGGTGAGACTGAAGCACAAGCTGAAGCTCACTGACTTGTTTATCAAGAATGATCCTCATTGGGGAGTCCTCCTCCCAGATACTGGCGTAGGCTTTAGCTACTTTGCCTGGCCGCACATTCAGGATGATTCCGTTCAAAACAGAAAGCCACAACAGACGACGTAGCCCTTTGCCCTCAACGACACGATCATCAGAGAGAAACTCCTTAAGATAACGCCTTACTGCACCTTTTTCGGCTTTATCCGGTGTTCCCAGATTAACTAATACAACGGCAGTTTTGGATGGCTGAGTCATTCAGAGGATTCCTTCTTGGCAAGGGGAGCAATTATCGCGAAACTGGGGTCAAAAGCCCAGCGCTAGCTGAGATTCGGGCACAAAAAAACCGTACCCCGGCAGGGTACGGTTTTTTTTCAATCCTGGATCAGGAAAAATTAAGCGTTTTCCAGACCTGCAAATACCGCATCGCGAATATCTTCGACAGAACCTACGCCAGGTACATAAACGTAAGAAGGTGCAGCAGCTGCATCTTCTTCAGCCCAGCCCTTGTAGTAAGTAATCAGAGGAGCTGTCTGGTCATGGTAAACTTTCAGACGGTCACGTACGGTATCTTCAGCATCATCAGCGCGCTGAACCAGATCTTCACCCGTCACATCATCCTTACCTTCAACTTTAGGCGGATTGAATACAACGTGGTAAGTACGGCCAGAACCTGGGTGCACACGGCGGCCTGCCATACGCTTAACAATCTCTTCATCCGCTACATCGATCTCAGCAACCGCATCGATCTTTACACCTGCATCTTTCAGCGCATCTGCCTGAGGAATCGTACGTGGGAAACCATCAAACAGGAAACCATTTGCACAATCTGCTTCAGCAATACGCTCTTTTACCAGACCGATGATAATGTCATCGGAAACCAACTGGCCCGCATCCATAACTTCTTTTGCTTTTACGCCCAGCGGGGTACCCGCTTTTACCGCGGCACGCAGCATATCGCCAGTAGAGATCTGTGGAATGTTGTACTTTTCACAAATGTACTGTGCCTGAGTACCTTTACCTGCGCCTGGTGCGCCCAGAAGGATAATACGCATACAGGAGACTCCTAACTTAGTAAGTTTATAATTTTAAAAATATTGGTGCTTTGCTGACGTTTAATTCCATCAGCACCGCTGAATTCTTGTCATAAATAAAAAGCTAATGCCGGACGATACCATGCCCCCTTAGCCGAACAATTCGACATTAGGACTACCATAGGTCAACTAAAGTCCGGTGGCTGGACCACTGAAATGCCACCAAAGAGGGGATCGGAGAGGTCTTACCTTTCGTTTGTTCCAAGGAGACTACGCCATCTGGCAACTGCAATTCAACCCTTTATTGCTGCATTGCAGTACCAGATGAATCATTCTCAAGCTAACCGGTATTGCGCATCCCTGCCGATATACCTGCCATTGTAACCATTAATGCCTGCTCTAAGCGCTGATCAGGTTGATTTCGATCCCGGTTTAATAACTCCGCCTGTAAGAAGTGCAGAGGGTCTATATAAGGATTACGCACATCGATCGACTGACGTATCACCGGATTACCCTGTAACAAACCGTCCTGTTCTTTAATCAGGTTGATAACATCCACAATATCCCCCAGACGATTACGCAGACTTGAGCCTAAAATCCCCAGTTCCTGAGAGACAAGCCGTTCATCATAATAGGCTGAAATATTACGATCACTTTTTGCCAGAACCATCTCTAGCATATCGATAGTAGATCTGAAAAACGGCCACTGCTGGTACATCTGTTTAATCAGAACCGCACTGCTTCCTTCCATCGCACTACAGAGTGCTTTATCACTACCCAGCCAAGCAGGCAGCATAAGTCGAATCTGGGTCCAGGCAAATATCCACGGAATTGCTCGCAGGCTTTCAACCCCTCCATCTTGCCGACGCTTAGCAGGTCGCGAACCTAAGGGAAGCTTGGCCAGTTCCTGCTCAGGTGTTGCGGCTCGGAAGTAAGGTACAAACATGGGATCTTCGCGGACGATAGCGCGATACTCAGCAAGGCTGACTTTAGTAATGCTTTCCATCTGCTCACGCCAGGCTTCTTCAGGGCCGGGTGATGGATCCAGAGTTGCCTCCAATACAGCTCCCGTACACAGCTCCAGATTTCGCACAGCCAAATCCGGCATGCCGTATTTAAAGCGAATCATCTCTCCTTGTTCAGTTAAACGCAGACTACGATCAACGGATCCAGGAGGCTGGGCCAGGATTGCCGTGTGACTTGGACCACCGCCTCGACCGACAGTACCACCACGCCCATGAAACAGGGTCAGATGCACATCATGCTCTTTACAGAGCGCTGTCAGACCCTCCTGAGCTTTATATTGGCCCCAGGCGGCAGCCAGCTGCCCTGCATCTTTTGAAGAGTCAGAGTAACCAATCATTACTTCCTGATGACCCTGAGTGTAGGCTTTGTACCAATCCACACTGAGCAGCGCATCGATACAATCCCGGGCATTTTCAAGATCATTAAGGGTTTCAAACAGAGGCGCTACACGCATGTTGTGGCTGATACCCATCTCGCGAAGCAGCAGAATTACCGCCAGCACATCGGAAGGGTGGCTAGCCATCGAGATAACATAAGAACCTAATGCACTTTTCTCAGCTTTAGCGACCACCTCGCAGGTATCCAGAACTTCCTGAACTTCTTCAGAGGGCACCCACTCATTGGGCAGCAGAGGACGCTTGCTCTGCAGCTCTTTGAGCAAAAAGCTCTGCCTCCCCTCCTCGGTCCAGCCATTGTATGAGCCAAGACCATAGAACTGGGATAACTCTTCAAATACCTGGGCATGACGATCGGAACTCTGACGGATATCGAGTTTAACCAACGTCAAACCAAAGCAGGCGATACGACGAATAATATCTTCCAGGGCGCTTTCAGCGATAATCCCCATTCCACAAGCTTGCAGGGAGCGATAACAAAGTTGCAGCGGTTCTAATAACTCCTCTTCATGCACATAGATATCGCAGTCCTGCTCAACCTGGCCATTTAACTGGCGAGCAACCCAGTTTTTGGTCGCCAGAAGTTTTTCCCGCACCTCGCCTAGCAGCGCGCGATAAGGTTCGGATACCTCCCCAACGTGATCACGTAGTTCTTTACTCGCCTGATACATGGAAAGCTCAGCTCGCAGTGCATCGACATCTTTGAGGTACAGATCAGCCGCCATCCAGCGTGAAAGTAACAAAACCTCTTCTGTGACCTTAGCTTTTACATTTGGGTTTCCATCTCTGTCCCCACCCATCCAGGAGGCGAAACGGATGGGTGAACAACTTAGAGGAAGGCGCTCGCCTAAGGTTTCATCCAGCTGAGCATCCAGGCGGCGAAGGAATTTCGGCACAGCGGTCCATAAAGAATTTTCAATGACAGCAAATCCCCACTTGGCTTCATCCACCGGCGTCGGTCTTTGCTTACGAATTTCATCGGTATGCCAGATCTGCCGAATTAACTCATCCAACCGTATCTGCGCTTCACTGTCACCTCGATCCAGCCGCCGTAGGCAATCTGCAATATCATCATATTTCTGAATCAATGTGCGTCGGTTGACTTCGGTTGGATGAGCAGTGAGTACCAAATCGATCTGGGTCTCAGATAAGGTGTCTGCAACCTGCTTCGGGGTAAATCCCTTCTTTCTTAATTGGGCAAACAGAGTACAAAGCGAATCAGGGGTACATACGTCGGTTACTTCTAGATGGCGGCGAACACGGTGATGCTCTTCGGCAATATTGGCGAGATTTAGAAATTGATTAAAGGCCCGGGCTAGCGGAAGTACATCATCGTCCCCCAGATCTATAAGCGCCTGAAGTAGCTGTTCATGTTCAGGTTGCTCTTCCGTACGGCCCTCTTTGGCCAGTTTGCGTACGGATTCAATCTTACTCAGAAATGCCTCACCCAGGTCAGACTTAATGGTCTCGCCCAAACTGGTCCCCAGCATTCGAACATCATCGCGTAAAGCTTCGTGCAGATCGGTCATACATCCCTCCTGACTCAGTAAATCGCAATCCGACAATATCGGTTTCTTTCGATGCTACCTGATATATTTTCAGAAAAACACTGTATTTTCAGGCGACTATAGTCGCCTTAAACCAAGGAATTAAGGGTATTTACTGAGCCCGAGAAAGGGAGGATAAAGAGGGACTATCTTAATTTGCTTTGTAGTAATTTAAACTTATCTTGCGCGATCCACTCATCTTCATATACAACAGTTTCCTGATCTGTTGTCGTATTTTGGAGAGAAATCTCTATACGGTGGTTCATCTCAACTTGAGCATTACTATCGTATTTGTACTCAAGGTTCCGAACCTGTTGAAGCTCATAGACCCTATAGCTAGTTGGTCCGACTAACGCTAGAAGACGATTTTCTTCATCAAGCAAAAGCTTAGGGTTGCCTTTTAAGTCAGTTGAGATAATAAACCCTGACGCTTGAAGCTTTTTTAACTGTTTAGCACTCTGCTGCCAGCTCCAAAATCCAAGTCCCGCAATAACCACAAACGCGATAACAATCCAGTGTATTCCCGACATTTAAAGCCCCTTCTCTTTGGCCTCATCCCAAAAGCTATCCAGCTCCTGAAGCGTAAATTGATTCCAGGGCCTGCCAGAAGCCAAGACCCTATCCTCGACATGATTAAAACGCCGCTCAAACTTTTGATTCGTTCCACGTACAGCATCTTCAGGGTTCACGCCCAGATGACGGGCCAAATTAACCTGCGCAAAGATCATATCACCCATTTCATCTGCGATAGCTTCTTTATCACCTGCGGCTATAGCTTCACGGAGCTCGGCTAATTCCTCTTCCATCTTGTCCAGAACCGCTTCAGCTTCGTTCCAGTCAAACCCGACTTGAGCAGCTCTTTTCTGTAACTTAACTGCACGAGAAAGCCCAGGTAACGCACGCGGGACATCATCCAAAACACGACTGATTCCCCTGGTTTCTTTCGCATTGCGCTCCTGTAGCTTAATCGCTTCCCAGTTACGCTTTATCTCCTCTTCTGAAATTGGCGTCTCAGAACGGTCAGATTGTAATGAACCATCAGGGAAAACATGAGGGTGGCGACGAACCAACTTTTCAACCAGATTAGAAACAATTGTAGAGAAATCAAAACGTTCTTTTTCTGAGCCCATCTGTGCATAGAAGATCACTTGGAAAAGCAGATCACCCAGCTCATCGTTCAGATGCTCCCAATCTTCTCGGGCAATCGCATCAGCCACTTCATAAGCTTCTTCAAGCGTATGAGGAACAATTGAAGCAAAATCCTGCTTCACATCCCAAGGGCACCCCAATTCAGGATCCCGAAGGCGTCCCATCAGGTAAAGCAGGTCTTCAATCGTGTACTTTTGCATACTTGCCTCAAGGCGGCTTATAGGTTCACGCCACTACGTTGACGATGTACTTCCATTACATTTGGAACCTGATTGATCTTATCCATGATTCGCCCCAACAGGTCGAGGCTAGAGATCTCAACGGTTAGCGTCAACCGAGCAATATTCTCTTTCTTATCAGACAGTGAATTAGCTGCAATAATGTTCAAGTCCTCGGCAGCCATTACCAGCATCACATCACGCAATAGACCTGAGCGGTCAAAGGCTTCAATGTAGATATCCACTGGATAAGTGCTTTCACCGGCTTCGCCCCAATCAACCTCAATAATGCGTTCAGGTTCATGCTCCTGGAGCTGCACCATATTAATGCAGTCTTCACGGTGAACAGAGACACCACGCCCCTGCGTGATGTAACCAGAAATCGGGTCACCCAATACAGGCTTACAACAGCTCGCCATAGTCGTTAGCAGGTTACCTACACCACGGATGCGTACCCCTTCAGGTTGGGTCTCTTTAGTTGGTGAAGTAGAAGGAAGCTCCAGATCGAGCTGCTCTTCATGCTCACTCATTAACTGGCGCTGTGCTGCATTGATAATCTGGGAAAGGCGTAAGTCACCTGCACCTAAAGCAGCGTACATATCCTCAGTGGTTTTGTAGTTAACCTCTTCACTGATCCTGTCAAAGTCCAGCTCATCAAGCTCAATAGCCAACCGACGGAACTCTTTAAGAACAATGTTTTTACCTGCGTCTGCATTCTGCTCTTTTGCTTGCAGCTTAAACCAGTGTGCAACCTTCGCTCTAGCTCGGGGGGTATTAACAAAACCTAAGTTGCTATTTAACCAATCACGGCGAGGACGCTCTTCCCCCCCGGTCATCACTTCCACCTGATCCCCCGTCTGCAAACGGCGGTTCAGCGGTACGATACGACCATTGATCTTCGCCCCACGGCAACGGTGACCAATTTCGGTGTGAACCCGGTAAGCAAAATCAACGGGGGTCGAGCCTTTCGGCATATCGATAACATGACCATCAGGAGTGAATATATAGAGGCGATCCTGAACCACATCACCACGCAACATTTCACCAAAGCCTTCGCTCTCACCAAGATCATCATGCCATTCCAGAACCTGACGTAACCAGGCAATTTTGTCTTCGTAGGCGTCACTTTTCGAACGAGTGTCAGTGCCTTTATAAAGATGGTGAGCACATACTCCGAGCTCGGCTTCTTCGTGCATGTCGTAGGTACGAATCTGAATTTCGAGTACCTTGCCCTCAGGACCAAACACAGCCGTATGCAGCGACCGATATCCGTTAGGCTTCGGAGACGCGACATAATCATCAAATTCATGGGGAATATTTCGCCACAAGCTATGGACGATACCTAAGACGGCATAACAATCACGGCTATGGGGAACCAGGATGCGCACCGCTCGAACATCATAAACCTGACTAAACTCGATATTCTTGCGCTGCATCTTACGCCAGATGCTGTAGATATGCTTAGCACGACCGCTCACATCACCATCGATGTTAACCCCTTCAAGCTCACTCTCAAGGCGAAGTACCACCCGGTCGATATACTCCTGACGGTCCAGCCGCTTTTCATCAAGCAACTGAGCAATGTGCTTATAGTCATTCGGTTTCAGGTAACGGAAGGAAAGGTCTTCAAGCTCCCACTTGATATGCCCAATACCTAATCGATGCGCAAGGGGCGCATAGATATCGAAAACTTCACGAGCAACAAGGTAACGTTTACGTCTGCTTCCGTCCTTTACCCCACGGATAGCACAGGTTCGCTCCGCGATTTTGATCAATGCAACACGAACATCATCGATCATCGCCACCAGCATTTTACGAACATTGTCCATCTGGGTGGTATCGCTGCCTAGAACACTATCGTCAATTCTAGGGTTCTTCCGACTTCCGATAGCAGCCATTTGCAGAACACCCATGATCATCTGGGCGATAGACTTTCCGAACTGTTTACGAACACGTTCGATAGGAATCTTTCTTTCACGTACACCGCGATAAAGAATTGCCGCGATCAGGGTTTCCTGATCGGAGTGGAGGTCGGCCAGGATCTGAGCCATCTCAAGACCTGTCCTATAACTATTGTGAGAGTTTTCAGCCCAGACATCATCAGTACCATCGGTATTATCTTGAGCATGTTTCGCCATTTCACAGGCTCTGCGAACCTCTTCAATATCTTCGACCTCAGTCAAATCCTGAAGATGTTCAAGCCAAATACTCAGATCGATGCTGCCATCTTCGCGGACAGGCTGATCCTGACGAACCTTAACCATGTTGGACTACCACTCCCAAAAACTAATTCTCACCGAAACTACGGCTCTTCTTATTGTTATATGCACAAGAGATATGGGCTTTGCTCCATTTTTCAACCTGAGAACTCAGTAGCCTGAGAACAACTCTCATCTCTTGCGGCGCACTATTTTATTCCTTCACGAAGCAAAGCGCGAATATCTTTGCATTTTCGATGCCACACAATCACTTACATCAACAACCGTGGATAATTTTAGGCCAGATACAAAAAAAGCCCCATTGGGGCTTTTCTATATATTCACCAGAATTAGTTCTGATTAAACACGCCTGTGGACAGGTAACGGTCGCCACGATCACAGATAATGCAAACGATAACCGCATTTTCTACCTCTTCAGCTAAGCGTAAGGCTCCAGCTACGGACCCTCCGGAAGAAACACCACAGAAAATACCCTCTTCCTGTGCCAAAGCACGCATCGTATTCTCAGCATCATCCTGATTAATATCTAAAATGCGGTCCACTCGGTTCTCATCGAATATTTTAGGGAGATATTCTTGTGGCCAGCGACGAATCCCCGGTATTTGAGCACCTTCGCTAGGTTGCAGGCCTACAATCTGCACATCCGGGTTTTGCTCTTTAAGGAAGCGCGAAGTGCCCATAATAGTGCCTGTGGTCCCCATCGAACTTACAAAGTGAGTTACTTTGCCTTGGGTCTGTTCCCAGATTTCAGGCCCAGTTCCACAATAGTGAGCCTCTGGGTTATCCATATTGGAAAATTGATCCAGTACGATCCCTTCACCACGCTCCTGCATCGCCAAGGCCAGATCACGCGCACCTTCCATACCTTCTTCTTTAGTGACTGGAATTAGCTCAGCACCATAAGCAGTCATCGAAGCCTTACGCTCCTCGCTGCTATTGTCAGGCATGATCAGTTTCATCTTGTAGCCTTTAATGGCTGCTGCCATCGCCAAAGCGATCCCGGTATTCCCAGAAGTAGCCTCTATCAAAGTATCACCAGGCTTTATTTGCCCACGATCCTCAGCTCGCTGGATCATACTCAATGCAGGGCGGTCTTTTACCGATCCGGCCGGATTGTTCCCTTCCAGTTTACAGAGAATAATATTGCCATTGGCCTGACCGATACGTTGCAAACGTACAAGCGGCGTTTTGCCAACATAATCTTCGATGGTCGGGAAGTAAGTGCTCATAGGAAAATCACCATTTGAAGGGAGAAACTAACAATTAGCTATAAGAAGTATAGCTTTTATACCCTATAAAAAGACTCGGAATTTTACCGATGGTTCCCCTAAAGCACAAGAAAACTGCTGTTTAAGCGTTAATCTCAATAAGGCACAGCAATTTTGTTCAATAAAGTCATTTGCCATCTAAGTCATAGTGCACTCATTCTTTTTCGTAGTGAGCACTGTATGACGACTATAATCTTCTCAATGTCTGTTTTTGCCCTGGTCGGCGCAATCACCCCAGGTCCGGTCAACATTATAGCCACCAGCTCTGGAGCCACTTTTGGTTTTCTACGCACCATCCCACACGTGCTGGGGGCAACCGTTTCCTATACATTAATTGTTTATCTAGTCGGAACTGGGTTGCATCAGTTATTACAAAACGTCCCTGCTTTCACAGAGACATTACGCTATCTGGGTAGCGCATTTTTACTCTATATGGCCTACAAGATTGCCACCGCAAACAGCGCTAGCAACTCTTCTGAATCGAGCTCTATACCTCCCAGTTTTATAGAAGGCGCCTTATGTCAGAGCTTAAACCCAAAGGCCTGGCTGGTTTCCATGTCCGGGGTTAGTGTTTTTGTTCTCAGCCAAAGCAGCACTGATTTTTATCTGCTGGCTTATTGCCTGATCTCTTTTGTATTATGCTTTATTGGAGTCGCTACTTGGGCGGTTGCTGGGCATATGATCAAAAATTATCTACAAAGACCCGGGCGACAAAAGCGTTTTAACCAAGTAATGGGCGGCCTTCTCTGCTTAACGGTTGTATCAATATTTATCAACGGATAGGAGTAAAATGATGGCTCAGAACAAAACCATCTTTTTAGCCCGAAGCCAGACACTACCTTTTGTTGAGATAAAATCGGCCAACCGATCAGCCGCTTGTTATCACACCCACTCCCATGATGAGTTTTCTTTTGGCGTCATCGATACGGGTTGCGCCGATTATTGTAATCTTAACCAGCGCAATCACATTGGTAGCGGAACAACCGTAACCATTAATCCAGGTGACGCCCACTCTTGTAACCCGGATCAGGGAGAATGGTCTTATCGCATGCTATTTGTCGATACTGATTGGATCGGTCAGCTGCAACAAGAGCTTTTTGAATGTCAGGGGATCGATTACCTGCCTTTCCCTGAGCTCTATGATAATCACTCTTTAAGCTTCCAGCGTTTCAATAAACTCTATCAGGCATTGCTCGCCCCAGATTCGGCTTTGCAAGCAGAAACCTATCTGATTGAGTTTTTAAAAAGCCATTTTGCGAAAGGTTTCAAACTCTCTATAGATAAAGATAAAAGAGACAATTTTCATATTCGCCGCGTTCAGGAACTCATCATGGACCAGTTAGATAGCAACTGGTCACTTGATGAGTTTAGCGAAGAATCCGGGTTAAGCCGCTACCATCTGATCCGTAGTTTTAAAGACCGCTATGGTCAGTCACCCCATGCTTATCAACTGGATCAGCGCATCAAGAAAGCCAAGGCACTCTTACAAGATGGAGCCAGCCTGGCTGATACAGCACTACAGCTTGGCTTTTCTGACCAGAGCCACTTTCAGCGTAATTTCAAAAAGCGGGTCGCGCTGACCCCTAAGCAATACCAATCTTTTTTTAATGCTTAATCACCCACCAGCGCTGTCACGATATTAATCTTTCCCTCCAGTGTTTTATGCACTGGGCATTTATCTGCAATTTCTAACAGCTTTTGGCGCTCATCATCAGAAAGCTGACCAACAAGCGTTATTTTTCTGACAAACTGATCAACTTTACCAATACTCTGCTCACAGGTAGAGCAATCCTGAGCGTGAATCTTATCGTGACTTACATCGACCTGAACATGCTCTAGCGCTATCTGCTTGCGCCGCGCATACATCCTGATCGTCATTGATGTGCAAGCTCCCAGCCCCGCCGCTACCAATTGATAGGGGGTAGGGCCTAAATAATGGCCTCCATATCCTGCGGGTTCATCAGCGATCAGATGGTGCCCCGCAGCACTAATATCCTGGGTAAAACTATCTGGATCCGCTTCACTTACCCGGGTTATGCCTTCCGGGGCGTCCATCTGTTTAGGTAACAACGACACATCAATATACCGTTGTGCCCAGGTCGAGATCAGCTCAGCCGCATATTCTGCATCCTCTGCACGACTTAACAGGTGGTCTGCATTGTCCAGCGTAATAAAGCTCTTGGGATGTTTTGCCATCTGGAAGAGTTCAGCAGCATTCTCTATCACTACGGTCTCATCCAAGGGGGCATGCAATACCAGCAACGCTTTTTTCAAATGCCCCACACTCTCACTGAGCGAGACAGCGGAAATATCATCAATAAACTGGCGTTTTATGGTGAAATCTCGCCCACCTAAAGTCACCTCAGCCTGACCTTCGCTGCAGATAGCCCCCACATGATGACCAAAATTATGCAGCACATGCTCAGGCTCAGCCGGTGCGCCAATGGTAACAACCGCCTTGGTCTCAGGGATATGTGGTGATGCTGCTAACACAGCAGCTCCGCCTAGTGAATGGCCAATAATAAGCTGCGGAGCTCTATAGCGCTGTCGAAGTACATCTGCAGCAAGAATCAGATCCTGCACGTTTGAGCTAAACCCTGTATTCGCAAACTCCCCTTTGGAATGCCCGAGCCCGGTAAAATCAAAACGCAATACCGCGATGCCCAAAGACGCCAGCCTCTGAGCAATTCTTCTGGCGGCGGGGATATCTTTTGAACAAGTAAAACAATGAGCTAAAAGAGCAAAAGCTGCCGGCTTACCAACAGGTAGGTCCAGCCTTGCCGCCAATACTGATCCATCATGACCATTAAATTCCAACCTTTCGGTATGCATTTGCTTCTCCTGCTCCAGTTTATTCGTAATACCTTCAGTATCTTTCAGACATTGCTTGTAAAACTAATGACTTATCACTATCGCCAGAATAGACAGAACTTATGACAATAAAAAAGGGCTGTCAGTTCATGACAACCCTCTTTAACGATGGAAAATATAGCTACCCCGTGTTTGAGTCAGCTAAAAAACGACCAGGTGTTAAATGACCATCGGCAGGAACATAAGCCCTAAAAAAGCAGCCGCAGCCAAGGTAATGAGAGGAAACTCTAATGATGATTTATCAAAGTTATTATGCATAACATTGCTCCCTACTTGATTTTGAGAACAATTATCATTAATAAAAAGCCAAATGTAAATAGTTCTTATTAACGGAACTTAAAATCTAGATCAGATCAACGATTCACCGGTAAATCACTGTATAATGCAGCTATCCGGGAACAAGCTCCTAATGGAAATACTATGTTTGAATTACCTCACATCGATTTAAAAAATAAGGTATCAGCTGAAGAGTGGCAGGTTCGCGTTGACCTGGCTGCTTGTTATAGACTGGTAGAGTTTTTTGGCTGGGGAGATCTTATCTATACCCATATTTCTGCCAAGGTGCCTGGTACTGAGCACTACCTTGTCAATGCATTCGGATTAACCTTTGATGAGGTCACCGCTTCTAACCTGGTTAAAGTCGACCTGCAGGGGAATATTCAGGACGAGACGCCTTTTGATATCAACCCTGCCGGCTTTACTATTCATAGTGCTGTTCATGAAGTACGTAAAGATGCACACTGTGTCTTGCACCTACACACCAATGAGACCATTGCGGTCTCAACATTGAAAGAAGGCTTACTCCCTCTCTCGCAATACTCATGCTTTTCTTTAAACTCAATAGCACATCATGGCTATGAAGGCCTGGCAGTTAATCATGAAGAGAAAGCGCGTCTCAAAGAAGATTTGGGCACCAATAATCATCTACTGCTTCCAAATCATGGTGCCTTAACGGTGGGACCAACTGTAGGCGATGCCTTTATGCGCATGTATGACCTGCAAAGAGCTTGCGAGATTCAATTGATGATTCAATCTACTGGCCAGGAAGCGATTCAAGTGGATCCGAAAATTGTCGAAGGGATTTCCAAGCAGGCTAATGTTGTACACTCGGGATCCACCGGAGGTCAGAAATCATGGCCAGCTATGCTGCGCAAAGCTTATCGTTTAGATCCAGGCTTTGCTGAATAACCTAAAAAACAGAGAAGAATAAGGTTAAAAAATGAAAATTAATCGCGTCGAGATTTTCGATATCCACTGCCCTGACCGTCCCGTTTGGAATCCGGTATTTGTTCGAATCCATACCGACGAGGGGATTAGCGGAGTTGGTGAAGCCGGTCTTGCTTACGATCTTGGACATAGTGCAGCTGCCAACATGGTCAAAGAGTTTGCAGAAGAGATGCTGATCGGCCGTGATCCTTTCCAGACAGAAGACCTTTGGAATCTGATGTTACGTGGTAGCTTCTGGGGACTTGGTGGTGGACCGATCATTTATGCCGCAATGAGTGCGATTGATACCGCTCTATGGGACATCAAAGGAAAGGCTCTGGGCTTACCCGTTTACCAACTATTGGGCGGTAAAGTTAACGATAAGCTTCGCACCTATGCAAGCCAGCTACAGTTCGACTGGGATGCAGAATTTGCTGCGCTTACGGATCCAGAGGACTATGCAAAAGCCGCTGAAAAAGCGTTGGCTGAGGGATACGATGCGGTAAAAGTCGATCCAATCATGTACAACGAGAAAGGCGAGACGTTCTTCGACCGGACTAAGCTTTTCACCAATAAAGAGATGAAGATGTTCCGTGATCGTCTAATGGCGATCCGCGACGCGATGGGAGAAGATGGCGATATTATCTTTGAATGCCATAGCCTTCCGGGAGCTTCCACAGCCATTCAGCTCGGAGAACTGGTAGAAGAAGCGCGCTGCATGTACTTTGAAGAACCGGTTAACTACCTCAATTCAGAGCTGCATAAACGCGTTGCTGATAAGGTTAATGTCCCTATTGCAGGCGGCGAGCGTCTTTATAACCGTTGGAATGTTCGTCCGTATCTTGAAGACCAGAGCCTTGACGTACTGCAGCCTGATATCGGCTTATGTGGTGGTTTTACTGAAACCAAAAAAGTTTGTGACTATGCCGATATCTATGATGTCCGCATTCAGGCGCATGTTTGTGGCGGTCCAGTGGCAACCGCAGCGGCTTTGCATCTGGAAACAGCTATTCCAAACTTCCTGATCCACGAACATCACACTTATGCTATCAAACAGTGGAACCGCGAACTCTGCATACAGGACCCGCAACCTGTAGACGGCTTCTTCCAGGTTTCTGAAGAACCAGGCATCGGTATCGAGTTAAACGATGAAGTGGTGATGCGTTCGCCGCGTATCGAAGTTAAGTAATAGCAAAACGAAAAATAAAAAAAGGCTCCGACTGGAGCCTTTTTTATACAACGGGTATTTGATAGATCCGTACCGCATTATCGTAGCAAAGCATGTCCTTCTCAAAACCTTTCCACTTCATCTCTTTTAGATTTCGTTTCCAGAAATCAGCGTAACTTAGCGAAAGCTCCGAAACAGGGAAATTACTGGCCAGCATCACTCTCGTCAAACCAAACTGTCGGATAGCAAAGCTAATTAAAGGCTTAACCGCTGAAACCTCCCAGTCTCGTTTAAACATCTCCCAACCCGAGCATTTAATATAGCATTCAGGATGGTGAGCTAGCTGAGTAATTGAGTTCATCCACTCTTCGGTAAGGAACACAGGCGAACCTGTATGATTCACAACGACCTTTAAATCCGGAAGTGTAGTCATCAGATCAGACAATAGGTTCACAGCGTTTGTATCTGCTAAAGGCAGCTGAGCTTCAAAGATCAGCCCCATACTTTCAAGCTTTGCCAGGTTCTCTTTAAACTGCGGGTTGGCCAAAACAGCTTCGGCTTGCTCATCAAGAATAAAGCGAACACCTACCACGGAAGGGTGTTCAGCCAACCTCTGAAGCTGACTTTCAGCTTCAGAAGAGGTCAAATCTGCATAGGCTATTGAGCGGAAAGGCTTTGTACAGTGATCTTCAAGCCAGGCGATCTCGCGTTCCGGATTAGCATTATCAAAACCTGCCTCTATATGGACGAATCCGGCAAGCTCAGCAACCTCACCAAGCAGAAGATCCTGTTCGAGATAGCTACGCCTGATTTTATCTTTATCTGGCCATTCAGGAGCTTGTTCTGGATTTAGCCAATCATAATTCCCCGCATCGAGATTAAATAGATGAATATGTGGGTCGACTACTTTACTCATAAACTGACTCTTTCATCCTGTTTGGCCGGTAAAAGCTATTGGGCGGTATAGCCACCATCTATAACCTGAAGACTGCCGGTAATAAACCTGGCGTCATCTCCAGCAAGCAGTGCAACCAAAGCGGCAACCTCATCAGGTTGCCCTAATCGCCCAATAGGCTGTAGTGCAGCTTCTTCCTTATGCACTTCGACTTTATCGCTTCCACTGCGCTCACAATAACGATCTATCGCCTGATGATAAAGTGGGGTTTCGATGGTTCCTGGGCATACTGCATTAGCCCGTATACCGTACTCAGCATAATCCAAAGCTGTCGTTTTAGCCATGGACGCCAGTGCGGCCTTGCTCATGTTATAAGCAAAGGAATTACGCTTCGCAATAATTGATTGATCAGAGCCCATCAGAATAATTGACCCAGCCAACTGTTGCCGCATCACAGGCAAAACAGCCTGTAAAAGGTAGTAAGCCCCTTTCACATTGATTGATAAAACACGATCAAGTTCTTCTTCAGAAGTCGTTTCGATATTGCCCGAAAAATGGATACCCGCATTCGAGACAAGTACATCTATCCTACCGGCTTCTGAAAGAACTCGAGCAACCGCAGTAGCAATATGTTCTGCACTTGTCACATCACAATGAATATATTCGCCCGTCGCAGAAGAATGTAGATCAAGGTTGAAAACACGGTACCCTTTAGATGTGAGAAGTTTAACTACGGCTTCTCCAATCCCTGCTGAACCACCTGTTACGACACAAACTTTAGCCATTAGTAATTACCTTACTGAGCAACCGCAAATGCAACAACATACTCTTTCTCATCACTGTAGCTTAAGTGAATGGAAGCAATACCTAGTGCTTCGGCTTTTTCCAAAGCCCCGGAGTTGAGCTTTACTTCCGGTTTACCACTCGCCTCTTTAGCTATCTCAATATGTTGCCAACCGACGCCTCGCCCGATTCCGGTACCCAGCGCCTTCACTATCGCCTCTTTGGCAGAGAAGCGTTTAGCAAGAAAGCGCGCTCGATCTGTTGTTTTTTCAAACAGGGCAAGCTCTGCAGATGTGAGGATACGCTCAGCTAAACGAGGCGTTCGCTGCAATGATGTAGCCATCCGGCTAATCTGCAATATATCGGTGCCAATGCCTTTAATCATTCACTTAATGCGTCACGTTTAGCCTGTACACGGGACTGAGCAAGCATCATCTGCTGCTTCATTTCTGAAACCGCTTCTTTCAACCCAACAAACAATGCTCTTGCAATGATTCCATGACCAATATTTAGTTCATTCATTTCTGGAATTTCGGCAATCTGCTCAACATTATGATAATGAAGACCATGCCCAGCATTGACTATCAGGCCTTTCTGATAAGCGTAGGCAGCCGCTTCACGTATACGTGTTAATTCCGCCTTCTGCTCTTCAGCGCTTTCGGCTTCAGCATAAGCTCCCGTGTGTAACTCGATCACTGGAGCACCACAACGAATTGTGGCATCAATTTGCTGAAAATCAGGATCGATAAACAGAGAAACTTCAATCCCTGCATTTGACAGGCGGTTACAGGCTTCTTGAATTCGTGCTTCCTGCCCAGCTACATCCAAGCCACCCTCTGTGGTTAGCTCTTCTCTCTTCTCTGGTACAAGGCAACAGTGAGCAGGCTTTACGTCTTCAGCAATGGCAATCATTTCGTCGGTAACTGCCATTTCAAAATTCATGCGCGTTTGTAATGTTTCTTTTAACAAATACACATCACGATCCTGAATGTGACGACGATCTTCACGCAAATGAATCGTTATGCCATCAGCACCTGCCTCTTCAGCCAGCGCCGCAGCCTGAACAGTATCAGGATAGCGGGTACCACGAGCTTGTCTGATAGTTGCCACATGATCAATGTTAACACCCAATAGTAAACGTGACGGTTCTATCACTCTTAACTCCTTACAATCTTTGAAAAAGTTCACGACTACGCAATGGCTTATGACCCAGAATATGGTCAATCAATAGCCTCATAAGTCGTTTCGCTGCGCGCTTTACCTGTACGTCAGTATAATCATCTGCGGCTATTGCCGATAGTTGCCACCCATAAAAATAACGGCGCTTATCCGCTTCATTGATCTGTTCGATTATGGAAAAGCCTTCATCCATATCAATACGATAAATACGGTTCTGATCTTTACCTGTTAGCTCAGGAAGGTGCCCTAGCTCATCAAGCAATCTATGCTCAAATGTTCTTAGTGCGCCTTCAACGTCATCGCCTGCGACTAGTTCGTTTAGCGCGTATTGATAATATACGTAGAGTTTCGGATGAGGATCAAAAGGGAGTAACAACCGTTCTAACAGCTCATTTAGGTATAACCCGCAAAGCAATGCATCTCCTTTCAAAAAAAGCATTGCGGCAGCAGGCTCCGCCTGAGTTACGGTTTTCAGATCATTTCGTCCACGCCAGGAAAGCTGGACCGGGACAAAGGGTTGAACTGACGCACGAAGCTTTGAATTGGGCCGGCGAGCACCTTGAACAACAGCAGAAACTTTTCCATGTTCAAGAGTGAAGAAATCGACGAGAAGACTAGTATCCCGGTAGGGCCGGCCATGGAGGACATAACCGGCTTGCTGATCAGTTACAGCCATATGATTGCTTAGTTATCGTTATAACCCAGGCTACGAAGAGCACGCTCATCATCAGCCCAACCACGGCGCACTTTAACCCACAAATTAAGCATTACCTTACTATCAAACATACGCTGCATATCAAGACGAGCATCACGTCCGATTGTTTTTATACGATCGCCTTTGTCTCCGATAACGATACGCTTCTGACCATCCCGCTCAACCAGAATAAGCGCGCTAATATGCAGAACGCCATTCTCGGCATATTTGAACTCTTCAATCTCAACCGTTGTACCATAGGGTACTTCATCACCCAGATTGCGCATGAGCTTCTCACGAACCATCTCTGCAGCCATGAAGCGAGAGCTCTTGTCTGTCAACTGATCATCAGGGAAATGATGCATACCCTTTGGCATATAACTAGCGATCAATTCCTCAAGTTGCTCAACGTTATGTCCCTGTTTCGCAGATAATGGAATCATCTCAGCAAACTCCATACGCTCAGAATGCGACTGCATCTGAGGGAGTAGGGAAGCCTTATCCTTAAGCTGATCTACTTTATTGACTGCAAGAATAACTGGGCATCGGGCATGTTTCACTTTATCCAACACCATCTGGTCTTCTTCAGTCCAGGCAGTACGATCGACGATGAAAACAATCAAATCTACATCGCGCAAAGCGTCGGAAGCCGCTTTATTCATATAACGGTTTAATGCTTTTTTTCCGTCATCTTTATGCAGACCAGGCGTATCTACGTAGACAATCTGTAAATCGCCTTCGGTTTTGATTCCCATAATCTGATGACGGGTCGTCTGCGGTTTCTTGGAAGTGATACTAAGTTTCTGCCCAAGAATATGGTTCATGAGCGTAGACTTACCGACATTTGGACGCCCAACAATAGCAACAAAACCACAACGCTGATCTGGATTTTGCGGTTCCAGCAGGTGCATTAAATCTTCAGCCATAATTATTTCTCCACCTGCAAAGCAGTCAGTGCGTTCTTAGCTGCTTCTTGTTCAGCCTGACGTCTACTACTACCGGTTCCTTTCGCCGGGTTATTTAACCCCGAAACACGGCAGTCAATATAGAAGGTCTGCGCGTGCGCTTCTCCTTCAACATTAGTTAATTCATATTCAGGCAGGGCCAATCGACGCGATTGTAAAAACTCCTGCAACCTTGTCTTTGAATCTTTAAGGCTTTCATTCAGATCAAGTGTACTTAAGCGCTGTTCGAACCACTTAAGAATATAGGCCCTGGCCGTATCCATATCAGAATCGAGATAGATCGCACCAATAATGGCTTCAACTGCATCTGCGAGGATAGAATCGCGACGAAAGCCACCACTTTTTAACTCGCCACTACCTAAACGAAGGTAATCGCCTAAACCTAATTCTCTAGCAACCTCAGATAAAGTGACACCTTTCACCATTCGGGCCCGAAGACGGCTTAATTCGCCTTCTTTTGCCTTAGGAAAGCGAGCATAAAGATCGTCAGCAATAACAAAATTAAGGATAGAGTCGCCTAGAAACTCAAGACGCTCATTATTTTTTTTTCCGCAACTACGATGCGTAAGCGCCAATTCGAAAAGGGACAGATCACTAAAATCATGGCCAATTCGACGCGCTAATTCATTAACTGGTTTTATCAAGGTGCTATTGCTTCATATTCTTTTTTGAACACAACAACCGCATCAACGTTGTAAAACATCGGGATACGGACTTCATAATCTACGATAAAGCGGATGACGCCTTCCTTACGAGTAATCACTAATGAATCTTTATGCGGTAATTTGACCTGATTTATCCGCATTTTCTTGATAAAGCTAGATTTCAGACCACCGGGCCCAGCTTTTAGCTGTTCACGGTCAGAGACCATATCCTCTATCACAGACTCAACCGTCAGATTATCGGTATAAGCCGGATATAGCTTAAATGCTATTGAGAATAGGAAACCAGCCACAATCAGGACAATTAAAATAGAGAAAAATGAAGCACCTGCCTGCTGCTTACGAGATTTCATTGAGTACTCCCTCATTCAATCACACGCACTTCGCCAAAAGATGGCACACTTAAGAATGTTGGCCAATGCATCCATACAGCAAACGCTTTACCAACAATCAATTCATCAGGTACAAAGCCCCAGTAACGGCTATCGTTACTGTTATCGCGGTTATCACCCACCATAAAGTACTCGCCTTCAGGAACCGTCCACTGCATGTTCTGCGACGGTCTGTTCAAATCTTTATAGATTTGATGAGCCGCTCCATCCAGGTTTTCCTGCATCACTAAACGCTGGGGACGATTAGGAGGCAACTGAGCCAATAATTCCTGAGCTTGGGGCACACCATTGATATAAAGGATTTTATTCTGGTAGCGAATAACATCACCCGGTATACCCACTACCCTTTTAATATAGTTAACACTTGGCTGTTTAGGATATTTAAATACCACAACATCACCACGCTGCGGGTCATTCATCGGAATAACCTTGGTATTTAGAACAGGTAAACGAAAGCCATAGTGAAACTTATTCACTAAGATAAAGTCGCCAATTTTTAACGTAGGTAACATTGAGCCTGAAGGTATCTGGAACGGCTCAACCAGAAAAGATCGTAAAACTAACACGATCAACAACACCGGAAACATAGATCTTCCAGTATCAACCCAGCTCGATACACGATTAATTTCTACTATAGCCGTGTCTGGCAACGCACCATCAACTTTACTCTGAGCATCACGGAGTTTCGCTTCTCTAACAGGCTTCAGCGAAATTCGGTCATAAAACCAAACAAGACCAGCAACAAACGTGAGTGCTACCAGAACAATAGCAAAATCAAAATCCATCTACAGCGCCTTACTCTGATTAACTATCAACTTTTAACACGGCAAGGAACGCATCCTGAGGTATCTCTACACTACCTACTTGCTTCATACGTTTCTTACCCTCTTTCTGCTTCTGCAACAGTTTCTTTTTACGGCTGACATCGCCACCGTAACATTTCGCAGTTACATTCTTACGCAATGCTTTTACGGTTGTACGAGCGATAACCTTACCGCCAAGTGCCGCTTGAATCGCAACATCGAACATCTGACGAGGAATGACCTCTTTCATTTTTTCACAAAGCTGTCGGCCACGGAATTGCGCATTATCACGGTGTAGAATCACCGCTAACGCATCCACCTTATCGCCATTAATCAGAATATCCATACGAACAAGCTTCGCAGGCTCAAAGCGCACAAAGTTGTATTCCAGGGATGCGTAACCACGGCTCACCGATTTCAGTCGATCAAAAAAATCCAGTACTACTTCAGCCATCGGCAGTTCATAAGTAACCTGTACCTGATTACCTACGTAATTCATTTGTTTTTGAATACCACGTTTCTCGACACACAGACCGATGACTTGTCCCAGATAATCCTGAGGTACCAGAATATTTGCCTCAACAATAGGCTCACGCATCTCATTAATGGAACCCGGGTCAGGCAACTTCGATGGGCTATCTATGTGAATTACATCGCCGTTGTTCATCTCTAATTCATAGATTACTGTTGGCGCTGTCGTAATCAGATCCAGATTATATTCGCGTTCTAAACGCTCCTGGATAATTTCCATGTGCAGCATTCCCAGGAAGCCACAACGGAAACCAAACCCAAGGGCATCAGATGTTTCCGGTTCGAAGAACAACGATGCATCATTCAGAGTTAATTTATCCAGTGCTTCACGAAAATCCTGATAATCATCAGAACTGGTTGGGAATAAGCCGGAGTAAACCTGAGGCTGCACTTTTTGGAAACCCGGCAGGCTATCTACATCAGGCGTTTTAAGATGGGTTAACGTATCACCGACTGGAGCACCATGAATATCTTTAACGCCAGCAACGATAAAACCTACTTCACCTGCATGCAGAACACCCGTTTCTGTCTGTTTTGGCGTAAAGATACCTACAGAATCGACCTGATAGTTCTGGCCTGTAGACTTAACCAGAATTTTATCTTTTTTACGCAGGGTTCCCTGATTAACACGTACCAGGGAAACAACACCAAGATAGTTATCAAACCATGAATCAATAATCAGAGCTTGCAGCGGTGCATCTACATCACCTTCAGGTGGCGGGATATCCTTTACCAGCTGTTCAAGCACATCTTCGACACCCATTCCACTTTTTGCAGAGCATGGAACAGCGTCAGTGGCATCGATTCCGATGACCTCTTCAATTTCCACACGAACTCGTTCTGGTTCTGCTTGAGGTAGATCCATCTTATTAAGGATTGGAACGACCTCGAGGCCCTGTTCAATCGCGGTGTAGCAGTTAGCTACTGACTGAGCTTCAACACCTTGAGCAGCATCAACAATCAACAAAGCGCCTTCGCAGGCAGCAAGTGAGCGAGATACTTCATATGAAAAGTCGACATGCCCTGGCGTGTCGATAAAGTTCAATTGGTAGGTATTCCCATCTTTGGCGGTATAGTTAAGTGTTACACTCTGCGCCTTGATCGTAATCCCGCGTTCACGCTCCAGATCCATTGAATCCAGTACCTGAGCTTCCATTTCTCGATCACTCAAACCACCGCACATCTGAATGAAACGATCTGCCAGAGTAGACTTGCCATGGTCGATATGGGCGATGATGGAAAAATTACGGATATGTTCTAGATTGCTCACGTGCTGGATACCGCTTTATATGTCGCTTAAAAGGCGCAAGTTTACAGTATTTGGTTGATTCGGGCTATGAAAAAGGGGGCATATGCCCCCTATCACTTGCTGTTTGCAATCAGTTACTTATCTTTAATGGGATAAACATCGGGCTACCACGTCGAACAATACGCATTGGGACAGATTTCCCGATAGGCAGATCCGCAACAACAGCATTGAACTGCGTGACAGAATCAATTTGTTCACCGTTTAACATGGTAATAACATCACCAACCATTAAACCGGCTTCCGCGCCTGGACCTTGCATCACTCGCTTAACCACTACTCCAGCACTAACCTGCCATTTCTCTTTTCGCTTTTGATCAAGTTCCGAGACCTGAATTTCCAAAGAGTTTTCTCGAGATTCCTGTGGCTGACCGTAATCGGCTTTTGCCAACGCCTCTTTGCCAGGCAAAGTGCCTATTTCGACCCTCAAAGTTTTGCTTTTACCGCCTCGTACTATATCAACTTTTGCCTTTTTGCCTGGTTTCACACGACCAACGAAATGCGGTAAATCTGAGGAACGAATAACCTCTCGACCTTCAAATCGTAAGATAATATCGCCCTCCTGAAGACCTCCACTTAACGCCGGGCTATCAGGCAGAACTTTAGCAACTAATGCACCTGCAGGCTTTTCTAAGCCGAAGGATTCAGCAAGGTCACGGTTAACTTCCTGAATGATGACACCTAACCACCCACGTGTAACAAACCCGTGACTTTTCAGTTGATCTGCCACATTCATAGCCACATCAATAGGAATCGCAAAAGACAATCCCATAAATCCACCAGAACGTGTATAAATTTGCGAGTTGATGCCAATCACCTCACCATCGAGGTTAAACAGCGGCCCCCCCGAGTTGCCAGGATTGATAGCTACATCGGTTTGAATAAATGGCACGTAGGTTTCGTTGGCAAGGGCACGCTCTTTAGCGCTTACAATTCCGGCAGTAACACTGTGGTCGAAGCCAAATGGAGAACCTATTGCCAGGACCCATTCACCAACTTCTAACTTTGCTGATTTACCTACTTTAACCGTCGGAAGGTCTTCCGCATCTATTTTTAATAACGCAACATCAGACCGCTCATCAGAACCAATAACCTCAGCCTCAAGTTCCCTGCGATCGGATAAGCGCACAATGACTTTATCTGCATCAGCAATAACATGGTGATTGGTCAGCAAATAGCCGTCTTCAGAAATAATGAAACCTGAGCCCAGAGACTGCGGGGTACGGCGTTTTGGCCGCTCCCCTTGGCCGCCCTCAGGCATACGAAAGAAATGTCGAAAGATCTCTGGGATCTCTTCGCCATTTGGACCTGAAAATGGATTCATCCCCCTTGTGGAATTAGACTTTTGAACAGTACTAATATTGACCACAGCTGGAGAGGATTCTTTTACCAAAGACTTGAAATCTGGAAGTCCCGCTGCATTAACTGGCAAGACCACCATGACTAAACAAGTAAAAATCAGCTTTGTAATAGTTCTCATAAAACAATCACCTATTTCTACCTTACTTCGAATTAAATAACTTTCATTAATACGGGCTGGTATCGATAAGAACGAAAGAGTGGCTGACTACCATAACGAACAAAAACAAAACTAAGCGTCAGCGCCAGAAATGAAAATACAATCGTGGCAATTTCGTTAACAAAGAGGTAGTTACCAATGACAGCACCAACAAACAAAGCTAGCAGAGGAATCAGGTACATGAACAAAGTTGCCCTGAGGAAAGCCCCCTCCTCGATCCCTAGAAGCACATCATCATTCTCATGGACAATAATATCGTCGGGATTATTAACCCGAAAAATAAAACGCTTCCCCTGACCTGCACTTGCTAATAACTTTTGACCACAGCCATTCCTGGCCGCACAACTAGCACATGCACTCTGGCGTACAGTTTCAACCCATACACCAGTTGCATCAATCTCTACAACTTTACCTTGTTCTTCAATCATCGACGCTCAACAGAAGAAGCTATACGTTCTGCAATCATTAAAGGTACATCACCGACGACTGTGACAAACTGATCACCGATCCGTTTACCAACAGCAACCATTTCTCCGGACTGAGCAACACCTTCAGGAACAGTCTGGCGACCATAATCTTCAACGCAAACCGTGAATGAGTTCCTGCCGTTGCTAAATACCTGAACCTCAGCATGAGCCATTACTTCACGCTTCATCCCTCTAAAGCCTTCAGGAAGCCACGAAGCCTGCCAGTTAGACTGCTTTTCAGAAAGCATATGCTCATGCTGATCAATATAACGCTCTATCCCCTGTGATAGACGAATAATCTCTGGCTCCTGGCCATTTTCGACAATCATATTGCGATTACCAAATTGCGCACGAACAATATCACCTGATACAGAATTCGCTGGTAATGTATACGCGGGACGATTATCTACGATAGTTTGATTACCCTGCTCAACATTCTGAACACCAAGAATCACCATTGCCGTAACTGAAGCCGCAGCCGCCATACTGGCAAGAGGTTTCCAAAACTGAAACCTGCTTGTGTCCTGATCGCTACGCTGTTGAGATTGAGTTTCACTCTCAACTTGGAATGCTGGCTCGGCATCAAGTGCAGCCATAACTTGCGAACTGATATCTAATTTTGGCTCAGCAACTTCATCATTACGCATAACCGAACGAATCAAATGGTAACGCTGCCAGGCTTCTGCTAGCTCTGGCTCACCGTCCATCTCTCTAA
>NZ_CH724127.1:75463-191279 GCF_000153345.1 Neptuniibacter caesariensis
CCATGAAACGGTCAACAAAAATCGCGTCTTCGTCTTTCTCGATTTCGTATTTAACCGGAGAGCTCTCAGCCGGGATTTCAATGATCACGTACAGATCGTTTGGCAGGTCTTTAACCTGCAGGTACTTGTGCGAAGCCCATGATTGTCTTCCTGTAAGCAGTTTTTAAAAATATAAAAATCTAAAGTCTGGGGATTATGTCCCAGACTTGATCGGTAATGAATACTACTTAAAGCTGAAGTGTACTCAGATATTCAGTTTTGCTGCCTGACCATCACCTGACTCGGCATGGTAGGTTAAAAGTGCTTCAACTTCATTCTTTGAACCCAGGGCAACCGCGCTACGTTGGTGGATGCGCTGAGGCTCAAGATCCATAATGTTCTTGTAGCAGGTACTAGAGATGCCGCCCGCTTGCTCAATCAGCATGCTCATTGGGTTGCCTTCATACATCAAGCGAAGCTTGCCTGGCTTGCTTGGGTCTCGGCCATCCCATGGGTAAGTAAAGATGCCGCCACGCGTAAGTACACGATGAACTTCAGCTACCATTGATGCGATCCAGCGCATGTTGTAGTTCTTACCACGAGGGCCTTCTGAGCCCTGAAGCAGATCGCCTACATAGTTGCGCATCTCTTCTTCCCAGAAGCGATGGTTAGACATATTGATCGCAAACTCTTTGGTATCCGCTGGAATCTGAACCTGCTCTCGAGTCAGGATAAAGTCACCCGTGTGAGCCAGAGTGAAGAAGTTCACACCGTGCCCTGTTGTCAGAGCCAGTACAGAGGACTGGCCATAAAGAACATATCCAGCTGCAACTTGTTTACGACCGCACTGAAGGTAAGCTTCATCCTGGCTTGGGTCCATGCCTTCCGGGAGTTCAAGAATAGAGAAAATAGTGCCGACGGAAACATTGATATCAATGTTGGATGAGCCGTCCAGCGGGTCAAAAATTACCAGGTATTTCCCTTCAGGATTGCCACCTACAGGATGATCTTCCTCTTCAGATGCAAGGCCAGCAACCAGAGGGTTATCCAGTAGGAACTTCTTCAAAAGGTCGTTGGCGATGACATCCATTTTTTTCTGGGTTTCGCCCTGGACATTGGTGTTGTCAGTTGACCCTAAAACTCCAGCTAATTCGCCTTCACGAAGTTGGATTGCAACTTCTTTACAGGCAAGCATTAAAGTGCCAATTAAATCGACGAGTGTGTCTTCGGTATCCTGTTGTTTCAGGAACTGGCTCAGCAGAAGCATTCTAGTATTTTCTCTCTGATTAGAGTGGTTGGAATTTGGTCGTGAATTTTACGTGAAACTTATATGAAATGCATTGGTTAAAGTGCAAAAAACAGTCACTAAGTCGTATCGAGAATGGAAATGGTTAATTCCTCCTCAAGGCCTTATAAAAACTGGTAAGATGGTCGGATAAAGTAAGGAGTTTATTAGTGCATATTCATATATTAGGGATCTGCGGAACCTTCATGGGTTCCCTGGCTATTTTAGCTAAGCAATTGGGTCATAAAGTGACGGGTTCGGATAAGAATGTTTATCCCCCGATGAGTACGCAGTTAGAAGAGCAGGGGATCGAGTTGATTCAGGGTTATGGGCCTGAACAGTTTAATCCTGAGCCTGACTTAGTCGTGATCGGTAACGCTATGTCCCGAGGTAATCCTGCAGTTGAATATGTGCTGGACAAAGGTTTGAAATATACCTCAGGTCCTCAATGGCTCTCTGAATACCTGCTGCAAGATAAATGGGTACTTGCGGTCTCAGGGACACATGGCAAAACCACAACCTCGACTATGTTGGCCTGGATTCTGGAACATGCGGGGATGCAGCCAGGGTTTCTAATCGGAGGCGTGCCGCTGAATTTTGGTATATCAGCGCGGGTCGGTGAATCCCCTTTCTTTGTTATCGAGGCTGATGAGTATGACACGGCTTTCTTCGATAAACGTTCTAAGTTTGTGCACTATCATCCCCGAACGCTCGTAATGAATAACCTTGAATATGATCATGCAGATATTTTCCCGGATCTGGCTGCTATTCAAAGGCAATTTCATCATGTTGTGCGCATCGTTCCAGGCAATGGGCAGATTATTTTGCCTCAGGGGGAGAGTGCACTGGATGAGGTGCTGGAGATGGGGGCCTGGAGCCCGGTTGTGAGAACGTCATTGCAAAACGATGACTGTGAGTGGCAGGCTCGGCTTTTGAGCGAAGATGGTCGTTGCTTCGAAGTTCTGCATCAGGGGGCGGTGCAGGGTGTGGTTAATTGGTCAATGACCGGTAAGCACAGTGTAAATAATGGATTAATTGCCATCGCTGCGGCGCGCAATGTTGGAGTTCAACCGGTTCATGCCATCGAAGCCCTTAATGAGTTTGGTGGTGTTAAACGGCGAATGGAGCTGTTGGGGGAGGTCGATGGTATCAAGGTTTATGATGATTTTGCTCATCACCCAACCGCGATTGAAACCACGCTGGAAGGGATTAGGGCTCAGGTTGGTGAGGCCAAGGTTGTCGCGGTTATAGAACCGCGCTCTAATACCATGCGCCTGGGTACTCATCAGGGTATGCTCGCCGATTCTGTCAATCAGGCAGATCAGGTGTTCTGGTATCAACCACAAGGCTTGAACTGGTCATTGGATAAGGTTGTTGAGCAAGGTCAGGTACCGGCTGTCGTCTATTCTGATACAGAGGTACTTATATCGGATCTGGTTGATCAGATAACGCCGGGTGCCCATGTAGTGATAATGAGCAATGGTGGCTTCGAAGGTATTCACCATCGACTGCTTGATGCGCTTCGGGCAAAGCAATAATTATTTACATTGTTTCGACATAGAGATTGTAAGAATCGTGCAAGAAAGAATTAGTTTGGCGATAACGGGCGCTTCGGGCGCTCAGTACGGGCTGCGCTTATTGCAGTGTTTGCTGTCTGAAGGTGTTCAGGTTTTTGTCATGATATCTCGGGCTGCACAGATCGTTATTAATACTGAAACCGATCTGAAAATGCCGGGTACTCCATCTGAGCAAGAAGCCTATCTGGCTAAATTGTACGCTGCTGATGAAGGACAATTGAAAGTCTTTGGTAAAGAGCAGTGGATGGCTCCGGTAGCTTCTGGATCAGGTGCGCCTAGCAAAATGGTGGTATGTCCATGTAGTACAGGTTCGCTTTCAGCGATTGCAACAGGAGCAAGTAATAACCTGATAGAAAGGGCCGCGGATGTGGCACTTAAAGAGCGTAGACAGCTCATTCTGGTGCCCAGAGAAGCGCCTTATTCAGAGATTCACCTTGAGCATATGTTGAAGTTGACGCGTATGGGAGCGGTGGTGATTCCAGCTAGCCCCGGTTTTTATAATCGTCCGCAGTCGATTGAAGATATGATCGATTTTGTTGTGGCGCGTATTTTAAACCAGCTGGATATTAAGCAGACGCTTCTGCCATGTTGGGGTGATGATTTGTTATAGGTGCATTGCAAATGCCTGACAGGTAGAATTCGCACCCTGAAATAAGCCGAATGGCTTCAAGAATAGATAGTGACTTTGAATAATGACTAAAATCCTCGCGTTAGATACCTCCACCGATGCCTGTTCAGTAGCACTGTACCTGGATGGCGACATCCGCGAGGATTTTCGAATTATTCCCCGCCAGCATACCCAGCAGTTACTGCCGATGGTCGAGGCTATGTTAAACAAACATGGTGTAGCGGTTTCTGACTTGGATGCATTGGCGTTCGGTCGAGGGCCGGGTTCTTTTGCGGGAATTCGTATTGCCACGGGTGTAACCCAGGGGCTTGCCTATGCAGCCGACCTGCCTGTCATTCCTGTATCAACTCTGGAATCTCTGGCGCTTGCAGCTTATGAGAAAGAGGGAGCGGTTAAAGTCGTAGCTGCCTTAGATGCGCGCATGGATGAAATCTATGTGGCTAGTTATGTGATAGAGCAGGGTTGCCCACAAACCGTACTGACTGAACAAGTTTCAGCGCCATCTGATTTGCAACTTAGTGAAGGTGCTTACCTGGCAGTCGGCAGTGGTTGGCGCTATGTGGATTCTATGAGTGAAGACACGCAAGCGAAAATCAATGTAAGTGCTGAAACATATTATCCATCGGCGTCATGTATGCTGAAAATAGCTTTGCCTGAGTGGCAAAGCAAAACCGTAGCAGCCGCCGATGCGTTACCTGTTTATCTTAGAGATGAAGTAGCCTGGAAAAAAAAGGATCAACAATAAATGGAATTATTACAGGTCATTATTCTGGCCTTACTTCAGGATTGACAGAATTTCTACCTATCAGCAGTTCTGCGCATCTGATTCTGCCTTCGCAGCTATTTGGCTGGCCAGATCAGGGGCTGGCTTTTGATGTAGGTGTTCATGTTGGAACTCTGCTCGCTGTTGTTATCTACTTTCGCAACGATCTGTTACAGATGTTTATCGCTTGGCTTGGAAGTTTGTCAGGCAAGCATTCCTCAAACTCGCGTTTGGCTTGGTTTGTTATTGCAGCAACGGTACCGGCCCTAATAACCGGCTTATTACTGAATGAACTGATTGATAACCATCTACGTTCGATTTTAGTTATCGCGGGAACCACCCTCATATTCGGTGCTGTGTTGTGTTGGGCTGATCTGTTTCGTACAGAGTCCAGAACATTGGATACTATACGGTTAAAAGATGCACTTATGATTGGTGCTGCTCAAGCGGTTGCATTGGTGCCTGGCACCTCTCGTAGTGGTATCACTATTTCAACTGCATTGATGCTTGGTATGGATCGACATTCGGCAGCCAGGTTTTCTTTTCTCTTATCTGTCCCCGTCATATTGGGAGCCGGGCTGATAAAAACGCTGGATTTGATCGCCCTTGGCGATAGTGCTCCATGGGGTATGGTCGCATTGGGAACACTGATAGCGGGTGTTAGTGCGTTTAGCTGTATTCATTTCTTTCTTAAGTGGCTGGATCGTATTGGTATGCAGCCGTTTGTTGTCTATCGCTTAATTCTGGGTGTTTTCCTATTGGGACTCTGGTTCTCAACCCAATAATGGTTTTCTATGAGTAATACTGGTAATCCTGCTGTGAAAGATGCTGTGGTAATAAAAGCGATGGATGAATCCTCCATTGTTCCTGCGAGGGAACTTGCTAAGCGGCTCTCTTTGCCTTTCGCCGATGATTATCAGTGTGATGAGCCAGAATTGTGGCTTGAAGTTTCTGATGGCGGTGTTTGCCTGCAGCCTACCGGAAAAAAAGCGCCAGGCCCCACTTATGCGGATTTTGTTACAGGTTCGGTCGCTCATCGTCGCCAGTTTGGTGGTGGTAAAGGGCAGATGATTGCTAAGGCTGTGGGTATCAAGGGTGGGGTTACACCACAAATACTCGATGCTACTGCTGGTCTCGGTAAAGATGCCTTTGTTCTGGCAACGCTTGGCTGTGATGTCACTCTATTGGAGCGCTCGCCTATAGTTCACGCCTTGCTAGAAAATGGTTTGCAACGGGCTGAGCAATCTGAGGTGGCTGATATTATTGCCCGAATGCAACTGATCAATGCGAATAGTATCGAATGGATGCAGGAACAGGCTCAGCAGGGTGTACGCTATCAGGTGGTGTACCTGGATCCGATGTTTCCACATAACGATAAGAGTGCGCTCGTCAAAAAGGAGATGCGCACATTTCGTCCAGTGGTAGGCGATGATCTGGATGCCGATCTTTTGTTAGATTCGGCGTTATCCATAGCGGAAAACCGTGTTGTGGTTAAGCGGCCGCGTAAAGCGCCTTTTCTTGCGGATCGCAAACCGAGTCTGCAATTCGAAGGAAAGTCGAGCCGCTATGACATCTACCCATTAAAAAAATTACAAGGCTAGTGATGTAACTGCTTGTCCACTAAAGAAATCATGTGTGGGCGCAGAATCTGCGAAGCTTGTCTGAATAAGCTGTCGTGATCAAAGTTGCGCATCAGTCTATCGTCTTCTTTCTTCGCAAAGTTAAGCTCCAGCAGTTGTTTTGCAAATGCGCGCAGTATGCGTTCATCTTTGTAGTCAGGGGTGCTGTAGCCAAACTCTTTATGAATCCGTTCTGCAATACTCTGGCTGGTATGGATCAGATCGTCGCTGCTGATCTGCTCGTATCGTGCTAATACTTTGAGCACGATGTAATAGCGCAGAAGAATAGGTTCAATGGTTAGAATCAACGTATTAACAAGTGGGTTCGCGGTAATTTCCCAGCTCTGAGTTGAACTTTCTTCGAGCAAGTTCTGTTCTACAAGGATATTTCGAATATGGCGAAGATGATCTGTCAGTTCGTCCACTTTGTGCGGTAAAAAAAGCTCTGCTTGTATGAACGGGTAGAGGGATCTGATGATGCGATTAATAACCTGAGTTTTAGGGTTTTCCAGTCTGTGGGCAAGTAATAAATAAAGCCCGGAAAGGATGAGCAGATGATGGATATTATTTCGGTAGAAACTCATCTCCTGAGCCTGAGCCTGACTAAGCTCAACGAGGTTAAGATTGAGTGAAAGCTGGCCCATTTGCTGAGCATCATTGATCCATTCAGAAGCCTTGCTCTCAGGGAGTAGGCCTGTCTCAGGGTGTGTTTGTTTTATTAACTGATGCAGTCGGTTCGCTTTATCCGAAAGTTCAGCGACAGACTGCAGCGTGCTGCCACCCAGTAAACAGGTCGCAATCAAGCTGCTTGAGGGAACCGCAGAAGCCTGATTAATTTCGCTCATTACCTTGCTTGCAACTTGGTTTACATCATCCTGTAGCGGGAGTTCGGGGTGTAAGTGTTGCTCCAGTTTGATCGGTGTGCCAAAACTTAGATAAGTATCCCCGAACTTCTCTTTCAGAATCCGAAAGTTTGAGAAGAAATTGAGGAATGATTCTTTGGTTTTTTTACTACCGGCAAGTTCCTGTTGGTAGCTTTTGCTTTCCACCAAACGATCATAGCCTATCCAGATAGGGATCAGTGCTACGGGCTTTGGGCTTCCCTCTCTGGAGGACTCAATAGTCATTGAGAGTAAGCCTGTTTTAGCAGGCAGCAAACGTCCTGTGCGGCTTCTTCCCCCTTCAATAAAGTACTCGAGGGAGTGGCCTCGATGGCTCATCTGTTCCAGATAAATCTTGTATAAGCAGGCATATAAAGGATCACCATGAAACTTGCGGCGCATGAAAATGGCTCCGCCGCGCTTCAGAATGCTACCTATAACTGGAATGTTCAGGTTCTCTCCTGCAGCAACGTGAGGAATCATTAAGCCATGTCGATAGAGTGCCCACGAAAGAAGCAGGTAATCCATATGACTACGATGACAAGGCAGATAAATGAGATGGTGTGTCTTAGCGATCTCTTGGACGGTCTCAATATTATGGATACGCACTTTGCGGTATAAGCGATGCCATAGCCAGTTCAGTATTGGGTCAAGGATACGCGCAGTCGTTGGACTGAAGTTCGCAGCAATTTTATCCAGTGTCTTGATGCAGTGGCGTTCGATCTTATGCCGACTCGTGCCGTGCTCAGCTGCTTGCTGATCAATGGCGCTCTGAACTTCTGGATGGTTGAGTACTAAAGAAATCAGGGTTCTTCTGTGCGATAGATCCGGTCCGATGATGGATTTACGTACGATACTAAAGTGTGTACGAAGTACTCGGGCGGTTTTACGAGAGACTGCGTCGGTTGAATCTTCTTTGTCTATCAGTTGGCTCAACTGAAGCGGCTCATCAACTCTAAGTAGGGTTTGTCTGCCATTGACTAGTAGCTGGAAGAAACTACCTACAGGCCCGGCTTTATGCCAGGTTTCAGCGTAAAGAAGATTAAGTAATGACTTTTCTCTGTGAGGGAGGCGTCCATGAAAAATGGCAACCGGAATAATGAGTGTATTCAGTTCAGGATTGCTTTTTTGGGTATCGATGAGTTCGAGTAGGGTCTCCCTAAGTGGAGCCCGCCCTTCTGAATCGGCGAAAAGTACCTGCGCCTCATCAAGCTGGCGTTGTTGCTTGTTAAGGATGTTACGCAGCAATAGTTGATGGCTCAGCCGGTCTGTTTCCAGAACATAATAAACTTTGGTTCCCGGTTGGCGCTGCGGGAGTAGAAGTTGCGGATTGACCAACTGAGGTCGGGTAACCAGTTTAATAAATGCTTGCCCGAGGCTATGTACTATCCGCTGCGTTAAAGTCATTTTTATTCCTGTCGATCGCTTAGTAATGAGGCGGTGGAGGCTCGTCTTCTGGATTGCCTGGGCCCTGATCCAGGTTGATATTCTTAACTTGTTGATTGATGACTTTGATCATTCGGGTTAATCGCTCAATTTCGATCTCTTGCCGCGATACTATTTCATTTAACTTATCCAGCGTGTCCTCTTGAAAGGCAACACGTGATTCAAGTTCATCAATACGCTCTTGTTGATTCATTCATTTATTCCATACAGCGTCGGACTAAGGATTAGCATAGTTTATCAGAGCGGGATATTAAACGAACGTGCCGGTCATTACGATTTTGTTTGTTAAGTCCTTTGTTAATCAGCGTTTTTTGTGCGTTGCAGAGCGAAGCAGGAGGGGCGATTTTTTTAGTGGAACTGTTGAATTATTTAGGTCATGCGTGGGTTTCGAGGTATGATGGGAGGTTCCGCTGTATATGCAGAATATTCTCCTTTTCGCATCTGCATTACGGGCTTCATTGCTTTGCATATAGAGTGGAAAATCTGGAAATAGAGTGATGTTGAACAGTATTGGTTTTATAAGCTATTGAAAAAAATCATGAAATTCGATATATCTCTCTGCTTGGTAGGGTTTTTGTTTAGTCCTGCCATAACAAGTGCTTATAAATGTGATAAATGACAATAAATAAATGAGGGTTAATCAGTTGATTCGTAGTCTGATTGTGAGTGCTATCGCGGCTGTTTTAGTGCCTGTTCTGTTAAGTTCGGTAGCAAGTGTTGAGATTGAGTTATCTAATATCGTGGCGCTAGCCATTGTGTTTGTTGTAACTTTTGCTGCATCTTCTATTGCTGCAATGGGCGGAAGTTCTTCGGCTGATTCTTCAACAGTTTCTAATGGAACGGTTGAGGAGTACGTTGATGAAAATGACGATCGCGAACAGGGCACCGTGAAGTGGTTTAATGTGTCTAAAGGCTTTGGCTTTATTACCCGCGGTGAAGACGATGATGTATTTGTGCATTTTCGTAATATCCGAGGCCGTGGTCACCGTTCTCTGGCCGAAGGTCAGAAAGTACGCTTTTATGTACGTGAGAGTGATAAAGGTCTTCAGGCAGAAGATGTTTCTGTCGTTCGTGACTAATCACCTTCAGGCGAGGCACTCAGTTGCCTCGCCTTATTCCTTCCCGATAGCTTGATCTGCCCGCAATAAAATTTCTTCACTTGTGCAATAACCGTAGCTAATTGCCCGTATCTTCTCCTCATGCAATATGAACAGCGATGGGAACCCCTGTGCGCCAAGTTGCTGACTGTAAAACAGGTGCTTTTCTAGTTCTTGTTGAGTGGAATCGCTATTGAGCTGAGTTTCAAAGTCAGTTTTATCAAACCCAAGCCTTTCAGCTGCACAGGTTAGCGTTGAAATGTCAGAGGGATTTTGGGCGTCAAGGTAATATGCTTTTTGGATGTCCCGAGCCATATCTTCACTTGCGCCGTTTCTTAGAATTTCAGCACTGATAACTGCCCTGCATGCTGGGTAAGTACTTCTTCTGGGAGTGTTGTGAGCCCAAAAGTCATGGTTAAAGTCAGTCCCGGTTTTAGTTTCAATATGTTTCCAGATCGAAGAGATCTTGTCTTGCATTTCAGCAGGCATAGGCTGATCTGAATCGGGTGCTAAGCCACCCATAATGTATTGCCACGAATACTCTGGATAGCGAGACTTCAGTGCTTTAATGGCCGGTGTAAATGCCCAGCACCAACTACACATTGGGTCCATGACATATAGGAATGTGGCCATACTTAAATCTCCGCGGTTATTTGTACTTCGTAATGAGTATAAATTCTGCGAATAGTTCCCTGACAGCAAAGGATTTTTTAATTAATCGTACAAAAACCGACTTGGTTAACTGAGGATTTGATTCATGTGTAAAGAACATTCTGCGTGCTGAATGTGAATAGATGTTAGCCTGCCCCTCTTATTGTTCATTGCTTTGATGCTTATGTGTAGATTCCAGAAGTATCGATCAGAGAGAATCCACTGTTCTTAATAAATCATTAGTGATAGTAATCAGTTTTGCCTAAGCTTTTCTCTTCAAATGATCGATAGAGGGTATTGCTGTGAGTTTAATGGATAGGCTGGGCTTGGAACTGCCGATCATTCAGGCTCCGATGGCGGGTTCGCAAAACTTTGAGCTTGCTGAAGCTGTTTCAAAGGCAGGGGCTTTAGGTTCCATTCCTTGTGGTATGTTAAGTCCAGATCAGGCAGCAGCGGAATTAGAGCAATTTAGGCAAAAATCTGACAGTCCATATAACCTCAATTTCTTTTGTCACCAGATGCCTTCAGTAACGGAACAGGCATTGGCTGAGTGGCGTCAATGTTTAGCAGGTTTTTATGCCGAGTTAGCTATAGATCCCACCCCCAATAAATCGGCTTTAAGATTGCCATTCAGTCATGAGATGGCCGATCGTATTGAGCCCTATCGCCCGCCCGTTATGAGTTTTCACTTTGGACTGCCAGAGATGACATTGCTAAATCGTGTTAAAGCCTGGGGGAGTATCATTATTTCTTCTGCAACTACCCTCGAAGAGGCGCTATGGTTGGAAGCGCAGGGAGTGGATGCTGTGATTGCTCAAGGTGTCGAAGCGGGTGGGCACCGCGGTATGTTTGTGAGTGAAGATCTGGGCACGCAGACACCAACCTTTGAACTTCTTGAATGCTGTACGAAGCAACTCTCCGTTCCAGTCATAGCTGCGGGGGGAATTTCCAATGCGGCTGGAATAAAACGTGCGCTTGATATGGGGGCTGAGGCCGTTCAGCTGGGCACAATCTTTTTGCTCTGTGATGAGTCGAAAACCAGCGCAGTTCATCGTCAGGCGCTTAAAACGTCGCAATCCTCCACAGCGATGACTAATCTGTTTTCGGGTCGCCCAGCACGTGGTATCCGAAACCGTTTGATGCAATCTCTAGGTGATCTTAATCCAAAAGCGCCGGCGTTCCCCTACGCAACTCCGGACCTTGTCGCTTTGCGCCAGGCCGCTGAGAGCAAAGGCTTAGGTGATTTCTCACCCCTTTGGTCGGGAACTGATCGTAGCGGTTGTCAGGAAATATCAGCTATTGCGCTTCTTGATGATCTAGGTAAAGCGCTAGGTTATTAAAAGTGAGACAGCGACCTTATTAGTTTCGAGGGGCTGTTCCATCCTTTTTCTATCTGAACTATAGTCGGTTTAACCTGTGGTTTTACTGTATTCGTAACCGTCAAAGGAGCTAATGATGGACGTTGGATCGATTATCTTTCTGGTTGTCGTAGTAGGCGCTGTTTTTTATGTAGTCAGCATATACAACACCCTGGTCAAGTTGAAAAACCGCTATGAAAATGGTTTCTCGCAAATCGAGGTGCAGCTTAAACGTCGTTATGACCTTATCCCTAATCTGGTTGAGGTCGCTAAAGGTTACATGCAGCATGAAAAGGAAACGCTGGAGGCGGTCATTAGTGCACGTAATGAAGCTGCGGCTTTGCTGAAGGGCGCAGCGGCGACGGTGAGTGATGATGCTTTAAAGCAGTTGTCAGGCGCTGAAAATGCATTACAGAGCGCTTTGGGTAAGATGAATATCGTGATGGAGGACTATCCTGATCTGAAAGCAAATGAAAATATGATGCAGCTTTCAGAGGAGTTAACCACTACGGAAAATAGAGTCGCATTTTCCCGTCAGGCCTTTAATGATGCGGTCACTGAATACAACACTTACCGACAGACGTTCCCGCCAGTTTTCTTCGCAGGCATGTTTGGCCACCCGACTAATGCACGTTTGCTTGAGTTTGAAGATAGTGCTCAGATTCAGGCTGCGCCAAAAGTAGATTTCTGATTGCAGTAGGCGTCGCTTAGATGGATTTCTTCTCCCAGCAGGATAAGGCAAGGAAGAATACCGGATGGCTGGTGGTTCTATTTGTCGCAGCCGTTCTGAGTTTAATTTTTATCACCAACTTGCTTATTGGTCTTACCGTTTGGTTTATGACTAATGATGAGACTATGCAGCAAGGATTGAGCGTTATTGCTCAAACAGATCCTGATAGTATTTCCCGGTTATTTAGTTGGCATACGTTCGGGTTAATCAGCCTTGGAGTAGGGGGGGCGGTATTTTGTGCCATCACCTATAAATGGTTTCAGCTCTCTTCTGGGGGCAAAGCTGTTGCAGAAGCGTTGGGTGGGGTTCGCATCCAAACCAATACGGAAGATCCCGATCAGCGACAGGTCTTGAATGTAGTCGAGGAGATGGCCTTGGCATCGGGTATGCCTGTGCCGCCGGTTTACCTCTTAGAGCATGAGCCTGGTATCAATGCATTTGCTGCTGGTAACTCGCCTACCGATGCGGTTATCGGGGTGACCAAGGGATGCATTACTCATTTCAAAAGAGATGAGCTACAAGGGGTGGTCGCTCACGAATTCAGCCATATCTTAAACGGAGATATGCGTTTAAATTTACGCCTTATAGCGTTGCTCCATGGGATTGTATTTATAGGTTTGGTGGGTGAAATTCTGGCCAGAAGTGGCGGTAATCGTCGTTCGGATGGTCGGGTCGCGGCATTAGGCATAGCGTTGGTTGTGATTGGCTGGCTTGGAACATTCTTTGGCAATCTGATCAAAGCAGCTGTAAGCAGACAGAGAGAGTTCCTGGCAGATTCCAGTGCTGTTCAATTCACCCGTAACCCCGATGGTATTGGCAACGCGCTTAAACTTATTGGCGGATTTAGTGCTGGAACGGAGATTAACAATCAGCATCGAAGTGAAATCAGTCATATGTTTTTTGGCCAGGCAATCCATAAAATGAGTGGTTGGTATGCGACTCATCCGAGTATTGTTGATCGCATTTTGCGAATCGATTCGGATTGGGACGGGAATTACCTTCATCGTGGCAGTGAAACGCGCGGGCGGAAGCAACAGGAAGATGCCGAATCGATCGAACAAAACAAGAAAGATCGTTTTGCAGAGGTTGTTGTCACTGGAGCTGCTGTAAGTGCGGGGATCGATCTTCAGGGCGAGCCGCATTCCCTTGACGATATTCGGATTGAAATTGATTCAATACCTGAACATCTCTACACCCAGGCTAAAGATCCTTTAGGGGCGATAGCGATCTGTTTTGGTTTGTTAGTCAGTAAAAACGAGCAGTTAAGAGAGGCTCAGCTTGCGATCGTTTCTGAAAGTGGCGTTCGCGGTGCTGAATCTCTCGTGGGGAAATCTCTGCAAGAATTAGATGCTTTGCCTGAGCGGTTTCGATTGCCTCTTATCGAGTTGTTACTTCCTGCCTTAAAGAGCATGTCGAACAATCAGTATAAGGTTTTTAAAAGAACTTTGATGAAACTGATCAGAGCAGATAAACAGACCGATCTGTTTGAGTGGTGTTTGTTCCAGCTGGTACATCGCTATCTATCAGGGGAGTTTGAACCAGATAACAGTAGTCGCCTGAAATACAAAGAGATACCCCAGCTAAGTAATGAGTACCGAATTGTTTTATCTCTTCTGGCACATTACGGCCATACAGATAGTGACGAGAAAGAGCGTGCGTTTAATCGGGGCGCAGGTGCGGCGGGTTTATACAACCTCGAACTGTTACCTATAGAAGAGTGCGGTCTGCCGGAATTTATGCAGGCTGTAAATCAGATGGCAGCAGCCTACCCTTTGATTAAACCGCGGATGTTAAATGGGCTTAAAAAGTGTATTGAGCAAGATGATCAGATCACCGTTGTTGAGCGTGAAATGATCACCAGTATTGCTGCAGTTATGAACTGCCCTTTACCTATTCTCAAAGAAGATAGCTAACCTGCTTTTTTATGATTTAACTGTTCAAACCGGCTTTGCAGATGTTCAGTTGAATATTCTACATAACGCCTGCCAGGAATGAGGCGGCTGAGCTTTCTTCCTTCTGTATGTACATAAACCTGATCATGGCTGCGGTGAAAAACGATCACTTCACCGCAACGGTCCTCTTCAAAGTGCCCATCTGCAAAGGTTTTGTCGAGCTGAACAACGAGAGTATCTTCGCTGTGACTGCGCTCTATTACGGTGGCGGGAATACTATGGCCACTTTCCAGAATAGTTACCCCATCTCCCTGAAAGTAGTTAGCAAACTTATCTTCCGCCCTGCGTTCAAGTAATTCGTAGAGCACCTCTTCGATGATGCTCAGCACCACTTCATGTTCATCTAGTTGTCCAATAAGGTCTTTGCAGAACTGATGGCGGTCTTGGCTGTTCAGCCAGAGGAGGGCATTTTCGTCATTGACGACGCTACGAATAATACGCTGGAATTGGTTTATATCCATTACTACTCTCCCTGAGTTGTGTACATCCCTGATGGGCGGATATAAGGGAAGCCTAGAACGGATTCCCAGATTCTCAAGTTGAGATAATCAAAGAATGCATGATTAATTTTCATGCATTAGTAAGAAGCTAATCTTTCTTCCATTCAAGGGAAAGGGAAACTGAGTCAGCGAAACGCAGCGCGTGGGGTTTGTCGATGGTAACTTTTGCGTAAACCGTCCATGGATGAAGGGTACATATCTCCAGTACATCGGCTACCAGCTTTTCCAGCAAGAGGAACTTTCCCTCTTCAACATGCTTAATGACTTGTTTGGTAATGGTTTTGTAATTCAGTGCTTTATCAACATCATCTTCGGAGAAACCATGGCTGGCAGGGTACTGTATCTCAATATTTATAATGACATCCTGCTGCTTTTCTTTCTCTTCAGGGTTGAAGCCTATATAAGTTCTGAGGCGTAGATTTGTGATATTGATAATGGCGTTACTAAGCATAAGGGCTATCCATGAGATTATGTTTGAACGATTTTTACGTGTTTAAATCCTTAATGGATTAGTTTAGCGGCAGTTTTATAGTGAAGGTAGTCCCTTGACCTGGGGTGCTGTCAACATGAATGTCACCTTTGTGGTCTTGAATAATACTGTGCGCGATTGCCAGTCCCATCCCGGTGCCTTTTCCAACGGGTTTTGTGGTAAAGAAAGGAACAAATATATCGTTTAAAGTTTCTTGATTCATACCACAGCCATTATCGCTAATGGTGATTCGAATATACTGACTATCCGATTCACTTTTTAGCGTTATTGTCGGGTGAGTGACATCATGTGTGGCGTGTTTTGCATTGATTAACAGGTTGAGGATAACCTGATTGAGTTCATTAAGGTTGCACTCAATCTCAGGAAGAGGGCTCAACTCAAGATTAAGAGTGACACTATTTTTTAGTTCGCTATTAAGTAACTTCAGCGTTGTTTGAATGCCTGCATTCAGGTCGGATAATTCGCGATCACTCGACTGGGTGCGGGAGAAACTTCGTAAATTCTGAATAATATCCTTGACTCGGCTTAATCCGTCCATTGTATCCGTCATCAGCTCTGGCAGGTCTTCCTCTATATAATCCAGGTCCTCTACAGCAAAGAGCTTAGTCAGGCGTGTCTGATCTTCTTCAGGTAAATGCGGGGTGAGTTCTTTGATAAGAGCGATCAACGAAGAATATGCGCTTTGATATTGTAGCAATGACTCAACATTGCTTTTTACAAAGGCCAGCGGGTTATTAATCTCATGGGCAATGCCAGCCGAGAGTGTGCCTAAAGTAGCTAGCTTCTCATTATTCAGTATGATGGTTTGCTGTTTTTTTAATTGAGAATAGCTTTCTTCCAGGCGAACGTTTTTGCTGTATAGCTCTCGGGCTTTATCTTCAAGCAGCTGTTCAGCTTTTAGGCGAGCCTTGCGCTCACGTTCATAGGCCGATTTATAAGGATTATTGTCGTCTTCCATCTCATTCAAACCCGATAATCAAATCACAGTGTTCAGCCCTATTATGCATGCATACAGGGTGTTTGATGGTAATGCTTTCTTGGTAGTGCTTTGCAGCCCCGCGAATAAGTCCCTCAGCGAGTAAGCATAACTTACGTGGTGACGAGTAGCGCATCAATAGCTCTTTATCAGAGATCTCCAGGTAGCTAAAACTAGGAAGGTTTGGATTGTCGAAAAGTTTCTTAACTTCAATATGGATTACGCCATCGACACTCATCAGGAATGATCGAAGATCCGGTTCGGATTCAACAAACATAGGGTAGCGTTGTTGCAAGCGGTCAAAAAGAAACTCGCCAAAAGCTCCTACGAGTGTTTCTGTTGCAATACCTGTTTTGTCTGAAATGGCCTGTACCAGGCGGAATAGCTCGCTATCAGGGTAGCTTTCGCCGGCTGTATAGATGCCATCCATTACGAGTTGATCAAGAATTTCATTCCAGGCTTGCATGCCACACTGATCAATCACCATCTCTTCAAGAACATTAAAAATAACACCTTTCATTTTGTTGCTCCTTCTAATCTTCAGCTTCGATCCAGCCAAGAGGGTTTTTCTTGACCTTGGTGATGCTAGGGCAAGCCTGCTCGACCAATTTTTCATACCAAATGAGGTAATCTTCTCTGCTCATACGTTTGCTGTTGGTTTTCAGTAAGTGTTTTATGGTTTGGCGGTAATGATTGAGCCCCTTATCTATCTGATTAAGAAGCTGACAGTTATCCCAGGGTTTATGGATAAAGTAGTCAATTTTTGCCTGATTAATTGCTTCTGTCATGCCATATTCACCAGCTTGTCCGCTCAGCATGATTTTATAAGCGTAGGGTTGCAGCTTTTGAAATTCCAATAGAAATTCAACTCCGCTCATTTGCGGCATTCGATAATCAGTAATGACAATTGGGAAAAAGACATGTTTCGCATAATCAAGAGCAGTTGCAGGGTGCTTGAATGATATTACTTGCCAGTTGTTACGAATGAGCTGCCTCTGTAACGCGTTTAGTACCGAGGTTTCATCATCTAGAATTAATATCTTTTTCATGATTTTTTACCTTCTGAGAATACAAATAGCTCCAGAGGGGTGTGTTCGGTTTTCGCAAAATTAGCCAGCCTCTTTATTGATTCTTTTGTCAGTATATGGCCTTCAGGCAACAGTAATAGCGCCTTGCCATTGAACACATCGCGCGAGAGTTGCATACCTGCTTTTAATCGATTTATACCGAGAATTTGTTCATTCGACGAGATGGGTGTGTGCCCAAGTTCTTTGATGAGTTGAGGTAGAATCGCGATAAGCCGGGGGTCATATAGATGTCCCGCATGGCTGGTCAGATATTCAATGGCTCCATTGCTGCTCATTTTAGTTCGGTATAGGCGGCCTTCTATGGCGAAGATATAGTCGCGGGCAATAGAGAGAGCTTGCGCGCCCGTGGGAACCCCTTCTTTGTTGCGCGCTGATTCAGAAAACGGCACATATTGGTAGTGTATGTTGTCAGCAACACGCTTCAGTGAAGTTGCTGGTGATAGAGCGGCTCTGGTTTTTGATATGTATTCGAGGTAAATGCTTTTTTGCTCTGCTGATTGTTCATTTATAGGGCATTGAACAACTGACTCAGGGGCGCTAAGTAGGCCTAGTTGGGATAAAAGGCCTGATAGCTTCAGCTCTTTACAGGTGATCGATTGTTGATTGATATAAGGGTGAAACAGAGCGCATAGTTCGCTGATTTTAATGGCCTGTTCGCCGCTCAGGTGAGGGTGAAGACTGATGAGGTTATAAAAAGAGCGGATAGTCGAGTTGAGGTTGCTGCTGATAACGCGATTGGCCGTTTTTAGTCTATTCATGGCCCTAGTTACCTGCTGGGTTCTCAGTGCAACTTTGTTTTCAAGACTGTTATTTAAATCTTTCAGTTTAGTGTTTTGCTTTTCGATTTGTTTCTGGAGCAATTTGTTGGACTTTTCGAGGCGAATTCTTTCATCTACTGCTCTTACTGTATGAAGCAGTTCTTCATTATTCCAAGGCTTTTGAATGTATCGAGAAATCCGACCTCGGTTGACTGCAGCGATTGTTGATTCAATATCGGAATAGCCAGTAAGGAGTATTCTGTGGGAGTTCGGGTACTGCGTGGCTACCTGGCCCAGAAATTCTGCACCATTTATTTCTGGCATGCGCATATCACAAATCACAATATCAAAGTGATTCTTTCTTAAAAGCTCAAAACCTTGCTGGGCACTTAATGCTGTGCTCACTGCATAATGAGGCATTCTTAAAAGTCTCTGCAGTGATTTAAGGACGTTTTTTTCATCGTCTACACAAAGAATTTTAAGCTCCAGTGCTTGTGGATTCTCACCTTTATGACATTGTTCTGCTGGGATATTCATGGCTGTCATAATGGCTTCTCCATTTTAAAATTATAAGATTGAGTCTACATAAGATATTCAAATGTCGCAAATGTCATTTAAATTTTCGTGACAAAAAGGACATTTGTGTATATATTTTGATTCATAATGAATTTTTACTGTCTTATAAGGCCGTTACGAATGAAGACTTTTACAACAGGCGAAATAGCTAAATATTGTGATGTAAACCTCAGGACGGTCATACGTTGGATAGAGAAGGGTGAGCTGAAAGGTTTCAAGCTACCAGGAAGGGGCAATAACAGGGTAAAAGAGGAAGATTTTATTAACTTTCTTCGTCGTTACGATATCCCTTTTCCTGAAGAGCTAAAAACACATGCATCTAATAACAGTATCTTAATTGTGGATGATGAAGTGCAAGTGGCTAAGGCCATTAAGCGAGTTTTAAAAGGGGCCGGTTATTCGACTTTACTTGCCCATGATGGTTTCAAAGCCGGGAGCCATTTGATGAAAGAGCGTCCAGGCCTGATGACCCTGGATTTGAGTATGCCGGGATTGGATGGTTACGATGTGATTCGTTTTGTCCGCGAAGCACCTGTGGTTAGCCAAACTAAAATTCTGGTTATTTCTGCATTGGACAAGCCTGCATTGGAAAAGGCTATAGAGTGCGGTGCAGATGCTTACTTGCAGAAGCCATTTTCGAATTCTGAGCTTCTAAGTGCGGTTGAATTACTTCTTGATAGTCCGCAACAAAGTTCAATAGCGGGCTGAGTTGCAGGGGGAAACCATGAATACAATGCCTATTCTAATCGTAGATGATGATCCTTCCATTTTAAGGGCCTTAAAACGAATATTCCGCCGTGAAGGTTATTCTGTCTATGCTGCTTTGGGTGCTAAAGAGGCATTGGATTTAATGGGTGATAGGCAATTCCCTCTCATTATCACTGACTTTCGAATGCCTGAAATGACAGGTGCTGAATTACTCATTGAGGCAAAAAAAAGAAACCCTAAGGTTCTTGGTATCGTGCTCAGTGGTCTTGCAGATATGCAATCGTTAATATTTTCACTTAATAGTGGGGCGGTGCATCGTTTTCTGGAAAAGCCATGGGATGAAATTGAGCTAGTAACTGAAGTAAAGAATGCTTATGAGGAATTAAAGAAAAGCCACTCTCCCTTCAGGAAGCAAGATAACCAGGGTGATAAATTATCAATTAATATTGATCAGTTCGGATTCATAGCAAGCAGCGAAACTAATGTTCATCAATCACTCATCGGTAGTCAGGTAAGTAGTATTGTCGCAGGTATCGATGAAAAGGTACTTGGGCGAATTTGCTTATCCGATCCCGTGAAGTATGAATATACAGAACCTTTGTCTGGGATGGTGGTGAATATTTCAGCAGTGCCTGAAGCGTACAATTTATGGCAGTTGGAGATTGTTTGCTCAGGCGAACAAGCGCTATTGCAGAAGGGAATTATCTCTAAACAGCAGTTCTCAGAACAGATAACGGAGCAGCTGTCCGCGGGCCAACAGTTTGCATTGTTCTATCTAGATATCGCTCGCTTCAAATATTTTAATGAACATCTTGGTTACAAAGAAGCTGACCTGCTACTTGCTCACTTGGCGCAGATATTAGTTAGTAACACACAATCCGATGTTTTGTTGGCGCAGATGAATGGCCCTGAGTTTGCGATGCTTGTTCCGGGGGTAACGAGCGAAGAAAGCGCTCAGGATCATATCAGGCAGATTATGGAACCTTTTAATCAACTGATTGCATTTGGTCAGCGTGAGATACATTTGGCTTTTAAAGTCGGTTTCGTGCTTGCGCCGGAAGATAGTGATGATGCTGACGCGCTGATCCGAAATAGTATGAAGGCTATGTTGCAGGGGAAGCAAAAAGGTGGCAATGAGCCAAAAAGGTTTTCGCCAGCCATTAGTCGGGACTCTGAGGATTTAATCAAGCTTCAAAGTGATCTTTTCAGGGCGTTGGAAAGAGATGAATTCTCAGTGGTCTACCAGCCTAAAGTCTCTCTGGTAGACGGTTCTATTCTTGGAGCTGAAGCATTATTGCGTTGGAAGCATGAACAGCTAGGGTTTGTTTCTCCAGCCCAGTTTATCCCCATGGCGGAAGTGAGTGGGTTAATTGAACCTATTGGTGAATGGGTGTTGAGTACCGCTAGCTCTCAAAGCCGATTCTGGGCTTTAGAGGGTCTTCCGCCATTCTCTGTTGCAATTAATTTATCGGGTCGACAGTTAATGGAGGACTGTTTACCGCACAAGGTAGCCCAGATTATCTCCCACAATGAGCTGGATCCTTCACAGATAGAACTTGAAGTCACAGAGACATTCTTGATGCAGGATATTGAGCATAGCATCGAAATGCTGAATGAGATCAGAGAATTAGGAGTGAAAATCTCAATTGATGACTTTGGTACAGGTTATTCATCGCTTAATTATCTGACGAAATTACCGGTCGATACTCTCAAAATTGATCGTTCCTTTATTAAAGAATTATCAATTAGGGAGGAGGTTTTTCGACTAGTAAAAAACATGGTGGGAATGGCTCATGACTTAGGACTCACTGTTGTTGCTGAAGGTGTAGAGACTAAATGTCAGTTGGATATTTTAAAAGAGATCGATTGCGATGAAGTCCAAGGATTTTACTACAGTCCTCCTGTATCGGCCGATAAATTTAGGAATTTACTGCTTAAGCAGCCCTTGATAGGCTGTCGTTATTCCGCAATGGAGGCAGGATAAAGAATGGATGGCTTTATGGACAAAGGGCGAGTCTTGTTTGTTGATGATGAAACGCAAGTTTTACGTTCGTTAAAGCGTGCGTTGCGATTGCATTGCAAAGAATGGGAGCTGTTTTTTTTCTCTTCTCCTGTCCAGGCTTTATCTGAATTAACTGAGCTAAAGCCTTGGGTGATTGTGTCTGATAAAAAAATGTCAGAGATGTCTGGGGAGGATTTTTTGCTACAGGCGAAAGAGATCTGGCCTGATAGCGTACGGGTTATTTTAACCGGCGATACCAGTCAGGATTCTGCCCTTGTGTCACTGCGTTCAGCGCATCTTCTTTTACCTAAACCTTTTGAACTCGATGAGTTGCTGTCTGCGCTCAAAAGTGCGGTTTGCTTGCGCAGTTTCAGTCTGGATGCAAATACCCGCTCAGAACTTGGTGGCTTACAAACTCTTCCGGTATTGCCGAGAGTATACCAGCAACTCGTATCTTACTTAGATGCGGTGGAACAGCCGGATAACGATCATATTGCAAAACTAATCAGTAGCGATGTTGCTGTTTTAACGAAAGTTATTCAGTTAGCAAACTCCTCTTTCTTTGGTTTTTCGCAGCCGGTTTATGACGCCAAAGATGTCATTGTGCGTTTGGGCCATGATCTGATTAAAAAAATGCTCTTGGTTACTGGTCTCTTTAATTCAGTTGTTAATCAGAATGAAGCTGAAAAGTTTTTTAACACGGCAATCAGCGTTGCCGAAAAAGTCCGTGAATTAGCAATTTTAGCGGGTCAGGTTGGAGACGATATAGAGCGAGCATATTTTTGTGGTCTTTTGCACAATTTAGGATGCTTGGTGAAGGAGGCGAATAATTCATTGCTTTCAACTGACTTGGTTGGTGCTTTTATCCTACAGCTATGGGGATTTGAAACCACAGTTATTAATGCTGTTCGCTATCAGTCTATGCCGGAATCCTCACCGGATGCAGAGAAATTGGTATACCAATTGTGCATAGCTAAAACGCTGGTAAATGAAGAAAAACAGAACCTCACTTATTCTGAAGTTCTTGCTTCGATTGATGAAGGCCGAGTCGAAAAGGCGGGTTTAATTGCTTACTTGAGGAAATAATTATGAAAACAAAGTATGTGATCCTATGGATGCTTATCGGTTCTGTAAGCCCGCTTGCTTGTGCGGATACACTCACTTTAGGTATTGTCCCGCAACAATCGGCAAAAAAACTTGCCCGTTTATGGACTCCAATCACTGGGTATTTGAGTGAAAAGGCAGGAGTAAAAATTACTTTTTCGACTGCGCGAGATATTCCTACCTTCGAAAAAAGGTTATTGGCAGGGGAGTATGATATCGCGTATATGAACCCCTATCATTTTACTGTTTTTAATCAGAAGCCGGGCTATCAGGCTTTGGCTAAACAAAAAGATAAGGTTATTAAAGGCATTGTAGTCGTGGCTGAAGACAGCCCGATACAATCGTTGCAAGAGTTGGATGGTACTTCCCTGGCTTTTCCATCCCCTGCCGCATTCGCCGCTAGTGTGCTGCCTCGGGCAAAAATGACTCAGGATGGGATTAACTTTTCTCCAAAGTATGTTTCTTCACATGATTCAGTGTATCTGACTGTATCCAAAGGTTTATTCCCAGCGGGTGGTGGAGTCATGAGAACCTTTAATAATACCGATCCAAAGGTGCGGGAAGGTTTAAGAGTACTTTGGACGACTCCTGGCTATACCCCGCATGCTATCGCGACACATCCCGATCTGAATGAGGAAACGCGTCTCAGAATACAGCAAGCGCTTCTCTCAATGAATACGGATCCACAGGGGCAGAAGCTATTGAAAACTATCAATTTTAAGGGGATTGAGGTTGCTTCAAACGCCGATTGGGATGATGTAAGAGCGCTTAATATCAAGCTTTTGCAACATCTGCTGGACTGAATCTGACAGCTCTGCTGTTTAGTAAGGAGAAGGGCATAGTATGTCACTCAGGCTTAAAACAATCATAGGTATTGCTGCGATAGAGGCTGTTCTTCTATTGCTTCTGGTTTCTATGACGCTTGATTACCTGAGAACAACGAACTATGAGGGCATTGTTAAGCGTGCCTCGACAACCGCGACCTTATTCGCAACAACAGCAAAAGATGCCGTACTGAGCTATGACCTGGCATCGCTTGATGCATTTGTAAACGAAGTGTTGAAAAACCCGGACCTGGTGTACGCCAGGGTGCTAGGGCCTGATCAGCAGTTGTTTGCCGAAGCGGGAATGCCAGAAGCTCTGTCAGCAGATTTTGCAGCGGATCAAGAGGTTGAATCTGTTGATGATGGGATCTTCGATACCTATGCGCTAGTGGCAGAAGGGGGCGTTGTCTATGGCCGGGTTGAGCTTGGTTTAGATATTAACCTTCTTCGTCAAACCATTGCTGAGGCTGAACAGCGAAGTGCATTAATTGCCGCGATGGAGATGGGATTGGTGGCGCTGTTTTCCTTTATTTTAGGAACCTACTTAACCAGGCAGTTACAGGGGCTTAGAAAAGGGGCACAGCAGATATCAGCGGGTGAGCTGGATATCAACATACCGGTCAAAGGGAAGGATGAAATTGCAGATGTAGCTCGGGCATTTAATGTGATGGCATCTGATCTTGAAGAGGCCAGCAGGCGGAGGGATCAATATGAGGCGGAACTTGAAGAGCTGAATCGCTCCCTTGAAGACCGTGTAAAGCAGCGAACTCATCAGTTAGTCGAGAAGAACAAAGAGCTACTTCAGGCAAATGATGAGATTAAGAAAACTCAGGCAAAACTGGTGCAGTCAGAAAAAATGGCGTCTGTCGGTGTGCTGGCTGCGGGGGTTGCACACGAGATCAATAACCCACTTGGTTTTGTGATGAGTAATCTCTGCACTTTAGAAGAGTATGTGAAGAATTATCGTGAACTACTGGGTGCGTATGAAACGCTGTTTAGCTTAAAGGATAGCCAGGAGCGTAAAGCTCAATATGCGAAAATCAAAAGCTTAGTGGAAGAGTATGATCTGGCTTTTATGAATGATGATTTAGATGATCTGCTCAAAGATACCCACGAAGGATCTGTTCGTGTTAAGGAGATCGTAAAAGGGTTAAAAGCGTTTTCTCATGTTGATAGTACTGAGGAGATGCAGCTTACAGATCTCAATGAGTGTATTGAAACAACACTTAAAGTTGCTAACAACGAGATTAAATACCATTGTGAGATCATTACTGATCTGGGAGATATACCGCAGATAAACTGCATCCCTGGGCAGATTAAGCAAGTGCTTCTCAATATGTTATTGAATGCGGCCCATGCGATAAAAGAGCAGGGGCGTATTGAAATCGCTTCCGTTTTTCGTGAGGAAGCAGTGGAAATTAGCATTCGTGATAATGGTTGCGGTATTGTGAAGGATGAGCTTGGACGCTTGTTTGAACCTTTCTTTACCACTAAAGAGGTGGGGAAGGGGACAGGCCTGGGTTTATCCATTTCCTACGGTATTATTGTGGATGATCATCATGGTGATATCCGTGTGGAAAGTGAATTGGGCATGGGTAGCTGTTTCACAATTGTGTTGCCAATCAATAAATCAGAAGTTGTCCAGGAAGCAGGGTAGGTTATGACGCAAATTAAGGGAAATATATGAATTACAAGAACTATACGGTGATGCTCGTTGATGATGAGCAGCCCATTCTTAATTCGTTAAAGCGTCTGATTAAACGTTTGGGTTGCAACATAATTACCTTTACCTCGCCGCTTGATGCACTGGAGGCGTTAAAGGGCACCTCAGTTCAGTTGGTCATCAGTGATATGCGCATGCCTGAAATGGGAGGTGAGGTTTTTCTGGAGCAGGTAGCGAAAAGTTACCCGGATATAGAACGTGTCGTTATTTCAGGCTATGCCGATGCCCAGGCGACGATTGATGCAGTTAATCGAGGAAAAATAAGTCGCTTTTTGTTAAAACCCTGGGAAGATGAGGATGTTTTTAAAGTTGTCGAAAAGGGCTTGCAGCTTGCGTTTTTACGTGAGGAAAACCTTCGTTTACAGGAAGAAACAGAAGCAAAAAATAAGCAGCTGAAACAGTTAAATCAAGGGCTGGAAGAGAAAGTTAAAGAACGGACGCAGCAGATCATACAGGCAAACGATCGGCTAAAGACCAACTATCGTTCTGTGGTCCGTATGTTCTCAGCGTTAGCTACTCGCCGCCTTGGTGTGAGAGCATCGGGTGAGAATATTAAGTTGAATAAAATTCTGTTACTGGTTGCGAGTAAAACGGGATTAAAAGATCAGGATTTGAAGCAGCTTTATTACGCGTGGCAACTGAGGCAGATAGGCAAACTCAGCTTCTCTGACGAGTTGATCAAAGAACCCTATTTAAAATTAGGGGCTGAGCAACAGAGGGAGTTTCAAAATCATCCTCTATTGGCTCAAGCCGCTTGTTTAATGGTTAAACCGCTCTACCCCGCCGGGAAAATCATTTTGCAGCATAAGGAATATCTTGATGGCAGTGGTTACCCTAAGGGAATTAAAGGTGAGGAAATTACCTTCCGGGCCCAGGTGCTAGCGGTCGTTAACGATTATGTAGAGCTTATTCATGGGCTCTATGACGAGCGCGAATACAGTACTGATGAAGCCATAACCTATCTAAGTGACAAGGCCAAAGAGAGATATAATCAGGATGTGGTTGCACTATTAGCGAGAGTTGTTGAGGAGCTTTCAAAGTCTGGAGATACGCTCAATGATAAAGCTGTTTTTAGTGATCAGTTAAAGCCAGGGATGAAGCTGAGCAGGGATCTGATCAGTGGTGATGGAATGTTGTTATTGAGTGCTGATCAGGTGTTGGATGGAGTTGCTATCGAACGTATCCGTGAGATGGAGTTCAACCTTGATGAAACATTCAAAGTTTATGTCTCTCAATAGGATGATGAAAAGTTAATAGTATAGGGGCGATCAAGCCCCTAGCAGCGCTTACCTAGCAAAAGGATTAGCGCTTTTTAATCACCAGACTGCCGATAGAATACCCAGCCCCAAAAGAGCAAATCACCCCCAAGTCACCGGACTTCAAGCCTGCGCGGTGAAGATTAAAGGCGATAAGTGATCCTGCCGAAGCCGTATTTGCATATTGGTCCAGAACGATGGGGGCTTCTTCTGCAGAGGCTTCTCTACCAAGCAACTTTTTAGCTATGAGCAGGTTCATATTGATGTTGGCCTGGTGTAACCACCACCGCTTAACCTGACTGTTGTCTATGTTCAGGCTTTGTAGCTGAGCAGTGATATGCTCCGCCGCCATCGGGCAGACTTCCTTAAAAACTTTGCGCCCGTTTTGGATAAAGAATTTATCTTCACCGAAGGGATCCGAATCATCGGTGTAGGCCAGATAACCAAAGTTGGAGCGAATGTTGTTAGAGAAGAGTGTTGCTGCTTTAGTGCTGAGAATCTCATAGCTCTCATCTGATTGGCAGGTGTCAGCGGCTTCGATAACAGTGGCTACAGCGACATCGCCAAAAATAAAATGGCTGTCGCGATCACGCCAGTTGTTCTGTGGCGAGGTTAATTCAGGGTTGATGACTAAAACGCGGGCTGCTGTTCCAGCTTTAATCATTTCATAGGCTCTTTGCAGGGCAAATGTGGCGGAAGAACAGGCGACTAACATATCGAAGCCAAAGCCGCTGATGCCGAGAGCCTGTTGAACTTCAATAGCAATGGCTGGGTAAGCGCGCTGTGTGTAGGAACATGCGACTATGACAGCATCTATTTCAGAATTTGTACATTGGGCGGATCTTATCGCTTTTTCAGCAGCATTGACGGCCATTTCAGCCTGATGTGAAAGTTCTTCATTGTTTCTTGGTTCGATAAATGGGCGCATTCTCTCAGGATTAAGAGCGCCTTCTTTGCGGTAAACGAAGCGATTTTTAATGCCTGAGGCTTTGGTAATAAATTCAGCACTTGAAAGCGGTTTAGCTATCAGCTCTCCCTGTTCAATTTCAGCTTTATGTTGTTCATTAAATGTGGTGGCGTATTGATTATAGGCTTCGACAAGTTCTTCGTTGCTGATGCTGTGCTCAGGATTCCAAAGCCCAAAGCCACTGATAACGACGGGATTAGCTTGCTCGGTCATAGTGCTCTCTCAGTTGCTGGGTAGTGTGGTCGTGACTGCTGGCAAATGCTAAAACCTGGAACTGCTGTATATACCGCGAGTGCCTGATAGATCGGTGCAGAAGGCAGTGACAAAAGAGATAAATTGTCGCTTGGCCTTTATTACTTTCCACTGACAATAACGTTAAATATAGCTGACATATTTGTGCAGGCGAGCGTCAGGCGCGTACTTCGGGTCTGGGAGGGATTAATCGGACGGTGTTGCGGTTCTGATCTTTAGCCATGTACAACGCCTGATCCATGCGGGAGAAGATGCTTGTACCGCAATCTTTTTGATGAAACTGGGTGACGCCAAAACTACAAGTAACGCTAATGCCTTCCGTTGTAACTAAGGACTCTACTTCGTGGCGAAGCCGTTCAGCCGTTTCCATCGCTACTTTTGTTGCGGTATTGGGAAGAATGATTGCAAACTCTTCACCACCCCAGCGTGCCAGATAATCACTTTCTCTGAGATGCTGTTGCAGAGTAAGGGCGACCTCTACGAGTACTTTATCGCCTGAACTATGGCCATAACGATCGTTAACGTGTTTAAACAGATCGATATCTGCGAGTATGACGCACATGGGTTGAGAATAGCGCTTGGCTCTTTTGATCTCTATATCAAGAAAGCTTTCAAACATTCTACGGTTATAGATGCCGGTTAAAGCATCCCGGCTCGCAAGCATCTCAACTTCTTCTACCTTGCGGGCAAGCTGCTGGTTCAGTTGGTCTAGCTCTTTAGTTCTTTCCTGGATGATATGGTCAAGGTTTTCATATTCACCACGTAGCAGCTTACTCTGTTCTTCAAGCTTCTGCTGAAGAGTTTTCTGCGCATGAATGTTTGTATGTGCACCTATCATTCGTTGAGGGGAGCCTTCTGCTGATCGCTCCACAATTCTTCCTGAGTCTTCGATCCACAAAAAGGAGCCATCACCTTTCAAGCAACGATATTGAATGTTGTATTCAGGAATCAGTCCTTGAACATATGCCTCAAAATGCCCCATGACCCGATCGTGATCATCTGAGTGGATCAGGTTTTCCCAAGTAAGGACATCTTGTTTGAATGAGTGGATTTCGTAGCCAAGCATTCGGTACCACCCCGGGTTCCTTATAACCTGGCCTGTGGCTATGTTCCAATCCCATACACCATCAGAGATTATGTCCAGTACATGATGTAATGTCTGGTCTGGTTCCTTGATGACTGACATCAGTATTCCTTCACTATTTTGGTCAATCGATTTTGTTTGAATTATTGAATGATCCTGTAAAAAGTAACAGTAACTAAACAATAATCGAATAACAAAAAACGTCATCCCATACTGTGAAAGTCGTTCAGAGAAAAACTGGATAAATCTGAATTATATGCTTCCGACCTATCGGTCTAATACTCACTCACGTAGCTTAATGGCATTGCCGTGCTATCAACTACTTTACGCATAATGAAGGCAGACTTTACCCCTGTAACCCCACGTATACGGGTAATTTTCCCTAGCAATATATCGTGATAGCTATCCATATCAGGAACGGCGACTTTGAGCTGATAATCTGCATCGTGACCCGTAATCAGATAACACTCCATGACTTCAGGTAATTCGCGAATTGTTTTCTCAAACTCCTCGAAACGCTCAGGAATATGTTTATCCATGCTGATATGTAAAATCGCGAAGAGGTTCAGATCAATGGATCTTTCATCCAGTCTAACTACCCGGTCTCTGATCACTCCGCTCTCTTCTAGTTGCTTAACGCGTCGCGAGCAGGGGGCTGCCGTCAGGCCGACGCGCTCGGCGAGGTCTTGGTTGGAAAGATCTCCATTGTTCTGGAGTTCACGCAATATTTTCAGGTCAAAGCGGTCAAGGGAGACAGAATTTTTCATCTATTTTTTATTAAAAACAATAATATTTTAAAGTTAATTGTATTTGCTTAATTATTATTGCGCAAATTAGGTTAAATTTTGTGTTTTAGATCGGTAATTGCGCAAAGGACTCTATAAACTTCTCTTCATCGGTTGAGGGGAAACAAATCACATCGCCAATCAGCATGTGAGGGGGTAATCATCAAAAGTGAGCGCTACCAGCCTGACTTGGTTTATCGAACCATTTAACTCGAAAACTGATGCCAAAAGTGTCTGCTGAAAAATTCCCCGTTGCCATTGTTCGCTTTGAACGCTTGGCAGCGGGTTTTGCATTTAAGAAGAATTAGAATTCAACTGAAGAACGGATCAGAGTTATGTTTGACCATCGCAAGTACCGTCGTTTTGAAACTGTTCGCCTGAAGGATCGAACCTGGCCGGACAATGAGATTAATAAAGCACCCGATTGGTGTAGCGTTGATCTCCGTGATGGTAACCAGGCTCTGATTAATCCTATGTCAGTTGAACAGAAAACTCGTATGTTTACCCTATTGGTAAAACTGGGTTTTAAAGAGATTGAAGTCGGTTTCCCTTCAGCATCAAAACCTGATTATGACTTTGTTCGCAAGCTGGTGGATGAAAATCTGATTCCTGATGATGTGAGCATTCAGGTTTTGACCCAGGCGCGCGAAGAGTTGATTAAGAAGACCTTTGATGCCCTAGGTGGTGTCAAGAAAGCAAATGTCCATGTTTATAACTCTACTTCGGTTGTTCAGCGTGAGCAGGTCTTTGGCATGGACAAAGATGAGATCAAAGGTATCGCTGTTCAGGGGGCGAAGTGGGTGCGTGATTACGCGAAGCAGCACCCGGATACACAATGGGAATTTCAGTATTCACCTGAAAGCTACACCGGAACCGAGATGGATTTTGCGGTAGAGGTGTGTGATGCAGTGATCGCCGAATGGCAGCCAGAGAACGGTCAAAAGGTGGTTATTAACCTGCCTTCGACGGTAGAGATGTCTACACCGAATGTGTTTGCCGATCAGGTAGAATATTTCTGCCGTAAGCTGAAGCAGCGAGATCAAGTACGTATCAGCCTGCATACACATAACGATCGTGGTTGTGCGGTTGCCGCGGCTGAACTTGGCGTCATGGCAGGTGCGGATCGTGTCGAAGGTACGCTGATGGGCAATGGTGAGCGTACTGGTAATATGGATATCGTCACCATGGGGATGAATCTGTATTCACAAGGCATAGACCCAGAGCTGGATTTCTCTGATATCAAAGAGATTATTGAGGTTGTTGAGTCTTGCAATGAGATCCCTGTTTCCGTCCGTCATCCATGGGCAGGGGAGTTGGTATATACCGCCTTCTCTGGTAGCCATCAGGATGCGATTCGAAAGTCTGTGAATTATCACAAAGAGCATAACCAGGAACACTGGGATGTTGCTTATCTACCGATTGATCCTCGTGATATAAGCCGTGAATATGAAGCGGTCGTGCGTATCAACAGCCAAAGCGGTAAAGGCGGCGTAGCGCTGGTTTTGGAGCGGGATTATGGTATCGAACTGCCGAAGTGGATGCATGTGCCGCTGAGTAAGGTTGTACAGTCTGCGGCTGAACAGCAGGGCGTTGAAGTTTCTCCTGAGGTTATTTACACGCTTTACCAGAAACACTTTGTTGAGGTAGCTGATGCCTGGACGATGACTCGTTATGATTTGCATACTGATGAACAACAAGTGTCGGCCAGATTCCAGATAGGAGATGCTGAATTTAGCGGCCAGGGAGCGGGAGCGCTTGAGGCACTTAAAGATGCGTTGAGTAACCATTACCAGTGTCAGTTTGAGGTTACTCAGTTTGATGAGCATGCGATTGGTAGCGGTACAGATGCAAAAGCTCAGGCTACCGTCGCGGTAGAGGTTGATGGCGCGACAGAATATGCGGTTGCCATTAGCGAAGATACCTCGTCTGCAGCGCTTCAGGCGATGTTAACGGCCTTCGGCCGGCATGCAGTTGCAGAGCAGCGAATTAGTGCATAATGCAACCTTGATAAAAAAGGGCCGTTTGGCCCTTTTTTATCTCTATGCTAAAGCTCCACATTCATCGATGTGGATCCGCGAATGGCCTTTTCTTTTGCGGTTGAGACTGTTTCATCGCGGGCCAATACCACGCCCATACGGCGTTGGCCACTAACTTCTGGTTTGCCGAAAAGTCGTAGCTGAGTGTTCGGTTCGGCCAGAACCTGCTGAAGATTGGCAAATTTAACTTCATTCGACTCACCTTCTACCAAAATAACACTGGAGGCAGATGGGCCGTGGAAGTGAATATTAGGAATTGGCAGACCTAGAATCGCTCGGGCATGGAGTGCAAACTCGGATAAATCCTGCGAGATCATCGTCACCATACCTGTGTCATGTGGTCTGGGGGAAACTTCACTGAAGTACACCTGATCCCCTTTAATAAACAGTTCAACCCCAAATAGGCCATTGCCCCCCAAAGCGGTCGTCACTTTTGTCGCGATGTCGCGTGATTTCTCCAGGGCTACTTCACTCATCTCCTGTGGTTGCCAGGATTGTCGATAGTCGCCACTAACCTGGACATGGCCAATAGGTTCGCAAAAGCTGGTATTCGTATCGTGGCGAATGGTCAGCAGGGTGATTTCATAATCAAAGTCTACAAAACCTTCGACAATCACTTTGCCTTTTCCTGCGCGGCCCCCTTCCTGAGCGTAGCTCCAGGCTGCTTCAACCTGATCTTCGGAGGTGATTGTGCTCTGTCCTTTTCCGGAAGAGCTCATGATAGGTTTAACGACGCAGGGAATTCCAACCGCCGCTATTGCTTGCTGATACTCTTCATAGGTTTCAGCAAACTGATAGGCTGATGTAGCGACGCCAAGCTCTTCTGCAGCTAATCTACGAATGCCTTCTCGGTTCATCGTTAACTGGGTAGCACGTGCACTAGGTACTACGTTGAAGCCTTCGCTCTCAAGTTGAACCAGCGTATCCGTTGCAATAGCCTCAATTTCCGGAACAATCAGGTGAGGCTTTTCAGTTTCGATAACCTCTCTTAGTGCATCACCATCCAGCATGGAAATGATATGGCTACGGTGCGCTACCTGCATAGCGGGTGCATTCTCATATCGATCGACAACAATGACTTCGGCACCTAAACGCTGAAGCTCGATCACCACTTCCTTACCTAGTTCTCCACCACCACACATCAACACACGTGTTGCTGAATTGGATAATGGCGTCCCTATCTGCAGCATAGTCTGCTCTCCGGCTTGAAAATTTTTCAAGCATTATACGGTGCATTTCTTAACCATATCCAGCAGAAAAAAGGAGGTGAACTATAATCAATAAGTGTTGTTTTTATGGAGTCACTGGACGGTGAGACGGTTATTGTTTCTTGTCCCGAACCAACAACAGCTTAGTGAGGTTGTGGCGGATTTTTTCTCCATCGGGATTGAGGAAGGCTTGGTTCATTTAATAGCTGATGATGCTTCTCAGTTAACTGGGTTGCCCTGCCGCGCCGCGACAGATGTAGAAACAACTGAATTTGAAAATGATATGGATTGGGGCATGGTAGCAGGTGGTGGTTTTGGCCTGGCTGCTGGTCTCATGGCAACAACAGTACTCGGGCCTGTTGGACCATTAACGGGTGGCGGGGCTGTTATTGTAACTAGCATCCTTGGAATAAGCTTAGGAGGATGGTTAGGCAAACTGGTGGGTGAAGAAACGCCTTTACATCTGTTGGCAAAGTACAAACATGCCTTAGAGCAAGGGTGTTTTTTGGTGATGGTGGATATCCCCGAAGAGCGATCGTGTGAAATACACAAAGTGATTAGACAGCATTGTCCAAAAGCGCTGGTAGAGATAATTCATCTGCACTGGGATCATCAGCAAGCCGCTTAACATAGCAACAAGTTTTGCCTGCGAAGGCCGATTAGTCGGAGTATCCATCCGGCAAGAGGGGCGGTACGTCGTTACCGCCCCTGCTATTTTATATGATCTGTTTTCTACAGATGATTCGAAAAAGTTATTGATTCCCTGAATCGCTATCATATTTCTTAGTTTTACCGTCTAAAACTGGTAAAAGCCTGTTTGCCTATGCTATCTGTTAAGTAAGGATCATATGAAGGAGAAGTAAGATGTCTCGAGGTTATGACCGCCATATGGAGCGCCATCATGGGTTATCCCTGTTTGGTAAGGATTTGGTGCGTCGAAGTGGAGCTCATTGTGAACTTTGCGATGCTCAAGGTGTGAAATTAAGCATCTTCGAAGTCCCACCTGTCCCCAATGATCCTATGCTGGAGCATTGTGTGATGATTTGCGATATCTGTAGTGAGCAGATTAACAAGCCAAAAAGCCGAGATGCAAACCATTGGCGCTGCTTGAATGGTTCAGTATGGAGTTCAGAGCCAGCCGTTAAAGTGCTGGCGATTGCGATGTTGCAAAAAATTGCCGAACAGGAAAGTTGGGCTGCCGAGCTTTTAGAACAGGTCTATCTGGAGCCGGAAGAGAGTGAATGGCTAGCGAAAGTGGAGTTGCCTTAATCAGAGACCTGCCTATTCTCTCTCTCCAATCAGATTCTCCATGAAACGTTTTTTTATAATTTCCGGTTCTGTTTCAGTCGCAAGTAAAAAATGAAGCTTGGTAAAAACGGCTTCCTGTGTCATCTCGCCAGCAGAAAGTACACCCATTTTATTCAATATATTACTGCAGGCATATTGGCCCTGGTAAACATCGGCTTGTAAACACTGGCTGCTATTAACGATCAAAATACCTTTATTTGAGGCGTTTTGTAGGGCGTAAATAAAGCCTTCATTACCGTCAGGCAAGTTACCCACCCCATAGCTTCGGAGGATTATTGCCCTCACTTCTGGAGGTTGGCAGATAGCTTCAGTGGCAGCACCTGTCATACCAGGATAAACGGGTAGGATGGCAACTGCTCCTTTTAGAAATGCCGGGTTGCTAAACTCTCCAGCCGTTTTATTGATGATCAGTTGATTGTGAATATCTATATTCAGGCCGATCTGACCCAGCCAGGGAAAATTAGGGCTATCAAATGCATCCAGTCCTGTCGCTTTTACTTTACTACAACGGTTACCACGCAGAAGCCTGCCATTAAAGTAAACACTTACTTCATTTACCGGGTGGAAGCCCGCCACGATCAGAGAAGTGATCAGGTTATCTAAAGCATCACTGCGTAGTTGTGAAAGCGGGATTTGTGAACCTGTAAAGACCACCGGCTTATCCAGGCCCTGAAGCATGAAAGACAGCATTGATGCGCTGTATGCCATAGTATCGGTTCCATGCAGAACCACAAAACCTTGAAATTGCTCGTAATTATCAAGAATTGTTTTGGCAATAATATTCCAGTGTTTGGGATCAATATTCGCACTATCGATAAGAGGGTTTAACTCCAGCATTTCGAATTCAGGTAAAGCTGCATGATGAGAATGTGCGAGCCTTTCCCTAATGAGATTCTCGAATCCAGGGACCGGGATATACCCTTCGTCAGAAGTCTGCATACCAATGGTACCGCCGGTGTGGAGTATTAGAATTTTGTTCGACATGCTCATTCCCAAATTAACCATTCAATATAGGAAACCCTGCTTGAGAATATGCAAGCTTATCGCTATATGAAAGGCCAAGAGTAACGTTTCAATCTGCGCTCGCCAAGTACTTAATTACCTGTCAGTCATGGGACTGTGAGCTATTGTTAGGTGTTATAAATTGGCTTTTTTGGATTAACTGTTCAATTTTTGCACTTGGTAGGGGTTTACTGAAGAAGAAACCCTGAAGCTCTTCACAGGTTTGAGACATTAAAAAACCACGTTGATGGTCGGTTTCAACGCCTTCAGCAATGACCTGCATATTCAGGCTATGCGCCATGGCTATGATCGCTTGGGTAATTTCTGCACTTTTTGAACTCTGGTCAATATCCCGCACAAAACTTTGATCAATTTTTATCCGGTCAATGGGGAACTGTTTAAGATAACTTAAAGATGAATAACCGGTCCCAAAGTCATCTACGGCAATTTTTACACCCAGATCTTTTAGTTGTTGAAGAATCTTTATCGTTGCTTCGAAATCCTCAATAAGGATTGATTCGGTTAGCTCAAGCTCAAGTAATTCAGGCGCTAACCGGGCTCTTTCTAAAGTGGATTCTATCGTAGCTACCAGATCAGGATTAGCGACTTGCAAAGAAGAGAGGTTAACGGCTATGCGGATATTCTGATTATGGTCACGATTCCATTGAGCAATCTGAAAGCAGGCAGTGTCCAGTACCCACTCACCAATGCTTTCTATTAAACCTGTTTTTTCCGCTACCGGGATAAACTCAGCCGGAGAAACCATACCCCGTTTGGGGTGATGCCAGCGAAGTAGTGCTTCTAATCCGATAACCTGGCCGGTATTACTCATGACCTGTGGTTGATAATAGACTTCCAGTTGGTGTTGGGCCAGCGCTTGATGCAGATCGTTAATCAGGCTGGATTCGTCAATAATCTGTTCTTTGAATTGTGGTGCGAAGAAACAAAGCCCACGTTTGTGGCTGCTTTTGGCCTGATGCATTGCCGTGTGCGCGTTACTAAGAAAAGATTCATCATCAGAGGCGTCTTCAGGGAAAATGGCAACGCCGATTGAAGGTTGAAAGAAGAAGTGTTCGCCGTCAAGTTCGCAGGGGAGCTGGAGAAGCTGCAGGAGCCTTCGTCCAATGTGGTTAATGGTTTCATCGTCAGTTTGGTCTTCAAGCAGGACGGCAAATTCGAGCCCTTCTAAACGAGCGACGGGAAATTGAAAGTCTACAGCGGTTTGAATCTGATTGGCCGCCATGGTCAGGGCTTTATCGCCAGCGGAGATACCCAAAAGGTTATTCACTTCTTTGATACCACTGATCTGGATAATCATTAACCCAATTCGTTGGTTCTGTGATGCGTTCTCGGTCGCCTGCTTCAATTGCTCTTTTAGCATGACGCGGTTGGGTAGATGAGTAAGCGGGTCAAAATTGAGGCGTTGATAAACTTCTTTATTGAGCCGCTGAATCTGACTCTGTGAAGCGTTATAGCGCCGCCAACTGAGGAGGGCGAATCCCAGAAACTGAAGTAACAATGCTTCCGTAGGTGGAAACCAGAGTCTTAGTTCCTCAAATAGGGTGATACACAAGCCAATGTTTAAAAGAATAGCGAACGGCAGGCATAAGGGGTAATAGCGACGGGGCAAGTAACGGGCAATTGGAATTAATGTCGAGAGAAGCACTAACGTTAGTATTGCCTGAGCCAAAGATGATACCTGGGTAAGGTTTTCATCCTGAATCAGCGCCGCGGTGATGTTAGCGTTTATTTCTACGCCAGGCATCCTTTGATGATTGCTGGATACAGGCGTACTTAATGCATCACCCACTCCGGTTGCCGTAGCACCAATTAAAACCACTTTATCGGTAATACTTTCTGCGTCTATCTCCCCATCAAGTACGTCAATATAGGATAAACGAGGAAAGGTTCCGGCTTCGCCGAAATAGGGAATGAGAAAAGGAGTACTTCTTATCCAGCCAGTACCTTGCGTTGCCAGCGTTTGTGTCTGTTCCGGTTGCCTTTCCTGGATCTGATTATCATTAAATTCTTTGTACAGGGCATAACCCAGTGCTGGCCATCGGGCATCTCCCAGACCGGCAAATAAATAGACTTTCCTACTAATACCATCGATATCAAGCTCGGTGTCTACATGGCCGATAGCGCTGCTATGCATGGCAAGCTGAGGAAGAGGCAGAAGCTCAATTAGCGATGCGTTTTGATCATTCTTTTCCGGGGCAACCGGAAGTATTACCCTACCATGACGAGCGAGGGCATCAGCAAATTCGGTATCAGACAGAACCGATTCTTCTTCAGTGAAAAGCACATCAAAACCGATGACTTTAGCTTTATATTCCGTCAGGCGGTCAATTAACTGGGCATGATGGCTGCGTGTCCAAGGCCATCGGCCAAGGGAAGCAATACTTCGTTCATCAATAGCAACAATGACAACATCGGATGCAAGGGTAGGTGTGTTTAAATTGATCAGGCTATCATAGATGATCAGGTTGATACGTTGTGTCGCCGAGCTGGAAAAGCCCAGCGCAACAATCAGCAATATCGAGCCAAGAAGCAGTATCTGATGTAGCCGTCTTTTTATCATAACAACAGTATAGTCATTACCGCCGAACCGAAGATATAAATCCAACTATCGCTAGGCGGAGGGCTCAACTCTTGCGTAGTGCCCCAGGCTCCGGCGTACCCATCTTCAGCCAACGTTCTGACCCGAACATAGCGATAGCCTTCGGGTCTGGGTAAATCAAGTTTGGCTTCACGTACAGTGGTATCGGTGAGGATGTTATCAAATGCTCGGTCTCGAGCGACTTGAATTTGGTATGTCTGGCCCTGTTTTCCCTCTGACCATGATAAGGAAACATTCGTATCACCTTCCAGAACAGAGGTTTCTGGCGTCGCAGGAATGGGTTTTACATCGAACTCACGAACATCACTGTAAGGTCCCAATTCGCCATCGGGTGCGAAACTGGCTAGCCGCCAATAGTAGGTTTTTTCGGGCCTTAACTGATCTGTGGCGAATCTGATATCAGCAACTCTGTTTTTGTCGATAACCTTGTTTGCAAAGTGTGGGTCTGTTGCAACTTCCAGACGATAGGTTTCAGCATCTGCGGAGCGTGTCCATTCAAGTAGAGGGTTTTCTCCTCGAATGATTGCTTTTTGGGGTGGCGCCATCGGAAAGGGTGGTTGTGGGTGCGCATTTAGGCGAAATTGAGTAAAGCTGGGCATACCTTCGATGCCCAACTTATCTATTGCACGGATCTGTAGTTGATATTCTCCATCAGGGTAATCAGGAAGATTCAAACGGTTACGATCAGCAATATTGTCCCAAAGCACAGTACCAAAGACGTTATCTTTAGATATCAGTACTCTGTAAGCTGCTGAAGAAGGTACTTTTTGCCAAAATAATTCGTAGCCGACCTGTTCAATAGGTTCGGGTATTGCAGCTACTTCTGGTGCGGGCAGAAGCTTTCTGGGTTTAAGCGGTGCTTTATTCTTCTCAACTTTAGTCCCGTAACCTGAGCGGATCAGGCGAGTTTTATTGGCTCCGCTGACCTTAACCCGGCCTTCTAATACCTCAATACGGGCGCTTCCTTTCTCAGTTGAGTAGGTGGTACGAAATTCGGTGCCTCTGACTGCGGTTATCGCCGATGGGGTATGGATCTCAAGGCGAGCACCACTTCCAACCTGGGGTTGTGCCTGGGTTTCTACATTGCCAGATATTAATCTAACCCGACTGTCGACCATCCCTGTTTCACCATATTTACTAAGGTGATTGAAGCTAATGTGGGTGCTTTGCTGAATTACGACTTCACTGGCATCGGCAAAACGAATCATGGCACTGGCATTATTTAAGGTTGTTAGCTCATCCCCCAAAGATAGTTTGTCGCCAATCTGCGCAAACTGTTCTTCAGGGCTTTTTGCTGTTCTTATTTTAACCCGGCCTTGAATATCAACTATTTCGGCCGTAGCGGGTTCACTTTTAATCCAGGCGAGTGGAATCCGCAGTTTAGTATTAACAGGGATTCGTTTTGGATCAGCGACATTGTTAATCTTTTGTAACTGCTTCCAGTAGGAGGTCTTCTTAAGATGTTTTTCACTGAACTCCGACAAAGTGTCGCCATCAACGACAGAGTAGACCCATTCTTGTGCCTGTAGTTGCTGCGGTGCCATAACTGACAAGATGAAAAACGTTGAAAACAACAGTGCATTTCTTATTGAGACATCCATGACAATTCCCTTTCATACATCTTGAATAAGCGTAGTGTATATTTGCTTGCTGCGCAGCAAAAAAGCAGGTGATAATTCATTAGCTGGTTTGTGTCGATCTCTGCTTTATTGGCTATTGATAATAATGTCAGGGATTTACAACCTTATTAATTTTGCAGTGATGGCTACTAAGCCGTGTGTTAATTTATCAATCGCTTCTGATAATCTCTTATTCCCCCTCAGGGTTTGACTATGAATGCAGATTCTCGACCACTATCTACATCGGCACTGGCTAAAGCGTTGGGTAAGACGACCCGACAAATGTTTAGTGAGCTTGAGTCTTTAGGCTGGATCTTACGTAAAGATGATAGCTGGATGCTTACGAGCAAAGGTGAGTTTGAAGGGGGCAATTATCGAGAGAGCCAAAAGTTTGGGCGCTATATTATCTGGCCGGTTACTGTTGCTAAACATAAGGCGTTGACCAATCCGAATGCTGGGCTGATATCGCTACACAAAATTGCTAAACATTTTCAGCTGGCAGACAAATACGCGACAAGACTCATTAGCGAGTTAGGCTGGATAAAGCCGGAAAGAAAGGGATGGGTATTAACCCCGAAGGGGGAAAGTACAGGCGGATTATTACGTGAAGATAGCAAAACAGGTGTGCCCTATGTGCTCTGGCCTGAGGATATATTGGATAACAAAGCCCTTAGTGACAGGGTAGATGAATTAACTGCAAAATCTGCCAATGGACGGTATCTGTGTTGCGATGGCCATCAAGTCTTTTCAGCGGCTTGTCGAGATATTGATAACTGGTTATACCTGTCAGGGATTGCCCACGCAGTAAAACGAAAGTTATCTGATGAAGGTGAACAGTATGCTGATTTCTATCTCCCCACTTATCAGATCTATATCGAGTACTGGGGGGAGCAGGTAGTGGGCGAGGATTTGGCTCGTAAAATGAAGCGCAGAGATTACTATCAAAAGTACCAGCACATGGTAATTGAGATTTCCGATGAGGATCTGAAGGACCTTGAAACGTCATTACCCCGTCTTCTTCTTAAGCTGGGTGTCGAAATCTAGACCTTTAATGAAGGGCAGCTTAAATATTATCAATCTATAATACTCTGGAGGTTGTCATCGCTTAGTTGATAAGAGAGTATGTTTACCAAGTGGCTGACGATCAAAGAATAAAAACTAAGCTGTTGCTACTATATCTGCTGTATTGGCCAGGAGCCGAAGTATTTAATGACTGATACTTTTATCATCAAGAACCGTTTAGCTTTCAGGTTGGCTAAATATACGGTCTTCATTGCCTTTCTGATCGGCTTTGTTTTGGGAACAGCCCAGGTTCTTGAGGATTTTCAGGAGCAGGACAGCCAGTTAGACGAAACCATCGATAAAATTCTTGATGCCAGTAAGCCCCCAGCCATCCGCGCTGTGCATACACTTGACCAGGCGTTAGCTCAGGAAGTGGTGTTTGGTCTTATTCAATATCCCTTTATCATCAAGGCAAAAATCACGGATGAACTAGGCGAAGTGTTGGCAGAGCAGACAGCCTCCGTCAGCCGAACCCAGACCAAGTGGATTACCGAAGCTATATCGGAACATCAGAAACAGTACCTTCTCGATCTTAAAGCGCCGGAGTATGCCAATATCGAGCCAGGCAAACTACTTGTTGTTATCGATCAGGATCAGGCGTTACAACCATTCTATGAGCGAGCTCTAGCTGTATTACTCTCTGGTATTGTCAGAAATGTTCTTCTGGCCATCTTTATGATTGCCATTTTTCATGTGGTTTTAACTAAACCGCTTGCCTTGCTTGCTAAGCAGTTTTTTGAGCTTGACCCGACAAAAAACCGCGGTAAAAGCTTTTCCGTACCTAAAGAGCATAAAGAAACCGAGCTAGGCCTTTTATGTAGTTCAGGTAATGAATTTGTGGAAACGGTTCAGCAACTATTGATTGAAAACCGTGAGAATCACCATGCGCTGGAGCGCAGTGAAAACAGCTTGAAGCAATTGATCAATCGGGTGCCGCAGTTAATTCTAGCGGTGAACTCAGAGGGTATCGTTCTATTTTGTAATCGTAAGTTTGCTGAATTCTATAGCTGCCGAATTGATGAGGTTGCAGGTTTAAGTTTGTTGCAGTTACATAACGTCGATCATGAGGTAGAAGAGTTAAATCAGATCCGGCGCAGTGTAGAAGTTAATCAAACAGAAGAGGCTGTGACCGATTTTATATGGTCTAGTCAGACGGGTAAAAAGCTGCATTTCTCAATTACTGCAGCACCTTTTGTTTATTTCTCTGAACCCGCAACGCTTTTTGTCGCGACCGATATCTCTGAGCAGAAGATGGTTCAGGACCATATCAGTTACATGGCCAACCACGATACGCTGACCGGATTACCTAACCGCGCGCTACTCAATGATCGATTGGAGCAGGCTCTGGCGGCAAGCAGACGAAGTGGCGACCTGAATGCTTTGATGTTTATCGACCTGGATCATTTTAAAAATATCAATGATTCGTTGGGGCATGGTGTTGGCGATCTGTTACTCAAGAAAGTCGCCGAGATATTGATCAATGAAGTACGTTCCTGCGATACGGTTGCCCGTTTGGGAGGAGATGAGTTTGTTATTTTATTGCAGGCTTTTCAATCCGACGTGGATCAGGTAACGCAGGATGTAGAAAGAGTTTGTCATAAGCTCCTGACTATCCTGTCGCAGCCCATTGAAGTAAAGCAGCACCAACTACGAATTGGTGCCAGTATTGGCGTTGTTCTTTTCCCTATGGCTGATAAGACCTTGGATGATCTTATGCGCTTTGCTGATACAGCGATGTACCATGCTAAAGAAAATGGCCGTAATGGATTTGCGTTTTACCATCAAGCCATGTCTCTGGCAGTTGAAAAACAGCAGAATATGGAGAGCGAGTTACATCAGGCGATTGAAGAGGAACAGTTCTGTGTCCATTACCAGCCGTTGGTGAGCGTTGGTGGTGAAATTATTGGTTTTGAAGCGCTGTTGCGTTGGCAGCATCCTGAGAAAGGCTTGATGCCACCGGCTGAGTTTATTCCTAGCCTGGAAGTCAGTGGCTTAATTGTTCCTGTCAGTAATTGGTTGCTTGGTCACTGTAGCCGGCAAATTGTAAAATGGAAGGAAACGGGGTTTTGGCAACCAGATTGGTATGTTTCAGTGAATATCAGTCCGCTACAGTTCTATCAGGCGGATATGGTTCCGACGATGCAGCAAGCGATCAGCGAGGGTGGTGCTCACTTAACGGATATCTGCCTTGAGATTACAGAAACAGTAGCGATTGAAAACATTGAGTTTGCAGTAAACCGACTGAAAGTGATTCGTGAATTAGGGATGATGATCGCGTTAGATGACTTTGGGACGGGGTATTCCTCACTGAGTTATCTCAAAGATCTGCCGATAGATATCGTAAAAATCGACCGCTCCTTCGTGCAAGAGCTAGGACAGAAGAGTAAAAGTCAGTCTATTGTCGAAGCGGTAACGAATATCGCCCGGGCCTATGAACTTAAAGTGGTGGCGGAAGGTATAGAAAGTCACGACCAGCTTATGCTGGCGCATAATATCGGTTGCGATATTTTCCAGGGCTTCTTTATTGAACGTCCACAGGTTGCTGAAAAGCTCAAACGAACATATTTGACCCGGGATCTTTCCTAATTATCTAGTAATGATTCTTTACTTTGTATGCTGTCCAGCTCAGCAATACGGTAACAGGATTTGCCTTCGCGCTTGGCTTCAAGCATCAGCATATCAGCTGCTTTCAAAAGTGCGTCACGGCTCTCAAGATTGTCTCTGGATATTGCAACCCCGACACTAACGCCTAACTGGCACTCTACATTTTCCAGATGAATCGGTTGTTTTAAGTTTCTGACAATACGTGATGCAATCTCTTTGAGTCGTTGAATGCTGTCGGGATTACGAATCAGAATAACAAACTCATCACCGCCGATGCGGGCTAAAGTGTCAGATTGACGCAGCATCTGAGTGAGTCGATTACTTATCCTCTTGAGTACCTCATCACCGACTTCATGGCCTAATCTATCGTTGATCGGTTTAAAGTTATCTAAATCAAGGTAAAACACGGCCACCGTTTCATGCTGCTCTCTTGCATAAATAAGCGCACTCTCTAACTGCTGCATTAAATTACGCCGGTTGTACAAACCGGTAAGGGGATCATGATCAGCCATATGCTGAACACGGTTCTCAGCAGAATTTCTTTTAAGCTGCGAGAGGGTATAGAGGTAGGTACCAATGCCGCTTACTAAGGCCAGTAAAGCACATACCAGCATGAATAGATGGAGCTTCTGCAGACTAAGCTGGGTGATGACCGAATTATCGATCTTGGTCATCAATGTCCAGATCGGCCACGTAAAAGGAGCTTGTTCAAAGCTCTGTATCCTTTGATGGTCACTGAGCTTAACCTTATGGAAAATATACGCACCTTCTTCTGTTCTGAGATGGCCGCTCGAATGTTGCTGGATCTGTTTCCAAAGGGTAGGTGATTTTTGCGCCAGACTATCAGTTAACTCATCACTAAACATAAAGGCCCACTTAGGGGGTGTTTGCATATCCCCATGCATCCAGAAGCCCTGTTGGTTCAATAGATTTATCTGGCCTTTGCTTAACTCATTTGCATCGTCCAGATATTGTAGGAGATGCTCAGCCATCAGATTGATAACAATAAGCCCGAGGAATCTTCCGTGCTCATCTTTAACCGGAGTTGCAATGCGAGTGATGGGTTTGTGGGGGAGTTCAATTTCACCAAATTCAACGTTCAGGTCCAGCGGAGAAATATAAACCTTTCCGTGATCCAAACGGCCAGTTTCAGGGACATAATAACGGTCTTGTTTATATTGAAGTTGGTCTTCGGGTACCGCTTCTGCATGGTGTAGGCCTTTATTTACACGAATGCGCTCATATCCATCGGCATCTATAAAACGGATCTGGTCATAGCTTTGCTTGGTCTGAACTACATTGCTGAATTCAAGTTTAACCTCTTCTATCGAAAGATGGTCGCCGCCCAGGTGGCGGATAAAATCAGGTTGTGTTGCCAGGGTTAATGTATCCAGCACCGCCTCAGATATTCGATAGGTAAGTGTCTTATCAATAAGCGCTAACTGCTCAGCTTCATAATCAAGCAGCTCAGTTGTGAGCCTTCGCTCTTCCTGCTGATAGATATTGGCGACAAATCCAAGTAATAAACTCATCGCAAACAGATAGGAGGTGCTATAGCGCACTTCGATACGATTAAGAAAACGGGTGATTTTATGCTGGCTAGGCGCTAACACATAAATATAAACAGCGATTGAGCTGATGGTTGCAAAGAGCAAGGCCTTGATAGGCTGCCATTGCTGAGGGAATAACTGCTCCATCTGAAAAATACTGAAAAGCAGAACAAGTAGTAGCTCAATGCCAAAAACCGACAGACCCAGCTGTAGATAGAGCCATTCACGGGTTCGCTTTTTATGCCTTATTCTTCCTCCTACGGCGAGGATAAATCGAAGTAACAGGAGCGAGAGAAGGGCTTGTAGCGATGCATTAACCACGGCCTCAAACCAAAACAAGCGATGCCCACTGAAAACCGTTGGGATGACCTGAGAGACAACTGATTCGGCAATAAATAAGCCAAAAAACAGAATAGAGACCGTTAGAATACTGCTGGTATTTTTCATTATCGTTATAGGTGTGCAAGTACCGTTGATCGGTATCTATTTATATTAGGAGAATGTTAAGTTAATTAACAAAGCGGCGAATACTACCAAAGCTTTTGTTTAAAAACTAGTCAGCTGACGACTGTGCTACAAGGTGAGTAAAATCAATGAAAAGCTGTGTGAACTTATAGTTATATTTTACCTAGATTTCCAAGGTTTACTTAGCATTCGACTATGCTTAGGTTGGGCGTCAGAGGAAGGGTTATGCCAGATTTTCATCACGAAGATTCACTAGGGGTTGTCAGGTCGAGTTCCAGAACATTGACCCTGTCGATTGTTGTGGTGGCACTGGTACCTATACTCTGTTTTATTCTTGCAAGCTTGGATCCCTCTTTTTCTTTAGCTCACCCTGAACTTTCTTACGGGGATGTTTTTGCCGAGCTTTTCCTGTTGATATTGTTTCTTTCCTGGATTCTTATTATTGCCATGGCGCGGTTAAGAAGCCGGGCATACTTTCTTTTATTGATAGGGTTTTCGACGGTAGCTACAGCCATTGGCGTGGATGTGATGGATGAGTTTTTAACTGAGGATTCTTAAGTCCTCTCCGGGCTGGAAAACCTTGCCTACCCGGTAGGTATGCTTATCGCTTCAGCAGGCTTATGGAGATGGAGTCAGGATTACCGAAGCCTTCTACTCAGAATTAATAGTGACCGTCTGGAATGGCGGGCACGAGCCAGTCATGATGACCTGACAGGGCAACTTAATCGCCGTTATTTTTTTGATGAATTACCCGTACAGATAAAACAGCACCAGCATGATTTTCGTCCAGCTTTCCTTTTTATGTTGGATATAGACCACTTTAAAACAGTGAACGACAACTATGGTCATCCCGTAGGGGATCGGTTACTGGAGCTATACGGAAAAGAAATTAATGGTTTCTTGCGTAAAGATGATCTTGGGTTTCGGCTCGGGGGCGAAGAATTTGCTCTGGTGATTCATGATGCCAGTGCGCTGACCGCAGTTGAGGCGGCTGAACGTCTTAAAAATCAGTTAGGCCAGTTAAGCGTTGTCGATAATCACAACAATATATCCAGAACATGCAGTATAGGTATCGCCGAACTGCAACGAGCTGATGATGTTCACTCCTGGTTGAAGAGAGCTGATCAGGCCCTATACCGTGCTAAAGATCAGGGGCGCAATCAGGTTGTGATGTCAGATTATGCTCCTTGATTTTGCTGATAAGAATCTCCCCAAACAGGCGTACGGCGGGCCCGGCATAGTCACTGTCTGTATAAATCAGGTTCAGTTGAATATTACGTTTGCCCCCCGCGGACATGTTAAGTGGTTTTAAGAGCCCTTTATCCAGTTCGTTTTGTATTTTTAAGCGAGGATACCAGGCATAGCCAAGTCCTCTGCAAGCCGCATTGATAGATGTCCAGATATGGGAAACGGTGAGCCTTTGATCTGCACCGAGCCATCCTGAATCAATATCTCTTCTGCCTGAATCTTTAACCACCAACTGGCGGTGCAAGCGCAAATCCTGATGGCCCAGTTCACGTTCTATCTTCTGCAAGGGGTGATCAGGGCTGGCAGCTGCAATAAACTCAATATTAAGAATAGGGTCGCCCAGGAATCCTGGAGGCACTCGACCACCGATGACAATGTCTGCAGCTTTCTGCAGCAGGGCTTCTTCTGTCCCACTCAAGACGGTTTCTATTAGCGTAATACGTGTCAGCGGCCGTTGTTGGCTGAAGGCTTCTAAAGCATCCATCATGAGCCAATCAGGGAACAGCGTGTCCATGGCGACTCGTATCTCAGGCTCCCAGCCTTCGGTAAATTGTTGCGCCAGAGCTTCCATCTGCCTGGCTTCCTCAATAAGCACTTCTGCCCTGCGCAGTAAGGCTTTTCCTGCAGGGGTGAGCTCGGCTTTACGTCCAACCACCTTGAAAACCTGTAATCCAAGTAGGTCCTCCATTTTTTGAATAGCATAACTAATAGAGGACTGACTTTTCTGTAGGGCTTCTGCTGCTGCGGCGTAGCTACCATTCTCGACAACCGCAAGAAGTGTCTGCCACTGCTCTAAACTCACCTGGGGCATAATATATCTAATAATTCGATTAAATTGAGCTAATTTTAGCTGTTTTTCATCGCTTTAATAAATATAAAAATAGAGTCATCTAATGCAGCGAAGACTGCGACTAACACAACTAAGGGTGAAAACGATGGCTACATTACTCCACATTAAATCCAGCATCTTTGGCGATGGCGGCCAGTCCAGCCAGCTAGCGGCAACATTCATCGAGCAATGGAAAGCTAAAAATCCAGGCGGTGAAGTGATTGTCAGAGATTTAGTTGAAGAGAATATTCCCCATCTGGATGGCGCGATTGTGACCGCGCTGATGACGCCGGAAGAGGAGCGTACTGCGGAGCAGCAGTTGATTGTTAACCGTTCTGATGAATTGATTGCTGAACTGCGTACCGCTGACCAAATCGTCATTGGGGTACCTATGTATAACTTTGGCGTGCCTACTCAGATGAAAGCGTATTTCGATTTGTTGGCGCGTGCTGGAGTGACCTTTAGATACACAGAAACAGGACCTGTTGGGTTAATTGAAGATAAGCCGGTCTACCTGTTTGCCACCCGCGGTGGTTTGTACCGTGATAGCGGACAAGATTTTCAGATTCCGTTTGTAAAACAGTTCCTTGGTTTTATCGGCTTCAACAGCGTAGAGACAATTTATGCTGAGGGTTTAAGTATGGGCGATCTGGCGGAGAAATCCCTGGAAAGTGCCAATCAGCAAATCGCGTCTATCCACTAAAACAGCGACAGGTTAAGAGGAATTCAGTTATGGGTTTGTTGGTTGAAGGTGTGTGGCATGATCAATGGTATGACACGAAAACTTCAAAAGGGGAGTTTGTCCGCAGCGAAGCACAGTTTCGTAACTGGATTACCGCTGATGGAAGTGCGGGTCAAACCGGAGACGCCGGGTTTCAGGCTGAAGCAGGCCGTTACCATCTTTATGTATCGCTGGCTTGTCCCTGGGCGCATCGGACCTTGATTGTTCGAGAATTGAAAGGCCTGACTGACATGATCAGTGTGGATGTGGTAGATCCGCTTATGCTCGAACAGGGATGGGCTTTAAGCGGTGATTTTGCCGCAGCAACGGGGGATTCACTGTTTGGCTACAGTTATTTACATCAGATTTACACGCGTGATCAGCCGGATTATACAGGGCGGGTGACTGTCCCGGTGTTGTGGGATAAAAAACTCAACCGTATTGTGAGTAATGAGTCATCCGAGATCATCCGTATGTTTAATACTGCGTTTGATCATCTGGGGGCAAGGGAAGGGAGCTTTTACCCGCAAGCGCTTCAAACTGATATTGATTCGGTGAATAGCTGGATCTACGACAAGGTCAATAATGGTGTATACCGGGCAGGCTTTGCGACCAGTCAGGAAGCTTACACAAAAGCAGTAACTAGTTTGTTCGATTCATTAGATCGCATCGAGGCAATTCTGAGCTCAAACCGGTACCTGATTGGTGAGCATTTTACTGAAGCGGATATTCGTTTGTTTACCACGCTGGTTCGTTTTGACCCTGTGTATGTGACACATTTCAAATGTGATCTGCGCCGCATCAGTGATTATCCTGCGATATCGGGTTATCTGAGGGAGATCTATCAGATGGAAGGCATCGCAGAGACCGTCAATATGGAGCACATACGCCACCATTATTATCGTAGCCATTCGATGATTAACCCAACAGGGGTTATTTCGATTGGGGCTGAGTTTGATCTGACAGCGGCACATGGGAGAGATTCATTATGAGTTATCAACGTGAAGTTAGAAGGGTTATCGCTGCTGTAGACAGTACCGATGGTGCAGGGGTCAAACTTAAACGTAGTGTCGGAAGGAATCCATCCAGTCGAATCGATCCATTTTTGATGCTGGATGCGTTCTCATCAGATGATCCCGATGATTATATTGCAGGCTTTCCTCCCCACCCTCATCGGGGCTTTGAAACTGTTACCTATATGTTGGATGGGCATATGATTCATCGAGACCATATGGGTAATGAAGGGGATCTTCGTTCGGGCGGCGTACAGTGGATGACCGCGGGGCGAGGCGTTATCCATGAGGAGCGGCCACAACAGGTTGATGGGTTGATGCGTGGTTTTCAGCTGTGGATAAATCTGCCTTCGTCAGAAAAAATGCAACCGGCGGCCTACCAGAACATTGAACCAGAACAAGTGCCATCTGTTATGGGAACAGGCTACGAGATCAAGGTGATCGCGGGACAGTTAGAGATCGATGGCCATGTTACTGAGGGCCCTGTTCAGACATCTTCGACTGAAGCCAGCTATTTTGATCTGTTACTGACATCAGATTCGCAGGTGAGCATTCCTTTGAACAAACACCACAGTGTAGTGGTCTATGTTTTCGAAGGCAGTGTTGCGATTGGGAATGACAAGGTTGAGACACATTCTGCGGTAGAGCTCTCACCTGGAGATGAGGTACAGGTGAAATCGCTGAATAATGTAAGTGCGAGGGTATTACTGCTGTCAGGCCGTCCTATCAACGAACCCGTTGCTCAATACGGTCCATTTGTTATGAATACAATGGAAGAGGTTGAGCAGGCTATTAGCGATTATCAGGAGAATAGGCTGGTGGGTTGAGTCAATTGGATGAGGGGCAATACTGGAGTCGTTTTACATCTGTTTACCCCATTTGGGAGCCTTATGGCTCCCTTTTTTATGGATGGGTGGCGTTTATGTTAGAAGGATGATTAGCATGAAAATTTTCCAGCATCAGGGGAGGGTTATCTGTGAAGATTCCATCAACTCCCCATTCAAATAACTTTGCGGCTAGATGTAGATCGTTACAGGTATAGGTGTAGAGCTCAAAGCCCTGGTTTTTAATAGCCGATGCATCATCAGCAGTGATCAGGTTACAGTCGCAATGGATACTGACCGCTTGAAGCGCTTGCGCTTGTAAACACCAGAGTTCTGGGAGGTGATCATATAAGACGCCGATCTGGGCAAACAGATCCAGATGGCGGTAGTGATTAAGCACCTCTAGGTCATAGCTACTCAGAATCAGCTTTTTTGGATGCTGCCAGTACACACTGATCTCTTCAAATACTTTGCGCGCGACTAACGCAGGGTCAAGATCAAATGCTTTAATTTCAAGGTTGAGCCCTAAGCCGAGGCTTTCGCATAACAACAGCGCATCAGAGAGGTGAGGCATAGGCTCGTTGATCCATTCTGGATCGAACCAGCTCCCGACATCCAGAGAAGGTAAGTCATTGAACGTAAGATAATCTAAGGGGCCGCTTTGGTTACTGCACCGATCAAGTTGATTGTCATGACATAGTACAGGGGTACCATCGCCGAGCAGGGTTACATCCAGCTCAATCCATTGAGTGCCGCAGTTCGCTGCGCAGCGTATCCCAGCCAATGTGTTTTCAGGGGCCAGAAGGGCAGCACCACGATGGCCGATAATACGGCTCGCGATCATGGTATCTGCATGCCCCTTTGGACAAATTCAATATGCCCCATTCTATCCATCCAGGCTTTGGCGAATGGGTATTTATCAGGGTCGATATGTTGCCACTCATAACGCATGGCCCAAGGGTAGATTGCAAAATCAGCGATAGATAGATCATCGCCGATGATGAACGCTTTATCTGCTAATTGTTTATTGAGAACCGACCAAAGTCGTTTCGCTTCATCGTTGTAGCGTTCTTTGGCATAAGGAACATGCTCTGGCGCGAATTTGTTGAAGTGATGAGCCTGACCAAGGAAAGGGCCAAAACCACCCATCTGCCACATTAGCCACTGCATGCATTCCAGCCTTTCTAGAGGATCAGATGGCATGAACTCGCCGGTTTTCTCAGCGAGATATATAAGAATTGCGCCGCTTTCAAACAGTGATATTGGTTCTCCGTTGGGACCTTCGTCATCTTTAATTGCAGGTATTTTGTTGTTCGGGCTTATCGCCAGAAACCCAGGCGAAAACTGATCATCTTCAAGAATGTTAACTGGGTGAACACGATAGGGCAGGCGTAATGCTTCCAGCATAATAGAAACCTTACGTCCGTTAGGTGTGCCCCAGGTATATAGATCGATCATCACAACTCCTTAAAGATTCACAAAGTGATGGTAGATGCCGATAAGCTCTTGCTCAGTAAAGGTCACGATGACCAGCTGTTGCCCTGGCTGAATCAGATCCGGGTTATCACCAAGAATGCCTTTCTGATAGTTGTAGATATAGGTTTGGTCGACCTTATTCTTCAAAACCTGGCCAAGGAAAGAGCTACGTTTATCGTCAAGCCGCTCATCCGCTTCTTTGGGGATATCAACATAAACAGTCTTATCTAGACCTGGCAGACTCAGGCCAGAAGTGAAGGTACGCATCAATCCGTGTTGAATGATCCCCCATAGGCCTTCATCATCCCCCTCATTGACGGCATGAATAAAGTAGACCTTCTGCGCAGATTCGTCTGGGTCATCAAGCAATTCCTGTAGCTTGATCTGCCCGCTCATGACTAGAGGTTGAGTCACCGTATCAGTGACAATGCGTTTTTCCTTAGCGCCACCAATAACATTACCGAGAGGATTAACCGCAATTGTGCTGGTTGGTTGTTCTGGTGGACTTTCCTGGAGTTCTGCCTGAGTTTCAGTGACCAGTGCTGCTGCAGTTTCAATCTTATTTTCAGGTAACTTAAGTAACTGGTCTGCGGTTACGAAGTTATCGGCTTTGCTGATTTCAATAGGTTGATTTGAATCCTGGGTCAGGCGGTTGATATGTTCACGGGCCTTGGTTTGTTCAGCAGGAGGAATGGGTGCTGGATTGGAAGCGTTGGATACTTCCTTGTCCTGCTGATCCAGATATAGATAACTAGCAGCTACTGCGATAGCGATCACCAGAACCAACAATAATCGTTGCATGTGCGACACCTTTCGTTTTTATTTTCATCCATCGCCCCGAGGCTTAAGTTCTCTAATGTAGCCCTTAATACCTGATAAGAAAACTGTTCTTGTGCACCGATTTGATCCGTTCAGGTCAATCTAGAGGTACAATAGACAATCTTGTAGGAGGTTGTATGAGTCAGAGTGATAAGAGTTTTCTTGAGTTGATGCAGGGGGAAGGTCTGGATGATGTTGTCCCATTAAAACAGTCTGGCAAGGTGAATCTTCAGGATGCAACAGGAAAACCTGATGAACAGAGCCTGCAAGAACGGAGAATAGCCGCGGTTTCTGGGGAGCAAGAGGGCCTCTCAACCGGTGAAATTGTTCTGCTAAATCATCTTGATCCCGTAGCGTGGAAAAGAGATGGTGTGCAAGAGGGCGTTTATAGAAATCTGCGCCTGGGAAAATATCAGGTGGATGCACGTCTGGACCTGATTCGTAAATCTATTCCCCAATGTCTGAATGAGTTACAGAGCTTCATTGCGGAGTGCATTAAGTACGATATTCGCACAGTGCTCGTTAATCATGGGCGAAGTAAGGATCGATCGGGGATGGGAAACCGGCAGAAGAGCTACCTTAATCTCTGGCTTCAGTCTCTTCCTGATGTCATGGCTTTTCACTCTGCGCAGCCTCAACATGGTGGTATTGGTGCTATCTACGTTTTACTCAAAAAGAGTGATGCCAAACGGCTGGATAACTGGGAAAAGCATCAGAAGAGATAAGCTATCGGCACGGTTGCTTTGTATTAGGCATATAGAACTATCACTTAGCAGTAGGATTAATTGTAGATTCTTTTTAATAATAGTAAGATGCAGTTGTTAATTGTTCTCATTATTATTGGGGGGTTTCTTTTGTTGTATGTTAATGAGAAAGCCTGCCACTCCGACAATTATGTTTTACTTGAGTTAGTCGAAGAGCAGCGCTTTGGTGTCGAGTACCAACCCATCATCGACACCTTGAATGGAAATGTTATTGGCTACGAGGCGTTAGCAAGGTTTTTTTCCAAAGATGGGCGCTCAATCCCCCCTTTAGAGATCTTTCAAGCCTTACACGATAGCCCACTGATGCTGGCTCAAACGGAACTGCAGTTAAAACGTTTGCAGTTAAGGTTTCGTCCACAGAACTTGCCGCTTTTTCTCAATCTAGATCCCCATGCCTATTCTGTTTTTAGCCAGGACAATCGGGGTAATGCCATGGTTGATATGCTGTCTGGTCATCAGAATCTGGTTATCGAAATTATTGAAAATACCGATGTTAACGATGCGCGTATCAGTAATGAATTGTCGCTGGTGATGCATAAAGAGGGGTTTGCGATTGCACTGGATGATGTCGGCGCGCCAGGAACGATGGTGTCGTTGAACATTCTTAGCGATGTCGATTTCATAAAATTTGATCGAAGCTGGCTAAAAACTAATCCTAATAGCAACATGCACCTTTTGCTGAAAAGCATGATTAATTATGCGCGAGTCAGTGGGAAAAAAACGGTTTTAGAAGGAGTAGAGACGGCTGAAGATCTGGCAACAGCGGTCAATTTAGGGATCGATTATGTTCAGGGCTTCTTTTATAAAGAGTTATTTATTACTGAAACCTGTTACGGCTAGTCTGAATTTAGCTATCTTTTATGTAACGACTTTGAGAGTGGTTATCCGATGGTTGAGAAAATCGACGAAATACTGACATTTTGGTTTGGGCCCATTGCCGATGGGTTTACCAAGGCTGACAAATCCTCGTTGTGGTGGGGAGGCTCAGCGGAAAATGATTCTCTAATAACTGAACTCTTTAGCGCTCGCGTGCAGCAAGCGTTAAGGGGCGAATTAGATCCTTGGGCGGAAACGCCTAGAGGGCGTTTAGCCCTGATTATTCTGCTTGATCAGTTCACAAGAACGATCTATCGGGGCTCTGCCGACGCTTTTTCAGGTGATAGCAAAGCACTTAAGCTTTGCCTGGAAGGTTTAGAGTCTGGACATGATCAGGCGTTGGAGTTTGTGGAGCGAACTTTCTTCTACATGCCGTTGGAGCATGCTGAAGACCTGAAAATGCAAGAACGATGCATTCTTCAATTTGAACAAATGCTCTTGGAAGTTTCCGGTGTACATAAGTTGCAAGTTGAAAATTGGATAGACTTTGCCTCTCAACACCATGAGCAGATAGAGCGTTTTGGGCGGTTTCCCCATAGAAACGAGGCTTTGGGGAGAAGTTCTACACCTGAAGAATTGGCTTACCTTTTACAATCTGCTAATCGATGGGGGCAATAGCGTTTACCCAGCTATGCCTAGAACAGTGAGTCCTGGCTTGCTGCTTCCGGCCATTGGGTAAAGTCACAGCTACCTGGTCTGATCTTTTCTAGCTGTTCTACAAAGTGTGCTGCCAGTAGTGGAGCCTCTGCATTATCAGGGGTGTGGAAGAAAAGGTAGGGGGATCGTCCTTCATCCAGCCAGTTCACCACTTTCTTTAGCCAGGGGTGCAGATAACTCTCTGCCCATTGCCAATCCATGGGTGTAATTAATCTCACCATGGGGTGATCGGCGGTAGCAATTGCGTGAACGGGAAGTTGAGGTTTGTGCTCTTTGGCCTTTCTGGATATAGGATCTGTTGCCGGATGAGCAAAAAGCGACCGGGTATCAAAACTAATCCGGTTGGCTTTATTCGCCGCGAGTAATTGGTTGAACTCGCGTTCTATGGCTCCTTTAGCAAAAAAATCGGGGTGGCGTACCTCTACCGCGAAATTTAGATTGGAAGGTAGGGAGCTGAGATAATCGGACAGGTTCTGCAGCTCTGAACCGCTAAAGCTTGCGGGTAATTGGATGCATAGTAGTCCGAGCTTAGCGGTTAAAGGACTAATCCGATCCAGAAATTCCTGCGTTTCAACGTTGCTACTAAGTAATTGATGCTTATGCGTGATCGTTTGCGGTAGCTTGAAACAAAACCTGAATTGTTCAGGGGTTTCCTTGTCCCATTGCTTCACCGTTTCCGCTTTAGGTAGGCCGTAAAAAGTCGTGTTTCCCTCAACACTGCTGAAGTATTGGGAATAGGCCCCGAGGACATGAGCATCTTTAGGTCTGACCAACAGGTCATCCTGCCAGGCTGAGTGCTGCCATTGGGTAAGGCCAATATAACATCTGGGAGTTAGATCAGTTCTTTCCACGTAATTTACTGTTTTGTCTGTACTTTGGCTATTTTGCGTGTAGATTGTACACTCAGTAAGGAGCGGGACAAGTGCACGTCATGGTAATCCCCAAGCGTACTTTGTAGTAATAATGTTCAGAGAGAGATAAGCATGGATTTCGCCTCACTATTAGGGATTATTTCGGGCCTTGCCCTGATCATTTCCGCCATCATTATGGGTGGAAGTGCGGATGTATTTGTTAATGTCCCGGGTATGATGATTGTTGCGGGTGGTACGATCGCGGCCACACTTCTAACCGTCCAATTCAAAGATGTTTTAAATGCGTTTAAAGGCGCATTTATTGTTTTTACCCAGGATAAAACCAATCCTCAGGAAATGATTGATACCATGCTTGAGCTTAGCCGGGTAAGCCATCGCCATGGCTTACTAAAGCTCGGCGATGTTGAAAGTTCATCTCCCGTGCTCAAACGAGCTTGCATGCTTCTCGCCGAGGCAGCTTCTGAACAGGTCATCCGAAATACAATCCAAAATGAGATTGATTCATTGGTAGCCCGCCACCATTCAGTTCAGGATGTCTTTCGTAAGATGGCTGCTTATGCCCCTGCTTTTGGTATGTTGGGGACCTTAATTGGCCTGATCCAGATGTTGAGTGAGCTTGATAACCCAGAAACAATCGGCCCGGCGATGGCGATTGCATTGTTAACAACTTTCTACGGTTCGCTTCTGGCGACCATGGTGTTTCTTCCTATTGCAGGCAAGTTGAAGTCGCGTACCCTGCTGGAGGTTACTAACCTTGAGATTATTCGGGAAGGTTGTATCAGCATTTTGACCAATGACCACTATATGCATGTATATGAGCAGCTTTCCTCCTATATCCCAGCTGCGCAGCGCAAAAAAATAAAAGTGGGTAAGAAACAGCAGGGCTAATGTTGTGAGTAGCAAAAAAGAGCTTATAGAGGAAGAAGATAACGCAGGTTGGATCTATACCTTCGCCGATCTGATGACCTTGTTATTGGTTTTCTTCGTCCTGTTGTTTTCCCTGTCTAGTGTCGAGGTAGATCGTTTTGAGAAAGCGATGCGATCATTGAATGATGCTTTTCAGGGAGAGGATGGAGCTAATAGTGTGATTGAACTGCCTCATGAAGCTCCGGTCAAAACTGAAGTACCGGAAGAGATCGAGGAAGTACTTCCTGCCACTAATATTGCAGACGCTGAAGGTGAAAAGCCTCAGGAAAATGAAGCTGAGTTTCAGGACATTGAGTTACAGACTGAGCTTAATCGTATGGCGGATGAGGTAAGTCAGGAACTTCAGGCTGCCATAAATAGTGATATGGCGGAAATAGGCACGCCTAAAGATGGTAAATTAGTCATCAGTCTTAAGGGTGATGTGGTCTTCGATCCGGGTTCTGCAGAGTTTCATGCTGAGATGATGACGACATTTGATTCTATCGTATTGTTAATGAAGAAGAACCCCGATTACAAACTGAGAATAAACGGTCATACCGATAATATACCGATTCAAACTACCCGTTTTCCTTCAAACTGGGATCTTTCCGCCATTCGAGCAACCAATGTTTTACGTTACATGGTGCGGGGCGGTATCGATCTAGAAAGAGTGACCGCCACTGGCTATGGAGAATCGGTGCCACTGGAGTCAAACCGCACTTTGGAAGGGCGTGCCAAGAATCGCCGTCTCGAATTTGTGCTTGAGAAGGAGGATGAGAAATGAAACCCTCTTTTGAATTGGAAATAACTGATCAGGAAAACCGCCGTAAAGCTTTCCGGGTAGAAACCGGAGGTAAAGTTAAAATGGGAATTGCTGGCAAACAGGTTTCATTACTTGATGTGTCAGAAAGCGGCGTTGCTTTTGAGACTGAAGAAATTCTCAGCGGCATAATCGAAGATGCAGTTATTGTCTTCGAAACGCGTAAAAAATATCGTTTAAAGCCAAAGCTTAAAGTGACATTTTGTCGAGATGGACGTTGTGGCGCTGAATTTGTAGGGCTTTCTGAAAGGGCGCATATGGCTTTGTCTGAGCTGGTAGTTCAACTGCAGAAGGCGCGGATAAGGTATGAATTGGAAAGACAGCGAATGGAAGATGGCGCTTGAAATGGAAACTTTTGAAAAATAACTGAATTTACCTCTTGCGTTGCTAGGAACTCCTCTATAATATACGCGCCACGTTGATGCGGGGTGGAGCAGCTTGGTAGCTCGTCGGGCTCATAACCCGAAGGTCGTTGGTTCAAATCCAGCCCCCGCTACCAAATTTAGAGGAAGCCGATTTAGTGCAAACTAAGTCGGTTTTTTCGTTTCTGGGGTTAATGGAGAAAAGCTCGTCGGGCTCGCTCTTTCAACCCCGGGCGAAGGTCGTTGGTTCAAGTTAAGAACGCTTTTCTTACTAGTAGCGAGATCGCTTTGCTTCAAAGCGACTAGCTTGATTTCCTATTCATTTGATTCGATATAGCGGCCCCCTAGCCTGTGGCCTCAATTTCCTTTAGATTTGTACAACATCTATAGGGAAATACATTGCCAGGAGAGCATTATGCTATGGAAGCTTCCCCTCTCGATTATTGCCGTTGTTCTTTTATCTGGTTGTGCATCCAGCCCTACAGGGCAGATAGAAGTTTTTGCCCAGGCGGCAACCGATTCGTTAAGCAAAGTTGAATCGGTGGTAGATGAGTTTAATCAGGCACGGATCAATGATCGTATCGTGATGATGGCGCAAAGTGATGATAAATATGTCACTGCAGATTTCGCAAAACTCAATGACCTTCATCTTCAGAGTAATAAGCAGGATAAACTGGCTTTACAAAGAGCCACTCAATCCCTGGCTAGCTATGCCGAAGCATTAGCGGATTTAGCAATAGTGGGCTCCAGAGAAGAGTTATCTATTGCAGGGGCGAAACTGTCTCAGTCGCTGGCTACTATGAATGGTCAGTATCAGGCGCTTGCAGGAGAACCTGAGCCGTTAATGAGTATCGAAAGCAGTAGTAAATTGGGCCGATTAGTTGCTGAACTTGGAAGTTATTACACAGAAAAGAAGAGAGCAGAAAGTCTTAAGCAGGTGATTCTTGCAGCCGATCCACCCGTTCAGCTCTTAGGTGAAGCGATCAGTGTTGAGTTGCTCTCAGGAGTCATTGAAAGCCGTTTGTATGCTATGCGTGGAAATGAGTTGGCAGGCCATTTTGCAGATTACAATGCACGAGTGGGAAAAATGAATTTTGCGCAAAAGAAGAAAGCACTAGATCAACTTTATGATAAGTACCGAGAGCGAGAATCTGCCGCGGCTTCAGTAGATATGGCCAGCAAAGCGGTTAAGTCAATTATGAAAGCGCATGCGGTGATGGCGAAAGAGCTAGAGCAAGGGGAGTTTGAAAGTGCAGATATTCTAAATGCAGTAGGTCAGATCAAGCGTGATCATAAGGCTTTTGATGATCTGGAAAGCTTAATAAGTAGCTGCAAGACTGAGATTATGGCTGATCCTGAGAAAGGGATAATCTGCAAGGCGGGATAAACCACGTCACGGAGGATGATATGACACAACTGGCAGAGCTGAATACAGCGGTCAACGCGCTCAATAATCTATGGCCCTTGTTATCCGGTGATGAGAAAAATCGGGTGCTTGAGCAAAGAAATGAATTGAACATAAAGGCAGATGAGTTAGCAGTTAAAACCTTGCTTGAAGGAACTGCTGAAATTGAACAGGCAGTTGCGCAATTAAATGAAACAACTCAGGCAGCGATTGAAGCAAAAGATGCGATTGCTGTTGATGTGGCACGAATTGAAAAGGTAGCTGATACGGTTGCGAAAGCAACTCAAGCGGTTTCGAAGCTTGCTGAAGTTTTGCTTAGGCTCTCGTAAAGGATTAAAAGGGGCTGCTTTAAGCAGCCCCAAAGGTCGTTTTGTCGATGTGGTTTTGTATCCTAAGTACTTTCAGCCTTAGGCTAAGTTATAAACAAATACAACAAGTACAGCGGCCGGTGTGATGAAACGTAATACAAACATGAAGAGTTTATAGGCTAAACCATTACCCAGATCCAGTTCGTTTTCACCGGCTTGTTTTGACATGAACCAGCCAACGAAGATCGCAATGGCCAGACCGCCTAGTGGCATCATCAGGTTCGCAGTGACGTAATCAAACAGGTCAAAGAAGGTCTTGCCTTCGAAGCGCTCGAACATGCCCAGCGGATGAACATCTGACCATACATTCAGAGAAAGAATTGTCAGAATACCCAGACACCAGATACTCAAGCCTCCAATCATCGTGCCGGTAAAACGGCTAATGCCTTTCTGCTCTTCCAGCCATTCAACTACAGGCTCAAGCAGAGAAATAGCTGAAGTGACGGCCGCGACGACTAAGAGAGCGAAGAACAGTGTGCCGAAAAGCACGCCGCCAGTCATCTGACCAAAAGCCAGAGGTAATGTCTGAAATATCAGGCCTGGACCGGCACCCGCTTCCATCCCGTTAGCAAACACAAGCGGGAAGATTGCCAGACCCGCCAGAAGTGCGACCAACGTATCAACTACTGAAACAGTGACTGCTGTTTTAACGATAGACACCTTTTTCGGTAGGTAAGAGCCGTAAGCCATCATAACGCCCATACCTAAACTAAGCGTGAAAAAAGCGTGGCCTAAAGCTGTTAGAACCCCTTCGGTGGTTAGCTTGGAAAAGTCAGGCTGGAATAGAAAAGTAAAGCCTGCAGCAAAGTCACCGGCGCTCATTGCGTAACCGACCATGACTAGGATCAGAGCAAAGAGTACAGGCATCAGAATGTTGATCGCTTTCTCCATACCTGAATTGAGCCCGCGAGCGACAATCATAATCACTAGCAGCATAAATACAGAGTGCCACACTAAAAGCGTGTAGGGATCTGATAGAAGGTTGCCAAACATTGCGCCAATGCTATCGCTATCGGCTCCGACAAAGAGTCCGCCGGCAGAGTTGCCTACATAAGAGAGAGCCCAGCCGCCAATAACCGAGTAAAAAGAAAGAATCAGGAAGGAAGCGATCATGCCCATCCCGCCAATCCAAACCCAGCGTTTGGAGCGCCCATCGCGTTGGGCGATCTGGCGCATGCTGTTAATTGGGCTATGTCCACCACGGCGGCCTATCGTTACTTCTGCAATCATGATCGGAATACCAATCAACGCGATACATAACAGATAAACAAGAACAAAGGCCCCGCCTCCGTTCTCTCCCGTGATATACGGAAATTTCCAGATGTTACCAAGGCCAACCGCGGAGCCGCTGGCAGCTAAAATAAAGGCTAATCGCGACGACCACATCGGGTTGTCTTTACGTGCGTTATCGACTGCACTCGCAGCGTCTTGAACCATTTCGGTCATTGGTGTTCTCCAGTTTTATTTTTATTCGGTAGAGAAAAGTCCGCCCACCCTCAATCGGCTAACGATGGGGTGAGCGGGAGTGGGGTAAGCGTTATTTCATGAAACGCTCTTCAGCCAGTTCATCGGCAACTTCACCTGTGGGTCTGTCCTGCGAATCGGCTCTGCGGAAGATCTCCATCAAGGTATCGCTGATGGTCTCAATATGAGCGCGTACTTTGTTATGTTCATGGCCGATACGTTCGTAGAAAATATCGATAATGCCCCCTGCATTGATTGCATAATCAGGTGCATAAAGAATGCCTCGTTCGCGAAGCATCAGGTCATGACGTTGTGCTGCTAACTGATTATTTGAAGCGCCGGCGATTACCTGAGCTTTTATCAGAGGGATAGATTCATCGTTGAGTACTGCACCCAGAGCGCAAGGGGCCAGAACATCAACATCCAGGCTTAGAATCTCTTTTTGAGATACCGCGGTTGCTCCTAACTCACGTACTGCTTTGTCGACTTGTTCTTCGTGAATATCGGTTACAAACAGCTGAGCTCCCGCTTTGTGGAGGTGTTCTGCCAGGCGGTAACCTACATTACCGACCCCTTGAATAGCGACTTTAAGCCCAGTTAGATCGGTACGATCAAGTTTGTATTGAACGGCAGCTTTCAGACCAGCAAAGGTACCATAGGCCGTGGCTGGAGAAGGATCACCATTGCATGGTAAACCATCGATACCGGTGCGTTCTGTAACTCCTGCGACATTGTTCGTTTCGATCCCCATGACCTGAAGATCAGGTACTGATGTACCCGAGTCTTCTGCGGCAATGTACTGATTGCCAGTACGCTCAAGGAAACGGCCCATCGCTTTTAGTAACTCCTCGCTTTTGTGCTTACGAGGATCACCGATAATTACCGATTTACCGCCGCCTAAATCCAGATTGGCTAGGGCTGATTTATAGGTCATTCCTTTCGATAGGCGAAGCACATCATTAAGCGCTTCCTGATCATCCACATAGTTCCACATCCGGCAGCCTCCGAGTGCAGGGCCGCGGTTTGTGTTGTGAATAGCAATGATTGCTTTCAGGCCAGTGCTCTCATCGTGACAGAACACAACCTGTTCGTGGTTGTCGAATTCGTTATGGCTAAATACAGACATGTTGGATTCCTGTAAAACTTAAACTGTTACTGGTGTCGATTGAGGTTGTGCGTCACTGATACGTTCTAACAGTGCTTCACGCTCCAACTGGGCTTTTTCATAAGCTCGATCTTTTACCGGACCGTACCCGCGGATCTTAGCCGGAAGACTAAGTAATTGGATTGCATCCTGAAGGTTGTCACGGGTTAAGTGGGTTAGCACCGTGTTGATATCCGACTCATATTCGCGGATTAGACGTCGCTCCATTCGGCGATCAGCACTGTAGGCAAAGATATCCAACGCTGTACCACGTAGCCCTTTAAGCTGGCTAAGTGCTTTAAATAAAGGTAGGTACTTAGCACTGAAGGTGCGCTTTTTTGGGCGACCTGTTGCCGGGTCAACTTTCGACAGAAGCGGGGGGGCAAGGTTGAATTCAAGTTGGAAGTCGCCTTCAAATTGAGCTTCCAGTTGTTCCCTGAAACTGTCTGAACTTAACTGGCGGGCAACCTCGTACTCATCCTTGTAGGCAAGCACTTTGCTGTAATTTTCAGCGACAACCGCGCTGAGTCGAGTCCCGCTTAGATTTTTTTCTACATCGGAAACTTTTCTGATCAGGTCTGCATAACGGTTTGCCAACGCATCGTTTTGGTATGCTGTCAGATGTTGCTTTTCGCGCTCAACCAGTTCTTCTAAGCTCGGCATAAACTGTAGTGGCTGAACTTCGCTTGATTGCGAAGGTTCGGCGATTTCCTTCACTTTATTCAGATCAAAAGCACCGCGACGTCCCCACATGAAAGCATCAAGGTTGGCCTGTACTGCGACACCATTCAGGCGAATAGCTTCTTCAATTGAGCTGCGTTGCAGTGGAATCAGTCCTTTCTGCCATGCAAAACCGATGCAGAAGAGGTTAATCGCCATACCGTCGCCCATGAGCTTGGTTGCCAGTGTTGATGCATCAAGGCAATAAGTACTTTCCTGACGAGCCGTATCCTTAATGACTTGTTCCATCGCCTCTGTCGGTATCTGTAAGTCAGGGTCTCGGGTGAAAGCCGCCGGCATGGTTTCGTGATTATTGATCACAACCTGGCTACGTTCTCGATCCAGTTTGCCTAGTGCTTCTTCACTGGCGCCTACCATCAGATCAAAACCGATCATCAGATCAGTTTCGCCGGCCGGGATTCGAACGGTGTGGATCTGTTCTTGTGATGGGGCAATACGGATATGGCTCATCACCGCGCCAAACTTTTGAGCGAGCCCGATCTGATCAAGCACGCCCGCGCCTTTTCCTTCTACATGGGCAGCCATGCCTAATAGCGCACTAACCGTTACAACACCGGTTCCACCGACACCCGTTAAGAGAATGTTATAAGGCTGGTTAGCCACTGGCAGAGAGGGCTCAGGTAACTCAGGAAAACCTGAATCTATACCTAAAGCAGCCGGTTTGCGTAACTTGCCACCTTTTACTGTGACAAAGCTTGGGCAGAAACCGCGCACACAACTGAAATCTTTGTTGCAAGCCGATTGGTCAATCTCGCGCTTGCGTCCGCGCTCGGTTTCTTTAGGTAGTAAAGACAAACAGTTTGATTGCACCCCGCAATCACCACAGCCTTCACAGATCTCGCTGTTGATAACAACACGCTTATCTGGATCTGCCATTTGGCCACGTTTGCGGCGGCGGCGTTTTTCCGCTGCGCAGGTTTGATCGTAGATCATAGCGGTACAGCCCGGGATATCACGCAATTCCATTTGTACTGCTTGCAGATCATCTCTGTGATGGAAGGTTACTCCGTCCGCAAAATCTGCCCGGCTAGGGTATTTATCAGGCTCGTCACTGATCAGTGCGATACGGCGGATACCTTCGCCATACAGCTGGTGGCTTATCTGCTGGACAGTCAACTGGCCGTCGATAGGCTGACCACCGGTCATGGCTACAGCATCGTTATAGAGTACTTTATAGGTGATGTTCGAACCTGCAGCGACGGCTGCTCTTATGGCAAGTAGTCCAGAGTGGAAATAGGTGCCATCCCCCAGGTTCTGGAAAACATGGCCATTTTCCGTGAACGGTTCCTGGCCGATCCAGGTGGCGCCTTCTCCACCCATCTGAGTAAATGTATCCGTGCCTCTATCCATCCAGGTTGCCATGTAATGGCAGCCTATACCGCCCAACGCGCGGCTGCCTTCCGGCACAACAGTAGAGCTGTTATGCGGACAACCAGAACAGAAATGTGGGGTTCTTTCCACTAGTGCTCTGGGTTGCTCTAATTCCGCCTCTTTATTGCTTAAAAATGCGAGGCGTTGCTGGATCGTATCGCTGTTATGAAATGGGCTCATTCGCGACGCGATTGCTCGAGCGATCATTGCTGGAGTCAGCTCGCTAAGGCTTGTCAGTAGCTCGCTGCCCGCTGGGTCTTTTTTACCGAGGACAAGAGGTCGAGTACCTGAACGGTCTTGCCAGCTGTAGAGCTGCTCCTTTAGCTGATCCTCAATGAGTGGGCGCTTCTCTTCGATAACCAGGATTTCGTCCAGGCCCTCGGCAAATTCAAAGATACCTTCTGGCTCCAGTGGCCATGGCATAGCAACTTTGTACAAGCGGATGCCAATTTCAGATGCCAGCTCATGACTAATACCGAGATCTTCAAAAGCTTGTAGTACATCCAGATAGGATTTACCTGTAGTGACAATGCCTAACCGCGGCTGTTCTGAATCGATCACTGTTTTATCGAGCTTATTGTGTCTGCAGAATGCCTGAGCTGCTCGGATTTTATAGCGGTGTAAGCGTTCTTCCTGTTGGAGAGGTTTATCTGGCCAGCGTGCATTGAGGCCATCAGCAGGCAGTTCAAAATCATCCGGTACTGATATCTTTAATCGGTCTTGATTAAGATCTGCTGATATTGCCGAATCCATTACTTCTGCTAACGCTTTCATACCTACCCAGCAGCCGCTGAAACGGGACATCGCCCAACCATAGAGACCGAAATCGAGCATTTCCTGAATACCGGAAGGGTATAAGACCGGCATCATTGCATCCATGAAAGCGTAATCACTCTGGTGCGGAAGGGTTGAAGATTTACTGGCATGATCATCACCCGCTATGGCTAAAACGCCTCCATAGGGTGTTGTCCCAAATGCATTGGCATGTTTAAACACATCTCCAGTACGATCTACACCTGGGCCTTTGCCATACCATAAGCCGAAGACACCATCATATTTGGCTCCTTCAAACACATTGACCTGTTGGCTTCCCCAAACGGCTGTCGCGCCAAGATCTTCGTTGACGCCAGGTTGGAAAGTGATATTGCTCTTTTTTAGATAATCTCGTATCTGCCACAAGGTTTTATCGAAATTACCTAGAGGGGAGCCTCGATAACCTGAGATAAAACCTGCTGTTTTCAGACCTTCGTTTTTATCTCTGTCGGCTTGCAACATAGGAAGTCTGGCAAGTGCTTGACTCCCTGTAATGTAAACGCGGCCGGATTGCTTGTCCCACTTGTCATTTAGTGAAACAGTTGAAACGGGTGTGTGCTCTGCATTTTCGTGTTTCATACGATAGCCCTTGATGCCTGAACGCAACAGAATCTCTTCTGGCTTCAGAACAAATCAGTAAGAATGATGAAAGTGGGTTATTGCGCCTGGAGCCGTTCTAATGGGAGAACTGTGCTGGGCTGAAAGACTTTGGCAGAGCGAATAGATTTTAGGTGTGTCATTGCAAATTACCTTCGCCATGACCGGATCGCAGCCTGGCTTTATATTGTTTTTATTGTTCCGACAGGTAAGTCGGGTTGTTATCGCCACCTTGGGTAAAGGTACGATGGCCTACACACTAGCTAGTCAATACGGCTTCGTCAATGGAGAGAATGACTGGATCTAGCTGGTTATGTAATGAAAAAAACCTGCTTATTGATTAATGCTTGGTGTTAAATCCTATTGTGTTATTGTAGGTATAAACCCGTATTGCCTTTGTTTTACAATGCGTACTGATTCGATTTAAGGTTTAGTTAAAAAGTGAAAATTTCTAAATCTCAATTTTAAACAGAAGATTCTGGTTTTTTGTCGGATTGCCTAAAATTGTAATGATCTGGTTTGGTATTTAGCGAAGAGGCGATTTTATGGAAGTTGGGAAAGATCGCGGTCCAGGTGTCAGGGTACCGCCCCCTCTTATCTTTTTGTTTTATATTTTTCTGAGCTACATATTGCATAGCTATATCCCGTTACCTCTCGCTTGGCCTGCGTTTACTGACTCAGTTGCGCTATGCTTTATTGTTAGTGGGATAGGGATTGCAGGGATATCCGCTGTCCAATTTTGGCGAGCCAAGACACATATAGAACCTTGGCAGCCTGCAACGGCGCTGATCACTACAGGTATTTTTTCTTATAGTCGTAATCCCATCTATCTTTCATTTATCCTGATAACCATTGGACTGGGGTGTTATCTAAAAAGCGTTTGGGTAATTGTGAGTGCTATTCCTGCCGCGTTTTCGGTGTATAAATGGGTCATCATCAAAGAAGAAGCTTACCTTGAGCAAAAGTTTGGCGAGAATTTCAGGGAGTACAAAATCCAAGTCAGACGTTGGCTGTAGCGCTGAATAGTACCGAATAGTATCGAGCAGTATGGATAGGTAGTCATGGAAGTTAATGCGATAATTTTATTGAGTGAAGGAATGGAGGTGATCAGCGTTGCTGAGATTGCAAGTAAACTCGATGCCGCTGATAAAGTACTTCATAAGCTGGGTGAACATATAACAACGGTCACACTCATCGCTCCTCCTGAGCAGCTAGGTCTTGATGCGCTTACGATGCCGGTGGTCTTTGCAGATTCTGATAGTCCGGGTTTTCTTTATAGTTTGTGTAAAGCGCTCGCACCTTTGCCTTGCCGGCATACCTTAATTCTCTCTGTGGATGACCTGGGTCTTAGTGCAGATCATATTGGTCAACTGCTGGATTATTCAGAGAGATTGCCGCATATGTCTGTGGTTAGCAGTCGGGATGCAAATTTAGTATTGCCTGTTCTGCTGCCTTCGGATTCCTATCAAAGCATTCAGGATTACCTAAAATCGCAAGGGCAGGCAACGCTTATGAAATGGCTGGAGCAAAGTGTATTTGTAGAGTGCGAGCGGCTAGATAGCTAAGGCTAATAGGGTTGTTTCTGTGCCTCTTTGCTTATAGTGCTTTTGTTGCTCAATTAAGTTCATCGGGCAGTTGTGTTCATCGCATTCTTTAAAGCCTAAACGACGATAGAGATTTACTGCGTCTGGATAAGCAAAGCAGTAAATAGTGCCTGTCTCAAGCTGACTCTTTGTCAGAACTATTTTTAAAAGGTGAGTGGCTAAACCCTGGTTGCGTTTGTGTTTATCCACCCAGACTCCATTCAGGATTAGAGCCCCGGTTTTTTTATGAAGAGAGATTTTTGCTGCTGCAAGAATGGTTGTACCACTACTTAGCCAATAACAGCGGTCGGCTTTCGATATTTTCCCTTTGTAACCATTCCGTTTATAGAAACGGCCCAGATCTGGGCCAGATAGTTCTTCCGCCTTTGCCGTATGAAATTCCATTGACTAGATGCCGCAAGCGCCCATGCCGCGTTTTTCCAAATATTTTTGGTGGTACTCTTCAGCTTTCCAAAATGGTTTCGCCTGGACGATTTCAGTAACGATGGAATTGGCAAACGCTGAGCTCGTATCGAGCTGTGCTTTACTTTCTTCGGCTAGTTTTTTCTGTTCATCATCATGATAGAAAATGGCTGAACGGTATTGTGTACCAATATCAGGACCCTGGCGATTTAATGTGGTTGGGTCATGCATATGCCAAAAAGCGTCAAGCAAAGTTGAATAATCGATAAAGCGCTCATCAAACTCTAATTGAACAACCTCCGCATGGCATGTATCCCCGCGGCATACATCCTGATAGCTGGGTTGATCAGTGATGCCGCCCATATAGCCTACCTCGGTTCTAACAACGCCAGGCAGTTGCGAAAATTTAAGTTCAATTCCCCAAAAACAGCCTGCTGCAAAGGTCGCTTTTTTCATAATGTGTTCCTCATCTGCGCCACAAGGCACAATACTTTGAATGCATCTGGTTATTTTGTGGTTCTTAGATCGTTCAGGTTAGATTTAATTCAATAAATCATACCCTATTAATTAATCAGGATTTCCTGTCTTATCAAGTAAGTTTAAAAGCAAAAAAAAACCGCGCTATTGCGCGGTTTTTAAATCATGTTGTGGTTAGCAAAGAGCGTCCAGTTTCTTCTTCAGTACGCCTTGAACTTGTCCTGGGTTTGCTTTGCCTTGTGAGGCTTTCATAACCTGACCCATAAAGAAGCCAATCATTTTGCCTCGTTTATCTGGCTCAGCATTAATGTACTGTTCAACCTGAGCGCTACTGTTAGCAATAACATCGTCAACGATCTTTTCAATCGCGCCGCTGTCAGTTACTTGTTTGAGGCCTTTGGCTTCGATGATTTCATCAGCGCTGCCACCTTCTTTCCACATCACTTCAAACACCTGCTTGGCAATTTTGCCAGAGATCGTGTTGTCTTTGATTCGCTCAAGAAGGCCGCCCAACTGCTCAGCAGAAACGGGGCTGTCAGCAATGATAGTGTCGTTCTGGTTGAGCATCTTAGAAAGCTCACCCATTACCCAGTTTGCAGCCAGTTTTGCATCTTTAGACGCTTTAGCAACCGTTTCGAAGTATTCAGCGAGAGTGCGGTCACCAGACAGCACCATTGCGTCGTAGTCACTCAGTTTGTACTCTTCAATAAAGCGGGCTTTTCGCGCATCAGGGAGTTCAGGCAGTGAGCCTCGGACTGCGTCGATGTAGGTGTCGTCGATAACAATGGGTAACAGATCAGGGCAAGGGAAATAACGGTAGTCGTTAGCTTCCTCTTTTGAGCGCATTGAGCGAGTCTCGTCTTTATCTGCATCATACAGGCGGGTTTCCTGTACTACACGGCCGCCATCTTCGAGAAGGTCGATCTGGCGTTCAATTTCACCAGTAATCGCTTTTTCGATAAAACGGAAAGAGTTGATGTTTTTCGTCTCTGTGCGCGTGCCAAATTCTTCTTCGCCTTTAAGGCGAACGGAGACGTTACAATCGCAGCGGAAAGAACCTTCTGCCATGTTGCCATCACAGATGCCTAGGCTGGTTACAATAGAATGGATCTTTCTAACGTAAGCGACGGCTTCCTCTGCACTGCGCATATCAGGTTCAGAGACGATCTCCAGTAGTGGAGTACCGGCACGGTTCAGGTCAATGCCTGACATGCCGGGGAATTCATCGTGAACTGACTTGCCGGCATCTTCTTCAAGGTGTGCACGAGTAACGCCAATGCGCTTTTCGGTGCCATCTTCCAGCGTAATATCAATATGGCCCACCCCAACAATCGGGTGGAACAGCTGACTTGTCTGGTAGCCCTTCGGCAGGTCCGGATAGAAATAGTTTTTACGGTCAAAAACAGATTTACGTCCGATCTCTGCATCAACGGCAAGACCGAATTTAACCGCCATTCTCAGGGCTTCTTCATTGAAGACCGGAAGTGTTCCTGGCAGCGCCAGATCGACCGCGCATGCCTGGGTGTTTGGTTCCGCGCCAAATGCAGTGCTGGCACCGGAAAAGATTTTGGATTTTGTCGCAAGCTGGGCGTGGATTTCCAGCCCGATTACCGCTTCCCATTCCATAATGTCTAAACCTCTTAGATGCCTTGTGGTGACTGTGTATGCCAATCAGTTGCCAGTTGGAACTGGTGGGCAACATTCAGCAGTTTTTGTTCAGCAAAGTAGTCGCCAATGATCTGAAGACCTGTTGGAAGACCATTAACTGTTCCGCAAGGAACTGACATACCTGGAAGACCCGCGAGGTTCAGAGAGATCGTAAAGATATCTTCCATATACATCGCTACTGGATCTGAGGTTTTTTCACCGATTTTGAAGGCTGGGTGCGGTGTCGTTGGCCCCATGATGACATCCACTTCAGAAAGCACTTTGGCATAATCATCGCGGATCAGACGGCGAATCTGCTGAGCTTTGTTGTAGTAAGCGTCATAGAAACCTTCGGAAAGTGCATATGCACCGATCATTATGCGGCGTTTCACTTCAGCGCCAAAGCCTTCACCACGGCTGCGCTTATAGAGGTCTTCCAGGTCAACTGGATTTTCACAGCGGTAGCCATAACGGACGCCATCAAAGCGAGATAGGTTAGATGATGCTTCAGCTGGTGCGATTATGTAGTACGCAGGAATCGACAGCGCCGTGTTAGGCAGGCTCACTTCTTTTACCGTCGCGCCAAGCTTCTCGAACTCTTTAATGGCCGCCTGAGTGCGTTCTGCAATCTCGGAGTCGAGATCATCCATAAAGAACTCTTTAGGCAGACCGATTGTTAAACCATCCAGTGGTTTATTGAGATCTGCAGTGTAATCTGGAACTTCGCGGTCAACAGAGGTGGAATCATTTTTATCGAAACCCGCCATGACATTCAGCATCATTGCAGCATCTTCGGCTGTTTTTGTCATAGGACCGCCCTGGTCCAGTGAGGATGCGAAGGCGATCATACCGAAACGTGAAACGCGACCATAAGTAGGTTTTAGTCCTGTTATGCCGCATAGTGCTGCCGGTTGGCGAATGGAACCACCCGTATCGGTGCCTGTTGCTGCTGGAGCAAGTTGAGCAGCCACTGCCGCTGCCGAGCCACCTGAAGAGCCGCCAGGAACACACTCAGTATCCCATGGGTTTTTTGCTACGCCGTAAAAGCTGCTCTCGTTGGAGGATCCCATTGCAAACTCATCCATATTGGTTTTACCCAGCATGACGCCGCCTGCAGCATTGAACTTCTCTACAACGGTGGCGTTGTATGGAGAGATGAAATTGTCCAGCATTTTGGATGCACAGCTGGTGCGAACACCCTGTGTGCAAAAAATATCTTTGTGGGCAAAAGGCAAGCCTGTAAAGGCACCGGCGGTACCTGCAGCGATTGCTTCGTCTGCTGTTTTTGCCTGAGCCAGGGCTTGCTCTTCTGTAACAGTGATAAAGCTGTTGTATTTGCTGTCTTCAGCTTTGATACGGTTCAGGTAAGCTTGGGTCAGCTCTACACTACTGAATTCACCCGCTTTAAGCCCCTGAGCCAGTTCGGCTAATGTTTTATCAAACATGGAATGCTTTTCCTTTTAAATCTTCCGGCTTATTGCGCGATTACTCGATTACCTTAGGTACCTGGAACAGGCCTTTTTCAACCTGAGGTGCTACCGCTTGTAGCGCTTCACGATTATTGGCTTCGGTAACTTCATCACTGCGTAAGCGTTGAACGGCATCAAGTGGATGAGCCATAGGTAATACATCAGAGGTATCTACCGCCTGCATCTGATCTACAAGATCCAGAATGTTTGAAAGATTTTGCGCGTATTCAGGAGTGTCCTGTTCTTCAATTTGAAGGCGCGCCAGATGGGCTATTTTGTCCACATCAGAGCGATCCAGAGACATAATTTACTCTCGCTGTTTGAGAAGCTTTCCAGAGAAAGCATAAAGGAAAAATTCTAAGAGACGTAAGGTATCACATAGCTACCTTATGAAGAAGGCAAATTGTTCAGAGTTTTTAAGTAGTTTTACTGATTTTCGCCTTGCTCAAAAGCCCTGCCATTGTTAGAGTTACGTGTTTTCAGGATATAGCGGCTATACCTGCAGATTTCTTAGGACTCCCTGTACATGCTCAAGAAAATTCGTGGTCTTTTTTCCAGCGATCTGTCCATTGACCTGGGCACTGCAAATACACTGATTTATGTCCGCGATAAGGATATTGTTCTGGATGAACCTTCTGTTGTAGCAATTCGACAGACAGGAAACCAGAAATCCGTCGCCGCAGTAGGTGCTGATGCTAAACGTATGCTAGGTCGTACACCTGGTTCCATTACAGCTATCCGCCCGATGAAAGATGGTGTTATCGCTGATTTCCATGTCACCGAGAAGATGCTTCAATACTTCATCTCTAAAGTACATGATACTAATTTCCTGACTCCAAGCCCTCGCGTGTTGGTTTGTGTTCCTTGTAAGTCAACACAAGTTGAGCGCCGTGCAATCAAAGAGTCAGCAATGGGTGCGGGTGCGCGCGAAGTATATTTGATTGATGAGCCCATGGCGGCTGCTATTGGTGCCGGCTTGCCAGTCGATGAAGCAAGTGGATCGATGGTAGTTGATATCGGCGGTGGTACAACCGAGATCGCCGTTATTTCTCTGAATGGTATTGTTTATGCTGATTCCGTTCGTCTCGGTGGCGATCGCTTTGATGAGTACATTGTTACTTATGTACGTCGTAACTACGGCAGCTTGATTGGTGATTCTACAGCAGAGCGTATCAAGCAAGAGATAGGTACGGCTTATCCATCTTCTGAAATGCATGAAATCGATGTTCGAGGTCGTAATCTTGCAGAAGGTATTCCGCGTAGCTTTACCCTGAATAGCAATGAAATTCTGGAAGCGCTTCAAGAGCCGCTTTCTGCAATTGTTCAGGCGGTTAAAAGTGCGCTTGAGCAGTGTCCACCTGAACTGGCATCAGATATTGCCGAAAGGGGTATCGTTCTGACCGGTGGCGGTGCTCTGTTGCGCAATATTGATCGCTTAATCAGTGAAGAAACGGGTTTGCCTGTTATCGTTGCTGAAGACCCTCTGACATGTGTTGCCCGTGGTGGTGGTCGAGCATTGGAATTGCTTGATAAGCATGGTTTTGAGCTGGTGAGCCATGATTAAGCTATGCTCAGAGTGGATAACAATCTAATCCTCATGGCCTGCCTTCAGTTCAAGGAGGTGGGCTATTAAGACTATCTTTCGTGGCCGTTCTTCGGGTCGCTTTTTTCTTATTCTTATTATTATCGCTTTCCTGTTGATGGCGGCTGACCTTTACTCGGCCAAAGTTCGGGAAGGGCGTGCCTATCTATCACTTTTGTTAACGCCTTTGCAGTGGATTGTGGATGTTCCCAGTCGCATCGCGGGGGATGTTTCTGATGTGGTGGTCGATCGTAGTTTGCTTGTTAAAGAGAATGCGAAGCTAAAATCAGAAGCGCTCCAACTTGAACGTAAGGTCCAGCAGAATGCTGCCCTAAGGGAAGAGAATACCAGGCTTAGAGCTTTGGTCAGGGGTAGCAAACGTGTTGATGAGCAGGTTTCGCTTGTTGAGCTTATCGGCGTCAACCCGGATCCATTTCAGCATCAGGTGATCATTAATCAGGGTAGTGAAAATGGGGTCCAGTTAGGGCAGCCCATCCTCGATGCCGGCGGGGTAATGGGGCAGGTAACTGAAACGTCTCATTACACCAGTCGGGTAATGTTGATAACTGATGCGCGACATGCGATTCCTGTCGAGATCAATCGTAATGGCTTCCGATCTATCGCTTTAGGTAAGGGGCAACTAGAAGAGTTAGAACTTGACCATGTTCCGGATACGGCCGATGTTCAGAAAGGCGATTTGATCATTACCTCTGGTTTGGGAGGGCGTTTTCCAAGAGGTTATCCTGTTGCGGTTGTGTCCGAGGTTATTCGTGATCCCGGACAACAATTTACAAAAGTTGTGATAACGCCCTCGGCTCTGCTTGATAAATCCCGACATCTGCTTCTGGTGGAAATGCCGGAGGTTGTTCAGGAGCCAGTTGCCATTACCGATGAGGCTGCAGAGTGAATAACGATTCACCAGCTGCCCAAGGTGGCGGTGGTTTTATCATTCTGGGGACATTCCTGATCGGGTTGATGCTTAGCCAGATACCTTTGCCTTACTTTATTGAATGGGCGCGTCCGGAATGGGTTGCAATGATCCTGATCTATTGGGTGATGGCGCTACCGCATCGAGTGGGTATGGGAATGGCGTTTTTTTTAGGACTCTTACTTGATGTCATAAAAGGAAGCGTCCTGGGTCTAAATGCTTTGTCCTTAACTACTATTGCATTCCTGACGCTGCTGCTTCATCAGCGCTTGAGAATGTTCCCGCTGATTCAGCAAGCCATGATGGTCATGGTTTTGGTGGGTATTAATCAACTCCTCTTTCATTGGATGCAGGCTTTTACAGGTTTTACGGGTGATAGTCTGATCTTCCTGCTTCCATGTCTTGTCAGCGGCATACTTTGGCCCTGGTTGTTTGTTATTCTTCGTGGTGTGCGTCGTTTCTTTCGTATTCGTTGAGGAGAGTATTAATGGATCTAATATTGGCTTCGGCTTCCCCTCGCAGAAAGGAGTTGCTTGCTCAAATAGGCGTCCGCTTTGATGTTAGCCCGGTAGATATTTGTGAAGATGTCCTTTCCGGTGAAAGTCCTGAGCATTACGTTCAGAGGCTTGCTTGCGAGAAAGCACTCGAATGCTTTAATCACACTGATAAAACAATACCTGTGCTAGGATCAGATACAACTGTCGTGCTGGATACTCAAATTATGGGTAAACCTCGTGATAGATCAGAGTCCCTCGAGATGTTACTGGCGCTGTCGGGCAGAACGCATCAAGTGATGACGGCGGTTGCGGTTGTAACAAGTGAACGCACAGACTCTGTAGTTGTCAAAACTGATGTTTGTTTTAAGGAATTATCTAGGGAAGAGTGTGAAAGTTATTGGTGGACAGGAGAGCCTTTAGATAAAGCTGGCTCTTATGGAATACAAGGGATGGGAGCTGTTTTTGTTGAAAGTATAAAGGGCAGTTATTCATCGGTTGTTGGTTTGCCCCTTGCTGAGACTGCGCAACTTCTTACAAGAGTAAATGTACCCATTTGGCAATCGGGTAAGGTTTAAGGAAAAAACATGGGTGAAGAGATACTGATTAACTTTACCCCGATGGAAACGCGGGTTGCGGTAATCGAGAATGGAATGCCGCAGGAAGTGTATGTTGAACGAGTCCACCGTCGGGGTATTGTCGGAAATATTTATCAGGGCAAGGTAGTACGTGTTCTACCGGGGATGCAGGCTGCCTTTGTTGATATTGGGCTTGAACGAGCTGCTTTTATTCATGTGGAAGAAGTGTTACCGCAAAATGCTTCCCATGAAGAAAAAAATAATACATCGATTGCGCAGGTTTTACGTGAAGGGCAGGCATTGCTCGTTCAGGTTACAAAAGATCCTATCGGAACCAAGGGCGCGAGGTTAACGACTCATCTTTCGTTACCTTCTCGTTATCTTGTCTGCATGCTTGGTAATAGTCATGTTGGAGTTTCTCAGCGCATAGAAGATCTGGAAGAGCGTGATCGGTTACGCAATATTGTGCATAGTTTAATTAAGGAAGAGGATGGCGAGCCCGCCGGCTTTATCCTTAGAACAGTGGCCGAAGGGGCTGCTGAAGCCGAATTAAAGGCTGACATTCAGTTCCTACGTCGTCTCTGGGCTTCTATCAAAGAGAAAATCTCGACTGCAAAAGCGCCTAGTATTGTCTATGAAGATCTTCCGCTGAATATGCGTGCCCTTCGCGATATGGCGCATTCGGGCTTAGAGAGAATCCGTATAGATTCTCGTGAAACTTTCCAGAAAGCAGAGGCTTTTGTTCGGGATTTAGTACCTGAAGTTACCGATACACTTGAGTATTACCCTGGAGAGCGCCCAATCTTTGATCTTTTCAATGTGGAAGAAGAGATCCAGAAAGCCTTGGGACGTAAAGTCGAACTGAAGTCTGGGGGGTACCTGATTTTTGATCAGACTGAGGCGATGACAACGGTTGATGTGAATACCGGTGCGTTTGTCGGCCACCGAAATCTAGAGGAGACTATCTTTAAGACTAACCTGGAAGCTGCGACAGCGATAGGTCGTCAGCTAAGGTTAAGAAATCTCGGTGGGATTATAATTCTTGATTTCATTGATATGGAAGATCCGGATCATCAGCGTCAGGTACTGCGCACCCTGGAAAGGGTGCTGGAACGAGATCATGCCAAATGCAAAGTTATGGGAGTTTCAGATCTGGGGCTTGTAGAGATGACGCGTAAGCGTACCCGGGAGAGTCTGGAGCAAGTACTTTGTGATGTGTGTAGTGAATGTCAGGGGAGAGGATCAATCAAAACCCCTGAGACTGTCTGTTATGAGATTTTCCGTGAGATCCTACGTCAACATCGAGCTTATGATACGGATAGTTATCTGGTACTTGCCGCTCAGCCTGTTGTTGATTATCTGCTTGATGACGCCTCTAATCACGTTGCTGAATTGGAAGCTTTCATCGGAAAAACTATTCGCTTTCAGGTCGAGCCAATGTACAACGCAGAAAGCTTCGATGTAGTTTTACGCTAGGTAGCTAAAGTTGAAACGTCACGCTCATTCCGCATTTTGGTTCTTATACTGGGGGCTGGCTATCCTTGCCGCTCTGTTGGCCGTATTTTTGGTTTCCGTGCGGCTGATTGTTGATGATTTGTCTGATTATCGACAGGATATTGAAAAACTTCTTTCTGAACAGCTAAGTGCGCGGGTACATATTGCAGGGATCAGTGGTGGCTGGCGAGGGGCTCATCCTGCTGTTAAGCTGCATAGCTTTTCTTTGGATGGGTTAAGTGCTGATTCTGGTTTATCGCTTGCTTTGCTAAACGGAGAGGTGGCTCTTGATCCTCTTGCCTCTGTAAAGCAGCTTGCGCCGATCTTTTCGCAATTTGATCTTTCAGGGCTGACTGTGCGCTATGATCTTGCGAAAGCGGATCAAAAGCAGCTATCCGAGGGTGGCGCGCAAAAAAGTGCAGTCGCTCATCAACCCTCCACATCTCAATCTCGGTCAGATGGCTCAGGTCTACTGGAATTTTTGCTTCTGCAAAGTGCTGTAAACATTGATGATACCCAGATTGTTGTCCGCCAGAAAAATGGGGATGAGATTTCAGTATCTCCAATACATCTAAGTTTGCAGAATGATGGTGTTTTACATCAGTTAAAGGTAAATGCTGATCTTGTTGCTAAAACAGGTACAGCCGATATTACCTTTGTAGCGGAAGTAGAGGGTGATCCAAAACGAAGTACGACCGATTTCTATCTGAATATATCTGGATTAAGTGCTCAGCTATTAAATCCCTGGTTATCTTTAGCTGATATCTCAATTGAGGATCTGGACGCTGAACAGGAGATCTGGGGGCAGTCGAAAGCAGGAAAATTAATCTATCTCACGGGCAAAACAGGGATCAAACGATTTAAGTTTGAGGAGTATGCGTTTGATGATTTTTCATTGCACACCGCGTTAATTCGTAGAGATTCTGGGTATCAGTTACAGCTTAATGACATAACGGTAGCAGGAGAGCAGCAATTGCTCGAGCTTCCTGGAATTAGCCTTGATTTCCAGCGTTCAGGAATGGCTATCTCTCCAAAACGGTTGATGTTGGATGCTGTTGACCTCGAGCAGATTTCATCTTGGCTTATTGAGCAGCCTTATATTCCCGAAGGTGCCTCGAGCGTAATTAAGACCCTGGCTCCAGTGGGTACTGTGGAGAATATAAAAGTTGACTGGCTATCCGGGGCTGAGTTAGCCGACTTTTCCTTAAATGCAGATTTGAAAACGGTAGGCATTAATGCCTGGGATGATGTTCCTGAGTTAAAAGGGATAGATGGTTTTCTGAATGCTGATATGCATGGTGGTGCGATTCATCTTACCAGTGATCAGTTTTCAATGATGTATCCCACTTTGTTTGATTATCGATGGGATTATAGCTACGCCAATGGTGTTATTGGTTGGCGACTTGATGAGAAGGGAGTCGTTGTTGCCTCGCAATTGCTGAATCTTAAAAATGAATCATTGGCTGCTGCCGGGCGTTTCAGTATCTACCTACCCTACGATCGAGATGAACAACCATTGCTCAACTTGCAGATTGGTATGCAGCAGGGGGATGGGTTACAAGCGAAATATTATATACCTCCTAAAGAAGTTGGCCAGGAAACCTATAATTGGCTAGTTGATGCTATTAAAGCAGGCCATATTAAGCAGGCAGGTTTCGTTCTTAATGGGGTAACGCGGGCAAGGCTGGATGATTATCAGATGCCGGTTGTGCAAATGTTCTTCGATGTCGCCGATGCAGAATTTGAGTACCAACCGGGCTGGCCGGGAATTCAAGGTTCTGAGGCCTTTGTGTTTTTTCGGGATGGAGAATTAGTTGCTGAAGCTAAAGGTGGTTCGATTTATGACACTGCTATAGGAAGTGCCTGGGTCCATTTGCCGAATTCAATAGATAAACTCTTTATCGCCGGTAATGTGTCGGGGCAGGCGCTTGATCTTCAGAAGCTGCTCACGGAAACCCCTCTTAAGGAAGAAGTAGGTGATGATCTAGCCTCTTGGCAAATGCGTGGGCAGGCCAAAACCCTCATCGATATCGAATTACCTTTAGTTGCTAAAAAGACCCCTAAGGTGCAGGTTATCACTGATATTCGCGGAGGAGGTTTTACATCTAAAGAAGATAAGATCGATTTCACCGATATACAGGGGCAGGTAATTTATGACTCGTTAAAAGGGCTGTCATCTAAAAAGTTATCAGCAACGCTCTTTAATCAACCGGTGGTTTCTTCCATAAGAACCTCAAAACAGAAGACGCAAGTTAATATCAGCGGCAAAGTAGAAGCTGATTTTATGCGTCGGTGGCTGGATCTTGAGTTATTAAAAATAGCAGATGGCACTCTGACATATTCTGCTCGGCTGGATATGTGCCCAGGCAAAACATGTAATCAGTTAGTGATTAATTCTGATCTTCAAGGGCTAGGGTTGAATGCAGTAGCGGGCCTGAGTAAATCCGCTGGCGAAAAAATGCCCTTAACTGTAGTGAGCGATTTGGGCAGACAGTATGGCGATGGAAGAAGTGCTGTTCGCTTAAATTTGAATGATCAGTTACGTGGGATCATCGTTAATCGCGGTCAGGATGTTGATCGAGCGCGTTTCACACTGGGGGGCGAACGTCCTGAGGTGCCTGAAAAGGCAGGTATATGGATTGATGGGGCTGTAAATGAACTTGAGTATGATGAGCTTTCGGCATTTCTAACGGGATCTGGTCTGATTGCAGAACCCGACAGTAATGCAGCTGAGCAATCTGATAATAGTGAAGCACTTTTTAAACAGGTTTCATTGTCAGTAGGTAGGTTTAACTTTGAGGGCAATCAGTTAGAAAACTTATGGGTTGATTTTAGTCCTCAAAAGCAGGGCTGGTTGTTGGCCTTAGATAGTAAACAAGTGGCTGGCACCGTTTTGCTCCCTTTCGAAGACAAACCTTATCAGGTGAAGTTACGGCATTTAAATTATCAAAGTGCCGATGAAGCTGCAGGCTCTCAAGCAGAGCAGGCAACAGATTATCAAATGGATATGTCTGATATTCCTGCTATTGATTTCACGATCGAAGAAGTTGTTGCAAATAAAAAGCCCATGGGGCGTTGGAGTTTTGCGCTGAGGCCCTCTGAGCAGGGTGCGCAAGTAGAAAATATTAAAGCTGACCTGTTGGGTTCAACGGTAGATGGTCAGATTCGCTGGGATAAAGGCAGCTCAGAAGTTACAGATCTCACCGTGAAATTAACCAGTAGTGATTTCGGTAAAGTATTAAAGGCTTGGGGCTATGAAGATGCAATCGAGACTAAATCTTTAGATGCATACCTTCAGCTATCTTGGCTCGGGGCTCCTTGGTCCTTCTCGGTTGCTAAGGCTGATGGCGAGTTACAGTTTACGGCAAAGCAAGGTCGTTTATTAGATGTGGGAAATTCAGGCAATTTCTTACGCGTATTTGGCATTCTCAATTTGCAATCTTTGGGTCGCCGTTTGCGTTTAGACTTCTCGGATCTGCTTGAAAGCGGCGTCGCATTTGATGAGATGAAGGCTAGCTATAAGATATTACAAGGTGTCGCTCAAACGTCTGAACCGTTCGTTATGACCGGACCTTCAGCTAACCTAGCCATGCAAGGAAGTTTGAACCTTGTTAATGAGACCGTGGATAAGGATATTGAGGTCGCTTTACCCGTTACTGGAAATATCCCCTTAGTCAGTGTTTTATTGGGTGCTCCGCAGGTAGCGGGGGCAGTCTTTCTTTTCGATAAGATAATTGGTGACCCTTTAGCCAAATTTACGACAGTTAAATATCATATGTCGGGTGATTGGGGAGACCCTCAAATCGATATAGAAAAGGATGCAAAAAAAGAGGAGCCTCCAGTAACTGAGGTGGATTCCTAATGGCACGTGTTGCTGCGGTTCAAATGTGCTCAGGCCAAGATTTGAATGCCAACTTAGCTCAGTTGGATGGCTTGATTGAGCAGGCTGTAGCATCCAATGCTGAATTACTTCTGCTGCCCGAAAACTTTGCTTTATTGGATTCTCAGGCCTTAATCGAATTGGCTTTTGAAGAAAGCCGCTCTCCCAGTGTTTTGAACAGGCTGAAGCAGATAGCGCATGAAAAAGGGATATGGCTGATAGCTGGAAGCTTTCCCTGGTTATGTGATTCCCCTCAAAATGGCAAAACAAAAGTCTTTTCCCGTAGTCTGCTAATAGACCCCCAAGGTGAGTTGAAGGCGCATTACGACAAAGTACACCTTTTTGATGTAGATGTTGAAGATAAGCACGCTGCTTACCGTGAATCAGATTACTTCACCCCAGGCAAAGAGTTAGTTGTTGAGCAAACTTCTGTTGGCTGTTTCGGCCTCTCTATCTGCTATGACCTGCGTTTTCCAGAGCACTATCAGAGGCTAGCGGATATGGGGGCGAATATTATGTTGGTACCTTCAGCTTTTACCGCTGTCACAGGGAAGGCGCATTGGGAGGTTTTGCTACGTGCCAGGGCGATAGAGACCCAAAGCTACGTCATTGCGGCTAATCAGGCGGGTAAGCATACAGCTAGTAGGTCAAGCTGGGGGCACTCGATGATCGTGGATCCTTGGGGGAAAGTGCTTGCGGAATGTCATAATGACGGGCCTGGTTTGGCGGTTGCGGACATCGATTTGCAGGAGGTTCGTAACAGGCGTAAAGCGATGCCTGTTACGTTACATCGAGCTAAAGCAGGGTTTTAGACATCGGCTACATCGCGCAGATATTTAAATAGTTTACGAGCTGATGCAGGTGGCTTCTCGAGCTTAAGTTCTTTTTGCGCATTCCTGATGAGCTGTCTCAAGTGTTGCACATCTGCAGTAGGGTTCTCGGAAACATATTCTTGTAGTGCGCTATTTCCTTCGTTTATCAAACGGTCACGCCAAAGCTCCAGCTTGTGGAAAACTTGTGTATGCGCCTGATGGCCAGCTTCAAACAGGCCGATAGCGTGTTCGATTTCATCGGCGTCTTCGGTGCGCATTATTTTGCCAATGAACTGAAGATGGCGTTTCTGTGCTCCATTTGCTTTGATGCGATGAAATTCATCGATAGCGCTGCGTAGCTTATCGCTGAGGTCAAGTTTGTTGAGTTGTTCCTGATTGAGCTTAGTAAGGCGGGCGCCAAGCTCTTGCAAAGCATGCATCTGCCGCTTTACCTCGGTCTTGCTAAGCCATTCTTCTTCACCGTCGTGGTTGGATTGCATATCAAAGTCTTCGTTATTGCTCATGGTATATCTCAGGCGTAAAAGATGGTGGCAAGGCCAAGAAAGGCAAAAAAGCCAACTACATCGGTAATTGTCGTTAAAAGTACACTGCCAGCTAGAGCAGGATCTATCCCCATTGCTTTGAGGCTGATGGGGAGTAGGGTACCAGCGATGGCACCGGCTACCAGATTGATTACAATAGCCAGAGCGATAATGATGCCAATATTGTAGTCCTGGAACCATATTGTAGCTACAACAGCGATAACTACGGCCCAGAGAATGCCGTTAAGCGCACCGACCACCATTTCTCTGTTAAGAAGCCAGCCTGCATTGGATTTCTCTACATGTCCTAAAGCTTGGCCGCGTATAACCAGAGTCAGTGTCTGAGAACCTGCTATGCCCCCCATCGAGGCAACGATAGGCATAAGTACGGCTAGTGCTACAACCTTTTCAATTGTGTCTTCAAAAAGGCCAATAACAGCAGATGCAATAAAGGCGGTTAATAAATTGATACCCAGCCATACAGCGCGCCTGCGAGTTGTTTTCATGACGGGCGCAAAGGTGTCTTCATCTTCATCAAGGCCCGCCATGCTCATTAATGAGTGATCGGCATCCTCACGGATAACATCAACAACATCATCGATTGTAATACGGCCTAATAGTTTTCCATCATCGTCAACCACGGGAGCAGATACAAGGTCATGCTCCTCAAAGAGGATGGCTACTTGATCGTCAGGCATACTTGCATTGATTGGATCAATATCGGTAACCATGATCTCACGAATAGTGATGGCTGGGTCAGAAACCAGTAATTTGGTTAGTGGTAGAAGCCCTATATAGGAATCCTTACGGCTGACTACGATCAGGCTGTCAGTCATTTCGGGGATTTCGTCATGTCGGCGAATGTAACGTAGGGTGGTTTCAACGCTGATATCAGGTCGGATAGTCGTTGTATCCGTATTCATCAGGCCGCCTGCAGTATCTTCAGGATAAGAAAGTAACTGCTCAACTCTGCGGCGATTCTGCTTATCCATAATCCGCAGGGTTTCTTTCATGACGCGATTAGGCAGCTGCTGGAGCAGATCCACCATGTCATCGGAGTCGAGGGACTCGGTGAGTGCCAAAACCTCTTCAGAATTCATGCGGCTTAAGATATCTGCCTGGATATCATCCGCTAAGTGCTGAAGCACTTCAGGTTCTAATTCTTGTGAAACCAGATTCCAGAGTATCTGCCTTTCTTTTGGCGGAGATTTCTCAATGAGGCGTGCGACCTCAGTTGGGCGAAGAGTGTGATTGAGTGTGAAACGAATCTGGCGAAACTCACCGCTATCAAGCGCTTCATTGAGTTTATCCAGTTGAGTTTTTGATTCAGTTTGCACCATTGGAAGTCGCCGCTGTAAGCACTTTTTAGCTTTAGAGATAAAGCATAAAGATTTATCGGCGAATTATAACGGATTGTATGTGCTGCGATAACCCGATGATCGGTAATTAATTACCTATTCGTCTTCGTCGAATCGGTTATTGATCAGCGTTTCAATGGCCACTATTGCGTCTTCTTCATCTGAGCCACTGGTTTTGATCGTTAGGGTTGTTCCCTTAGCTGCAGCTAACATCATGACTGACATGATGCTTTTACCATCAACTTCTCTGCCTTCCTTTTCAAGGATGATATCGGAAGAGAAGCGTGAAGTTACGCCTATAAGCTTTGCAGCGGCACGGGCATGCAAACCAAGTTTATTAATTATCAAAAGCTCTTTTTGCTGCATAGCTATTAAGTCAGTTCTCTATGGCGGACATGAACATTATCCATAAGCTGAGAGAAATGAGAAGTCAGTTGCTCACAGATATAGACGGAGCGGTGCTGTCCTCCTGTACAACCGATACCGATGGTTATATAGCTTCGATTGTTTTTTGCGAACCGGGGTAACCACTTTTCTAGAAATTCAGTGATTTCGCTTATCATTTCTGAAACCTCAGGTTCGTTGCCAAGAAACTCCTGGACGGGTTTCTGCTGTCCAGTATATTGCCGTAGCTCGGGAATCCAGTGCGGGTTCGGTAGTACCCTGACATCAAACACGAAATCAACATCAAGAGGAACACCATGTTTAAAGCCAAATGATTCGAATTGAACAGAAAGAATTTGTTCTTTCCGTTTAGCGACACGTAGCTTAACAGTGTCTCTTAAGTCATAGAGAGAGAGGCGGGTCGTATCAATTCGAATATCGGCCAGGCTCGCTATTGGCTCAAGTAATTCGGCTTCCGACTGAATAGATTGCTGAAGATTCTTTGTCTCGTTAGAAAGAGGGTGTTTTCTGCGTGTAGAACTGTAGCGCTTAAGTAAGGTTGCTTCAGATGAATCCAAATAAATGACTTCATACTCAGCCCAACGCTCAGCTCGAAGTTGCTCAAGGATCTGAGGGAATTTGGACAGATTACTGAGTAAGTTACGTGCATCAATGCTGACAGCAATTTTATCGGGGTGGCTTGGTTCGCTAATCATCTGCTGAACCAAATCAGGGAGTAGTAATGCTGGCAGGTTGTCTATGCAGTAAAAGCCAATGTCCTCTAGTGCTTGAAGTGCTGTACTTTTGCCAGAGCCCGAGCGACCGCTAATTACAACCAGTTTCATTAGCTATCCCTCTAAGTACTTAATCGGGTTATCGCATTGAAAAGTGTATTACAGTCAGGCGCTTCCCTTAATTCGTTTCGCACTGCTTCCTGGCTAAATAGCTCAGCGATGGATGCAAGTGTTTGGAGGTGTTCTGAGCATGCATCTTCGGGAACGACAAGGACGAAAAGCAGATCTACAGGCTGATTATCGATAGCATCAAAATCGATAGGAGAGATCAGTTTGACTAAATAGCCCTTGGCGTCAGTGCACTCAGATAAGCGGCAATGTGGAACTGCTACACCACCACCTATCCCGGTGCTGCCAAGTTTTTCTCGGCCATGGAGACCATTGAAAAGGCAAGAGGCATCCAAATCAGGGTTCTGTTCAGAAATAATTTCTGAAACCTTTTCTAGAATACGTTTTTTACTGCTGCCCTCAATACCACATAGCGTGGTAGAGGGCGTTAAGAGTTCGTGAACCAACATAGTGGGCAGAAACTTTAGACCTATTTGTGATTTTTCATTTTTTCTTTGTGCTTAATCACCTGACGATCCAATTTGTCAGTTAAACCATCAATGGCTGCGTACATATCTTCGTGCTCATGTGTGGCAAAAATTTGAGCACCCGAAACATGCATTTCTGCTTCGGCTTTCTGGCGTTGTTTTTCTACGCTTAGAGTAACCTGAACGTTTGTAATATTGTCAAAATGACGTTCGATTTTCTGCATCTTTTCAAGAACATAGTTCTGCATTGAATCCGTCAGATCTACATGGTGTCCAGTGATATTAATCTGCATAGGTATCTCCTACTCTACTTGCGATTGGCAATGACAAGGCCAAGGCCATTTTATTATCGGTATATTAAACCAGACGCTTTCGTTCATTAGAAGGCGGTATTCCCATTGCCTCTCTATATTTTGCAATTGTCCGTCTGGCAACTTTAAAACCTTGTTCATCGAGAAATTGAGCGATTTTATTATCGCTCAAAGGTTTAGCTGTGTTTTCAGCGGCAACCATCTTTTTGATTAATGCTCGGATTGCAGTTGAAGACGCTGCGCCTCCCGTTGCTGTACTAACGTGACTTGAGAAGAAGTATTTAAGTTCAAAAATACCTCGGGGAGTATGCATGAATTTTTGGGTTGTAACTCGAGAAATGGTTGATTCATGCATATCTACAGCTTCGGCAATATCATGCAAAACCATTGGTTTCATTCCTTCTTCGCCGTGATCCAAAAAGCCCGCTTGGCGTTTTACAATCTCGTTGGAAACTTTTAGCAACGTTTCATTTCGGCTCTGCAGGCTTTTGATAAACCAGCGAGCTTCTTGAAGGTGGTTTTTCAAATAGGTGTTATCTGAACTGTTATCTGCACGTTTAACTAAACCTGCATAGCCTGAATTGATGCGTAGTTTAGGTGCAACTTCAGGATTTAGGTTTACGGTCCATTCACCTCGTTGTTTCGTAACGATGACATCCGGAATAACATATTCAGCCGCTGTGCTACTAATGGCTGCACCGGGTCTTGGGTTGAGGCTCTGGATCAGTTGAATGACCTGTTGCAACTCAGCTTCTTTTAGGCGAGTTTTTCTCATTAACTGGCGATAGTCATGGGTGCCAAGTAATTTTATGTACTGCTCAGAGATCTTGATCGCTTCTTTTACCCAAGACGTATCAGCCGGCTGTTGTTTTAACTGAATAATCAGGCATTCACTTAGATCTCTACATGCGACGCCAGGAGGATCAAATTGCTGTATACGATGTAAGACCGCTTCAATCTCATCAAGTTCGACTTCTTCTTGTTCTGATGGTTTTGTTTGGAATTGCTCATGTAGCTCTTCCATGGTCACTGTCAGGTAGCCATCCGGATTGATGCCATCGATTATGTTTGTCGCAATCAGGCGATCAAGGTCGCTCATCGGAGTGAGATTGAGCTGCCAATGCAGGTGATCTTGTAGTGTCTCTTCTGCAGTATCATTTGATTCAAATGAATCGAAATCTTCTTTACTGGCCGCTGGCGTGGAAGATTGGAAGGTGTCCTCCCAATTACTATCGGTTGATAGCTCTTCTGGAATGCTCTCGTTCCAGTTGTCTTCTACCGCCGGAGTATCTTCGAATTCAGGTTCTGAAGCCGTCTGGGCGGTTTCCGGTTCAAGGGTTTCTTTGGCTTCGATTGAATTATCTGTATCACTATTGTCGGGAGTAACTTCATCCTCATTTACATCAAGCATTGGATTGCTTTCAAGTGCTTCTTGGATTTCTTGCTGGAGATCAAGCGTTGACAATTGCAGTAGGCGAATGGCCTGCTGCAATTGCGGGGTCATGGTGAGCTGTTGCCCAATTTTAAGATGAAGCGCTTGTTTCATAATATGAGAGGAATGCTCCGGTCTATGCCTTATTCTGTGCTTAGTATATGCCTAAAGTGAAAATTGATCGCCAAGATAGGCGTTTTTCACTGCGTCATTGGCTAAAATTTCCTCGGGACTGCCTGTCGCGAGAATGGTTCCTTCACTAACAATATAAGCTCGTTCACAAATATCCAGAGTCTCACGAACATTGTGGTCGGTTATTAGGATGCCTATCCCTCTGGACTGAAGATGACGGACCGTCTGTTTTATGTCATTGACCGAGATAGGATCAACGCCGGCAAAGGGTTCGTCGAGAAGTACAAAGTCAGGTTCAGTAGCGAGAGCTCTGGCAATCTCTACGCGTCTCCTTTCACCACCTGAAAGGCTCATCCCGAGGCTGTCCCGGATATGAGTGATATGGAACTCTTCTAATAGTTCCTGCATTTTTTTGTTGGCTGTTGCTTTATCAAGGTCCTTCCGGTTTTCAAGAATGGCCAGTAAATTGTCTTTTACTGACATTTTTCTGAAGATGGAGGCTTCTTGGGGCAGATAGCCAATGCCTTTTCGGGCTCGGCCGTGCATAGGCAGCGCTGTGATATCGCAATCGGCGATGCTGACCTTACCTCTGTCTGCCTGAACCAAGCCAACAATCATATAAAAGCATGTTGTTTTGCCAGCTCCGTTGGGGCCTAACAATCCAACTATCTCGCCACGGTCAATAGAGAGTGATACATCTTTAACAACTTCACGGCCTTTGTAGCGCTTGGCCAGGTTCAGAGCTTCTAATTGGCTCATTGACTCGTATTGCCCTTTTTCTTGGGTTGTATAACCATGTTTACGCGGCCCTTAGATTCCCCAGGATCGCCTTTGTTTGTGCCAAAAGCATCGACAATAGAACGGTCAAGATCGTAAATGATCTTCTCGCCCGTAAAGGTATCTTTGGCTTGCACGACTTTGGCTTGCTTAGTGATTGTCAGCTTTTGGTCATTAACCATGTAGACCATATGCAATCCCCAGGCATCAGAAAAAGCACCATTAATTTCTGGTTGTTGGCGGAAATGAGCGGGTGCGCCTTTGGCAATGAGTTTGTCGACGCCTTCATCTCCACGATACATATCAACATAATCTGCTTCGATTAATAGAGAGCCTTGGGTAATAACAACCTTGCCTTTGTAGGTGGTAATGCCCGTTTTGTCGTTGATGCTCGCAGTATCGGCAGTGATATGGATTGGTTTTTCCTGATCGTCGGGAAGCGCATGTAGTATCGGGCTTGTTAAAGTAAGTAGCAGAGCAAGCCCTTTCAAAATCTTATTTCGCATTGTTATGGGTCCCTTTTACCCGGGAATGCAAGTTGAGAATCTGGTCATTAAAATTGATATCCATACCAGTACCTTGCATCAGACTATTGGTAGATTCAATAGTAACGGGTTGGTCTGTTTCCGCAATGCTTTGCTTGTGAAATACCGAGAGCTTTTCCGTACGCATGATTGTCTCGTTGGGTTGGCCTTTGTTGCTGTAAATTTCAATATCGCCAACGAAGTCGGTTTTGCTGTTGTCGTCCAGAACTACGCCTTTAGCTGCAGTGAGCAAGGATATGTTGCCGTTTTTTTGAAACTGAGTGCTTATTGGAGCGTCAAGGAAGTTTGCTTCCTTGTGAGGCTTGTGTTCAAGTTTTTTTGTTTCTACCTTGCGGATTAGCTGACCATCAGTGTCCCATTCCTGGATTTTTGCATTATCGATAAAATAATCGACCTGATCAGGTAGGTTGCTACGGCTAGGTGCTTGTTCAACCGGAGAGGTTCCAAATCCCCAGTAAAGTAATACAGGTATTAAAATAAATGCCGCAAGAATGATTCTTGCTTTACTACTAAGTTCGGGCATCACATAAACTGCCGATGAAGCTCTTCAAGCTTGTTTTGGCCATTAAGTATATACTCGCAAAACTCCCTGGCTGCCCCTTCACCTCCTTTGCGTTCGCTACACCAGTCTGCGTGTGTTTTAACCAGACTGTGGGCATTTGGAACGGTCGCGCCAAATGCGCAATGGCGTATTGCAGATAAGTCGGGAAGGTCGTCACCGATATAGGCGGTGCTTTCGGCGTTGTGATTGCTGTTGCTCCATAATTCTTGGAGAGCCACCAGTTTGTCTTCACGGCCTTGGTAAAGGTAATTAATACCCAGCGATTTGCTTCGCAAGCTGACCTGGTTAGAGCTGCGCCCAGTGATAATTGCGGTTTCGATACCTGCCTGCATGAGTAGCTTAATGCCCAGTCCATCTAGTGTATTGAACTGTTTTACTTCCTGCCCGTTGGGTAGGAAAAGTAATTGGCCGTTCGACAGAATGCCATCTACATCAAATACGGCAAGAGTAATATTTTTCAGCCGTGCTTCTAAATTATCCGCAACTTTATTCATTGTCAGATCACTCCGGCTTTCAAAAGGTCATGCATATTTAGAGCGCCAACAGGGTGGTTGTCCTGGTCAGTGACTATTAATGCGTTGATTTTGCGTTGCTCCATGATTTGCAGGCACTCAGCTGCAAGCATTTCTGCTGTGACTGTAGTTCCATCAGGAGTCATAACGGCATCAATTGATGTGGTTTGTAGATCAACGTTCTGATCCAGCGCACGGCGGAGGTCGCCATCCGTGAAAATTCCCTGAAGAACATTGTTTTGATCAACAATAGTTGTCATTCCGAGTCGTTTGCGCGTGACTTCAATGAGTGCATCTTTCAGTGGAGTTCCGCTAAGTACTTTAGGAATGTCCTGATCGGCATGCATGATGTCACTGACTTTCAACAGCAGGCGGCGACCTAAACTACCACCTGGGTGTGAGAAAGCAAAATCTTCAGCGCTAAAACCTTTAGCTTCAAGTAGGGCGATTGCCAACGCATCGCCTAGCACCAACTGTGCGGTTGTGCTGGATGTTGGGGCTAAGTCCAGAGGGCAGGCTTCCTTCTCCACACCTATGTGAAGATTAGCATCTCCAGCCGAAGATAATGTTGAAGCAGGGTTCGCAGTTATGCTGATAAGAGGGGTATTCATCCGTTTAAGCAAAGGGATGATGGTAACAACTTCAGCGGTTTCACCTGAGTTTGAAAGGGCGATTACCACATCATTGGGAGTTATCATGCCTAAATCACCGTGGCTTGCTTCACCCGGGTGAACAAAAAACGCGGGTGTCCCTGTGCTGGCTAATGTAGCGGCAATTTTTTTGCCGATATGCCCTGATTTACCCATTCCGGTAACAATTACGCGGCCCGAGCAGTTAAGCATGATTTTACAGGCCTGGTTGAACGAATCATCCAGGAAGTCTAGTAAATCGGATACTGCCTCAGCTTCTAGCTTGATCGTACGTCTAGCGGAGCCAAGAAAGTCAGGGTTTGTCATATCTATATTCAACTTATTGTTAACCAACGGTCATAGTGTATAGCAGGAAGAGATAGGCTGCATAGGCGGCTGTTAACAAGCTACCCTCAAAGCGATTAATAGAAGGAGGTTTTTGCCATAAGGCGAATGCCATTAACGCGAAGGTCAGGCCTAGCATCGCTATATAATCACGTTGCAAAACAACCGCATCTACCCCTATCGGGCTGATCAGGCCAGGGATAGCCATTACAGCTAACAGGTTAAATATATTTGATCCGACAACATTGCCAATGGCGATGTCATGATGATTTTTCAACGCGCTGGCTACGGATGCCGCAAGCTCGGGCAAGCTAGTTCCAATGGCTACGATTGTGAGTCCTATAACAAGTTTACTCACTCCCAGGGATAGGGCTATCTCAGTGGCGCCCCATACGAGCATCCTGGAGCTAACTGCCAGAATAGTAAGGCCAACAATTAGCCAAAATAGGGCCTGGCGAGTCTCAAGTTCAGGAAGTTCTTCGTCTTCAGATAACTCATCATCAGGAGCGCTTTTTTGAAAGCGATTAAATAGATAAAGGCAAACCCCAAGTGCTATCAATAGAATCACGCCATCTAGCTGGTTCAGTTGTAAATCAAAGAGCAGAATGCCAGCTAGAAGCGTAACGCCCAAAAGTAAAGGTAGTTCCTTCTTTAATACACCGGATTTTACAGGCAGTGGTGCGATTAGAGCGGTAACACCAAGTACCAGAGCAATATTGGCTATGTTAGATCCCAGAGCGTTACCAATAGCCAGGTCGCCAGCGCCTGATGTGGCGGCCATAAGTGAAACAAGAATCTCCGGGGCAGATGTGCCGAATGACACAATAGTAAGGCCAATTAACATGGGTGACATACCAAAGTTCTTGGCAGTGGCAGCCGCACCAATAACAAAACGATCTGCACTCCAGACAAGTAGAACTAGCCCGGCAATCAGAGCGAGAATCGGGTAAAGCATAGAAGAACAAATTCCAGATTAAATTGAAGAACGCTATTAAAACAGAATGTAAGGGCCGTTTAAATCAGCACGAAGGAAGTAGAGAGAAATATTCCTGTTTTTATGACGAAATGGTATAGTTGCGTGCCCTAAAAAGGGTGAAGTTGAATCTGAACTGAACAGAAAACGGATTTAACTGTTTTGCTTTTACGAAATGGAATCATATGAATTATTTTGATGATGTTGTCATCGATATTCAGCAGTTGAGCTTCTCGCGAGGTGAAAGAGCGATCTATAGCAGTATCGATCTTAAAATTCCGCGTGGAAAAATTACTGCCATCATGGGCCCTTCCGGCACAGGTAAGACGACGCTACTTAAGCTGATTGGCGGTCAACTGAAACCTGATTCGGGCTCCATCTTAATTGACAATCAAAATATCCCGACGCTGAGTCGAAGCGAACTTTTTAGTGTTCGTGAACGTATGGGAATGTTGTTTCAAAGCGGTGCCTTGTTCACTGACATGTCTGTCTTTGAAAATGTCGCTTTCCCAATTCGTGTGCATACTGATCTGCCCAACGATATGATCAGAGATATTGTGTTGATGAAGTTGCAGGCCGTCGGTTTGCGTGGAGCCCATGATCTGATGCCAAGTGAACTATCTGGTGGTATGGCTAGAAGGGTTGCTCTGGCACGGGCTATTTCGCTTGATCCTGATATCGTTATGTATGATGAACCTTTCACAGGGCAGGACCCCATCGCTATGGGTGTGCTGGTAAACCTTATCAGGCACCTTAATGATTCTCTGGGGCATACAAGTATTATTGTATCTCATGATATTCAGGAAACTTTAGGTATAGCTGACTATATATACCTGATTGCAGATGCATCTGTTATCGCGCATGGAACCCCGGAAGAACTGCAATCGGTTGAATCTCCTCAGGTGAAGCAATTTATGCATGGTTTGCCGGATGGTCCTGTGCCGTTCCATTTTCCTGCGCCTGATTATGGTGCTGATCTGCTAAGTGGCGAGGGGCGCTAATGGATAAATTAGCTTTATTAGGACGTCATGGGTTAGACAGGTTAGCTGCCTTTGGTCGTTCTTCAATGATTTTGTTTCAAGCGTTAGTGGCTAAACCCCAGCCATTAATGATGTTTCCTCTGTTAGTTCAGCAGATCTATTTTGTGGGCGTTTTGTCGCTCATTATTATCGTAGTCTCGGGTTTGTTTATCGGGATGGTTTTGGGATTGCAGGGCTATACTATTCTGGTTGACTATGGTTCTGAGCAAGCTGTTGGGCAGATGGTCGCACTGAGCCTAGTCAGAGAGCTTGCGCCTGTGGTCACGGCCTTGCTGTTTGCGGGGCGCGCTGGTTCTGCATTGACAGCAGAAATTGGTTTAATGAAAGCAACAGAGCAGCTTTCTAGCCTGGAAATGATCGGTGTTGATCCGTTACGGCGAATTATTGCTCCCCGGTTTTGGGCGGGCTTTATTTGCTTACCTATACTCTCGGCGATATTTGCCATTGTGGGGGTGTATGGTGGTGCTCTGGTGAGTATTGATTGGCTCGGAATCTATGATGGTTCGTTTTGGGCCAATATGCAGAATTCGGTTAATTTCTATGAAGACGTCATGAACGGTTTGGTGAAAGCCGTGGTCTTCGGTTTTGTTGTGACCTGGATAGCAGTCTTTCAGGGATATGATTGCATCCCGACCTCGGAAGGGATTAGTCAGGCAACAACAAAAACAGTGGTTTATTCATCGCTTGCGGTGTTAGGCCTGGATTTTATTCTTACAGCTGTAATGTTTGGAGAAGTTTGATATGCGTATGCGGGTCTTGGAGATCAGCGTAGGTGCCTTTATTCTGGCAGGGATTTTGGCCTTAATCGGTCTGGCATTGAACGTTAGCGGTTTAACAATGTCTACCAGCAATGGTAGTTACACGGTGTACGCTCGATTTGAAAACATTGGAGGCTTAACGCCGAGAGCAAAAGTGACAATGTCTGGGGTTACCATAGGCAAAGTTACTCAGATTGATCTGGATACCGACGAGTTGGTTGCTAAGGTTGCTATGGAGATTGATGGAAATGTAGATTTTCTCTCAATTGATAGTTCTGCTGCGATTTTAACGGCGGGTCTCCTTGGTGAACAGTATATTGGCGTTACGGTAGGGGCTGAAGAAGAGTATTTGAAGAATGGGGATTTTATTGAAGATACTCAGTCGGCTTTGGTTCTAGAAGAGTTGATCGGGAAATTCCTGTTTAATGAGGCAAGTGAATAATTATGGTGAATTCAATGCTGAACCGAATCAGTGCTTTTGCCTTCGCCGCGCTTTTAATGCTTGGTGCTGGCTCAGCAACAGCATCTTGGGAAGAGGCTGGCTCAGTTATCGAAACGGCAACTAAAGATATTTTGTCGTTATTGGAAAATGATGAGCTGGTTAAAGAAGAACAGGAAGAGAAGCTTATTGCTGAAATTGATCTTTTGCTCTCTCCTGTTGTTGATTTTCCCTACATTGCTAAAGGTGTAATGGGTAAATACTACCGCAAGGCCTCAAAAGACCAGCGTGAACAGTTTGCGGACGTTTTTAAAACTACACTTCTGAAAACTTATGCCAAAGCTTTAGTGGGTTTCAAAATCGAAAATTACGAGATGATTCCACCTCGTAAAAAGAGCCCTGATCAGAAGAAGCAAATTGTCACCGTTCATGTTTTTTCTGCCAATGGGGATAAGTTCTCTTTGGTCTATTACATGAAGAAAAATGATCAGGGGTGGAAGCTTGTCAATGCGATTCTTGATGGTAGTGTTAATATCCGCCTTAGCTTTAAAAACCAGTTTGCAGACATGATGCAGCGTAACCGTAAAGATGTTGATAAGGTAATTGAAAGCTGGAAAGAGCAGGTGGATCCGGGAAAGGGTAGCGCATAATGGCAATGGCTTCTCTTGATGGTCAATCCATCTCGTTGCAGGGGGATTTGAAATTTCCCAATATTGTAAATCTTCGCAAGCAGGTGGAAGGTTTTCTTGGGTCGCTTTCGGGAGAGGTCGTCGTAGATTTTAGTTCTGTCGATGCGGTTGATAGTTCAGCTGTTTCTTTTTGGTTGTGCTGCTTACGTTTCTCTCAGAGGAATGGGACCCAGTTAAAGGCACTAAATATGCCAAAAGATATGCAGGGGATCATCCGTTTGGTGGGATTGGACGATAAGATCAACTAAATACATGCTTACGATGAATAAGGCGATGCTTGGCATCGCCTTTTTTGTCATGATCCGGTATTATTTCCGCCTTATTTTTTTAGTGTAGATGCGATCAGGAGCGTTGGATGCAGGCTGAACAGGTAAAGCAGATTCTGGAATCTAAACTGGAAAACTGTACCGTAACAACCGCAGGGGAAGGGTGTGATTTCCAGGTGACGGTTGTAGGCGAGATGTTTCAGGGGCTACGCCCGGTTAAATGCCAGCAGTTGGTATATGCTTGCCTGAATGAGTACATTGCAAATGGCACTATTCATGCGCTAACAATCAAAACCTATACGCCTGAACAGTGGGCAGCGTTACAAAACTAATTTCACCCTGGCTGGATAGATCATGGATAAATTAATTATCACAGGCGGCGAACAGCTTAACGGTGAAGTTCGTATTTCCGGAGCTAAGAACTCTGCGTTGCCAATTCTTGCTGCAACACTATTGGCATCAGAGCCAGTTACAGTGTGTAACTTACCTCATCTGCATGATATTACCACCATGCTTGAACTGCTCCGCCGTATGGGCGTTGAGCTGGTTATCGATGAGAAGCTTAATGTTGAGATCGATGCGCGAACAATTACGAAGCTAGTAGCCCCTTACGAATTGGTTAAAACCATGCGTGCTTCCATTTTGGTGCTTGGTCCGATGGTGGCGCACTTTGGTGAAGCTGAAGTTTCTCTTCCAGGTGGCTGTGCCATCGGTTCGCGTCCGGTCGATCTGCATATTCAGGGCCTACGAGCAATGGGTGCAGATGTGACGGTTGAGGGTGGTTACATTCGTGCCAAAACAGACGGTCGCCTTAAAGGTGCGCGCGTTTTCTTCGATACTGTAACAGTTACAGGTACTGAAAATATTCTGATGGCCGCAACGCTGGCTGAAGGTCAGACCATCATTGAAAATGCTGCACGCGAGCCAGAAGTGGTTGATCTGGCTGAATGCTTGATTGCGATGGGTGCAGATATTTCTGGGCACGGAACTGACACGATTGTTGTCAATGGTGTTGAGAAACTACATGGTTGCCGTTTCCCAGTGGTCGCTGACCGGATTGAAACCGGAACCTATCTGGCAGCGGTTGCCGCGACTCGCGGTAAAGTTAAGATTAAAAACACCTCTCCTCTAATTCTTGACGCGGTTTTGCAGAAGCTAGAAGAGGCGGGAGCGCACATTACTACGGGTGACGATTGGATCGAGTTGGACATGAAGGGCCAGCGACCAAAAGCCGTTAACATTACAACGGCTCCATACCCGGCTTTCCCAACAGATATGCAGGCTCAGTTCTCAGCGATGAATGCTGTTTCTGATGGTGTCAGCATTTTGAAAGAAACGATTTTCGAGAATCGTTTCATGCACATGCAGGAGATGATCCGCATGGGTGCAAAAATTAATATTGATGGAAATACCGCTGTTGTAGAGGGGGTTGATCGCCTTCAGGCTGCGCCGGTAATGGCCACCGATCTACGCGCATCTGCGAGCTTGGTTATAGCGGCTCTGGTTGCTGATGGTGATACGGTTATTGATCGTATCTATCACATCGATCGTGGTTATGAATGTATTGAAGAAAAACTACAGTTATTAGGTGCGCGCATTAAGCGTGTTCCAGGTTAAGTTACAGGTATAAAAGGCTATGAAGCAGCAACTTACGATTGCACTGTCCAAAGGACGAATCCTCAAAGAAACTCTGCCTCTGCTGGCGGAAGCGGATATTGTTCCGGCTGAGGATATTCATAGCAGCCGTAAACTGATCTTCGATACGAACCATGACAACATTAAGCTGGTAGTGATCAGGGCTACAGATGTGCCTACCTATGTAGAGTATGGTGGTGCTGATATGGGAATCGCTGGTAAAGATGTGTTACTCGAGCATGGCGCAGCAGGTTTGTATGAGCCGCTTGATCTAGAAATTTCCAAATGTAAGCTGATGGTTGCGGGCCCTAAGGACGCAAAACCTGTTGAAGGCCGGATGAAAGTAGCCAGTAAATTTGTCAATGTTACTCGTGACTACTTTGCAAAGCAGGGCTGCCAGGTTGATATCATCAAACTATATGGCGCGATGGAGTTAGCTCCGCTGATGGGGTTGGCTGATCGAATCGTCGATATTGTCGATACAGGTAACACGCTTCGTGCAAATGGCCTGGAGCCAATGGAAGAAATCGCAGATATCAGCTCCCGCCTTGTTGTTGGTCAGCCTTCTATGAAGATGAAGTATCGTCAGATTCAGCCAATTCTGGACAAACTGGCTGCTGCAGTGGCGCGTCGTGAAGCGGAGGCAGAAGCGTGAGTGGTTTAAATATTAAACGATTAGACTCTCAGCTGGCCGATTTTAAGGCGCAGATGGATAAACTCCTTGCCTGGGAAGCGGTGTCTGATGAAAAAGTTAATAACATTGTTAATGAAATCCTGACCCGAGTTCGCAATGAAGGTGATTCTGCGGTAGTTGAATTCACTAATCGCTTTGACAACACTCAGGCGCAATCTATGGCTGATCTTGAGATGAGCCAGGAGAGATTGCAGCAAGCATTAGACAATCTGCCGCAAGATCAACGTAATGCGCTGGAGACAGCTGCTGAGCGCGTTCGTAGTTACCATGAGCGTCAAAAGGGTGAATCCTGGCAATATACCGAAGCTGATGGCACGATGCTTGGGCAGAAAGTTACCCCAATGGATCGGGTTGGCTTATATGTACCGGGCGGTAAAGCTGCCTATCCTTCATCGGTAATAATGAATGCAATGCCTGCAAAAGTTGCAGGGGTTGAAGAGATCATTATGGTCGTGCCCACTCCGGGTGGTGAAGTGAATGAGCTTGTTCTTGCTGCGGCATGTTTGTCAGGTGTTGACCGTGTCTTTTGTGTGGGTGGGGCTCAAGCTGTTGCTGCCTTGGCATATGGAACAGAGACTGTTCCGCAAGTGGATAAAATTGTTGGCCCAGGAAATATCTTTGTGGCTACCGCCAAACGTGCAGTGTTTGGTGCAGTGGGTATAGATATGATTGCTGGCCCATCTGAAATTCTGGTTGTATGCGATGGTCTGACAGACCCTGATTGGGTTGCTATGGACCTGTTCTCGCAGGCAGAGCATGATGAAGATGCTCAGCCGATTCTGGTAACCCCGGATGCTGAATTTATCGACAAGGTTGAAGCTAGCATTGAAAAATTGCTACCAACCATGGAGCGTAAAGAGATTATCGAAACATCATTACGTCTGCGTGCCGCGTTGATAAAAGTGACCGATATGGAGGAAGCTATTGAGGTCTCTAACCGTATCGCGCCTGAGCATTTGGAGCTTTCTGTGGAGGATCCAGAAGCGTTGCTACCGAAAATTCGCCATGCAGGTGCAATTTTTATGGGACGTTTCACTGCTGAAGCGCTGGGTGATTACTGTGCAGGACCTAATCACGTATTGCCGACCTCAGGTACGGCGCGTTTCTCTTCGCCACTAGGTGTTTATGACTTCCAGAAACGCTCGTCACTGATTATGTTCTCTGATGAGGGAGCGTCTGAGATGGGCAAAGTTGCATCGGTATTAGCACGAGGGGAGAGCTTGACGGCTCATGCCCGGTCGGCTGAATATCGAATTAAAGATTAATTTAAAAAGCCCGCTTAAGCGGGCTTTTTAATAAGCATTACTGACGACTTTTGGGACGTTCGCCGACTTCGCCAATCACGCTAATCTCTTTGCCATCGCGCAATACATTCACTTCGACCTTTGCTCCTGGGCGAAGACGAGCAATGTCTGTCATCGATTTTCGTCCATCGGTGATTGCCTGATCGTTTATCGATAACATAATGTCACCTGGCTGAAGCCCCGCAAGGTGAGCGGGCCCATTACGAAAAACGCCAGCGATGATGAGCCCTTGCATCCGATTCAGGCCAAATGATTCAGCAAGATCAGGTGTCAGTTCCTGTATCTCGATTCCGAGCCAGCCCCTGATAACACGGCCATGTTGAATCAGATCGAGCATGACTTGTTTGGTGAGATTAGAGGGGATAGCAAAGCCGATACCTTGTGAGCCACCAGACTTTGAAAAAATTGCAGTATTGATGCCGATAAGGTTGCCGTATGCGTCGATCAGTGCGCCGCCTGAGTTGCCAGGATTAATCGCCGCATCAGTTTGGATGAAGTCTTCGTAGGTGTTAAGGCCAACGCTGTTTCGACCTGTCGCGCTTATAATCCCCATCGTGACCGTTTGGCCAACACCAAAGGGATTGCCGATCGCAAGGACCACATCACCTACCCGGTGTGTATCAGATTTAGCTAGTGTGATGCTCGGAAGGTCATTCAATGTGACTTTAAGTACAGCAAGATCTGTTTCAGGGTCAGTACCCATAACTTCAGCAACGGCCTCACGCCCATCTTTAAGTGCCACAATGATACTGTCTGCGCCCGAGATCACGTGATTATTGGTGACTATATAGCCTTGTGGACTGAGAATAACGCCTGAACCGAGGCTTGATTGAATGCGCTCACGTTGAGGGATGCTTTCAGAATCAAAGAAGTTTCTAAAGAACGGGTCATTAAAAAGTGGGTGTACGTTTTGTCGTACGACTGTACGAGTGTAAATGTTCACTACTGCTGGAGCTGCTGATTCAACAGCCTGAGCATAAGAAACAGGGCCTTGCGCAGGGCTAACCCGAGTGTCTCGGGTGATTTCGTGAAATTCAATGGTTCCGTTATCCCCGTTAAGTAGGTCTGGAAATAACTGAAGTAATAGTACCGCGACGAGTATCCCGGAAAGTACAGGCCAAAAAAGAAAATTAAATTTACGCATCACTCTATAGTCGAAAGCCCTGAATCAAGCATAGAATTATACGATGTAATCTCCCTTTGTGAATGGATTGTAAAATAATGTCTGTAAAACTTTCTGAACTCATGGCCTATCTCAACCAAAGGTTAACTCCTGAGCTGTTTAAAGATTATTGCCCAAACGGTTTGCAGGTGGAAGGTTGTGAGGAGGTGTCACTGATCGTTTCCGGTGTTACAGCCTCTCAGGCGCTGATTGATAAAGCTATAGAGCTAAAAGCGGATGCTGTACTGGTCCATCATGGCTATTTCTGGAAAGGAGAGGATAGCTGCATTACCCGCACTAAGAAAAAACGTATCAAGGCGTTACTCGATAATGATATCAGTTTAATTGCTTACCACTTACCTTTGGACGCGCACCCTGACTTAGGTAATAACGCCCAATTAGCTGAGGTGTTAGGAATTAACACGACTGGCGGATTAGAGCCTGAGAATCCTCGCAGCATAGGTAATATTGGAGAACTAAAAGAAGCGGTACCAGCTGAGGCTTTTGCCAAGCATATAGCGATTCAGCTAGAGCGAGAGCCTGTATTGATTTCTGGTGGAGATCACCAAATCAAAACAATCGCTTGGTGTACAGGAGGGGCTCAGGGATATATAGATAAAGCGATAGCACTGGGTGTTGATGCTTTTGTTTCTGGGGAAATTTCTGAGCAGACGGTGCATAGTGCCCGGGAGAATGGTATCCACTACTTTTCTGCAGGTCATCATGCGACCGAGAGATATGGTGTTCAGGCGTTGGGTAAAGAGCTGGCGCTTCAGTTTGAACTGAAGCACCAGTACATCGAAATAGATAACCCGGTTTAAGCCGGTTTAACTTTCTCTTCCTCGGCTTGAAGAGGAGCATCTGAAATAGGTTGTTCAGTCGGTGCTTCCTCTTCGCTTTGGTCCTTCTCTTCTTTAAGGCCAAAGGTTTCAGAAAGCGTCCCTTCTTCTTCGGGTGCTTTTGGAGCATAGTCACGAGGGGGCTCAGCAGCTGTATCTGTTTCTGACCCTGTTTCAGTTGTAGCTTCTGCGTCTTCTGATTTCTCCAGTTTATTTGGAGTCATAGCAGGTTCCAGTGCTAAATCGATTGTGCCAGGCTGACATAGCCCTTGAGCGCCAGAAGCAAGGTGTTCATGCACATCTTTATAGCTATTGGTCAGGTTGTTCACCAGGGATGCTGTTTTCTCAAAGTGCTCGGCAACTTCTGCTCGATAGCTTTCGAGATCTTGCTGAGCATTCTCAAGCTGCTCGGCCAATTCTGCTTGTTTGTTGTTACTTCCAGTAGAGCGGCCCATTAAAAAACCGATGATTGTGCCAACAACCAGGGCGGCAATACTTACTAGCCAAATATTCTCCACAGTGACTCCTTAACTTTTGTACCAGAGAGAATGAAATACAGGTGGGTAGCATAAAACATCTATAGTCTGCTGCCTATGCTTAGTTGATTGTGAAGATTGCTTTAGCGCAAGGGAATTATCGATTGGTCGTGTCAGCGCCGTTGATGATTAGCCTGTGCTTCCTTTTGTAACTGATTAAGATAGTCGACCTGTTCACACAGTGTTTCTCTGGCAGATATAGAGTCCTGCCTTTCGATGGCATTAAGTAATTGTCTGTGTTGTTCTGTGATAATGTCACGCTGTCTAAAACGATAAGTAATCATGTTAGCAACAGGCTGTAGTGCTTCAATGAGGGTGTACATCACGAAACTCAGCATTTTATTGTTACTGGCATCGGCAATTGCTCGGTGAAATCTCACATCTGAAGCGCAGAACTCTTCCGCGCTAGTGCTCTCATCCAGTTGAATTTTAAGCTCTTCTCTCAACTTGTTTAGGTCATCTTCGGAGCGATGGTCGCAAGCTAAATTGCAGCATAGACTTTCAAGTTGTAGGCGGGTAGAGCTAATTTCATCTACAGAGATGTCGTTCATGCTGACGAACAGTGTGGCCGCTGTTGCCAGTTGGTCGCTGAGCTCATCTGCGCCCAGATGATTAACAAAAGTGCCGCCGGTTGGGCCTCTTCGTGAACGTATCAGGTTTTTAGCGGCCAATCTTTTTAAGGCTTCGCGGATGGTTGGGCGTGAAACCTGAAAGCGCTTAGCCAGCTCATCTTCGGTAGGCAGTCGGTCATCTGCTTTAAGGAAACCTTCAAGAATAGCTTCCTGTAGCTGATCAGCCACTTGCTTTGATAGGCTGGATTTATTGACGGGTGCTAGTTCAAGGCTCACAAAAAAACTCCTGATGATCATGCCTGTTTTTACAACTGTTCTATTCTACCTAAACCTTGTTATGAAAATAACAGTTTGCACTGTTAATTATAGTATTTTATATTTGTAAGACAAATTAACTTATTGTCGCCCCTCGGAGATTATATATGTTTAACGCATTGGTGCTTAATCAGGAAGAAGGAAAAACAGTATCCGCTGTTTCTCAACTTGAACTGACCGATCTGCCTCAAGAAGATGTGCTGGTAAAAGTAGACTACTCATCACTGAACTATAAAGATGGTTTGGCGATTACCGGTAAGGGCAAGATCATTAGAAATTTCCCAATGGTACCGGGCATTGACTTAGTAGGGACCGTCGAGGAAAGTGCTGATTCACGATATAAGTCTGGCGACAAGGTTGTATTAACCGGCTGGGGCGTTGGTGAAAACTACTGGGGTGGATACTCTCAGTATGCCCGTTTGAAAGCGGACTGGCTTGTGCCTCTGCCAGAAAATATGGATCCGGTACGGACAATGCAAATTGGCACAGCTGGCCTTACAGCGATGCTGTGTGTAATGGCGCTTGAAGAAGGCGGTGTCACTCCTGATAAAGGCCCGATTATTGTTAGTGGAGCCGCAGGCGGTGTTGGCAGTGTAGCTGTATCTTTGCTATCGGGTTTGGGCTATCAGGTTACTGCGATAACGGGGCGCCCTGAGACTGCTGATTATCTTAAAAGCCTGGGCGCTTCTGAAATAGTCACTCGAGAAGAGATGGCAGAGCCAGCACGTCCACTTGAAAAGCAGCGTTGGGCAGGGGCGGTTGATACCGTTGGCGACAATATTCTAGGTCGAATCCTGGCTGAAACTGATTACAACGGCGTTGTTGCTGCATGTGGTCTGGCGGCCAGCTTCAAACTTCCTACAACCGTAATGCCGTTTATTTTGCGTAATGTGCGTTTGCAAGGTGTTGATTCAGTTATGTGCCCTGTAGAGCGTCGCCAGGAAGCATGGCAGCGTTTAGCGAAGCAGCTGCCAGACGATGCTGTGGGTGAAATTGCACAGTTAATTGGTTTAGATGAACTGGCTGATTATGCGGAGAGAATCACCAATGGGCAGGTTAAAGGTCGTGTTGTTGTCGATCTGAATAAATAATCTGTAGATAGTAAGGGGGGCTTTCGCCCCCTTTTTTATCCATAGAGGCCATCCAGTCTTGGCTTAATCAGAATGGATGTGTAGTGAAGTAAAAAAAGTAACCAGGCAAATACCCATAAACTGCCAGAAAGGTGCAGAGTTGCCAGATAAGGTATGGGCAGAAAACCTATACATATCCTCAAGATCGCAGCGAGCAGCATAAGAACAAAGGCGCAGATAACCACGGGGCCAATCGCAAGGGGCCTTCCTGTATGTCCTAAAGAAACGCGGGCCATCATACCCAGTGTCAACGCACCGATACCCCCAGCTGCAAAGGCATGATAAGCAATTGATTGCGAGACAATTTCCAGCGTACTCAAGCCGAATAAGAGATAGCCTAATGGGATAAAACTGTAGCCAAGCTGCAGAATCCACACCAGTGGAGTCGAGAAAATTTTAAGGCTAAACCATCCCGCCGTTCTTAATCCATTAGCGGCCGCCAGCGCGAAACTAACGATCGCCAGTAATGTATTAAGCTCGACGAAGTTGAGAATAAGCCAGACTAAACTCAGTGGAATAATGCTTTTCTCAATCAGTGCGAATTTCCTGCAGCTGACACCACCGGGTACACCTCGTTCGGAGAAGAAAGGTATAACGCGCCCGCCAATTATTGTGATAACCACAACAACGATAAATAAGCCGAGTCGGATGCCCAGATCAGCAGTTGCTTCAAGCACCCCTAGTAACTGTAAATGAATTAATAAGTTACCAATGAAGAAGCCGGTGAGCAGAGGGACGAACACCAGATTTCTATAGTTACCTGAGCAAATGATTGGCCAGGCGATAGAGATCGCTAAAAGCGGTGCAAATGCTAAATCGATCGTCGCCATCAAGCTGGCAGGAAGGTTGGGTATCAGAGGGCTAACACGAGCGAAAAGCCATAGAAGAAATAGTGCTGCAAGCGGCCAGCTATAGAGCGTTTGTACGTTGGTCCAGTTTCTGACTGCCGTGAGAAGGAAGCCCGCAATGATTGCCAGAGCAAATCCGTAGATCATTTCGTGGGCATGCCAATAGATGCCGTAGCTATAGTAGTTCGGTTGCAGGCCGTTGCTGTACATCAGAATCCATACAGTCATCAATACAGCTGAGACCAGTGCTCCGCCAAGAAAAAAAGGACGGAATCCCAGATTGAATAGTGAGAATCGCCTTGGTAAACGATGTTCCTGAAGCTGAATCATTAGGGCCTCCATACAGGGGCAAGTGTATACTATAGATAGGCTTATATTATGTATTAAAAATACATCTTTTGAAACCGCTATTCTTGACGGTAATCAATAGATGGGTTGGAGAAGACAATTGCGTCAGTTGATATTAGGTGGAGCTCGTTCGGGAAAAAGCCGTCTTGCTGAAGAAAGAGCAAAGCAGTCAGGATTAGAAGTTGTCTACATTGCTACCGCTCAGGTCAAAGATAAAGAGATGGCCGAGCGGGTCGAGCTTCACAGGCAGGGAAGACCTTCTAATTGGCAAGTTATTGAAGAGCCGTTGCTATTGGCCGATCGGCTTCGTGATCTGAGTGACCAAAACAAAGTAGTCATCGTTGATTGCCTGACGCTGTGGCTGACTAACTTGTTGTTAATTAGTGAAGATGAGATGCTCAAGGGGATGACTGATTTAGAAGAGGCTGTCACGCACTATGCAGGAGAGCTGTATCTTGTTTCTAATGAGGTGGGTTGGGGTATCGTGCCTATGGGGGAACTCAGCCGCAAATTTCAGGACAATACCGGCCGTTTACACCAGGCTCTCGCAGCATGTGTTGAAAGAGTGACCTTGTGCGTCGCAGGTATTCCGTTAGAAGTTAAGGGTAATCAAAATTGAATTTGGAACAATGGCGTAGCCTGACAGTTAAGCAGTTGGATCAAGAAGCGAAGCAGGCGGCTGAGCTTCATCAAGCCCAGTTAACAAAACCACCCGGCTCATTAGGAATGCTAGAGAGTTTAGTTGTTGATCTGGCTGCTATGCAGGGAACAGTATTTCCCCGCTGTGACAATGTACATATCTCTATTTTTGCTGCTGATCATGGGGTCGCATGTCAGGGAGTATCTGCTTTCCCCCAGGACGTTACTGCGCAGATGGTACTTAATTTTGCACAGGGTGGAGCTGCTGTAGCCGTTCTAGCTAAGCAGATGGGTGCCAACTTCGAAGTTATTAATCTGGGTACGGTGAAGCCTACAATGCACCCGGGTATCATTAATCAGATCATTGCCGAGCAGTCAGGAGATATTTCTCAAACAGCCGCGATGACTGAAGAACAGCTACTTCAGGGGCTTCAAGCAGGCAAGCAGGCAGTGGATAGGGCTATCGCTCTGAAGAGTAAATTATTTATCGCGGGCGAGATGGGAATAGCGAACACAACCTCCGCAACCGCTCTACTTGCCTCACTGCTGGAATTAAATGCTGAAGACGTCACTGGACCAGGCACCGGCGTATCGGGTTCGCGGCTTGAACATAAGGCGAGTATAGTCGCTCAAGCGTTAACTCTTCATCAGGGGATTAACGATCCCTTTGAATTGCTTCGTTGCTTAGGTGGCTTTGAAATTGTTGCCATGTGTGGGGCTTATATCCGGGCAGCAGAAAAAGGTTTACCCGTACTCGTCGATGGTTTTATTAGCTCTGCATCAGCCTTATTGGCCTGTAAAGTTAATCCAGAGGTTCGAAAGTGGTTACTTTTTGGTCATTGTTCTGCTGAACCTTTCCACAGTAAGGTATTGCAAGAATTAGATGTTGAGCCAATTCTGATGATGGGTATGCGTTTGGGAGAAGGAAGCGGGGCTGCTATGGCGGTGAGTATACTCAGAGCTGCATGCGAGCTGCACTCATCCATGGCTACTTTCTCTGATGCGGGCGTCAGTAATAGTGGTGAATGAATTTGAGAAGTAAACTAATCGATCTTTTTAGACATGGGGCTCCTGGTTTAACTGGAGTTTATCTGGGACACACCGATTGCCCGCTGTCTGTGGATGGTCGATTAGCCGCTGCTGGCGCAGTTTCAGTTCAGAATCATTGGGATTTGATAGTCAGTTCACCTTTAATGCGTTGCTTTGAAACTGCGCAATGGCTTGCCGATCGCACGGGTAAAGAGTTACTGGTATTGCCGGAATTAAAGGAATTCAATTTTGGCAGTTGGGATGGCAGGTCGTTCGAAGAGGTCTATGCATCCGATAAAAAGCAAGCGGATCGGTTTTGGGCTGATCCGCAAAACGCGCCTCCACCAGGCGGGGAAACCATCGAAGAATTCAGATTACGCGTGAATAAAGGTCTGAAGGAACTGCTGGATCACCCTGCTGTTAATCCGCTTGTTATCACCCATGGAGGCGTTATCCGTATGTTGACTGCTGAAATACTTGGGGTGGATGTTGAGAGATGGTCTCAGATAAAAGTGGACTATTCTCACTTTACTCAACTAAGGTTTGATTATGACGGGGAGCAATGTTGGCCACAATTGATTAGTAGTAATATCAAACACCCTCAAACTTCGCCTGCTTGAATTTAAAGGCTCCAGATGAAATACACTGAAACGCTCAAGAATATCCACCGTAGCCTCGATCGACTAGGAGACCTTCCTGTCTTTAGTGCTACAGTCAATCGTATTCAGCAGATCAGTGCATCGGAAGAGAGTGATGCGATGGCACTCGCCATGGCAATCATGAAAGATACAGGGCTGACCGCCAGGCTGCTTAAATTAGCCAATTCTCCGGTTTATAAACGAGGGCAAGGCAATATTAATGTGGTTTCCCGGGCTGTGGTATTACTTGGGTTTAATCAGATTAAGAATATCTGCCTTACCCTAAAGCTCATAGAAAGCTTCCATGATGAACACCCTGATCTTGATGTTCCTGGGTTGATGATGCGTCAGTTTCTTAGCGCTAATATTGCAAAAGAGTTGGCCATCAGGGCAGATAAAGCTGCGGACCCGGAAGAAGCTTATATTGGAGCGTTACTGTTTGGGTTAGGTGAAGTTATGGTTGCCTGCACAATGCCTGATCAGTATAGAAAACTACTAAGGCTTAAATCGACCAGTGATAAGAAGTGGCCAACGCTCCAGGCTGAAGTATTGGGTATAAGTTTTAGTGAGTTAGGCCGGGAGATGGCTGCGGGATGGGGTTACCCGAAGCAAGTAACAAATAGTATGTCTCAGGTGCAGTTGCAGCAACTGGACGAAAAAAGCGATCTACTCAATTCGCTTCCTTCGCTGGCTAATGGTTTGGTTCAGCAGGTCTATGGTCAGGACCACGCCGATGAACAACCTTACGATCAATTGGTTGACGCAGTCTCACTGGTAGGTGGTATTCCATTTGATGATGTCGGTGAAGTTACCCTGCAATGTTTCCGGCAGGTGGCTAAGGTCAGCCGGGTCTATGGTTTGAAGACCAGTTCTCTGATTCCCGAGTTCACCGAGACGGGAAATATTGCAAAAGACGATATGGTAAGGCAGCTGTCTTTCCTTGCTCACAGTGAAGCGGAAAATATTGCAGCTGAAGAAGCAATCGAAACAGTTCAGCGGGCCGAACAAGAAGAACTGAAACGTAGTGAGGAGCAGCTTGATTATCTGAATCGGCTGACTGAACTTATCGCTTCTGAAGGGAAGATCCACGAGGTGTTTAAACTCGTCATTGAGGCGATTAGAAAGTGCAGTAATTTTGATCGGAGCATGCTCTGCTTGCTAGGCAAAAAAAATACACACCTTTCGGTGAAGATGATCGAGGGTGATCAGATTGAGCCATTACAGGCGTATTTTGAGCGGAGTAAAAATGGCAAAGCGGATGATCTTTTTTTCAAAGTGCTGAGTAAACAGGTAACACTGCTAGTTAATGATCTGGATGAAGAAGGATGGCGTAAACGATTGCCGCCGGACTTTGTCGGCAAGGTTGATTGTCATGGGTTTGTGCTGATCCCATTAACGATGGGCAATCGTGTGATCGGGATGCTTTATGCGGATAAGCTTAATGAGAGTGGGGCCGTGTCGGAAGATGATTTTAATGCTTTCAACCACTTCGCGACACAAACCCGCTTAGCGCTCATGTACGCTGACAGTAAGCGCTAGTGATTATTCAGTTAAGCCTTTAACGAACGACTTAGTGTCTTTCCAGGCTTCTTTACTAACCTCTACACCGGAATCGATCACATCGCCTCCAGTTTCAACCACAGTTTTCGCACCTGACTCAGTAGAGCATACAGCCCTTTTTGCGACACATTTAGATTTACAGCCGAGCTCTGCTGCTTCATCAGAAAAGTGTACGACTGCACACTTAGTTTCACACACCGTTTGATCGGTAGAGCAGTCTGCCATCACCAGAGGCGAACAAAGTAGCAAGAAGCCAAAAATAATTTTTTTCATTAATCTCTCCAAGGGGGAGTTGTTTTAACGTTTGCCTTTGGGTTTCCAAAGAACCTCTTCGCCGCCTTGTTGCAACACTATATATCTGCTGGCCACAAACAGCAGATCAGATAATCTATTCAGGTAAGCTACCGATTCAGGATTTACGAATTGGTCTTCTTCCTGACATAAGCTTGTCATAATTCTTTCCGCGCGCCGACAGACGCTACGTGCTAAATGGCAGTAACTTGCTGCCGGTCCGCCACCTGGAAGAATGAATTCCTTCAGTGGTGGGAGCAATTCATTCCATTGGTCCAGTTGCTCCTCAAGGTATTTTACCGTGCTTTGGTCAATAACTGTATAGCTGGCATCGTCCATTGCAAGTTCCCCACCCAGATCAAATAGATGGTGCTGGACATTCAGCAGCGTTTCCGAAACAGTGCTTTTTTCATCCGTGTTTGCAAGGGTCACTCCGATCAGACTATTTAACTCATCAACCGTTCCGATCGTCTCTATTCGGATATGATTTTTGGGAACTCTTGCGCCAGTGGCCAGTGAAGTTTTGCCCTGATCTCCGCCGCGGGTATAAATACGTGTAAGCCTGTTAGCCATGATTTGTATCCTAAACTAGATAACAAACTATATATGGGAAGCAGTAACAGACTTCAAGAGGATGTGAAATAGAAATGGGGAAGCTAAAGCTTCCCCGGGTGGTGAGCTTAGTTGTCGAAGTGTTCGGCGAAATGACGAATATCATGAGCCAGCTTATCGATCTTATCAGCGGCTTTTTCCATCTCTTCAAGCACGGCAGTACTGATCGCGGACTCAATAAGCAGGGCCAGCTCATCTAAATGAGTGTCACCAATATCATTGACTAAAGCATCAGGTAGTTTTGCTTTGAAAGAAGAAACTACGTTTTGTGCATGTACATTCTGTTTCATTGTCATTGTTAAAATTCCTCAGAGCCATTACTTGTGAACAGGGTGACGATCTATCTGCCCTTGTGCATTACTTACGATCAGTGGATCGGGGTGAAGATCGATCTCTTCGTTCTTATTGGGGTAAGGCATGCGGTTCAGCAAGTGACGCATCGTATTTAGTCGGGCACGCTTCTTATCGTCGGACTTGATAACTGTCCAAGGTGCGTCAGCTGTATCTGTATAGAAAAACATAGATTCTTTGGCTTCAGTGTATGAATCCCACTTATCTAAAGAGGCCAAATCGATTGGGGAAAGCTTCCATTGTTTCAATGGATCTACGCGGCGAGCCTGGAAGCGTCGGAACTGCTCATCACGGCTGACTGAGAACCAGAATTTGAATACTTTAATGCCACTTCGGGTAAGCATCCGTTCCAAATCTGGGGTCTGTCGCATAAATTCAAGGTATTCAGCCGGCGAGCAGAAGTTCATGACCTTTTCTACACCTGCACGGTTGTACCATGAACGGTCGAACAGCACGATCTCGCCAGCGGTAGGCAGATGATTAATGTAGCGCTGGAAGTACCATTGGCCTTTTTCCTGCTCTGTCGGCTTTTCTAGCGCGACTACACGAGCTCCACGAGGGTTAAGGTGCTCCATAATGCGTTTAATGGTGCCACCCTTGCCTGCGGCGTCCCGGCCTTCAAAGAGAATAACCACACGCTGGCCGGTTTCACGAACCCAGTTCTGCATTTTTAATAGTTCAATTTGCAGCTCTTTCTTGGTTTTTTCGTATTCTTTTCGAGATATTTTAGTGTCGTAGGGGTAATCACTTGCTTCGAACTGATCAGTAACCTCCTGATCCAGTAGCACAGTGGGGCAGGTTTCTTCCTGAGTTTCAATTTCAGGTACCTGAGCATCAATTTCTGGTGTCTGTAACTCCTGGTTCATAGGCATTCCTCTTAAGGTTAGTTAATCAGTAGTTCCGATTATGCGCCTCTTGTATTTGGAATGTCTGATATAGGTCAAGTGCCTGTCAGATAAAGATAAAAAAGCATTTTCTTTTCAAATTTATCCGCTATTATCCTCCAGCTCTCGAATCTTCTTCAGGTACTTTTGGTTGGTCGGTACCGATACCCCCTTCGCCTCTGCTAAACGGCATAAATAACCGGTAATATTTTCGATTTCTGTCTGCCTGTTTTGGCGAATGTCCTGCAGCATCGATGAATAGTTTTTTGCCGTTAGCTCAGCTACCTGGCAGGCGTTTTCGATGAGAGGACCATCAAACAGTTCAATTCCCACTGCAGTGGCCACAGATTCGACCTCACGGCAGATAGAAGCCATCTCGGTTAAGTAGTCCGGGTTATTAATCAACTCACCGTTTTGACAATTGAAAAGGGCTGTTAAAGGGTTAATGCTGCAGTTGATAGCGAGCTTGCGCCACAGCGTTGCATGAATGTCATCATCCAGTTCAACTGTCAGGAAACCGCAGCCCAGCTGTTCTATCCAGGGGTAAATGTTTGTAGGGGAGCCAATGCGAGTGATGCCTTTGCCTGCGTGATTAACTGTGAAGTCATCGCTTAACCAGGCACCATCAGTCGTCGATGCCCAGGCTACTTTAGCGGAGGGGAAGTTATCTGAAATCCAATCCTGACTGCCCATGCCATTTTGTAAAACGATGATCTTTGCATCTTCAGCAATGCGGTGCTTGATACTGTTTATTGCGGCTTTGGTATCTGTTGATTTAGTCGTTACGAGTAGTTGATTTATAGTTTCTGGTGAGTCGGAGAGTTCTGCATCGACAAAATATAGCTGCTCAGATAGCTTTAAGCGCTGCTCTGCTGCATGGAACTTTTCAAGTTTATCCTGATTACGCAGTACTAATGTGACAGGGTAACCCATATAACTGAAATTACAGCCCCATAAATTACCTATGGAACCGGCGCCTAATATATACCATCTGTTCTTCATCTCTACCTCCATAATGGCCTGTGCGACGTGAAAACACGGGATAGGTCAGCTAAAATCGCCAAAAACTAAGGAGAATTTTTAATGCCGTCATTTGATATCGTATCAGAATTGGATATGCATGAAGTAACCAATGCCGTTGACCAGTCAAATCGTGAACTGCAGATGCGTTACGATTTTAAAGGTGTGGATGCAAAGTTTGAATTAAATGACAGTGCGGTGACGCTTCAGGCTGAGGTGGATTTCCAGTTACAGCAGATGTTGGAAGTGCTTCGGACTAAAATGACGGGCCGTAAGATCGATATTCGCTGTCTAGAGATCAAAGACCCTGAACAGGCCAATATGCGTGCGCGGCAAGAGATTATTCTCAAGCAGGGGTTGGATCAGCCATTTGCGAAGAAAATCGTGAAAATGATCAAGGATAAAAAGCTCAAAGTACAAGCTCAGGTTCAGGGCGAGCAAGTGCGTGTAACGGGTAAAAAGCGGGATGACCTTCAGTCGGTTATGGCTATGTTACGTGAAGCTGAACTTGAGTTGCCTTTGCAGTTCAATAACTTCCGTGATTAGAAACGGTCATCCCTGAGTTGTGAATATGCTTTAAGGATCAGTTACGCAACTGTTCCTGATCCAGGCAATCGAGCAAAAACAGTTCTTTAACCAGCTCTTGTGAAGGGGGCTGGTTAAAATCCTCTACATTGATTGCGCCATTGAGGATCTTTCTCTTCAAGGTTTCCCCTTGCCAGTTTAATACAGAGATCCCTGTCTTTCTGTGGATAACCTTCAAGTAGGGGTTTTCTCTTTCAAACCAAGCGTCAATTGTGTAAGTCATCTGTCATCCCCTGTTTGGTATTGAGGGAATGATCCTAGCGTATTTTTTTTTAAATGTTAATGATAATGATTATTGTTTATTTATTTTCGCAGCTAGCCAGACTAATACAAGAACGGGTAAGCCAAGTAAGGCTACGCTAATAAAGAACCACTCGTAGCCGAATTGATCGACGAACCCACCAGAGAACCCACCCAGAAATTTAGGAAACAGCAGCATTACAGAGCTAAATAACGCGTACTGAGTGGCCGAATATTGAATGTTAGTCAGGCTGGATAGGTAAGCGACAAAGGCTGCGGTAGCGATGCCCCCACTTAAGTTATCGAGTGAAATCACCAGGGTCAGAGCTTGTGTGTTGTGCCCAAGTGTGGCCAACCAGGCAAAAAGCAGGTTGGTGAGAGCAACCATCAATGCGCCAAGGAAGAGGATCTTCATAACACCAAAGCGGTTAACAAGAATGCCACCAACACCTGCGCCAACAATCGTCATAATGACGCCATAGATTTTGATAATCTGGGCGATCTCTTCTTTAGTGAAGCCCATATCAACATAAAAAACGTTCGCAATAATGCCCAAAATAACATCAGAAATTCTATAGGTGCCGATGAGTGCGAGAATGATCAGTGCTTGTTGGCCATAGCGTTTAATAAAATCGGCAAAAGGGCAGATAATCGCAATATAGGCCCAGCCTATAAACTTAGCCGTCCAGGCGGGGAGGTGAGCGTAACGCTTACTATAGCGGATGATCTCTTGTTGCTGGGTGAGCGTTTCAGCATCCATAGGAACGGCCTTAGGCTCTTTAACAATGAGCGTGGTTGCCAAGCCAATAAGCATCAGTGAGGCCATCCCCAAATAGGCATAGCGCCATGATGAGGGGTCATATTCTGAAGGTGCGTTAGAAAACCAGGAGGCTAACGCGAGTGCGCCAGCGCCAGCAACGATCATCGCGATTCGATACCCAGCCATATAGGTTGCAGCCATGGCCGCTTGAAGCCTTTCACCGGCCGATTCGATGCGGTAAGCGTCAATTACAATATCCTGTGTTGCGGAACTGAATGCCACCAGGACAGCAAGAAGCGCCATTGCCTGTAGGTTTTGTAAAGGGTCTGCAAATGCTAATCCTGACAGCCCACCGATCAATAAAAGCTGCGAGAGGAATAACCAGCTTCGCCGCCTGCCGAGTAATGTCGAGAGCAGAGGCAGTGGGAATCTATCAATCAAGGGGGCCCATAACCACTTAAAGCCGTACGCAAGTCCGACCCATGAAAAATAGGTGATCAGGCTACGTTCGACACCCGCTTCCCTTAACCAAAAGGAGAGCGTGCCAAAGACCAGTAAGATCGGTAAGCCAGAAGAGAAACCCAGAAAAAAAAGCGTAACTGCACGTGGATGTAGATAGATTTTTAGTGAGTCCAACCAAGACTCGGCTTGCTGGTTGACAGATGACATCTCGGGCCCTTCCTTGAATATCCCCTTATTGTCTATTGCTAGAGGGGCTGAGGCAATAAAAAAGGCCCGATTACGCGGGCCTCAAATGTTCAGATAAGGATTACCCGAAGGGGGAGGTAATCCTTAACTTAAACTTTTTTAGAATTTGATCTGCATGCCTGCAAGCACGTCAATCTCAGTAGTCGCGTCAGTTGCTGCGTTATCGTAGTCAGTAGAGCTTACTTCAGCGAACAATTTAACGTTTTTCTGGGATGGGAACTTGTAGCTTACGTTAGCGTAGAATGTATCAGCATCGCCGTTCGCCGCTTCAGCATCCAGGTTTACGTAACCCACAGCAAATTTAGTCGTTTTAGACGCTTTAAAAGTAGCAACAAGGTTAGTTACATCCTGGTCGTTACCCGCAGTATTGCTGTCAGAAGAAGAGTAATCTGCGCCGATAGTTGCGAAACCTGCATCAAACTCTGCACTCAGACCCCAAGTGTCGATCTCTTCATTAGATGTCTTAGTGTGAGCCTGGTATGCAGCGCCAACAGCTACAGGGCCGAAATCGCCGCCTACAAACAGATCAGTAGACTCGCCGTTGTCAGAGTCGTTGTTATCTGCTTCCAATTCGTGAGAGAAAACGATGTTAGCAGCTTCGAAGTCAGCTTCTACACGGATAACGTCATCGCCAGAAGAGGAAACTGCATCGAACTGATCTTCTTCAAGTGTGGTTTCGTAAGCGCCTTCAACACCAAACTCGTCACCAGCCAGATTCTGTTTACCCACTTTAACTTTAACGTTGTGAATCTGCAGACCCAGGTAAGCTTCTTCAAGATCAGAACCGCTTTGTTTGTCTTCAGCAGCATCTTTGAATCCGAAATCCAACTGACCGAAAGCTTTCATGTCGTTGCCCAGATCATAGATCACAGTGTTTTTGATCTCTAGGTCATCGAACTCAACGTCAACGTCGTTAGCTTTTTTGTGATCATCGCGCAGCTGGATCTGCCAATCACCTTTCATTTTGAAAGTAAGACCTTTGTCTTCGTAAATAGTCGCCGCAGTTGCAGAGTTAGCTGCAAGAGCTGCAATAGCAGAAGCCAGAATCAGCTTTTTCATTTTTGTGCTCTCCAAGAGTTTGGTAGGTAAATTAGTTAATATAAAATTTAATAATCACTGATTATTAATAAGTTCTTTAAAAGACTTCCGTGTTTTTTCATCTGCCTGGTTGTACCAGTAGATCAGCATTTCAGCGGCCATGTTTTTTGTGTTATTATTATTTTGGCTTTTGCTGTTTTTTTCTTTAATCATTGAATTTGAGGAAATCTGTTTTTTTGGAAGTGCTGCTTCCTCACCAGATTTATTAAATTCTTCGAGCTCATTTTCAAAGTCGCGGCTTAACTGGAAACCTGCACGCTTTATTTTGGAGATTTTATAAGCAACTTTATCACCTGAAGAATCTAAAAAACTCCAGTTCATTGAGGTTTCAAAATCTTCCAAATCCTTCATTCGCTTAATTTCAGGCGCAGAAAGCGTTAAAGACTTATCTTTACTATCAAATAGAAGAACGAAAGCATTGCTATGCTCAAGTTCGTACTCGCTTCCTTTTTTTACTTCTGCGGTATAGTTAACCAAAATCTGATTAACCCCATTGGGTAAAGATAAAACCTTGGTGCTAGAAAATAGACTGTCAGGGTTAAGCTCTTTGCCATTGGCTGCTAATAAGTTAACGCCTTCACCTACATTAAGAGTGTTTTCAGCGGCAACATTTGTTGCAAAAAAAGCAGTGGCTGCAAGAAAAATTACAGTTTTTAAATTTTTGTTAGGTTTCAATTTTCTAGCCTGTATCTCAAATGAACTCTATTGCGGCGCAATAATAGATTTGTTTTATTTCAAAATTGTTTCGGATTTATTTTTTTTGGGAATTAAATAATTAAGGTTTTATTTCATAAGTATTTCTGTTTTGTAATTTTTTATTGTTCTGTTAAGGGTTTGAAATATATGTGCTATTTTGGTGCTTATAGGTATTTGTTTTGTGTGGTTTTTGTTTGTTTTTTGTTCGGTGTGTTAGGTGTGCTTTTGAACTGGTCAGGAGCGTATCTAAGCGTGTGTGATTGCTTTTATATTGTTGTTTAGCGGTTTTTGGTGAGGGTTTATGAGTTGTTTATATATATGTTAATTTGTTTTTGTTGGATAATTTTTTTGTCACTATTTTTTAATGAAAGGCATCTAACTTGTCATGATTAAATTTAGGGTGCGAATAATGTTGCATTCTGTTTATCTATGGTGAGGGATTGCCTAATAGGCGATCTACATAAAAAGAGTGAGTATCACAACAATGAGCTATAACAATTCACATGATCTATGCAGTAATCTGAATGAAGAGCAGGATTCTGAATTTACTCAGATGACTGATAAGGTAGTTAGTCGTCGCAGTTTCTTAGCGGGTATGGGAGCACTGGGTCTGGGGGCTTTTGTTGCAACTACACCGTTAGCACAATCTGTTCAGGCTGCAATGAAAGCTAAAGTTCAGAGTAAATTGATGGGCTTCAAGCCGATTGCCGCAAGTACTGCTGACACTGTTGTGGTTCCAGAAGGTTACAAGGTCTCAAATCTGATCTCCTGGGGGGATCCTCTCTTCGTAAATGCACCTGAGTTTGATCCATCAGGTAAGGCGCCTGCTTCTGCCCAGGCTCAGCAGTTTGGTGACAATACAGATGGTATGTCTTTGTTCCCGCTGTCCGATGATCGCGCTGTTCTGGCGATCAATAATGAGTATACAAATAACGATCTGCTGTTCGATCACAAAGGTGAGAATATGACGGCAGATGATGTGCTCAAAGCACAGAATGCCCATGGCGTTTCTGTTTTTGAAATCCAGAAAACAGCTAAAGGCTGGGAAGTGGATCGTGCCGGTAAACTTAATCGCCGTATCACTGCCAATACACCGATGAAAGTGACGGGGCCTGCAGCAGGGCATGATCTACTGAAAACTGCCGCCGATGCGACGGGTACAGAGGTATTGGGTACCTTTAATAACTGTGCAAACGGTGAAACGCCCTGGGGAACTTATCTAACTTGTGAAGAGAACTTCCACAACTATTTTGGAACGGCTGATGAGACCTATCAGGTACCTGCTGCCCAGAAACGATACGGTGTTAAGCCTGCCGATAAGCGCTACCAGTGGAGCAAGTTTGATGAGCGTTTTGATATCGCCAAAAACCCAAATGAGCCAAATCGCCATGGCTGGGTTGTGGAAATCGATCCTATGGATCCGCAGTCTAAGCCGCTTAAACGAACTGCTCTGGGGCGTTTCAAGCACGAGAATGCGGCGCTTATGATCGATAACAGTGGACATGTTGTTGTTTACCTGGGTGATGATGAGCGTGGTGAGCACCTGTATAAGTTCGTCTCAAAAGGCAAATATAACGCTTCCAATAAAGCTTCGAACCGTAATTTGCTAGAAGAGGGCACGCTGTACGTTGCTAAATTTGCAGCGACTGAAGGCGAACTAAAAGGTAAAGGCCAGTGGATCGAACTCACTTTCGGTAAGAATGGGCTAACCCCGGAAAATGGCTTTATCAGTCAGGCGGAAGTACTGATTCATACGCGTCTGGCTGCGACTCAAGTGGGTGGTACCACCATGGACCGTCCGGAGTGGGTCGCTGTTCATCCAAACAAGATGAGCGCTTGCTGTACGCTGACAAACAACAAAAATCGTGGCAAGAAAGACAATCAGCCTGTTGCTGGGCCTAACCCACGAGCTGGAAATAAATATGGTCAGATTGTGCGCTGGACACCCGCAAACGGTGATCACACAGCAACCGAGTTTGACTGGGATCTGTTTGTCATTGCGGGTAACCCTTCAGTGCATAAAGAAGGTCTGTTGGCAGGTAGTCAGAATGTTACTACAGAGAACATGTTTAACAGCCCGGATGGTCTTGGGTTCGACAAAGGTGGTCGTTTGTGGATCATGACAGACGGAAAGTATTCCAATAAGGATGACTTTGCGGGTATGGGTAACAATCAGATGCTTTGTGCTGATCCTGAAACTGGTGAGATCCATCGCTTCCTGGCAGGTCCTGTTGCTTGTGAAGTCACGGGTCTGACTTTCTCGCCCGATCAGAAAACAATGTTTGTAGGTATTCAGCATCCAGGTGAA
>NZ_CH724127.1:192056-303760 GCF_000153345.1 Neptuniibacter caesariensis
CACGACCGCTGACGTAGTCGTTTTCCAGGATGAAGGTAACAGTCTTAGCAATCTCTTCTGGCTGACCCAGGCGTTTAGCAGGAATGCCAGCAGCGATTTTGTCTAGGGCTTCCTGTTTCATGCTCATAACCATCTCAGTACCGATATAGCCAGGAGCGATGGAGTTCGCACGGATGCCGTAGCGAGCCAATTCTTTAGCCCAAGTAACTGCCATTGCCTGTACGCCAGCTTTAGTAGCAGTGTAGTTGGTCTGGCCCATGTTGCCGTTACGTGAGATGGAGGAGATATTGATGATGCAGCCCTGAGTGCCCAGGTCGATCATCTGTGCTGCTGCTTCACGAGCACACAGGAATGTACCGGTCAGGTTAACATCCATAACCAGATTCCACTGGTCCATAGACATTTTCTTAGCAACCTTGCCAGTTTCACGGTCTACTTTCAGGAACAGGCCGTCACGAGTGATACCGGCGTTGTTTACCAGACCATTGAGTGTTCCGAAATCAGCTACAACATCAGCAAACAGCTTTTCAACTTCGTCTTCTTTGGCAACGTTGCAGAGGTAAGCGCGAGCTTCAACGCCTTTTTCCATGCAAAGGCCAACAGTCGTATCCAGATCTTCCTGGCTCAGATCAGCAAGTGCCAGTTTTGCACCTTGTGCAGCCAGTTCAAGCGCCATTGCGCGACCAAGACCACGGCCACCGCCAGTGATAACGATTACTTTATCTTTGAGTTCCATTGAGGATTACCCTTACTTCGATTTGACTCTATATTTATTGTGCGTTGCGTCATTGTGCAGAAATTAAACTTATCCCGCTTTTGCAAAAAGTCCACATCTTGTCTGATAGATTCATTTATCAATAAGTTCTATAGACCTTTGAAGGAGTTTTTTTGTTTCGTAACGCGTTTGCTAAGCATATGTTTTAGCTTGCAAATATTGCGCTGCACTATACTTGAGTGCTTGTTTATTAAATTTTCTATACAGCAGGGTATCCACTTATTTCTGATGCGGGAAGTGAAAAAAAATTCACCAATCTTGAATTTTATGAACTTCGCCCATAGGAATATAGGACTGCTATTTTGTGGGAGGCATATGATCCTGCATAACGTTGAGGCGTTTCATGAAGTTTTTATTCTTGCTGTTTATTATTGTTCCTATTATTGAGATCACGGTACTCATTAACGTTGGCGAGGCTATCGGCGCCTGGAACACTGTTGGTCTGGTTCTGCTCTCAGCATTTATTGGCGTAAACATGTTGCGCTATCAGGGGTTGTCGACGCTCGCAAGGGCACAGCAAAGAGCCAATCAGGGGGAGATCCCGGGTCAGGAGATGGTTGAGGGTATCGTTCTGGCCGTGGGGGGAGCATTATTAGTCACTCCAGGCTTTGTAACCGATGTTATTGGTTTTAGCTGTTTGATCCCGTTCACGCGTCAGGCATTCGCTAAATCATTGTTAAGCCGCTTTACGGTGATTGCTTCTCAGCAGCAACATCAGGCGTCGGCTCAATTCTACAGCTCCGATCCTTTCCAGAATGCGGGGAATCCTGAAGAGCGTTTACAGCCGAATCAGCGCGATCAATCGGCTTCTCAATCCGGTGATGTGATTGATGGTGAGTTTGAGCGCAAAGATTAAGTGCTATAAATAGCAAAAAAAATTATATCGGGGTGTTGAATTCATTTTTAATGCCCCAACTAAGCAATGCAAAGACAGTTGCACTTTGCGACTGTTCATAACAAACACTATGTTGATTTTGGTCAGACAAAGATCAGGAGAGAAAACAGATGAAAATTCGTCCACTTCACGACCGTGTAGTTGTTCGTCGTAATGAAGAAGAAGCTACTACTGCTAGTGGTATCGTACTGCCTGGTTCCGCTCAGGAAAAACCAAACCAGGGTAAAGTTATCGCTGTTGGCGAAGGTCGTATTCTGAATAACGGTGAGCGTCAGGCGCTGACTGTTCAGGTTGGGGATACAGTTCTGTTCGGTGGTTATGCGAACACAGTTAAAGTTGACGGTGAAGAGCTGTTGATTCTAAGCGAAAACGAAATTTACGGTGTGCTGGAAGACTAATTCCGGTTGAACTTTTCGTTTATCGAGCATTACGTAAAGAATTTTTGATACAGGATTTTAATCATGGCTAAAGAAGTACTATTTGGTAACGACGCTCGTCAGCGCATGCTGGCTGGTGTAAACATTCTGGCTGACGCTGTTAAAACAACACTGGGCCCAAAAGGTCGTAACGTTGTTCTGGATAAGTCTTTCGGTGCGCCAACCGTAACTAAAGACGGTGTATCTGTTGCGAAAGAGATCGAACTGGAAGATAAGTTCGAGAACATGGGCGCTCAGATGGTTAAAGAAGTGGCTTCCCAGGCAAACGATGTTGCTGGTGACGGTACAACAACGGCAACTGTTCTGGCTCAGGCAATCGTAAATGAAGGTCTGAAATCTGTTGCTGCAGGCATGAACCCAATGGATCTTAAGCGCGGTATCGACAAGGCTGCCGCTGCAGTTGTTGCTCAGATCCAGGATATGGCTGTGCCATGTGCCGATAACAAGGCGATCGCTCAGGTAGGTACTATCTCTGCTAACGCTGATACTCAGGTGGGTGAGATCATCGCTGAAGCGATGGCTAAAGTAGGTAAAGAAGGCGTTATCACTGTAGAAGAAGGTTCTGCGCTGGAAAATGAGCTGGATGTAGTAGAAGGCATGCAGTTCGACCGCGGTTACCTGTCTCCTTACTTCATCAACAACCAGGACAACATGTCTGCAGAAGTTGAGCAGCCGTTCATCCTGTTGGTTGATAAGAAAATCTCTAACATCCGTGATCTGCTGCCAATCCTGGAGCAGGTTGCTAAAGCATCACGTCCACTGCTGATTATCGCAGAAGACGTAGAAGGTGAAGCACTGGCAACGCTGGTTGTGAACAACATGCGCGGCATCGTTAAAGTTGCAGCGGTTAAAGCACCAGGTTTCGGTGATCGTCGTAAGGCGATGCTGGAAGATATCGCTATCCTGACTGGCGGTACTGTGATCTCTGAAGAAGTCGGTCTGACTCTGGAAGAAGCTTCTCTGGAACAGCTGGGCCAGGCGAAACGTGTTTCGATTACTAAAGAGAACACAACGATCGTTGACGGTGTTGGCGTTGCTGAGAGCATCGAAGCACGTGTTGCTCAGATCCGTGCACAGATGGAAGAGACTTCTTCTGACTACGACCGCGAGAAACTGCAGGAGCGTGTAGCTAAGCTGGCAGGCGGTGTTGCTGTAATCAAAGTGGGTGCAGCGACTGAAGTTGAGATGAAAGAGAAGAAAGCACGTGTTGAAGATGCTCTGCACGCAACACGCGCTGCAGTAGAAGAAGGTGTTGTACCTGGCGGCGGTGTTGCGCTGATCCGTGCTCTGTCTTCTGTTGGTGAGCTGAAAGGTGATAACCACGATCAGTCTGTAGGTGTTGAACTTGCGTTCCGCGCTATGGAAGCACCACTGCGTCAGATCGTTGGTAACGCAGTGAAGAAGGTTCTGTTATCGTATCTAAAGTACGTGAAGGTGAAGGCAACTTCGGTTTCAACGCGGCGAACGGTGAATACGGCGACATGATCGAAATGGGTATCCTTGACCCTGCTAAAGTAACTCGCTCTGCTCTTCAGGCTGCGGCTTCTGTTGCTGGCCTGATGATCACTACTGAAGCGATGGTTGCTGATAAGCCATCTGAAGGTGGTGCACCTGCTATGCCTGATATGGGCGGCATGGGCGGTATGGGTGGCATGGGCGGCATGATGTAATCATCCCCCCCTGGACACTGAGTACAACGAAGAGCCTCGCATTTTGCGGGGCTTTTTGTTTCTGCGTAGAATACGCATAGTTTCCGTTTTACTTGATGTGTAGAGAACACTATGAACCGTGATGATGATATTAATGTACCAGATCTAGGCCCTGCCGAGCCTTCTTCAGAAGGTCGTGCGGCTCCCGTATCAGCTCAGCCTGCCGCCAAGGCTCAGGCGGGTTCAGGTAGCCAGGCAAGCTCATCCGCTTCAGGTGCGAGCCCTGTGCTGTATCTGGTGATGATTGTTTTGGTGGTCGCAGTGTCTGCCCTGGGGTATTACGGTTATGAAATGCAGCAGTCTCTGAAAGAGCGTGAAGCGACGTTTGAGCAGGCGCAGGGACAAATTGGGCAATTGGAACAGCTGTTAAAGCAAGCAGAGCAGGGCGCTGCGCAATCGGGCGAGGCTTTGCAAGGAAATGTGACCTCTCTGGAATCGACATTAAAGCAGAAAGATAAACAGCTGGACTCAGAAATTGCAAAGCTATGGGCTATCGCGCATCAGAAGAATAAGCCGTTGATTGAAAAGCAGGCGAAGGAGCTGGCAGCGCTTAAAAAGTCGTTGGCAGAGCAAGGTAAGAGTACTGATGCGCTTAAAGCTCGTCTGGCAAAACAGGAATCTGCGCTTAAGAAAGCCTCTGGTGCGGGCTCGGAAGTAACTAAACTTAAGAAACAGCTCTCCTCTGAAATTAATAAAGTTAATAAGCTTGTAGCACGGCTTGAAGCTGAGCTGAGAACCGGAGCTGAGCTAGCTCAGGAGCAGACCGATGAGCTGATTAAAACCCAGCGTCAGTTGAGCGACAGGCTTGTGGCGCTTGAAGGTAAGAGCAATGCGGATCTGGTTCGCCGGGTGAAACTGAACGAGCAGGCGGTTAGAGCTTTTGATGGCACGCGTCGCCAGTTGAATCAGGATCTACTGCAGGTGAAGCAAAAGCTGAACAATTTGCAGTTACAGCTTGAGCAAAAGTAAGCTGAATAAAAAATAACCAGCTTGCTGCTTTCTAATGTTTGCCATCTGCCAAGCATAAAGGCAAAATAGCCGGTTCCTCACATATAGGGATAAATTAGGACTCTATGAAGATCCGTGCTTTTTTTGCACTGACACTGCCCGATTCTGTTGTACGCTGGTTGGCGGATCATGCTGATACGCTTTGCGAGTATGACAAGAAAACGGAAGTGAACTGGGTTGACTCTGATCGTTACCATCTGACGCTCTCTTTTTTAGGGGACATTGAGTTAGGCCAGGTTGAAGATCTTGAAGCCTGCGCGCGCGAGTGCTTAGCTGATTTCTGTTCTTTTCAGGTACACATCAATGCGGCTGAGTATTATCGGGTGAGTAAAAAGCTTGCCTTGATTGCGGCGTTGCCTGACGTGCATGAAGAGCTCCAGCAGCTACATGACCTGACCGTTGATGTAGCTAAGAAAGCGGGTGTGACCTATGAGGAAGAGGACTTTAAACCGCATATTACTCTGGGGCGTCTGCCCGGTAAAAATGGTTTTAAATCACCGGAAAAGTGGCCTGATCTGGATATGTTTAGTCTGGCTGACTCGGTTGTTTTATTTCAGAGTAAGCCAGGTGAAGACGGTTCTATCTATACGCCGTTATTTGAAATTCCGCTTAAGGATCTCTCCTGAGTCGGTTTTTTTCAAATAACAATCTTTGACTTTTAATATCACTCCTTTTTTATGATCAATCCTGAGCTATTGTCTCCTGCGGGAACACTTAAGAACATGAAGTATGCGTTTGCCTATGGTGCAGACGCAGTCTATGCTGGCCAACCTCGTTACAGCCTGCGTGTCCGTAATAACGATTTTAATATGGATAACCTGGCTGAAGGTATCGACCTTGCTCATCAACTGGGCAAAAAGTTCTTTCTGGCAAGTAATATCCTTCCGCACAACAGTAAACTGAAGACCTATATTGATGATCTTCGGCCTGTGGTTGAGATGGGGCCTGATGCATTGATTATGTCCGATCCGGGGTTGATCTACCTGGTCAAAGAGCATTTCCCGCATATGCCGATTCATCTTTCTGTTCAGGCAAACACGATGAACTGGGCGTCCGTAAAGTTCTGGCATTCCATGGGTGTAGAAAGGGTGATTTTATCCCGAGAGCTTTCTTTGGATGAAGTTGAAGAGATCCGTCAGCGATGCCCTGAAATGGAAATCGAAGTGTTTGTTCACGGCGCATTGTGTATCGCATACTCTGGTCGCTGCCTGCTTTCCGGATACATCAATAAGCGTGACCCTAACCAGGGGACTTGTACTAACAGTTGCCGTTGGAAATACGATGCTCATGAGGCGAAACAGGATGAATCGGGCGATATTATTCCTGTTGAACAGTTTGATCCAAATGCGGCACAAGACGTGAAGCCTGATCTAGGGGTGGGTAAGCCAACGGATCAGATCTTCCTGCTTCAGGAAGAGACGCGTCCTGGCGAATATATGCCTGCCTTCGAAGATGAACATGGCACCTATATTATGAACTCTAAGGATCTGCGTGCGATTCAGCATGTACACCGTCTGGCTGAAATGGGTGTCGATTCTCTTAAAATTGAGGGTCGTACTAAGTCTCACTACTATGTGGCACGTACTGCACAGGCTTATCGTAAAGCGATTGATGATGCGGTAGCGGGCAAGCCGTTTGATATGAGCCTGATGGATGAGTTAGAGAATCTGGCTAGCCGTGGTTATACCGAAGGGTTCTATCGTCGTCATGTTCATGACGAGTACCAGAATTATGAGACGGGTAACTCTGTTGGCGTACATCAGCAGTTCGTTGGTGAGGTGATGAGTTATCAGGACGGTATGCTCGAAGTGGATGTTCGTAACCGGTTCCTTAAAGGCGACACGCTTGAATTGATGACACCTCAGGGCAATCATAAATTTAAACTGGATGAGATGATCGATAAGAAAGGTAAGCAAGCAGATGTGGCGCCAGGTTCTGGCCATGTTATGCGCATTCCAATGAATATCGACGCCGATCTGGAATATGCGCTGATTATGCGCGATCTGCCTAATGCCCCGGAGTATAGCCGTCAGGGCTGATTCTGATGTCTGCCGATCGCTATTTGTTCAAACGAGCGCTACGCCCATTTTCATTTAGTGTAGCGCTTGTTGTTTGTGGTACAGGTATTCTTGCCGCATATCGTGCAGGCTATAGCGATGGCTTTCTCGCCTCTCTTATTCTTATTGCCGGCTTGGCGCTTCAGGCCGGTGTTAACCTGATCAACGACTATTCTGATTTAGAATCCGTAAAGAGTGACCTGATTGCGGTGTCTAGAATACGCCGTAACTTCCTGTTAGGTAACGGCTGTTTTCTTCTCGCTGCGGGGATAGGTCTGTATTTGATCCTGTCCTCGGGGCCAGCTCTATTATGGATCTCTTTAATCGGTATTCTTGGCGCGCTTGGCTATACGTTGGAGCCGATCAATTACAAGCGGCGTGGGCTGGCTGTTTTTCTGGTTTTCTGGCTGATGGGCGTTCTTATGGTGACGGGCGCATATTATGTTTTTGCTGCTGATGTCACATTAACGGTATTCCTCCTGTCTCTTCCGGTGAGCTTATTCACTTCGCTTCTGCTGCTGAGTAATGAGATCAGGGATTATGAGTCGGATCGCGATGATGGGATCAAAACGCTGACGGTTCGTATCGGTTTGCGGGCCGGCACCATTCTGTATTGTGTGAGCCTTTTCGCCATCTATCTAATAAGCTTTGGGTTAAGCATTATGGATATTTTACCCATGGCATTTTGGGTGTTCCTGAGCTTTCCTTTGGCACTTTTCCCACTTAAATTTATTTCTAAGCCGGCTCAGATGAGAACGCCTGTAACCCCTGCAACTGGTCTGGCGTTTATGGGATTTGGTGCTGTTTATTGCAGTGCTTTCCTTTTTTAAATTGATTCTGTTGACAGATCCTCTATAGGGTCATAGCCTGAAGGTAACGTAACGGGCTGTGGCAGTATGTTATTCATAAGGAAATCCATAACGCTGTTTTTGGTGCTGCTGTGTTTCTTTTCAGCAGCATCTGCGGCAGAAATTGTGCTCACGGAAGAGGAAGCTGATTGGTTGCAGCGCAATGCTGTTATCCGTTATGCACCAGCGCCCAACTATCCTCCAATTGAGTACTTTGATGAAACTCAGCGTCATCTGGGGGTGACCCCGGAACTCCTTGATCTGATGCTTGCTAAGGTTGATCTGCCTATTCGCATCGAACGTTTTAATAGCTGGGAAGAGGTAATGTCTGCGACCCGTTTGGGCAAAGTGGATATGCTGGGTTCTGTTGCGAAAGTGCCAAAGCGGCAAGCCTATCTGAATTTTTCTGAGCCTTATATCACTTTACCCACGGTAATCTATATGCGGGAGAATGAAGGTTATAGCAATCTCTCGTTAGAAGAGTTGTCCGGTAAGCGCGTGGTGGTTATAGAAGATTATGCCTCTGCAGATTTTGTTCAGGATAATTTTCCCGAGATCTCCTTAATTAAAGTGCCAGAAATCTCCATCGGTATTCGGATGGTTTCTTATGGTATGGCGGATGCGATTGTCGTTAGCCGAGCGACTGCTGCTTACTACATGCAGCAGCATAGCCTGACAAACCTAGAGGTTGTGGGTGAAACAGGAATGACCTGGAAGCTTCGGTTTGCAGTTCGAAAAGACTGGCCCGAGTTAAATAGCATTATTCAAAAGGCTTTAGATTCAGTTTCTGAAGCAGAACTTGAGGCGCTCATAGAGAGACATTTAAAGCAGGGGTATGCAACTCAAGTGCTTTCAACGGAAAGACTGAAAGAGGTTTCGGTTTGGGTCGGGGCTTGCCTGCTTGTTATGCTGTTTGCTTTGAATCTGTATCTGATCTGGCGTCATCGAGGGCATAAATATCACCTGGAAAATACGCAAAAGCAGAAACATGAATTAGAAAGTCAGCTGCAAAGGTTGCAAACGATTGATGCAGAAACCGGATTAACCACCCGCCATGCTTTTCTGGCTGAGGCAAATAAAGAGCTAGCAAGATATCATCGCTATGGCAGCAGCTTTGCTATTTTTGTTATTGAGGTACCCTCACTTCAGAAATTGAGGCGTATGGGGGATTTCAAAACAGCTGAAGAGGTCATGAAACAATTAAGCGTGATCATCAACGAGGAGATTCGTGAACAGGATCTATGTGGAGATCTGGGCGATGGTTGCCTTGGCGTATTGTTGCTAAAGGTTGATGAAATGAGTGCTGATATTGTCGGTAAGCGACTCAGACAACGAGTAGATAGCCCGGGGAGTTTGTATATTCATGGTGTCGCCACACCCGCAAGCCTTCTGATTGGTGTTGCAGTTCCCCGTGCTGTAACAGGTTCCGTTGATGAATTAATTCAATTAGCGGATTCAAAACTCTATGCGATGGGCAATCCTGGCGAATAATACCAATGCCCGACACCTTAGTGTGATTCTTTTAGTGTATAATCCAGCCGCAGTTAATACTCTCCTTCGAGAAGAGAGAATAACAGGATGAGGCTAAGGTATTTATTACCCTGATTAATCCTCAAATAATTCAGCCTTTTGACAAGAAGCTTACTGGGAGCCACCGAATGAGTGTAATCCGCCAAGACGATTTCATCAGCAGTGTTGCTGATGCATTGCAGTTTATCTCTTACTACCATCCGCTTGATTTTGTTCAAGGCGTACACGAAGCCTACCTGAAGGAAGAAAACCCAGCGGCAAAAGACGCAATGGCGCAGATCCTTATCAACTCCCGGATGTGTGCTGAAGGTAAGCGACCTCTATGTCAGGACACAGGTATCGTTACCGTATTCCTGAAAGTAGGTATGAACGTAACTTGGGATGCTGAAATGAATGTAACTGACATGGTGAACGAAGGTGTTCGTCGTGCGTACATGCATCCTGATAACGTTCTACGTGCATCTATTCTTGCAGACCCTGCAGGTAAGCGTCAGAACACAAAAGATAATACGCCAGCGGTAATTCACTATGAAATTGTTGACGGTGACGAAGTAGAAGTTCACGTTGCAGCGAAAGGCGGCGGTTCTGAAAACAAATCCAAGATGGTTATGCTTAACCCATCTGACAGCATCGTTGATTGGATTGTTAAAACAGTACCAACAATGGGTGCGGGCTGGTGCCCACCAGGCATGCTGGGTATAGGTATCGGTGGTACTGCTGAGAAAGCAGCAGTCATGGCCAAAGAATCTCTGATGGATCCAATTGACATTCATGAGCTGCGCGAGCGTGGACCACAGAATCGTGTTGAAGAGCTGCGTCTGGAAATCATGGATGCAGTTAACGAATTAGGTATAGGTGCTCAGGGCTTGGGTGGTTTGACGACTGTTCTTGATATTAAAATCAAGGATTACCCAACGCATGCGGCTTCACTGCCTGTTTGCATGATCCCTAACTGTGCCGCGACTCGCCATACGCACTTTACATTGAACGGTAGTGGCCCTGCAGTTCTGACGCCGCCAAGCCTGGATGACTGGCCGGATGTGACCTTTGAGGTGGGCTCTAACACACGTCGTGTAAATCTTGACGAGATCACTCCAGAAGCAGTTAAAGAGTGGAAAGTCGGCGAAACGATTCTGTTGAACGGTAAAATGCTGACAGGTCGTGATGCAGCGCACAAGAAAATGGTAGAGATGCTAAACAATGGCGAAGAGCTACCAGTTGATCTTAAAGGTCGCTTCATCTACTACGTAGGCCCAGTTGATCCAGTACGTGATGAAGTCGTAGGTCCTGCTGGCCCAACAACATCTACACGTATGGATAAGTTCACTCGTCAGGTTATCGAAAGCACAGGCCTTCTTGGCATGATTGGTAAGTCCGAGCGTGGTCCTGTTGCAATTGACGCAATTAAAGACAACGAAGCTGTTTACCTAATGGCTGTGGGTGGTGCTGCTTACCTGGTATCTAAAGCGATCACTAACGCTGAAGTACTTGCATTCCCTGAAATGGGCATGGAAGCGATCTACGAGTTCGAAGTTAAGGATATGCCTGTAACGGTTGCAGTCGATACTTCAGGTGAATCTGTTCATACAACAGGCCCGGCTAAGTGGAAAGAGATTATCGCTAAACAAGCGTAATTCTTACCTGATAAGGCTATTACAAAAAAGCGCAGCGAAAGCTGCGCTTTTTTTGTGCTTGTGACTATTGTTTTTTGTATTAGACCTAAGTTTTCGGTTCTCATTCTTTAGCACTGACTCGTTCTTAAAACTGAGCGAGATCAACTATTGTGCGCTGCGGTAGGCATAGACTCGAGGCATAACTTATTCATCTCGAGGGGAAAAAGATGAAAACTATAATTACAAGTGCTTTGGTTTTAGGTCTGTCTTTGTCATTTTCTGTATCTGCAGTCGCTGATGACGATGCAATGATGCAAGCTGCGGGTAAAGAACTGTTTAATAAGTGCTCTGCATGCCATTCTCTGGACAGTAGCAAGAATGCGTTCGGTCCGGATCTAAGTGGCGTGGTGGGTCGTAAAGCTGCTTCTCTTCCGCGTTTTGCTTACTCAGAAGCGTTACAAAAGTCCGATATTACCTGGACTGAAGCAAACCTACGTAAGTGGATTGCTGGCAATGATCAGTTTGTACCGGGTACACGTATGCGCCATGTCGAGATCACGGACAAGGCCGAGCAGGACTATCTGATCGCATACCTGAAAACGCTATAATTGAGTATAGGAGATGCGCCAGATCAGCTGGCGCATTTTCTAAGATACATCCAGCAGCTTTTTCTGCTCAGCCATATACCGAGGCATCGGACCTGCGTCCTCGTAGATCTCTTCCCCATCCTCAATCCGTATTACCTTGCTGCCTTGTATGTAAGGCATTTTAGCTTCCAGTTCATTCAGGGCCTCGTGAATCAGAGTGGCCACCACATCATCTTTTGAAAGCTTATACATCCGTGAAAGTGCTTCGAGTTTGATTGAATCACCCTGATAGATAGACAGGCTTTCGGTTGTGCGGCTGTTAATCTTCTTGGCGCGGCTTTCCCATTCATTCAACAGCCCGGACAGACTCTCATTACCCATGCTGTATTCCCCCTCTTTGAATACATAGTTTCAGTGTAGGTGGAGAATTAGAAAATGCCATTAACACCTCTATTGATGAAAGGCTAAGGAAAGCGGCACAATACGGCCTCAGGCTGGAGGTGTAGATTATGGCAAATATTAAAATTCTCGTGGGCACTGTTTATGGTAATGCCCAGGATGTCGCGGAAATGTGTCGTGAAAACTTAGTGGCAGCAGGACATGAGGTTTCATTGCTTAGGCAAGCGACGATCGATGAAGTTGTAGTAGACGAAACAGAAATTTTGCTTGTGTGCACTTCTACGACAGGCCAGGGTGAAATTCCTGATAGTTTGCTGCTTCTATATTGCCAGCTGCAGGATAAACAGCCGGATTTAAAGCATGTTAAATATGGCCTGATCTCATTAGGTGATAGTTCATATGACACTTATGCTGAAGCTGGATGGTTAATGGATGAGTTGTTTCAGAAGATGGAAATGCAGCGGATTGGCGAGCCATTGCTTATCGATGCATGTGAAACGTTAACCCCTAATGAGCCGGCTGAAAATTGGCTTGTAGGATGGGCAGACTCAATAGCATCAAAGTAACGATGCATTCAGGTAACGATGCATTCAGGTAACGATGCATTCAAGTAACTTTGCATTCAAGTAACTTTGCATTTAAGTAACTAGGGGGCGGGTGGTGGAGCCTTCAGGCCCCACCGAAATTTTCATACTTTAAATTGTGAAACTTGTCTTTCCAGCTCTACAGCGAGCATGGATAGTTGTTCGCTACTCGCTGCGACTGTTTCCGATGCGAGGGCGGTTTCGTCAGATACGCGGGCGATATTAACCAGGTTTTGATTCATTTCATCAGCGACCTGCGTTTGTTGTTCTGTCGCAGCTGCTACCTGAATCGCTAGGTCACGGACTTGGTCCATCTGCTCAACAATCCTTATTAGTTCTTTACCAGCATGGTTCGCCGTATCAACGCTCTGTGCTGCGCCTTCGGTCGAGCGCTGCATTGAAATGACGGCTTGTTTGGCCCCGTTGCGCAGCCTATCATTCATATCTCTGATCTCACTGGTTGAGGACTGTGTTCTCATGGCCAGCTGCCTTACTTCATCAGCAACAACGGCGAAGCCTCGACCGGATTCACCCGCCCTGGCGGCTTCGATCGCTGCATTCAGTGCCAGCAAGTTAGTTTGCTCTGAGATACCTTGTATTTGTTCGAGTACATTACTGATTTGTTCGGTATCTGCTTCAAGACTTGTAACAACGGATGCGGCTTGCGTAATCTCTTCGGCTAACTGTTGAATTCTGGCGATGGTGTCTTCCACATCTTCATTTCCTTCCTCTGCCTCATGGTCCACGGCATCTGTAGCTCTAGCAGATTCGGCAGCACTTTTGGAAATCTCTGTAACTGTGCATGTCATCTCGGTCATTGCCGAGGCAAGCAGCTCTGTTTCACTAGACTGCTGGCGGGCACCGGCACTCGTTTCCTCTGCGCTGGAGGCTAATTGAGTAGCGCTATCCTGGAGTTCTTTAATTGACGCGGCAAGGTGATGAATAAGTTGTTGAAAAACATCCAATGTTGAGTCGATGCAGCGGCCAAGGTGACCAATCTCATCCCTGCTCGTAAAGTGGGTTCTTTGGGTTAAATCTTTCGCTGAAACCTTCTCAAGAACAGCCTCCATTTCTGAAAGGGGCTTAGTTACGCTCCTGACAATCGGTAAAGCTAAACCAAGTAAGACAATGATAATTAAGGTGACTTGCCATAAAAAATGGAGTAGTTCAGTTATGAACGCATCCTCTATGTCATCGACATACACACCGGTACCAATGACCCAGCCCCACTCATCGATAGAAGATGCAAAACTGATTTTTGGAACCGGCTTATTACTGCCCGCTTTGGGCCAGTTATAAGCGAAGAAATTTCCGGAATTGGGTTGATTGGCTAGTGCGGCCATTTCTTGAAATACGGCAACACCTTCTTCAGTTTTTGTGGAAGCAAAATTCTTGCCTTTGAGTTCAGGGTTGCCGCCGTGGGCGACCATATTGGCCTGGGCATCGAAGATGAAGAAATACTCTGAGCCACGGTATTTCATCAGTTCAATCGTCCTGATGGCATTTTTCTGAGCATTTGACTTTTCGATCCCTGCTGCGTTCATAAGCGCGATCTGGGTATCTATAACGCCCGAAGCAGAATCAACAAGAGATTGAATTTCTGCCTCTCTGGCCTGATATAATTCGCTACGCCATTGTAACAAGCTGAATGATTTTATAACGACGACTGCGATGGTTGCGACTAAAACAAGTATACCAAGTCGGGATCTGACGGATAGGTTGTTCATTGAACGGCCTCCAACTGCTTAAGGGCGGCCAGGAGGGTATATACGAGCAACGATGATAGGTTTGCAAAGCCATCCATGCTGACCGATCTTGTCTTCCTGACACTATAATAAATTATGCTTTTTGCATGATATTTGAGCAGTTGGGTTTGAGCAACCTGAAGATTTGCAATTTATGCAAATTAACCGACTTATTGGTTTGCTAAATTTAATTTCATTGAGCTGATACAAACAATGTATTAATGGAAATTTAAGGACTAAACATGAATAAAAGCCTGTTGACGAATTCAATTGCGGGAATCGCTTTTTTAGCGGGTTTAATTACAGGTGATAGCGTATTGCTCTCAATTGGCTTATTCGCACTTTCAGGTGCTGTGACCAATTGGCTTGCTGTACATATGTTGTTTGAGAAGGTGCCCGGGTTATATGGGTCTGGCGTTATTCCTGCGCGGTTTGAAGATTTTAAGCGCGGGATTAAGGCACTCATGATGGAGCAGTTTTTCACTAAAGAGAACATTGAGCGGTTTCTCTCCGCAGAGGGGGATAAGCAGCCTGATCTGCATCTGGCGCCTGTCATTGAAAAAGTGGATTTCTCACCGACCTTTGATTCTCTGATAGAGGTGATCCAGAACTCCTCGTTTGGTGGCATGCTCGCGATGGTTGGGGGGACTGAAGTACTTGAGCCACTGCGCCAGCCGTTCATTGATAAGATGAAGTCGTCTATTGAAGAGATGACCCGGGAAGAAAGCTTTGTATCGATGTTAAAAGAGGAGCTGGAAAGCCCTGATGTATTAGCCGAGATGTCTGAAAAAGTTGAGCGGGTTGTAGAGCAGCGTTTGGATGAACTGACACCAGAACTGGTCAAGCAGATTGTCCAGCAGATGATTAAAGAGCATCTGGGTTGGCTTGTTGTCTGGGGTGGTGTTTTTGGTGGCTTGATCGGTTTGCTGGCGGCTATGCTGGGCTTTTAAAAATAGATTGAGATATAGGCCGCTGTTGCGGCTTTTTTTGTCTCTAGTGATACTTTAATTTTGTTTTTTCTTATAAAGCCGTATCAAATTCGGCTGGTCATGGCGCAGAGTTTATGTAATGGTATTCCCTTATAAGAAACAGAAAATGATGGGTGATAGGTTTATGCATAATCTGCAGAAATTTTACGTTGATGGTCAGTGGGTTGAGCCGCAGGGTGCCGAGATACTGGATGTTCTTAATCCAGCAAATGACCAGGTGGTTTCACAGATCCGCTTAGGTAACAGGGATGATGTTGAAACTGCCGTTGCAGCAGCGGTTAATGCGTTTCCGGCTTTTAGTCAGACAACTAAAGAAGAGCGCATTGCGCTACTGGAAAGGATCATTGAAGGTTATTCAGCTCGATTGGAAGATCTGGCAAGAGCAACAACGGAAGAGATGGGTGCGCCCATTGGTTTTTCCCGTCAAATGCAGGTGATGGCAGGCCTGGGTCACATTAAAGTAGCGCTTAGTATCCTTAAAAAAACTGACTTCACGGAAGTGATGGGTACAACTACCGTTGTTAAAGAGCCTGTGGGCGTGTGTGCGATGATCACACCGTGGAACTGGCCGTTGAACCAGATCACTTGTAAGGTGGCCCCAGCCATTGCAGCTGGCTGCACAATGGTGCTGAAGCCAAGTGAAGTTGCTCCGCGAACGGCACATATTTTTGCTGAAATTCTGCATGAAGCAGGAGTGCCTAAAGGGGTATTCAACCTGGTCGATGGCGATGGCCCAACCGTGGGTGCGGCCCTGAGCGAGCATCCTCAGATTGATATGGTTTCCTTTACCGGTTCTACTGAAGCGGGTAAAAAAGTATCAATAGCAGCAGCGGGCAACTTGAAAAAGGTCTCCCTGGAGCTCGGTGGTAAGTCAGCAAACATCATTCTGGATGATGCTGATTTCGCTAAAGTTATTAAACGCAGTGTACGTGGGGTGATGACGAATACAGGGCAGTCCTGTAATGCTCAGACCCGTTTGTTGGTACCTGAGGATCGATTGGCAGAAACCATTGAGATTGCTAAAGCATCTGCTGAATCTGTTCGTACAGGTGATCCGATGGCTGAAGATACTGCGATGGGGCCAGTCGTATCAAAACTGCAATGGCAGCGTGTTCAGGCGCTCATCCAAAAAGGCATTGATGAAGGGGCTGAATTGATTGCTGGCGGTGTGGGTTCACCAGAAGGTTTGGAAACGGGCTGTTTTGTGAAGCCAACCGTATTTGCAGGTGTAACACCAGAAATGAGTATCGCCCGCGAAGAGATCTTTGGTCCTGTTGTTAGCATCATGACTTACAAGGATGAAGATGATGCAGTTGCGATAGCAAATAACCATATTTATGGTCTCTCTGGAGGGGTGTATTCCGCAGACCTGGAAAGAGCTAATGCAGTCGCTGCGCGTATGCGTACCGGTATGGTGCATATCAATGGTGCGCCTGCGGATGCTAAAGCTCCCTTTGGTGGCTACAGACAGTCGGGTACCGGCCGTGAATGGGGGCGCTACGGAATGGAAGAGTTTATGGAAACTAAATCGATGATGGGAAGTATCCCTAAAGCGTGAAGCAATCGGTTTATTTGATTTGAAAGTGGGCTCTTATGAGCCCATTTTTTTAGCTCAGAATCCAGTTCAGTGGTATTCTTCTGCTGACAGAAATGCGCTACTCCTGAGGTAAAATGAGCTTATCCCCCCGCCTTGAAACACTGGCTTCTCTGATTGAAAAAGAATATGACCATATCTGGGACTGTTGCTGTGATCACGGCATTCTAGGCCGTTCATTGATGGATAGGCATCCGAGTTCGGTTGTTCATTTTGTGGATCAGGTCGATTCTATTATCCGTCAGTTGCAAGAGACATTGGCTGTATCCTGTGATCTATCAAAGCGGTGGCGGGTGTATTGTATGGATCTCAATGAACTAATTCTGCCTAACAGCAAAGAATCTCATCTTGTGATTATCGCCGGGGTGGGCGGTGATCTTATTGCGCAGTTTGTAGAAAATATCCTCAAGAATAATCCGGGGCAGCGAATTGATTTTCTGTTGTGTCCTATCCGGCAAATCTATTGGTTAAGGGGGTGCTTGAGTGATTTAGGGCTGGGAGTTATCGATGAGAAAATTGTTAGTGATAAAGGGCTTTTCTATGAACTTCTATACATATCCACAAGCTCAGACAGGCCGTTAAGCAAAACGGGAGACAGGATGTGGAATTTCACTCTAACAGAGCATCAGGCTTATATTGAGCAGATTCTTAAACACTATCAAAGTATGCGCAAAGGGCGCCCCGAAGAGGCGGCCTCTGCACTTAGTGACTATCAGCAGTTGCTTAAATAGTCAGTCCAGAAAGGATTATTTTACTTTCCAGCTAATAGTCTCTCCAGCGCGGATTGGAACAACCTGATCATCCCCCAGAGGGTAGCTGGCAGGAACATCCCAGGATTCTTTTACGAGTGTGATGGTGTCACTATTTCGAGGAAGTCCATAAAAGTCTGGGCCATTAAGGCTGGCAAAAGCTTCCAGCTTATCCAGAGCGCCGGCGGCTTCAAATGTTTCAGCATAGAGCTCTATTGCTGCATGAGCCGTATATGAGCCTGCACATCCGCATGCGGCTTCCTTGGCATGTTTCATATGTGGGGCAGAGTCAGTGCCGAGGAAGAACTTAGGGCTTCCAGAGGTTGCCGCTTTTATAAGTGCTTCTTGATGAATATTGCGCTTAAGAATAGGCAGGCAGTAGTAGTGTGGACGAATGCCACCGGCCAGCATATGGTTCCGGTTAAAGAGCAAGTGGTGAGCCGTAATGGTCGCGGCCACGTTATCCCCAGCTGAAGCAACAAATTCAGCCGCATCTTTCGTTGTAATGTGTTCCAGAACGATTTTTAGCTCAGGAAAATCAGCTACAACATCTTTGAGAATGTTATCAATAAAGGTTTTTTCGCGATCAAAAATATCAATCTCTGAATCAGTCACTTCACCATGGATTAGAAGCAGCATACCTGCCTCTTGCATCGCTTCCAAAACGGGATAGATATTCTTGATCGAAGTTACCCCCGAATCGGAATTGGTTGTTGCGCCAGCTGGATACAATTTAGCGGCGTAAATTTTACCGGTCGCTTTGGCCTTTTTAATCTCATCAGGCGAGGTTTTGTCTGTCAGATAAAGCACCATTAATGGATCAAAGTTACCTTGCGGTTGTTGCTCCATAATTCGCTGGTGGTAACCCAGTGCTTCTTCTGTGTTGGTAACAGGGGGGACCAGATTGGGCATAATAATTGCGCGGCCCATATAGCGGCTGACATCCCGGACAGTATCTTTAAGTTGCTCACCGTCACGTAAATGAATGTGCCAGTCGTCAGGTCTGGTTATCGTAAGTTCAGTCATATTCTGTTACCTGTTCCCCTCAGTTAATGCTCGGGGATATTATTTCATGTATTGAGGGAAAATACTGCCTGGGAAAATAAAAACAGAGGGATAATGCGGTGGTCGGGTGAGTGATTAAAAATGCAGATTACTCATCTGTCCATATTGTTCTAACCGGTTCACCAAAATCATCGTAGATGATCTTTTTCTTTTGGGTTCTGGCCCGCAAGTTTTTGTTGGTCTTTTGCTTGCTGCTTTTCCTACGAGCATCAATTTGCGCAAGTAAACCGTGAACGGGGGTGCGCTCTTGGGCTTTAGGGGCCGATTGTCCTGAGCGGTGCGAATTATACCGGCCATCTATCAGGCCGGTTTCACCCATTTCGACTTCCTGGATCTTACCGCCATGTTTTATAAACTGGTCGACCTGGGAGCTCAATTGACTCCTGAGTTCTGCTTTTGTGGGGCGTTTTTTAAACATGGGGCTATTTCCAGTGTTCAGATCACTCTATTTTAAACCTAAAACATGACATGCGCGAGAAATCACTTTCAGAACATATGAGAACTCATTACGGGTGGATGTTTCGCTGGCGAAAGATCAGTACAGCAGGTAGCATAAGGCTTTGATTTTTTGGTTCATAAAGTAGCAAATATCGATGAGTTATCAGGTTCTGGCTCGAAAGTGGCGTCCGGCCAAATTTCAGGAAATGGTTGGGCAGGAGCATGTGCTGAAAGCGTTAGTCAATGCGCTGGATGATGATCGCCTTCACCATGCTTATTTATTTACGGGCACCCGTGGTGTTGGTAAAACGTCGATTGCACGTTTGTTTGCTAAGTCCTTAAACTGTGAAACAGGGGTTTCTTCGACACCTTGTGGTGTATGTTCCGCATGTAAGGAGATTGCAGAAGGTCGCTTTGTAGACCTGATCGAAGTGGATGCGGCTTCCAGAACTAAGGTTGAAGATACCCGTGAGTTAATGGAAAACGTTCAATACGCGCCTACTCATGGACGTTACAAAGTGTACCTCATAGATGAGGTGCACATGCTTTCCACTCACTCTTTTAATGCCCTGCTAAAAACTCTGGAAGAGCCGCCACCGCACGTTAAATTCCTACTGGCTACTACTGATCCACAGAAGCTTCCAATTACGATTCTTTCGCGTTGTCTGCAGTTTAACCTTAAGAACTTAATTCCTGAGCGTATCGTAAATCATCTGACTCATGTCTTAACTCAGGAGCAGATTTCGTTTGAAGAGCCTGCATTGTGGCTATTGGCACGTTCTGCGGATGGCTCAATGCGTGATGCGATGAGTCTTACTGATCAGGCAATCGCTTTTGGTGCTGGTCAAATCGCAGAAACAGATGTCAGAGCCATGCTGGGTACCATTGATCAGCGTTTGGTATATCAGATGCTTTATAGCCTGGCTGCCGGAGATGCCAACGCTTTAATGCAAGCGGTTACTGATCTTGCTCAGTTCTCACCAGACTACAACACGGTTTTGGGAGACTTGGTGAGTGTGCTGCATCGAATAGCTGTTGCACAAGTGCTTCCTGATGCTGTGGATAACAGTATGGGGGACCAGATTCAGATAACGGAATTAGCCGGTCAGTTATCAGCAGAAGATGTTCAGCTTTATTACCAGATTGCGCTAATGGGGCGTAAAGACCTGCCATTTGTACCGGACCCGCGTGAAGGTTTGGAGATGGTCCTGCTACGGATGTTGGCTTTTAGACCTGCGTCGGCAAAACCCAGAAACGTTCAGTTATCTGATACCGTTGCAGATTTATCTGGCGCAGCTGCACAAAGTACCCACACTGATGCTCCAGCTCCAGCTCCAGCTCCAGCTCCAGCTCCAGCTCCAGCTCCAGCTCCAGCTCCAGAATTTCAGCCATCTGCTCCCAGCTATGATGAGCCGTTGCCTGATTATGATTCAAGTTATGAGCCTGCAGGGGAGGGCTCCCCTGCAAAAAAGTCTGAGTTGACTAAAGCCGGGGATGAGCTACCTCCTCCCTGGGAGGATGAGTCTGCCCCCCCGCAAGAAACTGCGGTAGAAACATACTCAGATGAAGCCCCCGTAGAAAATGAATTTGCAAATCCTCTTTCTGAGATAGTTGGCTCCGTTGCGAAAACGCATGTGGAAATACTGGAGTGTCCTAAAGATTTTACTAAGATTGAGCTTGGTCACTGGGTGCATGTCAGCCGTTCGCTGGGGCTAACAGGGATGACCGAAAGCTTGGCAACGCACCTGTCTATGGAGTCTGTTGCAGGTGGCATAATACAACTGCATTACACTAAAGAGCAGAAAACGATGCTCAATGAAGTGCAACAGCAGCGTATTGGCGATGCTATCAATCAGTATTTTGAATCCAGTGTGCAGCTTGAATTTATTCAGGCCACACAGACGCAGGAAACACCTGCTCAGTATATGAATCGTAAACGCGAAGAGCGCCATGCTAAGGCAATCGATTCAATTCGTAATGATGTGACGGTAAAATTACTGGAACAAGAATTTGCAGCACAGATAGAGTTGTCTTCAGTGCTGCCAATTGATTAATTTGAGGAAAAAGTCATGAAAGGTGGAATGGGTAACCTGATGAAACAGGCTCAGAAAATGCAGGAAAACCTGCAGAAGGCACAGGAGCAAATCGCTTCTGCTGAGCAAACGGGTGAATCGGGTGCTGGCTTGGTTAAAGTCGTAATGAATGGTCGCCACGATGTTAAAGGCATCAGCATTGACGATAGCCTGATGGAAGAAGATAAAGAGATTCTTGAAGACCTTATTGCAGCGGCTGTGAATGATGCGGTTCGTAAGATCGAATCTTACACCCAGGAAAAAATGGCTGAAGTAACTGGTGGTATGGGTATGCCGCCTGGCTTCAATATGCCGTTCTGATTAGATGTCTTTTAGCCCTTTAATTCAGCAACTGATCACGTCGCTTAGGTGTCTTCCGGGCGTTGGTCCTAAGTCTGCACAGCGTATGGCATTTCATCTCTTAGAAAGGGATCCTGATGGCGCTTTGGCGTTGGCAGAGGCGCTGCAAAAGTCAGTATCTGAAATAGGTCATTGCAAGCTTTGCCGAACCTTATCAGAAACAGAGATTTGTGATATCTGTTCAGCTACCGATCGTGACTCTAGTGTGCTTTGCATTCTGGAATCCCCAATAGATGTGCTGGCAGTTGAACAGACCGGAGGTTTTAACGGGCTGTACTTTGTGCTCTCAGGGCATTTGTCGCCTATCGATGGTATCGGACCTGAGGATTTGGGGATCGATAAATTGCTTGAGCGCGTTCAGTCGAGTGACATCAAAGAATTGATTCTGGCGACAAACCCTACAGTGGAAGGTGAGGCAACTGCACACTATATTGCCGCTCAAGTTAAGGATCTTGGGGTTAAGGTTTCACGTATAGCCCATGGTGTTCCTGTTGGAGGCGAGTTGGAGTTTGTTGATGGCGGTACTCTGGCTCATGCACTTGCAGGAAGGCGCTCTTTATTATGAGATTAGTAAATGTCTGATAACTCGGCTTATGATTGGAAGCATTTAGAAGCTTCTGCTGAAAACCCAATCTGGATTACCAGTGCGGAGCAATTATCAGAGTGTTGTGAAAAGTGGCGTAACCTGCCGCTTATCGCTTTAGACACTGAGTTTCAGCGCGTAGATACGTTTTACCCATTGCCTGGCCTGATTCAGGTTGCTGATGATCAAGCATGTTATCTAATAGACCCTCTCGAAATAAGTGACTTTTCCTCGCTATCCACTCTTTTTAAAGATGAGGGTGTAGTAAAAGTCATGCATGCAGCCACCGAAGATCTGGAGTTGTTTCATAAAGAGATAGGGGCCTTACCTGTACCATTGTTCGATACACAGATTGCTGCAGCCTTGATAAACTGGGGTTTCTCCATGGGGCTTCAGAGAATGCTGGAAAGCTGCTTGTCAGTTCAGCTTGAAAAGCATGAGACGACATCGAATTGGTTACAGCGTCCTCTCACTTCCAGCCAGGAAAAATATGCTGCGCTTGATGTGGCCTATTTGCCCGCTATTTATGAAATACAAAGGCAAGAACTATTAAGCCGCGGGCACTTCCACTGGGTTGAGCAAGAATGTTCGGCAATGCTTGCTGATGCAGCTATTGATGACGTCGATGGTTTTTCATACTACACCCGTTTCACACAGATGTGGCGGCTGCCTAAGCATAAGTTAGCGGCGTTGCGAGATTTAACCGCATGGCGGGAGCAGCAAGCAAGAAAGCGAAATGTTCCTCGTAATCGAATTCTACGCAATCAGGCTATACTGCAAATTATCGAGCAATGGCCAAAAGGCTTAGCGGATCTATCCCGTTTGGATGAGATCAAAAAGAGTATTCTTCGAACAGATGGTGAAGTTATTCTTGGCTTTTTAAAAGGCGGTGAAGCAAGTGCCGACAAGGTTGAGCCGGAGCCTATTCCGCAACCTTTGCATTACTTTTGGAATAAGCACCTTAAAAAGTTAAAGGCTATCGCCAGGCGTTTGGCTGAAGAAAATAATACCGCACCTGAAATGCTGTTGCGTCGGAAAGAGTTAGAGCAGCTTATTCGTTCTGGTGTAGACGAGGGCGAGTATCGTTTGCCGCAGGCAATGTCCGCCTGGAGAAAAGAGATGCTAGACGCTGCGCTTATGGATGAGCTGCAACGTATTGAAAAATTAAGAGTTCAAGGTAGTTAATAATGAAAATCTGCTCGGTTTTTTTGAGCTTACGTAAAGATGAAATGTATCTTTATGTTGATAAACGAGATCATCTGAAGCGTGTTCCAGAAGCGCTGATGGAGATGTTTGGCACACCAAAACATGTCATGGATATTCCTTTGACTAAAGATCGTGAGCTGGCAAGGGTCGATGCTGAAAAGGTGCTGGCAGAGATTGATGAGAAGGGTTTCTATCTGCAGATGCCACCTCCTAAGGATGACTATATGCTTGATCTACATCGTGATCGTCCAGAGAGTGGTGTACGTTAAGTGGTAGCTCAGGAAGTATTCTGGCGTAGTAAGTCCTTGCAGGAGATGACACCAAGCGAATGGGAATCTCTCTGCGATGGCTGCGCTTTATGTTGTCTGCATAAGCTTGAAGATGAGGATACCCAAGAGGTTTTTTATACCTCGGTTGTATGCCATCTTTTAGATTTTGATACCTGTCGCTGTACCCGTTATGAGGATCGTTGCAAACTGGTTCCAGATTGCGTCAAACTCACCCCGCAAGATGTTGATGATTTTCACTGGTTACCTCCTAGTTGTTCCTATCGGTTAATTCACGAAGGTAAGGATCTGCCAGAATGGCATCCATTACTTTCCGGTCGCCAGGAGACTGTAATCGAGGCTGAGGCTTCAGTGCTCAGTTGGTACGAAGTGAAAGATGATGAGATCGAAGTTGAAGACTATGTCGATTACATCATTGAATAGCAAAGAGTTTTGTAGCCTCTATTAGGGAGTTCTTGCTCTAATTCATTTTACAGTCATGGCAAAACCGACTATGTTTCATTAGGCCTGTCTTATGTTTCTTTAGCAGGCTTCCAGGATGGTTCAGTGTTAAAAGGATGTAGTATTTAATCTGGCTGTAACTGGGGTTAATCGCGTTGTCTGCTTCAGAAAATAAGTTTGGGGGCTCTGTTTGGGGAATTAGGGGTAAACTGGTTGCACTCTTTGTCCTTATCAAAGTTTTCCCACTTATTCTTATTGCATGGCTTGCATGGTCTCAGTCTTCAAAGCTCGCGGATATATTGGGTATTCGCTATGAGCACCTCAGTAGTATCTCGCAGAAAAGTGTTACTGATGTAGGTGATTTAGCAGTTAATGATGCTGTAGCGGCATTAGATGAGAAAGCACGAAACGAAATCGAACGTATAACAACAGATACCGCCAATGCGATAGCGGGGTTTCTCTATCAGAGGGATACCGATGTGTTGTTAGCTTCTGCGTTAGATATTAGTAAAACATCATTTCAAAACTTTATATCACAGCGTAGATCCCGGCTCATGGATCAGGGTGATTGGCTTTATGATCCTGAACTAAACAAATGGCGTGAGCGAGCGATTATTTCCTCCACCGATACGGTGAAATCAAGCCTTGTGGAAAACGCAAAAGATTTTCATTCCTTCCCTAAAAAACAATTTCATTCTAGCTGGCAGCCTTTATATCTCGAAATTACATATCTTGACCTTGAAGGACGCGAGCAGCTGAAGGTTGTTTCTTCAGAATTGATGACTGACGAACTCAAGGATGTGTCTGATAAAAGAAATACCTTCATTAAAGCGGAAAGCTACTTTTCTGAATTAGAACAGCTTGATCGTGGGCAGATTTATGTTTCTGAAGTCATTGGTGAATATGTACCATCACATGTGATTGGAACATACACACCTAAATCTGCGGCTAAAACAGGTATTGAATATCAGCCTGAACAAAGTGCTTTCGCGGGTAGGGAAAACCCACTTGGGCAGAAGTTCAGAGGAATAGTGCGATGGGCTACGCCGGTCTATAAAGACGAACAGAAAATCGGTTATGTGACCCTGGCCCTGGATCATCGCCATATCATGGCGTTCACTGATCATATATTGCCAACTGAGGAGCGGTATACACAGATCCCCGATGCATCCGAAGGTAATTATGCATTTATTTGGGATGCTAAAGGCAGGAATATTGCCCATCCAAGGCATTATTTTATTGCCGGATATGATGCTCAGACAGGGGACCCACAGATCCCTTGGATGGAGCAAGAGGCATATGCAGCCTGGAAAGAGTCAGGCCTGAGCTACGCGAGTTACTTACAGAATGCGCCTACTTTTGTTAATCAGAAGCTTACTAAGAAACCAGCAGCAGAACTGAAAGATACCGGGCTAAGAGCCTTAGATTGTAGGTTTCTTAATTTCGCACCACAGTGCACAGGTTGGTTTGATTTAACCCGAGAAGGGGGATCTGGCTCATTTGTCATTTTTTGGAGTGGGCTGTGGAAACTCACGACGGCTGCCGCAATTCCCTATTATACAGGCCAATATGCTGAATCTGAGCGGGGATTTGGCTTTGTCACAGTGGGTGCAAATGTTGATGACTTTCATAAGGCGACAGTTGCCACTAAAGAGCGAATCGATCTGGAAATAGAGCGAGTTGAGCAAAAGATAAGGTTTGAGGCTGAGCAGGGTCGTACAGCCATCATTAGTAACTTAAGAGAAACCGCCGAGCGTTTATCCATTTCAACCTTATTAATGATTCTAGTTGTTATTGTGATAGCTGTATGGATCGCATCCTATCTAACCAAGCGAATTACGACGCTGATAAAAGGTATTCGCGCCTTTCGTTCTGGCCAACGGCAGTTTAGGTTTGCGCTGGTAAACAGAGATGAGATGGGGGCTCTGGCCAGCGAACTTGACGAGATGGCCGATGATATCGATGGCTACCTTGGCGAGCTAGAAGCTGAAGTGAAACAGCGAAAGCGTACCGAGTTTCAGCTTCTTAAAGTTCAGGACGGGCTAGAAGAACGTGTTGCTGAGAGGACAAGTGAGTTAGAAGTGCAGGTTGAAGAGCGAACTCGCGCAGAGAAGCAGGTTAGACATCTGGCCGAGCATGACGCTCTGACGGGGCTGGCTAATCGGCGTGGTTTCCAGCAAGAACTTGAGTGTATCTTGAGAAAAGCTGATACCAATGGAAAGAAAGTCGCTTTACTGCTTTTTGATTTGGACCGCTTTAAAGAGGTTAATGACACGCTTGGCCATGCTATTGGTGATGATCTTTTATGTTCAGTAGCGGATTTATTGAGGGCCAATATTCGAGATGAGGATATAGTGGCTAGGCTTGGGGGGGATGAGTTTGCAATTGTTATGTCTAACCTCGCCAGTGTTGATGGGGTCATTAATACGGCGCTCCGGATTATTGAGACGTTGTCGAAGCCTTTGCAGCTTTCGGGTCATACTATAAGGACGGGAACAAGTGTCGGTATCACCGTTTATCCCGATGACTCTGGTGATCCAGAGCAACTGATGCTGCACGCTGATTTAGCCATGTACCAGGCTAAAGATAAAGGTGGGCAGTGCTATCAATTCTTTGAATTGCCGATGCACGATAAGTTAGTAGAGCAGAAAAGAATTGAGAACGGGCTTCATCGGGCAATCCAGGATAGTGAGTTTTGTCTCTATTACCAACCCAGATACGATTACAGTAATTCCAAGCTGGATGGCTTTGAGGCCCTTATAAGGTGGCAGTGTCCAGAGAGGGGGCTGATTTCTCCCGGTGATTTTCTTCCCGTTGCGCAGCGTTCAGGTTTGTTGCCTCACATTGAAAGTTGGGTACTGTTAGAGGCCTGTCAGCAAGCTCTAAAGTGGCACCAACAGGGAGTCAGTTTTGGTCGTGTTGCTGTCAATGTATGTGCTGTCGGGCTTCAGCAACAAGGTTTTTACGAGCGTATTGAGAAAGCTTTGGATAAAACGGGATTGCCACCTGAGCTACTCGAAATAGAAATTACTGAGCGAGCTTTGATAGGGCGCTATGACGTTGTAGTGGATAACTTGATGCGTCTTAAGTCTCTGGGGGTCAGCATTGCTTTGGATGATCTGGGGGCAGAGCACTCGTCATTGCAGCGATTAATCGAGTGCCCAATCGATGTAATAAAAATTGATCGGTTCTTTATTGATCATGTGGGTGAGTTGAAATCAGAAGCTGTCATTGCAGGCTTGTTGGCTATAGCGGGTAAAACTGAAATGAAGGTTGTCGCTGAAGGTGTTGAGACTAAAGAGCAGCTGGATTTTCTTATTGGATCAGGGTGTTATGTTGTGCAAGGTTTTTATCATGCTAAGCCAATGCCTGCTAATGAAATCAACCGTTACATGGATTCATTATAAGGCGCGAAAACAAAAAAGCCGCAATCAATGATTGCGGCTTTTTTCGTGCTTAACGAGAAGTGATTACTTCTGGTTGTCCAGCTGAGCTTTGATCAGGTCACCGATTGTAGTCGGGCCAGATACTTCAACTTCAGCGTTGCGTACAGCAGAGATTGCTGCTTTTTCTTCAGCCTGTTCTTTCGCTTTGATAGACAGGTTGATAACGCGGTTACGACGATCCAGAGTAACGATCTTAGCTTCTACTTCATCACCAACGTTCAGTACAGAAGATGCATCTTCAACGCGATCAACAGAGATCTCAGATACTTTCAGTGTACCTTCGATGCCTTCAGCCAGCTCAACAACTGCACCTTTAGCGTCTACAGAAGTAACTTTACCAGTTACGATAGCGCCTTTGTCGTTAGCAGATGCGAACTCAGCGAATGGGTCGCTTTCCAGCTGCTTGATACCCAGAGAGATACGCTCTTTCTCAGCATCAATAGACAGGATAACTGCTTCAACTTCTTCACCTTTCTTGAACTGGCGAAGAGCAGCTTCAGCATCAGCTTCCCAAGTGATGTCAGACATGTGAACCAGACCGTCCAGTTCTTCCTGCAGACCAACGAAGATACCAAAGTCAGTGATAGTTTTGATAGTACCAGTAACTTTGTCACCTGCTGCGAACTGCTCAGCGAAAGTAACCCATGGGTTTGCAGTGCACTGCTTGATACCCAGAGAAATACGGCGACGCTCTTCATCAACGTCCAGGATCATCACTTCTACTTCATCACCGATCTGAACAACTTTAGATGGGTGGATGTTCTTGTTAGTCCAAGACATTTCAGAAACGTGAACCAGACCTTCAACACCGTCTTCGATAGAAGCGAAGCAGCCGTAGTCAGTCAGGTTAGTGATGCGTGCCTGGCACTTAGCACCTGCAGGGTAACGCTCTTTGATCAGAGACCATGGATCAGAAGACAGCTGCTTAAGACCCAGAGAGATACGACCAGATTCTTTGTCGAACTTGATGATCTTAACAGTGATCTCGTCACCTGGGTTCAGCATCTCAGATGGGTGAGAGATGCGCTTCCAAGCCATGTCAGTGATGTGCAGAAGACCGTCAACACCACCCAGATCGATGAATGCACCGTAGTTAGTCAGGTTCTTAACGAAACCTTTAACTTCCTGACCTTCGTCCAGAGTAGCCAGCAGCTCATCACGCTGAGCACTGTTAGCTTCCTGAAGAACCGCACGGCGAGAAACAACGATGTTGTTACGCTTAGGATCCAGCTTGATCAGTTTGAATTCCAGCTCTTTGCCTTCCAGGTGATCAACGTCACGTACTGGGCGAACGTCTACCAGAGAACCTGGCAGGAAGCCCTGAATGTTGTTGATGCTAACTGTGAAGCCGCCTTTAACTTTGCCGCTGATGCAACCTTTAACAGTTTCTTCAGCTTCAAATTTAGTCTGCAGAACTTCCCAAGCTTCAGCGCGTTTCGCTTTTTCGCGAGACAGACGAGTCTCACCGAAGCCATCTTCAACCGCTTCCAGAGCAACTTTAACTTCGTCGCCGATCTGGATTTCCAGTTCGTTTGCATCGTTCAGGAACTGAGAACGTGGGATGATTGCTTCTGATTTTAGGCCAGCGTGAACAGTAACCCAGTCGCTGTCGATATCAACGACTTCACCGATTACCAGTTTACCTGGAGTCATGTCTAGAGACTGAAGGGATTCTTCAAACAGATCAGCAAAGCTTTCGCTCATTGAATTTGTCCTATAGTAAGGGCTGTGTTTCGAAAGAAATACAGCTCAGCCTGCAAATCCGGATTCGCAGGGTCAGTTTATAATTTCAAAGAGGGCGTTGTGACCGGAATAGCGCCCAGTTCGAAAGAAAATGAGCGCGTATTATACAGAAAAAGCCTAGTAATTACACAGCTTTTGCATGAAATTTAAGCATGCTTAGATGGGTTTGTCGTAGCTTGCGAGCCGTTCGTATAAGGCTGTTTGACAAGGTTTTACAACTACATCCAGATCTGCCTTTAGGTTGATCGGAAGTGGGGAGTCAGCAGGGCGACGGAAATAAGAGGTAATAAGGCGCTCCTCACGTGGAGAGTTGGCTGCTATTTCAATACCATCGCCAATGCAGAAAGAGAACTCAGGCATGTAGTCTTTGACTAGGCCTTCGCGTTCCATTTCTGAAAGAATTAATCTTTTCCCGCCAATAAATTTCTTATACTCATTACCTGCCGCGGCCGACATCGCTTCAATTTGGAGATTAGAGAACCTGCGAGCATCAGGCATATCGATTAGTAATTGCTTGAGCTGTTTTTCAACGGCAGCAACCTCTTCAGCAATCGTTAAAGGGGCGAAGTGCTCATTCAGCTTTTTGTATTCTTCGAGCGCTGCTATTTCTGCTTTTAAGCTGTCAATTTTCTTATTGAGTTCTTTCTGCTCGTCGAGCAGTGCTTCATTGTCGGCCATGAGGCCTTTAATGACTTTTTGAGTTGGGGTGAGCTTGTCCTGAGCAAATGTAGCGGGTAGCTGTTTAGTACCTAGCTCCCCCGTTGATTCTGAATAAGTATTAGAGGGGAGGACTGTAAAGCCAAACTTTTCAAGATCTTTGAGGTTCTGTTCGTGCTGTCCCTGCATCTCGTTGTAGATCAGGTAGCCCCCGATTCCAACAGCAGCAAGAACAACCGGAACTACAACGGCAATAATGATCAGTTTCTTGGTTTGCATCCTTGATCTCTCGGTATTACTTATTCTGTTCGATCTCTGGGAGTGTCTCATTCGCAGAGTACTGTAACTGCATGAATACAGCATCTAACAGAATTCTTCCGCTTTCAACCAGCATCGCTTCGGATTCAGGATTGATAGGCCTTCCGAGTGCGTCTTTTTCCAGTTCCTCTTCCAGATCGGATATCTTGTCTATTTTAGGAAGTTGCTTTTTCTCCCGGCGACGGTTCTCGGCATCGATCTGCCATTGTTCCGCTTTGTCGCGTTCGGCTTTAAGTGCAGATTCCATTAGAGGGATTTGACTGCTCTCTTTTCTTGCTTCATTAAGGTGCTCAACCTGCTCCTTCATGAAAATAAAGTCAGGGTTGGTCATAGTTCGCGACTGATATCGGGTATCGATCTGCTTCAGGAAGCGTTTAATGCTTGGGTAGGTTCCATGAGGTGCTGAGCGGACTTTATCCCAGCTAAGAGCTTGATCAAGCGCACTTTCCCCGATGATCTCTGGATCATATAGGGTGGGGAAATAGATGTCTGGATGAACACCTTTGTTTTGGGTGCTTTCACCAGAAATTCGATAGAACTTAGCATGGGTTAGTTTCAACTGACCGTGATTAAGTGGGAGTAATGTCTGGACCGTTCCTTTGCCAAACGTTTGCCCACCGATAACGATACCACGGTTGTAATCCTGAACTGCTCCAGCAAAAATTTCAGACGCAGAGGCTGATAGTCGGTTGACTAAAACGGCGAGAGGGCCAGAGTAAGCCACTTTTGAATCGCGGTCACGAAGTACTTCTACGCGTCCTGTGGAGTCTTTAACCTGAACAGTGGGGCCGTGTTTGATGAAAAGGCCGACCGTATCGTTAGCTTCTCGTAGAGAGCCGCCGCCATTATTCCTCAGATCAACAATGAGTCCATCGATCTGTTCTTCAGCTAATTCACCAATCAGCTTTTCAACATCTCTTGAGGTGCTTTTATAATTCTCATCACCGCGCTGAAGGGCCGCAAAGTCGATATAGAATGCTGGGATTTCAATAACACCTAATTTGAAAGGGCGGCCAAGATGTTCAACTTCAATAATTCGCTTCTGCGCAGATTGCTCTTCAAGCTTAACTTTATTGCGTGTTATTTTGACGATTTTTGACGGGATGTCATCACGTTCAGAGCTTTTAACTTCAAGGCGTACAGTCGTGCCTTTGGGGCCTCGGATCAATTGCACAACATCGTCCAATCTCCAGCCTACAACATCTTCAATTTCACCCTCTTCCCCTTGCCCTACGCCCAGAATGATGTCTGTTGCCTTAAGCTGGCCGGTTTTTTCAGCAGGACCCGCAGGTACGAGGCGTACAATTTGGGTGAACTCGTTTTCACTTTTAAGTACTGCGCCAATCCCTTCCAGGGAAAGGCTCATATTGATTTTAAAGTTCTCTGATTTTCTGGGTGAAAAGTACTGAGTATGCGGGTCGTACTGTTTGGTGAAGGCGTTAGTGAATGTCTGGAAAACATCTTCACTGTTGACCTGCTTGGCTCTGTTTAGTTGGTTAGTGTAGCGCTTGATAAGGACATCAACTGCTTCTTTGTTATCTTTACCGGCAAGCTTTAGATTGAGTAAGGCACTTTTCAGGCGTTTGTCCCACAGCTCATTCATCTCTTGCTCGGATTCGATCCACGGCGCATTTTCCCGATCAGTATCCAAATGCTCATCAACAGCGTAATCGAAAGCTTTGTTGTTATTGAGCTCATCAAGAGTAAAGCTTAAGCGATCTTCCAGGCGCTGCTGGAAGCGATTAAAGATAATGTAGGCTTCCTCTAAGTTTCCGGCTTTAATTCGGTCATCAAAAACATTTCGATAGGTTTCAAACTCATCGATATCGCTTTTATAAAAATAGCTACGCGAAGGATCCAGATCTTTCAGGTATTGCTCAAATACCTTGCTTGATAACTGGTCATTTAAATTTAGATTATTGTAGTGACCGTGCTTCAGGGATTGAGTGATTTCTAGAAGGGTTTGTTTGTGTACCGGCTCAGATTCCAGTTTGGCGACAAGCGCGTTGGCAGTAACGGGAATTAGAAAAGAAAAAGCGGTAATAACAAGTGGCTTTAGCAACGATCTATGCATAATGTATGTCTTAATATAAAGCTCTGGATTCAATTATGACCCGGAAAAGTTCAGGGAGTTCCCTGAAGTGATTAGTTGAGTGTAGACATGCGCTGCAGTGTTGTAAAATCAAATAGTTGGAAACTTTCTTTCATTCAGGTTGTTGTGACAGATGAGATCTAAAATTAGGTTATTTGTATTGTTGGCAGGTTTAGGTGTGCTTTCAGGGTGTGGAGAGAGCCCTGAAGAGGCAAAGTTTAGACAGGAGCTGGTTGAAAAGGCGTTAAATGATGATACCCGTAAAGAAGGAGATGCCTTTATTCGTGAGAATTCGTCAGCTGAAGGTGTAGTAACTACGAAAAGCGGGCTGCAGTACAAAGTGATACATGAAGGTGAGGGAAGAAGCCCCACATCTAAAGATACCGTGACGGTTCATTATGAAGGTATGCGAATTGATGGCCATATCTTTGACAGTTCTTATAAAAGAGGTAAGCCAACAACTTTCCCTTTGAATCGCGTAATAAAGGGCTGGACTGAAGGTTTATCGCTCATGAAAAAAGGTGGGGTTAGAATGTTATACATCCCGCCGGAGCTTGCTTATGGAGCGTTAAGCCCTTCTGAAGATATTCCAGCTAATTCCACATTAATCTTCAAAGTGGAATTGATTGATTTTCACGCGTCTGAATAAAGTTTGTTAAGGAAATAAAATGTCTGATTCACTTACTGATCTGCAGCGATTTTTAGCAGCTTCACCGACGCCTTTTCATGCTGTTCAGGAGATGGTTGAACGTCTTGAAAAGTCGGGCTTTAAATCACTGGATGAGAGAGATTCCTGGGATCTAAAGGCTTCAGGACGCTATTTTACATTGCGAAATGGTTCATCAATTGTTGCCTGGGTGATGCCTGAAGAGTCAGATCTCGCTACAAGCGGCATGCGTATGGTAGGAGCGCATACAGACTCACCTTGTCTAAAGGTGAAGCCAGAGCCGGATATTCATCGCCATGGGTATCAGCAGCTTGGGGTTGAGGTGTATGGTGGTGTGTTACTAAATCCCTGGTTTGATCGTGATCTTTCAATGGCAGGCAGGGTGAACTACAGAGCTGTGGATGGTTCCCGGCAGTCAGCGCTAATAAATTTTGAAAAGCCAGTGGCTGTAATTCCTTCATTGGCCATCCATTTAGATCGTGAAGCAAATAAAAGTAGATCAATCAATGCTCAAACCTACTTGCCTGTAATCACTGGGCAAGGGGAGGAGAAAGCCAGTTTCAAGCAATTGCTAAAACAGCGCTTGCTAGAGCAGGGAGCTGATGATGTTGGTGATGTTTTAGATTACGAGATCGTTTTATATGATACACAGCAGCCTTCATTGGTAGGCCTTAACGAAGAGTTTCTTGTTTCTGCTCGTCTGGATAATTTACTAAGTTGCTTCATGGGGCTGCAGGGGTTGTTATCCTCTGATCTAACACAAGGTTGTTTGTTGGTTTGTAATGATCATGAGGAAGTGGGAAGTATGAGCGCTGCGGGGGCGCAGGGGCCAATGTTGCAGCAGGTTCTTGAACGTATTGCCCCAGACGCTGAAGAGCGTATTCGAATGATTCAGCACTCTATGATGATTTCGGCAGATAATGCTCATGGCATTCATCCTAACTTCGCGGATAAACATGATGCTAACCATGGGCCTTTATTGAATGCCGGCCCTGTTATTAAAATTAATGCTAATCAGCGTTATGCGACCAACAGTGAAACCAGCGCGGCGTTTCGTGATATGGCAGAGCAGGTTGATGTGCCCGTTCAGGCGTTTGTTGTTCGTAGCGATATGGGCTGCGGTAGTACGATTGGCCCTATCACCGCGTCAGAATTAGGTGTGAAAACGATCGATATCGGGGTGCCGCAGTTTGCTATGCACTCTATACGTGAAATGGCGGGTACCAGGGATATTATGGATCTGACCAAAGTACTGACAAAGTTCTTTAATGAAAAGGCGGTGTGAGTATGCCTTCCAGATTGATTTTAGGGAGGCTTGTTTAATAACGGTAAGTGAGTTCCCCCCAAACGCTACGGCCTTCTAAGGGATAGTCGCCGGGTATTGTTGAAGATGAAGGGGCGAAAGCCTCTTTGTCGAACAAGTTTTTAACTATTACAGCTAGTTTCAGGCCCGGGATGAGTGATTGCTTACTAGCCTTTAAAGTTGTCCAGGTGTAACTCCCTCGGTTTTCTCTATTATCTCCGTTTTGGCGGCTGCTGGAGCCAATCCAGTGATTGCTTAGGTTTATTTGCCATTTGCCTGGGAGATCGGAGTTCAGGGCGAGATAGGCTGTATTTCTGGGTATGTCAGCGATTGTTTTATTGGTGTTGCTATTTTTGCTTTTAAGGTGGCTATAGTAGCCTTTTAATGAAAGGTTATGATCCAGCTGCCACTTAAATTCGCTCTCGATGCCATAGCCTTTGTTTGCACCGGTATTTTGAAAAACCAGAACATTATTCTTTAATTCGGTTTTTATCAGCTCACTGGCTTTATAGAGGAAGAGGGTGTTGGTTAGCTGTAGTTCTGGGTTGATAATCCAGTCAGTGACAATTTCATAGCTTTTAATTTGTTCCGGTTTTAATGATGAAGAGCCGATGCCGCTAGGATTGTTTTTTAGATAAAGTTCACTAAATGATGGTGCACGAAACGCTTCTCCATAGAGAAGTTTTCCTGTGAAATCGGGACTTGGTTCCCAGACAACCCCGGCTCTTGGGTTGAAAGTACTGCCAAAATCGGAATAGTGATCTAATCTTCCGCCAAGCGTGAGAGTAACGTCGGGCGTTATATGCCATTGGTCTTGAACGGCAAGAAAGAAATTTTGTCTGTCTTGATTGGTAATATAGGAATTAGGTGACCCGCTTACATCTGTTAGGGTGCCGTCTACGCTAATCTCTGTTCCCGTGAGAATGCCCGGACCAAAATTTTTCTGCTCCCTGCTTCTAAATTGTGTGGATTGCGCGCCTGTTTGAAAGTGTAAGATATGATCCACGATGCCAATATATTGCAGACCAAGGTCAAAGTAATATCTGTATGTTGTGCCAGCAGGAATGCCGATGACGCCATCTGGGAAATTGATGAGATTTCCTGGTGCGGTAAAAGGATTGCCATCACTGCCAATTGGGATTCTGCTATTTGCTGGGAAAAGGGTAAGCTGACTTTCACCGTCGAGGTAGTGGAAGTATGTATTGCCCTCAATAGAGGTTTGTTGATCGATGATGCTGCGGTATTGCAGCTGGGACATAAAGGAAACAATGTTTTCCTTACCGCTGTTATCTAGAGTGCGTGCTGCTCCTTGCCCGTTACCGGCGTTGTTGTTTTCCCAATACCAGTTATTCCAGCTCCAGTTTGCTTGTTCAATATTCAGGAATAGGTTCGTTACCGAGTAGTGGGTGTTCAGTGGGCCGGGGGCCAAAGAGGCATCTGTAGCAATTAGGTTATCGGTAGTGGATTGAAGATCCTGGGCTATGATGCGGTTGTTGTCCCCATCACTGTACTGCTGTTCCAGTGAAAGAAAGTAGCCGGTTCCGGCCTCGGTAGTATAGTGGTGTTGGAGAGTAAGGTCGTGGCTTCCAAAGCTCCCAGTTCTGATTTGAGCTACTGGCTTTACAGCATCTTGCCCTTTTTTGGGAATAATGTTGATCACGCCTGAAAAAGCGTTGGCTCCATAGAGTGCAGAGCTTGCCCCTTTAATGATTTCAATACGGGATATGCTATTCAAAGGAAGCCTGAATACAGCAGGGAGTCCGCCACTAAATGGGTTTTTAATCTCCATGCTGTTAAATAGTATAAGTGCCTGGGCTGAGAAGCCGTTTTGGATGCCGCGGATACTGTAAACGGGCTCAAGGCGGCTCAGGTCTGATCGATTAACGTGTAGCCCTGGAACACTTTCCAGAACCTCATCCAGATGAGTTGCGCCTGACCTTTCAATATCATCTGCAGTAATAACAGTTACAACCCCAGGGGCTTTTCGAAGCGCTTCCAAGTGGCCAGAAGCAATTTCTGTGAAATATGCCTCTTCATCTGAATGCTTGAATTCGTCATTCAATGTACCTGCACGTAACGATGGTGCTATCAGTATGATAAGTATCAGATAGGATAAAACCATGCCAGGGAAGCAGGAAGGGCGACAAAGATTCATGTTGAAATATGAAGAGAAGAGGTTAGTTGATTAAAGTGCAGATTTGTATGCGACAGATCAATAGCTGAATGCGGCTAATTGTACGCTAAATAAATTATCGGTTCAGTATGATAAAAGTTGTAGTTAAGATGTGATCGACTCGCTTGCTCAATCCGTAACATCTGTTTATGTAAAACCAAGGTGAAATAGATGTTTTCGTTCTTAAAGTCTAATCCAGAGAAAAAGCTAAAAAATGCGTATCATGCAAAGCTAGAGAAGGCGATGCAGGCTCAGCGAGCTGGAGATATCGAAAAATATTCTTTTCTCACGCGTGAAGCAGAAGAGCTGCATGAGCAGCTGAAGCGTGTGCAGAAAGAGTAATCGTATTTACAGGCGAATTTTTTTTGAATCGTATGTGCTTCTGTCCTTTTCAGCATAATATTTATGTTGAGCTACATAGAGTAGATCAAGTTGTTCGAGGTGGAGGTGATTAGCTACGCTCACCCTTCGGGCCGTCACTGCGTTCCGTTATCTCGCTTCGCTTGGTTATTCGCTGCGCTCACCCCGTTGGGGCTATCGTCGTAAACTCCGATGTGATCTCGCTGCGCTCGGTTCAAACCCAGCGGGGCTTCTCGCGCTTACATAAGCTATGTGTAATAGCGGGCATTAATAGAGCTAAGAATAGAATACGAAAAAAAGATGGTCGGAGTGGAGGGATTCGAACCCCCGACCCTCTGGTCCCAAACCAGATGCGCTACCAAGCTGCGCTACACTCCGATATAGATGCCTGTAAAGGCAGGTGATTACCAATTCTAAGATGGTCGGAGTGGAGGGATTCGAACCCCCGACCCTCTGGTCCCAAACCAGATGCGCTACCAAGCTGCGCTACACTCCGAACTTTCACCTTAAAGGTGGCTCCCTGAGCTGGACTCGAACCAGCGACCAATAGATTAACAGTCTACTGCTCTACCAACTGAGCTATCAGGGATCATCAGTTGTACTTTCGTGCTTTAGTTGGCTCCCCGAGCTGGACTCGAACCAGCGACCAATAGATTAACAGTCTACTGCTCTACCAACTGAGCTATCGGGGAACAGCTCGAAAGTGCGGCGTATCTTAATGACCGAGCTGGTGGTCGTCAAGGGATTTTTACTAAATTTTTAAATGAGTTTTGCTATTGTTCGTTTGGTGATCAGAAAGCGTGATTCGAAGGAAAAGTATTGTTCAGAAACTGTACATCTGGGTGAGGTAATGTGCACTTTTTTTAAAATTGAAATTTGCCTTGAGTCATGATTTTAAAGAAAAAATAGGCACCTGTACCTCGGTACAATAGTTTTTGTGATTGAAGGGCTCTATAAAGGGTGTAATCACCAGAATATCTTTGTTGAAGGATTACTAGAAATGAGTGTTATCGGTACTGTTTCACATCTCATTGGTCGCGCAGTTGCTATTAAGGCAGATGGTTCAGAGCGTGTTCTTTTATTAGGCGACGAAGTCTATGCAGATGAAATGATCAGAGTTGCTCCTGATGCTTCTATTGAAATTGCAATGGAGAATGGTGAGCCGGTTCGTCTGGATGGCGGACAGAACTGGTTGGCAAGCTCAGAGACATATACCGAATCTGAAGACTTCGATCTATCCGAAGCAACCGCTGATGTTGAATCGATTCAGGCTGCAATCTTAGCCGGTGCTGACCCAACAGAAGTCGCTGAAGAAACTGCAGCCGGTGGTGATGCGCCTGCAGCTGGTGGACAGGGTAACGAGGGTTCTTCAACAGTAAACATTGAGCGTACTGCTGAGGAGGTTGATCCTACAGCAGGTTATAGCACGATTGGTTTCGGCGAAGGCGATGAAGAACGCCCACAATATGAAGGCGATTTGATTGAACCAGTTGTTGCTGAGGTTTCAATCTCTGGCCCGGCATCTGTAGTAGAAGGTGAAACTGCTACTTATACAGTATCTATCGATAGAACACCTTCATCTGATGTTGTTGTTAGCGTGGTGACTGGCAATATTACAACAGAGAATGGTGATTTGGTTCCTGTTACTACGGATGTGACAATCCTTGCGGGGACAACATCTGCGACATTTGAAGTACAAACGCTTGATGACTTCCTGGCAGATAATGGTGAGTTGTATTCCGTTAGTATTACTAATGTTGCTGGCGGTAGTTTTGATCGCTTGGAAATTGGCACAAATAGCACAACGACGCTGATTCTTGATCAAACGGGCTCTGATAATCCTCCAGGTCCAGAAGATACGGTTTATGTACGTCTGACTGGCAACGACAGTGTTGACGAAGCCACCGGTGCAACTCTGGATCACTCCGTATCGCTGGTCGATGCAGCGGGTAACCCAGTGACACTGGCGGCAGGTGAATCGATCACGGTTAACCTGGTGTACACAGCTGACACAACAGAAGGTGCGGACTTCAGCACGAAGACCACTCAGGTAACGATCAGTGGTCCTGCGAACACCGCAGACATCACTAACACGGTTGTTGATGACTACCTGGCAGAAGGTATCGAAGGCTACACCCTGAGCGTTGGTACGATCGTGGATAATGCGAACACGTTCGAGAACGTGGTTGAGCACCCAACGGATAACAGCGTGACAGGTCAGATCTCTGATCAGACCGGTCCAGATACCCCTCCGGGCCCTGAAGATACGGTTTACGTACGTCTGACTGGCAACGACAGTGTTGACGAAGCAACCGGTGCAACTCTGGATCACTCTGTATCGCTGGTCGATGCAGCGGGTAACCCAGTGACACTGGCGGCAGGTGAATCGATCACGGTTAACCTGGTGTACACAGCTGACACAACAGAAGGTGCGGACTTCAGCACGAAGACCACTCAGGTAACGATCAGTGGTCCTGCGAACACCGCAGACATCACTAACACCGTAGTGGATGACTACCTGGCAGAAGGTATCGAAGGCTACACCCTGAGCGTTGGTACGATCGTGGATAATGCGAACACGTTCGAGAACGTGGTTGAGCACCCAACGGATAACAGCGTGACAGGTCAGATCTCTGATCAGACCGGCCCAGATACCCCTCCGGGCTCAGAAGATACGGTTTACGTACGTCTGACTGGCAACGACAGTGTTGACGAAGCAACCGGTGCAACTCTGGATCACTCTGTATCGCTGGTCGATGCAGCGGGTAACCCAGTGACACTGGCGGCAGGTGAATCGATCACGGTTAACCTGGTGTACACAGCTGACACAACAGAAGGTGCAGACTTCAGCACGAAGACCACTCAGGTAACCATCAGTGGTCCTGCAAACACCGCAGACATCACTAATACCGTAGTGGATGACTACCTGGCAGAAGGTATCGAAGGCTATACCCTGAGCGTTGGTACGATCGTTGATAATGCGAACACGTTTGAGAACGTGGTTGAGCACCCAACGGATAACAGCGTAACAGGTCAGATCTCTGATCAGACCGGTCCAGATACCCCTCCGGGCCCTGAGGATACGGTTTACGTACGTCTGACGGGCAACGACAGTGTTGATGAAGCAACCGGTGCAACTCTGGATCACTCCGTATCGCTGGTCGATGCAGCGGGTAACCCAGTGACACTGGCGGCAGGTGAATCGATCACGGTTAACCTGGTGTACACAGCTGACACAACAGAAGGTGCGGACTTCAGCACGAAGACCACTCAGGTAACGATCAGTGGTCCTGCGAACACCGCAGACATCACTAACACGGTTGTTGATGACTACCTGGCAGAAGGTATCGAAGGTTACACCCTGAGCGTTGGTACGATCGTGGATAATGCGAACACGTTCGAGAACGTGGTTGAGCACCCAACGGATAACAGCGTGACAGGTCAGATCTCTGATCAGACCGGTCCTGATACACCTCCGGGACCTGAAGATATCGTCTATGCGGTTATTAGCGGAGATAGTAGCGTTGGAGAGGGAGAACAGGCTGCTTATACTGTTAGTTTGTTAGATCAACACGGCAACCCAGTGACAGTAACCTCTGCTACAGATGTGGTAGTACGCTTTACCAATGTGTCAACAGAAGATGCAGACACAGAGTACAGCCATAACCAGGACATCACGGTTACGATCCCCGCAAACGGCAGCAGTGTAGGCCTGACAGCGGATACTGTTAATGATCTTCTAGTTGAAGTTTCTGAAAGCTACACAATGACTATTCAGAATGTAGTTACCAGTGAGTTTGAAGCAGTTGATGTGGATGGCTTCACTGATACTTCGGGCACGAATTATTCTGGTAGTCAGACAACGTCTATTCTTGATAACGACACATTCTCTGTGACTAATGCTGTAGCAGATGACGATGATGTTAATGAAAATACCGATAGCGATGCAGGTAATAATGCTGTTTACACCGGTACCATTAACAACGTTGCAGTTGATGTTGCCCTAAGGATCGATGATACAGACCCTGATCCGTCAGCCTTCACATCTAATGGTTTGCCTATCACTTACAGTTGGGATGCTGGATCCAAAACTCTAACCGGTAGTACTAGTGCTGGAGATGTGTTCAAGCTTACATTGAACAATACAAATGACGGTTATTCATTTATCCAGTTGGCTGCAATTGATCATTTACCTACTGTTCAAGGTGAAGCAGATACAGCTGTTGCCCTACCATTTACTTTGATTGCTGAAGGCACTGGACAAACTGCAAGTTTCACAGTGAACGTTTCGGATGACGCTCCTGTTGCGGGTGATTTAAGTATCACTACTGACAATGATGGTAGTTACGACTCAGGATGGCAGACACTAACTACTGCGACTATTTCCAATGACATTACTTCTGTTGAGTGGAATACCGCTAACCTTGGAGCTATTGATCCTGATACAGGTGAAGTTCGTGCTCTAACAGTAGATGGCTATACCGTTCAGTATGAGGATAATGGTTCTGGAAGTTTAATCGGTTATATCGAGACCGTGGATGGTTCAGGTTCTACTGTCAGAACTGATGTGCTGTCTGTTTCAATCGATCCAACTAATGTCAATGCAGATATGAACCCGCAGTATCGCTTTGAATTATTTGAAAATGTTGGCCGATTAGGCTTCGTTGATAGTGATGATTCCCAGGGTACTATTATCAATGGTGGTAATACCGGTCAGTTGGATCTGGGCTTCGGTTCTTACCTGATTGACAGCATGACAGCTTCATCAGATGCTAATGGCACTGATGCTTCGGTTAATACTCGTCAGGGCTTTATTGGTGTTGATGGTAACTGGTTCAATGACAACGATAACTTGGTAATGGATTTCCAAGATGTTGATGGTAACCCAGGGCAAGTAAGAGGTATCAACCTGACGGTTGAGGGATCCGGAAATTCTGCAACTGATGTTTATGCTGTTTACTGGACTGTTACAGCAGGCGTTGATCTAGCTGGAACGCTCGTTACCTATTCCGGTGTTTTCTATGGAAGCGGAAACAGTGACAAAGACTTTGGTGGATCAACTCAGACTGATTTCAACTTCGATATTCCATTGCTTGAAGGTGCAATTTACTTCACTGATATGGAGGTATCTGCACCTGAATTAACTACCTATCCTGTAGATCCCGCTTCTGGGGAATACCTGAACGGTAGCTATTATTTCGATAATGGTAATCTGATAGATTCTGCAACGGGTCAGGTTGTTACTTACAATGATGGTTCTCTTCCTTCAAACCACGACAATGCGTATCGAATTGCATTTAGTGGGGTTAGTTCGAACAACTACCAAGAAGGTATTGATTTCTCTGCTGATTACACCCTTGTGGATGCGGATGGTGATCGTTCTACTGGTACAGTTGATCTTTCGCTTGAGCCGTCTTCTGCTCCTCGAATTGCCGATTCTTCAATACGTGTATCAGAGGAAGGGTTGGTTAACGGTATTGCTGACAATACGGATGGCACAGGTAATACCGCACCAGTACCAAGTGATACTACGGATAACGCGAGTGTTAATGGAACACTTCATATCACCGATTACGATAGTTCCAGCTTTGATATCTCTTTGTCAGGGCCTGCTGGTATCAGTTCTGATGGTGAGGCAGTGGAGTGGCACTATGATCAAGCAACAGGGGTACTGACTGGTTTCACAAACTCTGCAGGTCAAGCATTTTCAGACGTTCCTGCATCTGATTATGTATTGACGATTGCTCTTGATCCGGTTGTTAGTAATGGTGGTAATCACAGTATTGGTTATACACTAGATTTGTTAGCACCAGTGGATCATCCTGTTAACAGTATTGAAGATGTTTTGACTGCTCAGTTTACTGTGTCTGTTACGGATGAGAGTGCTAATACCACAACAGCAAATCTCACAGTAGGTATCGAAGACGATAAGCCTATTAGTGGAGATATTTCAGACACAATAATCGTACCTGAGACAAAAGCTAACGTTATGTTGGTATTGGACTTCTCGGGAAGTATGCGTGGTGCTGAACTAACGCAAATGAAAGCTTCGGTAATTGAAATGCTTGAAGCTTACGAGAATACAGGGCAAGTAGCAGTTCAAATTGTCAGCTTCTCAAGTGGTGCAACTACTCGTAATGATGGCGGTTGGATATCTGCAAGCGATGCGATTAGTTATATCTCTGGATTAACTGATAGCAATATGGGAGGTCTTACAGATTACGATGCGGCCTTAGCCCAGGCTCAACTGGCATTTGCGGAATCTACAGGCAAGATTGCACAAGGTAACAATATTTCTTACTTCTTATCAGATGGTCAGCCAACTGACGACAATGGTACTGGAAGTGATGGTATTGTCGGTGCCGAGATTACTGCTTGGGAAAACTTTGTAACTTCCAACGATATTGATTCCTATGCTGTTGGTTTTGCAGGTGCAAATATTAATGCGTTAGAGCCAATTGCTTACAATGGCGTTGATGGTCAGGAAAGACCAGCTCTTGATGCAACAGCGCAAGGAAGTGATTTGACCGAGTTGCTTCTTGAAACAGTTGTTGAGCCTTCTGCTGGTAACTTGTTTGGTTCGCTGGCTAGCGGTGGCTTCGGAGCGGATGGTGATGGCCATGTAACCTCAATTCAGGTAACTATTCCTGATGGAGCCAGCACTAAAGTTGTTAACTTCTCTTATGATGGAAACACTCTGACCCACAACGGAGCAGCTGGTGACAACATTACAATAGCTGGTAGCAGCTTTATTGTTGAAACCTCTAATGGTGGTCTGCTAAATGTAGATATGAATAATGGTAACTATACCTACACGCCTGATGCTACGTTGACAGGTGCGATTACAGATACCTTTGTATTCTCTCTACGCGACAATGATGGGGATATTTCTACCGGTAACGTCGATCTCAATGTTATTCGCGGTGGTACTCCATTTATTATCCAGCCAGATACAGTTTCTGTTTCCGAAGAGGGATTAGCTAATGCAATCGTTGACGCAATTGGTAATCCTGATACCACAAATTCTGATAAAGCAAGTGGCAGCATTAGCTTCATTGACGCTGATAGCCAATTGGCCGATCTTTCGGTTAGTTTGTCTGGCCCGAGTGGGATTACTTCTGGTGGTGAAGCTGTTACTTGGACCTGGAATTCTGCAAACCAGACTTTGACGGGCTCAACAGCTTCGATTACCAGTGTGATGGTTATTACACTAAGTGCGGTATCTGCAGGTAGCTCGGCTGGCAACTACAGTGTGAATTACAGTGTAGATTTGAATGCTCCGATCGATCATAGCGATACCTCTCAAGAAGAAGCACGTGATTTGGACTTTGGTGTTGTTATTTCAGATGAATCTGGGAGTTCATCATCGACACTAACTGTTTCTGTTGAAGATGATTCCCCAGTTGCAACAGCTACTCAAGCTAATGTGTTTGTTCCTGTTGATGTAATTAGTATTAATGACCTTCAGGCGGGTTGGACTAACCCTGTGTTTGATAATGGCACTGGACAGCGCGTCCTAACCAACACAGATAGTGATTCTTATACTGATAGTATGAGTTGGGGTACTCCAGCAAGTGGTTCAGGGCAGTCTGGTTACGCTCTTGTTGATAACACTCAATACACATCAGGTACTGGCGATGAAGTCGTTGCTGGTGAGTTGATTAATCTGGGGACATTCACCCACAATAACTGGCCAATTAACTCTGGATCCTCGACACTGGATCAGGTGACGTTGACAATGACCATGGACGTCGTGATCAATGGTGTGTCTACTAGTGTCACCTTCGGTGTTCTGCTTGATCATACTGAAACACCAAATGATGGAGCTGATCCGCGTGATATCATTTCGCTTCCTGCAACTTCACAGGTGGTGACCGTTGCTGGGCAGGAATACACTATCTCGATAGAAGGCTTCCGTGATCCAAACAATCCGACACAGGCTGTAACAACGATTTACACAGATGAGAATGCTGCAAATAACTTTGTGGTTTATGGCTCTATCGTATCTACAGACCCGCTACCGCAGGTGTCTGGAACGGTTCTTAGCCAGGAAGGTGCTGACCAGGGCGGTCAGATTGTCTGGGGAGATACATCTTCTCCTTATGGTACTCTGACAACTGATTCTGACGGTAACTACAGCTTCCAGGTTAATCGTGATACCAAAGACGGAATGTCGGTTGATGAAGTTATCGTGGCTCAGTTCAACTACAGTGTTGTGGATGCTGATGGCGATACTTCAACAGCGATCCTTAGCATCAATATTGGTGGATATGGATCGATTGATGGTTCTACAGGGAATGATATTCTGGAGGCAACATCTTCAAATGATATCTTAACTGGTGATGATGGTGTTGATTTGTTCGTCTGGACTCAATCTGATCTGGGTACTGCTGCAGCACCAGATGCTGATGTCGTGGTCGACTTCAATACTGCAGAAGGTGATGTGTTGGATCTTTCTGATGTATTGGTTGACCCTGATTATTCAATAGGTGCGGTTGAAAGTGACGGGCATTTGCAGTTGCAAATTACTAATTCAACTTCGGATGTTGTTCAAACTGTAGATCTTCAGAGCCTATCAGTAGCAACTGATGCTGATGCGGTGGCTATGTTGAATGATCTTCTGACAAACAACCATATTGATGATGGTAATTAATACCTGAGTTAACGAAGCCTTGATCTAAAGCACCCTTCGGGGTGCTTTTTTCTTGTCTATCAATAGGATATATAAACCTGAATAGACAAAGGTTTTTACCCCTTATCCCTCGCTCTTTTTTCCGCTAGAATCGGTCTCTATTACCCGAAGAAAACAGAAACCTATTTCCAGGTTTTGAAAACCGTGGACTAAAGCTGAATGCTGTTTAATAAACTCCCTGATAACTTGTTTTTGCCCCTTTCCGGGCAAAACCGGCAGGTCTATCAGGCTGTACTGATATCACTGGCCGACCTGTTCTTTGATGAGGATTTGGTTGACCCGTTTGTACCTAAGGACCTGGTACGTTCAACCATTGAAGGTGCTGTAATTCGGTTAGGGGTGCGCCGCTGGGAACCTGAAGAGGATGACTCAGAAGAAGAGCAGCAAGAGCTGCCGCGATCCACTGCCGAATATACAAGCCGAATTTATCGCAGGCTTGTCGCAACTGGCTGGCTTGAGGAAGAGCAACGTATTTATCGTACTTACGTGCTTTTATCGCCTGCCAATAGCTTCCTGCTGAGAACACTGGTTTCTATCGCAAACCTTGAAAAGCGTAGCTATGGCGGTGCGGTGTTGAACGTATTGAGTTCTTTGGAAGCCGCAATTAATGATCCTCAAGGGCGTGGTATTACGCTGTCAGAAGCTGCGCAGACTGCAGCAGACTTTAGCGCGCACCTCACCGATATGATGCTAGGGTTGCGTGAGCTTAAGATTAACCTCTCACAAACGAATAACCCGCAGGAAATTGTCAGAAACTTCTTTGACCGCTTCGTTGAGCATATTCTTGTTTCAGATTATAAGACGCTGAAAACCAAGAATAACCCGTTCCGCTTCCGTCAGCAGATTTTGTCTATTCTGCGAGAGCTTCAGTTTGATACGGTAAAACTCGAGCAGCTGATAATGCATTACCAGCAGCAGTTTGAAGTTGATGTTCATGACGCAGAGGCAAGGGTTCATCAACACATTAACCGTATTATCCGAATCTTCGAATCAGTTGATCAGCGTTTAGCGATCATCGATGACTTCCGCTACCGCCTTGAGAAAAGGGTATCGGATACGGTGCGCTATATGGATAAAACGACACCAGGTATGGCGTCACGATTGTCCCGTGTGATCTCTGAGATCTCTCAGAAAGATGGCCGCGAAATTCCACGTATCCGTACACTGGAAACGGTTGGATTCCTGGCTCCAGGTAGTGTGAGAGCACCGGTTAAGCGTAAAACCCCAGCAGAACCTAAAGTGATTACCCGTCAGGAGATCGATCCTAAGGTTCTGCAACTTCGCCAACTCTTCAAAGAGTATAAAGAGCGCCGTGAAGTTAAGGTGGATCGTATCGAAGCCTACCTTGAGAGACACCTGATTGGCCGCGATCAGGTAGACGCTGCTGATTTTGAAATTGACTGTATCGAAGATTACATCTGCTTCAGCTATGTCCGTCATCTTCAGTCATTAGGTAAAAAAGCGAAGAAAACTATTCAGAAATACGATATCCGTTTCGAGGAAAACTATGTCAACGTCGCTGATATGGTGGAGTGTCGTAATTTCAGTATAACCAGAAAAGATCATTCAAAGGACGTTTCAAATGCTAGGTGATCTGCAAAAAATTATTGGTCGCAGTGATCATTACCAGGCAAGCGATTTTAGCCGTGCAGCCAATCAACTGCTGACAAACCAGTTCCTTTATGCGGAACGCCCAGCTCATCGAGAAAGTTACTTTCTGGTAGCCTCACATGTTGATTACTTCACTAACCTGTTCGAAGCGATTGGCTGGTCGTTTGTTCATCAGCCCGATGAAGCGTATATGGGTATCATTCCAAAGGGGGAAGAGCGTTTTATGCGTTTGCGCCTCGACGAATCCTTGCTGCTCCTTTGTATTCGTCAACAGTATGAGCAAAAACTGGAAAGTTTCGAAGTGGAAGCAGGTCAGGCATATACCAGTACAGATGACCTGCTAACTCTGTATGAAAACCTGACAGGTAAAGAGATTCCCAACGAAACCCGTCTGAAAGAGATACTTTCGCTGTTTTCTCGCCATGGTGTTATTGAGCGAGGAAAGCCTGATGAGATGGCGCCTAAGAATATTCCGTTGAAGATTAATCCGGTGATTCGTCAGGTTGTTGTTGAGGACTTTGTCCGACAGTTAGAAGGTCTTTGTGATCCGGATGAGCAGGAAAACGCGCTGATTGATGAATTGTCTGCTCCTGTTGAAGCGCCTTCTCAGGAGGCTGAGGTAGAAGAGACGACTAATGAAGAACCTGTTGCTGCACAAGAAACAGCGGCGGCAGAAGAGGTAGAAACACCATGAAGCAGCTAAACCGAATTATTCTGGTTAACTGGTATGTATTGGGTGCAGTAGAGATCCCGATTAAGGGTAACGTAGCGGTTGTTGGCCCAAATGGTTCAGGTAAGTCATCACTACTGGATGCGATCCAGACTGTGCTTATGGGCGGCAACAAGCGTCATCTGAGCTTCAACGCATCGGCAGGTGAGAAGTCAGAACGAAGCTTACGTACATACTGCCTTGGCTTTCTGGATGATGATGGTAAGAAGAATACAGCCCGTCACGACTCTCTCTGTTATCTGGCGCTGAGCTTTTTTGATACCGAAACAGCGAAAGAAACCACCGTCGGCGTAGCGATCAGTGCATCAACGGCATCAGCTGATGAAGATGTATTGGGACGCTTTATCCTTCCTGACTTTTCGGTCTCGCTAGATGACTTTACAGAGAAGAAAGGTGAAGGGCGTTTACCTAAATCCTGGGATTCAGTACGTGCTCATCTTCTGAAGCAGTGTCCTGAAATGATCATCGAAAAACGCTCGAGCCGTTTTGTGAAAGAGATGGTATCTCACCTGAGTTACGATCCTGAGATGCCGAACGACGATGAAAAATTCGTCAAGAACTTCAAAAACGCCCTGAAGTTTGTACCGATCGATAGCCCAACTCGCTTTATTCGTGAGTTTGTTTTGGATGAGAACATTGTCCATGTGGGTGCTTTCCGTAAATCGCTGGATGAATATCGCGCGATGGAGACCAAAACCCGTGAAGTGGCTGATCGAATTGGTGAGTTGGAAAAGGTTCAGGAGCTATGTAATGGCATTCAGCGCAACGTTAAGAATGCCGCTGAATATGAATGGGTTGTCCATGAGACTCGTTTTGAAAATGCTGACCTGAAAAAGGAAGATGCAGCAGAGCGTTTGGATGACAACCGTGAGAAAGAGGAACAGTTGCAAAAGGATCTGGGTAACAAGAGCGAAGAGCTTAACCAGATTATGCAGAACCTTGCTGATGCCCGTGCCGAGCTGAATACTTCAGATTCTGCCCATAAGGTGAAAGCACTTGAGTCCTCCATCACGGCTAAGACCCATGAAGTGAATGTGGTTAAAGAGCGTATTCAGGGTGTATATAACCTGATGCGCACCACGGTAGGGTTTGCTGAGAATAGCGAGCTACTGCCTGAAAAATTCCGTCCAGTCGTTGAGCAGTGTGTTCAGCAGTGGCGCTCGGGTCAGGATATGATGGCTGATCTGTGGCCTCATTCGCCGGTTGAAGTCGATAACGTTCTGGAAAACCTAAAGCTTCAGGTTGAAGGTGTGCGCCGCGATGTGGCGCGCCGTTATGAGCATTCGGTTATTCGCATCAATGAGTTGCGCTCCGAAATTCAGAATCAGAAGAGTGCGGTCGAAGCGCTTAAGCAGGGGCATGCACCTGTGCGCCGAAACACCCGTGAGCTGATGGAACTGCTACAGGGTTATGGAATTGAATCGACACCTATCTGTGAATTGGCCGATATCAATGATGATAAATGGCGTATAGCGATTGAGTCCTTCCTTGGAGCTCGTCGTGAAGCGTTGATTGTTGACCCTGATCGGGTGAAAGAGGCAATCACCTTGTATCGTCGTAAAGGTCGCCACCTGAAAGGTTGCCGTATCGTCAATACCACTAAATCAGGTGATTGGTTAAATCGATATAAAGCGGGTTCACTGGCGCACTTTATTGATACCGATAACGACCATGCCCGCGCTTATATGAATCGAGCATTGGGCGGAGTGATGGCGGTTGAAACAGAAACCGAACTGCTGCGCCACGAGCGTGCTTTGACCTATGACTGCATGTTGCAGACTGAAGGGTCTACCACTGCGATCAATGAACTTCAGCCAATTATGGGTATTCGACGTCGTTCAGATCAAGCTGCCCTGCAAGGTAAGCAGGTTGATCAAATGGTGACAGAGTTTACCGAGCTAGGTCGTAGTCATGAATCCTTAGAAAAACTGCGTGATGCATTGATTACCCTTAACAACGGTTTAGATAATGTAAATGAGCGTGTGTTTGACCTGGTTAATCAGCGTGAGCAGTTAGCCACTGAGATCGATGGTCAGCGTCAGGCGATTACTGACCTGCGTAACCAGGACGATACAGGCGTGCAGCAGCGAATCAGTGATCTGGTTACTGAGCAAAAAGAAGCTGAACAGATGCAGCGTACTCTGATGGACAAGCTGCAAAAAATTCGCACCTCGATTATCAAAGATACTGCATCCTTGGAAGTGTTCGATCAGGAGCTTGAAGAACACTCTAATGCACGTAGCCAGTGTGAAGAGAAGGTCGCGTTTGATGCTCAGTCAGCACAGGAAAAACGTGATTATCTCGATGAAACTTGTTCTGGTGAGTTGGAGAGAATTATCTTCGAAGCCGCTAAAAAAGCGCAATCGGAACTCTCCCTCCACGAGAAGAAGAAAAACGCTGTTCGTGATGGCGTTGCGCAATACAAAGCTAAGTACCATGGCGGTGGTTTAAGCCATCAGCAGCTTGACAAGATCAGCCCGGATTCAAGCCATGAAGAGTTGTCTGCATTTGTTGATGAAACGGTCCAGGCACTGAAAGATTCTGAGCTGGCAAATTACAGTCAGAAAGCTGAAAGGGCCCGTTTGGAGGCTGAAACTGCGTTCCGGTCTGACTTTGTGGCTCATCTGAATGATCAGATCAATAAGATCAAAGATATGATCCGCGAACTGAATCAGCATCTTAAAGGGCGTCCGTTCCATAAAGAGATGTATAGTTTCGAGATGACGCCAAACCCAGAACTGAAAGATATTCTGGAATTGGTTGAGGCCTATACACAGATGGATTCAGCCAATGTCGGTTCTCTGTTTGACCTTAAGTTCGACAGCGATAAACCGCATAAAGATGCCTTGGCTAAGATCCACGAAGTGCTTAAAGATGAAGGCGAAAGTAGCCTGCTTCAGGATTACCGAAACTTCTACAACTTCGAATTGGTGGTTAAAGATCTGCAGGGTAACCGTAAGACAACCCTGACGCAGCGTATTAAAACCGGTTCAGGTGGTGAGCATCAGGTTCCATTCTATGTGGCGATTGCTGCGGCTCAGGGGGCAACGTACCGACTCAGAGAAGGTAACGATGGCCAACCAATCGGTGGTATGAGTTTGTCGGTATTTGATGAAGCATTTAACAAACTGGATTCGGAAAATACTGTTACGTCCCTGGGCTTTATGAGCGATCTGGGGTTACAAACTATCATTGCTGCCCCGGATGAAAAGTATTCATTGCTGAGTTCATGCATGGATACCATCATCAATGTTTGTCGTGATGGACGTGTGGTCGATCTGGACGTTGAATTCCCAACCTTGCAGGGGCGTGAGTTACTTAATTCTGACAATCCATTGAAAATGATGGCGGCTTTAGAAGCTGATGAAGCAGAAAATAGTGCTGAGGAAAGCTTTGAAGTTGAGCCAGCTTAGTCTGATTTCAGCAGTGAGCTAACATCAAGGCCGGTGCATTGCATCGGCCTTTTTAGTTTGTTGTCAGGCTGGTATGTTAACTGGCGCTTTTCTTCAGGCGCGGTTTTGGCCAGTCGAGTTCGGGGATCAGGCTTATGAAAGGTTGCTTGCCGCGGAAAATATGCAGTCTGCCATCAATTTTCTGGCCTATACATTGCTCAACAGGGTCTAGCAGAATCAGAATAATCTCCGAGCTATCAGGGGCTTCCAGTCCAGCATAAGGGGAGGCTCCTTGCAGAAGTTTCTTCTCATTACGTAAATCTTTATATTGGCCGTGAGTGATCATCTGAGCAAGATGATAGGCACTCCAGATATCCGGCACAGCCATTAATGGCTCCAATAACCCGAGTGAGCCAGGTGCTACCAGGCAACGCTCGCGACTGAAATATTTACGGACTGACAGATCTGTATGGGCTTTGAGTAATGAGTTGTCACGTACGTTACTACTGAAGTCCATCTCTTCCAGGCCCTGGATAATATGCTGGATATTCCAGTTGCAGCTTTTTATCAAACGCCAGACGGGCTCCATCGAACTTCGAGAACCAAGGCTGTATTTAACAGCATCATGAACGAGCGAATGATTAGGAAGTAGCGTTATTTTAAGGAATGTTGATTGAAAATCTATCAGGCACTCGGGGGCTTCCACAAAGCAATAAGGCGCTTCGCGGCGGCAGAAATCTAACCATTGCTCCCGTGTCGAAAGCTTATTGAGTACCGGTATAACCAAACAAAAACCTGATTTTGCAGTTCATCTGAATCCACCAAGAGTAGTAAGCTAAAAATCTTAACTATCAGAGTGTAAACTCAACTCTTTACCCCTGTTGGTATCTGAAGCAGCTGTTATTATGACAGCTCAGCTGTTTCGCCAGCGAGTATATCTAAAGCTAAGGATAAGAACCATGAAGTTGCTGAATCGATCGGCATTTGTTGTGTTACCAAAACAGCCATTTGCTGAGTGGACAAATGGACTTGATGTTGAGGCCGATGGATTACACCAGTCGTTAACCCTGGAAGAGCATCGCCGGGAAGGAACGGTTTATCTGATAGATGAAGTCGATAACGAAGCGGAATTTCAGCAAGCCCTGGAAAGTAACTGGCAGAAGATCTTCATCAATGAACTTTCAGCCTGGGATGAATTAGGAGATTTCTGGCCCCTTGAGTTAAGCCTTTCGTTGTTTCAGCAATGGTTTGATGTATATCCACAGGTTATGGCGTTGGACCTGAGCCAGCAACCCTTGTTGATGGCTTCTTTGGAAGAACAGTAGTACGGGTATTGGAGAGCTAAATGGAGCAGATGGTTAATCAACACGGATTGAAAATGCATCCGATGCGGCAGGCGCTATACAGTGAACTGCACTCGCGGCCTTTTCAGGTTATTCCAAGCCCTGCACGGATTACGCATATCGCAGTAATGTGTAATGCGGAGCAAAGTGCTCAGCAGTTTGAGCATTTAAAAGAACTGTATAGCTTTTACGGGGTTACGCCACCGGAAAAAGACGAACTTTGTTACCACGTAGATTTCGATGAACTGCGGGTCCGCCGTGAAAAGCATATGGAGTTTACGACCTATACGTTTATTAACACGGGCATTGAGCAGGGGGGCAACCCTTTCGAACAAACCGGGCTGTCTCCATTACCGGAAGGCTGGTTAGCAAAAATACCCGGTACGGTTATTTCGGCATTTCACGTTGCGGTTGAAGATGCGCGCCAAACAGATGAACTTAATCTGCCTTTAGTTAAACGCTTCTTCGAAGGGATGCGTATGGTGGGTAGTAGTCCGCAGGATGGTGATGCCAGAGTCTGGACAACCTTTCAGATGCATAGTGATGGATTTGGCCGCTTCCTTATCTACAACAAGCAGATGAGTGATAGCCAGTTGGGGCGTCTTACGCAGCGACTCATGGAGATTGAAACCTATCGTCTGATGGCACTGTTATCGTTACCTACAGCGCGTGAGATTAACCCAACCCTGGGTGATATGGATCAGAAACTGGCCGATATTACCGACCATCTAGCACATGGTTCTGATATTAATGAGCAGCAATTATTGGCTAAGCTGACGGATATGGCTTCCTGGGTTGAAGATTGCCGAGCGCGGGCTACCTTCCGGTTCAGCGCGACCTATGCTTACCATGACCTGGTGATTACTCGACTGGAAGAACTACGTGAAGATGAGGTCTCCGGACACCTGACTATTACCGAGTTCATGACGCGCCGATTGACACCTGCGGTGAAGACCTGTCGAGCAACCAGTAACCGTCTAGAAGACCTGTCACGACGGATTGATCGGGTGGCTGACATGATGCGAACCCGAGTTGAGCTTTCGATTCAGTCACAAAACCAGGAACTGCTTGCTTCAATGGATCAGCGTTCGCAGATTCAGTTAATGATGCAGCATACGGTCGAAGGCCTGTCGGTTGCAGCAATTAGTTACTACACTATTGGTTTGATAAAGTACCTGTTGGAAGCGGCTTACAATTCGGGTGTGGATCTGAACAAAGATCTGCTTCTGGGTATATCGGTTCCGATAGTAATTGGTCTGGTCGCGTTCCTGACACGTAAAATACATAAGCGTTTTCTGAAGATGGCAACTGATCAGTCCAAGAAAAATGACCCTGAAAGTAAAGGAAAGAGATGAGTATTGAAGCTGTAATTCGTAATCGTTTGGAAGATGGCCTGAGTATCGAGCATCTGGTGATAGAGAACGAAAGCCATATGCATTCAGGTCCGGCTAATGATTCCCACTTCAAACTGACCGTAGTATCCGACGACTTTAAAGGGAAACGCCTGGTCCAGCGACATCAGCAGATTTATGGGTTGATGTCGGATCGCATGAATAACCCGATTCATGCACTGGCGATGCATCTGTTCACACTAGATGAGTGGAATGAAAAAGGCCGAACTGTTATGCCTTCACCCACTTGCCTAGGTGGTTCAAAGGCAGATAAGTAAATTTTAAAAGCGTCCTGTTTGGGCGCTTTTTTAATGCATATTTACAGACCGATCGGTCTGTGTAACTTGTTGAATTATAGGGATTATTTTTCTTTTATTCTCATGGATATCACTTTATATTCGGGTAACCGAAAATAAAAAATAAACGCCAATGCTGTGTAGTAAGAGGCTGCTATGAAGAATAACCAGCCGGTTAATAATACCGAAAGAACATTTAGCAACGACACCCCTCTGATTTCCACCACGGACCTTAAAGGTCAGATCACTTTTGTTAATGATGCCTTCGTTGAGGTTTCAGGATTTACTCGTGAAGAGCTAATCGGCAAGCCACATAATGTTGTTCGCCATCCCGATGTGCCACCTGCTGTCTTTGGTGATCTCTGGGAGAAAATGAAAGCGAATAAGCCCTGGATAGGGATCGTAAAAAACCGCTGTAAAGATGGGTCTTTCTATTGGGTAAATGCTTACTCAACTCCGATCGTCGAAAATGGCCAGACTATTGGTTACCAATCGGTACGAACGGTGCCAACTAAAGGGCAGGTTGAGCGAGCAGAGCGTGTCTACGGGCGTATCAATAGTGGACGACCACGACTGTCTGTACATGACCTGTCTGTACAGGCACGAACACTGATTCTGTTGCTTTGCGTATGTTCTATACCCATGCTTGCTGGTTGGCTATCGGGTTGGGATTCACTGGTTATGATGGGAACAGCCGGCTTATCTTTTTTGATCTCGGCTGGGGTTAGCTTCCGCTTATTAGCACCACTTAAATTCCTACAGGCCAGAGCAAAACGTTCTTTGGATTCGCCTGTGTTGGAAGAGATGTATGCGAATGCTGTGTGTGACGTGGGTTCTATCTATTTGGAAACCATGTTGGACCATGCGCGTATGGTTTCTGCAAATGCCCGAGTGAGTTACTCAGCGCAGGATCTGAACCGACAGGGTGATGATACGATCGGGATTGCCAGACAGGCAAACAGCGCAATCGAGCAGCAAGGGCGTGATATTGAAAATGTTTCTGAGCGCATCAAAGAGCTTTCGTTTGCCATTCAGGAAGTAGCGCAGCATGCGAGAACGACTTCGGAAGAAACTCAGGTTGCTTCGGATATCGCTAATCAGGGACATTCAGTCGTTGGTGGAACAATCGATGCTATTAATAGTCTTGCAGCAGATGTTGAGCGGGCCGCGCAGCAGATTGAAAGTTTACGTCAGGCAACCGAAGAGATTGCTACGAAAACCTCAGTGATTACTGAAATAGCGGACCAAACTAACCTTCTGGCGTTGAATGCGGCTATTGAGGCCGCGCGTGCTGGTGAGCAAGGGCGCGGCTTTGCGGTTGTTGCTGATGAAGTACGAGAGTTGGCGAAGCGAACTCAGCTGTCCACAAAAGAGATCGATGACACCATAGCCGAGTTGCAGACTGAGGCAACACAGGCAATGAATATGATGGAAACCAGCCAAAGTGCTGCGCGTGGTTGTGTGGATAAAGCAGGTGATGCGGGCGAAGCTTTGCAGAATATTCTTTCGAGTGTAGGAAGTATCGATGATATGAGCACATTAATTGCCAGTGCGTCCTCTCAGCAGAGCGCCGCTGCAGAGGAGTTAATGAACAATATGACCTCGATACAAGAATCAGCGCAAATAGCGCAATTAGCTGCACAGGCTACAGAACGTTCATCCGTGGAGCTTGCTGAAACCTCGAAAGTCATTGTTCAGAGTGTGGCGGTTTAACGATTTTTCAGAGGAGCTAGTGGCAGTTCTAGCCACTAGCCTTCTGTTGCCTTTCCCTCAAGTGCTAATAAATAGCTTTTATTTTCCATCCCTCCGGCGTATCCGGTCAGGCTTCCGTTACTCCCCAATACCCTGTGGCAGGGAATGATAATTGGAATGGGGTTGCGGTTATTGGCCAGCCCAATGGCCCGGGCTGCTTTAGGATTTCCTATGCGTCGTGCGATTTCACCGTAACTTGCTGTGTTCCCGTAGGGGATTTCTTGTAGTTTCATCCAGACCGACTTTTGAAACTCTGTGCCTTTGGGGGCCAACGGGACATCAAACTTTACCCGTTGACCTGCGAAGTATTCACCCAGTTCCCGGATACACTGATTGATAAGATGGTTATCTATAAGTTCCGGGACCGTTTCACTGTCTTTTAGGAAGTGGATGGAGCTAATTGCAGAGTCATCGGCCTTGATCAGCAATGATCCCAGTGCTGTATTCATGATGGCAGCATACATAAATCACCTCCCGAATATTGATAAAGACACTTTATTCATAGTTTGGATTCAGTATTGATACCCGTCAATGCTTTCCTCTGATAACAGGAGGAGACTGAACTCAGAGAGTTAAGAAAGCATAATTAAGGGGAACACAAATGATTAATGAGCATCATGATTTGATTCACGAATTTCCTGAGCACCGTGAACGTATACATGAACTGAAGATGGAAGATGCTCGCTTCGCCCGCTTGTTCGATGAGTACCATAAGGTCACAAAATCTGTGGAAAAAATGGAAGCAGAGGTGGAAGCTGTTTCTACTCAGGTAGAGGAAGAGGCAAAGTATAAGCGCCTTAAACTGAAGGATGAACTGTACGCTATGCTTCAAGCATAAAACCAGATACAAGTTCGATTAAGCCCGCTCTCTAGCGGGCTTTTTTATTTCTATTTTGCTGCTGATCGTAGTGGGCTTTAGTTTCGTATATGATAATGATAATAGTTAATAAATAATCGAAACCCCTGTTTATAAGTTGGCTCAGTAAGGGATTGAAAGTGAAAAAACTCTACACCTGGCATTATATATTTAGTGTTGCGCAGGAGCATCGAAGTGAGTTGGCCAAGGCAAATATCATCGCATTATTAGCGGCGATAGCTTCGGTTCCTCTGCCTCTGTTTATGCCATTACTTGTAGATGAAGTGCTACTAGATCAGCCGGGTTCTATTGTTAATACGGTAAATCAGTACATCCCGGATGCTTGGCAGTCACCCACGCTGTATATAGGCACAATACTACTTTTCACGATTGTGTTACGCGTAACTGCGTTGATGTTGAATGTCTGGCAAGCCAGACAATTTACAATTATCTCTAAGGATGTGACTTACCGAATACGTGAAGGCTTACTGGGACGGTTACAGCGTATTTCTATGTCAGAGTACGAAACCCTTGGCAGTGGCACCGTCGCATCACATTTTGTGACCGATCTGGATACGATTGATCGTTTTCTGGGAAGCTCTCTTAGTCGTTTATTAATTGCGTTCCTATCGATACTGGGTACAGCGGTCATCTTATTGTGGATGCATTGGCAGTTAGCGCTGTTTATTTTGTTCCTCAACCCCGTCGTGATCTACTTCACTACCCGTATTGCTAAACAGGTTAAGCACCTGAAAGGTAAAGAGAATAAAGCCTTCGAGTTATTCCAGTCGGCGTTAACAGAGACGTTAGAAAGTATCCAACAGATAAGGGCGTGTAACAGAGAGCAGCATTACGTATCACAATTAGTAGCAGGTGCCAGGGATGTAAGAGATCGTTCTAGTGCGTTTGAGTGGAAAAGCGATGCCGCTAACCGGTTTAGTTTTGTTGTCTTTATGATCGGTGTGGATCTGTTCCGCGCGCTGTCCATGCTGATGGTTGTTTTCTCAGACCTTTCAATAGGGGAAATGATGGCGGTGTTTGGCTATCTTTGGTTCATGATGGGGCCTGTTCAGGAAATATTGGGAATACAGTACAGCTATTTCGGCGCTAAAGCTGCCTTGAACAGGATCAATGAGCTGATGAATCTGCGCGAAGAACCTGAATATCCCGCCCTTAAAGACCCATTTTCGAATAAGCCCACAGTATCGGTAAGAATGGAAAATATCCATTTTGGTTATCTGGAAGATCAGGAAATACTCAAAGGGGTAAGCCTTGATATTCCTGCCGGGCAGAAAATTGCACTGGTAGGTGCCAGCGGAGGGGGTAAGTCCACGATGGTTCAGGTGTTATTAGGTCTTTACACCCCCACTCAGGGTGAGGTGTATTTTGATGATATTTCTGTGAAACAGATAGGTCTACCCAAGGTTAGGCAGCATGTTGCAACAGTTTTGCAACAACCTTCGTTGTTTAATGGCACTGTTCGCAGCAACCTGCAAATGGGTCAAGACTTTTCCGAGTCTGAACTTTGGAATGCACTGGGCGTCGCTCAGTTGAAGTCCTTTGTTGAATCCCTGGAAAACGGTTTGGATACAAGGGTGGGGAGACAGGGGATAAGACTGTCTGGAGGGCAGCGTCAGCGTCTTGCAATAGCCAGGATGGTGCTGACCGATCCTAAAGTGGTAATTCTGGATGAAGCGACATCAGCGCTGGATTCAGAAACTGAATTTACCTTACACCAGGCATTACAGACGTTTCTCGAAGGAAGGACAACAATTATTGTGGCCCACCGTTTGAGTGCGGTTAAGCAGGCTGATCATGTCTATGTATTTGAAGATGGGCGTATATGCGAGCAGGGAAATCATGACAACCTAATCAATGGCAGCGGTTTATATGCGCGCTTATATGGTGAATATCAGTAGGGCCTGTCCAGAGGCCTTATATGCGTAATCAGTTTCAATGGCGAGAGGGCAATAAAGTTGACCTTTTAGTCGATGGTGAAGCCTTCTTTCCTGTGATGTTGGATGAGATTAAAAAATCCAGACACAGTCTGCTTCTGGAATTTTATTTCGTAACATCAGGTGTTATCGCAGATAAATTCATAGTTGAGCTTATCTCTGCTGCCCAGCGGGGTGTGATGGTTAAGCTGATTGTCGATGGTTTTGGTTCCTACCGTTTTTCTAGCGCAGATAGATCTCGCCTTGAAAAGGTGGGTGCGCAAATCGTCACTTACAATCCTCTCCATCTCAGTAAGCTGACTCGTAACTTTGCCAGAGACCATCGTAAGCTTCTGGTCGTTGATCAGCGAATCGCGTTCATCGGGGGTACAGGCTTAAGCGATGTATACTGGTTGTCAGAAGAACAAGGTTGTCCGTGGCATGAAATAATGGCTCGGGTAGAAGGACCCGCCGTCACTGATCTGGTCAATATGTACAATCAGTTATGGCAACGTTGTACGGCTCAGGTACTATCCCCTGGCGGTACGCTGGAGTATCGAGGTGACTCCCGAGTTAGAGTGAGAACGGTTCAGGGACTATACCAGCAGGATATCAAAGGCAGTTTTCTGAACCGGGTTAACAGTGCGCAGGATAAAGTCTGGCTAATGACCGCGTACTTTCTTCCCTCATTTTCTATGCGCTATGCCTTAAGGCGTGCGGCAAAAAGAGGGGTGGATGTAAGATTGATTATTGCCGGTCCTTATACGGACCAACCTTGGGTTTTCCATGCATCGAAGCGCTATTACTCGAGATTGCTAAAGGCTGGAGTAAAAATTTATGAGTATCAGCCCCGTTTTTTGCACGCTAAAATGTCAGTGGTAGATGATTGGGGCACGATGGGTTCTTGTAACCTTGATCACTGGAATCTTCGTTGGAATCTTGAAGCTAATATTGAACTGGAAGATTCTGATTTTGTCCGACAGATGACGCAGGTATTTTATGACGACTTGCATCATTGTCAGGAAGTTATTCCCGCAGTTTGGTCATGTAGACCCTGGCATCGTCGATTAAAGGAAGCAATATGGGCATGGATCAGCCATCTGGTGCTCAAGATCAGATAGTAAGGAGAGTTACTATGAAAAAAACATCTATCATTGTGGCAGTCTTGTGCACCTCAATGTTAACGGGTTGTGTAAACAGCTTAAGCGGAAATACCTATTCACGAAGCGAAGCACGTCAGATTCAACAGGTACAATACGGGGTGGTTCAGTCTGCTGTGCCTGTTGTGCTTGAAGGCACTTCTGGCATTGTCGGTGGTGCTACCGGTGCTGTTGTAGGTGGTATTGCAGCCAGCAATATTGGTGGTGGTCGTGGTAAAGATATAGCGACCGTTCTTGGCGCTGTTGCAGGTGGAATCGCAGGTAAGCAGGTAGAAGAGACTGTGACACGTTCGCAGGGGCAGGAGATTACTGTTCGTCTGGATAACGGCAATCTGGTTTCGATCGTTCAGGAAGTAGGAGAAGGTCCTCTCTTCCGAGCCGGTGATCGTGTTCGCGTGCTAAATGGTAATGGCACTGCTCGCGTTACTTACTAATTTATAGCTAAGCTTAGTTTCAAGCCCTTCTTTATGAAGGGCTTTTATTTTGGATCATTTGGTCAAAAAATCTTCCTTTTCATAGGGGTAACTACTTACTTTATTTTTGAATAAATGTTAATAATGTTGCCTGCCTATTATTTGTACTGTGTAAAAGGAAGGATGCATGTCACTTACATTTGCCTTTGATGTATACGGAACGCTCATAAACACCCATGGTTTAGTTACTGAGCTAGAGAAAACTGTGGGTGATCACGCTAAGGCTTTTTCTCAGATGTGGCGGGATAAACAGCTAGAGTACTCTTTCCGTAAAGGCTTAATGGACAGATATGAGCAGTTTAGCGTTTGTACCCAGCAAGCATTGGACTATACCTGTCAGTTTTTTCAGGTGGAAATGAGTGATATACAGAAAAATGCTTTGCTGATTTCATACGGCAAGCTTCCCGTGTTTGAAGATGTGAAACTTGGGTTAGAAAATCTATCGGATCATCATCTGTTTGCCTTTTCTAATGGTGCCGCTGGTGCTGTTGATAATCTGTTGGGCAACGCAGGGATCCGCCAAGCTTTCCAAGATATTATCAGTGTGGATGAGATACAGACGTTTAAACCTAACCCGGAAACTTATGCGCATTTTCTGAAGCGTACGAATGCTAAAGCAGACAGAACCTGGCTGATCTCCAGTAATCCCTTTGATGTGATTGGCGCGAAAAGCGCTGGTTTTAATACTGCATGGGTTCAGCGCGATGCCAAGGCCATTTTTGATCCCTGGGGGGTAGAGCCTGATTTGATTGTTGCTTCCTTGCCGGAGTTGGCAGAGAGGATTAATTAAAAGAAAGGGGAAGTTTAAAGCCCGGCAGGCCGGGCTCTAAGCGAATAAACTTATTTCTCGGGCGCATGGAAGAACAGGTAAAGATCGACCAGAAGCTCCGGTATTTGTGAGCACATCTCGGCACAGAGCTTTTCATCGTCACGGATTTTGTTGATGTCATCCTCATCGAAAAGATCAGATGCCACCATTACTGGCAGTAGCATTTCAGCCACTTCCTCTTCCGATTTACTGCCAAACCACAGCTCTTCCTGATTGAAAACGCCTTCCATAAAGGCTTGTGACCACCATGCCAATGGAGAGATATCTTCATCGTCTTCAGCATCGAGAGAGAGTTCACAAGGGAGTTCAATCTCGCCGTCGCTATAAAGGTTTGCGCCGATGCTCTGATGAAAACGCTTCAGCAGACCCATAATTTCCTTCTGTTGTTCTTCAGAAGTCCAGTTAGGCGTACCGTCAAATACCAGTTCCATCCAGGTTTCTTCAGCAATTGGGGATGGGCTGATATTAAGCGCACAAAACAAACCGTGAACACCAACCAGATCCAGACAATCTTCAGAAACCTGATCTGAGTATAAGAAGTCGTCTAGCTGATCTAATTCGGCATCGGTTAATGCATTAGCAGTGGTGAGTGTCATGAATTTATTCCATATAGGTTTAAGCCCATGATTTTAGCCTGCTTCCATTCAATTAGCAGTATTTTTATCAGCTAATTCAAGTGACAAGCTCCTTGGGTTTCTGGATAATCCTGCGCATGAATCAACGCGCCCTACAGATCCTGCAAGACGTCTTCGGATATGATCAATTCCGAGAGCCTCAGGCAGAGGTAATCGAAAGTCTATTGCATGGTCATGACGCGCTTGTTGTTGTGCCTACAGGAGGCGGCAAGTCCCTCTGTTACCAACTCCCCGCCCTGTTAAGAACGGGTACTGCAATCGTTATCTCTCCGTTAATTGCACTTATGCAGGATCAGGTAACGGCACTGTCTCAGTGGGGGATCAGAGCGGGTTGCCTCAATTCCAGTATGGACTTCTCCTTGATTGCTGAAACCGAGCATCAACTCAGAAGTGGACAACTCGACCTACTTTATATCGCCCCAGAGCGGTTATTACAGCCTCGAACATTGAGTTTGTTAGAAGGTTCTTCATTAGCCTTGTTTGCGATTGATGAGGCGCATTGTGTTTCTCAATGGGGGCATGATTTTCGGCCTGAATATCTGCAATTGAGTCAATTGGCGAACCGATTCCCGTCAGTGCCGCGTATAGCATTAACCGCAACAGCAGACAGTAGAACTCAGACTGAGATTGTTGAAAGGCTTGAATTACGCGAACCGCATCTGTTTATTCAGGGATTTGACCGACCCAATATTCGTTACCGTATCGGACAAAAAGACAGCGCTAAGAAACAGCTGTTAAAGTTTCTTCAGGATGAGCACCCAAAAGATTCGGGGATTATTTACTGTTTGTCACGTAAAAGGGTAGAGGATACCGCCCAGTGGCTCTGTGATCAGGGCTTTAATGCCTTGCCATATCATGCCGGGCTCCCTGCGGACTTACGAAGCCATCATCAACACCGTTTTCTTAATGAAGAGAACATCATCATGGTAGCAACCATAGCTTTCGGTATGGGCATTGATAAGCCGAATGTCCGCTATGTAGCCCATCTGGATCTGCCTAAAAGTATCGAGGCCTATTACCAGGAAACAGGTAGGGCTGGACGAGATGGACAGCCTGCAGATGCCTGGATGGTATATGGCCTGCAAGATGTTATGTTTCTTCGCCAGATGCTCGAGAGCTCGCAGGCTGCGGATGAGCAAAAAGCGATAGAGCGGCAAAAGCTCGAAGCGATGCTGGGTTTGTGTGAGATAACTAGCTGTCGTCGTCAGGTGCTACTCAGTTACTTCGGTGAAAAAGAGCATCAGCCATGCGGAAACTGTGATACCTGTCTTGAACCGGTCCCTGTTTGGGATGGTACTGAAGCGGCTCGAAAGGCCTTATCAGCAGTATATCGTTCCGGGCAACGTTTTGGTGTGAATCATGTGGTCGATGTGTTGATGGGGAAACCCAATGAGAAGACAGATCGTTTTGCTCACCATAAGCTCTCAACCTGGGGCATAGGCAAGGATCTGGATAAAAACCAGTGGCGCTCTGTTTTCCGTCAGTTGGTTGCCAGAGGAATGCTAGGGGTGAATGTTGACCAGCATGGGGTGCTTCATCTAACCGATAAATGTCGCCCGCTTCTCAGGGGTGAAGAGAAGATCCAACTGCGTAAAGATCAACGTAAGTCGGTTGCGTACACTAAGAACCAGGTTCCACAGAGTAAGCTTGAAGCTGCAGAATATGCATTGTGGAATGACCTTAAGGCTGAGCGGAAGAAGCTGGCAGATGAGCAGGGTGTTCCTCCGTATGTGATTTTCCATGATGCCACCCTCATGGAGATGGTTATGTACCGCCCGCAAACTGCCGATCAGTTTAAGCGCCTGAACGGGGTGGGGGAGCGCAAACTTGATCTCTACGGTTCTGACTTCTTAGCTGTTATTGAAGCTCATGAAGAGGGGAAGGACAGTGATGTTGCTACCCAGGCACAGGAATCGGTAGCCTTGTATCAAGCGGGCATGACAGTCGCACAAGTGGCTCGGCAACAACACTTATCTGAAAATGCTATTTATGCGCACCTGGCCCAATACATCCAGAAAGGTGAGCTGTCTGTACATGACGTGGTTGAACTTCCAGCAACTGAATTTAGTCATATTGAACAGGTGATTCTGGAGACTCAGCAAGAGTTTGGGCAGGCGCTGAAACCGGTTCATGATGCCTTAGCGGGTGTTTATGAGATGGGAGTCTTACGCTGCATTAAGGCTGGTATGGAGCAGGCATGAGTGAGGAGCTCAGCCTAACCAGTTTATTTCTCAGCGGTTTTATTTCAGCGACGTTGCTGCCGGGCGGCTCCGAAGTGCTTTTAGCCTGGCAACTAAACGAAGGCATTCATGATCCCTGGTTGCTTTGGGGATCGGTTACAGCGGGCAATACGTTGGGTGGTATTGTGACTTTTCTAATGGGCTGGGCGATTGCTCACTATTACCCGATGAGGGAATTTACTAAACCCCGTCAGTTGCAAGCTAAAGCCTGGTTGGAGAAATACGGAGCTTTTGCTTTGTTGCTTTCCTGGTTGCCTTTGATAGGTGATCCACTCTGTCTGGTGGCAGGCTGGGTCAAAACCCGTTTCCTTTTAAGCCTTCTAATGATTACACTTGGAAAAGCGATACGTTATCTTCTGATTATCGGTCTTTTCTGAGGTCACTCAATATGGCGGTACGCAGTATCTGGAGCAAGTTGCGACTGTTTATACTGGTACTTCTCTTGCTCGTGGTCAGTCTGAATACTTACTTATCTAAAGTAAGAACGACCGATTGGAATGACACCCTCTGGATTGTAATCTACCCGATCAACGCTGATGAGCGTGCTGATACGCAGGTCTATCTGGATGTTCTGCAACCTGAACATTTTGAAGAGATAGAGCACTTTTTTGTCCGTGAGGCTGAACGTTACGGTGTTGTTGATGTTAAGCCTGTCGAAGTAAAGCTTGCGCCACCTGTTGTCGCACAGCCCCCTAAGCCTCCTCGCAATCCAAGTATCCTTGATAGTGTCATCTGGAGCCTGAGTCTACGTTATTGGGGATGGAAGAATGATAGCTGGGAGGGTGTAGACCCCGATATCAAGATTTATTTGCGGCTTTTCTCACCGAAAAATCGTCAGGTTCTCGAGCACTCTTTAGGCTTGCAGAAAGGTATGATTGGTGTGGTTAATGGCTTTGCCAGTATTGATTATCAGGCTCAGAACAACTTTGTTACTGTCCACGAAATCCTGCACACGCTGGGGGCGAGTGATAAATACCGGCTGGAAACTAACCAGCCGATATGGCCTGAGGGCTATGCTGATCCGCACCAGGCACCGTTATTGCCTCAATATCGAGCAGAGGTGATGGGCGGCCGGGTTCCCCAGACAACTTCGTTTTCACTGATACCAAATAGCCTGGAGCAGGTCGTAGTCGGCCCGGAAACCGCGGCAGAGATTAACTGGATTCAGCTACCTTAAGGCTTCTGCGCCGCATTTAGCGCTTTCATGATATCTGTTTCCAGCTCCTCAAGAATAGCCTGGGCAGGGCTGTTGGGTTTGAGCTGGCTGGGTCGAAGCAGCAGAACGTCTGTCGTTCCCCCTTTATGGAGTAGTGTGACCGATAAAGGGCAGAGTGCAGCCATCTCCGGATCTTTATTTACAACCTGATTAACATACCATGGGTTACAGAAAACCAGACTGCGGATCTCTTCGTAGCCATTACGGTTATAATCTTCACCCCAGCGTTCTTTAAAGTTGGAAAGGGATCTGCCGATGTTTGGCTCCAGGATAACGTAGAAACGGTGCTCTTCAAGAGACTGGCTGACCCAATCATAGTGGTCTTCGAATGCGCCTTTCATCGTGATTTTTGCAACAGGTGAAGCATGCACAGCAAAGCAGAAAAGCAGTATTAATCCGCCCAGGAGTGATCTGATCAATCTATTCATATTGCTTCCTTTCACCTCTCGCTATTTCGTTAGAATAGTGCTGTTTTTACACGAATAGATTTCAGTGTATCAGGTCCAGCCATGATGTATAATTCCTGCTCCTAAATTGAGCGTAACGTCATGACCACAAGCACTACCCCTGAAAGCCAAACATCATCTCTCACCGAAGCCGAAATTGCCGAGCAAAAGAAGCAGAAAACGCGTCTGAATAAATTGCAGAAGCGTCTGCGCCGCGAAATGGGTCGTGCGATTCAGGACTTCAATATGATTGAAGAGGGTGACAAGGTCATGGTTTGCCTGTCAGGAGGCAAAGATTCTTACGCTATGCTCGATATCCTGATGAACTTACAGCGCAGCGCGCCGGTTAATTTCGAACTGGTAGCGGTGAATCTGGATCAGAAGCAACCAGGCTTCCCGGAAGATGTTTTACCTGCTTATCTGGAATCTATTGGTGTACCGTTCCATATTCTGGAGCGCGATACTTATTCAGTGGTCAAAGAGGTGGTGCCAGAAGGGAAAACCACCTGTGCCTTGTGCTCCAGATTACGCCGTGGATCCCTGTATGGATTTGCTGAAGAGATTGGCGCGAATAAAATTGCGCTGGGCCACCACCGTGATGACATTCTGGAAACCCTGTTCCTGAATATGTTCTATGGTGGAAAGCTAAAATCCATGCCGCCTAAACTGGTTTCTGATGATGGCAAGAACATGGTGATCAGGCCGCTGGCATACTCCAGAGAGAAAGATATAGCCGCTTTTGCCGAACTGAAAGGGTTTCCGATCATTCCTTGTAACCTTTGTGGCTCTCAGGAGAATCTGCAGCGCCAGGTGATTAAAGAGATGCTTCAGGACTGGGATCGTCGTTTCCCTGGGCGGATTGAAACGATGTTCCGCTCTCTTCAACATGTTGTCCCATCGCATCTTGCAGATACTGCGCTGTTTGACTTTAAAGGTCTGCAGCATGGTTTCCCACATGGTATTGCGCCAGATAGTGCTCAGGCGGCTAACCTGGAGAAACCCGTCGACCCTTCAGAAGCGGTGCAAAGCTTTAATCCGCAAAAGATCGATGTGTTGTCACTGTAAGCTGGTTTGATTCCTTTCATAGTTTACATGGCGGAATTTGCCGGATCTTTGTCATTGCTGACATAAGTGAATCAAGAGATACTCTGAAGTAACCGACTTTGGAGTAACTTTGTGAAGACTGTTGCTGTTTACGCCCATCCTGACTGCCAGATCCTTGATGTTACGGGGCCTTTGCAGGTGTTTGCTTCGGCGAATACTGCTTTGGCGCGTGATGCTTACGAGATCCTGATTCTGGGCCCGCATAAGGATACACCGGTACGGACCAATTCCGGTATGCGGCTATTACCTGATTACGGCTATGACGAAGCACCCGAGCTGGATACCCTATTGATTGCCGGTGGTCGGGGTATTTCGGAACAATTGAAAAATGATGTTCTACTCGCCTGGCTTAAAGCACAAGAGCGAAATGTACGACGTTTAGGTTCAGTCTGTAGTGGCGCTTTTTTACTGGCCGAAGCCGGGCTGCTTAAGGGAAAGAAAGTAGCGACCCATTGGCGCTGTAGCCAGTTACTTGCCAAAGAGTACGATGGGCTGGAAGTAGATGACGATGCGATCTGGATTAAGCAGGGCCATCTCTTTACTTCAGCGGGTGTTACTTCAGGTATCGACTTGGCACTGGCTTTGGTGGAAGAGGATTACGGGCACCGCATCGCCATGGAAGTCGCCAGGGAGCTGGTGGTATTTATGAAGCGTCCAGGAGGGCAGTCACAATACAGTATCCAGCTTCAGGCGCAGGAAAAAGCCACAGGTGCCGTTGCCAAAGTAGTCGCTTATATAGAAATGAATTTGGCAAATGACCTGAGCTTGGCACGGTTATGCGAGGTAGGTTGTATCAGTGAAAGGCACCTCTTTCGTCTTTTCAAAAACATCTTTGACCTTTCTCCCGCAGCCTATGTTGAGAACTGTCGACTGAACCTTGCTCAGCAACTGGTGGTAGAAGGGCAATTAAACTTACAAAACATCGCTGAAAGGTCAGGGTTTTATACTGCGGATAACTTAAGGCGTGTTTTTGTTCGTCGTTTAGGGATCAATCCCAGTGAATATAAACGACGTTTTGGTAGTAGTATTCAGGAGTCTTCATTATGAGCAGGAATGTTTTTCTTCTTTCTGGATGTCAGGCATTGCTGACTACTGGGAATATTCTCTTAGTATCAGTAGTGGCTTTGATTGGCCAGAGTCTGTCAGCAGACCCCGCCCTGACGACGTTTCCAGTGGCCACACAGTTTATTGGATTGATGCTGGCAACAATACCTGCTTCACTCATCATGCGCAGAATTGGGCGTAAGAACGGTTTTTATCTTGGTAACTCGGTAGGAATTCTTGGCGCAATCGTGTGCATTCAGGCCTTAAATTGGCAACAGTTTTATCTGTTTTCTTTTGGTACTTTCTTGTTAGGGATTGGAATTGGCTTCGGAACTTTATACCGTTTTGCTGCTGTAGAAGTTTGTCCGGAAGAGCAGCGTAGCAAAGCAATCTCTTTTGTGATGGCAGGTGGTGTCATCGCTGCGGTAATCGGCCCTCAACTGGCAATTATTAGTCAGGATATACTCGGCGAAGCTGAGTTTATGGGGGCATTTTTCGGCCTGTTGATTCTCTATACTATTGCACTTGTCATGTTGTTCTTTACGCATATCCCTCACGCAGGTGCAGACGTAGATGGAGAGCAGCGGCCTCTGTTAAGCATTCTCGCCCAGCCGAAGTTTATTGTAGCGGCGATTGTCGGCATGGTGAGCTATGTAGTCATGAATCTGTTGATGACCGCGACACCGCTTGCAATGGCTCGTTGTGGGTTTAGCTTTTCTCAGGCTGCACATGTGATTGAATGGCACGTCTTAGGTATGTTCGTACCTTCGTTCTTTACCGGTAGCCTGATCAGCCGCTTTGGGCTTAATCGGGTAATGTATGCTGGCTCGTTGTTTATGCTGGGCTGTATTGGCATCAACTTGATGGGCGTATCAGAGTGGCACTTCTGGACCGCACTACTATTCTTGGGAATAGGCTGGAACTTTATGTTTATCAGCGCTACCCAGTTGGTCACAACTGCGTATCGACCTGCTGAGAAGGCTAAATCTCAGGCTGCAAATGAGTTTATTGTATTTAGCATGGTGACGGTTTCGGCGCTGTCATCGGGCTGGATGGAAGCTGCGTTGGGGTGGCAAGCGATGAACTGGATTGTATTGCCGCTGATTATTTGGGCAATCGGGGTGATCTACTTTGTTGGTGCTAAAGAGCAGTTGAAGCAAGCGGCGTAAATAGGAAGGGTAGATGGTCCCTAAGTTCTTAACGGTATATAGCGAATTACCGGTCCAGATTGAGATGGATATGGAGCGTTCTCCTCTAGCTGTTGGAGTGGCCAGCATCTGTGATTCAAATGTGCACAGGCATACAGCTCAGGATTCTGCGTCAATATCTCAGCTTATTAATACTACGCCTTTTTCAGGCCAGAATGCTCAGGTCCTGGGGCTTGCGTTTTATATGGATGAAATGCCCCTTGAAGCTGGTGATATCCAGCCTTATTTTCGGCCTCAAAGAGGGCTACCTTGTTTGTTCTCTATGAATGGTGAAGTGCCGGGTATCGAGGATAATGAGCGATATCCTATAGGGGACCAATGGCCACTTAGTTGTATGCCGCAGGAACGGGCTTTCTGTTTATTACAGGAACGAATTCGCAAGCTTTGGAGTGAAGGCTGGCCAGATCCTGAGATGCGTCTGGCGCTTGTGTCTGATTATGCAGGAAGATTAAACCGGCTTAGTTCGCATAGTTTTATTCACTGGGACGGTGAAATGCTTTTTGCTTACTCTGCAACTGAAACAGAGCACGAGCCAATCGCCTTTATTGAGTATGAGGAAAGGGTCACAGAGCTGAAAGGTGAGGTTTGTTTGAAAATAGGTGCAGATGAACCATGTAGAAGATTAGTGATAGGCAGTCAGTCGCTATTACCTGCGGAAGCTCAAGTGATTGGTCTGGGTTCAACTTTATGTTTTCGTCAGGGGGAACTCGTTGAGCGTTGTGATCCGGTTGATTTCTGGACTGGATTAGAGGAGTAAACCGGGCAATTAGTCTAACTTTACAGTTTGTTTGATTTGGATTTATGAATTTTCCTTCATTTACTCGTAAAGTCGTCTACTTTTAAAGTAATAATCGTTAGTTGTGCTGATGTTTGGGATTTCCTAATGCACTCTTGTTACTGATTATTTTGTTTGAAATTTACATAGACGATCAGTTGTGGATGTTGACCTATACATGGAATCTAAAGTCGTACCGCTCTCTCTGGAACCAAAGATGAAAATCTCCGAAACAGTCGATCAGGCGATGCTGATGCAGATGTTTGACAGAATTGCATTGCCTACCTTTGTTTTGGATAAAGACCATACCGTTATTCACTGGAATTCCGCACTGGAAGCGCTTAGTGGTTTTAATCGAGCTGATATGATTGGAACCCGTGATCACTGGAAGCCTTTCTACTCAAGTAATCGTCCTTGTCTTGCGGACCTTATTCTACAAGGCGGTAAAGATCAGGATGTGAAGCACTATTACACCAATAAATGTACCCGATCTGAACTGATTGAAGATGCTTATGAAGGTGAGGATTATTTCCCGGATTGTGGTGAGGAGGGAGCTTGGTTGCACTTCACTGCTGCCGGAATATACAGCTCATCAGGAGAGATGATTGGTGCGATTGAAACTCTGGAGAATATCAGTGCACGGAAGAAGGCAGAATTTGAGTTACTTGAGCGAGAAAGGGTTTATAAAGAACTAAGTATCACGGACAGCCTGACGGGCCTGCATAACTCAAGGCATTTCTATAACCAGCTTGAAGATGCTCTTGAAACAGCTCGACGTTATCACCATCCATTCACCCTCTGTTTCTTTGATCTGGATGATTTTAAAAAGCTCAATGACAACCATGGTCACCTGACAGGAGACAAGGTTTTGGAAACTTTTGGTACCCTGGTTCGATCTTCGTTGCGTACCCTGGATAGTGGTTATCGATATGGTGGCGAGGAGTTTGCTATTTTACTGCCTTCAACCGATGTGGAGGGCGCATCAGTTGTTGCGGAACGCGTCCGTGAAAGCCTGCAGAATTATCAGTTTGTTCTGGAAGGTGGCGAAAAATTGCAGGCCAGTGTGAGTATAGGAATCACAAGTTTCAAAAACGGTGATAATGTTCAGGCACTGATGCACAGAGCAGATTCGGCGCTTTATGAAGCAAAGCGTAAGGGGAAAAATTGCGTGGTTTCAATTTAGCCTTTATTGGCATCAGTGTTTATGTCGATTAGTCTTTAAACCTACCTTACTCTATGTAATGATCTGCCCTCAACTTTGAGGATAGATATGAAAAGTTTTCTTTTTTCTACTGATAATGACCGTGGTGGTGTAATTCTCTGTGATATCGACACACTTCCTGAAGCGGTTGAATACCTGAAGCAGCGTTTTAAAGGTGTTGTTCGTGTAGAGCAAGGAAGAGATTATTGGTCCGAAGAGGAAGGTTTTGGCAGTTTACCCGTGCCAGATGAGATCCCTGGCGATCAAGCGGGTCAAGCCGGTTCCGCTGATCTAGCCCGCTAATGCTCATGCAACTTCCAGTTCAATCTGTGTTTTAAGTGCTTCGATCTCTTTTAGCCTTAAGGTGTAATCCTGTTGTTCTTGTTCATTCGAGCGAATGGGTAACTTGAATTTCAGCTCGGCCTCAGTGAATTCGTCTTCAACTCGTATTACTTCGATGCATTGGATAGGGTACATACTTAGCCTCACTTGGCGAGTCGTTTTAAATGGAACGCCTATTCTATAAATCGATGTTGCATCCTTGTTACAGCGAGAAATTATTTTTCTGACAAAAAAGATCGACTTCAGTAAAGTAGAGTTTCTCACCCGACAAATTAATCAATACTGAATCAAGGCACGGATGTTTCAGGTATATCATTCAAACTCTCTATTGGTGCTGAAGGACCTGCTTACTGAACTGATACGCAGAGATCCGATTTCAGATCCTTTTGTTGCAGAACAGATTCTTGTTCAGAGTCCGGGAATGGCTCAGTGGCTGAAACTTGAGCTTGCAGATAAGTCGGGCATAGCCGCTTCGATTGATTTTCCTCTTCCTGCCTCTTTTCTTTGGAAGCATTTTTCTGAGGTTCTTCCTGATGTACCCGAGCGGTCGGCATATAACAAAGAGGCGATGAGTTGGAAGTTGATGGCTGTGCTACCGGCTATGCTAAAGCAACCTGTTTTTTCCGCTTTACAACAATACCTTGCCGACGATGATGATCGATTCCGCCTGTATCAGTTGTGCAACAAAATTGCCGATATTTACGATCAGTATCTGGTTTATCGCCCAGACTGGATAGAGGACTGGGAGCAGGGTGGAGATATAGCCGCTGCACGCCACCCCTGGCAGCCCGTGTTGTGGAGGGAGTTGAAGTCTTATACGGAAGACCTTCAGCAATCTCATTGGCATCGTGCAAATATGTTCAGTGCCTTTGTTGATGGACTCAAAAATCCATCGGCGGCAGAGAAGTTACCTCGTCGTCTTTTTGTCTTTGGAATCTCAGCATTGCCGCAAAACTATGTCCATGCGCTTCAGGCATTGGGGAAGCGTATCGATGTCCACCTAATGGTGATGAACCCTTGCCGCTACTATTGGGGGGATATACTTGATCAGTCGCAGATTGCCCGGCTCAATCGGCGTTGGTTTAGTAAACCGGATCTGGATTTTTCAGATTATGCAGAAGGCAACCCGCTGTTGGCTTCAATGGGTAAATTAGGTCGTGACTATCTGTACCAGTTGCAAGACAACGCTCTGGATGAGATAGATGCCTACGCTGATCCTGAACGCGGCTCTCTGTTGAGTGCGATCCAACAGGATATTCTGGATCTGGAAAACCCGACCCGCTTGCCTGAACAGATAGATAATAGTCACGGCAAGCATCGGCTTGATCGTGAAGATCGTTCCATCGAGCTGCATAGCTGTCATAGTGCGCTTCGTGAGATCGAAGTGCTTCATGATCAGTTGCTGGACATGTTCGAGAAGAATCCACTCTTAAAACCGCGCGATGTGATTGTCATGATGCCAGATGTGGCTGCTTATGCACCCTACATTGAGGCAGTCTTTGCAAATGCCCCAGCAGAGCGGTACATACCCTATTCAATTTCTGACCGAAGCAATCGTCAGGAAAACCCATTATTGCTCAGTTTTGAAAAGATCCTCAAACTTAATAGCTCCCGTTTTACGGTATCAGATGTTTTAGAGTTGTTAGAGGTACCCGCGGTGATGCGCCGGGTGGGTCTGGATGAAAAAAGTTTTCAGAAACTACGCTTCTGGGTAGATCAGGTAAATATCCGCTGGGGGATGGATTCTGAGCAACGTTCTATATGGGAACTGCCTCTTTTTGAGCAAAATAGCTGGCGCTTTGGTATTAAGCGTATGCTGGTGGGTTACGCACTGGGGGAAGGGAGTGAATATTGGCAAGGTGTAGCTCCCTATACCGAGATAGAAGGACTTGAATCTGAGCTGTTAGGGAAATTAGCCGGTTTTATAGATCTGCTCGATGAAACAAGGCTTCACTTTACTCAGGATCATGAATTCAGTACCTGGATCGAAGTGATTAACCAGATTCTGGAAAATTATTTTACTGCGGATGAGCAGGATGAGATTAGCCTGAATACTATCCGTAAAACTTTGCAGGGCCTTCAGGAACAGTTGAAAGATGCCAATTACTCCCAGGCCTTGTCGCCTTCCGTTATTGCCCATTACCTGATCGATGGAATCAATCAGCAACGCTCAAGCCAGCGTTTTATGGTCGGTTCGGTTAACTTTTGTACCTTAATGCCAATGCGTTCAATTCCATTCAGCGTTGTCTGCCTATTAGGAATGAATGATGGTACGTACCCACGATCGATTCCGCCTGTAGGATTCGATTTGATGACAGATTATCCACGGCGTGGTGATCGTTCTCGACGAGATGATGACCGCTACCTGTTTATGGAGGCACTGTTATCAGCGCAAGAAAAGCTTTATATCAGTTACATCGGCCGCTCGATCAGAGATAACAATGAAAAGATTCCTTCTGTACTGGTCAGTGAACTGCTTGATTATGCTGAGCAGGGGTATGTACTGGAGGGGGATGAGGAGCTAAGTTGTAGTAACAGTGGTGAAAAATTACGTGCGCACATAAAAACTCAACACCCTTTGGTGGCTTTTAGTCCTGAATATTTTAAGTCTGCCGGGGACTACTTCAGTTTTGCTTCAGAGTGGTTGCCTGCTGCCCAGGCGGAAAGTCGTGCCGCTGAGGTGTTTTTAACCGAAGACCTTACCTCAGAAGCGCTTCCAGAGTTAGAACTAAAGCAATTAATAAGCTTTCTGCGCGACCCCTGCCGCAGCTTCTTTAATAACCGTTTAAAGGTTTATTTCGGTAACTCAGAGATAGAGGCTCAGGATGAAGAACCCTTTTCTCTCGACAACCTCTCTTCATACCTGCTGAAACAACGCTACTTGCAATCTGCTCTACAAGACAGGGATCTGGAACGCCTGGATAAGGCGATTCTAGCTGAAGGCCGCCTTCCATTAGCGCGAGCGGGTGAACTTAACTTGAACAAGCTACGCCATGATTCTCTGGAGTTGGCAGAGAAGCTAAAACCCTTATCTGAGGGTACTCCACAGAGGATAGAGATTAATCTCAGCATAGGTGAAGTTAAGCTTCAGGGGTGGTTGGATAGCTGCTATCCGGATCACTTGTTGCGTTATCGTCCGGCCCAGGTGAACGCGCGCGACCGTCTTTCTACTTGGGTAGAACATCTGGCGTTGTGCGCAAGCAATCAAGCCTGTCGGAATACGGTCTACCGAGGCTTGTCGGGTAAAGTTTTTTATAAAGCCGTGCCCGCTGAGAAAGCGACCGAACTATTAGCGGATCTGATTCGCTTTTATCAACAGGGGCAAACGGCGCCACAAGCATTTGATGCTGGATCGGCGCATAAGTACTTTGAACAGCAGGCTAAAGATCCGGACAAAGTGATGTCGGCATTGGAAAACCAGTTCTACGGATCTGCTTACAGCAATGGATTGCAAGATAATCCTTACCTACGTAGAGCTTTCTCTGACTTTGAGCCATTTGTAACTCAGTTTATACCGCTGGCGGAACGGATCTACGAGCCTTTATTGAGCTGTGTTGAGGAGGGCAAAGATGACTAAAGTACATGCCCTGGATCCGCTCACTTTTCCTTTGGTCGGACAGCAACTAATCGAAGCCAGTGCCGGAACGGGCAAGACCTACACTATTACAGCGTTGTATCTAAGGCTGTTGTTAGGGCTAGGCCAGGTGGGTGATAAACCCCTGGGGCCGGATCAAATTCTGGTAGTAACATTTACTGAAGCCGCCACGGAGGAGCTGCGGGATCGAATCAGACAGCGTATTGTTGATGCTCGAAATAGTTTCCTAACCGATCAGGTATCTGATCCCTTCCTTGCCGCGTTGAAAGCTCAGGTTAATGATATCGCTCAGGCTGTTAAGTTGTTAGACCAGGCGATCCGGCAGATGGATGAAGCGGCTATTTTCACTATCCATGGTTTTTGCCAACGCATGCTGAAACGGCATGCTTTTGAGAGTGGATCCCTGTTTGATACAGAGCTTACACAGGATGATCAAAGTCTGGTTCGTAGTGCCGTACTAGATTATTGGCGCAACAATATCTATCCAATGCAAGGCGCTGTTGCAGATCTTGTCTTTAACCACTGTTGGCAGTCCCCGGAACAGTTGATTATGGACCTGCGGGGGTTAATTGGTAGACAGATTCGCCTTGAACCTGATCTATCCAGGGTGAATCTTCAGGAAGCCTATGATGAGTGGATTGAAACACTTAATAATTTTAAGCAAGCTTGGCTTGCAAACAGCGATGACCTTCAGTCTTTAATTCAAGCTTCGGATGTGAATAAACGGAGTTACACTAAAGCTAGCCTGCCAAAGTGGTTGGCGCAAATAGACCAATATGCTGCGTCTGAGCAGTTAGAGCCGGGCAAAACCTTAAAGGGTATTCTGCAGCGCTTTACTCAGTCTGTTTTGATTGAAAAAACCACTAAGGGGGCCGCCCCTGAACATCCACTTTTTGTTCAGATAGATGATCTGTTAGCTTCCTCTGTTCCTGTGAGAGAAATCTTACTGACCAGTGCTCTCAAAGAGGTTGAAACACGTTTAGCGCGAACAAAAGCTGAGTATCAACTGCAAACCTTTGATGACCTATTAACCGGATTCAGCGCAGCATTGAGCGTTGATCAAACGGGTTTGCTGGTGAGTGCGGTTCGGGAGCAGTTTCCAGTAGCGCTAATTGATGAGTTTCAGGATACTGACCCTCTTCAGTATGGGATTTTCTCACACTTGTACTCGGATCCATTCAATTCTGCATTGGTCATGATCGGAGATCCTAAACAGGCAATTTATGCATTCCGCGGTGCGGATATCTTTACCTATATTCAGGCGCGCCGATCAGTCAGCGAAACTTATACGCTAGATACAAACTGGCGATCGACGTCCGGTATGGTTGATGCGGTCAATAAATTGTTTCAGTTTGCGGACTCCGCATTTATCTACGATGAAGATATCCCGTTTACCCCAGTAAAAGCAGCGGGTAAATCAGCTAAGAAATTAACGATTCAACAGCATGAACCCGCGGCATTAAATATCTGGCACTTAGAGAGCGAAGAACCGCTTAATAAAGTGCAGTATTTATCTGCTTTTGCTCAGTCTACCGCTTCAGAAATTGACCGGTTGCTGAGTGGTGATGCCTCTATAGGCGACCGATCTGTTGAAGGCTCCGATATTGCGGTACTGGTCCGTGACCGCTTTGAAGCGGAGGAGATAAGGCGGGCTCTAGCCGTTTATGAGCACCCCTGTGTTTATCTGAGTAATCAGGATTCAGTTTTTAATTCCCAGGAAGCACTCGAGTTATCTTTGATTCTGGCAGCAGTCGAGCAGCCACAAAATGAGAGAGCACTTAAAGCGGCTTTAGCCACGGAGATACTCTTACAGAACGTACAGCAGCTGGACCAGCTCAACTACGATGAGAATGCCTGGGAGGGCGTTGTTGCGGAGTTTACTGAATATCAAGAGATCTGGCTTAAACTTGGGGTACTACCCTGTCTAAGCCGGATGCTGCATCAGCGTAACCTTTCTGCTCGCTTGCTAGAACAGATGGGTGGGGAACGTCGACTGACAAATTTGTTACACCTGGCGGAGCTACTGCAACAGGCAAGTAGTGAGGTTGAGGGAACATCGGGTCTTATTCGCTGGTTCAATGAACAGATAGCTAATCCTTCTGGGGCCAGTGACGACAAAATTCTGCGCCTGGAAAGCGAAAGGAATCTGGTAACGATCGTTACGATTCACAAATCTAAGGGGTTAGAATACCCCATCGTTTTTCTGCCGTTTATCGCTAACTTTCGGGAGCAGAAAACGGCTTTCTATCATGATGATGAGGGAACTGCTGTATTAGATCTTTCTTCGGGGGAAGGGGCGCTGGAAGAAGCCGATAAGGAGCGGTTAGCCGAGGAGTTACGTCTGCTATATGTTGCGCTTACCCGCTCGGTTTACCGCTGCTATCTGGGGCTTGCGGATATACGTCTTGGAAACAGCAAAAAATCCCGCTTGAGTGACAGCGCGATAGGTTATCTGTTACTGCAAAACGGGGATAACCTGGATGAGGCCCTATCGCAATTAAGTCAGGTTTCTGATGCCATTCAGATCTGCTCGCCACCGGATCATGGTGCACAAAAGGACATGTTTGCTTTTGTTGATGAACCTGAAATGGAAGCATTATCCGTGCGGGAATTCTCTGGGAAAATTGATCGTAGCTGGAGAGTAAGTAGTTACTCTGCTTTGAGCAGACATTCTGCAGAGCATCTTCCTGTATTACCGGGCCTGGACCTCGAAGTGGTTGAAGAGTCAGGAGAGGAACAGGTCGGTGATGATGGCATGACTATTTTTAACTTTCCGAAGGGTGCCAATGCAGGGACCTTCCTTCACTCAGTCTTTGAGGAGATCGATTTTTATACTTATCTGCATAACCCTGAATGCAGAATCGAGTATCAGGCACAGATCTCCGAGCAGCTCATCCTGGCAGGTTATGAAGAGGCCTGGCAGCCTGTCATTGATCAACTTATCGTGGATGTGTTGCAAACTGAATTGGGCGATGGTGGTTTCTCCCTGGGTCAGGTGCGGGATAAAGACAGGCTGGTGGAGATGGAATTTATGCTCAAAGCGGATCACCTGCAGGTTGCTCAATTGGAAGGCTTGATTCGCCGTTACGATGCGCTTTCGGCGCAGACCCGCCCCGTCGCTTTTGAGCCTTTAAAAGGGATGTTGAAAGGTTTTATCGATCTTTTATTCCGGGTAGATGATCGTTATTACGTGTTGGACTATAAGTCTAACCACCTGGGTAACCGTGCTGATTGTTATACCCAGGAAGCATTAGAGCGAGCTATGGCTGAGCATCGTTACGATCTTCAGTACCTGCTCTACTCACTGGCAGTTCATCGCTTACTGATGCAGCGTGTTCCTAACTATGACTATGACAAGCATTTTGGTGGAGTTTTCTATCTGTTCCTACGAGGTATGACTGCTTGCGGGAAGGATAGCGGTAACACCACTTTAGGGGTTTTCAGTAACCGCCCCGAGCGTGAGCTTATCGAGAAGATGGATCAGTTGTTTGCTGGAGAACTGATCAATGCCTGAAATAAATAAAGCGTTAATCGATTTGAAGGGATGGGCCGAGAATGGGCTGATACGCAATGTGGATTTCCAGTTTGCAAAGCTGGTAGCTGAGCAAAAGCCTTCACAACCGCAATTGATCTACTTAGCTGCTTTGGTTAGTTTCGAATTAGCTTCAGGCAATGTCTGTCTTCCCAAGCTGCGCTTGTTATCTGCCAAAGGCTACTGGGATGAAGAGATAGAATCAGTTATCAATCAACAAGACTGGAGTTCTCTGAAAGCCGAAGCATTTATCCTTGGGCAACCGGAACTGGATTCTAATACTCTGTTATTGTTCGATCAGGAGCGCTTTTATCTTAAAAGGTATTGGGAGTACGAATCAGCGATAGCCTCTCAGCTAATTAACCGTGCTCAGACTGTCGATGTCGACCGGGCGTTGCTTAAAGAGGGGCTGGCTGAGCTTTTTCCAATGGCTAATCAGGAAATTGATTGGCAGAAAGTTGCGGCTGCGGTAGCCGTTCAAAAACGTTTTTCAGTGATCAGTGGTGGACCAGGCACGGGAAAAACCACCACAGTGATCAAATTACTTGCGCTCTATATCGCACAAGCAAAAGCGCATAGCAGAAATATAAACATTAAACTGGTTGCTCCGACCGGTAAAGCGGCTGCGAGGCTAGGCGAATCGATAAGTAGTGCTAAACAACGCTTATCACTAGACGCTGATATCGCAGAACTAATACCGGAGCAAGCGGGGACTCTGCACCGCCTTTTAGGTGTCATTCCCAACAGTATTCGCTTTAAACATAGCCAGGAAAATCCACTGCATCTGGACTTGCTTGTACTGGATGAAGCTTCCATGGTTGATCTGCCTATGATGTGCCGTTTATTGGCAGCATTGCCTGCAGAGGCTCGCTTAATATTATTAGGTGACCGAGATCAGCTGGCTTCAGTTGAGGCGGGCAGTGTTTTGGGTGATATCTGTAGTTGGCCTGGGCAATTAGATTATGGCCCTAAGCAGGCTGATCAGTTGTTTGATCTATGCCAGTTACCTGAAGTACTGCCTATTTCGGAGGGAACCCCTTTTGCGGATTGCCTTGCTTTACTGCGTAAAAGTTATCGTTTTGATGAAAGCAGCGGTATAGGGCAATTAGCGCGTGCGGTTAATCTCGGCAATAAGCAGGCTGTTTCTTGTGTACTAAAGGCAGGCTATTCTGATCTGCAACAACATAACCTGAGCGCTGATAGTTATGAGTTAATGATCAGTGAAACCGTCAATTTCCATGCAAAGTTGTTGCGAGATATTGCTCAGGGGTTAACGCCTGAACAGAGTTTGGATTATCTATCGAACTACCAGTTACTTTGTGCCCTGCGTGAAGGCCCATATGGTGTTGTTGGCTTGAATGATAGGATTCGACAAGGGCTGCAAAGTCGCGGTTTGATCAAAGAAGAGGGGCTATGGTATCCAGGGCGACCGATAATGATAACCCGCAATGATCAAAACCTCGGTTTATTTAACGGTGATATAGGTATTGCCTACAGGGAGCCCGACGGAAGAATCAAAGTGTTTTTTGAGCAGCAAGGGGAGGTGCGCAGTGTTCTGCCAAGTCGTCTGCCTGAACATCAAACCGTCTATGCGATGACCGTCCATAAGAGTCAGGGGTCTGAATTTACCAGAGTGGCGTTGCTCCTGCCCCCAGTAGATTCACCGCTTATGACCCGCGAGCTTTTATATACGGGCATTACCCGTGCCCGTGAATCCCTGGCACTTTTTACTACAAAAGGAATACTTACAGCAGCGACTGAAAGAAAAACTGAAAGGGCTGGTGGGCTGGCGCTACGTTTATGGAAAGAAGCGAATTAAATATAGAGTAGCCCCTGCGTGATACAGGGGCTACCGTTATCAACGTAGCCAGGGAAGGGGAAACTCGGGCTACGGGATAAAGTCGTTGTTAGCGTCGACCGCGGTAACGTTTTTGCAGTTCCTCTTCGGTTTCAACCCGAATTGGCTGCGCACGTTTGGTGTTGCTTTCCCACATCTGCAGCATGATTACGCCGGCAGCAATAGCAACAAGGGTAGCAAATGTCATCATAACTCACTCCTAAGTTGGCCGAATACCAACTACAACCTTTAAGCAGTATAACCGAAATTTTTTGCTTAACACTAAATATCGGCAACTGAGCTTTTGTCTTAAGTAAGTAGTGGGGGCTGAATCCGGAATTTAAACCCCTTCTGCTTCCAGAAATGCTGCAAGTTCTGTATAACCGCCAATGTGCTCCTGACCGCAGAAAACCTGAGGAACTGTTTCTACCGGTTTGCCAACTGTCTTTTCAAGATCTGCTTTACTGATCCCTTCCTTGTGAATGTCGACGTAGCGAAAATCAAGATTTTTAGCTTCACAGACTTCTTTAGCACGCTTACAGAAACCACAACCTTCACGACCAAAAATAGTAATACGCTTCATCGCTTTTCTCTCTCAATACCGTTTGGATGTGTCTATTTAATCAAGCCTTATTAGAACTATCTAATTGGATCTGTTAATCCGGGTGATTAGTTTTGTTTATGAGCAATAACCTGAACACTCTAATGAGTAACAGTGTGAATACTTTTGTGCGCTGCGAAAATGCTCGAAAAGGCGTTGTCTGGGGCCTTTCTGAGGTTGTCCCCAAACTCTGTGGATAACTCTGTAAAAAAGCTTTTAGGAACCGTCCAAAAGCCCCAGTTTACGCTAGGATATGACGTATTGGTTAAAAAGTAATCAATAAGCTATCTTTATGATTTTTAAGGGAAAAGCTAAATATTTCTGTGTTTTTATAGGCGAATTAATGCCGTTGTTTAATAAAACGTTAATTTATTACTAAATCGAAATATGCAAGTGAAAAAGTAAAAAAAAACCGAACAAAGTTCGGTTTTTTTTATGAGCGGCTGACAGTGGATTAAAACCACTCGTCTTTGCGTTTGCGTCGCTTAGGGAAGTACGGAAGGATAAGCCCTAAGAAAACCCCACCTAAGGCAACCAGGCCGCCATGGGTGAACCAGCGCATCAGGTTGCTTTCATCGCTACTTTCGATCTGAAAATTCAGATCTTTAATCTTTGCTTTTAACTGCTGAACTTCAGAATTGAGTGACTCGTTGGTGTTCTTCAGGTTTTTAGATTCCTGCTGGAGCTCAACAATCTTCTCAGCCTGCTCTTTTACCATTGTCTGGCTCTGTTCAAGGTCACTCTGCAGCTTAGGTAATCTAACAGAGATACTATCGCCAGGATCTACCGCGGTAGGCTCTACCCAGCCAATACGCCCTTTGGGCATTTTGATCTGAACATACTTAGATGAGGCATCTCGTTTAAGAATAGTGACAGGGGTGCCGCTTTTTATACGAGTAATAATCCGGTACGAATTGCTCGGTCCATTATGGACATACACCATAGCATCGTCAGCGATATGGCCTTTCTGTGCCTGGGCGGATACAGAAAATAGTAGTAAAGAGATGAGGGCTAACTTTTTCATTAATACATTTGTTTGAACACTAGAATTTGTCATATTGTACGGATTAAACTGGTCGCTTAACAGGTTGTTTTAAGGTATTCGTGCAGCTTTCATCAGGGCGAAGTGAAATTCCTGCAATACCTACTTAAGGGAGACAGCCTCAGCAAGCCTGTTTGGCTGTTGTTCAGATTGCGTTTGTTTAAATTCGTTCACTTTTTTTTTCGATTTTTTCAGGGGAACCCAAATGGAAAATTTCTTTGATGCTTACGTATTTCCATGGATCGTGGATATTGCGCTGGCGCTGGCAATCTTTTTTGTTGGTCGCTGGGTGGTTAAGCAGGTAATGAAAGTAGCTGAACGTCTGCTTCGCAAAGCGAAGATGGACGACATGCTGGTTAATTTCATCTCTTCGATTGCTAGTGTTGTTCTGCTACTGTTCGTGATTGTCGCATCGTTAGATCAACTGGGTGTTGATACAACATCGCTGATTGCTTTGGTCGGTGCCGCTGGTTTAGCAATCGGTCTGTCTTTGCAGGATTCCCTGAAAAACTTTGCGGCCGGTGTCATGCTGATCGTGTTCAAACCGTTCCGCGCGGGTGATTTTGTTGAAGCTGCCGGTGTTGCAGGTGTTGTGGAAGATATTCAGATTTTCAACACAGTTATGCGTTCCGGTGATAACAAAGAGATGATTATCCCGAATGGTGCAATTTACAGTGGTGTTATCACTAACTACTCTGCTCGTGACACTCGTCGTGTGGATATGGTTTTCGGTATCGGTTATGACGATGACCTGCGTAAGGCGAAAGAGGTTCTTAACGAGATCATTGCTGCAGACGAGCGTATTCTGAAAGACCCTGCACCGGTTATTGCTGTATCTGAGCTTGCCGACAGCAGTGTTAACTTCGTGGTTCGCCCATGGGTTAACTCTGCGGATTACTGGGCAGTGCTATGGGATACGACTGAAGCGGTTAAACTGCGTTTTGACGAAGAAGGTATCAGTATCCCTTATCCACAGATGGATGTTCATCTGCATAAGCAGGAAGCTGCGGAATAATTGTGATTCCAACATTTTAAAAAAGAGCCCATCGGGCTCTTTTTTTATTTATATCTACGATTGCCTGCTAATTACTTTTATCCACAAATCCCTCTTCTGCCCGATTTCCCAGTATCTGCTGGAGTTCGGCTTTGAGCATCGTATTGTCCTGTTTGGTCTTCTGCGATTCGATTCGATATTTGAAAATCTCTTCGTATCGGGCTTCAAGTTTCAATTCCATCTCTGAGATGGTTTTCTGCTGGTCTTTTACCCGGTCTTCCAGATCATCGATCTGATTTTGAAGATCTTCAATGAGTCCGTAGCCGCTCTGCTCAGATCCGTTTTTCTCATTGCCATCTTTTTCGGTTGTTTGCAGCTCAGTCACGATATGACTGTACAGCGCTTTAAGGTCGCCTTCTTCTCTGCTGTTATACCGGATGGTATTTTCAATAGCTTTGTGTGCGCTGGCGGCTCCGATGGAGCCTGCCAATACATGTTCAACCATGCGGTGAAATTCAACCAGCTCGATAATGGTGATTTTAGGCTTTTCAGAAACCTGCAGGTCATCAGCAATGGTTTTAACAGCGCTTTCTGCTTTGTCGTCATTCAGGTAGTCGCTAAGCAGGCTTTTCGCTTCTTCCAGTTTAGGTTGCAGAAGGATATAAGCATCCAGGCCTGTAGGTCTTGCCCGGCGAGAACCTGATGAGTTCATTGCACTGATAAACTCCATCGTCAGATTGCGTTCGCTCTTGTTCGGGCTGAAGATCAGGGAGCCGATAATATAGCTGCCGATGTTAAAGATTAGCGACCAGAAAACTGCGTGCGTGACCGGGTTCAAACCTTCCAAGCCAAAAAGGGCTTCCGGGCGAAGTAAGCCAATTTGCCAGGGGCCTGCCAGCAGTAGGGCTTCCGAAAACCAGCCCTGCTTTATAAAGGTTGGAATTAACAGACAGTATGTCCAGATAATGAACCCGACTGTCAGGCCCAGAAAAGCGCCCAGGCTGTTACCTTTTTTCCAGAACATACCGCCAAACATAGCCGGCGCAAACTGGAGTACAGCCACAAATGACAGCAATCCGATCGCTGCCAGGATGTAGGATTCTGCAAACTCGCGGGCGAACCACAGGCTACTCAATAAGATAAGCGCAACCACCACCCAGCGTAGTTGCAATAGATAGGCACGTAGTGGTTGTAAAGCATTAACCCGTTCTATCGTAGGCAGGATCAGATGGTTAGACGCCATCGTCGATAACGTCATAGTGGTAATGATAATCATGCCGGTAGCGGCAGAGAATCCACCGATAAACACCAGCAGAGTCAGGGCTTCGCTACCTGCAAGTTGTGGAAGCATCAGTACAAAATAATCGGCATTTTCTGCGGGCAGGCCCTGTAGCAGTCCGGCTGCTGCAATGGGGACGACAAACAGATTGATCAGTAGCATATAGAGCGGGAATAGCCACATTGCGGTTTTTATATGCTTTCGACTGGAATTCTCTACCACAGCAACGTGGAACTGGCGCGGCAGCATATGAATGCCAGCAAAGCTCAGAACCAGTAGGGTGAGCCACATTGATCCGCTGTTTTCTACTGCACTGAAACTGGTCAGATGAGTGAGGTTAGCTTCTTGTAGTCGCCCCATGATATCGCCAAAACCATCAAAGAGGGTGTAAGTGACAAAGAAGCCAACGGCTAAGAAAGCGACTAACTTAACCAAACACTCGGCGACTAATGCGGCAATCATACCCTGATGGCGTTCGGTAGGGTCGAGCCGTCGGACACCGAAAATGATGGTGAAACCAATCATGAAGAGCGTTACAACCCATCCTGATAGTTCATGGGAGGCGCCACTACGGGGTGAGTTAGTGATTAATTCGAATGAATCGATAATCGCTTTAAGCTGCAATGAAATATAGGGGAGTATGCCGACCAGTGCGATGATCGTCACCATCGCAGCAATTTTCTGGGAGCGGTTATATCGTGTAGAGATAAAGTCAGCAATGCTGGTGATACGGAAAGTCTCTTTTGCTTGAACCATCCGTCTCAGGGTCACCCACCAGAGACATATACCGATTAAGGCACCACCATAAACACCGAGAAACAAAAGACCCGATGAAGCAGCAAATCCGACACTTCCATAGAAGGTCCACGAGGTGTGGTATACCGCCAAAGACAAGGCATAGATCACTGGATTGCCAGCATTGACCTCTGAGGAGGTTTTTATTCTGCGTTCAACCACCTGAGCGATGGCAAACAGCAAGCCCATGTAAACAGTGACGTACAGAATTACGGACAGCGGTGTAAACATAATCTTGATCTTGAACGGTCAATTTTTAAGGTATTCTAAACCCTATAGTCAGTAGGCTAAAGGGTGTCAATTTAATTAACCCTCTGATCTGCAATAAAAAAGTCGAACATGTGAAGAAAAACTGATTAACAAGAGGGATTATCTCTTCTCTGTGCTTGTCTCTTTATCGCTTTCGTGATGGCTGCAACCACATTGGGTTGTTTCTTCTGAGCCAGGAACCGGATCGTAGCCCCCGTCATTATAGGGGTGGCAACGTCCCAGGCGTTTTAATCCTAGCCATGTTCCCTTAAAAGGGCCATGTAGCTTTATGGCTTCGATCATGTAGCTGGAACAGGTAGGGTGGAATCGACATCGGGGTCCAATGACAGGACTTATCATATAGCGATAGATATTAACTAAGCCTATCAGCAGGTAGCTGAGGAGGCCTTTCACACGCTGGATCATTGTCTTACCTGCGGGATGATAAAAAAATACCGGGCACTTTCAAGATGCCCGGCAATATCTCAGGGGAGGATTAAGACAGTAGATACATATTCCTGTCTTAATTTTGCAGTCGAGATTTACTGCATAAAAATGTTAAGGGAATCCATTATATAGACAATTAACCAGATTAAAAGAAAAACGGCTGGTTAAAAGGTGAACAGTTTTCACTTCGGCCCCGAAGCCTTATGGCTACGGGGCTAAAGCGGTATGCTACTTTAGTCTCTATGGTTTTGCGGATGCGTGATTAGAGGTGTTCTTCTGCATACTCTGCCAGCCGGGACCTGAAAATTCCTTCCAGATGCACATTGGCTGCACCTTCATAGTCCTTGAATCGTTCGACCAGATAGGTCAAACCGGAGGTTAGCGGCGTCAGGTAATTAGAATCAATCTGGGCAAGGTTACCCAAGCAGATGATCTTAGAGCCTTTACCACATCGGGTTACAATCGTTTTCAGCTGGGATGGCGTCAGGTTTTGAGCTTCATCGAGCAATACGATCGCTTCTTGAATACTCCGTCCACGGATGAAATTAAGCGATTTAAACTGGATATTGGCTTTTTCAATCGCATATTTAACGCTGCTTTGAGGGCGTTCATCATGCTCATGCATCGCCTCCAGGTTATCCTGAATCGCACTCAACCAAGGTGTCATCTTCTCCTCTTCGGTACCCGGAAGGAAGCCGATATCTTCTGCTACGGGTGGAGTAGAACGAGTGACAATGATTTTATTGTAGCGGCGTTGTTCAATAACCATCTCCAATGCGCAGGCCAGAGCAATCAGCGTTTTACCGGAACCTGCCGCACCATTTAGAATGACCAGATCCAGATCGGGATCAAGGACTGCATCCATCGCAAATGCCTGGAAAATATTGATCGGCTCAATTCCCCAGCAGTTTTGCTGCATCAATCGATCGACTCCCAAATCACGAAGCGTGATCTGTTCATCTCTAATTGTTGCTACCCGTGCAGCAAACTCTTCGGAATCATCGTAGATGTACTCACAAGGGTAAGTATTGGGTAACAGGCTTTTAGAGACCGTATGGTACGTATGGCTGCCCTCCTGGTAGCTCTTCACATCTTCGACCCGTTCCCAGAAATTGCCTTCCAGATTGTCGTGGCCAGCGGGAAGGAGATCAATATCTGAAACCAATTGGTCAGTACGATAATCTTCAACACGTTTTAAGCCTGCCCCCAGAGCTTTCAGGCGCATGTTGATATCTTTGGTTACGAGGATAATTTCACGGTGCGGATTGGTTGCCTGAATGTGCAGAGCACAGTTAATAATATGGTTATCTTTATTTGAGTTTTGAGGCAAAAAACCCTGTCTTGCTGTGAGCTCATGATCAGGGAAGATGCTCAATTGCCCTAGCTTCATTTCACTATTGGCAGCGGTTACCGGAATAACAATATCCACGCCTTTAGTGATGGTTGCGGCATCCTCTGCATGACTGAGTATTTCATCAATGGCACGAATCGCAGCACGTGCTTCCTGAGAAACATTTTTCTTTCTATCCTTAATATCGTCTAACTCTTCAAGAACAGTCATCGGGATGGTGATGTCCTGCTCCTTAAATTCATAAAGACACTTCGGGTCGTGAAGCAATACGTTGGTGTCGAGAATATAGAGTTTAGAGGCGGTCATAGCCGATTCCTTCTATAGCCGAGGGGAGTCTGACAAATCTGGGGAAGATTTGTTTGTACTGAAGACTGCAGGTGTTTGGGATTCTGCAGTCGTTCATTTGTTGGGTGGTAATACCGTGTGAACTGTTAGTCACTACCAAATCTCAGATCGATTCTGAACGACCGGCACTCATCTTTAGGCTGTCATACCTGCTGAGAGTGATGCCGATATCCTATAGATTAGTCTAGTAATACATAGGTTGCTGTATGATGACAAGAGGCAAATTTATTAGCAGGTGAAAATCATGGCAATTGAGTCCATCGTTGTATTAACCGGTGCAGGTATTTCAGCGGAGTCAGGTATCAGAACATTCAGGGCAGCGGATGGGCTTTGGGAAGACCATCGTGTTGAAGATGTAGCCACGCCTGAAGCTTTTGTTCGTGATCCACGTTTGGTACACCGTTTTTACAACGAGCGCAGGAACCAACTTCTTTCTGATGAAATAAAGCCAAATGCCGGGCATAAGGCGCTTGCTGAACTGGAAGCTAAATTTCCAGGTTCCTTTCTGCTGGTTACCCAGAATATTGATAACTTACATGAAAGGGCGGGCAGCAAAAATCTACTGCATATGCACGGCGAACTTCTAAATTTGCGCTGTAGCGATTCAGGGGTTGTTTACCGGATTGAGGAGGAGAGCCTGCCTGAGGATATCTGCCAATGCTGTGGATCATCAGGCAACCTGCGACCAGATATCGTCTGGTTCGGTGAGATGCCAATGTACATGGATAGGATCTATACTGCGTTGGAGGGCTGTGATCTGTTTATCTCCATCGGGACTTCAGGGCATGTATACCCGGCAGCTGGATTTGTTGAAGTGGCTAATGCCGCAGGTGCATTGACCGTTGAATTAAATCTTGAGCCTTCGCGAGTCGAATCCGCTTTTGATCATCATATTTACGGGCAGGGAACAGAGGTCGTGCCTGAGTTTGTGAATGATATTATCAGGCAGCTTTAGCTGCCTGATTTTTAAGCATTTTTGGCTTTATTATAATTTGTTGTCTATATTTCTACTTAGATCTTCACTTAAGTAGTGCCGTTGTTACTTTCGTTGTCTGTGAATTTCTTCTACTAATCTATTGTCTTTGCCCCTCCGTAATTCACATAACGTTAACAACCGCTGGATAAGAATAAGGATGTTTAAATGAACCGTACGCTGTATCTGTGTTTCTCGGTTCATGGAGGTAGCTATTATGATGACAGAACAATTTGTAAGCACCAGTATTACTCCTATTGATAGCCTGAATACGCTATCGCCTTATGAGGTTAATAAGCTGCAGGATGCCAGCCAGGGAGGTTTGTACAAACTCTTCAGACAATGCTCTTTGGCGGTACTGAACACAGGTAGTGAACTGGATAGTACCAAACAGGTACTGGATAAATTTTCCCGATTTGATATCCGGATCAGCCAGAAGCATCGCAGCGTCCAGTTGGAATTAGTCAATGCGCCGGCTACAGCATTTGTAAATGGTGAAATCATTACGGGTATCCGTGAGCACCTTTTCTCTGTGCTGCGGGATCTGCTCTATGTCGGGACAGAGCTTGATGTGTGTTGTCCGGGAGCTAACGAATCAGAAGCCACTACTAATATGGTTTTCCACATTTTACGTCACGCTGATGCCATCAGGCCGCATGTTAAGCCGGATCTAGTCGTGTGCTGGGGTGGACACTCGATCAACCGCGTTGAATATGATTACACTAAGAAAGTGGGCTATGAGATGGGCCTTCGTGGTTTGAACATCTGCACGGGGTGCGGACCCGGCGCGATGAAAGGGCCCATGAAAGGTGCGACTATTTCTCATGCTAAACAGCGCATTAAAGACGGTCGTTATGTGGGCATTTCTGAGCCGGGAATCATCGCCGCTGAAAGCCCTAACCCGATTGTTAATGAGCTGATTATCATGCCGGACATTGAAAAGCGTCTTGAAGCGTTTGTCCGTCTTGGTCATGGGATTGTGGTTTTCCCTGGTGGTGCGGGTACTGCTGAAGAGATCCTTTATATTCTTGGCATTCTCCTGCATGAAAAGAACCATAATCTGCCTTTCCCTCTGGTGCTCACAGGTCCTGCAGGAAGTGAGGCATACTTCGAGACAGTGGATAAGTTTATTCGTGCAACACTGGGTGATGCGGCGGCTGAACGTTATCAGATCGTTGTTGATGATCCCCATGAGGTAGCGGAAGTTATGCGTGATGGTCTCGAGCAGGTGACTCGCTATCGGAAAGCGACCAGCGAATCGTTCCACTATAACTGGCAACTGTATATTCCCGAAGCTTTCCAGCAGCCCTTTGAGCCAACCCACGAAAACATGGCCTCACTTAATCTGGTCCATGGATTACCCGACTTTGAGTTAGCGGCAAATCTACGACAAGCGTTGTCCGGTATTGTGGCAGGGAATGTTAAAGAACCCGGTGTTCGTGCTATTGAAGAACATGGTCCGTTCGAAATCAGCGGAGAGACGTCGATTATGGAACCGATGGACCAATTACTCGCTTCGTTTGTTGAGCAGAGACGAATGAAGATCAACTATCAGGAATATCAGCCTTGTTACAAGATTAAACCCGCGGCTTTGGAAGAGGTTAGCTAATCCCTGCTTTATATGCTGCTACAAGTGAACAGGGTTATTGTTGGAAAAGCCGAACACAGTTTCGGCCGTCCGACTTAGCTTGGTACAGAGCTGAATCAGCAGCCAGTATAAGCTCTGATTGGCTCTCTCCATGCTGAGGGTAGCTGGCAATGCCAAAACTGCCTGTCACATGGATTGATTGTCCATCATAGTCTAAGAGCAGGTTTGCAAGTTTGGCCCGAAGGTTTTCCGCCAGGACCTGCATCTCTTGCCGAGTTGTGTTTGCGCTTATGAGTATGAATTCTTCCCCACCCCATCTAAACAGGTAGTCAGATACCCTTAGATTTTCAGTGAGAAATTTGGCTGTTTCTTTCAGGACATAGTCACCTGCCATATGCCCATACTGATCATTAATTGATTTAAAATAGTCGAAATCAAAAAAGCAAAGGCTGAGTGGTTGGTCATTACGTTGCGCAAAATTAAGCTGCTTATCAAAAATGCGTGTACATTCGCGACGGTTGCGAAGTTTTGTTAGCTCATCATAGGCAGCCAGTTCCTGAAGTTTGAACTCTTGTTGTTTGTAATCAGTAATGTCTTTGACCATTCCGGTGACGCGGATAGGTTCACCCTCTGATGTGCGAAGTGAAACTGAACCTAGGTCGTGTACCCAGATCATATGACCGTTGCGGTTACGCATACGATAGACCGCTTCATAGCGGTCACGTTTACCCTGGATATGTTCCTCCAAAGCTTGCAGCACCATCGGCTGGTCTTCTTCAAAAACATTGTTTTTCCAGGTATCCACTACTGGCTTCATCTCGTCAGGTCCGTAGCCCAGCATACGCTTCAGCTGCGGGCTGAAATAAACATGACCGCTACTTATGTCCCAATCCCATAAGCCGTCTGTACAGGAGTTTAAAGCTAACCAGATCTGTTCTTCACGACCTTGGACCTCGGCTTCCTGTTCACGGCGCCTGCTTATATCACGTGCGATAGAAAGGAAAAATTCGCAACCGTCATGGGTAAAAACGGATGTGTTTACTTCTACCGGCAGTTCCGTGCCATCTTTACGCATGTGCCGGCCAATAAAGGTGAATTGCTTATTCTGCCTGATTACTTCTGCGATACTGTGCCATTGCTGAATACCAATGACATCTTTCTGTAGGCTGAGGACCGAGTGATGAAGCAGTTCTTCTTCCTGCATCTGCAAGGCTTCGTAGCCTGCACGGTTGACCCATAATATATTTGAGGATGCAGGGTCGATCAGATAAACCCCATCCATCAGATTGTTGCTAAGTAGGTCAAGGAGGGGAAGATCTTTTAGGCTTTTATCAATCGATGAGGTCATATGAGCAACTGAAAAGGTGGTATGGCTGTAAAAATCTGATTTTTTACCGATACAACAGTATCAGTTTACAGTATTCTTATTTCAATTAGTCTAAAGGTACAATTTTTAGTAGGTTATTCTTGATAAGTGTCAGGAAAAACTTTTTTATCGCTTTAATTTACGTTGACTAGGGAGTGAACAGGATATGTTCAGGATCTGGCTGGTTACGCTCATGGTTGCTATCAGTCACTCTGCATTTGCTCAGGAAGAGCTGGAGTATGCCTACCCGGATATTTCGGTCTGGACTACGCAGCGTGATGAAAAGGGTAAATTGAAAAACCCCTTAGTGAAGTTTGCAGAACCTCTTTTCAAAGCGGCTGGAATTCCATGGCATCCCAAGGATTATCCAGCCAAGCGTATGTTTGCCAATCTTCGTAATGGCACCTCTAAATTCTCAATGCTTGTGAACGCCAAATCGCTTTTACAGGATTGCTGTCTGGTCAGTAAAGAGCCGGTTGCTAAGGTAGAGATCAATATATTCTATCGTGAAGGTAGCGAACCTGTTGCATCGATAGAAGAGCTGCGTGGAAAGTCGGTTATTACCATTGCCGGCTACAGCTATGCAGGTTATCGAAAATACATTGATGATCCTGACAACGGAATCACTAATATGTCGACCCAGGGGCACTTTTCCGCATTTGGCATGTTGCAAAGAGGGCGGGCCGAATATGTTTTGGATTATGCCTATCCTGCAGCAGAGGTATTGGCTGAGAATCCAATTTCTAATATCCGCTTTAGTACACTAAAACAGACTGACGTTTTTCTGATCCTGCATAAAGACTACCCTGACGCAGAGAAAACCATGCGTAAGCTGGAAACTATAGCTGCGGGTTTGGAAAAATCACCCTATCTTTATTCTCCAGAATTAAGATTTGCGGCTGAGTAATTCTCTGTTTCCTCCCTGAGCCGTGGTATTACGAGATACAGTCATTTCCCGGCTAAAACTTTTCAGATAGTTTGGGCCGCCTGCTTTAGGTCCTGTGCCGGATAGGCCAATACCGCCAAACGGCTGTGAGCCGACAATAGCCCCTACCTGATCGCGGTTTATGTAGATGTTCCCTGCTTCAATGCCTGCAATGACTTTATTGATGAAGTGATCATTACGGGAATGAATACCGAAGGTCAGGCCATAACCACTGCGATTAATCTCATTGATTACTCGATCGATATCTTCACGTGCATAGCGGATGATATGTAACACGGGCCCAAAAACTTCGTCCGGAAGTTCATCTATTGAATGCAGCTTAATTAGGGTTGGAGGGACGAAATAGCCTTGATTGTGCTGTTCTTGGAGAGGAAGTTCGTGAATTAATTTATTCTGAGCACGGCAAAGCTCAATATGATCGAATAACCGATCCATTGCCGCTTTGTTAATGACAGGGCCAATGTCGGTATTTAGCTTTTCAGGCGAGCCGATGACCAGCGTGTCCATTGCACCAACCAGTCTGCGTTCGATCTGTTCGGCAATGTCTTCCTGCACATATAAAACCCTGAGGGCTGAGCAGCGTTGTCCAGCACTGTTAAATGCAGATTGTATTACATCAAGAATGACCTGCTCAGGTAATGCGGTACTGTCCGCGATCATTGCGTTGATGCCACCGGTTTCAGCAATGAGCTTAGAGATAGCCCCGTCACCCCGGCTTGCTAATTGCTGTTGCAGCGCCATGGCAGTTTGGGTGGAGCCGGTAAAGGCAACCCCAGCGATTCTGCTGTCCTTTAACACCGCTTCAGCTTGCTCTCCCCGTTGGAAAGGAAGGAGTTGTAATGCATAGCCAGGTAAACCTGCGGTATACCAAAGTTCAGTCGCCCGAAAGGCTATCAGTGATGTAACTGATGCAGGTTTCGCTATGACAGTATTGCCACATACCAGGGCGGCGGCTATCTGGCCTGTAAATATCGCCAGAGGGAAGTTCCATGGGCTGATACAGAGAAAGGTCCCCTGGCCTTGATAGCTAAGCGTGTTTTTTTCGCCTGTTACTGAAACCAGTGTCTCAGCGTGTAAACTCTGTTCAGCTAAGTTAGCGTAGTAGTAACAGAAATCGATCGCTTCGCGGATCTCGTTTAGTGCATCCCGCAAGGTTTTACCCGCTTCGTACATTAACAGGCAGGTTAGTTCTGCTTTGTTGTTCTGCAGTGTTTGCGCATAAGTCCGCAGCATATCGCAGCGCTGACTTAATGGGCTGTTTCTCCATTGGGGTAGGCTATATTCCGCAATACTCAGAGCTTGTTTGATCTGTTCAATACTCGCACCACTGTAGTAGCCAAGGGTTCTGTCTAATTGGTAGCTCGGGTAAATTGGCTGTAGCTGAACGCCTTCACTTATTTCACCGTCAATAATCGGTTGGCAATACCACTGTTTCGTCTTGTAGTGATTGATCGTTGTTTTCCATGCTTCCCAGGTATCGAGGCTGCCAAGGTTCTCTCCTTGAGAATTATCACGCACCGGTAGATAAATCGCGTTAGGTTTCTTAATAACCGGTGAAACGATTGAACGTAGTATTTCCTGGGGTGATCGGGTGATCTCTTCAAGCGGAATATCGGAGTCATTAATCTGGAATACAAAGGAGGAATTGGCTCCATTTTCCAGTAAACGTCTTACTAAATAAGGCAGTAAGCTTGATTGGTTGCCTATAGGTGCATAGATGCGACATTTATAAGGTAAAGATCTCAGTATCAGCGCATATAAGCTATCCCCCATGCCATGTAAGCGCTGGAACTCAAAGCTTTTATCTGAGTCAGTCTCTAAAATTTGCGCGATGCTCAGGGCGTTATGAGTGGCAAATTGTGGTAGCAGTAATGGGCTTTGAGCAGATAACAAAAAGCGGCTGCAAATCAGGTAAGAAAGATCTGTTGCGCTCTTGCTGGTATAGACAGGGTAATCTTCTATACCTGCTTGCTGAGCCTTCTTGATCTCACTATCCCAATATGCGCCTTTTACCAGTCGAACGGGAATCTGAGTGTCGCAATCTTCGGCCAGTAGGGATAACCAACGGAGCACAGGTAAGGCACGTTTACTGTAGGCCTGCACTGCAAGCCCCAGCTTTCCCCAGCCAGAGCAGAGTTCACTACGAAGCAACTGTTCAAAAATGAGAAGGGAAAGTTCTAATCGTTCTGATTCTTCCGCATCGATTGTGATGGCTATATCGAGTTGTCTTGCTGTGGCTAACAGTTGTAACAATCGATTAAACAGACTGCGCTGTATCTCTTCGAGATGGGCATTCTCTAATCTTGGGTGAAGTGCAGAGAGTTTGATTGAGATCGATGTATTCTGATCATGATTTTGTTCGCCAGCGGCCTGAATTGCTTCAAGGTAAGCTTTAAAATAATAATCGACATCAGAATCACAAATGGCCGCTTCACCGAGCATATCAAAAGAAAATGCGGTGTTGTCGATCGAGTAATCGCATCTCGAGCGTAGGGCGTCTTGTATAGTTTCAGCAAAAACAAACTGGTTACCCAGAATTTTCATCGCATAACTTATGGCTTTGTGTACACTTTGGTTTCCCAGCTTTTGTATCAGGCGTTGCGTTAGATTAGCGGATGAAACATCGGTTGATATGAGCTGCTGGCTCAGGGCAATTCCCCAAAGGGTAGTGTTACCGATCAGATCGATCTGCGGATCGGAGAGAAGTTTCTCAGGGATCAGACGCTCTAGTTTGTCCTCAATCAAAGATTCGGCGCTATCTGCATCAGGTATACGCAAGAGTGCTTCAGCCAGTGATAAAAGTGCGATCCCTTCATCACTGTTCAGTCCGAACCGGCTCATCAGATCATTCACAGAGAGAAGGTCATGGGGAAGGCTGCGGATCTCTTCAATCCAGTTACGGGCATTTTGTTGAGCTTGAGTGCTTTTTGGAGCCGATATAAGTAACTGATCTACTAAGCTGTTTTCACTGTGGCAATAGTAATCAGAGATGGTTTGCCAGATCTCAGACTGCTGCGCGGGTGAAAACTCATTAGATAACAGTTCTTCTACTGAAAGCATAGGCTTGGGGCCCTGGTAAATTTCCTCTCAGTTTAGACGAATAGAGGAAGAAAAGAATAATCCGACCTATAAAAAATAGATCGGTTTGGTCTTTTTTAACTAAGTAAATTAATAAGTTACTAACACGAGGGGGTGTTGTTTATAAATCACGAAATGGTGATCTGCCAAACCGGGGGGCATTTCAGGGCGTTGCTTCGTGTATAGACAACAGGGTGAAAGAAAATAACGTAGCGAGGCAAGCCCTCGTGCCGAAATGACTAAACTATCGCTCGCAACAATGTTTTTTAAGTGAACGGTAACGTCGGCTATATGCCAGAAGTGGATCTGTTCTAGAATCTAGTAGCTAGAACCTAGAGTCTAAAATTCTGTTGGGAACTAATTACGCTATTTCTCGTTCTTAACTGAATTAACGCTATATAGGGTGAGGTTGATGCAGATTGTTAACATACTGATTATGTTTCTGATTATGCTTATGTTAGCAGCGTTGCTTCGCCCTTTGGCTAGCCGTTTGCATCTGCCATATAGCCTTGTGTTGGTTTTTGCCGGTTTTATTGGATCGGAAGTGATCACATCTCTGGGTTACGATACAGGGCTACGATGGCAACACTTCCAGTTGCTAGTGTTCTATATTTTTCTCCCTGTATTAATTTTTGAGGCTGCGCTGCATATTGATGCGAAACGCCTTTGTAAAAAATTACTCCCCATTCTGCTTTTATCGACCCCCCTTATGCTACTGGCTACGGCGGTCAGCGCTGTGTTTCTCTACTATGGTATCGGTTACCCTAATCACTACCCTGTGCTGGCGGCGTTGCTCACCGGTGCTCTGCTTTCAGCTACCGACCCTGCTGCTGTGATCTCTTTACTGAAGAAGGCTGGCGTCTCAGAGGATCTTATTTTGCTGATGGAAGGTGAGAGCCTGTTTAACGATGCCAGCGCCATTATGATGTTTGGTTTGATTTCCAGTTTATTGTTAATGCCTGAGGGCGATTTCTCCTTCAGTTATGCAGCCCTCTCTTTCGCAAAGATTTTCTTCGGTGGTATTGCGGTAGGTGGCGCTGTTTTAGTGATTCTTGGAGGTTGCTTTTATCTGGTTAAAGACAGTTTTAGTCGCATGGTCTTTATGCTCAGCGGAGCTTATGCCGGTTATGTGATTGCGGAGTCCGTTCTACATGTGTCTGGGGTTATGTGTGTATTGGTTACGGGGGTCGGTTTTGGTGAATTGATCCGCCGTTACTCGCGTGATGAGCAGAAGATAAGGTTGTCTAACCACTGGTTGTTCGCCGGAGAATTATCCAGCGCAATGATCTTTCTATTGTTAGGTGTTACGGTCACATTGGCCATGTTTCAGCAGCAATGGTTGGCAATGCTGCTAGGCATCGCAGCTGTACTGATTGCCCGAGGGGTGGGGCTTGTCATTATCGGACCGCTGATTAACGTTATTCCCGGAACAAGGTTAAACTGGAAAGACCATTGCATCATCTATTGGGGAGGGCTGCGTGGTGCGGTCACTATCGCTTTGGCATTATCTCTACCGCTTGAATTAGATGCCTGGTTTACCATTCAGTCTATTGCTTACGGTGTGGTAATGTTCTCACTCTGTGTTCAGGCAACGTCAACACCTTGGTTGTTGACGAAGCTAGCCCGAAAGGAAAAGGAAGGAAAATAAAATGCGTTGTCATGAAGTGGATTATGAAATCATCGGTGAGTCACTCCAGGTAGTTGAAGTTGAACTTGATCCAGGTGAAAAGGTGATTGCCGAAGCCGGCATGATGAACTACATGGAAGAGGGAATATCTTTCGAAACCAAAATGGGTGATGGTTCGGAGCCTGATCAGGGGCTGATGGGTAAGCTGTTTTCTGCTGGTAAACGAATGGTCATGGGCGAGTCTGTGTTTATGACCCATTTTTTTAACGAGGGCCAAGGTAAACAACGGGTCGCTTTTGCTGCTCCATACCCTGGTAGCATTGTTCCGCTCAACCTTGCTGATTTTGGTGAGAAAGTCATCTGCCAGAAAGACGCTTTTCTTTGTGCGGCATTAGGCACCAAAGTTGAGATCGCATTTTCTAAGAAAATTGGTGCAGGTTTCTTTGGTGGTGAAGGTTTTATTCTGCAAAAGTTGGAAGGCGATGGCATGGCCTTCATGCAGGCAGGTGGTACAGTCGTGCGCAAAGAATTGAACAATGAAACATTGCGTGTGGACACAGGGTGTTTGGTAGGCTTTACCGAAGGAATTGAGTACGACATAGAGATGGTTAAAGGACTAAAATCTATGATCTTTGGTGGTGAGGGATTATGGTTAGCCACCCTTAAGGGGACTGGGTCTGTCTGGGTTCAAAGCCTGCCATTCTCGAGGCTTGCTGATCGACTGATCGCTTCTGCGCCAGCTTCTGGTGGTTCGGATAAAGGCGAGGGTTCTGTATTAGGTGGTATTGGTCGTATGTTAGATGGTGATTGAGTCGCCTTAATAACCCTGTAACAGCTATGACAATGACAATAAAAGTAGGTATATTTATCTGCTTTAGTTTACCCGGTAGCGTAAGCATGGGGTTGTTGTGTTGTTACAGGTGTTATCTTGAGAAACAAACTGGTCATTACCCTGACAACGGTTTATGGGTCACGCCAATATACATTTAATCAGGTAGCCAAATATCTTTTGGCTATTTTTATTGTCCTGTCCGCGATCAGTTTTTTCGTCTCTAATGCCTTATTGGTTGTAAAAACTGATGACTTAGCTGACTTGGAAGAAGATCATCAGGTACTGACTGAGAACTATGAACTTATGGTGGGTTCTCAGCAGCTTTATATTGAAGAGTTGAAAGACCTGAGTTTGTCTCTCAGCTCGCTCAAAGAAGAGAAAAATCAGCTCAAAGAGGAAAACCTGAGAATAGGTGAACTCAATGCATCGTTAGACAACTCCCTGTATGGACTTCAAGAGTTGTTGGGTTTGAGCGATGAAGGCGAGATAGATGCGCTTCGGGCTGAAGAGTTAACCATCGAAGCAAATAAAAGGCTGTTTTTTTTACACAGTATTCCCAACGGTGTGCCTATTCAGGCGATCCGTATTTCGGATAAATTTGGTTCGAGGATTCATCCGGTTAAGAAGAAACGGGTGATGCATCACGGTATCGATTTTAAAGCGAACCGTGGAACTCCTATCTACGCGACTGCGGATGGGGTTGTTGAATTTGGCGGTTATCACAAATCCAGTGGTTTTGGAAAACTGATCATTTTGCAGCATAATTTTGGTTTCAAGACGTACTTTGCGCATCTGGACGCAGTCAAAGTGAAAAGTGGAGAGTTTGTCAGTAAAGGACAGCTGATAGGTTTAAGTGGTAATACAGGTTTATCGACGGGCCCTCATCTGCATTATGAGATCAGGCACCTGTTTACCCCGATTAATCCGGAACCTTTTCTCTCCTGGAATATAACTAATTTTGACACTTTGTTTACAAAGGTTAAGGGCGTTAAATGGGCATCATTAAAAGAAATGTACCCGCTAAATCAGCACAGTCAGCTATCACAATAATTGCTGAAGGCAACAAATTCTGTGGTGATATGAGCATTGTCGGAAAAATGCATATCGATGGTGCATTTGAAGGTAATGTTTCCTCTTTGGACAGTATCTCTATCGGCAAATCAGGCCATGTTCGCGGCTTGATCAAAGCACGTAGCGTTGATGTATGTGGGCTATTAGAAGGCGAAGTTATCTGCGATGAACTGCATATTGATGCGGGTGGTCAGGTAAGAGCCACCGTTGAAAGTAAGCAGATGTCTATTCATCCTCAGGGCTGCTTCCTTGGTGAGCGCCGTCTTAAAGAAGTGACCGCTTTAAATGATGACGGTCACAAGATTGAGACGGGGATGGACGCAATTGATTCTTTGCCTGACAAAGTGGTATTGGATCAGAAGTCTGACTAATAGGCATCAAATAGCACAGTTACGGGAATTTAACAGGGTTGTTACATGTGTGAACTTTTGGGCATGAGTGCGAATGTGCCTACTGATATTTGCTTTTCATTTGCAGGTTTAATGCAAAGGGGCGGAGGTACCGGGCCCCATAAAGATGGTTGGGGTATTGCTTTTTATGAGGGTAAAGGCGCTCGTTGTTTTCATGACCCCAACCCCAGTGTTGATTCCAAAATTGCTAACCTGATCAAAGAACACCCAATAAAAAGTCACGTTGTTATTAGTCATATACGCCAGGCAAATGTTGGTAATATTTGTCTGGAGAATACCCATCCCTTCCAGCGAGAGCTTTGGGGGTTTACCTGGACTTTTGCCCATAACGGTCAATTAGATAAGTCCCTCTTTGACCTGGAGTTGGGCACCTATGAACCTGTAGGGACCACTGATAGCGAGTATGCATTCTGTTGGCTATTAGGCCAGATCAGAGAACGATTCCCTAAAAGGCCTGATAATTTTGCAGAGGTTTCGGCATTCATCCACGAACGATGCGAGCAACTGCGCAAGCTGGGTGTGTTTAATATGCTATTGACCGAATCAACACACCTTTTTGCTTTTTGTGGCAGTAAGCTTTCTTGGATTACCCGGAAGGCTCCTTTCGGAGAAGCCAGCCTGACAGACTGCGAACTCACGGTTGATTTTATGAAAGAAACGACACCCAATGATATCGTCACGGTTATCGCAACAGTGCCATTGACCGATAATGAAGAGTGGGTGGCACTCGAGCCGGGTGAATTGGTAACCTTCGTGGAAGGTATTGTTCAATAGGCGTGGCGTCATCCATTCCAAAGGAGAACGTCGGTGACAGCAGAGACGGACTTTCTAAAAAAGCTGCAGGGTGAGATCGACAGTTGTAACAGTCTCGTAGAACTGTGGCGGGAGGCTTGCCAGGAGTTCGCCTTTAAAGATGCCTTTACCAATATGGGCGCAAGTCTGACTTATGCAGAGCTTGACCACTATTCAGATCATCTGGCTTCTTATCTTCAGAATTGTACCGATCTTAAAGCCGGAGACCGTATAGCAATACAGTTGCCGAACACTTTGCAGTTTCCTGTTGCGGTACTTGCATCGATTAAAGCGGGGTTGGTTGTTGTCAACACTAACCCTTTATATACGGCTGATGAAACGACTCAACAGTTTAATGATGCAGGTGTAAAAGCGGTTATTGTTTTGGCCAATTCGGCTTATTTACTGGAAAAGGTGCTACCGATCACCTCTCTGGAAACCGTGATTGTCACTCAATTAGGCGATCTGCATCCCTTTCCCCGACGTCAGGCGATAAACTTTGCAGCTAAATATGTACGCAAAATTGTCCCCCGTTATCGGTTAAAGGGGGCTGTTAAGCTACGTGATGCCTTAACACGTGGCGCGAAGCTCGAGCTAAAGCCGATTGAGTGTTCGGTTAACGATCCCGCCTTAATTCAGTATACGGTGGGCACCACTGGGCAGCCAAAGGGGGCTGTTTTAAGTCACCGAAATCTGATTTCCAATGTTATGCAGATTAAGGGGCGATTGCCTGAATCTCTTCGCATTGGCGAGGAAATAGCGATAGCCCCTCTGCCGATCTATCATATTTATGGCTTTATCCTGAATTGCCTGGTGATGCCAATGATGGGGGCTCAGGTTGTCCTGATTACTAATCCGAGAGATACGAGTGGCTTTGTGAATGAACTTGGACGCTGGGATTTCACGGTTTTCTCCGGCATCAATGCGCTGTTTGTTTCCCTTTGTCGTAATGCCGCATTTTCGCAGTTGGATATGACCCGGTTAAAACTGACACTATCGGGTGGGGGCGCACTGACTAAAGCGATGAGTGATGAATGGGAGCGGATTACAGGCTGCCCTATTGTGCAAGGTTATGGCTTGACCGAGGCCTCTCCGGTCGTTTCAGTTGCGGATATCCATCAACCTTTCGGTTCTGTCGGGCAACCCTTACCCTTAACGGAAGTGAAAATAGTCGGCGAACAAGGGGAGGACCTTTGTTCCGGTGAAACCGGCGAGTTGTATGTTAAAGGTCCTCAGGTAATGCAGGGCTATTGGGAAACGAATGATAAAATACCCGATAGTGAAGGATGGCTAGCGACGGGTGATATTGCCCGGTTAGCCGATGATGGCAGCATCAGAATTGTGGATCGAAAAAAAGATATCATTAATATTTCGGGCTTTCCTGTTTATCCAAATGAATTGGAAAATATCATCTCTAGCCATCCTGATGTTATTGAATGTGCTGTGATAGGCCTGCCTGATGATTGTTCAGGGGAGGTGGTGAAGCTATTCGTTGTCACATCTAACCATCGACTTTCTGTGAAGCAGGTTCGAGACTACTGTCGTGAGCGATTAACCTCTTACAAGGTTCCGCGCTTAGTTGAATTTCGTACTCACCTACCTAAATCTAACGTGGGTAAAGTCCTGCGTCGTACCCTTCTGGAAGAAGAACTGAACCGTTTGCAGAAACAAAGAAAGCGGATATAGTTAATATCTTATTAATTATAGGGGCGGGCTATGAAGAATCTTCAGATTCTATTGGACTACCTGTTTATTCTTCTAGGTTGTGCAAGTCTCGCCTTTGGTATTGTGATGTTTCTCGCACCAAGCCAGGTGCCTGCTGGTGGGCCCCCAGGACTCGCAATACTGGGTAATTATGCCCTTGGTGTAAGTCCAGGCATTATACTGTTTCTAGTGAATGCCCCCCTGGTTCTGGCCGGTTACCGTTTTCTGGGAAATAAGCTCTTTATACGCTCGCTTATTGTCGTAACCCTGACAGCTCTGTTTACCGATAGCTTACCTGTTCTTTTTGAACTTCCTGATCTGGGGGATAACCGCCTACTCAATGCGCTTTATGGTGGGGTGCTGGTTGGATTAGGTATCGGTTTGATGTTTAAATCCGGCTCTTCATCAGGTGGATGGAGTATTCTCGCCAGACTCATTGCTAACAAAATGAACCTCAGCCTTGGGCAGTGCCTGTTCTTTATGGATGCTGCTGTTATTCTACTATCAGCGGTGGTTTTTCAGGATTTTGAAGCTGCAATGCTGGGTGGCGTTGCAGTATTCGTTACTGGGCGCATGGTTGATCTGATTGTTTCGGGCTCTTCAGATATAAAAGTTGTACATATCTCCTGCTGGAAAGCGGACCGCCTTAAGCCAATTATCGAACAGCAGATGGGTATCTCTGGCTCTGTCGTAAAAGCGACGAGTATGAAAAGCGGTGGGGAAAAAGAGATCCTGTTTCTGATTATCGAGAAAACTCAATTAGTGCCTATCCGTAAACTGGTTGAAAAGCATGATCCGGAAGCTTACCTGGTTGTGATGAATGCCATGGAGGTTTATGGCACAGGGGCTAGAGTTTAAAGAACCTTTTAATCTGTCTGGAATATCTTACAAGCTGTACACTTATTAAAATTATTAACATATTAATATATTAACTATTCTGTGCTGTGAAGTTCTAAATGACTGATATTAAACCCTCAAAGTCGGATATCGGGTTTACCGAGTTCGTCGCCTTAATGGCATTCGTGACTTGCTTTGTCGCTATGGCAATCGATCTGATGTTGCCTGCTCTCTCTTACATCGGCAATGACCTGGGTGTTGCAAGGCCAAATGATACTCAGTTGATCATTTCGGTCATTTTTCTTGGTGTGGCCTTTGGGCAGGTGCTTTATGGGCCTCTGTCAGATGTCGTTGGGCGGAAGCCAGCGATCTATCTGGGTTTTTCTGTGTTCATTATTGGGACTTTAATGTCGATTCTGGCCCAGAGTATGGAAATGATGTTGCTTGGGCGTCTGTTCCAGGGGCTCGGGGCGGCAGGTCCGCGAATCGTGACGGTAGCAATCGTCAGGGATAAACACAAAGGGCCACAGATGGCGCGGGTCATGTCGTTGATCATGACGGTATTTATTTTGGTACCTGTGGTCGCACCTATTATCGGTCAAGGTATTTTGATGATCGCCGATTGGCGGATGATCTTTGTCTTTCTTCTCCTAATGGCTCTGTTAATTCTTGGTTGGTTTGGGGTAAGGCTTCCCGAAACCTTAGAACAAGAGAAGCGTCAGAGTTTCTCTGTTACTAAATTGTCGGATAGCTTTAAAGAAGTCATCGCTAATAAAACTGCGATGGCCTATGTGATATCACTGGGTTTGGTTTTTGGCGCTTTTCTGGCTTTTTTGAGTTCGGTTCAGCAAGTCTTGCAGGACCTATATGAGCTGGGAGCCGCGTTTCCTTTCTACTTTGCTGTGCTGGCGATGGGGATAGGGGCGTCTAATTTCCTGAATGCGAAACTGGTGATGCGTTTCGGTATGAAGCGTTTAGTGATGTTTGCTCAAGTGGGATCTTCTGTGCTTTCAGCGCTGGCACTATTAGCCATGGTTTGGCTAGGTGCTGTTCCGCCTCTGTGGTTTTTGATGAGTTATTTTATGCTTCTGCTGATGGGAGTAGGGTTACTTTTTGGTAATCTTAACGCGCTTTCAATGGAGCCTTTTGGGCATATTGCGGGGTTAGCTTCCAGTTTCGTTGGGGTCGTATCTACGTTGATGGCAGTCATTCTCGGTATGATTGTAGGTCAGGCATTTAACGGCACGGTCGTACCTTTGATGTTAGGATTTGTGGTGCTCCCTGGTATCGCTTTTTTTGTTACCCGATGGGCAGTTGCGCAGGCTAATTTAGAGGGGAAAGAGTAATGGATCGTTATCTGGATGATTTCAGTGTTGGGGATAAGTTTTTAGCGCCGGGCTTTACGCTGAGTGAAGGACAAATTCTGGATTATGCGCTGACTTATGATCCGCAGCCTATTCATATCGATGCGCTTCATGCAGCTGAAGGACCTTATGGCGGGATTATCGCCAGTGGTTTTCAGACTCTGTCTCTGTGTTTTCGGATGATGATTCAAACAAGGGTCTTCGAGACGGTTAGCCTGGGTGGCCCAGGTCTAGATGAGCTACGTTTCCTTGCACCCGTGCGACCGGGGGATACGATCAATACAGAGGCTGAGATTGTTTCAGTGACACAGTCAAAGTCTAAACCTGATAGGGGTGTGCTGAAAATTCAGGTATCGGGGTTCAACCAGCATAAAGATAAAGTGATTAGCTTTATCGTCATAATGATGGGCAGGCGACAGTAAAAAAACGGGCATATTTTCTAACATATGCCCTGAACAGGGCTGGCGAGAAGCACAGGTATCGCCAGCATCTAAGGATAAAGTTTCAGCGCAACAATATGCGCTAATGCTGATAGCTAAGGGCTGGAAACCCAGCCCGAAATCAGTTTAGCTTAGTTTTGCCAGCAGGGTTTTTAGGTGGCTTTTAAGCTGATCAGTTTGTTCTTCGGATAGGTCGCTTAGAAGCTCGGCTTCTTCAGACAAAGCCAGTTGTTGCATCTGGGAACCTATCTCGGCACCTTTGCTGGTGACCTTTAAGGTGTCATTGTCCTGAAACTCGATAAGACCTTTCTTCACCATCCAATCAGCTGTTTCACGTAAAGCCACTTCTGGCTGTAGAACCATGCCGGTGAGATCACTAATTTTGATGGCAGGGCAGCTAATCATGCGTGCCAAAATGCGCCATTCTTCTGGTGTTACATCACACTCTTTCTTCAGTTTAGGGTAAAGATCGGAGCTGAAGCGCTGATAAGAGGCGCGCAGAAGGTATAGCAGGTAATCGCCTACAAAATCGCCTTCAATCGCACTTGGGTCGCAAGGAGAGGATTTAACCATTTCCGGATGCTGGCTGGAGATAGCGTAACTGCCTCGCGCAAATACCAGTGGCTCAACACCATCGTTGTAGCGGTATTCTTTAACTTCACCCACCAGAATCAAGTGATCACCGCCTTCATACACGGCCCAGGTCTTACATTCAAACTGTGCGGCATATTCATCAAGAACTGGAGCGCCACCCAGACCTGCTGAGTAACTTGCATTAGCAAACTTGTCTTCACCGCGGCTGGCAAAATTATTTGAAGTGCTAACCTGGTCACGCCCAAGTACGTTAACCGCAAAATACTCTGCATTCTCGAAAGTGCTAAGGCTGTGTGCGCCTTTATCAATACTCCACAGAACTAATGTTGGATCAATCGATACAGAGTTGAAGCTGCTTGCCGTTACTCCAACAGGATTACCATCAGCATCTAGTGCAGTAATCACGGTTACACCTGTAGGGAACTGAGAAAGCGCTCGGCGGAAATCTCTTGGATCAAATTCTGTAGACATAGAGTGTCACCTTCGTAATTTAGGGCGTTATTATTCTCGTTCTTTCTCTGAGAAAGTTTACATATTAACTAATTATAGAGTGCTCTCAGAGAGGTTAAATATATTTTTCACTGCTTTGGTTGTACTTTTCATAGTTAATAATCTGGCTGTTATGTTTCTTATGACAGTAATTAGTTTTTTAATTTATTGATATATATGGTTATTTTTTATTCTCTCTGTATTGCCCGGCAGTTACGCCTGCATTTCTGCGAAAGAATCGTGCGAAGTATGCAGGGTCTTTAAAACCTAACTGGTAACTTATTTCTGTAATGGGCGAAGATGAGAAAGTTAACAATCGCCTAGCTTCCTGCATCAGACGATCCATAATCAGGCGTTTCGAAGGTAATCCGGCTAAACGGCGGCAGATCTCATTAAGTCTGGCTTCTGTCACGCTGATCATTTCAGAATACTGTTTAAGCGTGAGGTGCTCTCTATAGTGATTCTCAATCAATTCATTGAACCGGTGGAAAATACGTACATCTTCTTTACGCGTCTTCAACTGCGGCTGGCTTTGGTCCGCTAGTCTGAAAATATCGATGAGGACCAACTGCAATAATGCTTTCAGCGCGACTGTGTGTTCTGTATTGGTCAGGTCGTTCTCATCAGCCATCAAGCTAAGGAGGTGAAGCATCCGCTTTGCTGTGGTGTTTCTATCGGGATCCAGTGCTACGCAAAGGGGATGTGTCATAAAGCTGTTGCTTCCCCAGCCTGTGGGTACCAGCCCTCCCATTAATTCCCATACCAATTGCTGCCTGGCGGTAATGACATGACCTTTAGCTTTGTTATCGGTAACGAATGCATGCGGAACGGTTGGTGGGGTCAAGAAAAACATAGGTCCCTGGACCGTGTAGCTGGTTTCATCTAAGTGTACCCGGACCGTTCCGCTCAGAATGACGTGGATCTGATAGAAACGATCGTGGTGATGAACTGGCATATTACGTCCAAAAAAATCGGCGAGCTTCTCAAGATGCTCATAGTGGATCTCTGCATCTATATAGTGCTGATCATATGCATGCCCAATATCGATATTTGGGATGTCGTCAGAAGAATTCAGAGGCTGGGCCAGAGAGGTTGATTCGCTGCTCATAGAATACCGGTCGCTGCTATTAAACATCTATATACAGTTTAGTGAATATACAGAGGAGATAAAGTTAAATTTCTTTCCTTTGTGCAAGTCTATAATTGGGCGTTGCTTTTTTAATAAGCTGTATTCTTTTAAATCAATTAGTTAGGTTTATTTTTTGGCTGGTTGTGTGTGTTTTTTGATCTAATTGATTTATATATTAACTATCAAAAGTACAATAAAGGCTGTGAAATATCCATTTTAAATAGGGTTTTATCCATCAATAATGTATCCAACGATAGGGCAGGCAGCGCTTCTTCTTCACCGCAATGCGCTTTCTGTCACAACAAAAAAACAATGAGAAGGTAAAGACGATGGAAAGACCAAATCCAATGCTCGATGAGCTGAAAAAGATTCTGCCTACGATCGCTGAGAATGCTGTTGAAGCTGAAAAGCTACGTCGAGTACCTGACGAAAATATCCGTCTTCTGAAATCTATCAACCTACACCGTGCTTTCTTGCCAAAGGTTTATGGTGGTCTTGAACTATCTCTGCCAGAAGTGACTGATTGTATAGCGGCATTAGCGGGTGCTTGTGGTGGTACTGCATGGGCTTTCAGCCTTCTAATAACCCATAATCATCAGATGGCTATGTTCTCGAAACAGGCTCAGGATGAGTTCTGGGGTGAGAATCCAGATGCAACAGCAAGTAGCTCTATCGCACCATTTGGTAAGGTGGAAGAGTGCGAAGGTGGTGTAATCTTTAACGGTGACATGAAGTGGAGCTCTGGTTGCGATCATGCTGAGTGGGCTATTCTTGGCTTCTTGCGTGACAACAAAGAAACGGGTGAGAAAGATTACTGCTTTGGTGTTGTTCCAAGCTCTGATTATGAAATCATTGACGATTGGTACTCTGCAGGTATGAAGCCTTCCGGTACTAAAACACTACGAATCAATGATAATACGTTCATCCCTGAGCACCGTATTGAAAAAGCTAAAGCAATGATGACTGGCGCATCTTCTGGTTTTGGTCTTTACCCGGATTCTAAGATCTACTACACGCCTTATCGTCCATACTTTGCATGCGGTTTCGCATCCATGGCGCTTGGTATTGCTGAACGTATGCTGGAGGTCTTCAAAAACCTGACTAAGAACCGTACACGTGCTTACACTATGGCGGCTTCTGGTAAAGAGATTCCACCGCTGATGCGTCTGGCTGAATCGACTCACCAGGTTATGGCTGCGCGCGCTCTGATGGAAAAAACCTGGGATGAGCACAAAGCATTCGGTGAGCAGAAGCGTTATCCAACGGATGATGAGCTGGCGTTCTGGCGTACTAATCAGGCTTATGCAGTTAAGATGTGCTGTGAAGCGGTTAACCGCTTGTTCGAAGTATCGGGCGGAAGCACCTGGATTCACGATAATGAAATCCAGCGTCTATGGCGTGACTGCAACATGACAGCTGCCCATGCATATACTGATTACGACGTATGTAAGCAGATTCTGGGTCGCTCTCTGATGGGAATGGAAGCAGATCCAACGATGGTTTAACTTTCTGATTTGATAAAAACCCGCGTTTATCGCGGGTTTTTTATTTGTATCGTATTACGCTAGAATAATAATTAACATATTAATTAAGTTGTTTCGTATTAACAGTTTCTTTGGAATTGCTTGAAACAGCTTATTCATATCTTTTACGGATACTTTTCTTGTCTTTACTCGGGTGAATTGAGCCGCATGCAGGACTTTACATATATTCTGTCTTTAACCAGTCCAACCTTTATTCTCATTCTGCTGGGCTTTATCGCGGTTAGATTTGGTTTTCTGGAAAAGGAAAATGTCCGGACTCTGGCATGGTTTGTGGTGAACTTCGGCTTGCCAGCCGCCATGTTTAAAGCGCTTAGCTCTCGTTCGTTTCAGGATATTCTGCATTACGATTATCTTCTGATCTTTGGTTTGGGCTCGTTGATCTCTTTTTTGCTGTTGTTCTTTTTAGCAAAATTCAAGAATAAGACTCTGACCGAATGTGCGCTGTTTGGTTTGGGGGGGAGTATTTCGAATAGCCTTATGGTGGGATTTCCTATCATCATGCAGCTTTTTGGTGATGCTGCGTTGGTGCCCTTTGCTTTGACGCTGATCGTTGAAAACCTTTTCATACTTCCTTTGGCATTGGCGCTTGCTGATACCGGACAGCATCAAGGGAGCAGCTTTACTAAAGCGCTTCTGAAGTCATTACCGCAATTAGCGAAAAACCCGATTATTGCCTCTATAGCGCTAGGGCTTTGTAGTTCAGCGCTCAACTGGCAACCGCCGGAATTTGTGGGAAGGGTGATTGATATGTTGTCAGTTACCGTCGGCGGTGTCGCCTTGTTTGCGATAGGTGGCATGTTAGTCGGATTGAAGCCGAAAGGGATGCTAACTGATATTTCTAGTATCGTACTCGGTAAACTGATTATTCATCCTCTATCTGTGTTTGCGATGATGATGCTTTTTCCACCTATGCAACCGCTGTTTCAGAATGTTGCAATCATTTTGGCTTGTATGCCGATGTTCAGTATCTATGCGGTCATTGGAATGCGTTACAACATGGGTGGGCTTTGCTCTGCTGTATTGCTGCCTGCAACGCTTATGGCTTTTGTCACGATAAATCTGGTTATTTGGATACTGGGTGTTCAGTAAGGCTGAACTAACGCGCAAATAAAGAAATATAAAATTACTTAACTTGTTAACTAAATTGAAATAAGGTAGGCTTAATGCAATTCAGTAGAAGTCAAAACGACCTACCTTGTGAGAAGAGAAGGCTATGAAACTACAGTTAAATGATTCCAGTCTGTTACAGACACAAGCGTTTATTAACGGTGAATGGGTGAATGGTGATGCCGGTGAGACATTCCCAGTATCTAACCCAGCAACAGGCGAAGTGATTGCCGAAGTAGCCAGTGTTGGTGCAGAAGAAACTGCGCGCACTATCGATCTGGCTGAAGCCGCAATGAGCGCATGGAAGAAACTGGCGCCGGCTGAGCGTTCTGGCATCCTGGAGCGTTGGTATGATTTGATCATTGAAAATACTGATGATCTGGCAGCGATCATGACTTTAGAGCAGGGTAAGCCGCTGTTTGAAGCGAAAGGCGAAGTGATGTACGGCGCGTCTTATCTGAAATGGTTTGCTGAAGAAGGTAAGCGCATTTATGGTGATGTTCTGCCTTCTCCAGGTGATCGCCGTAGCATCGTTATCAAGCAGCCTGTGGGTGTAGTTGCAGCGATTACGCCTTGGAACTTCCCAAATGCAATGATCACTCGTAAGGCTGCGCCTGCACTCGCAGCCGGTTGTTCAATTCTTCTTAAGCCAGCAGCGGAAACTCCTCTATCTGCATTGGCGTTGGCAGAATTGTCTAAGCGCGCTGGTGTGCCAGCGGGTCTGTTCAATGTACTGCCGACTAAGTCCTCTTCGACTGTGGGTGGTGAAATGACCTCAAACACTAAAGTTAAGAAGCTGACTTTCACCGGTTCTACACCGATCGGCAAGCTGCTGATCAAGCAGTGCGCGGATACCGTTAAGCGTACCTCTATGGAGCTGGGTGGTAATGCGCCAGTTATTGTATTTGATGATGCTGATCTGGATCTGGCGGTAAAAGGTGCGCTGGCATCAAAGTACCGTAACTCTGGGCAGACATGTATCTGTGCAAACCGTCTACTGGTTCAGGAAGGCATTTACGACCAGTTTGTTGAGAAGTTTGCTGCTGCAGTTAAAGAATTCAAACTGGGCCACGGTTTTGATGAAGAAGCGACGCATGGTCCTGTGGTATCTAAGAAAGCGTTGTCTGATATCGATGCGATCGTTCAGAATGCAGTAGAGCAGGGAGCGAATGTTGTCGCTGGTGGTAAGCCATCTGAGCTGGGCAACTGCTTCTATGAGCCGACTATTCTGACAGATGTGAATGACAAAATGAGCATCTTTGGTGAAGAGATCTTTGGCCCGGTTGCGCCTGTCTTCAAGTTCAGTACTGAAGAGGAAGCAATCGCAATGGCAAATGATACCGAATTTGGCCTGGCTTCCTACGTATTTACTCAGAATCTTGGCCGTATCTGGCGCGTATCTGAAGGGATCGAGTACGGTATGGTTGGGGTTAATGAAACAGCAATTAGCTCAGAAGTGATCCCATTTGGCGGTGTGAAAGAGTCTGGTCAGGGCCGTGAAGGTTCTAAGTACGGCTTGGAAGATTACCTGGAAACGAAGTACATCTGTATGGGCGGGTTATAAAAAGGTTATCGCTTAACCTTGCTTTTAAAAGGCGCCATGAGGCGCCTTTTTTAGTTTCCAGAGCTTTTGAGGTGAGTTGCTTGATCATCACAAAGGTTGTTTTTAAGAGCTTCGATGCATGCATCACAGTGTGCTTTTCCTCTTCCCAATTGCTCCCAATCTTTTTTATCTCTACCAGAAAAGTCCAAAAAACGTTTCAGGCACTTTGAGCAGGACGTTGGCTCATCAGTTTGGCTAGACATATGTATCCTTGTATTTGAAGTCTTTGCTTTAGTTAACCATAAATTAGAAAAACGCCAATTAAACGATGATAGTAGATGCGAATTCGATCTACATCTATTAGTAGTTTCTGATGGATGGTATTTTTATTGAACGATTGTTAAAATAGCCGTGCATTTTTTGTGGTTGTATCGATGTAAATGTTTAATGAAATACCTGACTAAAACCCGAAAGTTGATGTCTGGCGCAAGTAAGCGCTTCTGGATTTTCTGGTTACCTCTGACCTTTGTAGGTCTTATCGCTGTATACCTTGCCTTTGTGCTGCTCGAGAAAGTGGTTGCTGAGCGACTTGATGCAAGCATCGAGTCGTCTGCACGTTTGGTGCAGGCGCAACTTCAGAACGATCTCAGGGAAGCTGTAGTTGATCTGGATTTTATTTCGCAAAGCCGTTTGGTTCGAGAGTATTTGATCTCTCCAACACAGGGGAGAAAAGTTTATCTGGATTCATTTTTCAGTAACTTTGCACTTAGTCATAAGCACTATGGGCAGATCCGCCTTCTATC
>NZ_CH724127.1:304064-369486 GCF_000153345.1 Neptuniibacter caesariensis
GGTTACTGGCTTTCAAGTGATGTGCGAAGCCGTGAGTGGGGGTTCATGCTTGATCATTCTCAATCATTCCAGCAATTGCACCCAACCCTCTGGAAAAGTGTTAAGAGCAATAACACTGGCATCATAGAGTCTGATTTGGGGCGAACCAACTATTATACGATCACTCCTCCAGCGGCCATCGATAGCGGCAGCTTGATGGCCTGGAAGTTTGTCGTGATTAATACCAATCATCGTATGGGGCTGCCTTTTCTGCATGAACATCTGGCCTATCTTTATCCCCTGTTGTTAGCTTATCTGTTTAGTACCGTTCTACTGTGGATGTGGGCTAGAGCCGATACAGGTAAGGAGATTGCCGAAAAAGAGTTGATCGCGCTGAATCGCTTATTAGAAAAGAAGGTCGAAAAACGCACAGCAGAGCTGGAGGCGACTAAGGATGCGGCTATCCTGAGCCTGGCAACCTTAGCTGAGACTCGGGATAACGAAACTGGTCAGCATATTTTCCGCACTCAACATTATGTGAAAGTGCTGGCCGAAGCCCTAGGTGACCACCCAGATTTTAAAGATCAACTTGATGAGCGGATGATTCAACGTATCTTCAAATCGGCTCCTTTGCACGATATCGGTAAAGTGGGTATTCCGGATGAGATCCTGCTTAAGCATGGTGATCTTGATGAGCATGAGCAACAGGTTATGCGCTGCCACACCACGCTGGGGAGTGATGCTATTGAAGAAGCGATCAATTCTATCTCTTCACGCCTTTCTGTAAATGGAGCGGGTACCTTCCTGAATTGCGCCCGTGATATTGCGCACTATCATCATGAACGATGGGATGGAGAGGGTTATCCTAAAGGGTTATCCGGTGATGCAATTCCACTCCCGGCGCGCCTTATGGCGGTAGCAGATGTTTATGATGCGCTGGTGACAGATCGTGTTTATAAGCGCGCATTTACGCGCGAAGAAACCGAACACATCATTCTAAAAATGAGCCCTGGTCAGTTCGACCCGCGTATCCTGAAGGCTTTTGCTTCGGTCAAAGATCAATTCTGGGAAATCAAACAGCGTTTTGCCGATTAAGTTTCCGCCCAGCGTTTGCTTTCTTGCAAGATATTAAAAATTATTTTTGCTGATTTAAGAAAACCTTAAGCTTTATAGGTTATTGTTTTTTAACGTTTGATCTTTAAGGAAGCCCCTCTATTAGCTCCTGTTTAAAGGGTTTTTGAGGCCGATTGTACCTTGGTACAGTGTTTGAAAATGGTTGTGAGTGTATACTTACTCAATATTATAAAACCCGCTTCGGAGCATGGATGATCAGAGGCTACTTGGAGGGGTTCTCTTATGTGGACAAGGACATTACTGGCAACATCGGTTGCTACGGCTTTGGTATTTGGCGCATCGGTAAATGCTGCGGCCAATAAAGATGATGATAATGATTCTGTGCGCTCATGGGGGCCTTGGAATGGTGTTCAGACTGCTGCAGGTCCAGGAGCGGCGGGTGCTATCTTGCCGCCATTTATTGCTGCAGTTGATCAGAATTCTAACAATACCAATTCTTCTTCATTTGATGCGAACTTTTCTGAGAATGTAGTAGATAATGCGGGTTACCGCGAATATATGGCGTGGTATTCACGTACTAAGCATGAAGATGGTAAGTACGAACGCGGTACATTTAATAGCATTACCGAAATCGATGGTCCTGAAGGTCGTGGTCGCTCTAGGCTGGATTTTGAAGTAGGGACTGAGGCAGGAGATCAAACTTACTCACCGCGTGTACTAAGTGGATTTGATGCTGGCTTCTTTGCTCATTACCACGATTCCAAGCGAGTAAATCGTAAGAAAACAAACCATCAGTTCTTTCACCTGATGACGATTTTGAATGGTCAGGCCGGTCCTTTTAAACCGGTTGCTCAAGGTGAATTATCTGAAGAGGAGATCGCTTATTATCAAGGTAGCTGGGGAGGCCTTGATCATTTTAAGCGAAATAATGGTCGTTGGAAAATGGATCGCTTTAACAACCGAGGCGTATTTATTATCGGTCAGACATCTTCTATCGATTCTGTGCAAAATGTTTTAGCAGGTAATTCTTCCGTTAACTATTCTGGACACATGATGTTTGGCGGTTCGGTTAATATTACGCTTAACTTGGGAGCTGCTAAATCCTGGAGTGGTTCTTTCAATGCAAACTTCGATAACAAGCATGCATACGGGCCCGCAGTTGATGGTGGTGAAGGTGGCATGGTTCAGTTCCAGGTTAACAACGGTATCATCAATGGTGTAGATCTTAGCGCTGTTGTTAATGATAACAATGTTACTGGTGCAGTTGATGCGTCTTTCTTCGGTGATCAGGCGCAGCACATTAACGGCATCGTAGATGTAGAGCATACTGAGCTGGGTGATCTGGTGGATGTATTCCAGACATCGAATACGAATATAGGTCCAGTTCCTAAAGATATTTAAGATTGAAAATTACCATTCTTAAAGCATAAGAAAACCGCCTTTTGGGCGGTTTTTTTGTTTTCCGCGCCGGGGTTGTTGTCAGGGCTCCAAGAAAGTAGTTAAAGCTGATAGGGTCAGGAATATTATAGTGATTAAGTCTAAGCAGTCTGATTGGAAATAAATGATATGAATAAAGTGATGAGCTGTGTACCTGGAATGCAATTCCCTGCTGTGCCTGAGCCCAATGGGGCTCTTATGCTTGCGTTGCAGTATCAGTTTGAGCAAGCGGAAAAGCTATCCGCTGAAGAGATTCGGGCAAAACAGCTAGAGCAAGCCGCTTCGCTTATTCATATCGCGAAACGCTCAGTTCCTTTATATCGGGATCGGTTACCAGATCTTAAAGTACCGCTCACTCAGGAAGTGTGGGAGTCGATACCGGTATTAACCCGTGCGCAGTTAATCGAAGGGAAAGAGCTGTTGGTTAACAAAAAACCACTGCAGGGGCATGACCAGCTGAACAAAATTACATCCTCGGGTTCCACAGGGATGCCAGTGACTGCCTATGGCACGCCGATGACCCGGCTTTTCTGGGATGCTTTTACCCTGCGTGACCATCTATGGCATAAGCGTGACCTCTCGCAAAAATTGGTTTCCATTCGTCCTGAAAATGGAGAGCCTGGAAAGCCGATGACGGCAAAAAGCTGGGGTAGTGGAACGGCTATGGCTTTTAAAACTGGTCCCGCTGCGGCTTTAAATACCCGCACGGATATTCGCGAGCAGCTTAACTGGCTGCAGAAGCAGAACCCTGGATATCTGTTGTCATTGCCTTCAAACTTACGTGAACTTGCCAAACTAAGCCTCGAACTAGGGGTTAACCTGCCTGGGTTGAAGCAGATCCGCTCCTACGGTGAGTTGCTGTCTGACAATGTACGTGATGTTTGTAAAGAAGCGTGGGGTGTCGAGATTATCGATGTATATAGCGCTCAGGAGGTCGGCTATATCGCGATGCAGTGTCCTGAGCATGGCAAACATCATATTCAGTCTGAAAGTTTGCTGGTTGAAATTCTTGATGAGAATGACCGCCCTTGTAAGCAAGGAGAGATCGGACGTGTTGTCGTCACCACGTTGCTGAACTTTGGTGCGCCTTTGATCCGTTATGCCATTGGTGATTATGCACGGTTTGGAAAATCTTGCGAGTGCGGCCGCGGGCTTCCTGTATTAGAAGAGATTAAAGGTCGTCAGCGAAATATGCTTAAAACCCCGGAAGGTAAGGTATTCTGGCCGAGCTTCCCTGTAAAAAAATGGTCACACGAGAAGGTGAAGCAGTTCCAGTTTGCTCAAACCAGCCTGGAAGAAATCGAAATTCGGCTGGTTGTTGGTAGTGGATTAACACCGGATGAAGAGGCTTCTATGAGTCAGCGTCTTAACTCATTATTTGGGTATCCGTTTCGGCTAAACTTTATATATATGGATTCTATTCCTCGTTCGAAAAGTGGCAAGTTTGAGGACTTTGTTTCTGAAATAGTCTGAGTTTGCTTAGAGTATAAATATGGATAACTTCCCTGCGGTGTCGGCGGAGTGGGCAATGTCAGAATGCCCTGAAGCCCGAGATGCTGAGCGTTCTAAATTGCTAGAGCTTGCTCAATTACGACCTGGTATTCGGGTATTAGATCTTCAGGCGGCAGGAGGCTATCTCTCGGATGGAATTTATGAGCATCTTCATGGCGATGTGGAAATTATTTGTTTGGAGCCCTGTAAACAACTCAATAGCCGCTTATCCGATAACTATCTATTAGTAGAGGATCCTGTTGAACGTTGGGCTTCTGTGCCTGATTGTTCAGTCGATCTGGTGGTTGGTTTGGCTGGTTTACATCACAGCAATGATCAACAGGCGACGGTTGATGAGGCATTCCGCGTGCTAAAGCCGGGTGGACAGGTTGTGATTTGCGATGTGATAGAGGATACAGGTATGGCAAGGTGGCTAAATGAGTTCGTTAATGAGAATAACCCTAAAGGCCATGAAGGAGCTTTCCTAAATGAAGGGCAGTTGACGAGCTTGTTTGAAAAATCAGGTTTCAAAGGATGTGACGAAACAGTGGAATCTGTACCTTGGGTGTTTGATTCACCAGAGTCCTCTGCGCGTTTTTTTAAGGGCTTGTTTGGTTTGAATAGCTCAGAAAATGGGGTGCTTGAGGCGATGGGGCGATATTTGAAGTTAGAGTTCAGTGAAGCTCAATGTCAAGTGGAGTGGTATCTTATTTACGGTAGAGCTACCAAATAAATCGGCGGCGATTGTACCTTGGTACAGTTACAAGAAAGCAATATTTGAATAAAATATACGCAACAGAATACTATCTAATCCGCCTAAGCTTATTCATAGAATTGAGGGAAGTTTAGGAGCTGGGTCGCTAACGAAGACAGGGAACATGGATGATGTTTAATCGTAAGCTTATTGCAATTTCTATTACTTCCGCTTTAGTTACATCCTCGCTAACAGTGTCAGCTAATACACAGAAACCTGAAGAGCAAGACTCAGTAAAAAGCTGGGGTAAATGGGCTCAGCAGTTTGCTACAGCTGCAGGTGGTGAATTCAATTCAAATGCATTGGCGTTTGTAAGTCTCGGTCAAGGTGAAGCAGGGAGAAATGCTCAAAATGAAGCTGACTTCGATGCCGAAAATCGTTATCGACAATATGTAAGTTGGGGGGAGGGTGACTATGAAGCTGATCGCCCAACTGGTTTAAGGTCTGCCTCTATTGTGTTTGCCTATACTGACAGTCAGGCATCCTATGTGGTTTCTTCGGAGACAGGTGGTGCGTATGAGTCAGGGCTGATTGATAGCGATAGTAATCTGGATCCTCGCCTATTTGTCTATGGTCAGCAATTTTTTGCCACGGATGGTGAAGCCGGAGATGATTATATCTATCTGACGTTTGAGCAGGGGAATGGAGATTATAAAAGAGGCTATTGGTATGAAGATACCTGGACAGATATTGTCGATCCGTTTGAAGGCCAGGGAGCTGGTTACTGGGCTACGAACGAAGGTTTCTTTATCGAGGGCTTTGCCTCTACTCTAGAGGTTGTAAATTCGCTTGCTACTGATGTATTAGCGGGTAATGTATCGGCCAATTACTACGGCTCTTTTTTGAATCATGAAAGTAGAGTCAGTATTCAATTGGATTTTGGAGGTAGTCCTGGATGGACAGGATCCTTCTTTGTTCCTGATGGCCCTGCTTTCACTGTTAACAACGGTTCTATAAATGGAGTTGATTTAGTGGGCAATATAGATGGCGGTGAGGGTGTATCCGGAACTGTGTCAGCTTCATTCTTCGGAGATAGTGCAGGCGTTATTGCAGGGCTTGCGGAAGCCTCCGTTAACGAACAGCCGTTTGTCGAAGTGTTTGAGACGGTTCGGCAAGATTTAATCAAATAATTCACTTCTGTAGAGATATCCATGCTGAGGTTATGCCGTTTGGCATGGAGTGTTTGTTCTAAAAGGCGCCTCTAGGCGCTTTTTTATTGACTCTTGTACTTTACATAAATGGTATATGTAGGTAGCCTTTTTGGTATGAATAAATACTTATAATTCAAGGAGATAGCCGAGTTGAAAGCTGGGTTATTCGCATTAGGAAAATCAATGGTTGGTAGCCTTCGGGATTTGGCGCCAATCGTACTTGTCATCGCTTTTTTTCAAATTGCCGTTCTGCAACAACCGGTACCTGATTTCCTGGGGCTTGTCACGGGTTTGCTTTGTGTAGTCGCCGGTCTGACTTTCTTTATTTATGGGCTTGAGATGGGCCTCTTTCCTATTGGCGAGAGCATGGCACATGCTTTTGCCAGGAAGGGGAGTGTTTTCTGGTTGCTGACCTTTGCATTTGCATTGGGGTTTGGGACTACGGTAGCTGAGCCTGCCTTAATAGCCGTCGCAGCTGAGGCGTCACAAGTGGCTGCAACCGGTGGAATGATAGAGTCCAGTGATGAGGCTAAGCATGAATACGCTTCAGGTCTTCGTTATACCGTTGCATTCTCTGTGGCGCTTGCGATTGTTCTGGGTGTGCTGCGGATACTTAAGGGCTGGTCAATTCAGTACATGATTATCGCAGGTTATATGCTTGTAGTGATCATGACTGCATTCGCTCCTCGGGAAATTATTGGTATTGCCTACGATTCTGGTGGGGTTACCACCTCAACCATTACAGTACCCTTAGTAACAGCATTAGGTGTTGGTCTGGCGTCTTCGATTGAGGGGCGCAATCCGATGATCGATGGATTTGGGCTCATTGCCTTTGCTTCTTTGACGCCTATGATCTTTGTTATGGGTTATGGGATGGTGATCTGATATGGAGCTTTTAACTCAGTTTTTAGAGATCACTCTTACAACCATTAAAGATGTCATTCCGATCGCTGTGATCATCTTTGGTTTCCAGTTTTTGGTGATTCGTCGAAGAATTGCGAACCTGCGTAAGGTATTGATTGGTTTTGCCTACGTCATTATTGGTCTGGCGCTTTTTCTATTAGGTTTGGAGAAAGCGCTCTTCCCAATAGGTAGATTGATGGCTGAGCAGTTAACGGATCCAGAGTTTATCAGTAGCTGGAGCAGTAATGTTGCTGGGGCGTTGACCTGGCAGGATTATTTCTGGGTCTATATTTTTGCCTTTGCTATTGGTGCCAGCACAACCATAGCGGAACCTTCGTTGATTGCTGTGGCGATAAAAGCGAATGAAGTATCGGGTGGTGCAATTGGTGTTTGGGGATTGCGTATCGCTGTGGCGATAGGTGTTGCGGTGGGTATCTCTTTAGGAACCTGGCGTATTGTAACGGGCTACCCCATTCACTGGTTCATTATTGCGGGTTACGTTGTCGTGGTGGTTCAAACCTTCTTTGCGCCTAAATTAATCGTTCCTCTGGCTTATGACTCGGGTGGTGTTACAACGTCAACGGTAACAGTACCGCTGGTTGCCGCTCTGGGGTTGGGTTTGGCTGAGACCGTGCCGGGGCGAAGTGCTTTGATTGATGGATTTGGGCTTATCGCGTTTGCCAGTCTCTTTCCTATGATTACTGTAATGGCATACGCACAAATTTCTGAGCTTCGGGCTAAACGCGCCAAAGCGGCAAACTAACGGAAGAGTAAGTTATGCATTTCAAATTGTTAGTCGTGTTCGTTGAAGATTCTAAAACCGACGCTGTAATGAAAGCAGCACGTGAAGCAGGTGCTACTGGGGCAACTGTTATCAACAATGCTCGGGGTGAAGGGGTCAATAAGACCAAAACGTTTTTTGGTCTTACCTTGGAAACCCAGCGGGATGTCGTGCTGTTTATTGTTGAGGAGCACCTGAGTCGTAAAATTCTGGAAACGATCTCTGAAGTAGCGGAGCTCGACGAACAGCCAGGTCGGGGAATGGCTATCCAGATCGATGTCGAAGATGCTGTTGGGATTTCCCATCAGGTAGCAACGTTGGCAAATATTGTAGAGGATGAGTTATGAGTGCTGAGCGAAAAGTAGTTCGTACCAGGGATGTAATGACTGATGAATTTGCCATGATTGATGGTCTGATGACTGTCAGGGATGCGCTACAGATCTTTAAGGATCAAGATGCCAAGGTCCTTATTATTAACAAGCGCCATGACGATGATGAGTATGGTTTATTGTTGTTATCTGATATTGCTAAGAAGGTGGTAGCCAAAGATCGATCGCCTGAGCGGGTTAATGTTTATGAAGTTATGGCTAAACCTGTCGTTTCTGTCGATCCGCACATGGATATTCGATACTGCGCACGTTTATTTGAAAACTTCGGATTGGCTCATGCGCCGGTTATTGAGAATGAGCAAGTGCTCGGTGTGGTGAGTTATCGGAGTATTGTCTTAAAAGGTTTGCTTGAGCATTAAGCAGAAGTAATCATAAAAAAGCCTACTCCATGAGTAGGCTTTTTTGTTTGGGGGCAATGTTCTGTTTATCCCCGTGCAGCCTTCAGTGTGTCTGCAATCATGAAGGCAAGTTCTAGCGCCTGTTCACCGTTCAGACGTGGGTCGCAGTGTGTGTGATACTTATCAGCAAGGTCCTGCTCGCTGATCATATAGGCACCGCCGATACACTCGGTAACATTTTGCCCGGTCATTTCAAAGTGAACGCCACCTGCATGAGTACCTTCAGCGCGATGGACCTCGAAGAAGCCTTTCATCTCCTTAAGAATAGCTTCGACGCTACGGGTTTTATAACCACTGGACGCTTTAATCGTGTTACCGTGCATCGGGTCGGAGCTCCAGATCACTTGTTGTCCCGAAGCTTTTACCGCTCGTACTAGTGCCGGTAAGTGTTCAGTGATTTTTTCAGCACCCATTCGAGCGATTAGTGTAATACGACCGGCTTCATTTTTCGGGTTCAGAATGGCTAGTAAGCGCTCCAGATCATCAATCTGTGTTGATGGTCCAACTTTAATACCGACTGGGTTTTTAACGCCGCGTAAGAACTCGACATGGGCGTGATCAGGCTGACGAGTGCGGTCACCGATCCATAGCATATGTGCGGAGCAGTCGTACCAGTTTCCAGAAAGGCTGTCCTGGCGTGTCAGTGCTTCCTCATAGCCTAACAGCAGTGCTTCATGAGAGGTGTATAGCGTTGTCTCACGTAACTGCGGTGTGTTTGAGGAATTCATTCCGCAGGCTTCCATGAAGCGCAGAGTCTGGTCGATCTGACTCGCCAGATCCTGATATTTGTTGCTTAGTGGGCTGTTAGTCACGAAGTTCTGATTCCAGGCGTGAACCTGGTGTAGATCAGCGAAGCCACCCTGGGCAAATGCGCGGAGCAGATTCAGCGTAGATGCCGCCTGATGGTAAGCGGTAACGAGTCTCTCAGGGTCTGGTTGGCGTGAGCCCTCGGTAAAGGCGATATCGTTGATGATATCTCCACGGTAGCTGGGTAGTTCAACCCCATCTATCGTTTCACTTCCGCTAGAGCGAGGTTTCGCATATTGGCCAGCAATACGGCCTACTTTGACTACCGGGCAGCTTGCAGAGAATGTCATGACAACAGCCATCTGCATGAGTACCTTGAATGTATCACGGATCTTATCGGCGTTAAATTCACTGAAGCTTTCAGCGCAATCACCGCCTTGCAGTAGAAAGGCCTTGCCCTGGGCTACTTTAGCTAAATCTTCTTGCAACCGGTTAATTTCCCCGGCGAAAACTAAGGGAGGTAGTTTGCTCAGGGTTGTTTCTGCGGATAGTAGGGCATCCTGATTAGGGTATACAGGTTGCTGTACGATCGGCTTTTCTCTCCAGCTTGATGGCGTCCAAATAGAAGTTGTCATCTTAAATCTTCCTGATCTCTGAAACGTTCTTGCTTCAGTAATAAAATCTTTATGTCTTTAAATAGGGGCAAGCAATGCTTGAGGGTCTGATGAGGTGCGGCCTGTAGATTTCGTGCGCGCAGCACGATTCCCACAGACCTAGATAAAGTAGGACTGAGAATAAAAGGCTAGAGCAACTGAGTCAGCAGAAAGCTGTTTTAATAAACTCACAGGGTTGTTGTTCACTTGCTTACATTCTTATTTCTGGGTGATTTACTCAGAGTATACGGCTAATTAAGCTGTCTTAATACCCGTCAGATTACGGAATGATACATCTTTTGCTGTATTAAGGAAATCCACCATAAATTCTGCGTCTTTTTGGTCTTCACGGATTGCTGCATATAAGGTACACCAAACGCCTTTTTCCCCAAGAGGTTTCGAGGCAATGTACTCTCGCTGGATATACTCGTGAAGTGCCCAGTTAGGCAGCGCGGATACCCCGCGACCACTGGCAACAAGTTGTAGCATCATGACGGTTAGCTCAGCGGTTCTCGTCGCCGCTGGCTCTACATCTGCCTCATCCAGAAAATGGTTGAAAATGTCCAACCGGTCATGTTCAACCGGGTAGGTAATCAGTGTTTCCTGTGCCAGATCTTCAGGGTGAATGAAGCGTCTCGCCATCAGGCGGTGCTGTTTACTAATCGCCAGTCGAGATTCGTAGGTGAATAGGGGAACGTAAGTTATCCCGTTTCTTGGCTCAGGGTCAGATGTAATGACCAGGTCGAGATCACCTCGTGCCAGTGCAGGAAGTGGTTGGAAACTGAATCCGCTTGATAGGTCTAGCTCAACTTCAGGCCAGTTTTGACGGAAGTGATCGATGGTTGGCATTAGCCAGTCAAAACAGCTGTGACATTCAATACAAAGGTTGAGTCGCCCTGCTTCACCGCCAGCTAATCTTCCAATGTCGCGTTCTGTATTGCGAATCATGGGAAGTATCTCATCCGCTAGAACTAGCAGACGCTGTCCAGCGCTTGTAAAGCAGATTGGTTTCGTTTTGCGAATGAAGAGAGAACAGTTAAGTCGATCTTCAAGATCTTTGATTTGATGAGAGAGTGCGGACTGGGTTAAGTGTACGCGTTCCGCGGCTTCAACCAGGCTGCCTGCATCACGCAATGCAGATAAGGTTTTCAGGTGACGCAACTCAATCATTAATCTCTCTCCGGTTGGGCTCGGTTAACGCACAATATAGGCAGTATAGTACGGACGGGCAAGAAGAGGGCAGACAATCATGCCAGGAGCATGATTGTCATGGGGTGATTTACTTAACCATCAGGAATTCAAGTAAAGCTTTTTGTGCGTGCAAGCGATTTTCTGCTTCATCGAATACCACAGAACGTGGGTCTTCTAGCATATCCATGCTGACTTCCTCGCCTCGGTGGGCAGGCAGGCAGTGCATGAAGAGAGCATCTTTGTTGGCGTTGTCCATTAGAGCAGGGGAAACCTGGAAGCCATCAAATTTGGCTTCGCGTTCTTTTTGCTCTTCCTCTTGACCCATAGATGCCCAAACGTCAGTCACAACCAGATCACTGCCAGTTACCGCTTCTACAGGAGAGCGGGTAATGAAAATGCGTTCCTGATTTTCTGCAACTAGCTTTTCATCCGGATCAAAGCCTTCTGGGCATGCGATATTCAGTTTGAAATCAAGCTGACGTGCTGCATTGATGTAGGAATGACACATGTTGTTACCATCACCGATCCAGGTCACAGTTTTACCCTGAATATCGCCGCGATGTTCGAAGTAAGTCTGCATGTCAGCCAGAAGCTGGCAAGGGTGATATTCATCGGTTAGTGCATTAATCACTGGAACAGTTGAGTTTGCGGCGAACTCTTCAACAAGCTGGTGGCTGAAAGTTCGAATCATCACCACATCTACCATGCTGGAGATGACTTTCGCGCTGTCGCTGATCGGTTCACCGCGGCCAAGCTGAGTGTCTCGTGGAGAAAGGAACATGGCATGGCCACCAAACTGGGCCATACCTGCTTCAAAAGAAACGCGTGTACGTGTCGATGATTTTTCAAAAATCATCGCCATAACTTTGTTCTTAAGTGGTTCGTAAACTTCACCGCGATTTCGGATAGCCTTGAGCTCAGAGGCGCGCTTTACAAGCGTGCGTAATTCTTCTGAAGACAGGTCGCGGAGTGTTAGGAAATGTCTAGTGCTCATTTTGCTCTTCGTTCTTCCGAGTGGTCGTTAGTCTCTTCGCCGCGCTCGTCAGCTGCGTATACACGAATGATCTGAGAGAGTGTATTTACCAATAGTTCTGCTTCGCTGTCCGTCATGTCAGAGGAGGAAGCATGCGAACAACTTTTCCGCCACCAGTAACATTTAACAAGATGCCTTTCACTTTAGACAGGACAGCCAGTTCCGTACCGGCTTCAGTCAATTCAATTGCTATTAGCAGGCCTTTATTACGTATTTCTTTGACATAGTCTGCATGGCCAATCTGCTCTTCAAATCCTGCAACGATCTTGTTACCAAGTTCGGTAGCGCGCTCACATAGATTTTCATCCATGATGGTGTTGACTACAGCAAGTGCCGCAGCGCAGGAGAGGGGATTGCCACCGTAGGTTGAACCGTGTGTGCCAGCAATCAGTATTTTTGCTGCAGTTCCGCGCGCCAGGCATGCGCCAATTGGGACGCCGTTGCCAAGGCCTTTAGCGGTAGTGACGACATCAGGAAGAATGTCGTTATGCTGATAGGCAAAATATTTACCTGAGCGTCCGTTTCCGCTCTGAACTTCATCAAGCATCAGCAGCCATTCGTTTTCATCACAAATGTCGCGAAGCTTGTTCAGATAGTCTGGAGCAGGGATTTGAATGCCTGATTCACCTTGAATTGGTTCTACAAGAATAGCCACGACATTTGGGTTGTTTTCTGCAATGGCTTTGATGGCATCAACGTCATCATATGGCGCGCGTACAAAACCGCTGACCAGGGGTTCAAAGCCTGCTTGAGCAGAGCGGTTGCCGGTTGCGCTTAGAGTGGCCATTGTGCGGCCATGGAAAGAGTTTTCCATGACAATAATGGTAGGGTTTTCAACTTTTTTGACTGCGTGACCGTAGCGTCGGGCTAACTTGATAGCCGCTTCGTTAGCTTCTGCACCAGAATTACCAAAAAACACATTATCCATACCGGAAATCTGTGTCAGGCGTTCCGCTAACTGTTGCTGGTTGGGGATAGTGTACAGGTTGGATGTGTGGATAACATTGCTTGCCTGATCACAAATAGCATGAGTCACGGCTGGGTGTGAGTGACCCAGACCACATACGGCGATCCCGCAAAGGGCATCCAGATATTTATTACCATCGGTATCGTACAACCAGCTTCCTTCACCTCGTTCGAAGGCTACAGACAGGCGGTTGTATGTAGACATAATTGCTTCTACGGCCATGTTTTTATCTTCCCTACAACGCAAAAAGGCAGCCAAGGCTGCCAATCAAAGAACGAATCATATCAGCTTTTCCCCCTTTGGCAAGCGTTCTGATCGAATAGGCGGAGTAAAGCCCATATTAAATGTATGGAAGTTGTACGATAGATTTTTTTTATTGAGTCGATTTATAAAAGCTAATGTACTTTGTCAGAGTAAAATGGTCGGATATGTGGTACATTGTTCGTCACGGCACAAATCTTCCGTTGTGCTTCCGGCATAGTAAGTTTTTATAGGTGTAGAATGAGTGTAATTGATACCATCAAAGAGCAGATCGACAACAACGATATCCTGCTTTATATGAAAGGAACACCTCGCTTCCCGCAGTGTGGTTTCTCTTCCCGCGCATCTGAAGCGGTGATGGGTTGTGGCGAACGCTTTGCTTTTGTGAACATCCTGGAAAATCCTGAAATTCGCGCTGAATTACCAAAATATGCTAATTGGCCGACCTTTCCACAGCTTTGGGTTAAAGGTGAGTTAATCGGTGGTTGTGACATTATTTGTGAGATGGCTGCTAATGGTGAGTTGGCGGAATTGATCAAAGAAGCATCAGCAGGTTCAGAAGAGCAAAGTGCAGAGTAATTTATATAGATTCTGGCTTGATTTTACAGCAGCCTTTTCTATCATAAAAAACCTTAACGCTAGATATCATTTAATGGAGAAATATCACAATGGGCGTACTTGTAGGCAAACAAGCTCCTGACTTTACAGCACCAGCAGTTCTGGGGAATGGCGAGATCGTTGATTCTTTCACTCTGTCTGAAGCAACTAAAGGCAAGAAAGCGGTAGTATTCTTCTACCCACTGGACTTCACTTTTGTATGTCCTTCTGAGCTGTTGGCTTTTGATCACCGCATCGAAGAGTTCAAAAAGCGTAACGTTGAAGTTATCGGTGTTTCTATCGATTCTCACTTCTCTCACAACGCATGGCGTAACACACCGGTAAACGAAGGTGGTATCGGTGCAGTTAACTACACTCTGGTTGCAGATATGACTCACAGCATCTGCCAGTCTTACGACGTTGAGTCTGAAGGTGGTGTTGCATTCCGTGGTTCTTTCCTGATTGATGAAGATGGTCTGGTTCGTCACCAGGTTGTTAACGACCTTCCACTGGGTCGTAATGTTGACGAAATGCTGCGTATGGTTGATGCGTTGGCATTCCACCAGGAGCACGGTGAAGTTTGCCCTGCTGGTTGGAACCAGGGCGACAAAGGTATGGATGCATCTCCTGAAGGTGTAGCTAAATACCTGTCTGAAGAAGCTGATAACCTGTAAGTCAGAGTTTTTACCAGCTATAAAAAAGCCCGCGATAGCGGGCTTTTTTGTTATTCATCATTCTTCATCGTCTTGGAATGACTCTGCCATCTCCCAGCCGCCCAGCTCTTTCCAGCGGTTGACGATTAAGCAAAATAGTTCAGCTGTTTTCATTGTGTCGTATAAGGCTGAATGTGCTTGTTTTCCGTCAAACTCTATACCTGCTACCTGGCAAGCCCTGGCCAGAACGGTTTGGCCAAAAGCGAGTCCGCCCAATGTGGCGGTATCGAAAGTCGAGAATGGATGGAACGGGTTGCGTTTAATATCAGCACGATTTGCAGCTGCATTCACAAAACCCTGGTCAAAGGAAGCATTATGCCCCACCAGAACTGCACGCTTGCAGCCGTGCGCTTTAATCGCTTTTCTGACGGGCTTAAAGATCTCTTCCATCGCATCGCGTTCAGGTACGGCCTCGCGATCAGGGTCGTAGGGGTCGATGCCGGTAAAATCGAGCGCAGATTGCTCAAGATTAGCGCCTTCGAAAGGCTCAACCTGGGCTTCAAAGCTCTGGTCTATCATTAGAAAGCCGTTTTCATCCATGGTCAGCGTGACCGCTGCAATTTCTAAAAGTGCATCGGTCCGTGAATTAAAGCCGGCTGTTTCAACATCGACGACTACAGGCAGGAAACCGCGAAAACGGTTTGCCATGGGATGTTTAATATCGCTATGGTTACTCAAAGGGTGCCCTTACTTGGCTGAGGGTTTCCGTTTAATATGCGAGTATTCTAGCAGTGTAAAGGAGGCCGCTCCAATGCCGGTCTCAAGTTTATGCTAAAGCTGCCGAAATATTTTAGATATTTTAAGTGTTTTTGTTTGGGAAGCCATCCGGTGTACGTGAAATTTGGAATAGCTCTGTTGAGTTTGCTGTTATCTTTTGAGATCTCTGCGGTAACATTTCGTAGCTCGATCGATGATGCAAAATGGGAGCTTGAGGCTTCGAAATTTTCCTGTCGTCTTAGTCAGGTTATCCCCTCTTTTGGTAACGCTGAATTTGAGCGTGAAGCGGGAGAAGATCTGCGTTTTACGCTTAAGCCAACAGAAAACATTCACTTCAGTGCGGGTGCTAAATTAGTTGCTGAGGCAGCGCCATGGCAGCCGGGGATATCACCTCGTTTTATTGGTTCGTACAAGCCTGAAGAGTTAACGGGTTATCTTCAGGTTAAACCAAAGCAGGCTAAGAATATGTTGGCTGCCCTGTATAAGGGGATGATGCCGACGTTTACTTCTCCGGAGTGGTATGGAACTAACGAGTCGCTGCGAGTCGCTGTATCTGCAGTAAATTTTCAGTCAGCCTATGATGACTATGTTTTGTGTACTACGGGGCTGTTGCCGGTTAACTTCAGGCAGGTGGCTCGAACAGCAGTATTGTTTCCTTCCGCGCAATGGCGATTGTCTGATGCTTCAAGAGAACGTTTGGATTTAATAGCTCTCTATGTGAAAAATGATGATTCAGTCAAAGGGATCTACATAGATGGTCATTCAGACAGTCAAGGGCGTCGTTTGATGAACCGTGATATGTCTAAGCGCAGGGCAGAAGAGGTCACGGCTTATCTTATAAGTATTGGTCTGGATCCAAATATGATTACGACGCGTTATCACGGGGAGCGCTACCCGGTTGTGCCCAATAATAGTAAAAAGAATCGTGATCGAAACCGTCGTGTAACGATTCGTCTTGAGAAAGAGTAGTCTCTCAATTAGCACATCAGTTTTTTTCTTTTCACTGGTGCCTAGCGCGCCTCCTTTCTGATATAATTTCGCGCTTAATTTGAAATTTCATGTGGGTCCTTCTTAAGGACTCACTCTGTTCGCAAGTTGGAGCTTGAGAATGTCCGAGATCAAAAAGGTCGTTCTGGCCTACTCCGGTGGATTGGATACTTCCGTTATCGTTCGCTGGTTACAAGATGAATACAACGCAGAAGTTGTTACTTTTACTGCTGACCTGGGTCAGGGTGAAGAGGTTGAGCCTGCGCGTGCCAAAGCAGAAGCTCTGGGTGTAAAAGAAATTTACATCGAAGACCTGCGTGAAGAGTTTGTACGTGATTTCGTATTCCCAATGTTCCGTGCAAACACAATCTATGAAGGCGAGTACCTTCTGGGTACTTCTATCGCACGCCCGTTAATTGCAAAACGTCTGATTGAAATTGCAAACGAAACGGGTGCTGATGCGATTTCTCACGGTGCAACAGGTAAAGGTAATGACCAGGTTCGCTTCGAGTTGGGTGCTTATGCGCTGAAACCGGGTGTACACGTGATTGCGCCATGGCGTGAATGGGATCTGACTTCCCGTGAGACGCTGATGAAATACTGTGAAGATCATAATATCCCAGTTGATTTCTCAAGCAGCAAGAAGAAATCTCCGTACTCAATGGATGCTAACCTGCTTCATATCTCTTATGAGGGTGATATTCTTGAAGATCCATGGCAGGAAGCTGAAGAGGATATGTGGCGCTGGTCCGTTTCTCCTGAGCAAGCTCCAGATGAACCTACTTATCTGGAACTGACTTACGAGAAGGGTGATATCGTTGCGATCAATGGCGAGAAAATGAGCCCGGCTACTGTTCTTGAATACCTGAACAAGGTGGGTGGCGAGAATGGTATCGGTCGTTTGGATATCGTTGAAAACCGCTTCGTTGGCATGAAATCTCGTGGTTGTTATGAAACACCGGGCGGAACGATTATGCTGCGTGCTCACCGCGCTATCGAATCAATCACGCTTGACCGTGAAGCAGCGCACCTGAAAGATGAGCTGATGCCACGCTACGCGAAAGTAATCTACAACGGCTTCTGGTGGTCAGAAGAGCGTAAGATGCTGCAGAAGATGATCGATGAGTCCCAGCAGGTTGTTAACGGTGATGTTCGCCTGAAGCTGTACAAAGGCAATGTGGTTGTCGTGGGTCGTCGTTCTGAAGATAGCTTGTTTGATGAAAACATTGCGACTTTTGAAGATGATGCGGGTTCTTACGACCAGAAAGATGCCGCTGGCTTTATCAAGCTGAACGCATTGCGTATGCGTATTGCTGCTGGCAAAGGGCGTAATCTTCTCGACGATTAATCGAAAAAATTGCTAAAAAAAACCCCGCACTTACCCTGCGGGGTTTTTTATTACTATAAGCTTGACCTAAACTTTGATAATGGTCTGATTTATATGCTACTTTTGCCGTTATCTTATTTGTATAGTGCCTATGGAAATAAACTACTCAGGAAAGTCGGCTCTCATTGTAGACAGCAAGCTCGAAGACCTCGGGGCGTTACGACAAATCCTGAGCCGTATTGGTGTGGGTGATGTTCAAGTCGCCTCATCTGTAAATATGGCGCTTACCCTGATGCGGGAGATCAAGTTTGATCTTTGCTTTGCTGCATATGAAATGGGAAAAGATGAAAAGAATGGCTTACAGTTGCTTCAAGAAGCCAATGCTGAAGAGCTGATCCCTGAGCAAAGTACTTATTTTCTTATTGTTGATCCTGAAAGCTCGGAACTTCTCTTTGGGTCATTAGAAAACTCCCCTGATACCTACATATCCAAACCATTTGATTCCGGGAAAATACGCAATCGAATTGAAAAGCAGTTGCGTATCAAGGAAACCATCAGGCCGATTGAGCAATTGCTTGATGAACAGCATTATGAGGAAGTGCTGGAGCGAGGTCGTGATCTGATTAAAAATTATCCAGGTCTGGCGATATTTCTTCAACGTATCAATGGAATAGCGCTTCTCAGAATGAAGCGTTTCACTCAGGCAAAAGAGCTTTTTGTCAATTTAACCGAGAAACGAGATCTTCCCTGGGCTGAAGTGGGTCGGGGTATCGCTCACTTTAATCTGGGTGAGTATATGGAAGCGCTTCGCTGCCTTAATCGGGTTGTTGATCAGCAGCATGTCTGTGTAGAGGCATATACTTGGTTGGCCAGGATCTATCGGGTAAAAGGTGAGTTGAGCAGAGCGGTCACATTGATGCGTAAAGCTGTGATGATTCAGCCGACAGTGCCTGCTTTGCAAAGTGAGCTTGCAGATCTGGCTTGCCAAACTGGCGAGTGGGATATTGCTAAAGGAGCCTATCAGCAGGCTATTCGCTACGCACGGTATTCCTCGTTTCAGACCCCTTCCCATTATTATGGCCTGGTTCGTTCGTTAATCATGGCGAACAAGAATAAATTATCTGAGATTGAGCCGGAAGTAGTCCGGGTGCTTGAGGATGCTGTGCTTGATCATCCGGAAGATGAAGAGGTGATGTTCAGAGCTAAGCTGATTAATTGTGATCTCTACCGTCAGGATAATTCTTCTGAGCGCCTGAACACGATGATGCAGCAAACCTGGAACTTCTTCTTGCGCATGAATGTTGATAACCAGAGTAAGTGGCTGGATGTCATGGTTGATGCAGTGCATGGTGTTGAACTTGAAGAGGAGGTGCAGCGTAAGCGCAAAGAGCTGGGACGTCATATGATGGAGCAAGGCTGGGGTAAAGCAAATTATGTGGCGATGACCAGCTTCCGTAAAGGTGACCTGGATCGAGCTTTCATGATGTTTGGACGGGCGAATGAACTGTTGCCGGAGCATGTGGGGATAGCGTTGAATCTTGTGCAGGCGGGTGTTGAAAAGGCTAAGCGAGGTCAGAACGCTCTCTGGATCTTATTATCGGTGCGCGATGTTCTGTCGGGCATATCCTTTGGCGCATTACCCGAAAAGCAGCAGCAGCGTTATACAACGCTGTCAGAGCGCTACGTAGAGCAATATAAGCAGTTAGATCACTATGGCGAGGAGGAAGAGGAGGCTCTCGCTCAAGAGCTTAGTTGATAAAATTAGAGCGTCTCATCATCATCGATCAGGAAGGAATGATTCTGTTGTGAAGCTGTGATGTCGTCTTCTGGGCGATTCATATTACGTGCCAGCTTACGGCTAAGTAGCTTCTTCTGCGCCATTTCTGGCAGATCGGTGAACATGATTATGTTTTTACTGATCAATACATCCACTAAGTCCTCGAAAATACGTGCAACCGCGGTATCTGATTGTTCGAGGAACTCTTCTGCAGAAAATTCGTCATCGTTAATTGATAAAAATTCCAGAACTTCTTTGTTCTTAATATCGACAGCTTCGGCGCCGGAAGTGTGTGTTTCCGATAAGCTTACGATACGTCCTTCTTCATTTCGTATAGCGTATAACATATTGATTTGCTACATTGGTTGGGTTTTGAAATAAGCGTAGAATTCATGCGTGTTAACAGTATCCCTCTCAAAATAGGTTAAGGTCAAGATTAATGGAAGCGGTTCAAGACCCTTTGCTAGGTTGTCTGGTTCATCTCAGTAAGCAAAATCATAAACCGTACTCTCCAGATGTGCTCTGTGACGGTTTGCCGTTGGTAAATAATCGCCTGACTCCTAAGCTTTTTATAAGAGCGGCTAAACGAGCAGGCTTTGCTGCACAGGTTCTACCTAAAAAATTAGCTGACATCTCTCCATTGGTCCTGCCTGCGGTGTTGGTATTGGAAAATGATCAGGCATGTATTCTTCAAGAAATTGATCATGCTTCTGGTGATGCGTTGATTATCCAGCCAGAGAGTGGTGGTGAGCATAAGCTTAAGCTCGAGGAGCTGGGTGCTCAATACACCGGCTACGCTATTTTTGTCCGCCTTGAGTATCGCTTTCAGCAGCAAGTTTCAAAGTTATTGGAAGGGCATACGGGTCATTGGTTCTGGGGAACTATCAAGCGTTCTACTGCCATCTATCGTGATGTATTAGTCGCTTCTTTTCTTATCAATATTTTTGTGATTGTAAACCCTTTGTTCGTAATGAATGTTTACGATCGGGTTGTGCCGAACAATGCAATTGAGACGCTTTGGGTCTTAGCGGTTGGCGTCTTAGTTGTTTATCTTTTCGACTTTGGACTCAAAATGCTGAGGTCATACTTTATCGAGATAGCGGGTAAAAAAGGTGATGTCATACTCTCGGCTCTGCTTTTTGAAAAGGTTCTATCGCTTAAATACAGTGTTCTGCCTGCTTCGGTAGGATCATTTGCGAGTAACTTGAGGGAATTTGACAGTATCAAGGGCTTTTTGAGCTCTACTACTAATGTGGTTCTGATTGATCTGCCTTTCGCAATTCTGTTTCTTCTGGTTATTGGTTTTATTGGCGGGCCGCTGGTTATTGTGCCTGTGGTGGCTATTCCGCTAATCATCATATTCTCTTTTATTATGCGCCCTTACCTTAAAGAGGCTGTGGAGAAAACCTTTGCTTCTAACTCGCAGAAAAATGCCACATTGATTGAAAGTCTGACTGCGATGGAGACGGTTAAGACCCAGCGAGCAACCTCTTCTTTGCAACTAGGCTGGGAACAAGCTGTAGGTTATATCGCAAAGTGGAGCTTGAAATCCCGAATGCTATCCGCTTCGGTGGTAAATTTTGCAGCCCTTGTTCAGCAACTGACCTCTATTGGGATTATCATCATGGGCGTGTATCTGATCAGTGAGCGTGAACTTACGATGGGGGCTCTGGTTGCCTGTGTCATGCTTTCCGGGCGTGCGATCGCTCCAATGAGTCAGGTAGCTAATCTGGTGATTACATATCATCAGGCAGCAACGGCATTGAAAGGGCTCAATGAAATTATGGCGCTGCCTTCCGAGCGTAGTGATGATCAGCAGTTTGTTCATCGAGCCGAGTTCAATGGTGCAATAGAGTTTAAGGATGTCAGTTTTGCCTATCCGGGTGAAGAACAACGGGCGTTGGACAGGGTCTCGTTTAGTATTAATCCGGGTGAAAATGTCGCTCTGATAGGTCGCATTGGTTCCGGTAAATCAACCATAGAAAAGTTGGTGCTTGGGCTTTATGAGGCCTCAGAAGGTTCTGTCAGGATTGATGGTATCGATATTAATCAGATCGATCCGGTCGATCTGCGCCGGAACTTCGGGTACATGCCTCAGGATATCATGCTATTTGCCGGTAGTGTTCGCGATAATATTGTTATTGGTTCACCGCAAACAGAAGATGACCGACTAGTAGAAGTAGCGAAAATGTGCGGCGTTACCGATATGGTCAATCGCCACCCGCAAGGATTCGATATGCAAGTGGGTGAGCGTGGTGCGGCATTATCTGGGGGGCAGCGTCAGTCTGTCGCAGTGGCTCGATCACTGGTTCATGATCCCAATATCCTGATCCTGGATGAGCCAACGGCTTCAATGGACAATGCTTCTGAAGAGCAAATTAAGTCGATGTTACGCGAATATACACAAGATAAAACGATGCTGGTTGTGACTCATAAAATGTCACTACTGTCATTGGTGGATCGAATTATCGTTATGGATTCCGGACGAGTTGTAGCGGATGGGCCGAAAGAGGCTGTTTTGGATGCGTTAAAACAAGGCCGGTTGCAGGTTCAGAGGTAAGCGTCATGGAAAAAGATAAGAACGACCTGCAATATATGTCTAGTGTCAGTGAGGCGATGGCTGAGCAGGCTCCAAAGGGAGCAAGTGCTCTGTTGTGGTTAATGGCTCTGTTTATTGCGATAGCTATTGCCTGGGCGAACTGGGCTGAGCTGGATGAAATCACCCGAGGGGATGGTGAGATTATTCCCTCTAGCCAACTTCAGGTCATTGAAACGCTTGAGGGCGGTGCGGTTTCAGAAATATTGGTTCATGAAGGGGATTTGGTTGAGAAGGGCCAGGTTCTGTTTCGTATTGATGATATTCGCTTTTCCAGTTCACTTAAGGAAAATGAAGTCAGGCAATACGAATTAATCGCCAAAGCGGCGCGCTTAAGGGCTGAGGCTGAAAATAAAGAATTCGTTGCGCCTGCTGATTTCCCTGAAGAATATCGTGCAATGTTACAGCAGGAACAGCATCTTTTTGGTACGCGTAAGGCCGAGATGTTGACAAGCCTGGGTGGGCTCGAGCAACAAGTTGCTCAGCGTGTACAAGAACTAAAGGCTGCACAATCTCAGGAAAAACAGCTGCAGAGAAGTTACGGGTTGCTAAAGCGAGAGCTTGATATTACAAGACCGCTGCTAAAGGAAGGTGTTATTTCGGAAGTGGAATTTCTGCGTCTTAAACGTCAGCTAAATGATCTTCAGGGTGAGCTTTCCGGTGTCCGGCTTAATATTCCTCGTATTGAGTCCACTCTGCAAGAGACAAAGCAAAAGCTGGATGGGGCGGAGCTGCAATTCCGTAACGAGGCTCAAAGAGAGCTCAATGAGGTGGTGGCTGAAGGGGCGAGAATTAAACAGGCGCTGACTGGAATGAGTGACCGAATTGACCGAGCTGAGGTTCGTTCTCCTGTTAAAGGTACGGTTAAGCAAATGCTGGTCAATACAGTTGAAGGTGTGGTTCAGCCTGGGGATGAGTTACTTAATATTATTCCCTGGGAAGATAAGCTGCTTGTTGAAGCCAAGATAAAACCTTCAGATATAGCGAATATCGCCCCGGGGCAGCCTGCAGTGATTAAAGTGTCCGCTTATGACTTTTCGATCTATGGCGGTGTTGATGCGAAAGTGATCTATGTTAGCCCGAGTACCATTGTCGATGAAGAAGGTGAGAGCTTTTACACGGTTCGTTTAGAAACGGAAAAGCCTTTCTTGGGTAATGCGTCTACTGAATTACCTTTAATAGCGGGTATGACAGTGAGCGTGGATATCCTAACTGGTAAGAAAACGGTTATGGCTTACCTTCTGAAGCCTGTTTTAAAGGCAAAAGATAGGGCGTTAACAGAAAGATAGGATATTACATTAGGTTATTAACTTTCTGTTAATCTAAAACTGCTCTAATAGCCACTTCAAAACTAAGGGCTTATCGGTTAGGCTGTAAGGCTATCTTTTAATTGCAGTTCGATAGGTTAGTATCAGACAAATCAGAGCTGCAAGGAAACTTGTTACAACTGACTATTAGATATACTATTGCGCGCCGCAGCATTATTATTTGATAAACCGGTGCCGTGGTTTAGGGATATTATGAAGTTATTCTTCATCGGTAACCGACCGAAAGTTCTGGAACGCTGGAATAAGTTGCTTGTGGACTGGCAACCTTCGGCTGTCGATGTTTCAGAGCTGGTTGGTTTATTGAATACTGAGAGGCAGCTGATTGTTTTGGCTCATTTAAGTTCTTTGAATGAGAATGATAGTCAGCTTCTATTCAGTTTCAAAAGGGATAATCCAGGCGTGATTTTGATTGCCTGTACTGATGCGCCAAACGAGAATGAAGGTGTTTCAGTGCTGCAATCAGGTGCAAACGGATATACAAACACGTATGTAACAGGTTCACTACTCTTCGATGTAGTGAAAACTGTACTCCGTGGTGATATTTGGGCAGGACCTGAACTATTACAAAAGCTGCTTAAACGCTTGCTGAGTAATCCTCCTGTTACAGATAGTAAAGTGGACACCGCAGAGACTGTAGATTGTTTTGAAGGATTAAGTAGTCGTGAGCATGATGTGCTCTCTGTTCTTGTGACAGGGGCCAGCAATAAGGAGATCGCTCGCGAGCTTGATATTACCGAAAGAACGGTCAAGGCTCATCTGAGTTCTATTTTTCAGAAAACAGGTGTAACTGATCGGGTTTCGCTAGTCTTAATGGCTAGTAAGCAACCAGCTTAAGCCCTAAAGGAGTGGGTATAGCGTCGGTTAATGTCGGTGGTGGCTACAAACTATTTATAATTAGGGCGGAAAATTTATGTTCAGGTCGGTGATAGCTGGTGTTCTCATTGGTGGAGCCAGTTTCAGTGTATCAGCAGCTTCTCTGGAAGAGGTGGTCGCAGCGGGGTTAAGCCAGAATCCTGATGTTAATCGTGCTGTCCATTCACGAAATGCGATTTACCAGGAAGTAAAACAGGCGAAAGCGGGATACCTTCCCAAGCTTGATGTTACGGCGGGTTATGGTTACGAGTGGACCAATAACACCACAACGCGTGCTAATGGCAACGATGATGTCGAATTGACCCGTGGTGAAGCAGGTTTAAGTATCCGTCAGATGATCTTTGATGGCTTTGCGACCTCAAGTGAGGTTAAGCGTCAAAAAGCACGGGCGCTATCTGCGGATAAGCGTTTAGTTGAAACCGCAGAATCCTATGCTCTAGATGCCGCTCGTGCCTATATCGAACTTAATCGTCGCGGTACTTTGTTGCAGCAAGCCAAAGAAACGCTGTACAACCATCTTAAAATTTATGATCAGATCAAACGCCGTTCAGAATCAGGCTTAGGTGCGCTCGCATCTATTCAGCAGGCTGAAGGTCGCTTGGCGCTTGCAGAAGTTAATGTACTGGCTGCTGAAAATAATATGCTTGATGCAAAAGCTAATTATCAAAGGGTGACAGGGCTTTCTGTCCCTGAAGAGCTGATCTACCCAGAGTTAGTCAATGTCACAATTCCTGAAGAATTGTCTCAGGCAACTGAGGTGGCATTAAGTAATCATCCAACACTTCAGGTTGCAGAAGCTGATACTATGGCCGCAGTTGCTCAGTACGACGCAGCTAAGCGTAATTATTATCCGCGCGTTGATTTTGAACTGGATAGTACCTGGAATGATGATCTGGATGGCGTTGAAGGTATTAATGAAGACCTGACGGCGATGTTCCGTATGCGTTACAACCTCTATAATGGTGGCGCAGACCGGGCACGTGTTCGCCAGACTCAGCATCAGATTGAAGAAGCAAAATCAGTTCAAACCAACAGCCATCGTGAAGTTGTTCAGAGTATTGAACTTTCCTGGAACGCTTACGATATCCTTTCTCGTCAGTTGCCTCATCTTGAGCAGCATGTAGCGTCCAGTCAGGAAACGCGTAATTCTTATCAGAAACAGTTCAATATCGGTCAGCGCTCATTACTTGATCTGCTCGATACAGAGAATGAAGTGTTCTCTGCAAAAAATGATCTTGTAAATGCTCTGCATGACCAGTTAATTGCTCAGTACCGAGTTGTAAATGGTATGGGTACATTGCTTGATACGCTGAACTTGTCGCTGCCAGAACCTAATCTGGGTGATGTAGAAAACCCTGAGCTGGCAAAGAAATAATTGGCCTGAAAAGGTAAGAAGTTTCAGTATCACAACATAAGTCATTGAAATAGGCAGGGGAACTTAATTAAAATTCCCCTCACAACCTTATTAACAAAAGGGTTGCCATAGGCAGCCCTTTTTCTTTGCATGAAGATACCGCATGAAAGCTCATAAAATCAGTCAAGCTCCTATCCCAATGCGTAGCGTAGGGCCTATCAAAATCACTGGCCCAGTATTGGAAGAGAAAATTTCTGTTCCTTTGGCAACCTATGAAACACCGCTTTGGCCGTCGGTTGGGCGTGGTGCAAGGGTTTCCGCGCTGACTGATGGTATCAAGGCGACTGTCGTTGATGAGCGGATGAGCCGTTCAATCCTCTTGGAAGCAGACGATGCTGAAGCGGCGATGCTTGCGTTAAGCTCTATAAAATCGCGAATGTCCGATATTAATGCTGTGGTTGCTGAAAGCAGTCGTTTTGCAAAGTTGATCGATATGCACAGCCAGATTGTCGCGAACCTTATCTATCTGCGGTTGGAGTTCACAACGGGTGATGCGTCAGGCCACAATATGGTGACTAATGCAGCCGATAAGATTATTCCTTGGGTACTGAGTGAATATCCACAGCTTCGTTACTCCTCAATTTCCGGAAACTATTGTTCTGACAAGAAGGCCACGGCAGTAAATGGCATTCTGGGTCGTGGTAAATATGTAGTTACTGAAATCCTTATTCCAAGGGATGTTTGCGAGCGTCGCCTTAAAACCACGCCTGAAAAAGTGGTGGATCTGAATATTAAGAAGAACCTGATTGGTACCATGGTTGCGGGTGGGCTTCGCAGTGCCAATGCTCACTATGCAAACATGTTGTTGGCTTTCTATCTGGCAACGGGTCAAGATGCTGCAAATATTATTGAAGGCTCGCAGGGTATTGTTCATGCTGAAGTGCGAGACGGGGATCTATACTTCTCCTGTACCATTCCAAATCTGATTATGGGTTCAGTCGGCAACGGCAAAGGCATTGATTTTGTAGAAGAGAACCTGGCTCAACTGGGTTGTAAGGAAGATCGTGAGCCTGGAGCCAACGCACGTAGATTGGCGGCGATTTGCGCAGCCACTGTGTTATGCGGAGAGCTTTCTTTGTTGGCGGCCCAAACTAACCCGGGTGAATTGATGGAAGCCCATCTTAAACTGGAACGATAATGTCTGATCTGACAAATGATCGAAAGATAGAGCATATACAGGCAATTGAGAAAGACCCTCAAACTGACCGTTCCGGTCATTATTTTGATAGGATTCGGCTCTCTCATCGTGCTTTACCTGAGTTGAATCTGGGTGATATAGACACTGGTTGTGACTTTTTAGGTTATCGTCTCAGTTTTCCAATGCTGATATCCTCCATGACCGGCGGTGATCATGAGTTAATTAAACGTATTAATCGTAACCTAGCCGAGGCTGCCGAGCGTTGTAATGTGGCGATGGCTGTAGGTTCTCAGCGAGTCATGTTTACTACCCCAGAAGCTAAAGAGAGTTTTAGGCTTCGTGAGTTTGCACCCAGTGTGCCGCTTATCGGCAATTTAGGTGCCGTACAGCTAAACTACGGCATTGAGAAAGCTCAGGCAGAAGCTGCGATCTCTGTTCTGGAAGCTGACGCGTTGTACTTGCATCTCAATCCACTGCAGGAAGCTGTTCAGCCTGAAGGGGATACAGATTTCTCTGGACTAGCTGAAAAAATTAAAAAGCTTGCGAGTGAGTTGGATGTTCCGGTGCTACTCAAAGAGGTGGGCAGTGGATTGTCTCCTGCGGACATAGAGCTGGGCCTTCAATCGGGTATCAAGTGCTTCGATGTCGCGGGCAGTGGAGGAACGTCCTGGAGCAGGATAGAGCATCATCGCCGTAAAGATAGTAGCGATCTGGGGTTAAAGTTTCAGGATTGGGGGCTGCCAACGCCATTAGCCCTTAAAATGGCAGAGCCCTACTTAAGCAGTGCCACAATAGTTGCAAGTGGTGGCTTAAGAGATGGGATTGATATGGTTAAATCTGTTATACTCGGCGCCTCCTTATGTGGCATGGCTGCCCCGCTGCTTAAACCAGCTATGGAATCGGCTGATGCAGTTGTCGCAGAGATTGAAAAAATCAAAACAGAATTTAGAACCGCTATGTTTCTGCTAGGCGTACCGGATATGCGTACTTTGTACAATAACCACGCCCTCATTGTAGAAGAGTGTTAGGATCGAGACCCGATAATGTCAGTTGGTATTGACGAAATTAGTTTCTATACATCCAATTACTACCTGGATTTACGAACTCTGGCAGAAGTTCAGCAGATCGATTCAGAAAAGTACTATCAGGGCATTGGCCAGGAAAAAATGTCCATGGCTGCTCCGGATGAAGATGTAGTGACCATGGCCGCAAATGCAGCCCAGCCTTTGGTTGAGCGTGTTGGTGCAGATGCCATTACTACCTTAATGTTTGCTACTGAGACTGGTGTAGATCAGTCGAAGGCGGCGGGTGTTTACGTCCACCGCTTGTTAGGCCTTGATTCCAATTGCCGTGTTGTTGAGTTAAAACAGGCTTGTTATAGCGCAACAGCAGCTATTCAGATGGCATGTGCCCTGGTTGCGCGTCAGCCTGAAAAGAAAGTTCTGGTTGTTGCCTCGGATATTGCTCGATATGACCTGGATACTTCCGGTGAAGCAACTCAAGGCTGTGGCGCGGTCGCTGTATTAATTTCTGCCAATCCACGTTTGATCGAGATTGACCCGGAAGTTGGAAACTACACAGAAGATGTGATGGATTTCTGGCGACCCAATTATCGTTCTACCGCGCTGGTTGATGGCAAGTATTCAACTAAGATTTATCTGAAGTCTTTAAAGAAAGCATGGGAAAACTTTGTTGGTGCAAGTTCGCTGGCTTTTAATGACTTCTCTCATTTCTGCTATCACCTGCCATTTAGCCGTATGGCTGAAAAGGCGCACAAGCATCTTGCGAAGATTAACCAGGCAGGGTTATCGCTGGAGCAAATCGAGCAGCAGATTGAAGATACGTTGCATTACAACCGTATCATCGGCAATAGCTATACCGCTTCAATGTATATTGGCCTGACTTCGCTTCTGGAGAACTGTAAGCAGAATCTAGCGGGCAAAAAAGTTGGCTTCTTCAGTTACGGCTCTGGTTGTGTGGCTGAGTTTTTCTCAGGAACCGTTGTAGATGGCTATGAGAAATGCCTTCATACACCTAACCACCAGAAGATGCTGGATGATCGTCAAGAAGTGAGCTATGACGAATATTTGAATCTGTATCGCCACCCGGATCCTCGTGATGGTGAACACCATGATATCCCATCATCTACCACAGGACGTTACCGCCTGGCAGCAATTAGCGGCCATAAACGGGAATACGTTATCTGCTAATGAAGGCACAAGCCCCTGGAAAGCTTATACTGAGTGGTGAGCACTCAGTAGTGTATGGGGCTCCTGCTATAGCGACGGCTGTTGCTCAACAAGCAACAGCTTTTTTTGTGCCCAATAATAGTGACTGCATTGAAATTGTTTCAGCAGGGCTAGGAACGCTCACCTTGCCACTGGTGGATATCGCTAATGGAAAACTCGCTGCTGATGAAAAGTTTTCTGACTTTTCTAATGGTGTACTAGCGATAAACCAAGTGCTGGATCATCCCCTGAAACTCATTGCCTATTGCCTTGCCTATGCCGGGTTTGAACAACCCGGACGCGTATTGATTGAGAGTGATATCCCTACCGGATCCGGAATGGGGTCTTCAGCTGCGGTTATTGCTGCCGTGCTACGCATGGCTGGTGTTAAAGAACCGGCGGAACAATTTGTTCAGAGTATTCGCTATTGTGAAAGACTTCAGCATGGGCGCGGGAGTGTCATCGATGCTTCTGCTGTTGCTTTAGGTGGAATGATCAAGGTCGAATCAGGTAAGGCTGATAAGCTAAATCTCTCCCTCGGGGAGGGATGGTATGTATGGAACAGCGGACAACCAGAATCGAGTACAGGCCAAACGGTTGCCTGGGTGTCTGATCACCACGCTGATAGCGCGATCTGGAAGGACTTCTCTGCGGTTACACGAGAGCTTATTGACTCAATTGGAAATGGCGATCATCCCAGCATTCGCAATTTGGTAAATGAAAACCAACGCCTACTCAATAACATCGGTGTTGTTCCAGAAGCTGTAATGGATGTTACCGATAAAATCTATCAAATGGGTGGCGCTGCAAAAATATGTGGAGCGGGCGCACTCAATGGGCATGCCGGAGGCCAGGTGCTAGCGTACCTGCCAGGAGAGGGTGTGGATCATCTGCAGGATCAGTTGATGATTTCGTTAGCGCCGCTTAAACAAGCATCCATAGGAGCATCTTGTGTCGACGATTAAAGTTAAAGTGCCCGGTAGTATTATGCTCATGGGTGAGCACGCTGTGTTGTTTGGTGAAAAGGCTTTGGCATGTGCTGTGGATAAATATATCCATATAGAGCTGGTGCCTCGTCCGGATTCTGAAATTCATATCGATTCGGCTTTAGCGCAGTATCAAAGTGTTCTGGAAGATATCGCTGACGAGCCTAAGCTGAGTTTTGTTATAGCTGCTGTACGTCGGTATTCAGCAAAGCTTCCTTCTGGTTTTTTACTTCGCATTCAATCTGAGTTCTCACATAAAGTGGGTTTGGGCTCCTCTGCAGCTGTCACTGCGGGTGTTGTTGCGGCACTTTCAGCTTTTACTAATCAGAGCCTTGAGCCTCAAGCACTTTTTGATAAGGCGCTGAAGATTGTCCATCAGGTTCAGGAGGGTCGGGGATCAGGTACTGATCTGGTTGCGAGCATTTATGGAGCCGTGGTGTCTTACCGGGTCGAACCCAGAGAGATTACTTCTCTGCCTGCGTTACCTGAAATATCTCTCTTTTATGCGGGATATAAAACCAAAACGCCTGATGTGCTGAAGATTGTAGAAGCCAAGGCAGTGAAGCAGCCGGAAGTTTATTCAGAGATTTACAAGCTTATGGGGCTGGTGACTGAAAAAGCTGAGGTGGCTCTTAAGCAGAAAAACTGGTTGGCGCTAGGTGAGCTAATGAATAATTATCAGGGATTGATGGATGCATTGGGAGTGTCAGATCGTAGCCTTTGCGACATTATTTATAGCCTAAGAGGGTCAGGCCGTATTTTAGGTGCGAAAATATCAGGTTCGGGTTTAGGGGATTGTGTGTTGTCGCTGGGCAATGATAGCGGTTTAACCCTGCCATACGAGCAGATACCGGTTGGAGTGTCTGCAGAAGGAGTAACAATTGAGTATAACTAAGCAGTCAGTCGTCAACAGTATTCTTACTGAATCCACTCAGCTTGGCACTGCGGCTGAAGCTTTTGCCCCCAGTAACATCGCATTATGTAAGTACTGGGGTAAAAGAGAGGCTGAACTGAACTTGCCAATTAATGGGTCACTCTCAATCTCTTTAGGGGAGCTGGGTAGCAGAACCAGTATTGTTGAATCTGACAGTGGTTCAGACCAAGTTTATCTTAATGACAAGTTGATCGAACCCACTGACCGATTTGCGACGAAGGTGATTAGTTTTCTTAATCTTTTCCGTCGTGAACTGCAGCAACCGGTAGTGATTAAAACCGTTAATAACATCCCAACTGCAGCGGGACTTGCATCTTCTGCTTCAGGTTTTGCTGCCTTGATGTTGGCTATCAATGATTTTTACCGATTTGGTCTCGGCAATGAAGTATTGTCCGCGTTTGCAAGAATGGGCAGTGGTAGTGCATCACGTTCTGTATTTCAGGGTTTTGTTGAATGGCAGAAAGGACTTCGTGAAGATGGCATGGATAGTTGTGCTCAGCGTCTGGATCTGGAATGGCAGGGCTTCAGAATTGGGCTGCTTAAGGTTGCTACAGGCGCTAAAAAGGTCGATTCCCGTGCCGGAATGCAGCGGACAGTAGAATCAGCTCCACTCTATCAAGCGTGGCCTGAGCAAGCCGCTAAAGACCTCCAGACAATCAAACGTGCAATCGAAGATAAAGATATTGAGTTATTAGGTCAGACCGCCGAACAAAACGCCTTGTCTATGCATGCGACCATGATCGGCTCGTGGCCTCCGCTGCTCTATTGGCAGCCTGAATCGGTTGCGGCGATGCATCGGGTATGGGAGTTGCGTGCTCTGGGGGTTCCTGTCTATCTGACCATGGATGCAGGCCCGAATCTAAAGCTTCTATTCACAGCTGAGTATGAAGCGCAGGTTCGCGATGCATTTCCTGAACTGACTGATCTGGATCTGGTCGCTCCTTTCGGTTGATCATAGCAATGGGGCAGGATACGGCTAATCACTCGTGCAATGATGTTGGGTTTATACTAACCCGGCATCAACAGGATGAAGCGCAGGGTATTCAGCTCAGTTATTGGCTTAATTGTTCTGGTCGCTCAGTTTCTGTTTCCATTCCAAATCAGGAAGCAGTTTTTTTTATCCGTGATGAGCAGCTTGACGAAGTGCAAAGGCTCATCGCTCACCTACGTGGCTGGCGAATTGCAAAAGTAGATCTGCAGGATTTCTCCTACCGGGGAGTGCATGCCTTATATGCACAAAGTCTGAAAACTTACCGTCAGATTCAGGAGATTTTGCAGCTCCATTCAATAGCAATGATGGAAGAGGATATCCGTCATGCTGATCGCTATTTAATGGAGCGTTTTATTCAAGGAGGAGTGGAAGTCATTCGAGGGGAAGGGCAGGTAAGGCTTAGGCCCAGTAATCACCATCCTCAGTTCCGCATACTTTCGATTGATCTGGAAACAACCATGCGGGCAGATCAAATTCTTTCTGCCGCTTTCTATGCCGATGACTTTCAGCTAGTCCTAATGCAAGGGCAGGGTATTGATACCGATACGCTTGATTATTGTGCCGATGAAACCACGCTGATCCATAAATTTATTCAGGTAGTACAGCAGTATGATCCGGATATTTTTATTGGCTGGAATGTCATTAACTTTGATTTCAAAGTGCTTAAAAACCGGGCCGATCAACTGAATATTCCATTGTTGTTAGGACGTGATCAGCAGCCTCTCCAGCTTTATCAGTCTGGGCAGGGAAAGGTGTTTGCCAGAATGGCAGGGCGTGTTGTACTGGATGGGATTGATACCCTGAAGGGGGCCACCTATCAGTTTGAAAGCTTTTCTTTAGAAAACGTGTCCAGAGAGTTTTTAGACAGGGGTAAGCTCATCGACCATGTAGATGATCGTGGTGGTGAGATTCAACGCTTGTTTAGGGAAGATAAAGCCTCGCTGGCCAGATATAACCTTGAAGATTGTAAGTTGGTATGGGATATCTTCGAGAAAGCGGATCTTATCAATTATCTAATTGAAAGAGCGCGCTTAACAGGTCTCCCCCTTGATAAAGTGGGTGGTTCAGCCGCAGCCTTCGATAATCAATACTTACCTTACTTACATAGGAAAGGTTATGTAGCCCCGGAGTACGCCTCAGGGATGTCGGGTTTGAGTGCGCCAGGTGGTTATGTGATGGATTCAAAACCAGGATTGTACCGTCAGGTACTGGTCCTGGATTTCAAGAGCCTGTACCCCAGTATTATTCGTACCTTTAAGATAGATCCCTATGGGCTGGCCGAAGGGCTAAAGACTTCAGTGCCCGCTGATGATCTGATTCCAGGATTTAATCACGCTATTTTTTCCCGTAGTAAAACCATTTTACCTGAATTGATTGAGCGCCTCTGGGCGGCGAGGGATCAGGCTAAGCAGTCCTCTAATTCAGCGCTATCGCAAGCGATCAAAATTATCATGAACTCTTTCTATGGGGTATTGGGTTCAAATGTTTGCCGCTTTTTTGATCAGCGTTTATCCAGCTCAATTACACTCCGCGGGCATGAGATCTTGATAAAGACCCGGGATATAATTGAGGAAGAGTTCGGATTTAAGATTATCTACGGGGATACCGATTCGGTATTTGTCTGGCTTGGCGATGATTTCCCTGAAAGCCAGGCTGATGGGAAAGGTTCTGAGCTGGCGTCCTTCCTGAACAAGTGGTGGCAAGATAACTTAGAGGAAAGGTTTCAATTAAAAAGCCAGCTAGAGATCGAATACGAGACCCATTATTGTCGGTTTCTGATGCCGACAATGCGTCACTCCGATAAAGGGACCAAGAAGCGCTATGCTGGCATGAAGCGCTCTGCCGATGGCACTGATCATATGGTTTTTAAAGGTCTGGAAAATGTCAGGACTGACTGGACCATGCTTGCGCGAAAATTGCAGGAACAGCTTTATGAGCGGGTCTTCCTGGGTCAGGAATGGAAACCCCTGTTAAAGAGCACTGTTGAGAGCTTACTAGCAGGAGAGCTGGATGAGCAACTGGTCTACCGAAAGCGTATTCGGCAGCCGCTTGATCAGTATGTTAAAAATAAACCACCCCATGTTCAGGCGGGTCTTAAGGCGGAGCATATCTACAAAGAACGTGGCCTTAATAGCCCTTTCAGCGCGGGTAGCTATATCGAGTATCTCATGACGGTTAATGGTCCGGAACCCATCGAGTTTTCAAGTTCGCCAATCGACTATCAGCACTATCTGGATAAACAGTTAGAGCCGGTCTGTGAATCAATACTTACGTTTATTGGAGAGAGGTTTGAGGATCTGACTGCCCCGCAGGGGAAACTGTTCTAATCGTTGCAGGGCTGTTAATAATTCAGGCTTTTACGTCGATCTGAGTGCCAAGAGGGCTTAAAGGGTCCACGCGCAGTTTTCCGGGCGCGGTCACTTCTAGAAGCTGCATCACCTGTTCGCCAGTTTGTTCTATCTGGTCTTTAGCCATCTCTGCGGATTTTACCGCATGCGTGGTTTGCGTTTGCTGTGCGCTCGCCGCTGTTGATGCTGCTGTAACTTCATTCACTTCCATAACTCAACCCTTGTTGATTACGACTGCTAGCTGTAATCCCTGTCAGCTAAAGTGCTGTTTTAGTGTCATGTTTTAAAAGTAGTGATGAAAAATATCGGCTGGTTGGGCGAAAGCTTGAGGCCGAAAGATGTTTTCTTTATGGGGGTGTATTAGATTTCAGGGAATGCGCCTGATAGGCAAAAAAAGCCACCCAGGTCAGGGTGGCAAAGGTAGTTAAGAGACGAGGTTTAAACGTCTTTTAAGAGAAAGATAACCAATACGCAGGGGCCGTGCGCACCCATCTGTAGTTTCTGCCCGATGTCGGCACTACGTGAAGGGCCGGTAATCATGTTGACTGTACGCGGCATCCCGTCAGGGTTCTGCTCGCGAACCATCTGCCAGGCATCTTCGTAACTTCCGACAATAGTCGATTCACGTAAAACGACTAAGTGGCAGTCAGGTAGAAAGTTCAGGGTTGTCGGGCTTTCCGGGCGTGAATAGAGCATCAGTGTTCCGGTTTCAGCGATCCCCGCCATCGATGTTGTGAGGCTGGCTAAGTCGCCGGATTGCGCAATACGCTGTTCGCGCTTGATATCCCCCAGTGCTGACCAATCAAGTTCATTCAGGCATTGATCACTGGCACTGACCAGGGTTTTAAAATCATGCTTATTTAGCCACTCGGCAGCCGCAGAGGGCAGATCGCTTAAGCTTTCGATATCAATAATCTCAGCTGCAGCGCCGCTTGCCATATCTCTGAACAGCTGAATTTGGCCCGCTTGATCCAGCTGACTGCGTTTAGGAATAATGGTAGCTTTGTGCGCGTTGATGCGACGTGTTGCTGCTGCCTTCTGCGCGGGTGTTGCTTCACCTCGTTTCAGTCCGCGGCGGATATTGCCAAGAATGTCTGCTTTGCTCATCTTATTTCTCCGCCTGCTGTTTTGCTGAAGAGGCTGCTTTCCATTGATCCATAAAGGTCTTGCCTTGCGGTGCTGGCATATCTCGCCAGTCGGTCCAGCCTCCGGCTAAAGGCAACTTTTTAATACGACCTTTTTTGCCTGCGACTGTGCTCATGAACCATGCGGAACTCCGCGCTAGCCAGCGATAGAGGGCGGGGCGTTTAGCAAAGAATGCCCAGCCAGCGATACCAAAGCGGACCGTTTTAGGTGTCAGGTGTTTTTCGAACTCTTTTTCACGCCAGTGGCGCATCATTTTTGGCAGAGGGATACGTACCGGACAAACCTCTTCACACTTGCCGCAGGAGGTCGAAGCGTTAGGTAGATGAGCTGCTTTATCAATACCAATCATTTTTGGTGTCAGTACTGACCCCATTGGGCCAGGGTAAACCCAGCCATAGCTGTGGCCACCAACTGCACCATAAACAGGGCAGTGGTTCATACATGAGGAACAACGGATACAACGCAGCATATCCTGAAATTCAGTACCTACCATCTCACTTCGGCCATTATCGACAAGGACAACGTGGAAGTTTTCCGGGCCATCCTGATCTGTATCGCGTTTAGGACCTGTAGAAAGGGTGTTATAAACGGTGAATTCCTGACCTGTTGCAGATCGTGCCAATAAGCGCAGGAACAGACTCATATCTTCCAGCGTCGGTACCACTTTCTCTATGGATGTGATTACGATATGCGTTTTAGGGAGAGTCTGGGTGAGATCACCGTTACCCTCATTGGTAACAATAATTGTGGAGCCAGTTTCTGCTACCAGAAAGTTGGCTCCGGTCAGCCCAACATCAGCACTAACGAATTCCTTTCGCAGTACTTCGCGGGCTTCTTTCATCAACGCCTGAGGATCTCCTGTTTTCGGACGTTTATGATGTTCGTGGAATGTCTCCGATACGTCGTTGACATTAAGATGGATCGCCGGCGCGATGATATGGCTTGGGTGGTCATCACGCAGCTGTAGAATATATTCACCCAGATCGGTCTCTACAGGGCGAACACCGTTGGCTTCAAGATATTCGTTAAGTCCGGTCTCCTCTGAAACCATCGACTTACCTTTGGTGATCGTTTTGGCATCCACCTGTTTGCAGATATCAAGAATGGCTTTGTTGGCATCTTCTGCGGTACTACACCAGTGAACATGGCCGCCATTTTTTACAACGTTATCTTCAAATTGCTCCAGATAGATATCAAGATTTTGAATAATATGATTTTTCAGATCGCGGGCTTCGTCACGCAGATCCTCAAACTCAGGCAAGCGTTTGATGGCATTGGCGCGGTTAACCGGGAAGCCGTGCTTAAACTGCCCAAGTGCTTCTTGTAGCTCAACATTATGTAGAGCAATACGGGCGTTTTCTTTGAATTGTGGACTCTTAATCTGCATCATAATCCCCGCTTACAGCTCGTTTGCCAGTTCATATTCGGCTTCGCCGATCGCCGGTGTATCGGTCATGCCAGCCAGAATCTCGACCACATGACGCGCCTGAATCTGTTTTCCTTCACGCTTCAGTTTGCCTGCCATATTCAGTAGACAGCCCAGATCACCGCCAACTAACGTGGTTGCGCCTGAATCACTAATGTACTGAGTTTTGTTGGAAACCATGCGGTTGGAAATATCCGGATACTTCACGCAAAAAGTACCACCAAAACCACAGCAGGTTTCAGCTTCTTCCATCTCATTCAGGGTGAGGTTATCGACTTTAGATAACAGCTTTCTTGGCTGCTGCTTTACACCTAATTGGCGTAAGCCAGAGCAGGAATCGTGATAAGTGATCGTGCCTTCGAATGCCGCATTGATACGATCAAAATCAACAATGTCAGTCAGGAACTGGGTGATTTCATAGGCGCGGGATTTAAGATCTTCAGCACGTTTTTTCCACGGATCATTCTCTTCAAAAAGATCTGGGTAGTAGTGGAGCATGCCAATACAAGAACCTGAAGGGCCGACAATATATTCATAACCATCAAAGGCTTCAATCGTCTGACGGGCAATATCTGCTGTCGTTGCCTTATCTCCGGAATTGTAGGCGGGTTGGCCGCAGCAGGTTTGATTTTCAGGGACTTCAACTTTACAGCCCGCAGCTTCAAGTAGCTTAACTGTGGCAAACGCTACGCTGGGGCGAAACATATCGGCTAGGCAGGTTACAAACAGTCCCACCTTAGGATTCTGGGTTGGGTTTGGCATGGTAGTCATCGCTATCAGTTGTCAGCACATCCTGTTGGCTTTCAGGAATCCTCACTGCTGAACTTATTGTTATTTTGCCGGTGCAACCCGACTTGTTATATCCAAAAGATAGTTAATAGATAGCGCAAAAGAAATGCTAAACTATCAACTGGTCTGACCAAGATTTAGGTGAAGGGATGTGGAATAGGGATGAGTACTCTTAAAACTGACAGCTTAAGTGCAACGTTGAGTGAGGTTTTACAGGAGCAGATCCTGTTTGGCGATATTTGCCCGGGGCAGAAATTGCCTTCGCAAAGAAGCTTGTCTGAAAGTCATCAGTTATCCCGGGCGACCGTTAGGGAAGCCATTCAGGATCTTGAATTAAAAGGCATTATTGAAACCTATCATGGTGGCGGCTCTGTCTGCCGTAATTTGCTGGAGAGTCATTTTGACCTTCCTCTAGAAGGCATCGGTGATAATATCGATTTCCAGATCCAGGTTATGGAGATGCGCGCAGCTCTGGAGGGGGAGGCGGCTTACTATGCATCGATCAGAGCAACTGATGAGCAGTTAGCAAAAATCGGTACAGAGTTTGAGGCGATGCAGGCCAGGGATACAGGGAATACCACACTGGCGAAAGCTAAAGCAGATCTGCGCTTTCATATGATGATCGCAGAAGCGAGCCATAATCTGCTGGTCATCTCTTTTAGTCAGATCTTCTACAATCGATATTTTAATGCGATCTACGGGGTACTGGATCGTACACTGAAAAAGTTTGGCCGTTATCCTGATGGTATCAGTGCTCAGCATCTGCAAATTAATCAGGCATTGCAAACCCGCCAGGCGGATTTGGCGCGTCGTGTTGCGACTGAGCATATCGATTTCACCCGGCGCTTATTAATAGACAGCGAATAGGGGTAAATTGGGATTCCTTATCGATCAATCTAAGACTATAGTCCTAATTATTATAAAGGGATTAAAGGGACTACCAAACGCTATGCTGCGTGCCATTGCAACACTTCTTATCAGCGTACTGATGCTCTTCAGTGTGAATATCTATTCAGCGGTGGATCTGCAGAAAGATATCGCTCAACTGCAGCAACAGCTTGATCTATCTGTTAATTCCTCCATCCCTTCAGAGCAGGAAAAAAGGGCCATACAGCAAAAAATAATCAGTGCTCTAAAAGAGCAGGAACTCCTGCAAAACAAGATAGGCTCTTTACAGTCAGAGCTCGAGTTACAGCCCAAGGTTCTGCAGGCTATAGAAACGCGTTTGTCTGAATCGACCTCGCCCTTGCCTGATATCGCCTATGAGATAACGCTGGCAGAGTTGGAAAAGCGTGAAACCCAGACGAATGCCAGGGTTCTTGAGCTTAACCGTACACAGGCAGAATATCGACAAACAGCGTCTCAGGCTGAGGAAAGGCAGCAAACGATTCGTGAGCAATTAGCTAATCTGAAGTTTGTGGATTTCTCTGATGATAAGCCTCAGTTTGCTGAAAACAGCGACCTTGCTACCCAGTTACAATCGGCAAGTTTTGCTGAATACAACTTAAGGCAGCAGGCGTTGGAGCTTGAATTGCTCGTGCTCCCTAAGAGGGCAGAAATAGCCAAATTAAACGGTCAGCTACTTGAACGAGAGCTAAAACTTCAGAATCAGTACTTGAATAGCCTGGGGGAGTTTAAGCAGGTCAGGCAAAGAGCTGAGGCAGAATTGGCGCTAAGGGAGCTAGAAAAAAGCGCTGAAGCTGATTCGGAAGTTCAGGCCATTCAACTGTTGCGTAAAGAGAACCAACAACTCAGTCAGCAACTGAGGGCCCTGTTAGTTGACATAGAAAGCTATGACCAGGAAAGAAGAGCGGAGCAGATAAGGCTTTCCCAGTTAACCACATCCTTTAATCTGATACGGCAACAATTAGAGCTGGAAGTCAGCCATATCACTCCTGCACAGATCCAGTTTATTTTTGAAAACAGAACGGCTCAGGATACCAGGAAGGTATCTCAGGAAATTGCACAGCTTCGTTTACAAAGGGCTCAGTTGGAACAGCGTCTAAATGTTAGCGGCGATAAACAGGCCACTCAGGAGGCCATGCCCTCACTTAATAAAGCTCAGCTACGTCGATTTCAAAATCTGCTTGATGATCAGAAGCAGCTACTTAATCAGCTGAGTGATGCGCAATCCCAACTGAGCCTGAAACTGAATCAAATCCTCAATATACAAAGGCAGGTTAATCAGCAGATCAGTAGTAATCGGGAAACGATCAGCCGCCACTTGCTATGGAATCCGGTTACACCTGAACTGGATAGTTCTTGGTTTAAAGAGATCGGTATCTCATCAGAGCAGGTTTACGGGCGTCTGGTTCAAGCGACTGAGCAACCACTGTTTAAGAGTAATGATAAAACACCTGGGCGTATTGTGCTCTTCATCGTCATTATGTTGGGTGTACTTTGGCTCAGAGGGTATGCGGCATCGCGAACATCTTTATGGGCGAAGCAGCTTGGGAATGTTGTTCATGACCGGCTTATGCATACCTTTAAAGCGGTGTTGCTTGGCCCGCTGCTGACGATCTATCTGCCAGCCGGCTTGTTAATTGTCGGAAAAAACCTGGTTAATCAGAGTCATCCGGATGCGGATCAGCTAGAAGCAATGCTACAGGTCGTGGCGATACTGGGGTGGTTCTTACTTTCAATGCGTTTCTGGCTAACAACGCCGGACGGGTTGTTCTGTATCCATTTTGGGGTCAGCGAAGAGCTGTGTTTGTTGCTTCGTAAACTGGCTTACTGGGTATTGCTGGTGTGTGTGCCGTTGATCATGTTCCATGCTTATATCTGGGACATTGACAGCGATGAGATGCGTTCAGGGCTGGTGAGATTGGTTATCTTCCTGTTGCTGTTTTCCATTGGCTATCTGTTCTTCAGGCTATGGCGATCAGTACCGCAAATTAACCAGATTATGAAGTCTAAAAGCTGGTGGCTCAGAGCAGAGCTCTGGCTGTCTTTACTGATACTGGTTAATTTCTCGCTCATTGTTTTGGTCGGGCTCGGCTATACCTTTACCGTAAACCTTATTTTGTATGCTGGCTCACAGCTGGCGTTCTTGCTCCTGCTGACTTTTATGTTCTACAAACTGGGCTTGCGGTTGGTATTGATCTCTGAGCGCCGATTGGAGTTTGATCGAGCGAAAGCCAGACGCGCAGAAATATTGGCCGCTAGGGAGAACCCAGACGAAGAACCCCCTCTGGAAACCAACTATCTGAATATGCAGACCATTTCAGACCAGTCACGTACGTTGTTGAAGACAGCAACGGTGGTGGTATTAGGGATGTTGATCTGGGCTGGGATGGGAGGTTACCTACCGCTATTTGGGGTGCTCGATAACATCGAGTTATGGAGTAGTGTCACCAGCGATGGGGAAACGGCGCTGGTCACCCTGAAGTCAGTTATTTTTGGTGTGGTTGTTCTGTCTCTCTGCTTACTTGCCGCCTATAACCTGCCAGGTTTGTTAGAGCTATTGATTCTGAGGAATCTGGACCTGTCTCCAGGTACCGGTTACGCGATTAGCTCGTTATTAAAGTACACACTGATTATGGTCGGTATCTTGTTGGCATTTTCAAGCTTTGGCTTGGAGTGGGGCAAGTTACAGTGGCTGGTTGCCGCGTTGGGTGTGGGTCTGGGCTTTGGTTTACAGGAGATTGTCGCCAACTTCGTCTCTGGCTTAATTATTCTGTTTGAAAAACCTGTGCGTATCGGAGACACGGTAACGATAGATGGACTGACCGGAACGGTGACCCGAATCCAGATACGCGCAACCACGATTACTGACTGGGATCGCAAAGAGGTGATTATTCCGAACAAGGCGTTTATCACCCAGCAACTGATCAACTGGTCGTTGACTGACTCAATCACCCGAGTGGTTGTGCCAGTGGGGATCGCTTATGGTTCGGATACTGACCTGGCCCGTGAGCTGTTATTAGAAGCGGCACAGGAAGAGGAGCGAGTGCTGAGAGATCCAAAACCTGAGGCATTCTTTACCCAGTTTGCCGATAGCTCTCTCAATCTGGAGTTGCGTTTTTATGTTAGCGCGATGGTCGATCGATTAGAGATGAATCACAGGGTTAATACACGGGTAGCAGATAAGTTCAAACAGGCCGGCATTGAGATCGCATTCCCGCAGCTGGATGTGCATTTGAAAAGAAACTAGGTGGCCTAGCCGCCTGGTTTTTTTTCAACTATAATGCCGCTCCCCGCACCGTACTTGGTTTGTACGACATCGGGGCTGTATAGAATTCAATAAGTGGCCTTACGTATGGGTCACCACTGATACCAAGGAAATAACATGCCTGTAATTACCCTGCCTGATGGTAGCAAGCGCGAGTTTGCTAACCCTGTTACTGTATTTGAAGTTGCCGCTGATATTGGTGCTGGTCTGGCGAAAGCTGCACTGGCGGGCAAAGTCGACGGTCAAGAAGTTGATACCTCCTACACCATTGAAAATGATGCTGACCTGGCAATCATCACTGCGCGTGATGAAGCAGGCCTGGAAGTGATTCGTCACTCCACAGCGCATTTGATGGCGATGGCTGTTCAGGAGCTGTTCCCAGGTGCTCAGGTAACAATCGGGCCTGTTATTGAAGATGGTTTCTACTACGATTTTGCATATGAACGTCCATTCACGCCTGAAGATCTGGAAAAGATCGAGAAGAAGATGGCTGAACTGGCGAAGCAGAATCTACCCGTTACCCGCTCTCTGATGAGTCGTGATGAAGCGACTAAGATGTTTGATGAGATGGGTGAGAAGTATAAGGTTGAACTGCTACAAGCAGTCCCAGACTCGGAAGATCTGTCTTTCTATTCTCAGGGCGACTTTATCGATCTATGCCGTGGTCCACACGTACCATCAACTGGCCATATCAAAGCTTTCAAACTGATGAAGGTTGCTGGAGCATACTGGCGTGGTGATTCCAACAACGAGATGCTGCAGCGTATCTACGGTACAGCATGGGGCGATAAGAAAGCACTTAAAGCCTACCTACACCGTCTGGAAGAAGCAGAAAAACGTGACCACCGTAAGCTGGGTAAGCAGTTAGATCTGTTCCATCTGCAGGAAGAAGCACCAGGTATGGTGTTCTGGCACCCTAAAGGTTGGGCGCTTTACCAAGGTATCGAACAATACATGCGCCAAAAGCTTCGTCCGCGCAAGTATGTTGAAGTTAAGACCCCTCAGGTTGTTGAACGTACTCTATGGGAAAAATCAGGTCACTGGGAAAAATTCTCTGAAGAGATGTTTACTACCCACTCTGAGAACCGTGATTTTGCTGTGAAACCAATGAACTGCCCATGTCACGTTCAGGTATACAACCAGGGTATCCGCTCCTATCGTGATCTGCCATTGCGTATGGCTGAGTTTGGTTCTTGTCATCGTAACGAACCATCCGGCGCGCTGCACGGTATTATGCGTGTTCGCGGTTTCGTTCAGGACGATGGTCACATTTTCTGTGCTGAAGATAGCATCCAGAGTGAAGTATCCGAGTTCATCGACTTCCTGCATGAAGTGTATGCAGATTTTGGCTTCCAGGAGATTCAGTACAAGCTGTCTACACGTCCTGAGAAACGTGTGGGTAGCGATGAAGTTTGGGATAAGTCTGAGAAAGCCCTTGCTGATGCACTGGATAACGCAGGCCTTAAATGGGATCTGTTGCCAGGTGAAGGCGCGTTCTATGGTCCTAAGATCGAATTCTCACTGAAGGATTGCCTGGGTCGAGTATGGCAGTGTGGCACCGTTCAGGTCGATTTCTCGATGCCTGGCCGCCTGGGTGCACAGTTTGTAAACGAGCAGGGTGAGCGTGAAACGCCAGTAATGATTCACCGTGCAATTCTGGGTTCATTCGAGCGCTTTATCGGTATTTTGATCGAAAACTATGCAGGTGCATTACCAACTTGGTTGGCACCTGTACAGGCTGTTGTAATGAATATTACGGATAAACAGGCCGATTATTGCGAAAAAGTTGTCCAAAATCTTGAAAATAAAGGATTCAGGGCCGAGTCGGACTTGAGAAATGAGAAGATCGGCTTTAAAATTCGCGAGCGCACTTTACAGAAGGTTCCATATCTTCTTGTAATTGGCGATAAAGAAGTAGAGGCAGGAGCGGTTGCAGTCCGTACTCGCACAGGTGAAGACCTGGGATCTATGCCTCTAGATGAATTTGTAAACCTTCTTGGCAGTGATGTCGCTAAGAAAGGTCGTCAGGACTCATAAGTCTAAATAAAGTCAGGAGATACGACTATCAGGCGTGATAATAGAAGGGGCGCTCGTAGAGAAGAGCCCATGATCAATGAGAATCTACTGAAAGTAGCTAAACAGTGCAGACTTATTGGTCCAGACGGAACACAGATTGGCATCGTACCGGTAAACGACGCTCTTGAGGCAGCTCAAGAAGCGGGACTTGATCTGGTTAAAATCTCTGAAGCTGATCCCATCGTTTGTAAAGTGATGGATTATGGCAAGCATCTTTATGAATTGAAGAAGCAGAAAAATGAAGCCAAGAAGAAGCAGCATCAGGTCCAGATCAAGGAAGTGAAATTCCGTCCTAATACGGAAGAAGGGGATTATCAGGTAAAACTACGCAACCTGATACGTTTCCTTGAAGCAGGAGATAAAGCCAAGATAACACTACGTTATCGCGGCCGTGAGATGGCTCATCAGGAACTGGGTATGCAGCTCCTCCAACGAATTGAAAAAGAGTTGGAAGAGATGATTACCGTTGAACAGCGTCCTAAGATGGAAGGCCGTCAACTGGTCATGGTCATCGCTCCGAAGAAGAAAAAGTAACTCGTTACTTTCCTTAACCCGTGACTGCCTTGAAAAAGACAGCTACGGGTTTTGTCGTTTGTTTCGTGTGAAAAAAAAATTAACGAATGCGTGGAGATTTTAGTAATGCCTAAAATGAAATCCAATAGTGGTGCGGCTAAGCGTTTTAAGAAAACCGCTAACGGCTTTAAACACAAACAGTCTTTCACTAGTCACATTCTGACTAAGAAATCTACAAAGCGTAAGCGTCAGCTTCGCCCTATGCTGCAGGTACACGCTGCAGACAAGGCGTTGGTTCGTCGCATGCTGCCTTACATTTAATCGATTTTTTAGTTAACAGAATTTAGAGGAAGAAAGACATGGCTCGCGTAAAACGTGGTGTTATTGCTCGTCGTCGTCACAAGAAGGTCCTGAAAAAAGCAAAAGGTTATTACGGTGCTCGTAGCCGTGTATTCCGCGTTGCTAAACAGGCAGTTATCAAAGCTGGTCAGTATGCATACCGTGACCGTCGTCAGCGTAAGCGTCAATTCCGCGCTCTGTGGATTGCTCGTATCAACGCTGGTGCACGTCTGAACGGTCTGTCTTACAGCCGTTTCATTGCTGGTCTGAAAAAGGCTAACATCGAAATCGACCGTAAGGTTCTGGCTGATCTGGCTGTTCACGAAGCTGGCGCATTTGCTGCAATCGTTGAGAAAGCTAAAGCTTCTCTGGCGTAAGCAAGCACCCAGTGTCGTGTAAACGACTTTATTGAAATAGGGGAAGGGTGCGAGCTCTTCCCCTATTTTTTCGGTTTTTTTGCTTAGTTTTTAGTGTTTGAACGCTAAGCCAAACGACTGAATTACAGATTATCTCCGTATAGTTGGAGCCGGATAATGGAAAACATTCAAAGCCTGTTGTCAGCAGGTGCCGAAGCGGTTGCTAAAGCAACCTCCACTCAAGAACTGGATGAAGTGCGTGTTCAGTACCTGGGTAAAAAAGGTGAACTGACTGCCCTACTTAAAGGGTTAGGTAAGCTGACACCAGAAGAGCGTCCGCAGGCGGGTGCGAAAATCAATGAAGCGAAGCAAGCGCTGCAGGAAAAGATCAATGCACGCAAAACTGAGCTGGAATCCGCTGCACTTGAAGCAAAACTGGCGGCTGAAACCATTGATGTTACTTTGCCTGGTCGTGGTCAGGAGCTGGGTGGCCTTCACCCGGTGACTAAAACGATGGAGCGTATTGAAGAGTTTTTCGCGTCTATCGGCTACACCGTTGAAGAAGGTCCTGAAATTGAGGACGACTACCACAACTTTGAAGCATTGAATATTCCTTCGCACCACCCGGCACGTGCGATGCATGACACGTTCTACTTCAATGCTAATACGCTACTGCGTACTCACACGTCTGGCGTACAGGTCAGAACGATGGAGTCTCAGGAACCTCCACTGCGTATTATTTGCCCAGGCCGTGTATACCGTTGCGATTACGATCAGACGCATTCACCCATGTTCCACCAGGTGGAAGGCTTGATTGTGGATAAAAATATCAGTTTTGCTGATCTGAAAGGCACACTGGAGCAGTTCCTGCGCGCATTCTTTGAAGAAGATGTACGTGTACGTTTCCGTCCTTCTTACTTCCCATTTACTGAACCATCTATCGAAGTCGATATCGATCGTGGCGATGGCAAATGGCTGGAAGTACTCGGTTGCGGCATGGTGCATCCAAAAGTATTTGAATACTCTGGTATCGATCCAGAAGAGTACACCGGTTTTGCATTCGGTATGGGTGTAGAGCGTCTGGCTATGTTGCGTTACGGCGTGAATGACCTGCGTCTGTTCTTTGAAAACGACCTGCGTTTCCTGAATCAGTTCAACTGATCAAGACAAACGTTTTAGCGGTTATTAACAGGATTTTCGGGAAAGCAAAATGAAATTCAGTGAAAAGTGGTTACGTGAACTGGTTAACCCTGCAATCGATACTCAGGGAATCGTTGATCAGATCACAATGGCAGGTCTGGAAGTAGACGAAGTAGAAGCAGCAGCAAAAGATTTCACAGGTGTAGTGGTAGGTGAAATCCTGGCAGCTGAGCAGCATCCAAATGCAGACAAGCTGCAGGTATGTAAAGTTACCGATGGTAATGAAGAGTTTCAGGTCGTTTGTGGTGCACCCAACGCACGTGCAGGTTTGAAGACAGCATTTGCAACGATAGGTGCTGTTCTGCCAGGGCCTGATGGAAAAGATTTCAAAATCAAGAAAGCAAAGCTGCGTCAGGTTGAATCTTTCGGCATGCTATGTGCTGAAGATGAGTTGGGTATTTCAGATGATCATGACGGCATCATGGAGTTGCCGGCAAATGCCCCAGTAGGCACATCGATCCGTGAATACCTGAATCTTGACGACAAGATCATTGATGTTGATCTGACACCTAACCGTGGTGACTGCCTGAGTATTGCGGGTCTTGCTCGTGAAGTAGGTGTACTGAACAAAGCGCCGGTTACTTTTGTTGAAGACAAAGAAACGGCGGCTGTGATCGACGATACCTTTGCGGTTGAGTTGAAAGATGCGGCAGACTGCCCACGTTATGTAGGCCGAGTGATTCGTGGTATCGATCCGGCTGCGGAAACGCCATTGTGGATGAAACAGAAGCTTGAGCGTTCTGGTGTTCGTAGTATTGATCCGGTAGTTGATGTGACTAACTACGTTCTGCTTGAACTGGGTCAGCCAATGCACGCTTTTGATCTGGATAAATTGGCGGGCGGTATTGTCGTTCGTCGCGCAGAGCAGGGTGAGAAGCTGACACTTCTTGATGGCCAGGAAGTTGAGTTGAATGCTGACACGCTGGCAATTACTGATGCGAATGGCCCTGTTGCTATGGCCGGCATTATGGGTGGTGAACCTACCAGTGTTACTGCTGAAACGAAGAATATCTTCCTGGAAAGCGCTTTCTTTAACCCGATCTCTATTGCTGGCCGTGCGCGTTCTTATGGCTTGCACACAGACTCCTCACACCGCTTTGAGCGTGGTGTGGATTGGCAGCTACAGACTCGTGCGATCAACCGTGCGACTGAACTGTTGCTGGATATCGTAGGTGGCGAAGCAGGTCCTGTAACTGAAACAGCGAACCAGGATGAACTACCTTCAGACCGCCAGGTGTTCCTGCGTCACGCGAAAGTGAACGCAATGCTGGCGTTCGACATGCCAGCAGAAGAGATCGAAGAGATCCTGACACGTTTAGGTCTGGGTGTTGAGAAAACATCAACAGAAGGCGAGTGGCATGTATCTGTACCGTCTTATCGTTTTGATATCGCTATCGAAGTTGATCTGATCGAAGAGCTGGCACGTGTATACGGTTACAACAATCTACCCGTACGCACACCGACAGCCTCTATGCCGATTAAAGAGCGTGATGAAACCAAAGTTGCGATTCAGCAGGTTCGTCGTGCATTGATTGCCCTGGGTTACCAGGAAGCGATCACTTACAGCTTTATCGAAGCTGGACTGGCTAAGCAGTTTGATGACAAGTATGAAGCGATTGCTTTGGCTAACCCTATCTCTGCTGAAATGGCGGTTATGCGTACGACAATCTGGCCGGGTTTGGCTAAGGCGTTGCAGCACAACCAGAATCGTCAGCAAAGCCGTGTTCGTATGTTCGAAAGCGGTCAACGCTTCCTGCCTACTTCTGGTGATGAGATCATTCAGGAGAACGTAGTTGCAGGTATTCTTGCAGGTTCCCGCGATCCTGAAGGCTGGAATGCAGGCAAAGATCAGGTTGATTTCTTTGATATCAAAGGTGACCTGGAAAGCCTACTTGCACTGGGCGGAGCGGAAGATGAATTTAGCTTTGTAGCCGATCGTCATGTAGCGCTTCACCCAGGACAGACTGCGCGCATCGAGCGTAATGGTCAGCCTGTTGGTTTCATTGGTGCATTGCATCCGAACCTCGTCAAGGAATTGGGACTGAATGGTCCGGTTTACCTGTTTGAGATTAATCAGGCTGCTTTACTCCAGGGTAAACTGCCTCGTTACACTGAAATCTCTAAATTCCCTGAGTCTCGTCGTGATCTTGCGGTCATCGTTGAAGAGGGAATTGCCTTCGATTCAGTACGTCAGGCTGCCGAAAAACAGGCAGGCGAATTCCTGAAAAATATCACCCTATTTGACGTTTATCAGGGGCAAGGTATTGAAAAGGGAAGAAAAAGTCTTGCTCTGGGCTTGACGTGGCAGCATCCTTCGCGCACTCTTAATGATGAAGAAATAAACAGCGCAATTGATGCGGTTGTTTCTGCACTGACCAGTGAGTTTGGTGCCTCATTGCGAGAGTAAGCAGCGAAAGGTGATTTACATGAGCTCGTTAACAAAAGCGGATATGGCTGAACGCCTAAATGAAGAGCTGGGTTTAAACAAACGTGAAGCCAAAGAAATGGTGGAATCGTTCTTTGATGAAATCCGGGCATGTCTGGCTGCTAACGAGCAGGTAAAGTTGTCCGGCTTTGGAAACTTTGATCTGCGTGATAAGCGGCAAAGACCAGGCCGGAATCCTAAAACCGGGGAAGAAGTGCCTATCTCTGCACGCAGAGTAGTGACATTCCGACCGGGGCAAAAACTGAAGGATCGCGTCGAAGCCTATGCTGGAGACAGCCCAGAGTAACGACCCCAACCCAATTCCGGGTAAGCGTTATTTTACAATTGGTGAAGTGGCTAAGCTCTGTGATGTCAAAGCGCATGTACTGCGTTATTGGGAAAAAGAGTTTAGCCAGATATCCCCTGTCAAACGAAACAACCGTCGTTACTATCAGCGACAGGATGTTCTGTTAATCCGTCAAATCAAAAGTCTTTTACATGATCAGGGCTATACCCTGAGTGGTGCAAAGCAGTATCTTGCCGGCGACCATAATGAAGATGATCAGAGCCAGTATAAACAGTTATTGCGCCAGACGATTACTGAGCTTGAAGAACTGCTAGAGTCGATAAAGAGATAGTCTTTAGTGGTATAAAAACCTTCACTGTTTCAAATGGTTAAGTTAATATAGCCAGCCTGGTAACGTTCGTTACCGTTCTAATGTCGGGATGTAGCGCAGCTTGGTAGCGCACTTGCATGGGGTGCAAGGGGTCGGAGGTTCAAATCCTCTCATCCCGACCATTTAAACTTCTTTTCTCTTATCTAAGATCGAGCTTCTGCTTTTTTTCGTTCTTTTAATTCGATATTGATTGCAGTAAAGCTGATTTGAGATATAAAAAAGCCGATTCAGTGAAATCGGCTTTTTGCTTTTTTGAAGGCTTAAAGTACTAACCTTTCACAACCAGTACCGGTATATCAGCTCGGCCAACGACTTTATTAGCAATTGAGCCGATCACGGTTCTTTCCATACGGCTTTGCTTATGGCTCGCCATAACAATGATGTCGACCTTTTCCTTGCTGGCAACAGAAAGTATCACATCGGCAGGTTTGCCTTCCTGAACGACCATTGAACATTCGGAAGGGTCGATCGGCAGGGAATTTTCTGTGAATTCTTTCAATTGGTTTTTGATATCCTTCACTAAATGATCAAAGGTCCCTTGTGGGAAGTAAGAGCCGACAATAGGCATCTGATAGCCCGGGACTGCAGAGAGAAGAATCAGCTTGCCGTGGGGTTTCAGAATACCTAACGCGTTCTCAACCACTTTGTCTGCAAAGCCTTTTTCCCCCATGTCGATGGGCACTAAAATTGAATCATACATAGCTGTTACTCCCAAGGGGTTCTCTTCTTCTGCGTTGTAACCAGGCGATGAAGGCTAGTATTAATAATGCCGGAATGAAGACAAGCTCTTTAGGCGGTCTATCCACCGCTTTCTCAATGCCAGTAATTTTCCAGCCAAAATCGACACCTGATTTCTCAGCGGCACTACCAAATACGACCAGCTCAACAATCCAGTTATCGTTCTCCTGAGTCAGCATTAAGCCCATCGATTCAAGACGTTGCTTAGCATCACCGGAGTCACTCTCTAGCTGTAAAGAAACCGTTTTCTTAACTTCATCACCCTCAATGGTTTCACCTTCAAACTTCAACTGGATGAACTCACCTTGATTAAGCTGTTCAACTTCAGTGACTAGCTGTGAGGTTGGCAGAGAAGCCGAAGGTGGGTAGACCATATCCCACCAGAAACCTGGCCTGAACAGGCTAAAGGCAATGAGTACCAGCACTAGAGATTCCCACAGCCGGCTTTTCACAAGCCAGTACCCCTGAGTTGCCGCAGAGAAGACCAGAATAGCGACGATGGCACTGATAACGGTGAGAAGAAGATCCCAGACAGAATCGATTCCGATCAGCAGTAGCTGGGTATTGAAAATGAACATAAACGGCAGGATGGCGGTACGTATATCGTAGGTGAACCCCTGAATACCGGTTTTGATCGGATCAGCCCTGCCAATCGCTGCGGCGGCAAAGGCCGCTAGTCCAACCGGGGGCGTATCATCCGCTAATATGCCGAAATAGAAGACGAACAGATGAACCGCAATTAAGGGAACAATCAGTCCGTTTTCGGCACCGAGGGAGACAATAACTGGCGCCATTAGGGTGGAAACTACGATGTAGTTGGCGGTCGTAGGCAGGCCCATCCCCAGAATGATACAAATCAACGCGGTAAATATCAGAATAAGGATCAAGTTTCCGCCAGAGATAAACTCAACAAACTCAGTCATCATCTGGCCAAGGCCTGTAAGAGTGACGGTACCTACAATGATGCCGGCTGCTGCAGTCGCTATACCAATGCCCACCATGTTGCGCGCACCGGTAATCAAGCCTTCGACAAAGTCATCCCAACAATCTTTAAACTTGGATGCCCAGTCGGATTCACCACGGAACCAGGCTTTAATTGGTTTGTGAGTAAGTACCACAGCGATGAGGAATACTACCGAGTAAAAGGCTGATTGCTGCGGGGAATACTGCTTAACCGCTAACGCCCAGAGAAGCACTACGATCGGCAGACCGAAATATAAGCCAGAGTTAATCGTCGGTTTAGACTCGGGCAGGTGATCAAGCTCGATACTACTATCATCATCGGCCAGATCAGGGTACTGAGCAGAAAGACGCACTAACGCAAAGTAACCGGCTATGATCGCCACTAACATGACGACATACCCCATTGTTCCCAATGTTGATTCAAGGAACGTCGAGCCGTAGTAAACAACCGCAGATAACACCAGCATAATCAGGGTGGTTGTTACCCAAGACAGCATCCGCTGCGCCATAGTGGGGACCACCAGACGCTGAATGCCCTGCATATTCAGTTTTAACGCTTCTAAGTGGACGATATAAATCAAAGCGATATAGGAGATTAGCGATGGCAAAATGGCATGCTTAATCACTTCGATATAAGGAATACCCACATATTCCACCATCAGGAATGCAGCGGCACCCATAATCGGTGGCGTTAGCTGACCATTGGTTGATGCTGCAACTTCAACGGCGCCTGCTTTTGTTGCCGGGAAGCCAACACGCTTCATCAATGGAATCGTAAAGGTTCCTGTGGTTACCACATTGGCAATTGAGGAACCGGAAATAATACCGCTCAGTCCTGAGGCAACAACCGCTGCTTTTGCCGGTCCTCCCCGCATATGGCCTAACAGCGAAAAAGAAACTTTAATCAGATAGTTACCGGCACCGGCTTTATCAAGCAATGAGCCGAGTAATACAAACAGGAATACAAAAGCAGTGGAAACACCTAATGCAACCCCAAAAACACCTTCAGTGGTCAGCCATTGGTGAGAAGATACTTTGTTTAAGCTGGCGCCTTTATGTGCAATAACATCAGGCATGTATTGGCCAGCAAAGGTGAAGGTCAAAAACACAACGGCGACGACAACCAGAGGGGGGCCAAGCGCTCTTCGGGTTGCTTCAAGGAGCGTAATCATACCGACTACGGCGATAACTACATCGGTTGTGGTTGGGGCTCCGATACGGTCTGCGAGTTGATCCCTAAAAATAAGTAGGTAGAGACATGACATCGCCGCGCCCAGCGCAAACAGGATATCGAAGGGGCTCAGCCCGAATCGATTTGAATTTTTAGTTGCGGGGAAAAGGCAAAACGCTAAAAAGGTAGCGAAGGAAAGGTGGATAAATTTGGCCTGATCTTCGTTGAATGTACCAAAATTCACCATGAACGGAACAGGTGATGCATACCAAAGCTGAAAAGCAGACCATGCAATTAATAGCCCGATGACCAGCTTGCCTATGGGGCCATCTAGTGTTCTGCTGCCTGTTTCAGAGTTGAGAAGGTCTTCTATCTCTTTATTCTTATCATCAGACCCTGCGCCTGACTGAGCTTCCGTATTCATAGAACGACTCCGGATCGCAAATACTCATGCAAATAAGGCCTGTCGAAACAGGCCTTATTATATTCAACAACCTAATTTGGATTGTGAAAAAGGTCTTACATCAGGCCTGCTTCTTTGTAGTACTTAGCAGCACCTGGGTGAAGAGGAGCTGACAGACCATCTTTGATCATCTCTTCTTTTTTCAGGTTCGCAAAGGCTGGATGTAGTTTCTTGAATGTATCAAAGTTTTCAAAAACGGCTTTCACAACGTTGTAAACCAGTTTTTCATCAACTTTAGCTGATGTTACGAAGGTAGCACCTACACCAAATGTTTTGGTATCCGCAGCCGTACCGTTGTACATTCCACCTGGAATTGTCGCAGTACGATAGAAGTCGTTATCGCCAACCAGCTTATCTACAGCTTTACCGGATACTTCAACCAGAACACTGTCACATGAGGTAGTTGCTTCTTTAATGGAACCACTTGGGTGACCTACGGTGTAGACCATTGCGTCGATTTTGTTATCGCACAGCGCTTTTGACTGCTCAGCAGCTTTAAGTTCTGACGCTAATTTGAACGTATCGTTTGTCCAGTCCAGCTCTTTCATCAGAACTTCCATCGTTCCGCGTTGACCAGAGCCAGGGTTACCAATGTTTACGCGCTTACCTTTCAGATCCATGAAGTTCTTGATGCCAGCATCAGCACGTGCCACTACAGTGAATGGCTCAGGGTGAACAGAGAACACCGCTCTCAGATCTTTAAAGGCTCCGGCATCTTTAAACTTACTGGTACCGTTATACGCATGGAACTGCCAATCTGACTGAGCAACACCCATATCCAGTTCACCGGCTCTGATGGTATTGATGTTGTACACAGAGCCACCGGTACTTTCTACAGAGCAACGAATGCCGTGATCTTTACGGCCTTTATTCACCAAACGGCAGATTGCACCGCCCGTTGGATAATAAACGCCTGTCACACCACCGGTGCCGATTGTAATAAACTCTTGAGCCTGGACACTGGGTGCCATTGCAAAAAGTGCAGTTAAACCGGCACTCATCATTGCTGTTTTTAGCTTCATCACTTTACTCTCCTTGGATCGTGTATTTTTATTTTTTCGCTATCTGTCTTTCAGTTTTAGGATATAAGTACTTGTAAAGCCAATACATTTCTAAGATTTTTCACCGGTCAGGCTGTTCAGGGCCTGATTATCAGTTTAGCTTCCGAAACATATCAGCACTTAATACGTCGCGTCCTTCAGACTGGATTAGTTCAACTAATTCACGGACTTGCGTAGCATTTGAATCTGCCAAATCCCCTCTAGGAGTGTAGCAGTTATTTTCAAAGCCAATGCGGACATCGCCTCCTAACTGCGCAGCATAAAGTAAGCATGCTTGCTCTTTGTGCCCGAAAGCACAGACTGCCCAGCGAATATTATGCTCATTTAACTGACTCAATAATGGCAGGAACGGGGCCAGATCTGCGGGATCTGATTGTTGTTTATCAGTATAGCGGCCCAATACGATAAGTACGTGGTGTGGGCTATCCGGCTTAATAATATTCCGCTCAGTGAGATCAAAGTATTTTCTTAGTTCCTCGACTGAATAGACGATGTATTGAGCAATGATCTTCTTTTGAGCTACCCAGGAGAAAAACTCATAGGCTTTCTGTTCTGATGCCTTATCGGGGATGAGTTCTCTTATCGCAAATGATGCGGCTTCAGGTTCGATTGCCGTTATCAATGCCATCTGCTGCTCGGGATGGTAGATGCCGATCGCCTCGGTGGTTATCTGCACGATGACATTATCACCTACACGTTCACGTACTGCTTTTAAAACGGCCAGATTATCTTCAATTTCCAGTGAATGCTGACCATCAGGTTTACGTGCATGAAGATGGACCATTCCAGCACCGGCTTCCACGCAGGCTTCTACTTCCGCGGCGATCTCTTCAGGCGTAATCGGCAAATTAGCATGATCCGATTTTTGTTTTCTTGCCCCATTGGGCGCGACGATGATGAGTGCATCCTGCATTAATTGCTCCCAGCCTGAGGCATGATCGCTGTGTATTCAGAAGGTAGCACTGAGTTGACGGCTTTTTTTAGCTTCAGCACTAATTCGTCGACCTGTTCTGCACTGATAATATAGGGAGGAGCCAGCAGTATATGGTGCCCGTTTTTACCGTCTATGGTCCCGCCCATTGGGTAGCACATCAGGCCGTGGCCCATGGCGGCCTGCTTTATCTTCTTATGAATAGCTGAGGTCACCGGGAATGGGGCTTTTGTGGTTCGGTCCTGAACGATCTCAAGTCCCCAAAAAAGTCCGCGGCCGCGAATGTCACCAATAAAAGGTGAGTCACTGAATGCCTCTTTCAGCTTTCGGCCCAGGTCATTCCCAGTAGCCCAGGCTTTTGGAATTAAACGCTCTCGTTCAAAGACATTCAGTACCTCTAACGCTGTGGCTGTCGCCGCAGAGTGAGCCATATAAGTATGTCCATGCTGGAAAAATCCACTGCCTTCAGAGACAGTATTGTAGATCTCATCAGAGGCGAGCATTGCACCAATCGGCTGATATCCAGCCCCAAGGCCTTTCGCCACTGTCACAATATCTGCTGTGATCCCTTCCTGCTCGTGGGCGAACAGCGTACCTGTTCGGCCCATACCGCACATAACTTCATCAAGTATGAGTAAGATTCCATACTGGTCGCAGATCTCGCGGATGCGTTTGAAGTATCCATCAACGGGGGTAAGGACCCCTGATGTTGCCCCGACAACCGGTTCGGCTATAAAGCCGATGATGGAGTCAGCGCCTTCTTGCAAGATAATTTCTTCCAGCTCATTTGCTACCCGTTGGCCATATTCATAAAGTGTTTCGCCATCACGCTGATCGCGGTAAGGGTAGCAGGGTGAAATGTAGAGGTGTTCCATCAACAAAGGCGTGAAGGGTTCTTTACGCCATTCATTACCACCTACGGCGAGTGCACCCAGTGTATTGCCATGATAGCTCTGTCGGCGTGCGACAAAACGTTTACGAGATAGTTCGCCTTTTTCTACAAAGTACTGCCTGGCAAGTTTCAGGGCTGACTCTACAGCTTCCGAACCGCCTGACACAAAATAGGCATGATTGAGATTACCTGGCGCGAGTCTTGTTAATTTTTCAGCTAATTGCTCGGCTGCTTGTGAGGTAAAAAAAGCGCTGTGTGCATAACTCAGTTGGTCTACCTGGCTTTTTAATGCCGCTTTGATATCCGGATGATTATGACCAAGGCAGGATACTGCCGCACCACCGCAAGCATCCATGTAACGCTTGCCCGACTGATCAATTAAATATACTCCATCCCCTGCAACAGCCGTGGGTAGTTGGCTATGGCAATGGCGATGAAAGACGTTGCTGTCCACGGCGTTCTCCGCAATTAAAACTGCTTAATTTCTAGACATTAAAGGCGGCTTTGCAATTAGGGACAATCGATATATCTTCAGAGGGTATGAGAAAAACTCATACCATTGAGGTTTAAGCGATACCTATTGTCTATCTTTGACTGGAGGCTTTTGGGCTTTATGCGTCATAACTTTCCACCACTGAATGCGTTAAAAGTATTTGAAGTTGCTGCGAGGCATTTGAGCTTTTCTAAAGCCGCCGAAGAGCTGTTTGTTACTCAAGGGGCCGTTAGTAAACAGATTCAGACACTTGAACAGTATCTGGAACAACCTCTGTTCCATCGGGAAAAAGGAGGGCTGCATCTAACCGACGCAGGAAAGCTGTATTTGCCGACCATTTCTGAAGCCATGGAGAGTATTCAAAGCGCGACGGCATTGATAAAACAAAGTGTTGCAGATTCGAATGCTCTATTAATCAACACGACACCATCCTTCAGCACACTTTGGCTGATTCCAAAACTTGAAAAAATTAAAGAACAATTTCCCGATTTGACCTTTCAGGTCACCTCTACACACTCTGACAATATTCTCAGTACCGAAAGTGATCTGATCATTCGCTGCCTGCCGATCTCTTCAAGCCAGGATCCTGATTCGTTACTGGTTGAAGAGGAACTCGTCGCAGTGATCAGCCAGGAAAGGTTTAAGTCATCCCCTGTAAACACTGCTGCAGATATTTTGAATCATCCGCTGATCCTCCACACCACGCGCCCGCAGTTGTGGACCAGCTTTCTGAATCACTATATAGCCGAAGAGTATGCTAGTCCTCAGTTTAGCGATGGTTATGAGCATTTCTTTATGTCGATGGAGGCGGTGAAGCGAGGGCAGGGCATTGGCTTATTACCCTCTTTTCTCGCTGCAGATCTCATTGATAAAGGAGAGTTGGTAAACCTGATGCAGATTAAGTTTATGAGTGGTTATGGCTACTATTACTCCGTCCCTATCCATAAACGCGGCAATACAAAGGTAGTCGAACTGGCTCAATGCCTGAAAGCGATGCTCACAGATTCATAGCGTGTACGCGCGCTTATTAGATCGGTAAATAACTCAATCGAAGCTAATCGAATCTTTCAGCAGTCGGTAAGGGCTGAGAATATGCTGGCGGATAATCTCTACCGCCTTTTCTTTATCCCTGTTGAGCAGTGCTTCGGTTAATGCTTCATGCTCTTTCTGGTTGGCATCAAAGATAGAGCGGTCCAGCATATTCTCTTTAAGCCAGTGGTTGCGGTAGCGCGAAGCTTTCTCATAAAGGGACAGGCGGACATGGAGCAGGCTAGGGGAGCCACAGCCCTCGGCAATCGCTCTGTGAAAGGCCTGATGAAGGGCCTCCCAGCGCTGGATCTTTTCCGGGTTCTCTTCTTCAAGCAGTTCTGCTGATTTTTTAAGCTGATGGGCAGCGGCCAGAATACCGGCCTCCCAGGCATCATCACCGCGGTCAATGGCCTGACTCACACACAGGGCCTCTATCTCTGCACGGGTATGATAAATATCTTCCATCTCTTCAGCCGAGATTGGATGTACTTTGAAGCCACGCTGGTTCTCAACAACTACGAGCTGTTCGACCAGAAGTTGCGACAGCGCTTCCCGCAAAGGGCTGACCCCTACCTGATAGCGTTCTTTCAGGCGGGTCATCTTCAGCTTTTCACCCGGATTAAAGTACCCAGTCAGAATATCTTGCTTTAACTGGCCGAGAACCTGTGTAGCAAAATTATCACTGTTTTGCGGATTTGATTGCGGTGAAAGAGCCATAACTACCTGATGCCATTTGAAATCTTCGACATATTCTACGATAAGTCGGGCAATCTATTAAATAGCGTTCAAATAATAAAATGTTGACATAATATAAAAACGTCGACATTATTGCTCGAAACAACATTGAACCGATGCGAGGAAAAATAAAAATGTCGGCAGTTGAACCTATGCAAGTTGAAGGAAAAGAGGTGGGCTTCTCTGTAAATGCGTTTGCGGCCAACAAACGTCTGCAGGTGGTGACCCTGAGTGAAGCGGTACTGGATGCTTTTGAAGCACAGACCCGCAGTTGGGATGTTCAGGCGCTCGAGTATAAGCCGTTCCTGCGTTTTGCTATCGCAGATAAACTGGATCAGTTATGTGGATCGGCTCTGGGAGAATGCCTTAATGCGATTATGGCAAATCGAGAACAGGCCGCTTTCCTTCTTCAGTATGAAGGTCAGGCGGAAGGTGATCAGACAAACCTGAACATTAAGCTGTCCACCGCGATCTCCCATCTGATCGGCATGCCGAACTTCGATTCGATGTACGGAAAATACTACGCTCGGTTTACAGTGAAGAATGAAGACAACAGCGACAGCTACCTGCGCCAGGCCCATCGCCGCATGGAGCTGCATAATGATGGTACTTACGTTGACGAGCGTACCGATTTTGTCCTGATGATGAAGATGGACGAACAGAATATGGAAGGGGGTGATTCCCTATTGCTGCACCTGGATGATTGGCAGGATCTGGACAAGTTCTACAATCACCCGCTGGCGAAACAGGATATTGTCTGGGGTTCACCGCCTAGTAAACAGGTTGATTACAAAGTAGAGCACCCGATCTTCTTTGAGGAAGATAGCCAGGGTAAACCGCATATGCTGTTTATCGATCAGTTTGCTGAGCCACAGAATATGCGTCAGGGAATCTACCTGTATGAGATGGGTGAATCGCTGGAATCTGAAGAAAACTGCTTCAATGTACGTGTGCCTGTGGGCTCCATGCTGGTGGTGCAGAACCATTGCTGGCTGCATGGCCGCGATAAGTTTGTCCCGCACCCTGGGTTATCCCGTGAGCTGCTGCGTCAGCGTGGCCACTTTACCAAAGCCTGATTTCATAGAACCGCTCATTGCCCAGCATTGAGCGGTGTTTACTTTAAAGCGTTATAGATAAAAGAGACTTTATGATTTACGACTTTCTCATTATTGGTGGCGGTATCGTCGGTGCTTCAACCGCATGGCAACTAAAGCAACGTCATCCGGATAAAACGGTACTTCTGGTCGAGAAGGAGAATGCTTATGCCTGCCATCAGACAGGGCATAACAGCGGGGTCATTCATGCCGGTGTTTACTATGCGCCGGGCAGTCTTAAAGCCCAGTTTTGTAAACAGGGTGTTGAGGATACGATTAAGTTTTGTAAAGAACAGGGTATTAAATACGATCAGTGCGGTAAGTTGTTAGTTGCGACTAATCCACTGGAACATGAGCGGATGCTGGCGCTTTTTGAGCGTTGCCAGACAAACGGTATTGATGTTGAGTTGCTGGATAAAGCACAGCTTAAAGCGCGTGAACCGAATATCACCGGTACCGGTGCGATACTGGTGAAAACCACCGGGATTGTCGATTATCAGCAAGTGACCACTGCAATGGCTAAATGCTTTGAGCAGCTGGGTGGTGAAACCCGGCTTAACACTAAAGTCACGGCGATGCAGGAATTGGATGACCGGATCACTGTGAATGTCGAGTCGGATCATCAACAGCAACAGATTGAGTGTAAATTTTTGATCACCTGCTCGGGTCTGATGGCGGACAGAACCACCCGAATGTTGGGTATAGAAACTGATTTTCAGATTGTGCCTTTCCGCGGTGAGTACTATCAGTTGGGCCCGGAGCACAACCAGATCGTTAACCACCTGATCTACCCGATCCCAGATCCGGAGCTGCCGTTCCTTGGGGTGCACCTTACCCGTATGATCGACGGTTCAGTGACGGTGGGACCTAATGCGGTTCAGGGCTGGAAGCGTGAAGGCTATGGCCGTATCAATATCAGTCTGCGTGATATTGCCGACATGGTGACCTTCTCAGGGTTCTGGAAAGTGTTAAAAGCCAATCTAAAGGTGGGTTTAGTCGAAACCTGGAACTCCTGGTGGAAGCCTGGTTATCTGAAACTGGTGCAGAAGTATTGCCCTAAACTGCAACTGTCGGATCTTAAAACTTATCCGGCGGGTATTCGGGCTCAGGCGGTGATGAAAGATGGCAGCTTAGTTCACGACTTCCTGTTCGCTGAAAGCGAGCGTAGCTTGCACGTTTGTAATGCACCGTCACCTGCGGCTACCTCTTCAATACCGATCGGTAACTATATCTGCGATAAGGTCGATGGAAAGCTGGATGTGAAATCTGCTTAAGAGTATCCAGTTCTTCTCTGTGGTCAGTGGTTATCTTGCTGCTGACCATATTGTTTTATTTCCTCTTTCAGCCAGCGAATGGCCGGATCATCTTCATACAGAGGATGCTGAATAATGGTCATATCGATTTGCGGCATTTGCTCCGGTGGTTCAATTACCCTGAGAGGGAGCATTTCGCTAAAGAGCAGCGCCATTCGTGAAGGCAGGGTGATAACAGCCTTACTTTGCGCGGCCAGACGGGCACCAGCCATGTAGTTGGTAACGCGCGCTATTTCATTCCTTTGGAATCCCAGAGATTTGAGCCACTGATCGGTTCCGCTCTGGGTTTCCCCTTCCAGGTCAAAGAACAAAATGTGCTGCTGTTCCAGGTAGGCATCCAGATCCAAACGGTTGTTAATGCTGTTATGTGTCTGCGCTGCCAGGCAAAGCTGATGCTCGGTACACCATTGTTCAACGATAAGATGAGCAGGAAGCTTTTGACCGGCTTCCAGGCCGACAATCAGATCAATTTCACCCTGCTCCAGATGCTGGGTCATCATCTCGTCACTGATTAAGGCAACTTCAACCCGAATCCCTGGTGCGAGCTTGTGGATCGAACTGAACCACTCCGGGAAGACCACGGTTTCAAAGTAATCGGAGCAGGCGAGTCGGAATACTCGGTCACTGCTTTTGGGATCAAAAGGCGTGGGAGGTTGCAGGGTTTTACCCACCAACTGCAGCGCCTCTCGTACCTGAGGGAGCATCTGTTCAGCGCGTGGGGTGGGTTGCAGACCATTTTCTGTCCTGACCAGAAGAGGGTCATCCAGAAGATCACGTAGCCTGTTAAGCGCATGGCTCATCGCGGATTGACTGAGAAACACCTTCTCAGCAGCTCTTGAAACGTGACGTTCAGTGATCAGAGCCTCAAAAAGCACCAGTAGGTTCAGGTCAAATTGGCGAAGTGATTTCATAGCAAACGCTCAATACAATTAGTATTAATATGGTGCATATTTATATTTAAAGTATGCATTTCAATAATTATCAAGCATTGACTAGGATGGTATCAAGTTCAAATTTACACAGAGGTGAGCACTGTGACTGACACGAATCAAAATACCACCGTAGCTGACGCAGATATGCCATTGTACGGCGCGTTGGGTATGACCTTTATGCAATTCCCGTTACTGCAGAATCTGCAATCCAGCACAGCAGAGGTGGTCGTTTCTGGCGTGCCATATGATATGTCTACGTCGGGTCGTTCCGGTGCGCGATTTGGGCCAGAAGGCGTGCGTGCGGCGTCCGCCAATCTGGTGTGGGAAGGTGCACGCTGGCCGTGGAATTTTGCGCTTGATGATCACCTTAAGGTGGAAGATGCCGGGAATGTTTTGTTCAAGCACGGTGAACCACAAACCCTGGTGGATAACCTGGAAGCGCACATCAGCAACATCATGGAAGCGGACAAAACGGCGTTAACTTTCGGTGGTGACCACTTCATCACATTGCCGGTGCTGCGAGCGTATGCGAAGAAGCATGGGCCTTTAGCCATTATCCATTTCGATGCCCATACTGACACCTACTCAGGTGGCACGAAGTATGATCATGGCACGTTGTTTCACCATGCGGTTGAAGAGGGACTGGTGGATACTGAGCACTCTTTGCAGATTGGTATCAGAACGGCTTATGAAACGGATGGGCACCCATTTGAAGTGCTGGATGCTGCCTGGGTCAATGGCAATGGTCCGGAAGCCACGCTGGAGCGTATTAAGCAGCGTGTGGGTGATAAAAAAGTCTATGTGAGCTTCGATATTGATGGTCTGGACCCTTCAGTAGCACCTGGTACCGGGACACCTGTTTCGGCGGGCCTTTCGATCGATACAGCATTAAAAGTGATTCGTGGCCTGCGTGGATTGAACTTAATTGGTATGGATGTCGTCGAAGTAGCGCCCGCTTATGATCATGCCGATATCACCTCATTGGCTGGTGCAACTTTAGCGCTGGAATACCTCTATGTACTTGCCGCGAATAAAGGGGCGGGTGGAGATTACCTTTCGCGTTGATAAACGGCGAATGGGTTTGTTTTTTAATAAGGAGGCTTGTGCCTCCTTTTCGGGTTTGAGGAGAAAAAGATGAAGATTGTTCAGGCTGAACTGTTTCATGTTCCTGCGTTAAGTATTTTGTTTAATCAGTATCGCCAGTTTTACAACTGTGAGGCCGATCTGGTGCTGTCTGAACAGTTTCTGCGTGAGCGTCTAGAGCGGGGTGAATCGACGATTTTCCTGGCTCAGGATGGAGAGAGTAGCCTCGGTTTTGTGCAGCTTTACCCCTCTTTCTGTTCGATAGAAGCCTGCCCGATCTACGTGTTGTACGATCTCTATGTGGTGGAATCGGCGCGTGGTCATGGCATAGGCGAAGCCCTACTGAACAGGGCGCGTTCACTAGCTGAAGAGAAGGGGATTAAGCGCCTTGACCTACTCACCGCAAAAGACAATCACTCCGCTCAGGCGCTTTATAAAAAAGTTGGCTATAAACTCGCCAATGAAAACTTCGATGCGTACAGCCTGCACCTTTAAATAGCTTGCTGACTCTTTATAGCACTAACAAGAAAAAAACCGCCTGAACGGGAATTCAGGCGGTAAGGCATTATATCGAAGAGGGGCATTTCTGCCCTGAACTGTGGAGGGAGCATCCAACAGGTGCTCTGAGTATTCAAACAGTTGGATGACCCGGATAGCAGTCCTCTATCCGGGATTTATAGCAACGATTCTTTCGTGATTAGAAGGTACGAGAGATCGTTAGTAGCAACGTGTTATCGTTGCGGTATGCACCTGAGTTTGCTTCATCAGCGGTTTTAATATCATTGAACAGATATGCAGCAGACAGATCCAGACCTGAGTATGAGCCAGATACACCGATTGAGTAATCAGAGTAATCGCTGATATCAGAAGAACCCCAGTACTCACCGAAAGAGTGACCTGCGTGTAGGTCCAGGCTTACCTCTTCAGTAATACCGTAGCTGTAATCCAGCGCTACGTATTTAGCTGATTCACTGGTGTTGAAGAAGTCGTTGCTGTAGGCGAAAGTTAAGCCCAGATCACCATAGTAAAGGCCAGCGATGATCTCCGAGTAGTCGTAGTCAGCGGTGTCATTACCTGGGTAGGTGTAGTAGCTGAAGTTGATGTCGTAGCTCAGGTCATCATTAATATCGCCGCCGTAACCCAGGTAGTAATCGATCTCCAGGTTAGCGTCTTCACCTGAACCAAAGTCGACATTGCTACCCCAGATACCTGCGTAGATGCCGTTTTCAAAACCAACATCCAGGCTGCCCTGAACTGCAGCGTCGCCTGCACTCTGTGAAATACCGCGGAAACGGTAGTCGTTGGTGAAGCTTACTGTGCCAGATACTTCAGCTGCGTATGCATTGCCCATTGTTGCAGCCAGTGCCAGGCCGGTAAGGATTTTTTTCATCTCTTTTCCCCTTCTTATTTTTTCAGAAAGGTTAATTGTTGAAAAAATGTTCAGTTAATAGAAATACCCACCTGTAGGTAGGCCCTAGTGGGTAGGGGAAAGGCGGTATGCAGCTATAAGGCAGGTTGTTTGTAAACTCTACCCACTCGGGTGTATATCTAGCAGAGCCGCCACTCTTCTAAAATTCGCTTCATTGCTAAAAGAACCGTTTTATTATCGGGTTCCAAAATCAGCTTGGGAGAATTTTAATAATGAAAAGCTATAGCGAATGGCAGGCACTGAGTGAAACCTTATCGTTCCAGGGTCAGGCCTACATTAATGGTGAATTTCAGTCTGCTGCCAGTGGTGAAACTTTTCCATGTATCAACCCTTCTACGGAAAAGGTTCTGACAGATATAGCCAGTTGTGATGAAGCTGATGTGAACGCGGCGGTAGCGAATAGCCGTGAAGTATTTAAATCTGGTGTTTGGTCAGAAATGCACCCACGTCAGCGTAAACAGATCATGCTGAAATGGGCAGATCTGATTGAACAGCATAAAGATGAATTTGCCCTGCTGGATACCCTGGATATGGGTAAATCGATCAATGAGATGGTCAATATTGATGTGCCCGATGCGATCGACTGCTTCCGTTGGACCGCTGAGTGTATCGATAAGGTCTACGGTGAGATCGCGCCAACAGGTACGGATACGCTGGCACTTATCAGCCACAACCCGGTGGGTGTCGTGGGAGCTATTACCCCTTGGAACTACCCTCTGTTGATGGTGAGCTGGAAAATTGCGCCTGCGATTGCTGCAGGTAACTCAGTAGTTCTGAAGCCTTCTGAGAAAGCATCGCTGAGTGCGCTGCGTCTGGCGGAGCTGGCAGTTGAAGCGGGCATTCCAAAAGGCGTGCTGAACGTACTGCCGGGTTACGGCCATACTGCAGGTAAAGCGTTGGCCCTGCACATGGATGTAAATGTTTTGGCCTTTACGGGTTCGACTCGGGTTGCCGGCATGCTGATGGGTTACGCGGGCCAGTCAAATATGAAACGCGTATGGCTGGAAGCGGGTGGTAAGTCGCCTAACCTGGTATTTGCTGATTGCGATATTAAGAAAGCTGCAGCGGGTACGGCTAATGCAATCTTCGCTAACCAGGGTGAGGTTTGTATTGCATGCTCTCGTCTCTATGTGGAAAAAAGCATCAAAGAAGAGTTTATGGCCGCACTGATGGAAGAAGCTAAGCGCTTCCAGACAGGCGATCCGTTAGACCCGGCAACTACCATGGGGCCTATGGTTGATGGTATGCAGTTGGAAACAGTCGAGCGTTATATCCGTTCTGCGGTAGAAGAGGGCGGTAATATCGTTACCGGTGGTCTGCCTGAATACACCGACGGTCAGGGCTTCTTTGCCAGACCAACCATTATTGATAACGCCAACAACGATATGACCTTTGTAAAAGAAGAGATCTTCGGCCCTGTGCTGGCGGTTTGTGATTTTGAAACTGAAGACGAAGCGATTGAGCTGGCTAATGACTCCCAGTACGGACTGGGTGCTGCGGTATGGACGGAAAACCTCTCTCGTGCTCATCGTGTCAGCGGCAAAATTGAAAGTGGTATGGTCTGGGTGAATACCTGGGGTGAAGGTGATACCACGGTACCGTTTGGTGGTGTTAAAGCCTCCGGGAACGGCCGTGATAAGTCGTTGCACGCGCTGGAAAAGTACACTGATATTAAAAACGTGCTGATCCGCCTTTAAGGTTTGGACAAGGCCCCCAGTAATGACCATGCTGCCATCTTAAGCAATTTGGGCTAACTGCGAGCTTAATAAAAAATCCGATATTGTTAACAATATCGGATTTTTTTATGCCTGAGC
>NZ_CH724127.1:369586-411427 GCF_000153345.1 Neptuniibacter caesariensis
ATATTCTCTTCTTAAAAAGCAGGAAGAGAAATGGCGTCCCATAGGGGGTTCGAACCCCTGTTACCGCCGTGAAAGGGCGGTGTCCTAGACCACTAGACGAATGGGACGCAACGTTTAAGGCATCGCCTCAAAGCGGGGCATATATTACTTTTCAGAAATATTTATTGCAAGCACTTTTTTTATCTATTTTCCTACAAAATCAATAACTTTTTCGATAGTGTTAGAATCATAGTATCAGCGTTATTTAAGAAACCGGTTTCGCTGAATATAAGCAGTTATTAGGATTATTTCATGAGCCCAACTTATATAGCACTTATTATCTTACTGGGTGTCGCGGTCATGGCCGGTATCGGCTTTGCGGTTCAGGATATTGAGAATAAGAAACGAGCGCGAAGCTTGAAGCTGGTTGGTTTGAAAACAGCCATTCGTCGGGCCTCACATCTATTCGAATCCTTCCCCCCTATTCTGATTACTAACGAAATCCGCTCACTCCTCGTCAAATATCTTGAAGTACGCTGGGCAGCAGTCGTTGAACTGGAAGCGACAGAATCAAACCGCCAACAAAGAGCTGCCTTTCAAGCCCTCGCAGTATCAGTACCTGAAGCAGTGAGCCACCCATCAGGATCGCTCAGCGTCTTTACCACTCAGAATGAAGCCGCGCGCGCTTTGGGTATTATTAAAGAGTTCGCCCAGTTTGTTGCAGAGATAAAGAATAAAGGCGAGATCAATGCGGACGTAGCAGAAGCGTTAACAAAAGATGCAAAGCGTCTATATATAAGAGTCGAAGTGGACTTCGACCTAATGAACGCACAAGAGACTGAGGCAACTCAGGGTCCGGAAGTAGTGATTCACCAGTATCGCAACTGTTTCAGTAAGCTTTCGAATCTAAATCAGAACCAGACCTTAGACCGCCAGCTCTACGAAATCAGAACCCATATCACTAACCTGGCGGAACAGATCGATCAGGATAATGAAGAGAAAAGGATCGCCAAAGAGAAAGAACAGGATTCAGGGAAGAAGTTTAACTTCTAAGAGACAACCTCTGCCCTTTCTGTCACTGGCTGCTCAGTTTCTGCTTTCTTCCATTCTCGGTCCACAAGTGCATCGGTAATTCCCGCCCCTGCCCACATTGAGGCCAGGGCGATCCAGGCAGTAATAGAGAAGGCAGATCCACCCGTTAATCCGGCACCGACAGCGCAGCCGCCGGCAAGCATCCCCCCCATGCCCATTAAGGTCGCCCCGGCTATATACCTGACCATGCTGCGTCCATCTTTAAACCCCTGCAGTTGATAAGACCGGGATAGCATTGCCGCCAGGAATGAGCCGATAAATACCCCTGGAACCAAGCCCACATCAAAATCCATCGGTGCGCCGCCCGGGGTCAAGAAATACATCAGAGTATCCGCGGATGGGCCGGTAAATGTCATGCTCTCGACCTGTGTAGGCTCAAAGGTCTGGTATGACATATGGTAGGTAAACCACCAGCCACCTACGACCATCAAGCCAACACCGATTGAACCTATCCAGGCCCAGGCGGTTAATTTGTTACGAATCCCATAAATGATAGCGATAACAGCACAGACCACACTGATATAGATTCCGGTGTAATCACCCAACCCCATGAAGCCGATCAGTTCTAAACCACCGTCATCATGCAAGACCCATGAATTTGCAACGCTATCGCGTGCTGGAGCAAAAATACCGCGAAGGCTCGCCTGGGCTACCGCGGCAAATAACAAACCAGAAAACAACGCCCGCAGGTTACCGGTTGCTGCGAGTACCAACAGACGTGCGCCACATCCGCGGGCGAGTACCATCCCCGCCCCAAACATTAGACCACCCAACACAGCACCGGAGAGGCTTCCATAGGAGGCCAGCATTCTTGAATCCGTAATATCCAGCTCACCTGACAGAATCAGTGCCTGGGTTCCGCCAACAGCGGCCGAAAAAGTCAGTAACCAGATAGCTACTTTAGGACCGATTTTCCCCCGAACGAACTCAACGACAGCAGCACGAAGACAAAACTGACTTCTTTGCGCAAACACACCAAACATGAGCCCGAGTACAAGCCCACCCAGCGCTGTTGTGCCACTTTCACCAAGATGATCGATCAGGAAATCAAAGTCCATAGGTCCAACCTGCTATTCAAATGATGCAGCGAACCTAAAACAAAGAAGCGATATTTATGAAGGAACGGTGCGATTTAATTACCAAATCGCATATTATCAAAACAAATACTTATAAAAATTGATCCACACCAAATTCAGACCAATTGATTAAGAAAAAACTAATTAAGCTATAACTTACATACAATTAATCAGCTGGCTTATCTTCAGTCGGCTCAGAGAGAGCAGCTAACGCTTCAAGCAAACGGTCAAATTCCAGAGGCTTTCGCAAGATTGTGCTGACATTGCCAACCTGGGTTATTCGCTTGATCTCATCCACATCCGCCTGCCCCGTAATAACCAGGCATTTTTGTTCAGGATACTTCTGCGAGATATACCCGACCACCTGATCGCCGTTCAGAACCGGCATTTTCACATCGGTTATAAAGGCATAACACTCACCGGCTTCCAGCTCTGCCAGTGCCGACTTTACCGAGGTAAATACATTGACATCATACTCTGAAGCCTCGCTGCGAAAACGTCGTTCCAGACTTCGTAGCATCATCTCTTCATCATCAAGAATGATTATTTTTCTTTGCGACATAGATCTCCCTCCCTTGCGTTCAATATAGCAAACCGAAAATAAAAATCGCACTTAGAGCAGCAGAATAATCTTCTATTTTCCACACCATAAGCAAACCTATTCACTGTTTATTCAACTCTTACAGTAGCTTCCACTGAACCTTACCCTTCATGGTTGACTGCTAATTAAGCTTCCTTCAATGTGCCGCCCTTTTTAAAAAATCTGGGAGCTTTGTATAGCCCTATGAATGCAGTAATTCTCGCGGTACTAACCATGTTAGTACTCAGCTTGTTTCGAACCCATGTTGTTATCGCTCTGCTTATCGGTGCTCTGGTCGGTGGTCTGACCGGGGGGCTTGGCATACAGGCAACTATCGATGCGTTTAACTCGGGTATCGGTGGTGGCGCCAGTGTCGCACTTAGCTATGCCCTGCTCGGTGGTTTTGCGGTTGCGATCGCACAATCCGGACTCCCACACGCATTGGCTAATCGCATTGTCATTCTGCTGGGCCAGAATCCTGATCCTAGTAAAGTTAAGTGGATCAAAAACGCTCTGTTGTTGGTTATTCTGCTGGTTGCTATGTCATCGCAGAATATCATGCCGATTCACATCGCATTTATTCCGCTACTGATTCCACCTCTGCTGCTGGCGATGAGTAAAATGCAAATTGATCGTCGTCTGGTCGCCTGTGTTCTGACCTTTGGCCTGGTCACACCTTACATGTTCCTGCCTGTTGGTTTTGGGGGCATCTTCCTGAATGAGATCCTGCTGAAAAACATCAGCAAGGGTGGCCTGGATGTCGAAGGTTTATCCGTCATCAATGCAATGGCTATTCCCGCCGCAGGCATGTTGTTCGGACTTCTGTTTGCTACCTTCATTAGCTATCGCGGCAAACGTCGCTATAACATTGAAAAGATCGAAGCGGTTGAAGACAGCAATCATAGTTACGGTAGCAAAGAGATCGTGGTTGCTTTAGCCGCTATCGCCCTGGCATTTGTAACTCAGCTATACACTAACTCCATGGTGATGGGAGCCATGCTTGGCTTTATTCTGTTCTCCATTACCGGTGTTGTTCGCTGGAAAGAGTCAGACGGCCTGCTTACCGATGGTATGAAGATGATGGCGACCATCGGCTTTATCATGATCGCCGCAGCCGGATTCGCTCAAGTGCTCAAAGAAACCGGTGAAATCGCAACGCTGGTTAGCAGCTCTGTAGATATCATCGGTGAAAACAAACCGATGGCCGCTTTCCTGATGCTGCTGGTTGGTTTGCTGATCACTATGGGGATTGGCTCCTCTTTCTCAACGATCCCAATCATCGCCGCGATCTATGTACCACTGGCGGTACAGCTGGGCTTTAGCCCGCTGGCGATTGTTGCCCTGGTCGGAACCGCAGCCGCATTAGGTGATGCTGGCTCTCCTGCGTCAGACTCTACGCTGGGCCCAACATCTGGCCTGAACGTTGACGGACAGCATAACCATATCTGGGATTCTGTCGTACCAACATTCCTGCACTACAACCTGCCCCTTCTGGTATTTGGCTGGTTTGCAGCGATTACCCTGTAAATGATAAAGCCAGCTTTTAAGCTGGCTTTATTTTTTCTGTTTTACGCGCCACTATCGCTAACCAATGCTGCAAATGCCGCGGCATTCCCACCGGCCGATAATAGTGCTCGACCATTTCAAACCCGGCCGCACGCAGATAGGCCTCGCTTGTTGCCAGCTCCATATAATGGCCATAACGCAGCCCGTTCATCCCTTCTCCTTCACCCCTAGGGTTTGAACTGAATAACACCCCACCCGGTTTTAAAGCGGTGAAGCAGGCTTTTAGTACCTGAGGGTAGAGCGCTTTCGGCACATGGAAGAGTGAAGCGTTAGCAAAGATACCATCGTAGCTTTCGGCAACCAGATCCAATTCAGAAAACGACTGATGCAGCACCTCACAACCGCTGTACTGCACCGCCATTTTACAAAACTCAGCACTACCATCCAGACCCACGGCTTCGTGCCCCTGGGCTTTAAACTTCACTAAATCACGGCCGGGTCCACAACCAAAATCCAGAATTTTTAATGATCGACTCGATGGCAGCGCCCTTAACAGTGCATCGATATTCTGAGACACATCATGATCACGGGTACCCTCCCAGAACTGTTCAGCCCGCTCCTCGTAGTGGGACAACGTCGATTGCTCGACCCGTTTCAACAGTTCAGGGGGGATTTGCGGATCACTGGCTTTAGACATCGGCCTTTCCTTATATGGATTTACCCTGTCAGATTAACAGCAATTTGTTGATTTATATCCATGCCTTTCATACTGGAAAGAGTAGAGTTAGCAACCTTATCGAATTGAAATCAGGTAAAGGTATCCGCTGTGAGCGATCAGTCTTCAACCTACGATGTCTTAATTATTGGGGCCGGCCCAGCCGGTTTAAGCTTTGCACGCTCTCTGGCCGATCTGCCGATCCGGGTCGCGGTGATCGAGCGCTCTTCATCCTCAATACTGGCAGACCCGCCTGAAGACGGTCGCGAGATCGCTTTAACTCATCAGTCAGTAGAACTGATGAAGGCCTGTGGAGCCTGGCAACGCTTACCCGCCGAAGATGTATCACCTATCGAGGGCGCAAAAGTCTTTGATGGTGACTCCAGCTACAGCCTCGATTTCGATAATGAAAAGGAACAGCTGGAAGCACTGGGTTATCTGGTACCCAATCATCAGATCCGCAAAGCTTATTACGAAGAGCTTTGCCAACACGACCATGTAGATATCATCACCGAAACCACCGTAGAGGAGGTTTCGACGGATGAACATAGCGGTCAGATCACCCTGAATAATGGCGCAACGCTCCATGCCAAACTGATTGTCGCTGCCGATACCCGTTTTTCCGAGATGCGCCGTAAAATGGGCTTGTCAGCCACCATGCGGGATTTCTCGCGCAGCGCCATTGTTTGTCGCATGGAGCACAGCGAATCCCACCAGCAAAATGCTTTCGAGTGTTTCCACTACGGCAGAACCACCGCGATTCTTCCGATGAATGGAAACCGCTCCTCTATCGTGGTCACAGTAAACAGCCGTGACGCCCAACACTTTGCTGAGATGAGCGAAGCTGAGTTCAACCAGAACATTGAGCAGCAACTCAACGGGTTACTCGGTGATATGCGCTTACTGGGTAAGCGTCATGTTTATCCTCTGGTAGCGGTTCATGCAAACCAGTTTGTTGGACGCCGCTTTGCGCTGATTGGGGATGCTGCGGTCGGCATGCATCCGGTAACTGCCCATGGCTTTAACCTGGGCCTTAAAGGTCAGGCCACGCTGGCAAAACTGATGCTCAATGCGATAGCTGAAGGTGAAGATTTCGCTTCAGAAGAATTGCTGAAAGCTTATGAAGCTGAACAGATGCGAACCACCCGGGTGATCTACTACGGTACTAATTTGGTCGTGGGGCTGTTCACCAATGAAAGCACCGCGGCAAAACTTGCACGTAAAGCCACCCTGCGCCTGGCTAATAATATTGCTCCATTGAAGCAGTTAATAACTGACTCCCTCACTGAAAAGAATCCGGATAAACCCAGCCCGATTCAGGAACTGACCAGCCACCTGCCGCCGGTACCAGAACAACTATCACCAGCTACAGTGAAGCAAAAATTTGAAAGCCTGATCCCCGATGCGATAAAGCCAAGAAATATTCTGGGACTTTAACCTTTTCACCCGCGACTAAACGCAAGCCATAAAAAAAGGGGGGAACCAACGGTTCCCCCAAAAATCGACGGTCCGTGGAGCGGACCAGAGCATTGAGCCAGAAACTCCTTTTAAGACCTAAAAGGAGACTTCTAAGTGCAGAAAGCATCAGGGTAAAGAGACGTCCCGCTACCCATATTAGCGGGAAGGCACTGCACCCTCCCCTGACAAAAGGGCGCAACACCAGAGGTCCTGTCTATGTTTAGGAAATCAGGCTTCCAGCAGACCTTCGCGCGTAACAAAGTCCAGCGTATCGTCCAGGCCTTTGCTTAGCTTCTCGATCATCTCATCGACCTGATCCTTGTTAATAATCAGTGGCGGACAAAATGCCAGTGAAGAACCTGCCACTGCACGGGTAATCATGCCGTGGTTCTGGCACGCCTGCATGGCAAAGCCGCCTACAGCGCCACCTTCAAAGGCTTTACCGGTTGCTTTATTAGCGACCATTTCGATCGCAGCGATCATACCTTCACCGCGGATCTCTCCTACTAGCGGGTGATCAGCAAACTCACGCAGACGTTTCTGCATGTAGTCACCCATCTCAGCCGCATGGCCAAAGATGTTGTCACGCTCGTAAATTTCCAGTGTTTTCAGAGCTACCGCACAAGCCACCGGGTGTCCGGAATAGGTGTAACCGTGTCCGAATACGCCCACCTGAGCACTTGGCTCGATCATCGCTTCGTACATATCGCCACGGATAACCGAGGCACTAATCGGCATATACGCAGAAGAAAGCTGCTTAGCCAGCGTCATCATCGCCGGATTTTCGATACCCATGGTACGGCTACCAAAATCGTTACCGGTACGACCAAAACCGGTGATCACTTCATCAGCCCAGAACAGGATGTCGTACTTATTCAGAATCGCCTGAACTTTCTCGTAGTAACCCTTCGGTGGAACAATCACACCACTGGCACCGGTAATTGGCTCGGCGATAAACGCAGCAATCGTATCGGCACCCTCAGCCAGAATCATCTGTTCCAGATTATTAGTAATACGGTCGACAAACTGTTCTTCAGTTTCGCCTGGCAGCGCGCCACGGTAGTAGTGAGGCGCATCAGTACGCAGAATACCCAGCGCTTCAAACGGCAGGTCGAAATGCGTATGGTTTGGTACCAGCCCAGTCAAAGACGCAGCAGCAACAGTGACGCCGTGGTAAGCACGGTCACGGGCAATAATCTTGTACTTCTCAGGCTTACCAATCGCATTGAAGTAGTAACGCAGCATTTTGATATGCGTATCGTTAGCGTCACTACCTGAGTTACCGAAGAACACCTTAGCGTTTTCAACCGGTACCATCGCTGATAGCTTTTCAGACAGGTCCATACCCACCTGGTGCGTCTTGCCACCAAACATATGTGAATAGGAGAGCTGCCCCATCTGCTGGTTAACCGTATCGATCAGCTCGCGGTTGTTGTAACCCAGCGATGTGCACCACAGACCTGCCAGTGCTTCAAAGTACTGCTTCCCCTGGTTGTCATATACATAGGCGCCATCACCACGCTCAAGGGTCAGCGTTTCAGTGGCTTTAAGGTTGGTAGTTGGATAAATAATTGTGCTCATAACAGGCTCCTCACAAACCGCCCATGCAGATATATTTAGTTTCTAAGTAATCATCCAGTCCATATTTAGAACCTTCACGGCCCTGACCGGATTCTTTAACACCACCGAACGGAATCACTTCGGAGCTAATCATCGTTTCATTCACACCGACCATGCCATATTCGATCCCTTCAGAGACACGCCAGATACGGCCGAGATCGTTGGTGTAAACATAAGAAGCCAGGCCAAATTCTGTATCGTTGGCCATATCGATCGCTTCTTCTTCGGTTTCAAATTTAAAGATCGGTGCTACCGGGCCAAAGATCTCCTCTTTGAACAAGCTCATATCACGGGTGACATTGGTCAGTACCGTTGGCTCATAGAAGTAGCTGCCCAGTTCACTCGGCTGGCCACCCTGAACCACCGTTGCACCGCTTTCCACTGCAGCAGTCACTTTGCTGTGAATATCACCCACCGCTTTTTCCGTAATCACCGGTCCATGAGTCGTCGCTTCTTCAAGCCCGTCACCAATGCGGAACTCAGCTACTGCGGCGCTGAACTTCTCAACAAAGGCATCGTAAATGCCCGCCTGAACCATAATGCGGTTCGCACAGATACAGGTCTGGCCGGAGTTACGGTATTTAGATACCAGCGCACCCGCGACCGCTTTATCCAGATCCGCATCATCAAAGATGATCACTGGAGCATTGCCGCCCAGCTCCATCGAAGTACGTTTTACGGTGTCAGCACACTGCTTCATCAACAGCTTTCCAACGCCCGTTGAGCCGGTAAAGGTGACTTTCTTAACCACCGGGTTAGAGGTCATCTCACCACCCACCGCTACCGCATCAGCTGTAGTGAGTACACTGAACAAACCGGCTGGCAAACCAGCACGCTCACCCAGTTCCGCAAGTGCTAAAGCTGACAGAGGCGTTTCAGCAGCAGGCTTAAGTACCATTGCACAACCCACCGCCAGCGCAGGTGCCACCTTGCGGGTAATCATCGCATTCGGAAAGTTCCATGGGGTAATCGCGGCAACTACGCCTACAGGCTGTTTAATCACAATACTGCGGCGATCCTGTGTTGCCGGTAGCACATCGCCATAAACTCGCTTGCCCTCTTCGGCAAACCATTTCAGGAAAGATGCGCCATACATAACCTCACCACGGGATTCGAACAGAGGCTTACCCTGCTCCGCCGTCATCAGTTGTGCCAGATCTTCCTGATTATCCAGAATTAGCCCATACCAGCGTTCCAGCAGATCCGAACGTTCTTTCGCTGGCAGCGCACGCCATGCTTTCATCGCTTTTTCTGCAGCATTGATCGCTTCTTTAGTCTGCACGGCCGTTACGCTGGCAACTTGAGCCAGCTCTTCGCCGGTAGCCGGGTTAATCACAGGGAAAGTCTCACCTGCTTCACCCGCAACCCACTGACCATTGATATAAGCATTGGTTTTTAGCAAACCGCTGTCTTTCAATTGGATTGGCATCTGTAATCTCCTGAACAATGTCGGCGCTTAACCTGCAGCCGCTCTAACATAGATACATTTATAGACCAGCTAATCCATGGCTTATATAATGATTTAAATGAATTTACATTTGGATATACAAAAGTATCCATAAACTACTTCATATATAGAGGTGACTAATGGGTCGAAAGAAAGCCGCCATCTCCGGACAACTGGCCGATGTGGATCTGCGTCTGCTCAGGGTATTCCGCTCAGTCGTAGAGTCGGGCGGGTTTACCGCCGCTGAGATTCAGCTGAACCTGGCGAACTCAACCATCTCTAATTACATCTCTGATCTGGAAAAGCGCTTAGATATGCGCCTCTGTGATCGTGGTCGTGGTGGCTTTGCCCTGACCGATCAGGGCAAAGAGGTTTATGAAGCCACATTGGAGCTGCTAAGCGCCGTCGATCAGTTCCGTAACCGGGTTAACCGCTCTCATAACCGAATATTTGGCCATCTACACCTGGGCTTTGCCGAACATATGCTGGGTGCACACCACTCCTGCATCGTTGCCGCACTAAATAACTTTTCCCAACAGGCCCCCGATGTACGGGTTCAGATTACCACGATGTCATCTGACGAGATCTGCACCGCGGTACTGGAAAAGAAAGTGGATATTGGCGTAACCGTATTGCCCCACTCCTTTCTTGAACTGAATACCCTAACCCTGTTTGAAGAGGAGATGCGCCTCTACTGCGGACCAGATCACCCCCTGTTTGATCTGCCCGATGAAGCGATCAGTGAAGAGGACCTTCTACAATATAAGTTTGTTGAGTCCCCCCGACTGATGCCCGGCCGCGAAGTTCTGCCAGAGATGCGCGCCTGGAATAAACACGCCAAAGCCCACCACCAGGAGGCCAGGGCCACACTGATATTAAGCGGCCACTATCTGGGCTTTCTACCGAAACACCTGGTGGAAAACTGGGGGATGGCAAATAACATGCGTCCGCTACTGACCCGCCAATTCGGTTACAGCAACAGTTTTGATGCGATCTGGCGTAAGAAGCACAGTAATGAACAGGTCATAACCACATTTACCCAGTGCCTGCATAAAAGCCTGCTCACGTCCTGACAGGCAGGTGCAGGAAAATCTAACGGCTTAACCTAATATACCCTTACGGGGGTATATAAAATGAATAGCGCCGAGACGTATCTTTGTTACATCTGGCAACAATCCCAATCAGGGTTTCCCGAACCGGGCATTCCTTATTCGGTATTGTTGATAAGAATAAGAATCCGGCGACCATGATCCGGTAGAACTAGAGAAAGAATATGTCTGCACCTCAACATACAACATCCTATTACGCGGCGTCAGCGAACGATAAAGCGCTTCGCCCTGCGCTAAAAGAGCACATTGAAGCGGATATCTGCGTCATCGGTGCAGGTTACACCGGTATGTCTACCGCGCTGCATCTGGCGGAAATCGGCTTTAAAGTCGTGGTTCTGGAAGGCACGCGCATCGGCTTTGGCGCTTCCGGCCGTAACGGCGGTCAGATTGTGCATAGCTACAGCCGTGATATCGATTTCATCGAAAGGCACTACGGTAAAGAGACCGGCAAAGCGATGGGTCAGATGGCCTTTGAAGGTGGTAAAATCATCCGCCGCTTTGTTGATCAATACAAGATCCAGTGTGACCTGAAAGACGGCGGTATCTTCGCCGCTTGCAACAGCAAACAGATGAAGGAACTGGAGGGTAAAAAAGCCCTTTGGGAATCCCACGGTCATAACAACCTTGAGCTGCTGTCTGCATCTGAAACCCAGACCTATATCGGTACTGATCGCTACGAAGGCGCGCTGCTGGATAAGTCCGGCGGTCACTTCCACCCTCTTAACCTGGTATTGGGTGAAGCGGCAGCATTCGAATCGCTGGGTGGAACCATCTACGAAGATTCGCCAGTCATTCGGGTTGATGAGGGGCCAAAACCTCACGTACACACCCAGACGGGCAGTGTCAGCGCAGATTACGTAGTGGTGGCAGGTAATGCTTACCTAAACGGCCTGATTCCAAAACTACAGTCAAAAGCGATGCCTTGCGGTACTCAGGTGATCACCACCGAACCGCTCAGCGAAGCGCAGCAGAAAGCGCTACTGCCACATGACCAGTGTGTTGAAGACTGTAACTACCTGCTCGACTACTTCCGTCTGTCTGGCGATGGCCGTCTGATCTACGGTGGCGGCGTGACATACGGTGCCCGTGAGCCAAGCAAGATTGAATCCCTGATCGTACCGAAGATGCTGAAGACCTTCCCGGAACTGCAAGGTGTGAAAATTGATTACGCCTGGACCGGAAACTTCCTTCTGACGCTGATGCGTTTGCCTCAGTTTGGCCGTATCGGTAGCAACATCTACTATGCGCAGGGTTACAGCGGTCATGGTGTGACTTGCTCTCATCTGGCAGGCAAAGTATTGTCTGACGCTATTCAGGGTCAGGCAGAGCGTTACGACGTCTTTGCTGGCCTGCCGCAGTATCCATTCCCCGGCGGAACCACCTTCCGAATCCCATACACAGCGATGGGCGCCTGGTATTACAACCTGCGAGATAAACTAGGCATCTGATCCGGTGACAAGGGGCGCACCGCGCCCCGCATAATAAGGGAGTCACACTCCCAGATCATTACAAGTGAAGCATATAAAAATAAGGTGTATCCATGAGCACTGATGTTACTCAGCCAAATGCTGCAAACCTGGCTGAATCTGAACAGGGTGTTAGCCAGCCGACTCGCTGGTTAGTTTTCTACGGTCTGATCATGGCCGGTTTTGCTTACCTCTCGACCCAGCACGTTGAGGGTGAATCTTACGGCTTCCAAAGCCTGCTGCCTGCGCTACTGATCCTGTTTGTTGCAGTGATCACCAAGAAACCGCTGGAATCGATTTTTGCCGGTATCGTTGCTGGTTTACTACTGCTCGACCCAACCAATATTGTCACAGGCCTGGGGGATATCTCCATCGCCGTGGTCATGGATGAAACCATCGCCTGGATCGTACTGGTCTGCGGCATGATGGGTGGCCTGATCAACATGCTGGAGCGTGGTGGAAGCGTGCTTAGCTTTGGTGAACTGCTGGCAAAACGGATTAAAACCAAACGCGGCACCATGCTGACTACCTGCTGCCTGGGTGTGATGGTCTTTATCGATGACTATCTCAACTCACTGGCGGTTTCCGCATCGATGAAAAACCTCACCGACCGCTACCGTATCTCCCGCGAAAAGCTGGCGTTTCTGGTAGATTCAACCGCTGCGCCGGTGTGCATTCTGGTTCCGGTATCTACCTGGGCGGTTTACTTCGCAGCATTGCTGGAAGAGAACGGCGCCACAGGCGAAGGCCAGGGTATGTCGCTGTATATCGAAGCGATTCCTTATATGGCTTACGGCTGGATCGCTCTACTGGTTGTGTTCCTGGTAGCCGCTGGCATTCTTGGCGATTTCAGTGCAATGAAGCAGGCGGAAAAGCGTGCTCAGGCCGGTCAGCCGATCCCTCCGGGCACTCAGCAAGATGGCTTTGATCTATCAGGCATTAAAAAGACTTCACCTATGGTGGGTCTGCTGAACTTCCTGATGCCGATGGCCGTACTGGTTGGTGCCAGTGTTTACTACGAAATAGATCTGCTGCTGGGTGCACTGGTGGCGTCCATGTTCACTATGGTGCTGTACTTCTGGCAGGGCCTGCTGAGCTTCGGCAAGCTGGTTGATTCCATGCTGGATGGCTTCAAAGTGATGCTGCACCCGATCGCTGTGGTCTGTGCCGGCTTCATGCTTAAAGAGGTGAATGACCAGCTAGGCATGACCCCTTACATTATCGATTCACTGACACCTTACCTGTCGAAAGAGCTGCTGCCAGCGCTGGTATTTGCCGCGATGGCTGCGGTGGTATTTGCTACGGGTTCAAGCTGGGGTGTCTTTGTGGTCTCCCTGCCGATCGTTATTCCGATGGCGCTGGCGCTGGGTATGTCGATGCCACTGACGGTTGGTGCGCTACTATCTGCATCTGCGTTTGGTAGCCACGCATGCTTCTTCAGTGATTCAACGGTGCTCTCTTCGCAGGGCTCTGGCTGTACACCGATGCAGCACGCTCTGACCCAGATCCCGTATGCACTGATCGGCGCGGTGATTACCTTTATAGCCTTGATCTTCCTCGGGTTTGCAATGGCATAAGCCAGCCCTGACTCCGTTTCGAAAACGCCCTTGCCTCCTCAATCAGCAAGGGCGTTTGCTTTTCTTAGGTTTATTTAGGCCATCACTTTTTTCTAGTCAGCACTTTGTTTGCTAAGCGAGAACACAATGACAATAAGATCCTCTCGTACCGCCCTTTTTCTTCTGCTGTTGGTCAGCTTCGTCTGGGGCGCTGAATTCGTCCTGATCGATATGGCGGTTGCCATTATGCCAACCCATAGTTTCAATACGTTCCGCTTTCTGATCGCAGCATTATCGTTACTACCACTGCTATGGATCGCCAAAGAGCAGATCAGATCTTCACAGTTCTGGAAACTATTAGGCGCGGGTCTGCTGCTGGGTTTCCTGTTGTTTATTGGCTTTTATACCCAAACCGAGGGGCTTCGCTACACCAGTGTATCGAATGCTGGCTTTATCACCGGGCTCAATGTGCCGCTGGTGCCAGTAATCGGTTATCTGCTGTTTCGCAAACAAGTGGGTAAGCATGTCTGGCTGGGAATCCTTGCCGCATCACTTGGCTTGTATCTGTTAACCATGGGTGGTGATCTGGAACTCAATCAGGGTGATCTTCTGGTCCTGACTTGTGCATTTGCCTTTGCTGCACATATCGTCCTAACCGGGCGCTTTGTAAATGACCTGCCCGTGGTAACCCTGAGTATTATTCAACTCACGGCGGTCGCGATCTACAGCACCCTGGCCGCTTGGCTTAGCCCTGAACCGGCGTTCTACTACCCGGAAGCCACACCTACCAGCTGGCTTGAACAGTTAAATCAGCCCATTGTGATCTGGGCCTTATTGATCGCAGGGCTGTTTGGTACCGCTTACGCTTACTGGGCACAGTCTGCTTGCCAGACCATTCTGGAACCGCACAAAGTCGCGCTGGTTTTCGCCACAGAACCGGTATTTGCCCATGTGACCGCCTGGATCTTTCTCGATGAGCATCTGGGGCCGCAAGGGTTTGTCGGGGCAGGATTAATTATCTGCGGGATGCTGCTGTCAGAGCTGGGCGATAGACGCAAGAAGCCCCATATGGAACCACTGGAGCACAGCACCTCGGTAAACTAAGTGCTTACTTACTGGTAAGCACTCAGACCGCGTGATTAATCTTTTGAACCGCGCACAGATGAGTACAGATCGCATCCAGATCGGTGATCTCCCTGCTCATCTCACGGGTCATATTAATAAGAAAGATGACAAAGTCACTGGCGAAGGAATCGCAGACCTGATGAAACAATTCGCATGAGACCTCAAGTACATAGCTGGTTTGCTCGGCCACCGCATCTCCTTTGCGCTCATGCAGGCCAATCATCCCCACATAACCGAGTTGCTCGCCTTTATGAAAATCGCGGATATGAATCTTCTGCTGATCTTCGTAGCGGTAGTAACCGAGTTTGCCATCCATAACAATATAGAAACGATCAGACTGCTCCCCTCGGGTAAACAAGTTCTCTCCCTGATCAAATTGCAAAACGCGTCCCTTATGCAGCAAAAAAAGCATACTGTCGCGACTCAAGGCTCCGAACATGGATAGCTCACGACAGTGGGTTTCAGAAAAGCGCGTTGTTACTTCAGATTCGGTAAGAATATACATGGGCATCACCTCACTGATGATCCATTTAACGCCTGAAACGGAATAATTCCCATACCTTTAAAGGTATAGGCGATAAAACCTCAGATGCCGAATTTATAGCCTAATCAATCTGTTATTTATCGGTTTAAGCGCTAAGTGCTGAGAGCATCCAGCCTGCAACAATATCCGTATCGAGGTTTTTCTTTGGTGGCATTAAGCCATCAAAGGCGATCTTGGTTTCCCGTTCAGGAAACAACTTGCCCTTAAGCTCGAGTAACTGCTCAAGGGTGTACTCATTCATAAATTCAGGATGCGCCTGGATACTCAAAACCTTTGGGCCGTAAGTAAAACCGGCATAAGGGCAAAACTCCGATGTCAGCAGCAACTCTGCTTGTTCAGGCATGCTGATTACCTGATCCTGATGCATCGCGTTAATTACGACTTCCTTCACCGCACCTTTGCCACATACCTGATAGGTAGCGTGACCCAGGCCCCAGCCCTTGTCCGACTTCTCAACCATAGCTCCCATCGCTGAGGCCATAATCTGATGACCAAAGCAGATACCGATTAGCGGCAGTTCTGCTGCAATGATCTCGCGGATCATTGCTTCCAACGGTTGCATCCATGGCAACTTATCGTAAACCCCGTGCTCTGAACCGGTAATTAACCAGGCATCGCATTCATTGATGTTGTACGGGAACTGCCCCTCGCGAAGATCATATGCCAGGTACGTTAGATCCACGCCCTGCTGCTCAAACAGATCGATAAACATCGAGGTAAAGCTACCGTACTTTGCATTCAACTCGCCGGTGGTATCACCGGTTACCAGAATACCTAACTTCACACCCAGCACTCCTGAGACGATTAAACCTCCATCGTCCACAGAACTGCCGGGCTTTGATATCTACCCGAGGGGGTATTTTTTATTCCTAGGAAAACTTAGGCGGGGATTCACAGCTCTTCGTAGATCGCATAAAACTTCTGCGCTTCACCCACGGTTTCCCAGGTACCCTGGTAACCCGCAGGGATGACAAACGCGTCGCCTGCATTGAGCTCTTCAACCTTGCCCTGACTATCGGTCAGAATCGCCTTGCCTTTGATCAGGTAACAAAATTCATCTTCGGTATAGTTCAGCGTCCATTTGCCGCTGTCGGAAGACCAGACACCACAAAAGAAGTTTTCTTTGCTGTTGGTAAAGAGATTATCGATCACCTCTTTTGGCGCACCGGCTAAAACCCGGTCGACCGCAATCGGCATCGCTTTATCTTCGAACGCTTGATGAGATGAATCAGCTACGACGCGAAGTAATTGTTTATGCATGTTAAACCTCAAATAGTTTTATTTTTAGAAACAAATAAAGACTGTTTGAGGTCGCTATTAATCGGTAAGGGAAAACGTAAAGAGCCTTCAGCGGTATATTAAAAGAGCCTTCAGACTTCTGCCTGGCAGCTTTCCAGGTGCTGACGCAGTAGCGCACAAAGCATGAACTTAAGATCGGTCAGAGTCCGCTTGGCCCGTTCACCACTCTGGTGAACCACCACCAGGAACACACTGTGGCTGGTCTCAAGATACAAACGCCCCAGACGCTCACGCTCTTTCAGATGACGGTTGATCCCCATGCGTTTGAAGATTTCCGCCATACGCGCAATCACAAGCTCATCGTGCTGGGCATCCAGCTCGCGAAGCTCCGGTACAGAGAACATCGCCTGCACCAGGGTCAGGACCGCCTTCTGGCGCTTATACACTTTAAGGTTCGCGGTGAGCATCTGCTCCACCAGCTCTTCCAGTGCCATCTCTTCCACCGGCCACTTGCCGATCTCGGTCAGCACTTTATCGATCTCTTCCAGCCAGCTCAGCCCCATCGCATAGAGGATGGCGTGCTTATTCGGGAAGTAGTGATAAAGCGAGCCCACTGAGATGCCGACCTCTTTGGCGATCAGAATCGTATTCAGATCATCAAAGCCAACCCGTTCCAGCAGTTCACTGGTCACATCAATGATCTGCTTGGAACGTTTTTTCGAACGTCCCTGCACGGGTGCATTACGCGGCTTAAGATCCTGCGACTTACGCTTTTTCTGATCCGCTTCTGAAACTTGATCCTTACCCATTCCTTGCCGACTCACCGAGAATTCAAATCGAAATTATCCTGAGCCGGCTAGTATAAATTAAAAGCGACCTCGAATCAGATCAGATTAGAAAAAACGGTCTCGCAGCGAGTAATAGAGCATCCCGGCCACCAGCCCGGGGAAGCGCAGCAAAGTTCCGCCAGGGAAAGTCGGCGTCGGTACGTTAGCGAACAGATCAAACTTCTCGGCGGAACCGCTCACTGCTTCCGCCATCAACTTACCGCCCAAGGTAGCCAGCGCCACACCATGGCCGGAGTAGCCCTGTGCCACAAACAGATTCTCTTCCACCCGGTCAAAGTAAGGCATCCGGTTCAGGGTGATCGCCAGGGTACCGCCCCAACCGTAATCGATACGCACATCTTTCAGCTGCGGATAGAACTCCAGCATATACTTGCGGACAAAGCTGCCAATATCAGCCGGGAACTTATTGCTGTAGTTTTCACCGCCGCCCCAAAGCAGGCGGTTATCACCGGAAAGCTTAAAGTAATTAATCACAAAGCGGGAATCAGCGACCGCCAGATCATCACGATTGATCTCACGGCATAGCTCATCGTTTAGCGGTTCAGTCGCCAGAATAAAGTTATTGATCGGCATAATTTTACCGGCAATACGCGGTTCCAGCTTACCCAGATAACCGTTACAGGCGAGCAGAATGTACTTAGTTTTCACCTGACCCTGATCGGTTTTAACCACCGAATGGCTACCCGTACTGTATTCAGTCACCCGGCTGTTTTCGTAGATCTTCACCCCGGCCTTATCAGCTGCAGCGGCAAGGCCCAGCGCATAGTTCAGCGGATGCAGATGGGCCGCATCGCTCCAGTATTCACCGGCAAAGTAACGATCAGTACCGAGCAAGTCGGATACTTCCTGAGCCTCTACATAGTGGATCTTGTCGTAGCCCAGCACTTTCTGTTTGTACTCAACGGTTTCGCGGATCTCGGCATTGTGTGATGCCTTGGCCGCCACATGGATCACGCCAGCTTTCAGGTCGCAATCAATTTCGTGCTTAGCGATCAGTTCACGGACCAGATCCACCGATTCCAGTGACATATCCCACAGGGCATCCGCCGCTTCACGGCCGACCTTAGCGATCAGATCTGGGGGGCTCATATTATGCCCCTGGCACACCTGGCCACCGTTTCGGCCCGATGCGCCCCAGCCGACACGCTCAGCTTCCAACAGGGTTACCGCGTAACCTTTTTCTGCCAGATGCAGTGCTGCTGACAGGCCGGTAAACCCCGCACCGATCACACAGATATCAGTTTCGACTTCCCCTTTAAGTGACGGGTAATCCTTTTTCCCGTTAGCGGAAGCAACATAGTAAGAAGGTTCATATCCTTTCGGATTCATAGTCTTGTCCCCAAAACGCCGAATTAAGCTTTAAAAGGTTGCTTAAGCGACGCATTCATACCCATAAAATGAAACGAGACCACACAACAAACCGAATAATAGTTCGAATTATTTAACCTTACAAGCCAATAATTTTGTAACTTTTTTAAATTTAGGTGTTGATTTAACCGTTTTCGTGATTTAGCCTAAAAACCGAATAATAATTCGAATTAGGCAAACCCACACAACAGATCAATCCGAATTATTATTCGATTTAAAGACATTGACGCTTTTTGCCACAGCACCTTTAAGAAGAAAGGTCTAAAGTGAAAGCTAAAGCCGCAAGGCAAAAAATAAGAATTGATATAGGTGATTTATGGAAGCCGTTACCAGGTTTCTCGAAGAGAACGCGATTACCGAAGTAGAATCCACCCTACCGGACATGACAGGTAATGCCCGCGGTAAGTTCTACCCAACCCAGAAATTCCTCGCTGAAAAAGGCGGCCGTATCCCGGAAACCCTGCTGGTACAGACCGTCACCGGAGACTGGGCAGACAACCATTACGACATCGTCGATGCCAGTGACCGTGATATGGTCCTGAAGCCCGACCCGAATACACTGCGCCTGGTGCCCTGGGCTAACGAACCCACCGCACAGGTAATCAACGACTGCTACACCGTTGATGGGGAACTTCACCCGCTCTCTTGCCGTTCGGTACTGCGCAAAGTACTGGCGCTTTATGAGAAGGAAGGCCTGAAACCGGTGATCGCACCGGAAGTCGAGTTCTACCTGATCCAGAAAAACACCGATCCGGACTATGAGCTAAAGCCGGCAATTGGTCGCTCCGGGCGTCGTGAAACCGCCCGCCAGTCTTACAGTATTGATGCGGTAAACGAGTTCGATCCAATTATCGACACGTTATATGACTACTGCGAAGCGCAGGGACTGGACGTAGATACCCTGATCCATGAAACTGGTGCGGCACAGATGGAGATCAACTTCCTCCACGGCGACCCGCTGGATCTGGCCGATCAGGTATTCACCTTTAAACGCACCCTGCGTGAAACCGGCATGAAGCACGGTGTCTATGCCACCTTTATGGCTAAGCCGATGCAGGTTGAGCCGGGTAGCTCCATGCATATTCACCAGAGCCTGGTGGATATCGAAACCGGCGAAAACATCTTTGCCGGTAAAGAGGGCGAGCGTTTCTCTGAACAGTTCTACCACTACCTGGGCGGCTTGCAGAAGTTTACGCCGAACGCGATCAGCTTCTTTGCGCCGAATGTTAACTCCTACCGTCGTTTCACGCCGGAGATGTCCGCACCGGTGAACATGAAATGGGGTATCGATAACCGCACCACCGGGCTTCGTGCACCGGAAGCAGTACCAGCAGCCACCCGTATCGAGAACCGCTTCCCGGGTGCTGACTGCAACCCTTATCTGGCCATTGCGGCCACCCTCGCCTGCGGCTACCTGGGCCTGAAGAACAAGCTTCAGCCAACCAAGCCTACAACCGATGCGGCAGCGGAAGAAGGCGATGCAGTGGAACTGGCCCGCACCCTGGAAGAGGCACTTCGCCTGCTGGAAGAGTGCCCGGAACTGCGTGAAATCATGGGGTCTGAATTTGTTGAAGCCTATATCGGCGTGAAACGTGCCGAGTTTGAAACCTTCCACAAAGTGATCAGCTCCTGGGAACGTGAGTACCTGCTTCTGAACGTTTAATCCGCTGAAAGATTTTACTTAAGACAGCGCCTGCTCTGTGTCCGGAGCAGGCTGCAAAACTAAAGATGTGAGGCAAGAAAATAATGAAAACAGCGCAACCCTCTCGCTTTAAACTTGGCCTTCCGGCCGCGGCTCTGGGCCTGGGAATGGGTCTGGCTTCTCTGAGTGGAACCGCCATGGCGCAGGAAGAGTTAAAACTTTACAACTGGTCCGACTATATCGCTGAAAGCACCATCGAGCGCTTTGAGCAAGAGACTGGCATTAAAGTGACCTACGATGTCTACGACAGTAACGAAACCCTCGAAGCCAAGTTGCTGGCCGGTCACTCAGGTTATGATCTGGTAGTACCCAGCTCACACTTTATGGCTCTGCAGATCCAGGCCGGTATTTTCCAGCCACTGGATAAATCCATGCTGCCAAATATGGTGCATCTGGACCCGAGCCTGATGGACACTCTGAAAAAGAAAGACCCGGACAATAAATACGGCATCCCTTACCTTTGGGGCACCACCGGTATCGGTTATAACCCGGAACAGGTCAAAGCCGCGCTGGGCGAAGATGCGCCGGTCAATAGCTGGGAGCTGGTATTTAATCCGAAGTATATGGAAAAGCTGCAATCCTGTGGCGTTACCTTCCTGGACTCATCGGATGAGATGTTCTCCTTTGCGATGATCTACGCCGGTATGGATCCGAACTCCAACAGCCGTAAAGATTTCAAACCGAGCAGCCCGGGGGTTAAAGCCCTTAAGGATGCCCGCCCCTATCTGAAACAGTTTACCTCCTCCCAGTACATCAACGATCTGGCGAATGGTGATAGCTGTGTCGCGGTGGGTTTCTCCGGGGATATCTTCCAGGCCGCGGCGCGCGCCGAAGAAGCCGGTAACGGTATCGTGGTTGAGTACAGCATCCCTAAAGAGGGCAGCGAGATCTGGTTCGATATGCTGCTGATCCCGGCGGATGCCAAGAACGCTGCAAACGCGCACAAGTTTATCAACTATCTGCTGCGCCCGGATGTAATCGCTGAGATCACCGATTACGTGTGGTATGCCAACCCGAACAAAGACGCGACCGATCTTATTGATCAGGAGATCGCAGGCAACCCGGCGATCTACCCAACCCCAGAGACCAAAGCAAACCTGTTTATCAGTGAGCAGGTCCAGCCGAAGATCGCCAAGATTCGTAACCGGGTCTGGTCCGATATCAAAGCGGGTCGTTGATCGCTGGTTAGAAATACTTAGTAGTCGTTTTTAGACTTGTTGGTGCAGACGAGTCTTCAGCCCCGGCCTTGCCGGGGCTTTTTTGTGGGGTAACGCCTCAAACACGAGCAGCTTTCTGCGTCCGAGTGCTTTGATTTGTTATGCGCGCAGTCTTAGAATCTCTTTGCAATTGCTGCTATCTGCTTTGGTGTTGTCGCTTGAATCGTGTCATCAGCACTTCTCAAATACGTCTCTTCACCTACGTATGACATCTCAGTTTGTGGTGGAATGGTTATTGTAATGATGCCCAAGCCATAAAAGTCATTAAAATCAATATTTGATAATACTTGATCACGCAAACCAATGGATAAGTCTGAATTTCTGATGCCATCTTTCCATTTTGAAAAATACTGCTCAATCGTAATTCCTAAAACTGTAGCTTCTCTTGATACACCTACAACATAACGTTTACCTATCTTTCTTGCTTCAATGCCATCAAGCTCATGAACTCTATTTTTATCAGCTTCCTTATCAGCCACTCCAATTATAATTTTACTGCTGTTATTAGGCCCGTTATTAGCCATCGCACAGATTGTCTTGACTATTTTTTCTATTATATTGTTGTCTACTTTCCTCTCAGGACTTAGGCTTAGTAAGCCTTGTTTCAGCTCATAATTTGCAAGTTCGATTTCAGAGCGCCGAATTGAACTTTGTATGTCAACGGTAGAGTGCGCTCCGTAGATGTGATTAGTATTGTCTGAATCAACAAAAGAACCCGAAACAAGTCCCTTTATCGTATCAATATTTTTTCTTCTTTCTTCAGGGGAACCCGCTTTCCTGCTAGATTCGATTCTTGCAGTTAGATTGTTTATAGAGGCTTTTGCAGATGAATAGTCTGAAATGATTTTGCTCTCTTGAACGAATAGTTCATGCAGTGCGATGAATAATGCTGCAAATGTTGATGGAAATGGGTTTGTCGTTGACTTGTTAAAAATAATATCTCTTAACTTTTCAAAACCATCTGCATTACATATTTTTTCAATTTCCTCAACGCAGTATTTAAATTCCTCGGAAATTTTTGTCGAGCCATAAACATCCAATGAATCCAGTACTCTTTTACATTGGTCACTGCCATTGAGATATATTTTATCCAAGGCGTCTTTTGACCTTGTGACCAGCTCACCGCGAACGATAGATGCAACTATATCAGCAATACATTGCTCATCTAGGCTATCTCTCAGATCGGTAGATCGAAGAATGCCTTGTGCTACCCAGAAAACCTCTTCGGCTCTTACTTCATAACCATGTTTAGCCATTGGCAAATCAACACTTATGGCCGGCATCAAGCTTAGAGGGACAGTGTCAAGAGAATCATCTCCACGAATTTGGCAAGCAATATGCCTCACTATATCTGAAAACTCATTCTGTACTCCGGCTTGCCGCCTCTCTTGATCACTTAATCTATGACCATATGTATTGATTCTATCAAATACATCATTAACCTCATCTTCAGTAACATTACGCATTACTGAAATAGCCAGAGTATAATCGAGTATTGTTGACACTTGACTTCGTTCGATTAACTCTCCCGTTTGATTCGACTGAAATACTCCCTCATCAGCTTGGCTTTTCGCAGTTGGGAAATACTCTAGATTGAAATGGTTACCATCTAGCGTTGGAAAAGAAGTCTCGATAAATGAGATAATCGCATGTAGCCTTTGAAGGCCATCAATTATTTCGAATTCGCCTGAAGTATCCCTCTCCGCAATTAATATCGCGGGTATCGGGTACTTCTTCATAATCGACTCTATTAGCTTTTGCTTTTCTTCCAATGTCCAAACTAGTTTTCTTTGATAACGGCGATTAACGTTGAGCTTACCTTCCTTGTACCAATTATATACTGATTGTATTTACGTGGGTTGTGATGCTAAATCTGCCACTTTTATCTCCTTTATAATATTCTTAACTCGTAAACTTGAATGAATATCGCATAAGATTTTAATAACGATCGTGCGCGTTTTGCTGACAACACGGAAAACAAGAAGAGCAGCAATCGATTGAATCTAAATAATTTTTAGACAGCACCGCCATTTTCCTACGATAAAAACAAGCATGCGCGTTTTGATAAGCTGCCGTGCTAACGAGTTCACACAGTCATATCCCTAAGTGCTTAATTTTTAACTGCTTTATTAGATAAATACAAGAGTGAGAACAACCATTTCTTGGTCTATATCAACTAATGGATGACCTGTTAGGAATGGGACAAAAGAAAAGCCTTACAGATAAGCCTCAACCGCAGACAAACAGCGCTCCACCGTAGCCTCTTTCTCCCCCACTGGGGCGACATAGTGGATCGCCGCTTTTGCCGCTTCCGAATCCGCCCGTTTAGCGATCACCCAGGTCGCCAGATATTGAGAGGCCAGACAGCCACCGGCGGTGGCGAGGTTGCCTTCGGCATAGAAGGCCTGATCAAGCACGTTTACGCCCGCTTCCTGCACCCAGGGTTTAGTGGTCAGGTCGGTGCAGGCCGGAACGCTGCCGAGCAGATCCATCGCAGCCAGCAGTAAGGTACCGGAGCATTGTGCGCCGATCAGTTGTGTTTCCGGGTTAAGGTTTAAGCGGTTTAAGATCGCTGGATCTTTTGCTATATCACGGGTCAGCATACCGCTGCCCACCAGCACCACATCGGCTGTGTTAGCAAACTCAAGCGGTTGCTGGGCCTGAATGGTTACCCCGTTCATTGAGGTGACGGTTTCAGTGGGGCAGGTAATCTGCACGTTCCAGCCTTCTGGCTTCATGCGGTTAAGAATGCCCGAGGCGATAAAGGAATCTAGTTCGTTAAAACCTTCGAATGTCAGGATTGCGATGTCCATATAGCGCCTCAGTTGTTCAGATTGATCGATAGTGGTTCAAGCTAACTAGCCAGTGAAGCTGGCCTTTAATTTATACCTTAACCTATCCATTAACTTATCCCTTCAATCAGCCGATTGCTATACCCCCCGATGCCCTCTGTAGTTAGTTTTCCTCTTTCCGCTCTCTTCTCTGTTCTATAGGGCTTGGGCTTAGGCTTAAGCCAGCGCCAGATCGCGGGCTAAGGTTTTGGCATTAGCGATCGCCCGGGCTTTGGATTGCTCATGGCGCTGATCGTCAAACTCCTGATATTCAGAGGCGATCTCGTAAAACTGTTCTGCGCCAAGGTAGGGAGCTAACTGCTCTATATGGCTGGATAGATGGTTGAATGCATATTTGCTCTGTCCTTTTAAGAAATCAAACTCGCCCCAGGAGGCCAGCAACACCAGCTGTTTTCCTTTGAGGATCGGGCGTAGCGGGTTATCGCCACGGGCCAGATCAAAACTGAAGGTTTTATCGATACGGATAATCTGATCGAACCAGGCTTTCAACACTGCTGGCATCCCGTAGTTATACATAGGGCTTGAGATCAAAATAATATCGGCGTCCACCACTTCTGCTATTAACCGATCCGATTCCGCCAGCACGGATTGCTCCTCGGGGCTTAGCTCCCCTTTAGCAAATGACGCAGCAACAAAACGCTGATCGATATAGGCAGGCGGGGTTACGGACAGATCCCGTTGGATAACTTCTGTTTGCTTATAGGACTCCCTGAACTGTTCTATGAAGGTCATAGCGAGCATCCGCGAGATCGACTGGTGTTCGGTTTCTTCTAGGTGATAAGGGCGCACGCTAGCGCCAATATGTAAAAGATTTTTCATTTCACTCTCCACAATATGGGTTAGGTTTATTGTGTGAGTAAGCGCTCTCTTCAGACAATTGAGTTTTAACTCAGCATAAATAAGTTTAAATTATGCATAACCCAATAGTTTGGTTATCCAGATGTTAGAACAAATCTCATCACTGAATTACTTGCGTACCTTTGCGATCTCGGCGCATTACCTAAGCTTTAAGGCCGCGGCCAAAGTGCTGAATATTAGCCCTACTGCGGTGTCCCATCAGATTAAAGCCCTAGAAACCCAGCTACGCCTGAACCTGTTTGAACGGCATACCCGTGCGATCAGTTTGACCCCGGCGGGCAGCAAGCTTGCCCTGGCCTGCCAAACCCACCTGACCCAGCTGGATCATCTGGTGGCCGAGTTGCAGCAACCTAAATCAGATATCAGTATCTCCTGCTGTAACTCGTTTGCAGCCCTATGGTTAACCCCGCGAAGCACGACTATCAATAATCAGTTTCCAGAAAACCCGCTGAAGATCTGCGCCAGCGATAGCCTGGTTGATCTGTCCCGAGAGCAGCATATCGATATGGCACTTCGCTACGGGGAAGACGAACAGATAGCCGATGAAATTCTGCTGGGCCATGAAAAGGTCAGCCTCTACAAGCGCCCGAACTTCAACCCTGAAAGACATGAAAAACCGGTATTGTTTGTGACTGAATGGCCCGAGAATGACCTGCTGAATAATATCGACTTGCGATCTCACTTTGATGCTTCTCAGTACCAGGTGAAAACCTTCCCTCAGGAGTTCTTTGTCTTGCAGGCGATTATGACCGGGCAAGGCTATGGCCTACTGAGTGATGTACTAGCGACCAGTGCCATTGAGCAGGGTTGGATTGTTCCAGATAACACCATCACGCCCTTCCGTGGTTATAGCTACTGGCTGCGCATGAACCCGGCGCGCAAGGATCTGGGCGCTATTCAGCGTTTTAGCCATTGGCTGACTCAGGCGTTCGAGGCATTCCGAGAAGGGTACATCTGAAGCATCGACAAGGTCGAAAGAAAATTACGTAGCGAGGTACGCCCCCGTGCAGAAATGACTAACAATCGGCACGGGACGTGCCTCGCTACAGTGTTTGTTTACGATGGTATCGCGTCTGGTATCTATTAAACCCTTACAAGCCTGCGACTAACTGGAAGCGGCTATCCAGGGCCTGATTCCTTAGCTCAATCAGGGCCTGATAATCTTCACTGTGATACCAATCTTTCGCCTGTTGTTCGGTGGCGAACTCAATCACTGCTTTAGCTACATACGCCTGATCGCCATGCAGCGCTTGTGCAGGCCCTTTTGCAATAAACCTGCCGCCAAACTTTGCCACAGTCGGCGCTGCCAGCTGGCTGTACTGCGCCAGTTTTTCGCTATCTAGAACATTAGATTCAACAACAATATAGCTACTCATTTACCTGTCCTTTTTTGCCTTTGTGCTTTGTTTTTCAATGAACTCTTTTATCAAAAAGAGCGTGTTGACAAAGGATAGGCAGCACAACAAACTTGAACAATAGACATACAATTAACTCATTGTTTAAAAATATGAACACAGTAAAACTCGCCCCTCTGCTGCTTATTTTTGCTGAAGTCGCCAGGCAAGGCTCCTTTACCGGTGCCTCAAAAAAGCTTGGACTGAGCAAGTCCGCGATCAGCCAACAGATAAAGCGTCTGGAAGCCGAACTGGACCTGCAACTGCTGGCACGAAACACGCGCGGTGTCGTGCTAACCCAGGTGGGTGAGACACTGCTTGCGCGAAGTGAGTTGTTAAGCGAACAGCTGGCAAACGCTGTTAATGATATTCAGAAGGTTAAAGATCAGCCCAGCGGAACCTTCAGAATCTCACTGCCACCGTTTTTCGAGCGGAATATTATCGTGCCCGCCCTGCACCAGCTGTGCCTGGAATACCCGTTGATCAAACCAGAACTGGTTGTCACAGGCAGATGGCAGGACCTGATTGAGCATCAACTGGATGCGGCTATTTTTGGCGGCACGCTCAAAGACAGTAATTACAAGGCCCAATCGATCGGTAAAGTGCGTGACCTGTTTTGCGCAACCGCCAACTACCTGCAACGTAATAGCACACCGGAATCACTGGACGATCTTACCGAGCACAAGTACCTGGCCAGCCACTGGCAAAACCATAAACTGACATTAATCGATCAGCGCAATAGTACGGATCTGCTGTTTTCGCTGGAGCATTACGCCCTGACCAACAACCTCACCACACTGGTCGAGATGACGCTTTCAGATATGGGTATCGCCTTGTTACCTGAATTCGTCTGCCAGCAGGAGATCAACCGCGGTGATCTGGTACATCTGCTACCCGACTATCATGGTCGCCCCTGGCATTTCTATTTCCTGCACCGTTACCAAAGCAACAAACCCGCTTATGTGGAACGGTTCTACCAGTTGGTGAAGCATTACTTTAGTGTTGTGAACGGCTAGTTACGGTAAATTGCAGACAGATCCAGCGAAGTTCAATAAAGCGCTTAGAAACCTCCGCTATTTAATATTTCGCTGAATTCCTGAAACTCCGTTTGGCCTCCTTCTCTGAGAGCCCATTGCTCAATTTCATTCAAATCACACTGGCCAGATTGATCTCTGGCTACCCAAACCGCCTGTTTTAAAGCCTCTCGGTCCCCCCAATGCATAAACGCCGCAAGCCTATCTTTTATGCAGTCTGTCACTGATATTAACGAAAAGGTACCGAGTGGTGTTTCAATGAAAACCCAGTTGTTAACCGGTTCGTTGCCTACAGCTAAGGGACCTGGTGGAAACTCAACCAGATAACGACAATCCGGATGTTCGTAACAACGCCCTTTTTGCTTAAAGCCGATCTTCTCCATTGCAACTTTCAGCTTTGTCGGGGCAGTGTAAGAGCGATCGACAAAATCCAGATCATCTGACTGGTATAGATTGTCAGAATAAATTGAAACACATGTACCACCTACTAAGGTGACATCAATTCCTTCTGATTGAAGATGAGAGCCTATAAAACCTGCAAGGTCTTCAGGCTCAAGGGTTGCCAGTTCCATTGCTATCCCCCTGATGAATTAAAAATTTTGATTCTTTAAAGGCTTATCCGTTTTTCTCGGCCGCCTTCTGTTCTCTAACAAAGCCACTCTCAAGTTTTCTGGGTAGAACTCAAGCACCCTGTTAATAAGCGCTTCCAACTCAGCCTTATACACACAACGTGGATCAAGACTATAAACCCGAGTTCTTCCTACCAGCCGACAAATTAAGATGCCTGAATCTTCCAATTGTTTCATCTGATTCTTAATCGGGGTGACCGGCACATCGAAGAATGAAGCTATCTCCCTCGGATAACCTTCCCCCCTCGCTAAAATGTAGATGAGTACCCGCTCCTTACTGATACTCCCTAGTAGCCCTTCTATCATGCCAAACCCGCTGAAACTTTCTATTATTGCAGCAATCATAGACCAAGTTTTAGCTTATATAAACTAAATATTAGCTCATATAAACCAAATATTGGTTCATACTAACTAAGAAATAGCTCACAAAATCTGTGACTGGTTAAACCCTAAACCGCCTGACTAGCCCATTCAGACTATCCGACAGATCCAGCAAAAACTCGCTCTGCCCGGCGGAGCGTTCTGCCCCATCGGTGGTCGTTGCCATAATCAGGTTGATCTCGCCCAGGCTCTGACTGATATCCCCAACGGTGGCGCTCTGCTCATCGGTGGCATTGGCCACATGGGAGTTCATCTCGCGCATCCGTTCAACGGCAGCGACCACCTGATTGATCTCATGGGTGCAGCGATCCAGCTCCTGTGAACAACTCATCGCCTCTTCCGAGCAATCAGACATGGTATTCACTGCATTTTCTGCGCCCTGCTGCAGGTTGCTGACCATCTCTTCGATGGCACTGATCGAGCCCTGCGTGCGGTTTGCCAGTGAGCGCACCTCGTCTGCCACTACCGAGAAACCCCGCCCGGTTTCCCCTGCACGGGCGGCTTCAATCGCTGCATTAAGTGCCAGCAAGTTGGTTTGTTCGGCGATCTCGCGAATGACATTGATCACATCGCTGATGGAATCGCTGTGGGCTTTCAGGTCTTTCACCCCCTGCATAGAGCGGGTCACCTGCTTGGCTAGCTGGCTGATCGACTGGCTGTTCTTCAACAGTTGCCCATTGCTGGTTTGCAGGGTTTGCTGGGCGCTCATCGCATCGTTAAGGGTTTGCTCGGCATGCTGAGCCACTTCGCTGGCGCTGGCTTCCATCTGGGTGGCGGTTGCCGCCAGGCGGGCGCTTTGCAGGCTTTGTTGTTCAACCCCGTTTAGAGTCTCACGACTGATATCACTGCTGGTTTTAGCGGTGTTATGCACCTCGTTTACCGTGGTAACGATCTGCTCCACCAGATGGCGCAGATCTTTCGACAAAGCATTGGTGCTTTCCGCCAGCGAGGCCAGCTCATCGCTGCCTTTTACTTCCAGCTGGGTAGTTAGTTCACCGGAGGCGATCCGCCCCATCCCCTCAACCACCTGGCGCAATGACCGTTGCAGGTGCGAGACCAGCCTAAAGCTGAACAGGACCGAAATTACCGCCGCGGCCAGGGTGCCCAGAACAATCAGCACCTTGCCATTGGAGATGGTCTCATCCGCTTGCAGCTCTACCACTTTGCCCTGCTGCTGGGCACTGTGAATAAACTGGGCGATCAGGGTTTCATTCTCGCTAACTCGCTGCTCGATCCCTTTTAACAGCTGGGCAGAGTTGCGCTGCGCTTCCTGTGCCTGCAGGTAGGAGCTGAGGGTCAGATCTTCTTCGGTCAGCTGCGCTTTATAGGGTACCCAGATCTCGGCAACCGAATCGTAAGCGTCCTCTTCGAAGGCTTTGAGTCTAGCCTGGGCCTGGTCGATGCGGCCCACGTATATGTTGATATCTGCCAGAATTTTATCCATCTTGGCCGGGTCGGTTTCCTGCATCAGCGCTGCGACTTTGCCGACCAGATAAGCGATATCATCCTGCATAGGTTTAACCAGCTTCAGGAACTCATAACGGAACTCTTCATGGAGCAGATCCGCCAGGGTAAAACCCAGCTCTTCAGCCAGGTATTTATACTCCTCCGCCTGGGTCGCTATATGCTGCTGCTCGCTCAGGTAACGGGCTTTCTGTGCGACGATCTGCTCAGCCAGTTGAAAGACTTGCGCGGTAACCGATTCCATCTTTTGCACCGCATCGGTCTGGCCTTCGATGCCGATCAGGGCGTTGAAGTTCGCCTGAAAGTCACTTTGGCTCTGCTTGAGTTGCTGAGTCACCTTCTGGGTATGTGCATCATCACTGGCTTCGGTGGTGAGGTATTCCAGCAGGATATATTTGGTATCGGCCAGGTTAGCTCGCAGGCTGGCACTGATATTCACCCGGGGCGCCGCTTCATGAATCACCTGATTCACCTGCTGGCTGACCGAGTTAAAACTGAAATAAGCGACAGATGAAGTGGCAAGGAACAGCACCAGCGTGACACCGATGGTGAGCACGATACGCTGACAAACTGAGAGTTTCATATCTTTCTCCTGCATTTAGCCACTCTTGCGGTTTTCACCGAAATGCAGGCACAAAGCGGCCCCGACCTGTGCTATCAGCACAAGCTGAACAATCAGAGTGGAACGGTTTTGCGAGAAAGCAGCGGGACTGGTTTCCGTCCCGCTGCGAAGTGTACTTAATGTAAGTACTTATTAACTAGCGGCACGCGCTTTCAGGAAGTCGGCCATCCAGCTTGCTACGACCAGCGAGTCAGTTGCTGCACCGTCTTCACGCAGTGTGGATAAACCCTGCTCTGCGGTCTGCTCTGGAATCACCGAGCCTTTGCGCAGATCTACCAGCGCATCTTCATAGGCGACATTAAATTCCGGGTGCGCCTGGAAAGTGATGATACGGTCATCATAGATAAGGCCCGCGTACTGACAGAAGTCAGACGTGGCAAATACCTGTGCATTGTCCGGCTTATTGAGTACCTGATCCTGGTGCATCGCACTGATCGTGAAGGACGTTGGTGCGTTATTGATAAACGCGGTTTCACCACGCAGCTCATAGCTATGCAGACCAACACCCCAGCCACCCGGATATTTATCCACATGACCACCAAAAGCTTCGGCGATAATCTGATGACCGAAGCAGATACCGATCATCGGTTTGTTCGCCGCATGGATCTCAAGGATCAGTGATTTTAGCTGCTGCATCCACGGCAGGTTCTGATAAACATTGAACTTGGAACCGGTGATGATCCACCCGTCGCACTGCTCTGCACCGCCGGGGAAATGCCCGTCACGGACATCAAAGGTCTCATACTCAAAACGCTGCTGCGCCTGATCAAATAACTGTACAAACATCTCCGCATAGGAGCCGTATTCGCTCAACAGTTCATCCGGGGTAATACCCGTTGCGAGGATACCAATTTTCATGACGTAACCCTTAAGAATCAGTGGTGATAGTAGCCACGGGTGCAGACGGGGCTACTATCGGTATTAATACAAACAATAAACTTAACGACTGGCTAAACTTTCCAACTAGTCCAGCTTCGCCAGCAGACGAGCCTGTCGGCGCATCTGGAACATGGCAGCAATCACCCCGATCGCAACAATCGCAATCATAATGGTTGCCAGTGCGTTCACTTCCGGTGTTACCCCCAAACGCACTTTGGAGAAGATCACCATCGGCAGGGTGCTGTTACCCGGGCCGGATACGAAGCTGGCAATAACCAGATCATCCAGAGACAGCGTGAACGACAGCAGCCAGCCCGAGATTATTGCCGGTGCGATCAACGGCAGCGTGACCAGGAAGAACAGTGAACTTGGCTTAGCGCCCAGGTCCATCGCCGCTTCCTCCAGGGTTTCATCCATTGAGGACAAACGTGCCTGAACAATCACCGCTACGTAGGCCATACAGAAGGTCACGTGGGCGATAATAATGGTTCCTGTACCACGACCTGACGGCCAGCCAAACATCCCTTCCAGCGCCACAAACAGCAGCAACAGGGAGAGACCGGTAATCACCTCTGGCATCACTAGTGGTGCGGTAATCCAGCCGGAGAAGATCATCTTGCCGCGGAACGGTCCAAAGCGACTTAGCACGTAACCGGCCATGGTACCGAGCACCACCGCAACGGTGGCACTGATAAAGGCGATCTTCAAACTGAGGAGTGCCGCATCAATGATCTGATCATTCTGGAACAGCTCGCTGTACCACTTCAGGGACCAGCCACCCCAAACCGTTACCAGTTTGGATTTGTTAAAGCTGTAGATAATCAGCGCAATAATCGGCGCGTAAAGGAACAGGAAACCAAAACCTGCACTAAATCTTAGAAACAGAGACTTACGTTGCATCAGATCGCCTCCCCTTTACCCTGGCCATTACGGATCAGCATGATCGGCAGTACCAGTACTATAAGCATGACAATGGCAACCGCTGAGGCCATCGGCCAGTCTCGGTTGAGGAAGAACTCATCCCAGAGCACCCGACCTATCATCAGCGTATCGGAGCCACCCAACAGTGCAGGTATAACAAACTCACCCACCGCCGGAATAAACACCAACAGACAGCCGGCGACGATACCTGGAATGGCCAGTGGCAAAGTGATCAGGAAGAAGCTTTGAGCCGGACGACAACCCAGATCTTCAGCGGCTTCCAGCAACGTCATATCCATCTTTTCCAGTGCGCTGTATAGCGGCAGCACCATGAATGGCAAGTAGGTATAGACGATACCCAGATACACGGCGAAATCGGTCTGTAGCATGACCAAGGGTTGGTCAATGATGCCCAGCGACAGCAGGAACTCGTTAACAATACCGTTCTTTTTCAGGAAGCCCATCCATGCATACACACGCAGCAGAAATGAGGTCCAGAATGGCAGAATAACCAACGCCAATAGCAGTGCCCGACGCGAACCATCGCTGCGTGCGATCAGGTAAGCGATCGGGAATGCGATCAGCAGAGTAAAGAACGTGGAGATTGCAGCGATCTTAATCGAGCTGAGGTAAGCCTCCAGATAGAAGGCATCTTCCAACAGGTAGAGATAGTTACCGAGGCTTATCTTGAGATTGATATAGGCCTCTTCCAGATCCCACTCCAGCAGTGGTGTATAGGGAGGCACTGCGATCGCCGTTTCTGACAGGGAGATTTTGAACACCACCAGAAACGGGATAAAGAAAAAGATCCCCAGCCAGAAAGCGGGAATAGCGACTACAGCGAATCTCCCCCAGTTCACCCGGCGAAAAATGTTGTAGCGCTGCATGCGGGATGATGAACCATCAACCCATACAGAACCGGTCGAAATACTCATGACGTCAGTACCACACTGCTATCTTCATCCCAGGACAAGAACACTTTATCTTCCCAGGTGAAGCGTTCGCCCATATGACGGGTAAAGTTTGGCTGAGTGACACGCACTTCCTTGCCACTTGGCAGGCGCACTTTAAATACAGACAGGCTTCCCATATAGGCGATCTCTTCGATCACACCCTGAATGCAGTTTTCTGTCTGGTCAGGTCGGTTATGGGAGATTTTGATCTTCTCTGGACGCAGCGCCACATGAACAATCTGTTCCGGCGCGCAACTGATGCCGTGGTTTACAAACAACGTACCGCCGGCTTCTGCTGAATCGATACGAACATGCGCGGGCTGGTCTTCAACCACCTTACCTTCGAACAGGTTCACCGAGCCGATAAACTCAGCAACAAAGCGGCTGTTCGGGTATTCGTATACATCGTGTGGCTCATCGGTCTGGACGATCACACCGTGATTCATGACCCCGATACGGGTCGACAGGGTCATCGCCTCTTCCTGGTCATGGGTTACTACCACGAAGGTGACACCCAGCTCTTCCTGAATATTGATCAGCTCGAACTGGGTCTCTTCACGAAGCTTTTTATCCAGTGCGCCCAATGGCTCGTCCAGTAATAGCAGTTTTGGTCGTTTTACCAAAGAACGAGCCAGTGCTACACGCTGGCGCTGACCACCGGAAAGCTGGTGCGGCTTGCGCTTACCCAGGTGGCCAAGCTGAACCATATCGAGCATCTCAGCCACACGTTTCTTCACCTCATGCTTCGACGCGCCTTCACGCTTCAGGCCGAAGGCTACGTTATCTGCCACACTCAAGTGTGGGAACAAGGCATAAGACTGGAACATCATATTGACCGGGCGCTTCCATGGCTGAACCCCCGCCATATCAACACCATCGATCAGAATCCGGCCGCTTGTGGGAGATTCAAACCCTGCCAGCATACGCAGCAGCGTACTTTTACCGGAACCCGAACCACCCAACAGGCAGAACAGCTCATTCTTGTAGATATCCAGTGAGATATTATCCACCGCTGTGAACTCACCGAATTTCTTCGTGATGTTTTCAATTTTTAGGAAAGGCTCTGCATCCTGTTGTTTCCACAAAGGTACATTGCTGTTTGCCGTTGCAGTAGCGTTCTGCGTATCGATCGGCTGTGAGGAAGTCATAACAAACCCCGATTACTTATTCTTATTTGGTCACTCTGGAATCCCGGAAGCTAAGCGTTAAAGCGAAACAACAGGAACAGCACAGAACTCCCGGTTGGAAGTTACTAAGTCAAAACTCTGCATAAAATTCTGAGTTAGTAACTCCGTTTGGAGTGATGAGGGGAAGCATGCTTCCCCTCATAAGTGTAGGACTAACGGCCGGTTTTGATAGAGGTCCATGCGCGCGTCAGCTGACGGTCAAATTTTGCAGTGTGCGCATTCTGGGTAAACAGGTTGGCTTTTACTTCATCCGATGGGTAGATACCCGGATTTGTGATGACATCCTGGTTCAACAGAGGCTCAGATGCTTTGTTTGCAACGGCATAGTAGACGTAGTTCGCAACACCAGCGCCACTTTCGGCTTTTAGCATGTGGTCGATAAACTTATGTGCAGCTTCCGGGTGTGGCGCATCCGATGGGATCGCCATCAGGTCAAACCATACCAGTGTGCCTTCAGTTGGGATGCTGTAGCCAATCTTGTGGCCCTGACCAGTCTCTTCAGCACGGCTCTGAGACTGCAGAACGTCTCCGTTGTAACCCAGAGTTAAACAGATCTCACCGCTGGCCAGATCAGCAATATACTTGCTGGAATGGAAGTATTTGTAGTGTGGACGAACCGAGCTTAGCAGTGCTTTGGCTTTCTTAAGATCGGATTTCTTCTCAGAATTAGGGTCCATACCCAGGTAGTTCAGGGCTACTGAAACCACTTCCGCCGGAGAATCCAGAATACCGATACCGCAATCAGCGAGCTTCTCAGCCACTTCTGGCTTAAAGATCATATCCAGAGAATCCAGTTTTGCATCTGGACCCAGGCGTTCTTTAACCATCGCTTCGTTGTAACCTAAACCAATCGTACCCCATGCCCATGGAACATTGTGCTTGTTGTCTGGATCATGACGGGAAATCTTGTCGGTCAGTACGGTATCCAGATTAGCGTAGTTAGTTAGTTTAGAACGGTCGATCTCTTTGTAGATACCTGCCTGAATCTGACGCTCCAGGAAAGCACCGGTTGGTACTACAACATCGTAACCGCTGCCACCGGACATCAGTTTCGCTTCCAGTACTTCGTTGGAATCGTAAACGTCGTAGTTAACTTTGATACCGGTCTCTGCTTCAAACGCTTCAATGATCGCCGGATCAACGTAGTCAGACCAGTTGTAAACGTTAAGAACTTTATCTTCTGCGATTGCAGAGGTTGAAATGACAGCAGTCAGCGCAGCAGCTAAACCTAGTTTCTTGTGGTGCATGAACATTCTCCATTTAGGCGCGGCATATACTCTCTCGGTACATACCATCAGCATTCTTCTATTCGGTTATTCCCCGGCCTGTTCTCCGGGAAACCAACAGAAATCTTTTTGTTTTTATTCTGGTCAGTCCGGGTTGTTGGTGATTCCTGAACTGACGCTTTGGCCTATTTGGGAAGCCTCTGCGGGCTTTTCCCTTAACACACCTTTTGGGTATGTTAATTTGAATGTACGTTACCCTCTGGGTTATCTATATACCCCCCAGTGGGTATTTTGAAAAGCCCCTTACAATCAATTAGTTAAAGACTATAAGGGGCCGTTTTATTATAAAAATCCGAGGTAGGATTCGTATTCTATATCGGAGATCTGCGCGTGTAATTTACGCAGCTCCTGACGTTTCGCTGCGGTAAAGACCCGTACAAACTCTTCACCCAGATATTCGCGCATCACATCACTGCGATTAAAGATATCTGTCGCATCATCCCACTTATTTGGCAGGATCAGATCCTGGTTTGCTTCGGTATAAGCATCACCAGCGATCGGCGCAGGCGGCATCAGTTTGTTCTCGATACCATATAAAGCACCCGCCAGAATCGTTGCCAACACCAGATAAGGGTTCGCATCGGCCCCCGCTACACGATGTTCGATACGACGGGCAACCGGCGGGCTGTCTGGAATTCGAATAGCTACAGTGCGGTTTTCATAGCCCCAGCTTGCACAAGTCGGCGCGTGCGCACCCACCATAAAGCGGCGGTAAGAGTTCATATGCGGCGCGAACGCCAGCATGCTGTCCGCCATAGTATTCATCAGGCCTGCAACCGCATGCTTCAGTACATCGGTACCTTCGTCTCCACCATTATCGAAGACATTGATACCTGCTTCATTCAGCAAGCTGAAGTGCACGTGGAAACCGTTACCGCTCTTGTTGGCATAAGGCTTCGCCATAAAGGTTGCGGAGTATCCGTGCTTGCGTGCAATACCGCGTACGAGACGCTTGAACATGATCGCCTGATCACCAGCCAGCATCGGGTTAGGTACATGGTTAAGGTTGATCTCAAACTGGCCAGGGCCAAGCTCAGAGATAATGGTGTCAGCAGGCACACCCTGCTGTTCGCACACTTCACGTACTTCAGCAAAGAATGAAGACAGACCGTCCATCTCATCGATCGAGTAGCAGTCAGTTTCCGCCAGACGGCGACCGTGACCTTCTACTAGAATAGGTGGCTGTGGGCGCTGAGTTTCTTCGGACTTACCGTCCATCAGGTAGAACTCAAGCTCGGTTGCAACAACCGGCGTCAGGCCCAGTTTCTTAAAACGATCAACAACCGCGTTCAGCGCCTGACGAGGATCAGCACTAAAAGGCGTACCATCGGGGTTGAACATAGTTGCCAGAATCTGGTTACGTGGGGAGTCAGCCCAAGGTACAGGTACCGCTTCGTCATGTACTGGCATGCAGATGCCATCACTGTCGCCAGTCTCAAATACCAGACCGTTGTCCAGTACATCATCACCCCAGAAATCAAAGCCGATAACAGAGCGAGGTAGTTTTACCCCCTCTTCCATCACTTTGCTTAAAGCATTCGCAGGCATACGTTTGCCGCGAAGATTACCGTTAAGGTCGGTAATAAACAGATCAAATTCTTTATCGTTATTAGAAGACATATAAGATTCTCTCTCGAAATCTTTTTCGCACTTATCGGTGCAGTGCTTACTGTGCCACCTTTTGCTGACGATCTTTCGCTTTACTTCCTATAAAGGCATTACCTATTAAGGATAGAGCAGACATCGCAAATGTGATCACAAACTTTTAAACAATGTGATCACATTTTTATTTTTTGGTCAAGGTTAACTTTTATTCAAAAAGACTTTAACCCAAAAACGTGATCGCATTAGAATAGGAGAAAAAGCGGCCAAGCCTTATAAAGAACATGGACAAGAAATCTCCGATAAAAATTACCTTAACCGAGCGCGATGAGTCTGTAACTATCACCCAATGGGTATATCAGACCCTTCGTTACGCGGTAATGAATGGTCAGATTCTGCCCGGCAGAGCCCTGACCATTCGTGAACTGGCCAGCATTCTAGATGTGAGCCCGATGCCGGTGCGTGAGGCGCTGCGCCAACTTGCGGCAGAGAATGCGCTGGAAATTCAGGGCAACCGTCGCGTAATGGTTCCGAAGATGACTGCGATGAAATTCAACGAGCTTTGCGAAGCCCGAATTGCCATTGAATCCCACGCCGCAGCCCGCGCCCTGCCTTATATAGACAGCAAGAGGCTGCAAGGACTACGTGATCTGGATCGCTTGATTGATGAGGCCCAGGAGGAAGGTAACCTGGAACAGGTCAGCATTCTGAATCAGAATTTTCACCGTTCTTTATATACAGCTAACCCCCACCAGGTGACGCTACCTTTGATTGAAAGCCTGTGGTTACAACTGGGCCCGTTTATGCGCCTGGCGACCAGCCGGCTGGAAGAACACTACCTGATCGATCGACATAATGAAGCGATGAGCGCGATCGAAAAACAGGATGCTTTTGCCCTGCAACTGGCGATCACTGCCGATATCCGAGAGGGTATCGCTTTCGCTGGAACCCCTGAACTTCTGCACACTTTTATAGAGCAATCTTCTGGCGTTACTGGTTAAATATCAACCAGTAACGCAGTTACTCCCACGCTTACCACCGCCCTTTTCCTAAAGTTTTTTCACACTCCTAGTTGCCTTCTCCAGTAATAAATTTGCAGTTTTTTTGTTGACTTTCCAATTTTGTGATCACAAAATGAATTTAAATGATCACATTCAAAGCCAGTTATGCGCCCTGAATTTGATCACAAAAAAGAATTACAAATTTGCCAAGAGTTCGGCTTTCTTAACAGATAAAGCCGTGTTGGGAGAAAGAGATGCTAGACGATAACAACAAAGCTTCTGCAACAACCGCTGATATCCAGGCACTGGATGCAGAACATCATCTACACCCATTTACCAACACCGGCGCCTTGAATAAAAAAGGCGCACGCGTGATCACCAAAGGCGAAGGTGTTTACCTTTGGGATAGTGAAGGTAACAAGATCATCGACGGCATGGCCGGTCTTTGGTGTGTGAATATGGGCTACGGCCGTAAAGAGCTGGTTGAAGCGGCAAACACGCAGATGAACCAGTTGGCTTATTACAATACTTTCTTCCAGACCACACATACCCCTGTTGCAGAACTGGCCCGTGAAATTGCCAGCGTGACACCGGGTGACCTGAACCATATCTTCTTTGCTAACTCCGGCTCAGAAGCGATCGATACGATCATTCGGCTGGTGCGTCAGTACTGGGCGATCAAAGGCAAGCCGTACCGTAACATTCTGATCAGCCGTGAAAATGCTTACCACGGTAGTACGGTAGGCGGCACAAGCCTGGGCGGTATGAGCGGCATGCACAAACAAGGTGCGCCTCTGGTTCCAAATATTGAGCGCATCCGTCAGCCTTATTGGTATGGCGAAGCCGGCGACATGAGTGAAGAAGAGTTCGGTATTGCCTGTGCTAAAGCGCTGGAAGAGAAGATTCTTGAAGTCGGCCCGGATAATGTTGCGGCCTTCGTTGGCGAACCGATTCAGGGTGCCGGTGGCGTTATCGTTCCTCCTGCTAACTACTGGGCTGAGATTCAGAAGATCTGCCAGAAGTACGACATTCTGCTCGCGGCGGATGAAGTCATCTGTGGCTTTGGCCGTACAGGTAGTTGGTTCGGCAGTGAAACATTGGGCATTACACCTGACATTATCTCCATGGCGAAAGGCCTGTCTTCTGGTTACCTGCCAATCGCAGCCGTTGCTGTAGGTGATCGTATCAGTAATGCATTGATCGAACATGATGACGACTTTAACCACGGTTACACCTACTCTGGACATCCCGTATCTGCGGCGGTTGCGATCGCTAATATCCGTCTGATGAAGGAAGAGAATATTGTCGATTACGTCGCTAATGACATTGGCCCTTACTTCCAGCAGAAGCTTCGTGACACTCTGGGTGAACACCCACTGGTTGGCCATATTGAAGGTGTTGGTCTGGTGGCAGGTATCGCGCTGGTTAAAGACAAAGCCACTAAAGAATTGTTCCCGGACGATCTGGATATCGGAATGATCTGTCGTGATCACTGCTTTAACAACGGACTGATCATGCGTGCTGTGGGTAGCCGTATGGTGTTGTCACCGCCTCTGGTGATTAGCCGTGATGAAGTAGATGAGCTGATAGAGAAAGCCCGCCTCTGCTTCGACCTAACCCTTAAATCTGTCTCTTAGTAGTACCATGTGGAGCCTCTCAGACATCCGATAAGCTCCTTTTCGCTGGCGGCAGTGCCGCCAGCATTTTTCCTTCGGTCTAAACTAGGGATAGTGTAATAAAGTAAGCAGCTTGAGCTGTGTAAGGTGAACCTGATGACTCAACGACATAACCACGATAATAGCGTTGCGGACACATATAAAGATCTGGCTAACCTGATTGATCACACGCGCTTGCGCAGCTTTCCCAAGGCACTGGAAGACTTCTTAGCCACACTCTGTCACTTCGACACGATGTTGATGGTGACCTTTAAGAAATCCCTTAAGCCGATTATCCTGCACCCGACTAATCCGGCGGAACAAAGCCCTACCCTGCGAAACTACCTGAAAAAGTCGTTTATTCTCGATCCGCTGTTCAACAAGATTCAAACTGGCAGCATTCCCCATGTAGGACGACTAATTGAGATCGCCCCGGACTCATTCGAAACCTCAGAGTATTATTTAAGCTGTTACCGGAATTTCGATCTGGTCGATGAGATCAATCTGGTGATAGAGCTGGATAAGAGCGTCACTTGCGCGATCTCGTTGGGCCGTAAAACCAACCTGGGGACGATCACCCGTGCAGAGCTGCACCGCCTTAACGATGCTTATCCGACGATCAATTCACTGGTAAGACAGTTCTGGCTATCCCAGTCTCAGGAATATGTGCAGTACGAGAAATCCGATAGCGCCATGAAACAGGCTCTGAATACCTTTGGCAGCGGCGTGCTCACTCGACGCGAGCAGGAGATCTCCGGACTGATTCTGCAAGGCCACTCTTCAAAAGCGATCGCCAATATGCTGAATATCAGCCTGGGGACTGTGAAGGTGCATCGTAAGAATATTCACACCCGACTGAACACCTCGACCCAGTCGGAAATCTTTACCCTGTTCCTCGCTCATCTGAATGAGCTTGAGGCTGCGGCTTCGGGTATACCTCAGCCGGCTATGAGCCATTAGAGTCCGGAATTGAATCTAAAGAAGAATCCACAGAGTCTAATTAGCCCAGGCTTTTCTTAGAATCTTCAGGCACCTGATCTCGCTCGACGTCAGTGTAATCGCGCACAACCTGCGCCACACGAATCCGATAACTGTCGAATAACTTATCCCTACCTTTCCCTTGTGCGCTTCGGTGGGCCATCAGGTTTCGCCATTCGGCAATCGCTGCCTCATCACGCCAGAACGACAGGCTGAGAATTTTGTCTTCATTGACCAGACTTTGAAATCTCTCAATTGATATAAAGCCGTCAATATCCTGAAGAAGCGGTTTCAGATCAGCCGCTATATCCAGATATTCAGCTTTCCCCTCTTTAGTCGGTGTCACCTCAAAAATAACTGCCAGCAAACCTATTCCCCCTCTCTTTAGAGTACCTATGATCCCTTGCTCTGATCTTAAACCACTCCACCTGAAAATACTCTGGCAATAAAAAAGCCCGGCATGATCAGCATTTATCTTAAATAAACACTGTAGCGAGG
>NZ_CH724127.1:411527-596186 GCF_000153345.1 Neptuniibacter caesariensis
CTTTTATACTTCCTTAGTCTAATTAAACATATGTTTTACAGCGTATGTGCTCAGGCTCGTCTAGAATAAAACAATGTTTTGTGACTTTAACTGGGATATCTTTATCGCTGGTGGGTCATACTCGTTTGTTTCACAGGATGTGGTTGGCTGCATTATATGATCAGAGTTCTGGTTCTATTGCTGTTGTTGTTGCCAAGGACTGCTTTGTCTGAGGTGATCGTCAATTCTGACGTTTCTATAGACAAGGTGAGTCGTCATTACTTGCTCTCTGTCTTTTCTATGCGGGCCCGGACTTGGCCGGATGGTCAGGCTGTTCGTGTTTTTATACTCCCCCCGTATCAACCTCCTCATAAGAAATTTGTGAAGCAGGAGCTGGGGTTATTTCCGTACCAATTAATCAAAATCTGGGACCGGGCGGTGTTTTCAGGCGCCGGGCAATCCCCTATTGTCGTGGCAAATCATCGTGAGATGCTTGAAAGAGTAAAATCGACAGCGGGAGCAATTGGCTATATTCAGGATCCGAAATTCCAGGGAGGGGATGATGTTAAAGTCTTACAAGTGGACTAGGCGCACTGCCTCGATCATCTTTTTGCTTTATCTCTCGAACCCCGTTGTTGCGGGTGATAATTATGAAGTGAATGGCTTTGTCACCCAGGGCTACTTTTATACAGATAACAATAACTTTTACGGGGATAGTCAGAACGGTAGTTTTGATTTTCGGGAATTGGGGATCAATGGTGCCTGGAATCTTAAAGACGATCTTCTGTTAAGTGGGCAGGCGGTTTCGCGTCTTGCGGGTGGTGTTGATGATGGCGATCCCGTGATTGACTACCTTCTTTTGGATTACCGCTTTTTTGAGGATCAAAACGGGAGTGCAGGTATCAGCTTTGGGCGAAACAAAAATCCCTTCGGTTTGTACAATAAAACCCGTGATGTCTCATTTACCCGGCCATCTATTGTCCTTCCGCAATCGTTGTATTTTGATAAAGCGCGTAATTTAGAGCTTTCATCAGATGGTATACGCCTATATGGCAGAAAGTTCTTTGATAGTGGGGTTTGGGATAGCGAACTGGTTGCTGGTATTCCCCGCAAAGATAAGAATATTGAGTTTGCTTATCTCAATCGAGACTGGGATGGGGAGTTTAGTTCCAGTAAGGGCTATCTTTTCCGTACAGAATACCGACCTCATGACTATAGTTGGGTTGCAGGGCTGAACTACGGGAATTTCTATTTCGATTTTGATGGGCCGGATTCACCTGCACCAGGGGCACCAGGGGATGGTGATGTTGATATAGGTATCCTCGCATTTTCTCTGCAGTACAACCTTCAGCACTGGAGTTTCACGAGTGAATATATGCGTCAGTCCATTAGCTGGGGAAGCCTGGGTGGTTTGTATGCTTTACAGCCAAAAAATGTGAGTGAATCTTATTACGTGCAGGCGGAACGCAGAATTAATGATCAGCTCAGTCTCTTTATACGCCGAGATATACTATACATAGATAAGAATGATCGTGACGGAAAGAGAGCGGAAGCACTGTCAGGTCGGCCGGCGCATAGCCAGTATGCCTTTGACTGGACTCTGGGTGTGGGGTGGCGCCCGGCCAAGAACTGGTTGGTCAGAGCTGAGTGGCACAGGATTGAAGGAACAGGCTGGTTAGCTGTTCAGGACAATCCGGTGGCTTCCGATACAGAAGAAGACTGGGATATGCTGTCACTGCAGGCCACTTACAGGTTCTGAACGAATGCAGACATCTAAGGAAAGATCTTTTTTTAGTTTACGTTGGAAGGTTTTTATAAACCTGATGCTTGTGTTGGCTGTAGTTCATTTGGGCTATGGCTTTTACTCCTATTACCAGCTAACTAAGCGGGTTGAGCAGGAAAGGGGGCAGGCAGCAGAGAGAGATCTGGCTATCCTGGAGGGGCTGGTTGATTCCTCTTACGATCGTTTAGTCGAAGTCGCTGAGATCATTCCTAAGTTTGTAGAGGAGATGAAAGGAAAATCTGTCACCGCTGAAGATTATGTCGCGGCATTAGATGATTTCTTTCCGGGCTTTCTGCTGAATGGTTCTCTTGATGCGGTGTATCTTTATGACAGTTTTGGCGGTGCCTACAACAAGTTAGGCATCAAGATACAACTGCCGGTCAATGTTATTTCAGGTGTTCTCGATGCTGAAGAGCCTGTTCGCTACTTTCATTGCCGTGAGGACTGCCTGCGTTTCGTCGCCGTACCTGTAAGACTAGGTGAAGAGAGTATCGGTGTATTGGTAGTAGGCCGCGCACTGCATGACATTATTCTCGATTTTAAGAGTCAGAGTGGTCGTGACATTGGATTGGCAGTTCAACCACGTGGCACCCCCAATTCTGCGCGATTGTGGAAGTTGGACCTAAAATACCTTACCCAGAAGACCGAAAATATTACCCTGCTTAATAAGTTAGTGAACCAGTTCAATATTCCGGCTGAGGGCGGGATTTTTGAGCTGGATAATAATGGACGGAGCTATCAGATCGTTTTAGAACCGCCCCAGGGCGCTGAGGCTGAACGGGCTTATTGGATACTGATTGATGAAAATACCAAGCGTTATGAAGAAGCGCGCCAGGATCTATTACATGAGTTGTTTATTTCCGGCGTCGGCTTATTGATTGCAGCTATCGCTCAGCTTGCGTTTTTACGGGCTCCATTCCGGACGATTTCAGATGTCTCTGAAGCACTGCCATTGCTTGCCAATAGCGCGTTTGAAGAGATAAGAAAGCGCCTGGGTATTAACAACCGTTCGGGCTTTTTTGAAGATGAACTGGATCTTTTAAAAAGTAGTACGGTTGATCTCTCTTATAAGCTGGAAAGGCTTGAAACCTCTTTGCTGGAAAGGGCACAAAACCTAACGGAGCGTTCGGTTCAGTTAGAAGCAGAAAGGGATCTGGTGACCAGTTTGCTGGATACTGCTGAGGCTATCATTATCACCCAGGATGATAACGGTCGTGTTGAAACACTCAATCGCTTCGGTCAGCAGGTTCTGGGGATTAGTGAATCTGAAGCCAAGATGATGGGATTTCTGGAGCTGAACCATGAAACTGGATCGCTACCTCAGCATAGGCAGTTGCTGGCTCATCTGATTGAGCGCAAAGAGCATAAAGTTCAGATGGAGGCATCGATACGTTCCAGTAACGGGCAGATGTTGCAGATTTCCTGGTTGCATTCCGTTTTGAGCGTCCCCGGTGGCGATATCAGGGTTCTGACAATCGGTCTGGATCTGACCGAGCGAATGCATGCTGAAAAACGCCTGGTCTGGATGGCTAATCATGATCCGTTAACCGCTTTACCCAACCGTTTACTGTTTACTGAAAAGGTTGATGAGGCGATCAAACGCTATCAGGAAAAGAACGGTATTCTGGCTATCTTGTTCTGCGACCTGGATTCATTTAAAGACGTGAATGACTCTTTAGGTCACCCGGTAGGGGATGAGCTATTGCAGCAAGCGGCAGAACGTATCCAAAACATCATCTGCAATGATGGGGTATTAGCTCGCTTAGGGGGAGATGAATTTACGGTTCTGCTGGAGGGGCGGGCGAATATTCGAGAAATTGAGAATGTTGCGCAGCATATTATCAGGGCCTTCAGGCAGTCGTTCTTTATTGATGGTTACGAGATTTTCAGTACGATCAGTATCGGGATCTCACTGCATCCGGACCATGGCGATAATGTCACGAGTCTGATCCAGCATGCTGATGTAGCGATGTTTGACGCTAAAGAGAGCGGTAAAAATCAACTACGCTTTTACCATGATGAACAGGGCAGCCAGCGCTATGAACGCTTTTCTTTGGTGAATGACCTGCGGCGGGCATTGGAAAAAGATGAATTCCGAATATTCTACCAACCGCAGATCGATACCCGAACGGGTAATGTCATGGGGGTTGAGGCGCTGCTGCGCTGGCAACACTCTGAGGCGGGGATGATCTCTCCGGCAAAATTTATCCCGCTTGCCGAGGAGCAGGGGTTGATTGTGCCTATAGGGGAGTGGGTGCTACGTGAGTCATGCCGGATGGGTAAAATCTGGCATGATCAGGGTATGGATTTCCGCATCGGGGTGAACATCGCCGGACAGCAGATTATGCACGAGAGTCTAATGGGGACGGTTCAGACAGCATTGGATGAATCAGGAATCAGGCCGCACTTATTGGATCTTGAGGTAACAGAGAACTTCCTGTTAAAGCAGCCGGAGATCACCATTCCTAAACTGCATAAGTTCAGGGAGATGGGGCTTTCGTTGTCGATGGATGATTTTGGTACCGGGTTCTCTTCACTCAGTTACTTAAAAAAACTGCCCATCAATACGCTAAAAATTGATCAAAGCTTTGTGCGAGATATTGGATCTGATCCGGAAGGCGAAGCGATTGTTAAGGCTATCATTGTGTTGGCGAAAAGTTTGGGCCTTGAGGCATTGGCCGAAGGTGTTGAGACAAGTGAGCAGCTCTCGTATCTAAGAACCCATGGGTGCCATTTGATACAAGGCTATTACTTTAGCCGCCCATTGCCAGCAGAAGAGCTGCCCGATTTTGTTATGAATCAGGCAGTTGAGATCTCATTCGAGTGATGACTTCGTAAAGGGCGGTTTAATTCTGGCCGAACAGGCCTGCTCTTTTATTGATGTAATCGAACTCTTCGCCTTTGTCTTCGGCTTCAAAACGCATTTCGTCGAGACGCTGAAATTTGGCAATCTCATCATCAGTCATGTTATGCAGGTTATTACCGCCAAAGTACCAAAGCAGATCGCGGGCGATCAAATGGGCGAGCTCCGGGTAACGGCGAAAGGCCTTGTCGATAAAGTCCTGGCCATGATCGTGGACACCGGGTTTGGATTCTGTAAATGCTTCAATCAACTCCTTAAATTCCTCAATGAAGTCGAGATCATCCTGAACCAGTTCTTCAGACTTGAACGGTTCACGATTAATGAAATTGTTGTAAGCAATTTTTAAGAAATTCAGGTGGTGAATTTGGTAAGATGTCATTCCTGTCTCCCGGTTAACTGGAGGCACATTTTATAAGCTGAATCCAAAAGCAGCCAGTAGTATTAAAACTATCTGTATCTTCATAAAGATAGCTTGAAAAAATCACATTTGTCCGCAAGTTAGATCTGCTGAAAAACTCTTTTCGGCGGGATGAGTTGCAGCCCAGTGTTTTCTTTGTAAATACCCAGGATAAAGGCATGACCTTAGCGTTATCAGTTAAAAACTTGCGGAAAACTTACGGTAATGGATTTGAGGCATTAAAAGATATCTCTTTTGATGTTGAGGAAGGCGATTTTTTTGCCCTACTGGGTCCAAATGGGGCCGGCAAGTCAACCACCCTCGGCATTGTCTCTTCTCTAGTCAATAAAAGTGCGGGTGAAGTATCGGTTTTTAATCATGACCTTGATACCGAGAAAACCAAGGCAAAAATGCACCTTGGGGTGGTGCCTCAAGAGTTTAATTTCAACATGTTTGAGAATGTAAAAGACATTCTGGTCACTCAGGCGGGTTATTACGGGATCAGTAAAGGGGTGGCAAATGAACGTGCGGATTATTACTTGAAACAACTGGGTTTATGGGAAAAAAGAAACGGAGCCGCGCGAATGCTTTCGGGTGGAATGAAGCGCCGTTTAATGATCGCTCGTGCACTGATGCATGATCCCAAACTGCTGATTCTTGATGAGCCGACAGCCGGTGTTGATATTGAACTGAGACGATCCATGTGGGATTTCCTACAGGAGATCAATCGCGCCGGGACCACGATCATTCTGACCACCCATTATCTGGAAGAGGCAGAAAGCCTGTGCAGAAATATTGCCATTATTGATCATGGCAAGATTGTTCAGAATACCAGTATGCGTGCGCTACTGGAGCAATTGAATATAGAAACGGTTGTATTAGATCTTGATAGTGAATTAGAAGCTGCGCCCAAGCTGGAAGGATACGTGACCCGTTTAGTTGGGGGCGGATCTGTTGAGGTTGATGTCGCAAGAGAGCAGGGTTTGAATTCGGTCTTTAGCCAGTTAGAGGGGCTGGGACTTGAGGTTAAGAGTATGCGGAACAAATCAAACCGCCTGGAAGAGCTGTTTGTTTCCCTTGTAGAAAAAAATCTGGATTAGGAACGATCATGACCGTTAATAGTATTCTTGTTGCTTTCTGGACTATTGTTCGTCGGGAAATACGCCGCTTTACGCGAATTTGGGCTCAGACGCTGCTGCCGCCGGCCATTACAATGACCTTGTATTTCATCATTTTTGGCAACCTGATTGGCAGTCGAATTGGTGAGATGGGTGGCTTTGACTACATGGAGTATATCGTTCCCGGACTGATTATGATGTCAGTGATCACTAACTCCTATAGTAATGTTGTTTCTTCGTTTTATAGCACCAAGTTTCAGCGCAACATTGAGGAGTTGTTGGTATCGCCTACACCGAACTGGGTCATACTCAGCGGTTTTGTTATCGGTGGAGTTGCTCGTGGTTTAGGGGTTGGCTTGATCGTGACGATGCTGTCGCTGTTCTTTACTGATCTGCAGGTGCAAAACCCTCTGGTGACCATTGCGGTGGTTTTTCTGACTTCAGTGCTGTTCGCGCTTGGCGGTTTTATTAATGCAGTGTTTGCTAATTCGTTTGATGACATCAGCATTATTCCAACCTTTGTACTGACACCGCTGACTTACCTGGGTGGTGTGTTCTACTCTATCCAGTTGTTACCTGAGTTCTGGCAGGGCGTGTCGCAGCTGAACCCGATTCTCTATATGGTGAATACCTTCCGATACGGTATTCTGGGGGTGAGTGATATTAATGTGGGCTTTGCCTTTGCTATCATAGTCCTGTTTATTACGGTGTTGTTTTCTTACGCACTCTATCTGCTACAAAACGGTAAAGGTATCCGCAGCTAATGAAAGAGCATGAAGTAATTACTAACTCCCCGTTAGGTCAGGGTACTGAATACGTTAATAGCTATGATCCAGGCCTTCTGTATCCTATTGCCAGAGATATTAACTGGGCTGAACAGGGTGTTCTGCGTAAGGAACTGCCTTTTCAGGGTGTGGATATCTGGAATGCGTACGAGCTTTCCTGGCTGAACCTGCGCGGTAAGCCTGAAGTACGCCTAGCTGAGTTTAGAATCTTTGCTGATTCAGAAAATATCATCGAATCCAAGTCTTTTAAGCTGTACCTGAACTCTTTCAACCTGAGCAAGTTTGACAGTGAGGAAGAGGTTAAGGAGCGCCTGATTAGCGATCTGTCCAAGGCGGCTAATGGGCGGGTCGATGTACGAATTTATCATCCGGATCAGGCGCCGGAGTTTGGTCAGTTTACCGGTTTCTGTATAGATAATCAGGATGTAGAGATTACTCAGTATTCGCCGGAACCTGCGTTGCTGACAACAGGCGAAGATCAGGTTGAAGAGGTGCTATACAGCCATCTGCTTAAATCTAACTGTCCGGTGACCGGGCAGCCAGATTGGGCAACGCTCGGCATTAGTTATCGTGGTAAAGAGATTGACCGTGAAGGGCTGTTGAAATATATCATTTCATACCGTGAGCATGGAGATTTCCATGAGCAGTGTGTAGAAAATATTTTTATGCATATTTGGGAGTGCTGCCAGCCTGAGTCTCTTAATGTGTACGCACGTTATGTGCGTCGTGGAGGGTTAGACATCAATCCTTTCCGCAGTAGTGATTGTGATGATATCGATAATCTTCGCCTGAGCAGACAGTAAGGATCCCCATGCAAGCAATAGAACTGTTACATAATCGTGTTTCCTGCCCAGTGCTTGTAGAGCCAGGCCCAACCGATACCCAATTGGAGAGTATTTTTCAGGCCGCTATGCGTGCACCTGATCATGGTGCGATCAGACCGTGGCGCTTTCTAACGGTGTCAGGGGAGGCTCGTAATAACCTGGGTGAGCTATTTTTAAAGGCTTCTCTTCAGGATAACCCTGATCTGCCTGAGGATCGTCAGGATAAAGTTCGTAATATGCCTATGCGCTCGCCTACTTTAATTGTGGTGATCGCTTCTACTCAGGAACACCCTAAAGTACCTGTGCTTGAGCAAGAGGTTGCCGCAGGTTGTGCGGCTCAGAATATCCTTCATGCGGCACATGCGATGGGTTTGGGAGCGATGTGGAGAACGGGGGATATGGCGTATCATTCCGTTGTACGAGAGGGGTTAGGTTTAGCTGCTAATGAGACCCTGATCGGTTACATCTACTTGGGAACGCCTAAGAAGCTTAAGAAAGTTCCACTTCATAATACGGAAGATTATGTTCAGACATGGACAGGAGAGAAGCGTGACGGATAAGCAAAAGACCGCAGATGAATTTCTGGAATGGCTTAAAGGTCAGATCCCACTCATTAACCATATGGGCTTTCTGCCATTGGAGTGGGATGGCCAACAGCTTAAGATGTCGGCTGAGCTGGAACCTAATGTAAATGATAAAGGCACAGGTTTTGGCGGTTCTTTGGCAACAGTGGCGACACTCTGCGGTTGGAGTATTGTGACGCTCTATCTGAGGGAGCAGGGCCGTAATGATGATGTTGTCATCAGAGATAGCCATCTAGAGTATTTTCTACCGGTGACTTCTGATTTCACCGCAGCCACTTCACTGCCAGAACGCAATGTTTTGCAGCAGTTTGATGAAAAAATGGATGCAAAAGGGCGTGCCCGGATGGATCTGGTCATCGAAATCCTTCAACAGGATAAAGTTGCGCTACGTCTTACCGGCAGCTACGTTGCGCTGGAAAAAAAGCCTCGCTAATTCCTTTCTGATTTCCGCTTGACCCTGAAGTTTACTTCAGGGTTTATTCTATAGATAAATCCCATCATTTTAGGTGCAAAAATGGTCTATCGTTTATCTCTGCAGGGTGTTAAATGCGCAGGTTGTGTCCGGTCTCTGGAGAAAGGTTTAAAACAATCTGATTGCATCGACGATTATTCGGTAAATTTTGCCGACCGCAGTCTGACGGTATCTTCCGAAACCGATGTGTCTGATGTTATTAGCGCGGTTGAGGCAGCTGGATATGGAGCGGTTCCGCTGGATGATAATGATGGTTTAGAGCAGGCCGAAGCCGCGGAATTGGCCCATTATCATCTGACGATTAAGCGTAGCCTTATAGCGCTGGGCTTTGGTTTCCTTTTGATGGTGCAGGGCTGGCTGGGATTTATGCCTGATCTGACCTTAGGGACTGGTTTACTTCAAGGTGCTGTCATTGGCCTGCTTACCCTTGCCATCATGTGGTTTTGTGCGGGTCACATCTACAAAGGTGCTTTGCAGTCTATTCAGCGTAGAAGTTTCAACATGGATACGCTGATAGGATTGGGTACTGGGGCTGCATGGGTTTACTCAACAGGTCTTATTATCTATGTCTTGGCGGGTGGACAACTGATCGAACAAGCCAGTCATCTATATTACGAAGCTTCAGTGATGATTCTCGGTTTTATTCTTCTTGGTCAGGCGCTGGAGGCGCGCGCGAGAAAGAACACGGGCGAGGCGATTCGCAGTCTGATGAATCTTCAGCCTGCTACAGCAATTCGCTTAAGAGAGGGTGAAGAGAAGGAAGTCCCGGTAGCACTATTGGCTCCGGGTGATCAGGTAAGAATTCGACCTGGTGAGAGTGTCCCAGTCGATGGGGTCGTGTTAACTGGGGAAAGCCATGTTGATGAATCGATGCTCACCGGAGAGTCTCTGCCTATTCATAAGCAGGCAGATGATCAATTGGTCGGGGGCACGATTAATGGCTCTGGTAGTTTGGTCATGCAGGTCGAACAGATCGGTGCTCAAACGGTTTTGGCTAAAATTATTGAATCGGTTCGGGATGCGCAGAACTGCAAACCGGAATTGGGCAAGTTGGCTGACAGAATTGCCGCGGTATTTGTCCCTGTGGTAATGGTTATTGCTCTGGTGACGGCATTAGTTTGGTGGGCGTTCGGGCCAGAGCCTCAGCTTACCTATTCCGTCATTACAATGATGACAGTGCTTATCATCGCTTGCCCTTGTGCGCTGGGTTTAGCTACACCGATGTCGGTTATGGTTTCAGTAGGAAGAGCGGCGAAGCAAGGCATTCTTATCCGTAATGCAGATGCTTTGCAGCAGGCAGAGAAAGTCACTACCGTATTGCTCGATAAAACGGGAACGGTGACGCAGGGTAAGCCTACTGTTGAAAAAGTCGAATTCTTTATTAGCGAAGATGAGCAGGAGCACATTATTCAGGAGCTGCTCTCGGTCGAGAGTCTTTCACAGCATCCACTGGCCAGGGCTATCTGTGATTCGTATGTGATGAAACAGCAATTTGAAGTCGAGCAGTTTCAAGAGTTGCCCGGTTTAGGTGTTATCGCTGTTCTTCAGGGAAATGACTGGTTCGTAGGTAATCAGCAACTAATGCTAGAGCAGAACGTGGATATATCTCCATTTGTTTCAGCGGCCGATGATTTGAGCCAGCAGGCGATGACGCCTGTGTATGTGAGCCGTAATGGTTCTGTTTGTGCGTTGGTAGGTATTGCAGACCCTGTGAAAGAGGATTCGCTTATCGCAATTAATGAAATGAAGGAAGCAGGTCTGCGTGTCATTTTATTATCAGGCGATAACCAGAAAACAGCTCAGATTATTGGTGACAGGGTCAACGTTGATCGTGTCATAGCAGAGGTGAAGCCTGAGGATAAGCGTCAGGTTGTCGCCGATCTGCAGAGTGAAGGTCATGTCGTTGCAATGGTCGGTGATGGTATCAATGATGCGCCTGCACTGGCTCAGGCCGATTTGGGGTATGCCATTGGTACGGGCGCTGATGTGGCTATCGCTAGTGCAGATGTAACCCTTATTTCAGGCTCTTTGCGGGGGGTTAATAAAGCAATGAGCCTTTCCAAGCATACGGTGAGAAATATTCGCCAGAATCTGTTTGGCGCATTTATCTATAACAGCCTTGCTATTCCTGTCGCGGCGGGGCTGTTGTTCCCAGTGTTTGGTGTGCTGCTAAACCCAGCCATAGCCGGGGCGGCTATGGCTATGTCTTCGGTTACCGTGGTAAGTAATGCTAACCGATTGAGAAATGTGAAACTGTAGTCTTATTCAGCTTCGATTCTCTCAATTGACTCGATGATAATGGGGCTTTTAGGTACATCCCTATGTCCTGCTTTTGATCCTGTTGGGGTGCGACTGATCTGAATGACCAGGTCCATCCCGTCAGTTACCTGACCGAATACTGCGTAACCAAAACGATTTCCGCGAGCATCCAGGTTCCGGTTGTTTACCGCATTGATGAAAAACTGCGATGTTGCACTGTGCGGATAATTAGTCCGCGCCATAGCAATCGTTCCCTGTTTGTTGCTTAGCCCATTTCCTGATTCATTTTTTATCGGATCGTGAACATCTTTCTGATTCATATCTTCTGTAAACCCGCCACCCTGAATCATAAATGCCGCGATGGTGCGGTGGAAAATAGTGCCGTCATAAAAATCACTATCCACATATTCTAAAAAGTTTTTTACGGTTTCAGGGGCCTGCTCAGGAAAAAGTTCCAGGGTGATATCACCTTTATTGGTTTTCATCAGAACTTTTGGGTTGCTTTCAGCGAAAGCGTTTCCTGCAAATAATGCCAGACAGAGTGCCAGGCTGGTGAGTGACTTCAACATAATTGTTCCATTAGATCATTAAAGATAATGAATCCAGTTTATTGGAATTGGATAAATGAGGAAATAACTACATCGCGAAAAGTCATTAGACAAAGCAATTGCCTGATATACAATGACTTTTGCTTATTACGAGATACGTTCTATAGTAGTAATTGCAGGGCTCTTTAGTGTCGTTTTGGTTCGGGGTTAGCCAATGCGCAGGCGCTGTTGCTATCTGAACCGATTGGTGGGGTATGTGTTTTTCGATCGAGAAACTTGACCATATCGTAGTGAATACGGCCGATGTAGATAAAAGCCTTCGCTTTTACATTGATGTTTTGGGCTGTGAACTTGTTCGCAAGCTGGACAAGCCCGAATTGTATCAATTAAAGGCGGGCTCATCGCTTATCGACCTAAAGCCTGTCGATCTGCTTGAAAAGTGCAGTAATGTAGATCATTTCTGTCTGCAGATTTCGCCTTTCGAACCAGAAGTGTTGTTGCCCTATTTAGGAAGGAACTCTGTGCCTTATGGCTCAGTAGAAAGGCGAAATGGCGCTTCTGGGTTTGGAAGTTCTGTTTATATAGAAGATCCTGACGGGAATCGTATCGAGTTAAAAGCTGCTTGACCTTTGTCATAGTAAAAGTACAAGGGTCATCGTTTATACTAGAAAAAAGAGTAGTTCAAACTACCAACCATAACTACAAAGCCAGTAAGTCAATAACGTTACATTTCGTGATGTTATGACCAGAGTGGGAGTGCACTTAATAATGGGCAATATGAAGCTGAAGCAGAAGATGCTTCTGTTAACAATCATTCCTTTAGTGGCGGTTCTTGGTGTCGTCATGTTTGTTGCAAATACTCAGTTAAGGGTATTGGGTGAACATCAGATCGAAAAGCTGCGCAGCGAGTTGATGGCAAGTAAGCAGGATTCACTGAAAAGCTATATTGATCTTGCCGTTTCGTCTGTGCAGCATATTTACGACAATGCCGCACCTGGAGATACCGTCGCAGAAGACAAAGCTTTAGAGATAATGACCAATCTGACTTACGGAGAGAAAGGGGATGGTTATATCTTTGTTTATAAATACGATGGTACCAATCTGGCAACGCGCCCTAAACCTCAGTTAAAAGGTAAGAACCTGATGGGGTTGAAGGACACTAACGGTACCTTGATCGTGAAAGAGTTGATTGATTCTGCGAAGAAAGGCGGTGGGTACCTCACTTATGTTTGGACCAAGCCATCTAAAAATGCTGATGTTGATAAGCTGAGTTATGCCGTTGGCATGGATAAGTGGCAATGGATGGTAGGGACTGGTTTCTATATTGATGACATCGATGATCAGGTCGCTGCAGCGACAGAGGTACTGGAAGACGAAATTTCCAATACGATGATGTTCATCCTGATGATTGGCGGTGGCTTTGTTATCGTGTTTGGTTTCCTTGCGGTCATCTTCTCTAATGGTATTGCGAATCCACTGGCAGCTGCAGCTGCAGCCTTGAAAGATATTGGTGAAGGTGAAGGCGATCTGAGTAAACGCCTGGATACTAATGCTAAAGGTGAAGTGGGTGAGTTAGCACATGGCTTTAATGCATTTGCTGAGAAAATCCAGACTCTGATTGTTGAAGTTAAGGGGTCTATTGAGGAGCTTTCGTCAGCGACTGCTCGTATGACAGGGGTAATGGATCATACCCGTCAGGACGTTGATGAGCAGCGCCGAGAGACAGAACAAGTGGCAGCAGCGATTCATGAGATGGCTGCGGCTGTCCAGGAAGTGTCATCAAATGCAACCAATGCGTCCCATTCAGCACAAGCAGCGGATGAATCTGCGATTGGCGGTCAGCGGGTTGTAAATGAAACGATCTCTTCTATTCAGTCGCTTCAGTCAGGAGTGAACAATGCAGCTGGCGTTATTGAGCAGCTGGATAAGGATTCCGAGCATATTGGTACCGTTATTAACGTTATTAAAGAGATTGCGGACCAAACCAACCTTCTGGCACTAAATGCTGCGATTGAGGCTGCTCGTGCCGGCGAGCAAGGGCGTGGGTTCTCGGTCGTTGCTGATGAGGTAAGAACACTGGCTAATCGTACTCAGCAAAGTACGGATGAGATCCAGTCGATGATTGAGAAGCTTCAGAGTGGAGCACGTCAGGCTGTACAGGAGATGGAGCGTAGCCGGGTACAAACAGATGAGACTGTTGAAAAAGCAGGTCATACCGGTGAGCAGCTGAATAATATTACTACGGCTGTGAGTGATATCAGTGGCATGAGTACTCAGATTGCTACAGCGGCTGAGCAGCAGACTTCGGTTGCTGATGAGCTAAGCAGAAGTATTCAACACATTGCTGATATCTCTGAAAGAGCCTCCAGTAATGCTGATCAGCTGTCGAATACGACGTCTGAAATGACCCAGTTAGAGCAGAGGCTGACATCCCTTGTGAACCAATTTAAAGCTTAATGATTTCAGCTTGAATTGCGGTTAGATCTTTTAAAGCGGGCATAAGCCCGCTTTTTATTTGGCTTTATTCCGCCAGGCGGGGGGAAAAGTAGAGTGTTTCCGGGGCAAGGCAAACATTGTTGCCGCATGCTTGAAGCTCTACCTGGATGGGATCAAGTAGGACTGTTGTATTGGTTTGATTAGGTTCAAGGTTAATTTCAGTCTGCCGCTGGTAAACCCACATAGGGGCGCTGGATAGCTGTTGTGTGCTTTTCTTGGGTTTGGGCAGATCAATCTTCTTAGCCCATGATGCCTTAATTTTTAAGCCTTTGAGCTTTTGATCGGCAGATGTCGCTGTCAGATGCCAACCTGGTTCTATATTGAGGGCCAGCTTAAACCCTGTTTCACTTTTTTCCAGTGAAGCGAGTCCAGAGCCTTTGGCAAAACTTTGTATGGAGCCTATAGGGTATTGGGCGGCCAGATGTGCCTTAAGCAAGTGGCTAAATTGCTCGGGGCTTTGTTTCAGTTGGGTAGAAAGAGAGTTAAGTAATTCTTTTGCTAGTTCGGGGTAGCGCAGGTCTTCGCTCACTGTGCTCATGCGTAGGAAGAGTCCATAAGCAAGTGAATGGCCCCCTGGTTTGGCGGAGTCTGTCTGGCTACTTAGATTGAAAGGAGTGAGGTGTTGTTTTTCAGTAAGGAAAAGACGCTTTTTGCTTTGGTCCCAGAACTTATCTACCAGTTCCTGCGTTAGTATTTCTGCACGTTTAAGCCATCTCTTTTCCTGAGTAAGGTCGTACAGATCAAGATTGCTCAGGGCAAACTGAGCGTAATCTTCAAGTGTTCCCCATGCGCCTGTTCGGTTTTTTACACTATCTCTAAGCAAGCCGTGGCTGACTTTATGCTTGCTCCATAGAGCATCCGCCGTTTGCTTAGCGGTAATTAGATGGTCAGGATCATCAAGACATTTGGCTGCAGCACCGAGCATGCTGATGGTGATTGCATTCCATGATGTAATAATTTTTTTGTCGATATGCGGGTGTGGTCGAAGCTTTCTTTGTGTAGCAAGTTTCGCTTTGATGGATTTTAGCAGTTTGATAAAGCGGTGCGTATTGATGCCGTTTTCTAAGATGTATTCCCGGGGCGAGATAGCTGGAGTAAGCGTATAAGGCCCCTCGAATTCACTTTGGTTGTTTAACCCAAAGTATTCGGTGGTCAGGTCGAACTCCTCTTCTGTCAGAGCAGATGCGAGTTCTGATCGGTACCATTGATAATAGGCACCCTCATTTTCTTTATCTCCGGCATCTATGGCCGAATAAAAAAGCATGTTCGGTGCTTGAAGGCTTTGTTCAATAAACTGTAGTGTCGACCTCAGCGTCCTGGAGTATTCAGGGTCCCCGGTGATGGCGTACGCAGAACAATACAGTCGAGCCAGCTGCGCCTGATCATAGAGCATTTTTTCAAAGTGAGGTGTTTGCCATTCAGGATCGATCGTGTAGCGGTGAAATCCTCCATCTAGTTGGTCGTGAATTGCGCCATTCATCATCGCGTTTAGTGTATGGAGGATGGCGTCATATAGGTTGGAATCGGAGTTGAGCAGGGATTGGTAGAGGAGAAATTCAAGAACGGGAGCGTTCGGGAATTTGGAGACGTTTCCAAAGCCACCGTTAAACTCATCGTATTGGCTCATCCAGAAAACTGTTGCTTCCGTTTGGTATTGATTAACAGCTTGTACCTCTGCTTCAGTCTCCCTGTTCATATCAGCAATCTGCTGCTGTACTTCGTTTGCTTTGGCCTGTAGTTTTTGCGGTGTTTTCTGCCATTGCTCTGAGAAATTATTAAGTGTTTCAGCAAGTTGATCAGTGGTTAGGTAGGAGCTGATAAAGAATGGCATACCATCCGGGGTGGCCAGAATTGTTAGGGGCCAGCCCCTCTGGCTTTTTAGAATAGTCGCAGCTTGCATATAGAAACTATCGATCGCAGGATGTTGCTCTCTGTCTATCTTAATGCTAATAAACCTTTCATTTAAAAGGGTTGCGATCGTTTCATTATCGAAGCTCTCTTCTGCCATCACGTGGCACCAATGGCAGGTTGAATAGCCAATTGAAATAAAGACAGGCCGATTTGTTTCTTTAGCTTTCTTTAACGGTTTTGCGGACCAGCTATTCCATTCAATAGGGTTATGGGCGTGTTGGCGAAGGTAAGGTGAAATTTCATTTACCAGCGAATTTGTATAGATAGGTAAGCCGTTGGGATGTTGATACTGAGTTTTTACCGATAGTTCGGGTTGAGCCTCAATGGGGGCTGCGTGGCTTTGAAGGCTCGTGAGGGAAAGCCAAAACAATGTAAGAATAAGTGGCTTACTGAAGTATCCCATCGTGCTTATTCCTTGCGGAGAAGTTCCATGACAATTCGAGAATAGATCGCTATCCTGCCGATGACTTAATCTTGGAATAGAAACACTTGAATGGCAAAACCTAATAAAAAGGGGCCGGTGACTACTGTCGATGTTTACTGCGCTAAGTGCAGAGCTTTGCTTTATAAATATCGTAAGGGGGGGAAGGGGTCTCTAGTCAAATGCTTCAAAGAGAGAATCAGAGAAGATTTTACTCAGACCCCATGTGTATGCCCGCAATGCGGAAGCTTGTTTGCCCGTGAGCAATTAGTCAGAGGAACCCCTGCGTTTAAGTTCATTGGTGGCAAAGTTTTTGCCAAATAAGAAAGAGTTCTGCATGTGTAAGGCGTAGTTTGGTGCCAGGCACTGTAGCTCACCTTCGACTTTATGGACTGATTCATCGCTTCCCGCCGCGGTTAATTGGGTAGAGGCGCGTTCTACCATAGACCTCTTCTCAGAGAGGTTATACGCACCGCCGCGGCAGAGTTCTCGTGCCGTGTGATGCAACATAGTTTCCACATCAATTAATCTGTCTTTTGGCGAGCCTGTATAGCTCAGCTGATAAGTATGCGGTTTTATTTCTTCATAAGAAAAGCCTGAAACGCCGTTAAAAGTGTGATAGCTGCTATCGCACCCGCTTATCAGTGTTGCTCCAAGCAAATAAACGCTGTATTTCCTTAATCTCTTCATCTTTCTTCTCCTTACAGTTTTACTTTGTAATTGATTGATGATTACAGAACTGTTTGTTTAGTGTTCAAATATTCTAAAATACTGTAGAATTGCATTACAGATTTACATTTTTGTTTTGTTTTAATGTACAGATTTAGCAATTAACAGACTGTGATGTGAAAATTGTCTTAATCTGTACTGTTTTTGTCTCTGTGGTGTTTTTTGCATATGAAACTGTACGAGAAAGTTCTCGAAGGCTTGGTTCATCGAATAGATCAGGGTTACTACCAGGTAGGCAGCAAGCTGCCCTCTATTCGGGTATTAAGCCAGGAAAGTCAGGTGAGTATCTCAACGGTTCAGGAAGCTTATCAGCGACTTGAAGAGCAAGGTTATGCGGAAGTTAGGCCTAAATCGGGATATTACGTTAAGCCTAGAGGTGATCTGCCGGATCTGCCTGAAGTGAGCAGGCCCGCGCAGCGTCCGTTAGAGGTTTCCCATTGGGAGCAGGTCTATCACCTGTTGAACAATGCTAAAGGTAATGGCTATGTGGCGTTGGGTACAGCAATGCCAGAGATTGATACACCGACATTAAAACCTTTAATGAAATCGATGACACAGGCCGCGGCTAATGCTTCGGATAGCTTCCTTAACTACAGCGATATTCATGGATCGGAGTTTCTAAGACAGCAGATTGCACGGTTGGCCTTAGCTTCAGGCTGTAAGCTACATCCTGATGAAATTATTATCACAAGTGGATGTCAGGAAGCGTTAGTTTGTAGCTTGAGAGCCGTGACCAAACCGGGTGACATTGTTGCCACGGATTCCCCCAGTTTTTATGGTTCTACCCAAGCGATAAAGGCATTAGGGCTTAAAGCCTTAGAGATCCCCACCCATCCTGAAACAGGTATTAGTATTGAAGCTTTAGAGATGGCTTTAGATCAATGGCCGATCGCTGCAATCCAAGTGACCCCTACTTGTAATAACCCGCTGGGTTATACCATGCCAGAACCACGTAGAAAGGAGCTGCTAAGGTTAGCTCAGCAGTACGACCTCCCTATCATCGAAGATGATATCTATGGTGACCTTTACTACAAATCCCCGAGGCCTCGCACGATTAAGTCATTTGATGAGGAAGGGCGGGTTCTGCTTTGCTCTTCATTTTCAAAAACAATTGCATACGGTTTAAGACTCGGTTGGGTGGCGCCAGGGCAATGTACTGAACGAGTATTGCATAAAAAATTTGTATCGACGGTGAGTAGCCCCCCGGTCCAGCAGCAGGCTGTAGCTGAATTTATTGCTAATGGCTATTACGAGCGTCACCTGAGAAAGATGCGTGCCCAGTATAAAGTCGCAAGGGATATGACTATCGATTTGATTAAGCGCTATTTTCCAGAAGGAACCCGTATCAGCTATCCCGAAGGTGGATATCTACTCTGGGTAGAATTGCCGATCGAAGTTGATACGGTAAAACTGAATAAGTGCCTTGAAGATAGGAAAATCAGCATAGCACCGGGAGTTATTTTTTCAGCTTCAGGAAAGTACCGTAATTTCCTGCGTTTGAATTTTGCGAAAAAACCTGATGAAGAGATTAGGGCAGCGCTGCAGGAGCTTGCGAAACAAGCACTGCTGCTTATGGAGCAAGCCTAGGGAACCTGAGAATAGGTCTCGGACTTGCTCGCAGGCTCCCTAGCTAAAATATGCTTCGGGTTATCTATAGCTGGGCATCATATGGCCGATAGCTTAAGGGGTGCCTATTCATTGGCTTCCCAGCCCTATCTGTTCAGGAGAGTATTAGATGGAGATGCAGTGGCAACGGTTATTATCGACTAAGCGTTATGGACATGCTGAGTTAACCGATGAGGAGATTGGCAGAAGTCATTTCCACAAAGACCAGGACCGTATTATTTTTTCCAGTGCCTTTCGGCGGTTAGGAAGGAAGACTCAGGTTCACCCCATGTCATTGAACGATCATATTCACACTCGCCTGACCCACTCGATTGAAGTGGGTAGTTTAGGGCGTAGTCTGGGCATTCGCGTTGGTGAACAGATACGGGAACAACTTCCTGATTGGGCAACTGCTTATGACATTGGCATGATTGTTCAGTCTGCTTGCCTTGCCCATGATATCGGTAATCCGCCATTTGGCCATGCGGGTGAATATGCGATCCGCGATTGGTTCAAGCGTCAGTCAGATAGCGTGCTTTTAAAAAGCCTGAGTGAAGCAGAGAAGTTGGACTTGATGACTTTTGAGGGTAATGCGCAGGGGTTTCGTGTTGTCACCCGTATAGAAAACCATCTGTTCGATGGTGGTTTACGCTTATCTTATCCAACCCTGGGGGCACTGCTTAAGTACCCATGGAGCGCTGAACATTCCGGTGATAAAGGTAAATTCAGTGCTTATCAGACCGAGCTGGAAATTCTTAATAAGCTGGGTCGGGAGTTAGGATTGATCTCACTGGGCGAAAACCGCTGGTGCCGTCATCCGCTAACCTATCTGATGGAAGCAGCGGATGATATCTGTTATGCCATTCTCGACCTTGAGGATGCGATCGAATTGAATATCCTCAGTTTCGATGAAATAAAACCGATTCTGTTACAACTCTGCGGTGATGTTTCTTTTGAAGATGACATATTTAGTACTCAGGCTTCCTCTCGTCGTAAAATTTCAGCGCTACGGGGTAAAGCGATGGAGTTCATGGTGGGCTCTGCTGTTCAGGCGTATATGGATAACCAGCATTTGATTATGCGCGGCGAATATCAAGGTGAACTTCTGGCTGATGGTGATGCAGATGTCAGGGATGGGTTACAGCTAGCTAAGAGCTTGGCAAAAGAGAAGGTGTTCCCTGATACACGGAAGACTGAGCTAGAAGTTGGGGCTTATACGACATTAGGTGTCTTGCTGGAGGCATTTTGTCATGCAGTTCATGATAATCATAGGCTGCAAGGTGAGGGGCTTAGCTATCGCAGTGAAAGGATTATTAGTCTGATGGGTATTCATGCTCCAAGACCCCAGATACCGCTCTATAAAGCTTATATGCGAGCTCTGGATTTTATTAGTGGAATGACGGACAACTATGCAACCTACCTCGCAAGGCAAATTGGCGGGTTAAGTTAGGGAAAAACCTTGTTGCCGCTTATAATGAGATTTTACCTACGAGGAATTATCAGTGGCGTCACTGAAAGATCAATTGAGTGGCTTGGTTTACTCAACCGAAAAAGGGCAATTATGCCCAGGGTGTAATGAAGCGATCGATACTTGCATCTGTTCTGAGCTTGATGAGCAGAATCGTCTCGCGGGCCTTGATGGTGTGGTACGCATCCGCAGGGAAACATCGGGCCGAAAAGGCAAAGGCGTAACAACGGTTTCGGGTATCCCTTTACCGGAAGCTGAGCTGAAAACCCTGGCTAAAAAACTCAAGAAGAGTTGTGGAACAGGTGGCGCATTAAAAAATGGAATTGTTGAAATACAGGGCGACCACCGGGAAAAGTTGAAAGTTATGCTGGAAAAAGAAGGCTTTACTGTGAAGTTAGCAGGAGGCTGATGTGTCAGGTAAGAAGAGATGTACACGTTGCCTGGTTATGCGTTTCGGTTTGGTTTTTTTAGCGATTGTGGCGTTGTTTGTTTTTAATGGATTAAGCGGTTTTATTTCTTAACTCGACAAGTGATTTTCGAAGCTATAGCTAAAAGGTTGCTTTATGTTTCGTAGATGTTTTGTAGTAACTGCGCTTTGCGTAATGTTTTCTAATCTTTCTGAAGCTCAAATCTACGAATATGTTGATGAAACGGGCAAGAAAGTGTTTGTTGATCGTCTTTCAAAGGTACCGGCAAAATATCGCTCGCAATTGGAAAGCCGAGAAGAAAGCAATGAGAAGCTTTCACAAGCTGAGATTGATCAGCTTCAGCTTGAAAGAGATCGCCAGTTAGCTATTTCTAAAATTTCTACAGAGAGAAGAAGAATCCAAGAGGCAATGCGCAAATGGATTACGCCTTTTCAGTTTCAATCAAACAGGGTTTTGCTACCTGTGAGAATCTCTTATGGTGGAAGGCAGAAAACCCTTAGCCTCGTCATGGATACAGGAGCTTCGGTCACCGTTCTGCACAAAGACGCACTACAGTCTTTATCTCCGCAATTTCTTTCAGGAGGAGCTGCGAGAGTTGCTGATGGCAGGGTCGTTTTGACCGAGAAGGTCAGTCTAAATAGCGTAGAAATTGGCCCTTATAAGGCAGAGAATATCCAGGCTTCGGTCATAGATTTCAAAGGTGGAAGTGGATCAAATCAAGGCCTGTTGGGAATGGATTTTTTATATAATGCTCGTTTTGAACTCGATCGGGAAAAACAGCATATAAGGTGGTATCCCGAGAAGTATCAGGCATTACAAGATAAGTTAGATGAATTGAATATTCTGGAACAGCAATTGAAATCCGCAACGGCTGTTCCAGAAGAGTAGTCAGCTTAGAAGTAACGTTCCACAGTAAACTGCAAATGGTCATCTTGCCTAAAGTTGTAACTTAGATCCGCCTGATCATCAGCGCTGAAGAAGCGCCCATCTACGCTAACTTTCCATGAATCACCAATCCGTCTACTGGCTTCAACAATCAAGCTTTGACTGTCGTAGTCCAGATCATGGCTGATACCGCCAAGAATCTCTGTGCTTTCAGCGTCGTTCAGGGTAATTCTTGCTCCCATAAACAGATCGTTCTGAACCGCTGCGTCAGCTTCTTCACCACGTTCGTCCCAGCCATATTCGAGTAGAACGCCTAGATCAGCTGCTGAGTCCTGAATACCGTAGAAGGTGTATTCAAAGCCCGCTTGTGCAGCCCAGTAATTTTCAGAGCTTGTATCCCGGTGTATGGTCTCGAGCTTCCATAGCCAGCTATCGATAGTTGCCTGCGCATCAAAACCGATCTGATCCATCTGCTCGTAGTATGGAACTAGCACGGTTTTACCATTGATATTACGAGCAACCAATTTCGGATCACGGTTAGTACCGTGGAACCAGTATGCACCCAGATCAAAATCACCGATGGTATGGCTCCAGCGTATAGCTGTATCCAGATGATTTTCACCCGCTCCTGATTCATATTCAGCCTGGTCGGTATCCACAACCAGCCCAGCCCTTAGACGGCCGTCTTCACCTGCGAAGGTTCGTTCGCGAAAGCCGGGAAGGAGAAACAGATCAACGATCCCCCAGTCTTTTACCAGAGAAAGGTTAATCATCTGTTGGCCGAGCTTATCTTCACCATCGAAGTCTTCGACACCGTCGGTCTGGTTAATCACATCGGCAAGGTGTTGGAATTCGGTGACACCCCAGAAAACTTTGCGCAAACCGGTGCGTAGTTCCCAGTCATCACCAATATGAACCCAGCTTAGTTCGCGGATATCGGCATGAGTACGCTCATTGTCGTTCTCATCTACACGAAGGAAAGGGGTAAACGTCAGCGTGTCTGCACCATCATTCCATTCCCAATAGAATTCAGGCTCTACGGTAAATGAAAGGTTGGTATCGTAATCCTGATTGGCAAACTGGCCATCCTGAGTAAAGTAACGCAGGTCAGCGGTCACTTTACCGGACATCTCATAGTAGGTTTCGGCCTGAGATGGCAGGGCTGTTGTCAGCCCTGCCGCCAGAAGCCAGGGGAGTAGTTTCTGGCTATTCATATTAACGTGCCCGTTTCAGGGTGTTTTTGTTGAAGTCAGAGTCAGAAAGCCCGGTTTTGAACTGATAACCCTGGTAGGTCAGATCGGTACTTTTACCCGTCTGGTGGTTTACCATTTTCATCAGGTCAGGACGCCAGTGCTTACCTTCATACTCTTTGTACTCATGGTAGGTCAGCGTTTTAAGTGGTGAATCCTTACGGTCATAGAATTCGATTTTCCATGGACGGTATTCTGCCTGATCAAGCCAGACTACACGGCGGGTGTAACCTGAGTTTTTATCTACAGGGTATTGTTCAACTACAAAACAGTTACCGCCTTCACAAGCCTCGTCACGGATAAATTTATAGGTATATTTTTCTACCTCAAATGAAGACAGATCTTCATAGGCAAACTCAGAACCCATAAATGGGCCAGACTTATTACGTGAAGCAATACGCTTTACTCGCTTAAGCGCTGGCAGGTATAGCCACTGGTCATCCGCACCAACTGGGTGAGAGAAGCTCAGGAATGCTGTGCCTTTAACATCGCGTGGTTTGTCGAAAACTGACAGGCTTTTATCGCCATCGTCTTCGATCTCGAGTGATTTCATACGAATTTCACGAACACTTTCCTGGCCCTGCTTGTTACGCAGGATCATGTTCATTTGAGCTTGCATGTCTTTCCAACCAAGGTCGCTTGCTTTAGCTTCTTCGGCAATGCGCAGACCTTTCTCTTCAGCAGTTTCAGCCATTACGACTGCAGGCGCTGCAGCCAGGCTCGAAATCAACACGGCTTTAAGCGAGTTGGTTAACAGAGTCATCATTCTCTCCTTCAGAATCTTTAGCTACAGCTTCGTTTTTCATATTTGAGCTGTCAGGTGTATTGTCTTCTTTCTCTTCTTCAACTGTTCTGTCCAGCATCATGAGTAGTGGTGGCAGGAACAGGAAGTCTACAATCAGTGCAATCAGGATCGTTAGACCGGTTAATAGCCCCATATCAGCGTTCAGTTTGAAGCTGGATTGGGCGAGTACCATGAAACCGGCTACCAATACGATGGTGGTAATCCATAAAGCACGCCCTACGCTACCAAAAGCGTAACGAACGGCTTCTTTACTGTTTTTACCCCGATCTCTTCTGGCGTGTAGGTACTTACTCAGGAAGTGAACGGTGTCATCTACAATAATACCCAGTGTCATACCGGCTACGACTGACAGAGCTAGACCGATCTGGCCATCAATCAGGAACCAGACACCAAAGCCCATTGCAGCAGGCGCCAGGTTAGGAATCAGACTGATAAAGCCAAATTTCACAGAGCGTAGCGCAAAGCCTAGCAGCACAGAGATCAGAACAAGAGCGATCGAAGTGCCTAGTAGCATGCTGTAAATATTACGTTGACCGATATGGGCAAACATCAGACTTGGGCTGGCGATCGCAACTTTGTACTGAGGTGCATTTTCAGCGAACCAGTCGTAGATACGGCTTTCCATCTCGATCTGCTGGGTGCTGGTCATGTTCATAAAGGTCGCTACAACACGTGTTGAGGACTTATCAACATTCAACTGATTATTAAGATCCAGACCATATGGCAGGGACATCTCATAAAGCAGCAGGTACTGAGCTGAAAGCTCTCGATCTGAAGGCAGTTTGTAATAAGAAGGATCATCACTGTGCATATTCTTATTCAAACGCTTGATCGTATCGCTTAGCGTATTGACGTGATCAGTCTCAGGCTGAGCACGTAACCATTCGCTGAGATCACCTACAGTTTTAAGGAAAGCTGGTGCATTGATACCGCTGGCTTCCTTACTATCGATAGAGATCTCCATCGAGGTCATACCGGATAGGTTATCCTGCATGTAGTCGGTAGCCTGTCGGAATGGCACCGTTTCGTCAAAATACTTAACGAAATCATCATTCAGTTGGTTCATAGGTACCAACACAGCAATCGCTGTCATGATCAATGCCATGCCAGGCAGAAGGATGCGGCGTTTTTCGATTACCACACCGGCAATCTTATACATAGTGTCGCTTTCGCCTTCTTCGATCTGTTTTACACGCAGCGGCAGTAAGCGCAGAAGTGCAGGGAAAACAGTAATCGAGAAGATAAATGCCAGCATGACGCCCACTGCAACCATGTTACCCAGATCGCGGAACGGAGGAGAGTCAGAGAAGTTAAGACTCATAAAGCCGATCGCAGTGGTTGCGCTGGTTAGGAAGATAGGCTGGAAATTAATACGCAGACTGTCCTGAATCGCTTTCTCTTTCTTAACGCCCTGGCGCATCTCGTAGAACATGGTCGTTAATATATGCACGCAATCCGCAACAGCCAGGGTTAGGACCATGATAGGCGTACTGGATGAGGGCCCCGTAAGGAACATGCCATTCCATCCGGCTAAGCCCATAGTGGCAGCGATAGAGAAGAGAATGACAACGACCGTTGCGATGGTGCCGCTGATGGTTTTTAGCAGAAAAACCATACCCAGAATCACTACACCAAACATAATGGGAACCAGGGTAGCGTTATCGCTCAGGGAAGCTTCGGCAAAGCTGTTATTCATCATCACCATGCCGGAAAGGTGCACTTTCAGGTCAGGGTTGGCAGCGATGAAGTTGTCGCGCATTTCCCGGACTTTGGATACAACCTGCGGTACTTCTTCTACTGGGTTAACCCCGGGCAGTTGAACGGTAATATTTACGACACTAACATGGCCTTCTTCTGAAATAAGTTTGTGCAGCATCAAAGGCTCATTAACTGCAATCTCTTTCAGGCGAGACATATCAGAGTCAGCAAGTGTATCAGGATCCAACACCAGATCTTCGACGATCATGTCGTCTTCTTCTGACCAGGTGTGCTGGAAGTTCGTAATCGAGTCTACTCGCGTCGAGAACGGTACCTGCCAGGATTCTTCGGTTAACTGATGAATCGCAGCCAGAGTACTGGGTTTAAATACCTCTCCGTCATCCGGGGAGATGATAAAAGCAACATTGTCACTTTTACTGTAAATCTTTTGCATCGACTCGAATGAGGTCAGCTGAGGGTTCTCCTCACTGAAAAACACACGATAATCGCTTTTAAAGACCAGATTTTTGGCGCCAGATGCGGCACCAAAGGCAAACAGCACAGATAATAGAATCACCCAGACCGGATGGTCTATCACGAATCGGAAAAGACGATCTCTCATTTTCCTGCTCCAGGGTCCCTTTGGGATGTTAGATTGCTCTTAAGGCAATTTTGGTTAATTTATAAACAACCAATATTGACGAAGTGTCAATAAAAACCATTGAAAAAACGGTGTCTGGCACCGCTCTCTCGAAAACTTATCGGGTTATCCGTTTAATCTTTCTCTCAGTTGCTCGACTTCAGGAGCGAACAGTTCATTCTTAAAGTGGTCAATCGTGTCCATCCAATTGTGTTCCTGTGTATAAGGTTGCCAGTTAAGGCCATCCAGCAGGATGTTGCAGTGATTGACCAGCTCTCTTTCCAGCTGCATTTCGATACGGACGCTACAGCGGTCAAGTGTTTCATGGAGTAACGCGATGGTTCCGAAACTCATAGACCACAGTGAGAAGGCGACCTGAGCAGGGCTAAGATGAGGAAGTAGTTGTAGCTCACCCGATGCAAGGCCGTTGGAAATAACCTGTAGAAGACCGCCAAGCAGTCTGTTCTCTAGTGCAACATGCTCTTCCTGGCGTCGCTCTGTTGATTTCTCTCGTACGGAAGGGGTTTTCGCAGAGATAACCAGCATGAACTCGGTAGGATTTAGCATAGAGTGCAGCATGTACGCATAACCCACTGCGAGCATTTTCTCCCGACTACTGCCATCAAAGGTTATGGCTCTTTCAAAGAGTGCCGCAACGCTTTTTACACTACGATTACATAGCCCGGTTAATAGGTCTTCCTTACAGGTAAAGTGGTTGTATACGGTACCTTTAGAATAGGGCAGCTGAGAAACCACCTTGTCTATTGTTAGCCCGGCAACACCCAGTTCGGAGATTATTTCCAGTGCGGTCCGCATGATCTCTTCTTCGCGGGCTTCAAGGGTTGCTTCATCTATAATTTTCGGGCTCATAAAAGGGAAACTGTTTTTTAATGACGGTTCGTCAAAAATAGCGATTTATCAAAAAATATTCAATAGCGTTTTCTACAACAAACTGTTCACTATTTTAGGAATTGTTGCATTTTGGTAATCTTGAAAATTGATTGATCATTAATAAATTTCAATTACTTCCCCAAAACTCGGGGCACACATTTAAATTAGGGATTTCTAAAGTTTTCCGGAATATCCGGTGGAGGGGGCTGTTTCTTAACTTTCAGGCATTGAAAAATCTTAATAATGACAGAATTGTCACCACAGAATCTTGTAGATTGTCTACACTTCTGACTGTCTTAAATTGTAGTGATTCTAAATCTGCAGTTCCCTCAAAAAGGAAACCGAGGGCGTTGATTCATAGAAGATGACACTGTTGTTATCACAGGGAAGGAGTTAGGGATGAAAGTAGCTACGTATGTACTTGCAGTTAAGCATGGAGAAGAAGGGCAGATGGAACTGGCCAGCAAGGGAAAGCGCAACTTTGATATGCCTGTTTGTTTTACCCCGGAATACGCATCGCACCTGTTTCATTTCAGTGAATCCAGGGTGTGTTGTGATGAAGGGGATTCTGTCTATTTATTGAAGGGGGAAGTAGATATCTCCAAAATCTCAACGGAGGAAGATTTTCCCGAAGCGTTCAAAATGCTTTTAAAAGAGGAAGAGAACCTTCAGGAATGGACTGTGTTAAGGCAGAAATCTGCTGAATGTGTTAATTCTAAAGCTTATAAACAGCGGGTTCGGGAAGATCTGGAGCGGACGCACAGGCTGTTACAGATTAATCGGGTGCTGATGTGAAAGAAAAAGGCCGCTTATTATTAAGCGGCCTTGTTTTTTTATAGCGCAGCTTCGGCCAGTTTCAAATCTACAACTGATTTGAGAAGTTTGAACAGTCGAATCGAAGCATCGATCTCTTCTTTTCGGTTTGTCAGACTTTCAATATTCAGGCCGATAGGGATATCCAGCGGCATCACGGCTTCCAGTATCTGCTCAAGGTTATTCCGGCAGATACGGATAGATTCCTGCAGTGGGTTATGTGCATCCATGATTCTAAAGCGTGTTGCTTCAGGAACAGAGATACCCAGCCACTCCATAAATTCAAGTGTTTTGGTGCTTCCACACGGAGTAAAGGTCAGGATGACGCGTTTGGGTGTAATTCCTTCTTCTCTACATTTACGGGCATAGCTACTCAGCATGTCGATGGTTGCCTGAGCATCATAAACCGCCTGGGATACAAAGAAATCACAACCCTGATCGATCTTGCTGATCAGACGCTCATGCTCGTTCCGTTTCGACGCATGACGTTCAGCGATGGTTACACCACCTAGTTGGTATTGTGCGGGGTGTTTCTCAATAACTTTATAAGCATCATTCAGGCTAAGCTGGATTTCGCCTTCCGATGAAGGGCTTCCAACCAGAACGGTGTCGCGGACACCATACTTATTCCACGCCTCGTCAAGCCATTCTGTGAAAGCCGCTTCGTCTCTCTGCGATACACTTTTATAAGTAATCACCGGCTTTTCTGACTTCTCTCTTAACAGTTTAGAGTAAGCACGTGGATCCAGAGTCCGCATAAAAGGAAACGGACGTGGTTTGTCGATGCGGCTACTTTCATCCTGAATGTCATAGACAATCAGACCGTCGAACTCTACATGAGCCAAACGCTCAAGTAGTTTGTCGGCAATAGAGGATACAGTCGCATCTTCAATACCATCTTTTGGAGGTGTAGTTCCAAACAGATAGACACCGCGGCTGCTATCACTAAACTTTGTTTTAAGATCCTGTTTCATTTTGGTGTGCATTTTTGTCTAAGCTTTAATTGCTGACTATTCTAACAATTAATATTATTCATGTGATTAGGTTATAAGATGAAAGTTTTGCGAGCTAAGTTGAAGTTTATTAATAAGCTCTGCACGAGTGAGGTTTAAGTGAGCGAGAATACCTTTGATCTGGGGCGCGTGTCCCAGACGATAAAAGAGAGTGGCAGTGGAATTCCTCCAGTAGAAAAGTGGAATCCAGATTTCTGTGGTGATATCGATATGCGTATCGCTAAAGACGGAAAATGGTTTTACATGGGGACGCCTATTGGTAGACCTGCCATGGTGAAACTCTTTTCAACTGTACTATGGTTTGAAGAGGGTAAACATTACCTTAAGACCCCTGTAGAAAAGATCGGAATTCGGGTTGATGATGCCCCCTTTCTATTTACTGAGCTTGAGGTAGAGAGTCGCGAAGGAAAGCAGGTCTTGTTATTTACCAGCACCACTGGAGATGTGGTAGAAGCGGGTCCGGAACACGCGTTATGGGTTGATGAATTCGAAGACTCAGGGGAGCCGTCACCTTACATCAATGTTCGGTTTGGTATGAAAGGGCTGATTCATCGCAATGTTTTCTATCAGTTAGTCGAACTTGCAGAAGAGCTTGATGATAATGGGGCTGTGAAATTAGTTGTTTCAAGTCATGGTGAGCGTTTTTCTCTGGGGGAAATAGCCTAAGGTTCTACGCTTAGGTAGTGAAAAAAGTGCATTTTCAGGCCATTATTAGCAGAACGGAAATATTAATAGCAGGGATCGCGAGTTTAAGTGTGAGCAGGTGATGGTTTATGGGAATTGAGAACCGTTTTTCAGTGTTGTTAGTTGTCAAGCATAAGGATGATCTGGAATCTTTATGCAACATGGTAAAGCGTCACTTCCCTCACTTCTTTATTGCTTTTTCTGAAGAAGAAGCCCTCTCTGTAATTACTGAACAAAAAATCGATGTACTTTTGATGGGGCTAAATACGATTCAGGAGAATGAAATTTTCTACCTGCATCTGCTCAGTGCTAAGAAGTCCGTTGATAAAATCCTGTTCCGCAAAATTGTATTTTGCAGTCGAGAAGACCTGAAAGAAGCTTTCAGTATCTGCAATAAAGATGTCTTTGATGACTATTTTATTGTCCGCCCTCTATATGATCCCTATCATCTGCTTCTAAGACTACGTTTTATTCGCCGTACTCAGCAGATGACGAATACACTGCCTGCTGATGCTTTTTCGGTTGAGAGCCTGTGCGAGTACCTGGATCAAATTGTCAGCTGTGATGGAGATATTAAGGACCTCAACGCTGAGAATTATGAAAAGCTGATGAGCCTGATGTCTTTCTCAATGGAACAGATGCGGGAGAAAGTCATTAAGGATAGTGGGGTGGCCGAATCCCACCATTCAGGTTTGCGAAGCGCTTTTGATAATCATGCCCAAGGGCATATCCAGCAGGTTGGGGAGCACCAGCGAGCAGCGAATCAGCAAGTAGAGGAGCGTTCACAGGCGATAGCTGATGTAGCCTCGGTTAAAAAAGAGCGGATCCTTGAAGATAGTGACGTCGTCTTTGATGATAGCAATATTTTGTTGTTGGAAGATGAAGCGACAGAAAGGGATAAGATTAAAGCAATCCTCGATTCTGGTGGGTACAAAGCGCAGGTATCCGGATGTGCTACACATACAATGAAGCTGCTTAATAGCTGGAAACCGGATGTAGTGTTAATGGACCTGACGCTACCTGATATGAGTGCGCTTTTTGTTATCGATCAGATTCGCCAGGATCCTGATATGGAAAAGACCCGTATCATGGTTTTAGCGAAGCCGGGAGATAATGCAAATGTTCAGGAGGCGATGCGGATGGGGGTTCATGAGGTGATGCTCAAACCTGTCGATCGTGACATGCTACTCTATAAAATGGGTCACAACCTCCAGGCTTTAAAAGCTAATCAGTAATACCCCTCTTAAATTCACCGTCAGATAACCTAATCCTGGTTGGTCAATAATTGTTACATTTTTTACAAATGTAAATTTTATTGATTATGAGAATTATTCCCAAGTATATTCCCGCCCTGATAAGACTAGGGTGGAATTTATAATGACTCACAAGAAGTACTTAGCTGTTTGCATTGCAGCAGCTTCGATGGGAATCACTTCTCTACAGGTTGTAGCAGAAGAAACTGTACAAAACGATAAAGTCACAGTGGTAGGTCAGGAGTCCAAAGGACTTGCTCAACCATTAGAGGTAGAAGCTCAGGTCAGTAAGGTCGGAGCGCCTATCGAAGAGTTGCCATACTCTGTTGCTGTGATTGATCAAGACTTTATTCAAAGCACCGGAGCAAAAAATATTCAGGATGCTCTGCTTTATACCTCAGGTGTCAATGCTGGCAACTTTGGTATTGATACACGTATCGATTCGGCAATGGTACGTGGTGCTGACCCACTGAAATATCTTGACGGACTTCGTTCCCATTACTCTCATTATAATAATGTCCGCCCGAGTATCTTTGCGCTCGAACAGGTGGAGGTATTAAAGGGGCCAAGTTCGGTTCTTTACGGACAAAGTACGGTTGGTGGACTGGTCAATGCGGTTTCTAAGCGACCTAAGGAAGAGCAGCAGGGTGAATTCTGGGCGCAAGTTGGCTCTTTTGATCGTAAGCAGTTAGCGGCCGACTGGACTGGCGCTGTGGATGATGAAGGCAAAGTACTCGTCAGGTTCGTCGGTTTAGCCCGCGATAGCGGTACGCAGGTCGATTATGCGGATGATGACGAGCTGCTGTTCATGCCATCGGTAACTTGGCGGATCACCGATAAAACGCAGATTACTGCCATAGCTAACTACCAAAAGCGTGAAGGCGCAGTCAATGCGATGTTCCTGCCTCAGCAAGGTACGCTCGATGCTCACCCGCTTGGTTTTATTGACCCTTCCAGGTTTGTGGGTGAGCCGGATTGGGACAAGTATGATCGTGAACAAAAAGCGCTAACGCTCGAGTTTGAACATGCATTCAACGAATCCTGGCGCTTAAAATCGGTAGCACGTTATGTTGATGCGAACACTGAAACGCGTGAGATCTTTACCGCAGCTCCTTGGGGAGCAACAGCAAATGCATCAGGAGATATTGTTCGAAGAGCGACGATGTCAGATCGCAGTACTGAAGGTTTTAGTATCGACACCCGCGTTAATGGCAATTTCAAAATTGCTGATACAGAGCACAAGCTCACGCTGGGTATAGATCATCAGGACATCACTACAGATGAGTGGAATAAGTACAGCCAGTTCACAAGTTCCATCAATCTGTTCAATCCTGTTTATGGTTCTTTGCCTGTCATTGATCCTTCGGATATTACTGATCCGGATGCAGTGACTACCAAACAGTTAGGTGTTTACGTTGCTGATCATATCAAAATTGGTAACAACATCATTTCGACGGCATTAAGGCATGACCGTGCCGATACAAATGGCAGTGTTAAAAGCGCGTTATCCAAGCATCTGGGATACATGTACCAGTTCGATTCCGGAATCTCTCCTTATGTGAGCTATTCCGAGTCTTTTGAACCTAATACCGATTCTGATGGTGCAGGCGGTATTCTTGAACCTACTGAAGGCGAGCAGATGGAGTATGGTGTGAAATACCTGTCTCCGGATAGCAGCACCAGTGTGACTCTCGCTTACTTCGAAATTGAAGAAACTGGGCGAGTTTCGTCTGGGTCCACACCTGGCGGCCTGGCACAAAGCAATGCCGAGATTGACGGCTGGGAGCTGGAAGCGAGGAAAAACTGGGATCGTTTTAGTGTGCTGTTCAATTACTCTGATCTGAATACTAAAGATGAAAATGGTCCGCGTATTCCATATCTGTCTGAGCGTCAGGCCTCACTGTGGTCTCATTATCAATTCCCATCTAATTGGAAAGCCGGCTTTGGTGTTCGCTACACAGGGGACACGGTTGGCTGGGGCGGAACGGGCCCTGCAGTTCCAGGCGTTACGCTGCTTGATGCCATGGTTGGCTATGAAACCGGTGATTGGGAATTCACGGCTGACGTGAAAAACCTGACTAACAAAACTTATGTTGCCTGGTGCCGTAGTGCCGGTACTGACTGTGGTTATGGAGAAAAGCTAAACGCAACACTGAATGCACGTTACAAATTTTAAACGCTGAATTCAGAGCGCCCTGCCTGCCCCTTCAGGCAGGGCTTTTTGCGTTTATTAGTTTAGGAAAGAAATCATGACAATAGCCACTATAGAAGAGCAGGCCCAGCAACGCAGGGCAAAGAAAAAAAGTAAGCTCTCAAAGCAATATATCGCTTATCTCATTCATAGCTTTGTTGGACTCAAACTAACGCTATTGATGACGGTCGTACTGTTTACCGGAACCATCGCAGTCTTTCAGCAAGAATTGGACTGGTTGATCTATTCAGAGATGCGAGCAGACGTTCAGGATGAAAGGCAGAACCCCGGTGCAATGTTGGATAAGCTTCAAGCGGCTTACCCTGAGAATGGATTGTTTTTTTATCGTACCAGCGAAAATTACCCAAGCCTGAATTCATATGCTCGCTTTATCGATGATAACGGGGGCTATCGCCATGCCTGGATAGACCCTTATACCGGCGAAGTGAAAGATGACACCGTTTTACTTTCGATTGGTCAGTTTATCGGTTTTATGCATGCGACGTTGTTTCTTCCTGCGATAGGAAACAGTCTGGTAAATGCCTTGGGCTTGTTGGTATTGCTGTCACTCATTACGGGGTTAATCGCTTTCCCTAAATTCTGGCGCTACTTTTTACGTAAACCACGTACAGGTAACACCCGTGTATTTCTGGCGGATCTGCATAAACTGATTGGTTTATGGAGTTTGTGGATTGTCCTGGTTATCGGAGTGACTGGGAGCTGGTGGTTTTATTTTGATCCTTTCGTAAAACATTTTGGCGTACCGAGTATTGTTGAAGCCCATCCTCGAAAGCCACTGCTTTCCTATGCTGATCTGGATCATTTAGGCACCGATCAAGCCCCCAAGATGTTGTCCGCTGAGGAGGTGGTCAATCGGGTGTTGAAGGAGCGTCCTAATCTGCAGATAAACATTATCAACACACCGGAGCATAATTCTGATCCTTTTGAAATTATAGGTAGCGAAGGCGAGTGGCTGATCAGTGAATGGAAGGGAACCCGAATTATGGTTCACCCGTTTACAGGAGAGATTATCGACGTATTTCCAGCGGATAAACTCTCTTTAATGCAGCGTACCGATCTGGCGATGACGCCTATTCATTATGGCACCTGGGCGGTAGGTGGAGCACCTGATCTTATCGTGAAAACCTTCTATTTCATCGGCGGTTTGGGAATGACCTTCCTGTCGGTGAGTGGTCTGATCATCAGCTATAAGCGCACACGTCGTGCGGCGAAACGTGCAGCCCGGTTCACGGGTGTCAGGCAGAAACTTATTAAGATATTTGATGTTATTAAACCCTGGGGAGGCCCGATGGGGGCTTTTAAATATCTCAATGCGTTGCTGATCGCGGGAGTTGTGATGGGTACCGGTTTAGCATTGACCCTTAGCAGCCAGGGTACCAAAGGTAGTGGTTTTATTTATCAGGAACAGCCACTGGGGCCCTGGAGTGTATCGATGAATGCGGTGGCCGGTCTGCTGGAAAAAGATCTACCACCTATCAGAGCAGGGGCAAAAACTAATCTCAATGTTCAGATCGATAAAGCCGCATTGGAATCGATTAAGTTTATCTATGCCAAGGTAGGTAAACCCAGGAATCTGCGTGCACCAGGAACACTGATTCATGGCCCTGTCGGAGCAAAGCATGTACATATGCAGCTGCCAAAAAAGATAAAGGACAATGCGGAACTCTGGGTGACAGCGGTCACCTGGAAAGGCGATGTATATCAGGCATCCTGGAGCTTAATGCCTAACGGAGAGGAGACGGTAGATGCGCGTTAATTTTTGGCTTATTGGTTTGTGTATGGTAGCAGGGAACCTGTCTGCGCACAGTATTTTTGTAGACTGCAAAGATAGCGCTGAAGGGGTAGCATGTCAGGCAAGTTTTTCTGATGGCTCCAGCGCGGAAAACCTCCCTTTTGAGGTGATCTCTTACGAAGATGAGCCTCTTTTAGCAGGTAATACTGACAGTGCGTCAGCGTTTGTTTTTGCCAGACCTCAATCTGAATTTTATATCCTGTTGGATGCGGGGCCTGGGCATGTCGTTGAAGTCGATATGGAAGAGATCGAAGCGGAGTAAAAAAATGCGCAGGCATGTGCCTGCGCTAAACCTATGGATAGTCATAGGAGACATGCTTCAAAAATATGGGTATGAGTCATTATTGAAGCACCAGGCTCTTCCGTGAGCAGGTTGAGTTTGCATCTTTCTTAAGCGATAAGAATCTCCACATCATCGCCTTCTAATCGGACTGGCCATACCGGTACAGCGACTTCTTCATCTTCAAAACAAACACCGGAGTTGAGAGAAAAGTGTTGTTTGTAGATAGGGGAGGCAACCATCGGTTCACCTTTAAGGTCACCGATCAGGCCTCGGGCCAGAACATTAGCACCACTGAAAGGATCATGATTGCCGATAGCAAAGACTTCATCGGCAAATTCGGGGATGTAAAACAGAGCGACCTGTTGTTCTTCAACTTTTGCTGCTACACCTGAGTGAGGCACAAGATCATCCTTAGAACAAAGCTTGGTCCAGTTTGCTTTTGGATTAGTAGTCATCTTCGCTTCTCCTAATTATCTGTGACTTAAACCGGGCGAACCTGGTCGCGTTCTAAAATATGTACAATCTGAGGGTCAACCTGGTCTTCGGTATTTACAAAGGTACGGAAACGTTTCAGCTTCTCTTCATCTTCCAGGGTGGCTTTCCACTCACACTCGTAGGTAGATACGATGTGGGCCATCTGAGCTTCCAGCTCTTCACCAATCTCAAGTTTGTCATCGATAACCACCTCTTTCAGGTAGTCCAGACCACCTTCAAGATTCTCCATCCATACTGAAGTACGCTGCAGACGGTCGGCCGTTTTGATGTAGAACATCAGTACACGGTCGATGTATTTGACCAGCGTTTCATCGTCCAGATCGGTTGCAAACAGGTCAGCATGGCGAGGTTTCATACCGCCGTTACCGCATACATAAAGGTTCCAGCCATTTTCTGTAGCAATCACGCCGATGTCTTTGCACTGAGCTTCTGCGCACTCACGTGTACAGCCGGAAACGGCAAATTTGATTTTGTGTGGTGCGCGCAGGCCTTTGTAGCGGTTCTCAAGGTTGATCGCCATACCGACACTGTCGTTGACACCGAAACGGCACCAGGTGCTACCCACACAAGATTTAACGGTACGCAGGGATTTACCGTAAGCGTGGCCGGTTTCGAAACCTGCGTTGACTAACTCTTCCCAGATCAATGGCAGTTCATGCAATTGCGCACCAAACAGGTCAACACGCTGACCGCCGGTGATTTTGGTATACAGGTTATATTTCTTGGCAACCTGACCAATCACGATCAGCTTATCGGGAGTGATTTCACCACCCGGCACACGTGGAACGATAGAGTAGGTACCGTTCTTCTGCATGTTTGCCATAAAGGTATCATTGGTATCCTGAAGGCTTACCAGAGGTTTTTCCTGAATATGCTCGTTCCAGCAAGATGCCAGGATAGATCCGGCGGCTGGCTTACAGATCTCGCAACCTAAGCCTTTTCCGTGTTTTTCCAGAAGCTCAGAGAAGCTACGGATACCTTCCACGCGGATGATGTGATAAAGCTCTTCACGGGTATAAGCGAAGTGTTCGCAGAGATCAGTATTAACTTCTACACCGCGCTTGGATAATTCATTATCCACAACACTTTTCAGCATGGCGGCACAACCACCGCAGCCTGAAGCTGCTTTAGTTGCATCTTTTACATCGGCTACGCTGGTGGCACCTTCATCAATGGAGCAGCAGATCTGACCTTTAGTTACGTTCAGGCAGGAACAGATAGTGGCTTCGTCTGGTAATGCATCCGGACCTAGCGCAGGCGCGGCAGAACCATCCATCGATGGCAGAATAAGCCCTTGTGGCTTTTCAGGAAGATCGATGCCGTTCAGAGCGTATTGCAGTAGGGTGTCGTATTTGCTGTTGTCACCCACCAGTACTGCACCTAATAGCTTTTTCTTATCTTCTGAAACAATGATCCGGTAGTACGTCTGTTCATCTTCATCCAGATAACGGTAGCTGATGCTGCCTGGGGTTTTACCGTGGGCGTCCCCGATAGAGCCAACATCAACACCCAGTAGTTTCAGTTTGGTACTCATATCCGCACCGGTAAAGGCAGCTTCATCACCCGCAATAGCGGCTACAGCCGTTTTCGCCATGGTGTATCCTGGCGCAACCAGACCGAAGATCTGGTTATTCCATAAAGCACATTCTCCAATCGCGTAGATGTTTTCGTCGGATGTCAGGCACTGATCGTTAACCAGGATACCGCCACGTTCGCCGATCTCCAGCTCACTGCTTCGTGCCAGAGTATCTTGTGGGCGAATACCTGCTGAGAAGAGAATCAGATCAGTTTCAAGGAATGAACCATCGCTGAAGTTCATGCGATAGGTATGTTCTTCACCGGCAACAATTTCAGTGGTTGCTTTCTCACAGTGAACATCCACGTCCAGTGCTTCGATCTTTTTCTTTAGTAGCTCACCGCCGTCTTCATCTAACTGAACAGGCATCAGGCGTGGGGCAAATTCTACAACATGTGATTTGAGACCCAGTGATTTCAGAGCGTTTGCAGCTTCTAAACCTAACAAACCGCCACCCACAACAACGCCAACTTTCGCATCTTCAGCACATGCCTGAATCTTATCCAGATCTTCCAGTGTGCGATAAACAAAGCAGGCCTCACCATCATTGCCCGGAATGGGGGGGACAAATGGGTATGATCCGGTGGCCATTACAAGCGTATCATAGGAGTATACAGCCTGCTCAGTGATGACCTGCTTTGCATCGCGATCGATCTGCGTTGCACCTTCACTTAAATGCAGGTGAACGCCGTGTTTCTCATATAGGTTCTCTTCTACCAGACACAGATCTTCATAGCTGGATCCGCTGAAATACTCTGAGAGATGTACCCGGTCGTAAGCAGCGCGGGATTCCTCAGCTAAAATATGGATCTCGTAGTCACCGGCAACATTGCTGTTCACAAAATTTTCTACAAAGTGGTGACCCACCATGCCATTACCGATAACAACCAACTGGCGTTTATTGGATTCTGTAGTCATAGAAGTTATACCCATGTTTTCTGTCTGTGTGTCCTGAGCACATAACGGACTGCCAAACAGCAGTTGCTGTCTACAGGCACTCAGATCGTTGTTTTCTTTTAACTGTTCGAAATACCACTGGCCCTCACGTACATCGCCATACAGCACTGCACCTACCAGTCGGTTTTCTTTTAACCACAATTTGCGGTATTCATTTTTCTTGAAGTCTTGATAGATCAGAGTGTCACGATCATCAGCGTCGATAAGTTCGCCGCATGAGAACAGTTCGACACCACTGATTTTGAGTTGGGTGGCTACCGGCTCTTCGCGGTAGTTTGATGTCTCACCAATCAGGCTGGATAAGACGACCTCCGCCTGTTGCCAGATAGGCGCGACTAATCCATATGTGTACTCTTCAAACTGGCAGCACTCACCGAAAGCGTAAATATTTAAGTCGCTGGTACGCATCTGTTTGTCGACCAGAATGCCGCGCTTAACTGTTAATCCGGAAGCCTCTGCAAGTTGCGAATTAGGACTTACACCGATCGCCGTGATAACCAGATCAGCTGGAATAACTTCACCACTGTCCAGTTCAACCGCTTCAACCTGTGTGTCACCCAGAAACGCCTGAGTGTTAGCGTTTAATCTGAAATCGATGCCACGTTTTTGCAGATTGTTTAGCAGCATCTGTGCGGCGGGTTTATCCAATTGTTTGTTGAGGAGGTAATCGCTTCTGTGTAGCAGCGTTACATTCATACCCTGAAGCCGAAGACCTTCAGCCGCTTCTAGTCCGAGAAAACCTCCACCAATCACCACTGCATTCTTCTTAGTGGCTGCTACTTGCTGCATGGTTTCAACATCTTGCAGGGTACGGAAGTTCATGACACCGGGCAGGCTCGAACCTTCAACAGGGACTGCACTCGGATTAGAACCTGTAGCAATGATGAGTGAATCGTAGGAAACCCGTAGGTTCTTATGGCTGATGACCTGTTTGAGGCTGGCATCAATATGAACAACAGGGTCTCCGCTATAGAGGGTAACGTTGTTATTTTTGTACCAGTCGAGGTCCAGAGTCATGACCTGTTCTAATGAGATCTCTTCACCGAGAAGTGGAGAAAGCAGTACTCGGTTATAACTACCGCCGGGCTCTTCCCCAAACACTGAAATATCAAAACGATCGGCTGCACTGTCAGCGATCAGCTGCAAAAGGCGGCCAGTTGCCATTCCGTTTCCGATGATTACCAGGCGATGTTTCATAGTTCAGTGTTCTTCCAAAAAATAAAAAAGGCGTTCGCAGCTAACACTTTTCAGTGCTATTTGCAGAACGCCTTTGTTCTCAGAGCTTGTTGTGAACCTGACCACAAATCGTTGTGGATAGGTGTCTTATCTAAAGCACATGTTATGCCATGTTTTAAAATACCAATAAAATCAATTGGTTATTTTTATAGGGGGCTTTAGTGGGCAAAATCTTAGTATTAATATGGTTTTTTTTAATGCAGTGCAGTATTTGCGTGCACTTTTATGGTGCTTGTTTGCTACGGTCTGTTATTGGTCCAGATAAAATTGCACTAAGTTGATCATCAACAGAATCAAGGCAATCACTTTCCAGACAAGTAGCGGGTTTCTTTCCAGGTACGGCTGATGCTGAACCATTGATTCCAGGCTTTGATTTGGATGGGTGATATCCTGAAGAAACTCAGAGAATGCGTCGTAGCGAAACCGCGGGTTTGGTTGCAATGCTTTTTTTAGCGCACCTTCAACCCAAAGCGGAAGATCCCTGCGATGGTGGAGGGCAGGGGTATAGTCCATTTCCGCATAGCTTTTTAAGCTGATCTGATTGGCTGACATCTCTTTGTAAGGTAGCTTGCCGCAGATCATCTCATAGACAATTGTGGCCAGAGAGAACAGATCGGATTTGAAATTCCCTTTTTCTCCCAGCAGATATTCAGGCGCCACATAGTTTACTGAACCCTGTGGGATCGACTTATCCAATGGCGAGTTCATCTCTTCGATTCCGGCTATTTTTACAGTACCGAAATCGAGAATCTTTACCCGTCCATCCTGATTGATCATGATATTTTCGGGTTTCAGATCCTGATGAACCATATCAGCTCGCTGGAATGCCCTTAGGCCCCTAATAATTTGTTTTGTCAGGTCTCTGACCTCGTCGAGAGGCGGGTTGGGATTATCATTCATCCACTCTCTGAGGTTCATCCCCTGAACATGCTCCCCAAGGTAGTAGAGAAAACGTTTATCAGGTTTACCTGGGTAAGTTTTCATTACGTTAGGGTGATCGATACGTTGCCCTACCCATTCTTCACGAATAAAACCATCCAGGTAGAGTGTGTCATCTGAGAAGTTAGTAGAAGGGGCTTTCAGTACGTATTTGTCTGCATTTTCCTGATCTTTTACCAGATACATATGGCTACGGGTGCCACTGAAAATCACGTCTAGGACTTCATAACCATCAATTTTGTTCCCGGCTTTCATTACCGGAGGGATCGGTAGCTGTATGAGTCGAGTATGACTCTCATCCAGGGTTTCTTTTGGCAACTGGTCTACGCAAGTAATCAGTGCAGTGAGGTTGTCATCACTACCGTTTTTTAGGGCCAGATCGATCAGCTTTTTGGCCGTTGATTCCGCATCTTCAAAGCCGGTGGAAATGATGCTTTTCAGATCCTTAGGACTGATGAAGTCATGTACACCGTCCGTTGTCATAATGACAAGGTCACCTTCACTTAATGCGCGTGTGCTGTAATCAACTTCAAGGTGACGATCGCCGCCGAGTGCACGAGCAAGGTAATTCTTACCCCCGGACTTACGTACATGGTCACTGGTAAGTTGTTCAAGCTCGCCATCCTGAAACAAGTAAACTCGGGAATCACCTACATGGAACAGATGCAGTGTGTTGGACTTGATAATAGTGGCGGAGAAGGTGCATAGCATACTGTCCTTTTCCCGGCTGCTCTGGCTGTTTTCTTTATGCAGCCAGCTGTTCAGGGCGGTCATAACCCGGGAAACTGAATTGCGAACGCTCCAGCTGTGTGGTGTGCTGAAGTAATCTTGCATAAAACTTGTGACGCTGGTTTGGCTTGCGATATGCGAATCTTCACAGCTACTCACACCGTCTGCGATAACAGCAGCGCCGCCTTTAAATTCAAGATCGGTTGTGGTCGGTAAATGAGCTGCAAATGCGTCCTGATTCAGATCCTTTATGCCAGCGCTGGAAAGACCGCCAAAGCGTAAAGACAGGTTTTTTGAGCTCATGTTTGTTACCCGTTTTTATTGTTGTAATGAGCATCAGAGAGATTAACTCTCTGATGCTGTAGTTCCACTCAGTGCGAATGGGATTGCTTAAATACTGTCAGTATTAGTTAACTTTGATAAGTTCAACAGTACCATCTTCATTCACTTCAGCCATATGACCTTTTGGCTCTTCAAGCATAAGCAATGCAACAAAACCTAGTACCGCTGTTGCAGCAATAACGGTAAAGAAAGTTGAATAGTCGACCATAGAGAGAACCGTCAAATAGAATACAGCTCCAACATTACCGTAGGCGCCTGTCATACCAGCGATCTGACCTGTTAGGCGACGTTTGATCAGTGGCACTACCGCAAAAACTGCACCTTCACCTGCCTGGACAAAGAAAGAGCATGCCATCGCAGCAGCCACCGCGAGGAATAGAGGCCATGAACTATCAATCATTGACATAGTCGCATAACCCGCCGCTAAACCAGCTGTAAGGATCAGTAGCGTTTTCTTACGGCCAAAACGGTCACTGATCCAACCACCCCCAGGTCGGGACATCAGGTTCATAAATGCATAGGCTGATGCGAGTAACCCTGCGTAGACCATATCCAGCTCGAATACTTCAGAGAAGAACAAGGGCAACATAGAGACAACTGCGAGTTCCGAACCGAATGTAGCGAAATAAAGTACGTTTAATACCGCAACCTGCTTAAATTTATACTGCTCCACTTCGGGTACGGGTTTAACGAAAATCTCCTTGTTAACGTTATATGCGCTGTAGCAATCGTAGATCAGGATGAAGGCCAGGCTGACATAGATCGCAATGGCCGCAGACTCTGAAAGAATAGAAACGCCCGCTGGTGACAGCTTCCAGGTAAGCAGGGAAAGTGCTGCGTACATCGGAATCTTCATGACCAGCATGAAATAGAAATCGCCTTTGCTGGTTACTTCCATCCCGCCGATCTTCTTAGGCTTAAAGTAGGTTGAACCCTTTGGTGTATCAGAAACATTTTTGTACCAGATGTAACTGAAGATCAGGCTCATTAAACCGGTCAGGCCAACCGCATAGCGCCAGCCATCTTCGCCACCGAAGATCAGTGCCAGCGTCGGAAGTGACATAGCTGCCGCTGCCGAACCAAAGTTGCCCCAGCCGCCATAGATGCCTTCAGCAGTCCCTAGTTCATTAGCAGGAAACCACTCACTCACCATACGGATACCCACGACAAAGCCGGCGCCAATGAAACCAAGTAAGAAGCGAGAGATAGCGGCCTGGGCGAAATCTGTGGAAAGCGCGAAAGCAAAGCAAGGGATGCTGGCGATAAATAGCAGTGATGCGTAAGTGATCCTTGGTCCATATTTATCGGTCAGCATGCCGATGATGATACGGGCTGGAATGGTCAGAGCGACGTTCAGGATCAAAAGTGTTTTTACTTCAGCCTTAGTTAGCCCCAGTGACTCTGCAATTGCACCAAGCAGTGGAGCATGGTTGAACCAAACAAAAAAGGTGATAAAGAAAGCGATCCAGCTCATATGCAGGATCTTCATCTTCCCGGTGAACGAGAAAATGTTAAGTTTGTCGCTTCCGCTCATGTCATTGGCCTCTAATAGTTATAAATTGTGAGGAGCCAGAGAGAACCTCTGTTCTGGCTCCTTTAAATCAACAGCAATCAAGGTGCTATAAAGTCGGTCCCAAAACGAAAAAAGGCGTTCAAATCTCCCAATTCACACATCTCCTGAGTGAAGGGGAGTTCGAACGCCTTTGTTCAATGGGCGCGAGTACCAGAGTTATTAATTCACACCGTTGCTAAAACGCGCGCCTTCTTGGTGCGTTTTTAGAGCAGTGCACTGCTTTGGCTTGTGTTAGTGCCCCTTATTCGGCTTTGAATGGGGGCGTTGAGCACTTATGCAGCTTGATCCTCGCTATCTGCTTTATCTTCTTGCAGGTCTTGTGCCACATTTTTTTCTTCAGTTTTTGCAGTGCTGTTTTCATCGGGTTTACGCTGCTTCTCATAGAGGAAGGTCAGCACTTCATGGCGGTAGTGGTTGTACTTTGGATCATCAGCCAGCGCGATACGGTCACGGGGCCGTGGCAGGTCGATATCCAGAATTTCACCTACGGTTGCTGCCGGACCATTCGTCATCATCACGATACGGTCAGATAGCAGGACGGCTTCATCCACGTCATGGGTAATCATGATGACAGTGTTGTTCAGGTCTTTTTGGATCTCCATCAGGGAATCCTGCAAGTGGGCACGGGTCAATGCGTCCAGTGCACCAAAAGGTTCGTCCATCAGTAATACTGTAGGTTCCATCGCAAGTGCTCGGGCGATACCGACACGTTGCTTCATACCACCGGAAATTTCATCAGGGCGTTTATGCATAGCATGGTCCATATGCACCAAGGAGAGATTGTGCTCGATCCACTCTTTTACTTCGGCCTTGCTCTTTTGCTTGCCAAAAACCTGTTTTACGGCGAGTTCCACATTTTCATAAGCGGTTAACCAGGGAAGCAATGAGTGGTTCTGAAAGACAACAGCACGTTCAGGTCCGGGCTCGTTGACCTCTTTCCCATCCAGCAAGCAACCACCTTTTGTTGCCTGGTAAAGGCCGGCCACAATGTTTAGTACTGTTGATTTACCGCAACCGGAATGACCAATCAGAGAAACGAATTCGCCTTTATTAATGGTCAGGTTTACATTTTTCAGTGCTTTAAATGGGCCCGTTGGTGTCGGGAAATCGATATCGACTTTTGTCAGTTCTAAGTGCTTTGGAGGCTGAGTCATGATTTTCTCCTGCTGGGGGAATCCCCCCAGGCTTATAATTCTGTTCTCAATTAACGCAGTACCGCAGTTTTATCCCAGGAAACTTTTTTCTGGATAAGTAGCATCACGCGGTCAAGAAGGAAGCCGATAAGACCGATAACAAGTACGGCAACCATAATGCGTCCTAAAGAGCTGGAACTACCATTCTGGAATTCATCCCAGACGAATTTGCCCAGGCCAGGGTTTTGCGCAAGCATCTCTGCTGCGATCAATACCATCCATGCGATACCTAGTGACAAGCGCAGACCGGTAAAGATCATCGGAATAGAAGAAGGCAGTACAATCTTTGTCACATGGGCAAGCCAGCTTAGACGCAGCACTTGAGAAACGTTCTGTAGATCTTTGCTGATACCGGATACACCTACAGCGGTATTCAGCAGTGTTGGCCACAAGCAGCACAGAGATACGGTAATCAGGGACGTGATGAATGACTTAGCAAACATCGGATCTTTACTCACGTACACCGCACTTACCACCATTGTCACCAGTGGTAGCCAGGCTAAAGGTGAAACGGGTTTAAACAACTGGATTAAGGGGTTGAATGCTGAATACAGGGTCTGGTTCAGACCGATCATAATACCCGCTGGGATTGCGATCAGGGACGCCAACACAAAGCCCGCTAATACCGTAATCAGGCTGGTACCAATCTGATCGAAGAAGGTTGGTTTGCCGGTGTAGGGGCGAACTTTTATCTTTGCATCGGGACTTTTCGCAAGCTTTTTCGCATTACGCTCTTCCTGGCGTTTGTAAAATGCTACTTCTTTTTCCCGCTCACGATTATGATCTTTAATCAGGTTTACACTTTGCTCGTACACTGCCATTGGGCCTGGGAAGGCACCTAGGGATGTATGGATGCTTTTAGCTCCAATCTCCCAGATGAACAGGAATGCAAGCAGACCAATCAAAGGTACAAGCAGTGATTTGCTTAATTTACCTAAATTAGCTTTAGGGTTTTCTAAAAAGGCACTAACGCCTGACAACGCGGTTGTATTACTCATGGCTCTTTCTCCCTCAGTTTGCCCCTTGCTAAAGCAAGGGGCATTTCAAGCAGTTGAGGTTAAATCTTATCTTCAGGTTTTAGACCGATTTCGAACTTCTTCAGGTATTCATTTGGCTTGCTGCCGTCGTAAGTAATACCATCGATAAAGTGAGTCTGTGGTGATTTGAAACCGTCTTCAGTTGCAAAGTCAGGGAACATGTCTGCTGTCATCTTGCCTTCTTCAATCAGCTCTTTAGCTGCTTCAGCATAGATGTCAGGGCGATATACTTTTTTCGCAATATCCATGAACCACCGGTCAGATTTAGGTTCTGCAATCTGGCCCCAACGGCGCATCTGAGTCAGGTACCAGATCGCATCAGAGTAGTATGGGTAAGTTGCGTTGTAGCGGAAGAATACGTTGAAATCAGGTACTTCACGCTTGTCGCCTTTCTCGTACTCGAATGTACCTGTCATTGAGTTAGCGATAACATCGTAATCAGCACCTACGTATTCTGAGCGAGACAGAATTTCTACTGCTTCAGGGCGGTTACCGTTGTTGTTATCGTCTAACCATTTCGCGGCACGAATCATCGCTTTCACAACGCGTAAATGGGTATTCGGATTCTCGTCTGCCCAGGTTTTTGATACACCAAATACTTTCTCAGGGTTGTCTTTCCAGATCTCGTAGTCAGTTACAACCGGAACACCAATGCCCTTGAATACGGCTTGCTGGTTCCAAGGTTCACCTACGCAGTAGCCGTAGATAGTGCCTGCTTCCATAGTTGCTGGCATCTGTGGTGGAGGGGTAACCGATAACAGTGCGTCTGCGTCGATGGTGCCAGAAGTATCACCTTTATGTGGTGCATAGTAGCCTGGATGGATACCGCCTGCTGCCAGCCAGTAACGCAGTTCATAGTTATGCGTAGAAACCGGGAATACCATACCCATGTTGAATGGCTTGCCTTCGTCCTGATACTTCTCAACAACAGGCTTTAGCGCATCTGCTTTGATAGGGTGTACAGGTTTGCCGTCAGCGCCCATAGGTACATGCTGCTTCATCTGGCTCCAGATATCGTTGGAAACCGTGATCGCATTACCGTTCAGGTCCATTGAGAAAGCGGTAATAATATGTGATTGGGTACCAAAGCCGATCGTCGCACCTAATGGCTGGCCTGCCAGCATGTGGGCACCATCTAGCTGACCGTCAATCACTCGGTCCAGAAGAACTTTCCAGTTTGCCTGTGCTTCAAGGGTTACATACAGGCCTTCGTCTTCAAAGAAGCCCTTTTCGTATGCAATTGCTAAAGGAGCCATATCGGTCAGCTTAATGAAACCGAACTTCAGATCTTCCTTCTCTGGCTCACCAATAGCAGCCCACGCGGGTACCGTCACCAATGAAGCAGCAAGCACGGCACTGCTGATAACTTTGCTTAGTAGAGCCTTTTTCTTCTTAAGCATGGATTGTTCCTCCAAATCTCAAAAAACAAAAAGGCGCCGTCATGACCATAAAATAAATGATCAATACGGGCGCCTTTGCCTGAAAATAAATGTTTAAATTTTTTCTGATACGGTTTTTTAAAACTGTATCGAATTTAATTGCTCTATTGCATTAGCTGTGCCAACCATTAAAAAATCATTTATATCATATAGTTATGTTTTTCTGGGGAGTGTTTGATGAGAGGGCTTAGATATTGCGCTGCACAAAATAGAAGCAGTGAACCTAGGTGAGTGCGTTTTTTCAGTGCGCAGAAAATGATCGGTTTCTTAGCTATATTTAGTTAGATGCATTGATAGCTTTGCCTGATCTGTACGGGGCGCTGATGATTAATAAAATATTACGAACGTTGTCTGCCATTGGAATAGTGGCTTATTGTATGGCTGTGAATGCTGATAACAGGATTATGTTAATCCATAGTTACCATCAGGAGTTGCAGTGGGTTGAGGATGTGACGCGCGGGATACGTGAAGAGTTGCTCGAGGGGCATGCGCTTAGTATCCATTATATGGACACCAAACGAATTCCTGTTGATATGTTTCAGCAAGCGGCTGATGAAGCCTTTCAGGAATTCAAAAAGCAAAAGCCTGATCTGGTCATTATCTGTGATGACAACGCGTTGAAATTATTGGGTCTAAAGATTTCGGCCACTACTCCGCTGGTTTTCTGTGGCATTAATGGAGATATCAGGGCTGACTATCCCTGGGTAGTAAAAGAGGCGCGTGTGACTGGCGTGATGGAGCGTCCACTCATAAAACGTACGATTGCTGAGTTTATTAAACAAACGGGCCATCATTACAAAAAAGCGTTAATTCTGTTGGGGGACAGTCCGACCGCCCGGGCATTTCATCTCTATGATCTGGGCAATCAAGCTCGGTTGAGTGTTAATCGCACGATAAGCGCTGATGTGCTTAGAATATCTGACATGGAATCCTGGAAGAACGCTATTCGCGACAGCGGTGCCAATGGTTACGATCTGTTATTAGTGGCAGGCTTCGGTGCTATGAAAGATAGCGAGGGGCGATATGTCAGTCTGGATGAGTTGAGTAATTGGGTAGGTAAGCATAGCCCTGTTCCTGCTTTGACGGTTCATAAACAAGCCATTGCAAAGGATAAAATAATGGCGGGTATGATTGTCAGCGGTACCATCATGGGGCATGACGTTGCCAGACTTGCAAACCTTATGCTGAACACCCCGGTGAATTCGGGGAAAATATCTATAGTGACCCAGAATCTTGGGCGGTATATTTTTAGTCGGTCTGCCTTGAGGGCCAAAGGTATTGAACCCCCGGTTGCGGGCAGCGATCAGGTACAAATTATTCCCTAATTTGTACACCATTCCCTATACAGATCTTCACGGAACACTTGTTTACTGATCGAGAAGAGATCGATCTGTTCGTCAGAAAGTTGCCCGCACGCTTGCATTTGCTCTAATAAAAACTGACCTTGTTGCTGACCTGGCAGATTGACCTCATTCCCAAAGAAGCGCTGCTCCATTGAGTAGGGTGGTGTGAACCCTTTTATAAGGTTGGCAGACCTGTCCAGGTAAGGAGGGAGAGATAATAACTCGATAAGCTCGTCTTTATTTTCGCTCTGAGATAACCATTCACATGCTTCGTATATAGCGCGAACCAGGGCCTGGTGAGTCAGCGGGTTTTCATCAGCCCATTGAGCCGTTACACCCAGCACTTTTTCAATCTGTGTTCCCCATATTCTATAGCCAGTGGTCAGCAAGCCACCACTTTGGTTGATCAGAGCAAGACTGTTCCAAGGCTCGCCAACGCAATACCCATCAATCAGACCGTTCGACAGATTTTCGAGCATTTTTGTTGGAGGAATTGCGACAAGTTCCACATCATCTGCAAAGCTGATGTTATGTTTTTTGAGCCAGTAGCGGAGTTGATAGTGATGGTTTGAGTATGGATAGACGGTAGCGATCACCGGTTTACGCCCCATACTCTTAATGAGGGCTTTGAACTGAGAACCCACCGTCTCATCGTTATCCCAGTCAGTGACATGTTGAGATAATGCTAAAAACAGCTCCTTGCCCAAAGTAATGGCCGTGCCGTTTTGGCTTAAAGCTAGGGCCGTTACCATTGGGGTCTTATTTCCGTTCAGGCCTAATGTTGCAGCGAGTGGCATCGGTGCAAGCATTTGCGCACCATCCAGAATACCAAAGCTGACCTTATCGCGGATGGTTGCCCAGGAAGATTCTTTGCTGAGCACAACGCTCAACCCATATTTGTTAAAGAAGCCTTTTTCTCTGGCAACAACCAGTGGAGCGCAGTCGAGGAGGGCAACAAAGCCCAGAGTCAGCTTGGTTTTTTCTAGTTCGGTTGGCGCTGTCATAGCGACTCCTTCATATCTCTACTTCTTAAGCAGGCCATTGGTGGCATTAAGTACCTCAATGACGCTGGCCGCGACATCAGGTAGCTTTTGCCCCCTGTCCATCGCAATCTTTCTCAAGGTCTGATAGGCCTGGTTTTCATCGCAGCCTTGATGCTTCATTAACATCCCTTTGGCTTTTTCAATGACTTTACGGTCGGCGAGTTGGGTGCGGGCTTCTTCTAGTTCAGTTCTTATCAGGCTGTGCGCGTCGAAGTGCGCGATTGCCGTATCCATGATGGCTTTCACCCGATCTGCTTGTAAGCCGTCAGCGATATATGCACTGACACCTGCGTTGATAGCAGCAGCCATGGTCCGGCGGTCATTCTGTTGTTCAGCAAAAAAGACGATGGGTCTGGGGTTGTTCTGGCTCATCGTTGCCATACTTTCCAGCGTATCCCTGTCTGGGGAATCCATATCTATAATGACAATGTCCGGGTGGAAGCTCTCCACATGGTGATTAAGGTCGGAAGTATCTGATAGATGGCAGACAACATGGTGCCCAAGTTGATGCAGGGCGTCTTTAAGCGCCTGAACGCGATCAGCTTCCTCATCTATTATCAGCACATTTAGGTGTTTCATCGAATGTGATTTCCGTTTCCGGTTATGGACTTGGTTTTAACTAAGCAATAACTGTTCCACTATCTGGCACGGAGCTTGCTGCCTCAAGGTTAATTACATTTCAGACAGCGCAACGGAGCGCACTTATCTGAGGCATCTCGGTAGTGTGTTCCTGTGAACCCGGATAAGTGCAATTCCAACGTTAGCTGTAAGGTTTTTAATGGAGGTTAGGATGCACAAGTTGACAACCTGTCCGTACTGCGGTGTGGGCTGTGGCGTTGATGCTGAGCTGGGAGAGGGCGTTGTTGCAAAGGTTCAGGGAGATAAAGAACACCCGTCAAATTATGGACGTTTGTGTGTAAAAGGTTCCTCCCTACATGAGGTGCTTGGTACTAATGGCAGGTTGTTATCGCCTCTGGTCGATGGACAAAGGGTTAGTTGGGCTGATGCACTGGATCGGGTCGCTGAAGAATTGCTGTGCACTATTAAAGAGCATGGTCCGGATTCGGTAGCATTCTATCTATCGGGTCAGCTACTGACCGAAGACTATTATGTTGCTAACAAACTCATTAAAGGGTTTATTGGAACCGCCAATGTAGATACCAATTCCCGCCTGTGTATGTCATCTGCTGTTGCCGGGTATAAAAGAGCATTTGGCAGCGATACTGTGCCTTGTTGCTATGATGATTTGGAGCAAACTGACCTGTTGGTTCTTGTGGGTAGTAATACTGCCTGGAACCATCCTATTCTGTTTCAGCGCATGCAGGCGGCGAAACGAAAGAATCCTGATTTGAAGGTTGTCGTTGTTGACCCACGTCGCACTGCTACTTGTGATCTGGCTGATCTTCATCTTGCGATAAAACCGGGCACGGATAGTGAGTTATTCTCCGGTTTGCTGAGCTATATATCGAGCGAAGATCTAGTTAACCGAGCATATGTCACGCAATTTACAGAAGGTTTTAATGAGGCTATTAGCGCGGCTTCCGAGCAGTTCAATAGTCGGGCTGAACTTGCGGAGTACTGTGGAATTGATCTGGCGACATTGGAACAGTTTTATCAGTTGTTTAGTGCAACTGACAAAGTTATATCTTTCTATTCACAGGGGGTAAACCAATCCTCCAGTGGAACAGATAACTCCAATGCCATTATCAACTGTCATCTTGCCACAGGGCGAATTGGGTACCCCGGCGCTGGACCTTTCTCCATTACTGGACAGCCAAATGCGATGGGCGGTCGTGAAGTCGGTGGGCTGGCAAACCAGTTAGCTGCACATATGGACTTTAGCTCTGCAGAAGCGATCGATCGTGTGGGCAGGTTTTGGGATGCTCCTAACATTGCCCAGGCGAATGGTCTGACTGCTGTGAATCTGTTCCAGGCGGTAGAAAAAGGAGAGATAAAAGCAGTTTGGGTAATGGGCACAAACCCTGCAGTTAGCTTACCTAATACCAACCAGGTCTCTAGGGCTTTGGAAGAGTGTCCGTTGGTTGTTGTTTCGGATTGCATGGCCAGTACAGAAACTATCCGCTACGCCGATATCTGCCTGCCTGCTACCGGGTGGAGTGAAAAGAATGGCACGGTAACCAATGCGGAAAGGCGAATTTCCAGACAAAGAGGGTTATTGCCACCTAGCGGGGAGGCAAAGCATGACTGGTGGATCATATCTGAAGTGGCTAAACGCATGGGTTACGCTGAAGCTTTTGATTATCAGCACCCTTATCAGATTTTTGCAGAACATGCAGAACTATCAGGTTTCGAAAACGACGGTAAGCGCGATTTTGATATCAGTCTTTTCTCCGATATTACGGAAACAGCCTATGATGCGTTAAAACCTGTGCAGTGGCCGGTGACCAATGATGCACCATACGGTACCGCGCGTATGTTTGCCGATGGTCGATTTTATACACCTTCCGGAAAGGCCCGATTTATTCCTGTTACAGCCAACAAACCGAAACAGCTACCTACGCCAGAACTTCCTTATGTGATGAATACAGGCCGGTTGAGGGATCAGTGGCATACGATGGCGATGACCGGCCGAACCAGCCGCTTATTCTCCCATCGCGATGAGCCATTTGTTGAGTTGTGTCAGGCAGATGCGCAGAAAGAAGGCATTGTAGAAGGTGAATTGGTTAAACTAAGCCACCCTCAGGGCGAATACATTGGCCGTGCGCGAATTACCGATGATCAACGACCAGGTGAGTTATTTGTGCCAATGCACTGGAATGGTGAATTCAGTGCAAAAGCAAGAATGGGCGTCCTGTTAGAGCCAGTGACAGACCCAATTTCAGGACAGCCTGAATCGAAACATGGGCGGGTTGCTATTGAAGCGCTCAACCCTAAATGGCAGGGATGGTTTATCTGCCAGGCTGAGATGAAACCAGATTTCCCCGTGACCTACTGGACGCGGGTTCCGAAAAAGGAAACCGAATTCTACTATCTGGCAGATACCGCTGAACTGGATGATCCACTTCAGTGGTGCCGTGATAAGTTTGGTGAAGTGGATATCTGGTTAGAAGATAAAGCTGAACAGAGTTTTCGAGCCGCAGGCTTGCAGGGTGAGAAGCTACAATGGGCATTCTTTATTATGCCTTATGGGCAGATACCCAGTACCGGTTGGCTGGAAGAGATGTTTGCTGAAACGGAACTTTCGCTGGATCAGCGACGTTTCCTACTGAGTGTTACAGGATGTGAGATAGAAGATCCGGGCAGTATTATTTGTAGCTGTTACCAGGTAGGTAGCAATGCAATTGAGGATGCGATCAGCCAGGGGTGCTGCTCGGCTGAAGCATTAGGGGAGAAATTGAAATGCGGAACTAACTGCGGTTCCTGTATCCCGGAGCTAAATGCATTGATAGCAAAGTAAAACCAGAAAAAGGCCATTCATTAGCTAATGTAAAGCCTTTCCAGAGTAGAGAAAAACTATAGGCATCGTAAGATGCCTTTTTTTTCCTGCTATCTTATAGGTATTATCTTCAAGATCCCGTCTGCCGGGTTGAAGTCTTATAAGGAGAGCCGGTGCGCAAAACAGTTGTTCGCTCGTTATATCTGGTTGCAGGTTTATTCTGTGTTTTGTTGGGATTGATAGGTGTTCTGTTACCTTTATTACCTACAACCCCATTTTTGCTTGTGGCTGCTTTTTGCTTTTCCCGTAGTTCTGAACGTTTGCATCAGTCCTTATTGAATAATCGCTACTTTGGGCGCTTGATAAGGGACTGGGAAGAGAACGGTATCATCCCGCTTAAAGCTAAGATCCTGTCAACGTCGATGATGTTGTTAATGGTTAGCTATCCCATGTTCTTCAAAACCTTCCATTATGGCCTTAAGGCGATGGTTGTCGTTACCATTTGCTTTGCGCTTTACTATATCTGGTCCCGCCCCTCTGAAGTCCCAAGCCGTCTTATCCAAAAAGATATTTAAAAAAACTACCTTTTTTTAACGACAATTCACTTTTGATAGTGAAATTTACTCATTAAAAAAAGCATAAAATTTTACTAAAAACAGTTTGGAACCTTTCGAGAGCTGCGAATTGTGGGGGCTGGGGGTATTTTCAAACAAAGATGATTTTTTTGCATAAAAACTACTTAAAATTTTAGTAAAACCTGGCTTTTAATCCAGCGGCTAAGCACTAGGATTTAATAAAACACGAACACTTTTTAACCAAGTGCTCGTTTGATTAATACTAAGTAAGCAGGAAAAGGTCATGGGTACCGTTGCTAAAAGTTCATCTCACAACTTCCGCGCAGCCATGTTGGATGTAGAGGGTGGTTATGCAGGTTGGAGTAAAGATGTTACTGAATCCGATTTAAACTGGGATTTTGTTCGATTTGATTCCAAGGATAGTCTGATCACGCAGCTGGAACAGCAGGTATATGATGTTGTATTTATCCCTTGTTCAATGCGCGCTTTAGTTGATATTGAGTTAATGAATGATATCCAGAAAATTCAGCCCCATACCGTTCGGGTATTTATCGGCGCTGAGTTCTGGAACGCCTCTTATAAGTCAAAAGCGGCAGACAGCGCACATCGTATTTTTCCGAGTCATATAAGTTTCCCGGAAATCAGTGATGAGCTGGATTACCTGGTGAAGTTGGTTAAGTTACTAAACCGCTCTTCGTTACAGTCATACATTGGCAGTATTGGTTGTTTACCAACACCGCCGCGTATCTACCGCAAGCTAACTGATGCGGTAAGCTCTGAAATCGCAGATCTCGGCGATATCAGTCATATTGTTGAGCAGGACCCTGCGGTTACTGCTCAAGTCATGAAACAAGTAAACTCAGCTTTCTTTGGCTTGAACCGCCAAATATCCGACCTAAAAGAAGCGATCTCTTTGCTAGGGGTACGTAGCCTTCGCAGTATCGCGCTGAGCTGTCAGCTCAATGAGCAGTTCAAACAGAGTCGGGACTGGGATGCTTTCGATTTTGAAAAGATTAATCAGCGCTCTCTGCTGGTTGCCCGTCTGGCTCAGGCTATCTGTAGAAGGGTTGGTGCGAGTAAGGTGATGCAAGAGCAAGCGTTTCTTGCGGGATTACTGCACGACCTGGGCATCTTGATTATGGCTTCCCATGATCCTGAACAATACAAAAAGCTACTTAACTACGCAGTGAAGAAGCAAAAGCCGATCTATCTGGTTGAGAAGGCCGCATTTGGTTTCTTTCATGGTGAGGTTGCCGGTGCTCTGCTTGCTCTTTGGAACATCCCGCCACAGGTTGTTGAAGCAGTAATGCTGCATCACGTTCCGCATTTGTCGAACAGTAAAGAGTTTACGCCTCTGACCGCAGTACATGTTGCAGACGCTATGTTGCCTTCAGTGCCGGTAGAGGGCGAGTGCGATCTGGCCAGTCATCTATCATTGCGTTATCTGGACCAAGTGGGAGTCATGGAAGAAGTCCCACAGTGGCGTATTGTCGCCAACGAGTACCGTGTTCGCATGGTCTCAAATATATAAAAAAGAGAGGATCTCTAAAATCGCTGGGAAAGTTTGCCAGGCCTTACAGGGAACATACGTTTGGGGTCTGTGATCGGTAGGGTCTGGCTTCCTTTTTCTCCATCTTGAGTAAGAAGATACAATTCAGTCTGGAATTGTTAGAATCTCCCGCCATACTGGCTACAGCCACCTTTCAAGCTTGATAATGTTGAGTGCCATAAATGCATCCCAATAACCCTCATTGTGGGGGATACAACTTTGACCTGCTTTGCGCAGCAGTGCCCGAACTGAAACCATGCGTTTACCAAGCGGCGAGTGGGCGAGAGTCTATCGATTTCTCAAATCCTCTGGCCGTTAAGCTACTAAACCAGGCGCTTTTGAAAACAGAATACGGAATTGAGCATTGGGATATCCCTGAAGGGTATCTTTGTCCTCCAATACCGGGTCGAGCTGACTATATTCATGCTTTGGCAGAGTTGCTTGCTAAAGACAATGGCGGGGAAGTACCGCAAGGTCGCTACGTTAAAGGGCTGGATATAGGTTCAGGGGCAAATTGTATCTATCCCATATTAGGTGTCTGTAGTTATGACTGGCGCTTTGTCGGATCGGATATTGATCCTGTTTCGGTCAACACCGCCAAACATCTGGTGAAGTTCAATCCCCAGCTAAAGGGTAAGGTGGATATTCGACAGCAATCCAACCCGAATCAGATCTTCAAAGGGATTATTAAAGAGAATGAAAGCTTCGCATTTACCCTTTGTAACCCGCCGTTTCATGCTTCAGCAAAGGAAGCGAATCAAGCTAATCTGAGAAAGCTGCGTAACTTAACCGGCAAAAGCCAGGTCAAAACGGAACTGAACTTCGCTGGGCAAAATAATGAACTCTGGTGTGAAGGCGGGGAGATCGCTTTTATCAAGCGAATGGTTAAAGAAAGCGCTACCTATGGGCAAAATTGCCAGTGGTTTAGCTGCTTGGTTTCGAAAAAGGAAAACCTGAAACCAATCTACCGCTCATTGCAAAATGCGCGTGCCAAAAAAGTAGCGACGATTGAAATGGCCCAGGGCCAGAAAGTCAGTCGTTTTATCGCCTGGACTTTTTTAACCGCCAAACAGCGCCAAGATTGGTTCAGGGAAAACAGTTAATCCGTCAGGAACTGAGTCAATTGCGACTGATAGTGAGAATAATCTCCAATGTTCTCACTGACCCAATTCGAATCGTAGTAGGTGTTGGCATAGCGCTCGCCGCCATCACAAAGGACCGTCACGATCGAACCCGTTAAGCCTTTTTCCTTCATCTGTTGGGCGATCTTCAGTGTGCCCCATAAGTTTGTGCCGGTTGATGGGCCGGCTTTTCGGCCGGTAACTTTCTCCAGCCAGCGAATACTTGCGATACTTGCAGCATCAGGTACCTGAATCATCTGATCGATCACATCGGGTTGAAAAGAGGCTTCTACTTGAGGCCTTCCTATCCCCTCAATTCGACTGGCTTTAGTCGCGAAGTTAGTTTGGCCGCAATAGCTGGGATAGAAAGCCGAGTTTTCCGGATCGACAACAACCAGTTTTGAGTCTAGCCCTTTATAACGTATATAGCGGCCAAGGGTTGCAGAGGTGCCTCCTGTTCCCGCTCCCATAACGAGAGCGTAGGGCACAGGGTGGGTTTCTGATGCCATCTGACTAAAGATACTTTCAGCGATATTATTATTTCCCCGCCAATCTGTAGCGCGCTCGGCATAGGTGAACTGGTCCATAAAATAGCCCTGGGTTGTTTTGGCCAGCTCGACTGCCGCCTGATGCATCTGGGTGGGGCAATCGACGAAATGGCACTGACCTCCGTAGAAGGTTATTTGGTCGATCTTACTTTTAGCAGTTGAGCGAGGCATGACCGCAATAAAGGGTAACCCAAGCAGCCGTGAAAAATAGGCTTCAGATACTGCCGTACTACCTGAAGAGGCTTCGATAATGGTTGTCCCCTCGTGAATCTTGCCGTTACAAAGCGCATACAGAAAGAGTGAACGTGCCAGGCGATGTTTAAGGCTGCCGGTTGGATGAGTGCTCTCATCTTTCAGATAGATATCGATATTGGTCAGCGTCGGAAGATCCAGCTTAATTAAGTGAGTATCAGCAGAACGTTGTTGCTCAGCTTTAATTTTTGCGATTGCCTGGGATAGCCACTGCATGGTCAGAACTCCTCTAATGAATAAGAAAATTCTATCTGTAATGGAGAAAATTACTTTCCAAAGTAACCTTGTTTGGCTAGTCTTTTTAAAAATAAATTCTTTATTATTACTAATAATGGGAAATATTTTCTATGGATAGGCTTGATCGTGAAATTCTGCGGATTTTGCAACGTGACGCATCCATCTCGGTTACGGATCTGGCAGAACAAGTTAACCTTTCGACTACGCCCTGCTGGAAAAGAGTTAAACGCCTGGAAGAAGAGGGAATTATCAAATCCAGAGTTGCCTTACTGGATGCGAAAAAAGCCCAACTGGGTGTATCTGTATTTGTGCATATCAAAACTCAGCAGCATGATAACGACTGGTTAGATAATTTTTCCCAGCAAATGAGCCGCTTTGATGAAGTCATGGAATGTTATCGAATGGCAGGCGAGTGGGATTACCTGTTGAGGGTTGCTGTGAGTGATATTGACGCTTTTGATCGTTTCTATAAAAAAATGGTCAAGCAGATCGATGGTCTGTCAGATGTTACGTCCAGTTTTGCGATGGAGGAGATCAAATACAGTACCTCCTTGCCGATTTAAACTATTCTTTACTGCGGCATAGTTTCCCATATTGGCCATGCAACTAAAGATCTAAAGATCCGGCTGGTGGATCATTATCTATGCTGGGATAATGTTGTCATGATCAATACAGACTATCTCAGGGAGAATAGATATGTCTTTCGCAAAAACACTCAGTGTTTTGCTACTTAGTTCAGCTTTTTGCCTATCAGCGAATGCAGAAAACCACCATAAGCAGGGACCTAGCTTTAAGCACGAAGCTTTGACCGACAATATTTCCCTTCTTAAGGGCCGAGGAGGAAATATTGGGATTCTGGTCGGCGATCAGGGCATCCTGATGATCGATGACGATTATCGGAATATGTCTGCTGGGTTGCAGGAAGCGCTTAAAAAGTATGGTGGGGAGAACAAGCTTACCTACATTATAAATACTCACTGGCATGGCGATCATACAGAGGGTAACCATCACTTTGGCCATCACGCACAGATCATCGCTCACGATAAGGTTCGTGAGAGGTTGCTGACCTCTCAGGAAGTTAAGCTGTTTAATATGAAAACAGAACCTTATCCGGAGCATGCGCTGCCATCAATTACTTACCAGCAGGCACTCACGCTGCACATTAACGATGAAGAGGTTCAACTGGTGCATTTGCCCGGTGGACATACGGATGGTGATTCGGTTGTGTTCTTCAAAAAAGCCAACGTGGTGCATATGGGGGACCATTACTTCAATGGCTTTTTCCCTTTTGTAGATATCCAGAATGGTGGCAGTGTCTCGCAAATGGCCAGAAATATTGGCCGTGTGCTCAATATGATCGATGAAAACACGACGGTAATTCCGGGTCATGGTCCTGTGTCAAACAAGCAGGAATTGGCGGCTTATAAAGCGATGCTTGAGGGTACTTCTGCCGAAGTCGAGGCGATGCGGGAGCAGGGTATGAACCTAGGCCAGATGCAGCTAAAAGGGCTGTCCCCTAAATGGGATAGCTGGACAAAAGGTTTCCTCTCTTCAGGGGTATGGATCGGAATCGTCAACAGTAGCCTTGATGCTGACCGGTAAGCGCAGATGAAAACTAAAAAGGGGGCTAAGCCCCCTTTTTAATTGTCTGTCTTTTATGCAAAGGCGGTCCGGCCGATACTAAAAGCCTCTTTGTTCATATCCACCACGCTTTGCCCTTTTTGCGCAAACCGGGCAAGCAGATGCTGCTCGAGCGTCTCTGCAGGGAAGGGTAGATGATCAGCTATAGCACCGAGCATAATGGAGTTGATCAACCTGCGGTCGCCCAGATCAATGGCGGCATGCCCAGCATCAAACTGGTGAGCATCAAGGCCTTTCTCAAGTAGTTGTTCAAAGGGATTATCAGGATAATCAAACAATCCGATGGAGACGACTGGAGGAAGCTGTGCATAGCTGTTAACCATGACCTTGCCACTCGGGCGAAGGTGTTCACTCCAGCGTAAGGCTTCTGCCGGCTCAAAAGCGAGAATCAGATCGGCTTCACCTGGGGCAATTGATGGCGAAAGCACCCTGTTGCCAAAACGGACATGTGATGTGACCACGCCGCCACGTTGTGCCATCCCCGCGACTTCTGTTTTCTTAACGTCATATCCCATGTCTAAAGCGGTATTTGCCAGAATATCGGCGGCGGTCATGACGCCTTGTCCACCAATACCGCAGACCATTATGTTGGTTACTTCGTTTTTCACTGGACTTCCACCGTATTGATTTTATGGGCACAACTGAACTCAGTTGCAGGAACAATCGCATCAGGCGCACAGGGTTTTGTACACAAGGTGCAACCGGTACAAGCGGCACTGTCTATCTGGACAAAGGCCAGTTCTTTCTCTTTGCCATTGGGTTTGACTACGGTCTCACGTCGGGTCACGGTGATAGCCGGGCAGCCAACGTCCAGACAGTTACCACAACCGGTGCACTTATCATCTTCAACTTTTAAAGGAGGAAGCTTGCTGTAGCGTTCAGTGAGTACACAAGGTTGATTGGTAATAATTACAGACGGCTCTTTGACTTTGACCTCTTCACGGAGCGCTTTAAACAGGATTGGCATTTCATAAGGGTTTACCTCACGAATACGCTCGGATTTAACACCAAGGGCTTCACAGAGTTTGCGGAAATCTACCTGACTGGTTTGCTCGCCCTGAAGGTTGATACCTGAAGAGGGAGCATCCTGTCCTCCTGTCATTCCAACCGCGCGGTTATCAAGCAGCAGGATGGTTACATTCCCTTTGTTATAGGTGATGTCGAGTAAGCCCTGCATTCCCATATGCAGGAAGGTTGAGTCACCAATAACGGCAATCACATTTTTGTTTTGATCGCTTTCACCGCGGCCTTTATCAATACCCTGAGCAACACTCAGGCTGGCCCCCATACTGATGCAGGTGTCCAATGCGTTCCAAGGGTGCCCTGCACCTAGCGTATAGCAGCCGATATCGCCGGAGATGATCGTATTCTTGATGTGAGATAGGCAGTAATAGATCCCCAGGTGTGGGCAAGCCACACACATAGTCGGTGGACGAGGGAAGATATCCTGAGCTGGAATAATATTCTTATACTGCTCGTTTTTACCCAGTAGGTTTTCCACAGCGGGCTTAATGACCGGAGGCGAAAGCTCACCGATACGAGGCACAATATCTTTACCGAACAGTTCAATATTTGCCGCTCTGAGTTCAGTTTCTAACAGGGGCTCGACCTCTTCGATGACGACGAGCTTTTCAACCTGTTCCTGAAAAGCACGAATCTTTTCGATAGGCGCCGGGTGGCTAAAACCCAGCTTTAACACCGGTGCTTCGGGGAAGGCTTCTTTTACATGGTAGTAAGCGGCCCCGGAGGTAACAAAACCTACTGCCGAGTCTTTACCTTCCTCGATAAAGTTCAAATCGCAGGTCTCGGCATATTGTTTAAGTGCCAGATCCCGGGCCATCATTTTAGGAATACGGCCTTTAGCATTGCCCGGTACCATCACTAAACGGGAAGGGTCTTTAACAAATCCAGCAGTGCTATGAAGCTCCGGCACACTATTAACGACTACACCTTTTACGTGGCAGATGCGTGTTGTGAGCCGCACAATGACCGGAACCTCATAGGTTTCTGAAATTGAGAAGGCGGCGCGGGTGAAGTCATAAGCTTCCTGCGCATCGCTTGGTTCAAGCACGGGCAGGTGGGCAAAACGCCCCCAATAGCGGGAATCCTGTTCGTTTTGTGAAGAAGAAAGCCCAACGTCATCGGCGACGACAATCACTAGTCCACCGACTGCACCGATCAGTGTTTGGGTCATAAAGGCATCAGATGCGACATTCATCCCCACATGCTTCATAGCACACAGTGCACGGCTACCTGCCATTGAAGCCCCAATGGTTACTTCCAGAGAAACCTTCTCGTTGATTGACCATTCCGAGTAGATCTCTGGAAACTCGGCTACATATTCCAGTATCTCAGTTGACGGTGTTCCTGGATAGGCCGCTGCGACCTTGACGTTGGCATCCCGTGCCGCCTGCGCGACAGCCATGTTGCCGGAAATAAACTGACGCTCGTACTGCGCCGTAGATTCTGCAGTGCTCACTGGCTCTTCCTCACTTCGCGAAGTGATATATAAATCGCGATTATTTTTCTATTTATGAATCATTTTCTTCGATTGTAGCGAGGCTTTGCAGTGTGAAACCGGATGTAGGTCAATAATTATCCAAAATAACCATGTTTTTTAGATGGAAATAAGGTGTAGGTAACGCTAAAGCAGTGAAAAACAATTTTTTGCTTAAGACAGGTAGTGGAATTAAAGGGGAGGGAGGGGTAAAAAAGAGGCCGCATAAAATGCGGCCAAATATGCCTTAATGTGACATGTTAAGAGATCTTTACTAAAGCTCGTTGCCAAGCTTTTTGTAGCCTTCTACCAGTGCGTGGTTAGCGGAGACGACCGATTCAGAGAACGACGAGTATTCGGGAGGCACCGGAGATATGGTACTCAGATCAAATCCGGGACCTATATTGGTCATCGGTGGAACATGGAAAGCTTCGGGCAGATCCAGACCATCAATCACAGAGTTATGCCGCACTACAGAATTCATTCCAACATGCGCTCTGAATATAACCGTATTGAAGCCGATAAAAACATCATCCCCCACGGTACATGGGCCATGGATAATTGCGCGGTGTGCGATAGAGGTGCGCTCACCAATGGTAACGGCAGCGCCGCCTTTAGAATGAATGACTACGCCATCCTGAATGTTGGAGTCTTTCTTGATGATGATGGGTAGTATTTCACCCTCTTCGTTGACTTCATCCGCGCGGATTACCGCGTAAGGTCCTACAAATACATTCTCTTCAATAGTGACCTTTCCGCAAACGATAGCTGTCGGGTCAATAAATGAGCTGGATGATACCTCAGGGTAATCACCACTAGGGTTTTTTCTTAGCATGGTTTTAGAAACCTTTTTATTATGAACGATCAAAACGTAAAGCGGCTGCAGTACCTGGCATTGGGTATGCATGGCTACCGTCAAAGACTTGTGAACCATTCACCCAGGTGCTTAAGATCTTGCTCTGGAATGTGTGCGAGTCGAATGGGCTCCAGCCACACAGATAGCGGACATCTCCGTGAGATACCGCTGTGCTTCCTTTAGGATCGACCAGAACAAGATCAGCAAAATATCCCTCACGTAGGTAGCCTCGTTCTCTAATCCCGTAACGAATCGCCGGGTTATGGCAAACCTTTTCAACGACCTGCTCAATGCTCATGCGCCCGGCTTTAACGTGATCAATCAAACTTAGTAAAGCATGTTCAACCAGGGGCAATCCGGCGGGTGCTTGCGGGTATGGTTGCTGCTTTTCATCCCAGGTGTGAGGTGCATGGTCAGTCGCGATAATATCGATACGGCCATCATGAAGTGCGGCGATCAGGGCGTGTCTGTCGGTGGCGCTTTTATTCGCGGGATTACACCTAATCAGATTGCGTTTTTCAGGGTAATTCTGGTCGCTAAACCACAGGTGGTGAACGCAGGCTTCGGCGGTGATGTTTTTTCCTTGTACCGGTCCCGCTTCAAAAAGAGCAAGTTCTTTCTCCGTCGTAATATGCAAAACGTGTAACTGACTGGAATATTTACGCGCCAGCTGTACTGCACAGGATGAGGAACGGTAGCAGGCTTCAGCATCACGGATAATAGGATGATCTTGAATAACCGGCTGAATACCTTTGTCATCGTAGCGTTTCTGGTTCTGACTAATAACAGGCCCGCTTTCACAGTGGGTCACGATCAGTACCGGCGAGTCGCGGAAGATACCTTCCAGTGCAACCGGGTTTTCTACCAGCAGGTTACCGGTCGAAGCACCCATAAAGACTTTTACACCGCAGGCGGTTTGTGGGTCCAGGGCCTTTATCTCTTCCAGATTATCTTCCGTTGCACCCAGATAGAAAGCATAGTTTGCGGCAGAGGAGACTCTGGCAATCTCATATTTCTTATGCAGCGCATCGATAGTGGTTGTAGAAGGGGAGACATTAGGCATCTCCATATAGCTGGTGATACCACCGGCTACAGCGGCTTTAGATTCTGATGCGATAGTTCCCTTATGGGTTAAGCCGGGTTCGCGGAAATGAACCTGATCATCGATCATACCCGGTAATAACCAGGCACCTTCTGCATCAACAATCTGGTCTTTTGTCTGAGCTGAAAGCTCAGAACCTATCTGTTCAATGCGGCCCTTCTGAATACGAAGGTCTGCTTCAATGATCTGGCCTTCGTTTACGAGCGTGCAGTTTTTTATCAGTGTGGAAGTCATAGAACTGTATCAGTATAAGAATTTAAGCAATGTTATAATATAGCAATTAATAGTTGAACCACTTTAGACAGGAACAACGAGTGGACAGTAAATTGTAAATCTACTTGAAAATGATAATGAGTCTCATATATATTGTTATGGTATAACATTTATTGGAGATGTAGATGAAAAAGGGTATTCATCCGGATTATGACTATGTGATTTTTCGGGACACAAGCTGTGGGCGTGATTTTCGAATTCGATCAACCTGCAAAAGTGATCAAACTGTTGTCTGGGAAGATGGGAAAACCTACCCACTGGTGACACTGGATGTCTCCAGTGCTTCGCATCCAACTTACACAGGTGAGAAACGCCAGGCGAAGGCGGAAGGGCGTATTGCACAGTTCAACAAGCGTTTCGGTAATCGCGCAAGCCGATCGCAGTAAGGAGCCGATTATGCAGGTATTAAGCTCATTAAAGACGGCGAAGGAACGGCATCCTGATTGCCAGGTGGTTAAACGTCGCGGCCGTTTATATGTTATTTGCAAAAGTAATCCGCGCTTTAAAGCTCGCCAGGGTGCGGCTAAAAAGAAACGATAGCTTCCTGTTTCATGAGCCAGGGAATTGGCGATGGGTTTGTACTGGGCACTTCGTTCAGAAAAAATGTGAACGTAGTGCTCAGAAAATCTGTTTTTATCTTCAGAGCTTCCATAGATAGTAGTTAAAAAAGGAGGCTCAACATGAAAACTATACAGAAACACACCTTACTGACTGACGATAAAATCCAGACCATTACGCTGAAGCAGGGTTTCAGAATAGTCCGGGTTGAGTACCTGGTAACTGAGAAAGTTATTTCACTTTGGGTAGAGTCGCCTTTACGCGCAGATATCCCAGCAGTGCAAAAAAGCTTTGTGGTTAAGAAAACCAATCAAACCGTACCCGAAGATTACGCACACATACATACCGCGATTGATCTGCTCAAACCGGAAGCTTTCCATCTGTTTGAGGTATCCAGTGATCAAGAGCATACACTGGCATCTTTACCAGAATGGAAGGCAGATAACTTTGATCCCAGGGCTGCATAATATCAAACACATTTCTAATACTTGACAAAAATACTCAGAAATATAACCTAGTAAAACGCTAGGTTATATTTCTGAGGTTTGTCGTATGAAAATGCTCAACCTGAAACACCTGCACTATTTTTGGTTAACGGCCCGTGAAGGTTCTATTACTCAGGCCTGTAATATTCTGGATCTTGCCCCCCAGACGCTAAGTGCACAGATAGCCACACTTGAAGATAACGTAAACCACCTGTTGTTCAAGCGGGAGGGCCGTAATCTGGTGCTTACGCCGATGGGTAAGCAGGTATACGCTTATGCTGAAAAGATCTTCGATACAACTTCCCAGTTAGAGCACCTTCTGGATACCTCAGAAAAGAATCGTAGTTTTGATTTCACAATCGGTATAGCCCCGACAGTGCACCGTATTCTAGCCTGGAAAATCATTAAACCTGCCCTGGATACCAATGAGCAGATTCATCTGGTGTGTAAGACCGCCAATACCCAGGAGCTACTGGTACAGCTGAAACAGAAAAAACTCGATGCAATCCTTACCGACTATCTGCCGTTAGAGTGTGACCGTGAAGGGCTACGGGCACATAAACTACTTAGCACCACGATGGCGTTTTTCTACAGTCGTTCAAAACTCGAAGATCTCAAAGAGGCGTTTCCGGCTTGTCTTAAAGGCGGAGACTTTCTGAGTTACGGTGCGCAAACACCTTATCTGAGCAAATTAAAGGATTGGTTTAAAGAGAATGATATAGAGATCAATATCCGTGCTGAAATTGACGACAGTGCCCTGTTAAAAGTGCTGGGGCAGTCAGGTGAAGGTTTCTTTTCAGCGCCGGGCTACATTACCGAGGAGGTATGTCAGCAGTACGATGTTGAGATGATAGGTGAGGCGGAAGCGGTAACGGATGATCTGTTTTTACTCTACCGTGAAAGCGCGATCATTAATCCAGTGCTGAAGAACATGATTCAGGAGGAGTGAGGGCAGTCCCTTGCCATATAAATCATTCATTAGTTTCTCAGTATAATATCCAGTTCATCAATGGAGTCAGACCATTTGCTGTCGTAATAGATAGATTCTCTTAAAAAATCAGACTGTGATTTACTCCAGCAAGGCGCATCGGCAATATGCAGTTCGTGTGTATAGATTTTATTTTGTTCAATAAAATCATCGATACTATCAGGGTCATCATTTAAACCCAGCTGTTTAAACAGCTGTTGCATTTCTGTGTCGTAATAAAGCATTTCTCTATCCTCTTTGTTTTTTTAATATATTTAACTCGCGATTCGTTAATTAATAAATTTGCTTTCTTTTGCTTATTGTTCAGAAAAATTGGAAACATTATGTTTCAGTATGTTTTAAGCCTTATTCCCTTGTGCTATGTCCAAACACTAATGGGCGGATCGATAGCAATTACCTTAGCCAGAGCTAAGGGGGTGACGACCCCAACAACGATCTCGAATTGATCAACCACAGGAACTATCTCAAGGTTGTAAGCCTGCATTACCTGAGCGACGCGACGAATACTGGTAACCGGTACCGTGGTAATGGCATCCGCTGTCATACAGTTGCGCACCTGACTAATACGAAGCTCGGCAAGATCAGCCTCGGGCTGAGCCAGACGTTCAATAATGGACAGGGCATCAAGAACACCAATAAAACGGCCCTGCTGGTTAATCACAGGCGCTGCGTGTACTTGCTCTGCAGTCATTTTGACAAGCGCTTCATGAAAGGGCAGATCGTCATTAATCAGCAGATATTCAGTGTGCATTACTTCATGAACATGGCAGATCTGCTCTTTCGGATCAGCATGAATAAGATCCCGATAGGTATCCAGTGCGCTTCTGCTGGGTTGATAGGCTGTTGAAACCGTTTCAACTTCTGGCTGTATCGCTTTTAACGTAGCGCCAACGACTTCAGGCGGTGGTTTAACGGTAATCAGGTTTTCGAGTGTCCCGCTAAATACACTGTTTTCGTTACTGTAGACTGAGAACATAATAATTCCTTGCTGGCTTTTACATTTAGAATTATTCAACGCCTAAAAGTTCTTTTTGTTAATAACGTTCAGAAATTTTCTAAAACAAGTTTCGAAAAAATTGGATGTGATTTAAAAGGGAGCGTTTTATAGTTTTAACTTACTTCAGGAGGTCTGACATGAAATCAGTTAACAAAGAATTAATCGTCAGGGTTCATAAGAAAATCATTCGTTTTGGTTAAGGAACCTGCTAACAAGTCCTATGCGCCTCAGGCTTACAGAGCAATTGAAGCACGCGGCAATAATTACAGTCATGCTGGTTGCCTGGGGAAAATTATTAACAAAGCGATTCGTTTGCTCTGCAAGCCCCATAGGGTGGGCTTTATAACGGCCATCTGCTTTGTCAGTCAGTTTGAAAAGGTCCAGACATTTCGCTGCACTGACTTTCGCGCATATGGCCGTTCTATAGCCCACTGAGAAAGCATGAGACTTATTCGCAGGTTCCTAAGGCCTTGGCAAAGGAAAGTTCTTCCTCGCCGGACTTTATGCCCACAAAGATGAGCTGATGATTGCTGTCTCAGATGCCTACAATTTTGTCAGGCTAGGGCATAATGAGCGCCCGCAGGTGCAATGCATCTCGGTCGATTCAGAAGAGATGTTCCTGCGAAAGGTTAAAAGGCTTGATCAGCGGTTTTAAAGCTTTCAGCCGGAATGCTCTTGAAGGTAAGGGATTTTGAATCCCATCGTCTCGTACTAGCAGATAAGCAATGGGTGATTAGCCTACTTAATTTCTCATAAGTACAATTCACTATCACTTTTTCAGTTGTGTAACTCATTAAGGTACTTCAATTTCATGCGTATGAGCTATACGCTACTAAGTTATTAGGAGTGTGGTTCTTTTGTTAGTCCATGGAAGGTTTATTAATGTCAGGGTATTTTGATCTAATACACCAGAAGTTACCGAGTGTCCGTTCAGAGCGAGAGGTATTTCAAGAGTTAGAGAAGCTATGCAAATCTCCGGGTTTTATTCATGTCATTGCAACAGTCTGCCTACGTGAATATACATTCAGTTGCGATGACGAGCTGAGTTATGAACACCTTGCTGATCATTATTCAAGCCAGTCTTTACTGAGAACTGAGATATCTCTGATTACTTGTTTGATGTTGAAGGGTGAGCAATGGGACAAGGAAATTTCCGTTAAAGAGATTAACCATCTGCTAGTTAGAACGGAGGAAGTATTACAAGATTTACACGCTTCAATTTTTAAGGGCTTGGGTGGAACTGAAACAGGAGAGTACCCTAAAGGTCGTAAATGGCTAAAGGAAGCTATCTTTTACGCTGGCGAATCAGCATATGGCTCGCAATATATCGATCTTTCTAAACGTCGTTATATCAAAGATAATCAATGGTTTGTAAAGAATAAGAACTTTACAATTGAGCAAGCTATTTGTCTCTACCAAAGCATTTACAGGCTCCTAAACAGCAAGTTAAATCGAAGATTTCCAAACCGCATTGATCAAGAAAAGTTAACTGAGTCGGTATTACCACTATATTCATTTGCCTTTTCAGAACTTGTAGAAGAATCAGCAGAAAAGGCTGAAACGATTAGAGCTTTTTTAAAAACCTTCACAATTGAAGGGGTAAAGGCTGCTAAACAGTTCTCTAATCCGACGGATTTCAATCCTATAGATGCTCAGCCAATTATTCGCTGCGGTGATCATTTTATTTTATTGCAAGCCGCCAGCTTATGTGCCGCTCTATATGAAGCTCCGTTTTATTGGCTAATCAAAGACAAAGAGTATTACAGTGCTTTTATTTCGAATAGAGGGGCGTTTACTGAAGAGTTTGCAGCTGAGCGTCTTGAGAGGGTTTTTGGAAAAGAGCGTGTTTATCGAAATGTAACGATAGAGAAGTCGAAAAAAGAAACAGTTGATGAGATAGATGTCCTAGTTATATATGGCGATAGAGCGATTGTCCTTCAAGCCAAATCCAAGCGCCTGACTTTGAAAGCAAAGCAAGGTGATGAACATGCTTTAGAGAAGGACTTTTTTCAAGCGGTACAGATTGCTTATGATCAAGCGTTTAGTTGTGCCGAGTCACTCAAGCTAAATAAATACCGCTTGGTTACTGAATCGGGGGAAGAGTTAAAACTAAAAAATCAATTAAAGGAAATCTACCCTGTTTGTGTCATTTCCGATCATTACCCTTCGCTAAATTCACAAGTTGATTCCTACCTTGTTACTAGATCATGTCAGGGAATACAGCCACCGTATGTCATGGATGTTTTCTTCTTAGATATAATCAGTGAGTTTCTAACAAGCCCTCTACACTTTCTCAATTATATAAACCTCAGGGTCAATAATAGACAGCTTGTTGTTTCAGAAAAAGAACATGCCGTATTTGCCATGCATCTAACTTCTGGGTTAAGGCATTCTAGAAGTGATAAGGATCCAGTTTTAGTGTTAGGCGGGCATTCTTCTATACCTGTAGATATAGCATTTTTGTCTAGAAGGGAGGGGTACCCAGGTGAGGAGACCCCAACTGGAATTCTTACAAGAGGCTTAGATAGTCCTATTCAAAGGTTGATTAAGTCTATCGATGTGCACAATGTACCCGAGGGTATTCAACTAGGTCTGTTTTTATTGCAGCTTTATCCTCAAGATCAAGCAAGTTTTGATCGCTACTATTCAGAGATGTTGCGCAGAGCAAAGGACGATGGAAGGCCGCACGATTTTACACTAATGCCTGAGAATGAGCTTGGCATGACAATTCATATCAACCCTTGGCCAGATGAAGAGGCTTACGAAGTTCTAGTAAAACACTGTGAGAACAGGAAGTACAAAGAAGGTAAGGATAGATGGTTAGGTTTGTGTATCTGTCCTTGGACTGAGGAAATTAAGTTTGGAGTGGATCAGGATTATCCTTGGGAAGCCTCACAAGAACTGGATGATCGAACGAGACATATGAAACATCCAAAAGAGCTTAGCAATTTTCGAACTTTTGTGAGACCAACCAGAAAAGTAGGTAGAAATGATAAGTGTTACTGCGGGAGTGGAAAGAAATATAAGATATGTTGTTACTAGAGCCTGCAGGAAGCTTTTATTGCTTAGAACTTTTTATGTTGCTGCTTAGTGCATAAAAATGCGGATTTCTTTTAATATCCAAAGGGTTTAATGTTCTCGCATGAGATTGGTTGACTTGATGTTAACTTTTGGAACCAAATATATTTGGAATATTGATGACAGTGACTCTATCAATTGATAAGTACTAGCAAATATCTGTGAATGAAATGCATCGTTAGCAGTCGGTGCTCTGATACATCCTGCCCGAGAAGCAGAAAATACCTGTTTCAGCTTCAACACTGATGTGTGTTGATCTTTTTGAGAATTTAATACTTCATATGAATAAACAACAACTCGCAGCAAAAATCTGGGAATCAGCAAACCAGATGCGTTCTAAAATCGAAGCAAACGAATACAAAGACTACATCTTAGGCTTCATTTTCTACAAATATCTGAGCGATACCCAAGTGAGCTTCCTTATCGAGCAAGGGATGACACCAGATGACATTAAGGCATTGGCCGAAGATGACACAGAAACAGTGGATTATATCCGAAGAGAGAAAGGGTTTTTCATTGCCTATGACAATTTATTCTCGACTTGGGTGGATTCAAGCACAGAGTTTGATGAGTCGAATGTTCGCGATGCATTGTCAGCTTTTAACCGTTTGATCAATAAAAAACATAAAAAACTGTTTGAAGGGATCTTCACTACGCTAGAGACGGGTTTAAGCAAACTGGGTGAGACCTCTGGTAAGCGAACCAAAGCAATCAGCGACTTACTTCATCTTATTAAAGCCATCCCGATGACGGGGAATCTTGGCTATGATGTGCTGGGTTACATTTATGAGTACCTGATTGAAAAGTTTGCAGCCAATGCGGGAAAAAAAGCGGGCGAGTTCTACACGCCACATGAAGTCTCGCTATTGATGTCTGAAATCACCGCGCACGAGCTCAAACATAAAGATGAGATTGAGATTTACGATCCAACCAGTGGTTCTGGCTCACTCTTGATTAACATCGGTAGCTCAGTGGCAAAACATGCCAAGAGCAAAGATGACATCAAATATTACGCACAAGAGCTTAAGCAAAGTACCTACAACTTAACTCGTATGAACCTGATCATGCGCGGGATTTTGCCTGATAACATCACCACTCGTAATGGCGATACGCTAGAAGATGACTGGCCATACTTTGATGAAACTAACCCGCAAGAGACTTACCAACCTCTGTATGTGGATGCTGTAGTCTCCAACCCTCCCTATTCACAAAAGTGGGAACCAGAAAACAAAGAGAACGATCCGCGTTACGCTCGCTTTGGCCTAGCACCAAAAACCAAAGCCGATTTTGCCTTTCTCTTACATGACTTATACCACCTCAAGCCCGATGGCATTATGACCATTGTGTTACCACACGGTGTCCTTTTCCGTGGTGGTGAAGAGGGCGAGATCCGCAAGCAACTGATAGAAAACAATCACATTGATGCCATCATAGGCTTACCAGCTAACATCTTCTTTGGTACTGGCATTCCAACTGTGATTTTGGTGCTCAAGCAGAAGCGTGAAAACAATGATGTATTGATTGTAGATGCGTCAAAACACTTTGTGAAAGAAGGTAAAAACAACAAACTGCAAGACTCAGATATCAAGCGCATCACCGATGCTGTGATTAATCGCCAAGATAATGCTAAGTTTTCGAAAGTGGCTAGCAAGAAAACCATTCAAGAAAACGAGTACAACCTCAATATTCCACGCTATGTGGACTCATCACCAGCAGCTGAAACGTGGGATATTCACGCGACCATGTTAGGGGGTATTCCAAACCGTGAAATAGCCGCCCTAAAAGAGTACTGGGATGCCTTGCCAGAGCTTCTTGATGCTCTGTTTACCGCGAAATCATCCGAATACAGCGAGTTGGCGGTTGAGAAAAGCCAAGTGCAAGCTACGATTGCACTGCATCCGCAACTGCTTGCGTTTATTCAGGCATACAAGCAAGCGTTTGAGGGCTTTGATGAGTACCTAAAAAACACCTTAATTGAGGGTTGGGCAAACGTTAACCGCAACCGACAACAAGCGCAATTAAGTATCGAACTGTTTAAGCGCATGCAGCCGATCGCTTTGGTGGATAAATATCAGGCCTACCAGCTGCTTAGTGACCAGTGGCAGATCATTAGTGCCGATCTTGAAATGATGCAAACCGAAGGGTTTGATGCTACCAAGCAGGTTGACCCGAATATGATCATCAAGAAAGTCAAAGGCAAAGAGACCGAAGTACAAGAAGGCTGGAAAGGCCATATTATGCCGTTTGAATTGGTGCAAAAAAACTATCTGATTGATGATTTAAACGAGCTGAAAATGCAAGAAGACAAGCTCAGTGAGGTTGTTTCGACTATCGATGAACTTATTGAATATTTCAAGGAAGAAGACGATTCTGTACTCAATGACAATAATGATTCTTTTGCTAAAGCCGGTTTAAGTTTAGCGGTAATAGATGCCTATCTAGGCATTAATTCTGAAGAGATAGCTGCTCTTAATAAGTATATTGCGTTACTCGATAACAAAGCCAAGGTGGACGAAAAGTTAGCATTTATTGCAGAGTATCCACAGGTTCAATGGCATCAAATGGAAGCCAGCAAAAACGGCACTTACGCCAAAGGTAAAGTGAATTCTTACCTCAAAATGCTACGTGCAGAGTTTAGTTTTGATCCCGAAACTATTGAAGGAAAAGTGATTAAGGCTAGCAAGCTACTGGATGAGCAAGCGGAGCTAAAAGCGGATATCAAAGAGAAAGCTCTACAGCTACATATCAATACCAAGTCAACGATAGAAAAACTCTCTGATGATCAGGTCAATACTCTATTAGAGCTCAAGTGGATCACGCCGTTATGTGATGAGCTAGCCTCTATGCCAAGTGCTGTGGTTAACCGCTTAACTACTAAAGTCCAATCACTAGCTGATAAGTACGCCGTGACCTATTCCAAAGTGGCCAATGAGATTCAAACTTCAGAAAATGAGCTAGCAGAGATGATGGACCAATTGACAGGCAATGAGTTTGATATGCAGGGCTTAGCGGAACTGACTAAATTGCTGAAGGGTGAGTAAGATGGCTATGGAATTGAAAGAACCAGAAATTCGCTTTGACGGTTTTAGTGGTGAGTGGAAGAAAGCTACTCTAGCTAGCCTTTGTTCAAATTTCCGGAGTGGGAAGTTTATAAGATCAGAAGATATTAATAAGGACGGTGCGTACCCAGTTTATGGTGGAAATGGTCTTCGAGGTTATACCTCGGAGTACAACCATGAAGGTTCCTATGCTCTAATAGGCAGGCAGGGGGCACTTTGCGGAAATATGAACTTTTCTAATGGAAAGGCTTTTTTCACTGAGCATGCAATAGCCGTACAAGCCAATGAAAAAAACGACACGCTTTTCCTTTACTATAAACTTGGATCAATGAATCTAGGGCAATATTCTGGGCAATCAGCTCAGCCTGGTCTTTCGGTAAATAAACTTTCAGAGTTAGAAACTTTTACCGCTGGTAAAGTTGAGCAAACCGCAATCGGCAATTACTTCCACAAACTCGACACCCTAATCAACCAGCACCAACAAAAGCACGACAAGCTCAGCAACCTGAAAAAAGCCATGCTGGAAAAGATGTTTCCAAAGGCTGGCGAAACGGTACCAGAAGTTCGTTTTGATGGTTTTACTGGGAATTGGACCACCACGTCGCTATCAAAAATTGCACATGTTATAGATCCGCACCCAAGCCATCGAGCGCCTGATGCTGTAGCGAATGGAGTTCCTTTTATTGGTATTGGCGATGTCGATGAGAATGGACATGTTGACTTTAAGAACGTGAGAATTGTTCCTTATCATATTTATGGTGAACATCGACAAAGGTATCAGGTTGAAGTAGGGGATTTTGCTTATGGGCGTGTTGCCTCTATCGGGAAGATTATTGATCTATCAAGTAACGTAGATCGTGAGTATACGTATTCACCAACGATGGCGATTGTTAAGCCGGTTACATTGTATTCTCCTTACCTGAAGGGGTACATGAATACGAGTGTTTTTAAGGGTCGAGTAGATAACAAAACGACAGGTTCAACTCGTAAATCTTTAGGTGTTCAAGATTTTAGAGAGCTGTCGGTTTGCTTTCCTGAACAGCAAGAAGAACAAATCAAAATTGGTGATTATTTCCTAAAGCTCGGTTTGTTAATTAATCAACACAACCAACAAATCACCAAACTCAAAAATATTAAGCAAGCATGCTTAGATAAAATGTTCGTGTAACAAGGATAGCCGATGACCATTTTTAAAAAAGAAGCGGATTTTGAACAAGCCTTTATCGAGGTACTGATCGATAAAGGCTGGGAGCGCGAGGTTCTTAAAAACAAAACCGAAGCTGACTTGCAACAAAACTGGGCAAACATTTTATTTGAGAACAATCGCCAGCGTGATCGTTTGAACGATGTGCCGCTCACGAACGGTGAGATGCAACAGATCATCGAGCAAATCAAAGAGCTTAAAACACCGTTTAAGCTCAATGGCTTTATTAACGGTAAAACCGTTGCAATTAAGCGTGACAACGAGAATGACCCAGAACATTTGGGCAAAGAAGTCAGCTTAAAGATCTACGACAGACAAGAAATAGCGGCAGGACAAAGCCGTTATCAAATCGTTCAGCAACCTAAGTTTGAGCGTGGCAGCCCTCTGCGTAATGATCGCCGTGGTGATATTATGTTATTGATCAACGGCATGCCTGTGTTTCACATTGAATTAAAACGCAGTGGAATTCCAGTTAGTCAAGCGGTGAACCAAATAGAGAAGTACTCCAAAGAGGGGATTTTTAGCGGCTTGTTTTCACTGGTGCAAGTGTTTGTAGCCATGCAGCCAGAAGAGTCGAAATACTTCGCTAACCCAGGTGCCGATGGCAAGTTTAACCCTGATTACCAATTTAATTGGGGCAATGTGAACAATGACCCCGTCAATCACTGGAAAGAGGTAGCGTCAACACTGCTTTCGATTCCGATGGCACATCAGTTGATTGGTTTCTACACCGTCGCAGATAATACCGATGGGGTGCTCAAGGTTATGCGTAGCTATCAATACTACGCCGCTAATGCTATCTCTGATAAGGTCGCGAAAACTAAATGGCGACAGATTAATTCGAATGCTGACCGGCTTGGTGGTTATGTTTGGCATACCACGGGGTCGGGCAAAACCATGACCAGTTTTAAGTCCGCTCAGTTAATAGCACAGTCTCGTGACGCCGACAAAGTGGTGTTCTTGATGGACCGAATTGAGCTTGGTTCACAGTCGCTTAAAGAGTATCGCAATTTTGCCGATGACAGGGAAGAGGTGCAAGCTACCGAAAGCACCGATGTGTTGGTCACTAAGCTAAAAAGCTCAGACCCAAAAGAGACATTGATCGTTAGCTCTATTCAAAAAATGAGCAACATCTTTGAAGCGGTCGACGACCAAGGGACCGCCACCAATTCTGCGGATATTGATCTTATTCGAGAGAAGCGAATCGTATTTATTGTAGACGAGGCACACCGTTCAACGTTTGGTAACATGTTGACCGTCATCAAAAAAACCTTCCCTAAGGCGCTGTTTTTTGGCTTCACTGGCACACCTATCCAAGGTGAAAATGAGATCAAAGGTACCACCACGCCCGATATTTTTGGCGATGAACTGCACCGTTATAGCCTTGCCGATGGTATCCGCGATAAAAATGTGTTGGGTTTTGATCCATACAAAATACGCACCTTCAAAGAGCGGGAGCTAAGGGAAGCGGTCGCTTTGCAGCAAGCAAAAGCGCAAACGGTCTCTGAGGCAATGGCAGACCCCAAAAAGAAGAAAAAATTTAACCACTTTATGAACGATGTGCCGTTGGCTGGGATAGCGTTGCCTGATGATCGTTATGAAAAAGGCATTGAAGACTATGTGCCAAAAACTCAATATGAAACGGATACGCATCAAGAACAAGTCGTTGCAGATATCATTGAGCAGTGGGAAATATTAAGCCAAGCTAATAAATTTCATGCCATTTTGGCAACCAGCAGTATTGCGGAAGCGATCGATTACTATCGTCGATTTAAAGCCGCCAAACCTGAGCTTAAAGTGTCGGCGCTGTTTGACCCTAACATCAACAATGAAGGGGAAAATAGTGTAGATGGCTGCGCAGAACGTGGTCCAACCTTTAAGGCGGACGGCCTTGAAGAGATCATGGCGGATTACAATGCGATGTTTGGTCAAGACTTCGACTTCGGCCGTCACCCGAAGTTCAAGCAAGATATGGCGGCGCGGATGTCGCACAAAAAGCCGTATGAGGGCATCCATAAAGAGCCAGAGAAACAGCTTGATTTGATGATTGTAGTTGACCAGATGTTGACGGGGTTTGACTCTAAATGGGTGAATACGCTCTATTTAGACAAGGTGATCAAATACCAGAACATTATCCAAGCTTTCTCACGCACCAACCGTTTGTTTGGCCCAGACAAGCCGCATGGCACAATTCGTTATTATCGCTACCCAGACACGATGGAGCGCCATATTGATGAGGCAGTGAAGCTCTATTCTGGAGATAAACCTTTGGGTTTGCTCGTGGATAAGTTAGAAAGCAACATTGAGGCGATGAATGAAATCTTTGCTGAAATCCAAACCGTATTTAACAATGCGGATGTGCAAGATTTTGAGTGTCTGCCAGAAGATGATGAAGCCTGCGCGAAATTTGCAGCACTTTATCGCGATTTCAACAAACACCTTGAAGCCGCGAAAATTCAAGGTCTAGATTGGACTGATGGTTCATTAGAGTGTGGTGAGCAAGTGTATCTAGGTTTGGCTCTGCGATACCGAGAACTGGCAAGCCAAAGCGAGCGCGATCCCAGCGGCTCAAAATCAGATATTCCATTCGATATCGTGGGCTATTTGACTGAAATTGATACTGGTCGAATAGATTCTGACTACATGAATAGTAGATTCGAGCGTTATTTACGTGTGTTAAATAGCGGGGTTAGTGCAGAGGAGACAGAACGGACGCTTAATGAGCTGCATCAGTCATTTTCATCCCTCACACAAGAAGAACAGCGACATGCTAGATTATTCTTGAATGACTTGCAGCGTGGCGATGTACGTCTTAGTGAAGGCAATAGCTTTAGAGATTATATTAATCGCTATCAAAACAAAGCAGAGCAAGCCCGCATCGACGGTATTGTAAAAGCGCTAGGGTTAGACAAAGACCTGTTGCTACAACTCATAAATGGTGTAATCGACGAAGAGAACCTTAACCGTTTTGGGCGTTTTGATACTCTTAAATCTACTGTAAACAGAGATAAAGCGAGAGCGTTCTTTGAGCAGTTGGAAGGAAAAACGATTCCCCTATTTAGAATGAATATGCTCATTGATAAGCACCTAAGAGCGTTTATCTTTGAACAGTCGGAAGTGTTTAATGTGGATGAGCCTGCTAATATCGATGAACAGCAGCAATTGAAGCCACAGCCATTAATGATTGGTGATGTGACGCTTTATCGGGCTGGCCAGCTGATATCTCTACCAGGGGCGCTTGAACTAGGTTCAATTACGTTTAAAACTGAAGCGCCATATCAAGATAACCCAGCTTCGTTGTTGGCAATGAGCTGCTACACCGAGTTAAAAGAGCTAGGTGTTGTCTCTTCTGACGTTTTGGACATTACCCTTACCGCACTTGTAGAGCTTGAACAGGTGACTAAGGAACTTGACCTTCCGCTATACCAAGAAGGTCAGAGCGGTATTGTGTGGGCGCTCAAAGAGGCCAAAGAGGGGAGTGTTTATACAGAGTTCATAGCATTTTTAGTGGAGATTGTTGGCGATGAGGCATACAAACCAGTTATTGAAACCGTTGTTATTGCTAGTGGTTATGACTTAAGTAAACGAACTTTGAGTGCCGCATTTATTGCTCTCCCATCATTATTAATCAAAAAACGAAAAGAGAAGTTAAAGCAATCCCAAATGGAAAATGCTGAAAAAGAGAGCATAGTTAGCTCACCAAATGTTGTTGACTTCAAAACTAACGAAAAACTTGCTGAGAAATGGAAGGGTATTGAGCACTAATCACATACTGTATGGAATGTAAGCTAAGCGCCAGCTGATATTTGCTTCAAAGAAACAAAAGCGAACCAATTGGTTCGCTTTTGCAAAATTAAACTCAGAAGTTAACCAACTTAATTAATGATCCTCAGTTACTTACTCAGCATAATCTTCAACCGGAATGCATGAGCAGAACAGGTTACGGTCGCCGTATACATTGTCGATACGGTTCACCGTTGGCCATACTTTGCTGGTATGCAGGCGTGCTACCGGGAAAGCGCCCTGTTCAAAACTGTATGGACGATCCCAGTCGCCGCCGATCAGGTCAGCCATGGTATGCGGTGCGTTACGTAGCGGGTTGTTTTCCGCGTCGATATCACCGTCTTCTACCTGGCCAATCTCTTCACGGATCTGCGCCATCGCTTCGATAAAGCGATCCAGTTCTGCTTTAGATTCAGACTCAGTAGGCTCGATCATCAGCGTGCCTGCCACCGGGAAGGACATGGTTGGCGCGTGGAAACCGAAATCCATCAGACGCTTCGCCACATCTTCCTCAGTGATGCCTGAAGACTCTTTGAGTGGACGCATGTCGATGATGCATTCATGTGCCACACGATCGTTACGACCTGTGTAAAGAACAGGGTAGTGTTCGCCCAGTTTCTTAGACAGGTAGTTTGCGTTCAGAATCGCATTCTCAGTCGCAGCGCGCAGGCCTGTGCCTCCCATCAGGGCAATGTAAACCCAAGAGATTGGCAGGATCGATGCACTGCCCCATGGTGCTGCAGATACGGCACCGTTTTCTGGGTTAGGACCATCGATCTGCTGGATTGGGTGGTTGGCAACGAAAGGTGCCAGGTGCGCTTTGATACCGATAGGGCCCATGCCCGGACCGCCGCCACCGTGAGGAATACAGAATGTCTTGTGCAGGTTCATGTGCGAAACGTCTGCACCGATCTCTGCAGGCTGGCTTACGGCTACCTGAGCGTTCAGGTTGGCACCGTCCATATAGACCTGACCACCGTTATCGTGAACGATCTGGCAGATCTCACGAATATCTTCCTCATATACACCGTGTGTCGATGGGTAGGTGATCATGAGGCAGGACAGGTCATCTTTATGCTGTTCTGCTTTTGCTCGCAGATCAGCCACATCAACGTTACCGTTTTCATCGCAGGCAGTCAGAACCACCTTCATGTCTGCCAGTGCAGCCGATGCAGGGTTAGTACCGTGAGCGGATGTCGGAATCAGGCAGATATTTCTGTGACCGTCACCATTTGCCTGGTGGTATTTGCGAATCGCAAGCAGACCGGCGTACTCACCTTGTGCACCCGAGTTAGGCTGCATGCAGACTGCGTCGAAGCCAGTGATCGCTTTGAGCTGCTCTTCCAGCTCATCGATTAGCTGTTTGTAACCCTGTGCCTGGTCCATTGGCGCGAACGGGTGAAGCTTGCCGAACTCAGGCCAGGTGACAGGGATCATCTCAGCTGTCGCATTTAGCTTCATGGTGCAGGAGCCCAGTGCGATCATGCTGTGCGCCAGGGAGATGTCCTTGTTTTCCAGTTTCTTCAGGTAACGCAGCATCTCTGTTTCGCTGTGGTAGCTGTTGAAGACTGGGTGAGTCAGAATCTCTGATTCACGCGCCAGATTAGCGGCGTAGGAGTTCTCACCTGATGCAGCGATCTCAGCATCGATCTGTTCCAGATTCAGGCCGTGATCTTCGCCCAGGATGCAATCCCATAGGGTGTTGATTGTTTCGCGTGAAGTACACTCGTCACAGGTCATACCTAACTGGTTATCGCCCGTATTACGCAGATTGATGCCTGCTTCCAGCGCTTTGCTATAAACCGCTTCTGCGTTATCCAGTTTGATGGTAATCGTGTCAAACCAACTCTGGTTAACCAGTTCAACGCCTTTGCTCTGCAGGCCTTTCGCCAGAATCGAAGCGAAACGGTTAATACGACCGGCAATAGTTTTCAGGCCTTGTGGGCCGTGGTATACCGCGTAGAAGCCGGCCATGTTGGCTAGCAGAACCTGCGCAGTACAGATGTTCGATGTCGCTTTTTCACGGCGGATATGCTGCTCGCGGGTTTGCATCGCCATACGCAGGGCTTTGTTACCGCGTGAATCAACAGAAACACCGATAATACGACCTGGTACAGAACGCTTGTAGGCATCACGTGTTGCAAAGAACGCCGCATGCGGGCCACCAAAGCCCATAGGCACACCAAAGCGTTGCGCAGAACCGAATACAACGTCAGCGCCCATCTCGCCAGGAGATTTCAGCGTTACCAGGCTCATGATATCGGCAGCCGCACAGAACAGTGCTTTCTTATCGTGCGCTTTCTCAATCAGCTCTGCGTAATCATTTACATCACCGAAGGTGCCTGGGTACTGAACCAGCACACCAAAGCATTCGTGCTGATCGATCAGCTCAGCCACATCACCCACAATCACTTCGTAACCCAGCGGTTCTGCACGAGTTTCAATAACGCTGATGTTCTGCGGGTGTACGTTTTTATCGATCAGGAAGGTATTGGCTTTCTTCGCTTTTGACATACGCTTACATAGCGTCATCGCTTCTGCCGCAGCAGTGGATTCGTCAAGAAGGGAAGCGTTGGCCAGATCCAGACCTGTCAGGTCCAGTACCATAGTCTGGAAGTTAAGAATCGCTTCCAGTCGGCCTTGAGAGACTTCAGGCTGATAAGGTGTATAAGCGGTGTACCAGCCTGGGTTTTCCAACACGTTACGCAGAATCACGTTTGGCACGATTGTATCGGTGTAGCCCATGCCGATCATCGATGTATTGATCTTGTTCTTAGCGGCCACTGATTTAAGGTAGGTCAGTACCTCCTCTTCAGTTCGGCTATCCGGAAGATTAATTGGGCTTTTGACCAGAATGTCCTCAGGTACAGTCTGAGTAATCAGTTGGTCAAGATCCGCTACGCCTAGTTCTTTCAGCATAGCCTGCTGCTCAGCGGCAGAAGGGCCAATATGGCGTGCGATAAACGCGTCTGTCTGCTCCAAAGTCGCCAAAGGAGCCTGATTCTGTGTCGGCATCTTAGTGTTACCTATGATCAGTTGTCTGGTCGCTGAATCTGCAGAGTCAGAAGCTCTTCAGTTCGCTACCTTAGTTATGTTGGTGTGCTGCTCAAAATTTGGCTAATGATACCGGTTTTTTACCTGTTTTGTGATAGAAAATAGACAAAAGTTTATTTTAGGAAACAGTAATTTCTCATCGTGAGCAGAGGTTGATGTTTGGGGAATACAAAGCAGATATAGCCTGAAAGCAGTTTTCTACCGTTCATTGATCAGAAATGTAGAAACCAAATATGCCTGAGCGAGGTATTGTGGATGCGTTGTTAGAGCCGCTTTGGCGGTTCTGTTTATGCGCTCCAGATCATCTCTTCGGGATTAGCTTTTGGGCTGGAAAGTTGCAGTTTTCTTTCCTTAATCCATGTTCCGATATCTGGAAGTTCTTTGGGGTATGTGCCATGTTCGCAGCCCATTAGGCAGTTCAACCCAACCCAGGTATTTCGACCATTGTGTTTGGCGGCATAAAGGGCAAGGTCAGATACTTTTATCATACTTTGCCAATATTTAAGTCCTGCTTCAGCGGACATAATATTCATGGTAAAGAATCCGATCGAACAAGTGATTCTTAGATTATTGTCTTTGCCAAACGTTTTCATCTCTGTTGCAAGGCGAAGCCGTTCGGCAATACTGTTGGCGGTTTGCTGATCTGTTTGTCTGCAAATAACCGTAAATTCTTCGCCGCCGCTTCGAACGACAATATCCTGCTCTCGGAAATTTTGAGTAATGACCTTTGAGAATTGTTGTAAGACCACATCACCCACATCATGCCCGTAGGAGTCGTTAACCTTTTTGAAATGGTCCAAATCCAGGGTGAAGATGGTCCAATCACCCTTAGCTTTCCAGGTGTCTTCAGAGTGCATAAGCTCTTCAAGATAGCGGCGGTTCTTTAAGTTGGTTAAAGCGTCGGTGTGACTGGCATTTTCAAGTTCATCTCGTTCTTGTTCTAACCGGTTAAAGTCATTAGACAGCTCTTTTGCCATTTCGGCAAAAGATGTGGATAGTGCACCAATCTCATCATCCCTTTGCAAAACGCTAAAAGCGGGTTTGCCTTCACTTTTAGTGAATAGTTCAGCTTGTTTCTGCAACAGAATAATTGGGTTGACCAAGATCTTTTTCAGCATGAAGTAAGTCGCAAAGCAGGCCATTAATCCAATAATAAATACGGCCAGCAGCGATATTTTGGTAGCGTTCATTGCCTGATGGTAGAAAGGCCTGGGCTGCTCAATATCTAACTGAATTACTTTATCGACGCTGTTCGCGAGCTGTTGATAACCAACAGCATGTGAAAGATCGTCATTGATGAACTCTACGCTGGGTTGCAGTGTGGTTTTATCTACAAGTGAAGCAGTAAAGCCCAGCTCCAGAGAGCTCGATACATGTTCGGTAAATTCATTATCTAAAAGTCTGGCAAAAAACAGGTAACCATTGGCTGGCCCGGTAGACTGGCTGGTCAGAATAGGGTGCCTGGCGAGTAGCAACGGGCCTTTCTCGGTGAAAAAAATCGCAGAGTCATTATCTGAAAAGTATTGTAATAGAGGATGCGAATGACTCCAGTTTTGACCTTTGAGTAAGTTGATACGCTCAAGGCTACCCATCTTTTCTGTATGGAGTTTAGATATAACCTGGTGATCTCTGTTGAGGATGATCAGAAGATCAACTTTAAGGTCCTCTATTGAATCGACCAGTAAATTCGATTCCTCATAATCCCGGCTGGGTTTAACGACATACTCGTAGGTATCGTCCCACTCGCCCCAGTCGATGGTAGCGATTTTTATACGTTCCAACTCATTCTGGAAAGCATGTTCGATTTTAGCCAGATTCTTAAGATGACCCTGCCGTTCTATGGCGCGTATTTCAGGTAACACAAATGTAAATACAGCAAAAAAGACTCCACCCATTAAGAGTAGAAAGAAGATAATTTCACCAAGGATCAGCTTTTTGGTTAGCTTCATAGGTACTTAATTCCCCTAATCTTTTTAAGAAAGCTCGTTACAAATTGTAGATAAAAGCTATACTTTTTTCAGAAATAGATTAGAACAGTTGTTTGGATCATAGGAGTCGTGAATGGCATCGATCGAGAAATTGATTCGTTTGCACAAGTCATTGATGACAGTGAGTCATGGTCAGGGATTTATTGAGTTTCCTCGGATTACCAAGCTAAAGCGGATTGTTAAAGCCTGCGCGAAGCAGTTAAACGTATCCCGTGTCAGTGTCTGGAAACTGGATAATCATCGTGGATGTATCACCTGTGAGGTTTTATACATCCTTGATGAAGATCGTTATTATTTTGGTGTCGAGCTCTTCGAAAAGGATTTTCCTGCTTATTTTCGCGCCATCAGAGAAAGTCGCCTGATCAATGCCGACAATGCCATTACCGATGATCGAACATGCGAGTTTTCGGAACCCTACCTTATTCCCAATGCTATCTGTTCTATGCTGGATGCGCCGATTTTTTCAGAAGGTGAGCTGCGTGGGGTGGTTTGCTTGGAGCAGATAGATCAGCAGCGCTCCTGGGATATGGCTGAGATGTCTTATGTGGCTTCGTTAGCAGATAACATCTCGATGATTAATGAGCATGAACTTTGGCTGAAAGACAGAGAACAGCTTGAGTTTCTGGAACAGTTTGATGGCCTTACAGGTTTAGAAAAAAGAAACAATTTCCAGAAGCGCCTTGATTATGATCTTCAGGATTCGCCTGATCCGGATCGAAGTCGGGCACTTATCTTACTAGGCATCGATTTCTTTGGTGCTGTGAATGAAACCCATGGCCATAAGGTTGCAGACCAGTTACTAGTCGAGCTTTCCAGGCAGCTCTCTTCCATTTCACTCACCCACCACTATCGACTGTCCAGAATAGGGGGTGATTCCTTCGCAATCTGGATACCTAACCTGCGCGGGTCAGAAGAGCTACAGCAGCTGCTACAGGAACTTCAGTATGTGGCTGAGAAAGAGTTTATCTGCCTGGATTCGCCACCGATAAGTGTCAATTTCAGTACGGGCGTGGTTATCTATCCTTCCGAGGGTGACCTACCATTTGATCCCCTGCGCTGTGCAGAGATTGCGATGCAGCGGACTAAAGATCAGTCCCGGGGAGGCGTACAATATTTCTCCACTGAGTGGATGGTAGAACTAGAAGGTAAACGCACCTTAGAAAATGAGCTTGTCGATGCACTAAAAAACCAGGAGCTCACTGCTTTTTATCAGCCAATTCTGTGCCCTGATGAGCGCAAAGTGGTTGGGTTAGAGGCGCTGGTAAGATGGCAACATCCAACAAAGGGCCTCGTTTCACCGGCGGATTTTCTGCCAGCAGCTAAAAAGCTCGGTTTAATGGGGCGGATTGGTTCCTTTATGTTGCAACGGGCGAGTCAGGATATCTCGCAATTGCAGAAAATGGGGGGGGATGTTCAATGGGTTTCAGTCAATATCGCCAGTGAGCAGCTATATGATCCAATGCTGGCGAAAGAGATTGAGCAGGTACTTAGCGAGCATAATCTGCCATCTTCTGCGATTGAACTTGAGATTGTCGAAGAGCTGATTAGTCAGGATTCAACGCTTGTTCGGGCTCAGCTCAATGCTATGTCTGAACTTGGCGTACGCTTGGCGATTGACGATTTTGGTACGGGCTATTCTTCTTTGTCACGACTGAAGCATATGCCGGTGACTAAGCTGAAGATCGACAAATCGTTTGTTGATGGTCTTCCCTCATCGGAAAATGATCGCTGTATAGCGCAGTCGATTATCGGTTTGGCCAAGGGTTTACAGATTGAGCTTGTGGCTGAGGGCGTGGAGGAAAAAGCCCAGGTGGATTTCCTGAAGGATCTGGGCTGCGAATATTTCCAGGGCTACTACTTTGCTAAACCGCTACCCATTCAAGAGGTTCACAAGTATTTAGGGCTATAAGCTGTAGGAATAGCTTAGGCTGAGAGAACCGAATGCGTGCCCCTCGGGCTGCCCTTCAAATTCGCGGCTTCGATGAACCCTTGCGAAAGAGAGTTTCCAGCCTCTGTATAGGGCGGCAATACCGAAAGCTGCTTCACCGACCAGGGGTTCTTTATCAATTGAATGGCTATCTCTGAACGTGTTGCCGTCCAGAAAGATATCTCTGAGTACCCAGCGGCCATCCATCGAAATAAACGCATGTACCCCCAGGTTTTTGTCCCGGCTACCGCGCTGATAGCGACCGTCACCCAGTCCGGGTGCGCTATTATCCCCACCACTGCGCAGCGCTGCGGTGCCAAAATCTTGCGGAAGGTTCCAGCCAAATCGAAACTCTGCACCACCATTTAGATAGGTGGCGACATTACCTAAACTTCCCCCTGCATGGAGAATCATGTCATATTCGAAAAGTGGGCTGAGCCTGCTTTTGAAAATACGGTTTTTATGTTCATAAACCAGCTGGAAACCGGGTTCATTTTTCAGTTGGTTATCCCAGCCATTAAATTTCTGGAAGCCTCGAATACTATGTATCAAGTCCTGTGCTTCTTCGCCTAACGCCAGAGGCCCGACAACCCCCAAATTGAGTTCGGCAGTGTTCATCTTGTCGCGGGTACGGCTGTGGTAGGCGATGCCACCATATAACCAGCCAGCATAGGGGCGATCATTAGGATCCACGGAGTAGCGATCAATATCTTCCGGGGTATAGATCTGCTGACCCAGGGTTAAAACCACATTTCGTTCTACTTTCTGCGCGCTGTCATCGCTAGGGTCGAATAGCGGTAAGTAAGGACTAACATCTCTGACCCATTCCGGTAGTCTCTCGTCCTTTAGATAGTTGTCTACGTTAGGGGAAACCCATGAAGCGCGAATACCGTTGGTATAGTTCTGATCAGTTTCTGAAAACAGATCGTTTTCAAAGTACAGATTCAGGGTCCAGGGTGGTTGCTCTTCAGCCTGACTGATCTGGCTTAGCATACTGCAGCACAAACTTAAGATTAAGGGCGGGATCGTTTTCATGGCTGAGTCCTGAATTAGGTTGCTTGGCAGGGCCCGGATAAAAGAAAAGCACAGATAATCTGTGCTTCTCTTACTGGGATAGAGGGCTTATTTTTTCTGCCACTTCCCATTGGGTAATTGTATGTAATGGCCCGAAGGTGCTCGATCCTGAAGGCGTTGTCCCATACGCAGTTCAAATACAGAACGCTCAACACCGGCCTTTTTTGCACCTTTGTCATAGGCTGCACGGCGTTTATTATTGATGCCAGTGACCAGATTCTTAAGGTCTGCGTTCGGCGAAGAGGTGATAATCCCCAGATAGCCGTTATTACGTTCGCCGATTAGTCCCTGCGCTTTGGCATCATCTTTAGATATAGCCCAAGCCGGTGCAGCAACGAGTGAAATTGCCAGAATAATGGAGGTTAAAATTGCCTTTAAATTCATTCCTTGTCCTCCTATTAAAAGATGTCGCTGTTTTCAGAGAGAAGTTCATCGATCTCGCGGTCAACCTTAACTAAAATCTCATGTTCGATTTTAACGTTCAGGTTGATGGTGATCGGTTCACTGGGTACTGCCACTTCTACCCGCGGCGAACAACCGCTTACTGCTGCGAGTGAAATCGCAATAACCAGTGTTGGAAATATCTGGTTTACTTTCATGGTTGTTCCTCAACTCTGCTACAGATTCCAATTTATTCTAACGGTAACGTTTCTCAATTGTCTTCGTCAATTTATCAGCAAACTGTAGCGTTTTTATTAACTTAGGGATGTTCTCTTCCACATTGATTGTGAAATCCACCGGATGACCTTTATTCCATTCCGGGTTTTTCCCTTTTAAACGTGTTTTTAACAGTGCAGTGCCATCACTCAAATAGTTAAGGCCGATCTCCAGCGTGTCATAGTGAAAGTTGCCTAATGCTTCTATGGCCATCTTCAGACCAATATTCGCTGCTGCATAAGCCTGGACCGCGGTTGAAGGTGTGAAGGTGATACGCCCACCGGGTTGTTCGCCTGTGAGTATGCCATCGCTTATGGTCAGTTGGTTATCACTGAAGCGAAGCGGAAATGCACCATTCAGCTTACCTTCACCGGATAGGCCTTGTTGCCGCTCAAGTGCTAACACTTCCCCCAGATCTAACTGCTTTATTGAGACCTGAGTACTGAAGTCGGGTTTCAGAGGATTAAATCCAAAATCAGCAAATGTTATTAACCCTTGCAGCAACTCAGCCTGGGTCGCTTCCAGCTTAATTTGATCACGCCCTTTTTTATGCTCATAGGCATACTGGGTTTGGACCTTTGTGATCTCTACACCACTTATAACCTTATTAAGCTTAATGTTGCCTGTATCACTTATTATGCCGTTACTACGAATTCTGCTACGGGAATCCTGTTCTAAGCCTTCAAAGAAAATCTCATCCCAGCTGAAGTTCACTTTACGGAGGCTGTTATTCAGGGTGGCGGTATAGGCCCCCTGAGCATTGATGTGAGCACTACCGTTGTGGAATAAAGTGCCGCCCTGTACAGCAAGGTTAGCGGGGATCTTTACGAAATTAGCCAGGGTTCGATCGATGTTCTTTAGGGCGATCGGTTTTAATTTCCAGTTAGCACGGGTTTTCTGATTGGTAAGGTTAGTGGTTGTTGAAGCATCAATTTGAAACGGAAGATTAGCGGTTTTAAGGCGTAACTTTTGCGCAAACTGTTTTTTCGTCAGTTTGAACTGACTGTTAACGCTTATCGGTGGAACCTTCTGGTTTGGAACCTTGGGTGTCAGCCTTGCTATGCTGACCTCTCCGTTTAAGGAATGCTCTTTGAGATTAATATCTTTAAGTGAAATGGCGGTTTTACTTTCAGGAATTGATAGAGAAGGCAGCGTTATTGTGCTGGTCTCTAGTTCAAAGGCGATAGGGGATATCTGTGGGCTAATTTCTTCATCCATAAATACCGATGCCAGATTGATATCCAGCTGCAAAGGCTGGGTCAGATTCAGTGATGCACGCTCTATCTGAGGTTTGTTAGGGATCAGATTTAAACCTTGCAGTTCCGCAGAGCTGGATTTCGATAGCTCGATCTCTAGTTTCTCAACAGAGAATCCTAGCTTGCCTTCTAAATTGATCTGCGCGCTTTCCAGCTGCTCAGTAATGCTTGCGGCTTTTATATGGCCTGTTAGCTGTTGCTGGGTTTGGATACTTTTAAGTAATGCATCCGGCGTTAATCGAGTTTTTACCGGGAAGCTGCTGATGCCTTCAAATTCCAACGAGCCTGATAGCTCTGGAAGGCCGGTAATACCAAATTTATCCCCAATTCCGCTGAGTTTGTTCAGGGTAATGGATTGCTTTGAATTCAACATCAATTGTTTGGCAAACTGAATTTGTCCCTGTAGCACAACAAAGGGTGTGTCTTGTTCAAGCAAGCGAAGTTTAAGTTGATCATCTGCGTTTAATTGCAGGTCACCCCAGCCGAGTTCACTGTTATTGCGGCTGAAATTAATACGGCTATACAGGGTGCTATTTTCTAAAAGCAGGGCGCCTTTGAACTCCCAATCGTTTTGGCCTTCTGGGTAATCCAGAATCAGATCAAGTTCACCCACACGAAGTGCGCCAACCGGTACTTTACTTAACCATTGGCTGGGGAGCATACCTGACAGGTCAATCAGCTCAGATTCCGATTCCTGAACCGTTTTAGCTTCTTTAAATTCGATACGAATTTTAGACTGGGGAAGCAGCAAGCTTTCCAGGCGATGGTTTAAATACAGCTCAAGAGGGTTGTAACTTACCTGAATATTGCCGGAACTCAGATGAATGACTTTGTCTTCGCTATCTTTGGTAAGCGATATCTGCTCGATCTCCAGCTTGTTCCAGCCTGGAGGTTTCATCTGTAATTCGATCGAAGAATAATTTTGTTTCTGCAGCCAGTGATTAAGCGCTTTTTCCGCGAGGGCAGGTGAAGCAAAGTATAAGGCGAGCGTACTTACCAAAAGAAGGGTAAGAAACAGGAGGAGTATGATCCAGACACGCTTTCCTAGCTTTGACATCCCACCTCCTGACAGCTGCTAATCCAATTCCAGATCGTAGAGACGCTCCACAGCATCTTTCAAATGAAAGATTAGATCAGAGAATTGGTCAGTATCATTTTCTATATCGATATCGCCTAACCGGTCGGCCGTTTCTTCCAGTGACTCGCCGCGATTGTCGATACCCTGTTCTTGCAACAACCAATACATCAGACCATAAATTTCGGGAACGGTTGCAACAGAATCCAGATCTTCCAGAAATTCAGCTCTTACTTTGCGCAATGCTTCCATCAGCGGGTGGGACTCATCTGTTTCCAGATAGATATCCAACAGATCAGATGCAGCACTAATTATGAGTGTGCTTGGCGAGCTATCAGCGGGAACTGCAGCGACTATCTCTAGCTGCGGGTTATCGGATTCAGAATGGCTGATCAGATAAGGCATTAGCGAATTTTCCGAACCACATTCATGCCGTCGCGAACGGTGAGGAAGATATTCTCCACGTTTGGATCGGCCGCAATCTCTTTGTTCAGATCGACCAGTACGTCGTCGATATCGGATTCAGGCTGTAGCACTTTTCCAGACCAGAGCATGTTATCTACGACGAGCAGACCACCCGGGCGGGTCATCTCTAATGCCTTACGGTAGTAGTTCAGATAGTTACGCTTATCAGCATCGATAAATGTGAAATCCAGTTCCATATCCAGTGTTTCAATGGTCTCGATCGCTTTACCAAAGATCACCTCAATCTTGTGCCCATGTGGGCTGCGATCAAAGAATGTCTGCGCGAATTCGATGGCTCTGGGGTTCGTCTCACAGCAGATAATCTTGCCATCATCAGGCATGCCTTCAGCGATAGATAGCGCGGAATAGCCCGTAAACATGCCAATTTCTAATACATTCTTTGGCTGATGCAGTTGGGCAAGGAACTTAAGCGTTCGACCAACCAAGCGGCCAGACAGCTTTTGCGGCCAGCCCATATTCTTGTTGGTCTCGTCAATCAGTTCCTGAAGCAACTCAGGTTCAGGGGTCGTGCTTTGAAATGCGTAATCTTCAACGGCTTCGTTTACCAGAAATTCCACTGATTCTTTCTCTATCTTTAGTTTCCGGATTGAGCCGGAACGGGTTTCAACATAACTTTACTTGCCCAGACTTGCATGGTTGGTCGACCATCTTCAGGGCTGATTTCAAACTGACAGATAATAATATCATTTTCCGGGCACTGCTTGATAATTGCTTTTGCATTTACCGGCGCAGGAAAGCAACCCGTTTGCGGGGGGCTACCCACACCATACAGAGACCACTTCATTAGTTGCTCATACTGGGGCAATGTCTGGCAGACGGTGTAACCGCCATCTAATACTCTATAGAGTTGCGGTTCGGGGGCCTGGGTTTCAGAAACTGCATTGAAACTGAAGACAGCTAATAAAAGCAGAAACAGCCTTCGCATAAGATGTTTCCTCCTATGATCGCAAGGATGATAGATAGTATGAGACTTTTCCCGATACTCAGTGGCCAGAGATAAGCGCCCAGTTAAAATCTTTAATACGGGTTTCTGCAATATAGTAGACCGTACAGCCTGCGCGAACTCGCTGCTCTAGGGCCGGATTCACTTCGGGACGACCGTCACTGTCCAGATCAACCGCGATTAATGTCGCTGAATACTGCTCTTTTAATGGCACATAGAGATCACGTACTGACATCTCAGGAATGCTTTCAGGAACCACAACAGAATATTGCGTCATACCTGTTGTGGCATTGAGTAGTTCGTGATGCAAAATGCTGGAGCCTGGGTCCATCGCTGATTTAACCATCATTTCTGTAGAAACGGATGGCGTACACTCAATGGTTGGGCAGTGCTGTTTGAGTAGTTTGCTCAGGCTCTCATCGCGAAAATAGGCGATGATGTGAGCGTGTGGATTAAGGTTGTAGATATTCAGAGCAGCACTGAGGGTCTGATCATCCTGGGTGCAATCGATGATAATGGTTGAAGCTTCTTTTAAACCGGCACGTTCCAGGCCGCTTTCATCATTGAGTGAAATGCAGCGGACAAACTCGATAACACCGGGTAGAGGGTTTTCCATCTCATCGGCTACACAGAGGCATATATCTCGATTTAGATTCTGCTTTGCTTCTGTCTTTAACAGCTTAAGCAGAGGGAGGGTACGGTGCTCATTCCATCCAACCACAACGATGTGATCATCTAAATTAAGTTCTTTAAGGCCCATAACACCTTTTCTCCACTGAAATGCGCTGAATGCGGCAAATTTGCCCACGGTAAGGGCAAACATACCTAAACCAAAAGGGATGATATAGAAAGCAACAATCGCTTTGCCTAAGGCGGTCTCAGGAGATAAGTCACCGTAGCCAACCGTTGAGGCTGTAACGACCAACCAGTATAGGTAGTCCTGATTAATAAGATTACTTTCGCCGGCAAGAAACAGAAGGAGCCAGCTACTCACACCATATAACAGTAGTAATGCGAGTACGGCCTGCCATTTCATAATCTTAAAGTGACGGTAGATTAGCTTCCGTAAGCTTTTGAAAATAGGCATGAAAAAAGCGGCATCCATAGATTGAGCTAAGAATTTTACCGTGGAGCTAAGGCCGTAAACAAGTCGCGGTATGCTGGTGCGATAAAGACAAGGCAAAAAAAAGGCGTTGCTCCGCAGCGAGCAACGCCCAAATGGATTTTCTCTCCACTGGATCAAACAGCGGATTTAGATAGAGCCATAAATCGGTGAATACAGGGTGATGTTACATTAGAGGAATCTTAAATTCCAATTGGATATAAGTATATGTCTAATTGTTTGTTTGGCGCGATTGGCTGATGCAAAGGTTCTGTTAACTCTGAGTGATAAAAGGCATACAATGCGCCCTTTATAGTTTTGTTGTTTGGAGATTCATCGTGCCCATCATTGATCCTCTGGTTATCTTCCTTGTTACAGGTCTGGTTTCACTTTCTGCCGCTCTGAGTGCAGGGGCGCTTAATAAACTGCCTGAAGAAGAAAAACCTGCCTTCGCTTCAACTAAGAATGGTACAGTTTCGATCATCATGGGCGGCAACCTTGCGGCTGTAACCCTGTTATTTGCGATGGCCTACGGCTTCAAAGAGCTGGACTGGTGGATTCCGTTACTCTGTATGTTCATCACTTTCCCTGTGATCCATGTTGTCATTATTCAGAAGGTTTTGGGCGATCTTAAAGCGCTCTTGATCACTTCACCTTTGGTGCTGGTGGCGATGGCCGCTTTGTACCTTTATTGGTAAAGAAACATTATGACCTGGGACCTATCGTCTCTTGATCTGACAAGCCTGCTGTTAGGTTTAGCAGCAGGTGGTTTTACCATTCTCCTCCTCTCTTATTTTACTTCCCGTATTCAGCGCCAGAAATGGCTTGATCTGGAAGCCGCTGCGGCGCAAGAAAAAGCTAATCTGCTGGCATCTGAGCAAGCGATCACTCTGCGCTTGAATGAAGCAACTGAAGCGTTACAGCAGCTCAGAAGTGAACAACACCACACCGAGCTACAGCGCGAGCGTCTGACCGAAAGACTAAGAGGCATTGAGCCTCTGTTAACGACGGCGGTTCAGGAAAAGAAACATCTGGAAAAAAAGCTGGAGCAGACCGCCTTTCAGTTGGCTGACCGAAGTGAAGTCGTCGCAGAACTTGAGACACGACTGGAAGCTGAAAGAGAGGCTCACGCCGATAAACTAAAGACCCTGGAGCAAGCACGCGAGCAACTTCGCGAAGAGTTCCAGAATGTGGCTAACCGGATTTTTGATGAGAAGAGTAAACAGTTCCGCGATAGCAATCAGGAGAATCTGGGACAGTTACTCAATCCGTTGAAAGATCAGTTGGGTGATTTTAAGCGCAAGGTTGAGGATGTATACGACAAAGAGGCGAAAGATCGTCGTGCCCTTCATGAGCAGATCAATCACTTGCGTGACCTCAACCAACAGATGAGTGAGGATGCTATTAACCTGACTAAAGCCCTAAAAGGCGATAGTAAGGCGCAAGGTAACTGGGGTGAAGTGATCCTGGAGAGGGCGCTTGAAGAGTCGGGTTTACGCAAAGGCTATGAGTTTGAACTTCAGGTAGCTGTCACGGAAGAGGGGCAGAGGTATTTGCCTGATGCGGTGATCCATCTACCTGACGGAAAAGATATCATCGTTGATTCCAAAGTGTCTTTGACAGCCTATGAACGTTACTGTGCAGCAGAAGATCCGGCTGAAAAGGCCCGTTTCCTTCGCGAACACCTGCTCTCTGTCAGAGGTCATATCAAGGGCTTGAGTGAAAAAGCCTATCAAGGCCTGAGTGATATACGAAGCCTCGACTTTGTGCTTTTGTTTATCCCGATTGAAGGGGCTTTTCTACTTGCCTTAGAAAAGGAGCCTGCGCTTTTTAAAGAGGCGTTTGATCGGAATATCATGCTGGTGAGCCCGGCAACGTTGATGGTTACCTTAAGGACCATTCACAACATCTGGCGTTATGAGCATCAAAACCAGAATGCGCAGGAGATCGCCAAAAGAGGCGGTGAGCTTCATGATAAGTTTGTTGGTTTCCTGGAATCCCTTGATGATATAGGGCGTAATCTGGACAGAACCCAACAAGCCTTTGATACTGCGCATAAACGTCTGGCAAGTGGTAGGGGTAATCTGGTCAGCCAGGTGGCGATGCTGCAAAAGTTAGGTGCCGAAGGCAAAAAACAGATTTCCAAAGAGCTGGTGGATCGTGCAATCGAGAGTGATAAGTCATGATCTCCATTATTGGTTATGGTTCACTGCTATCGGAATCCTCTGCTCGTGAAACCGTACCTGATCTCTGTAATTTCCGGCTGGTCCGTGTGCCGGGTTATCGGCGCATCTTTAACAAAGTAGGAATTGTTTTCTTAAGCCGGCATGGAGCCGACCCCCAGTCCTTGCAGTTGGCATCCTGTGCTACGGAGGCAGATAAGACATCGGTTCTGATATGTTCGCAATTTGAATGTTCAGAAGAAAGCTTCAGTGAGCTTTACGAACGTGAGCACCGCTTTGAATGGGTTGATGTTGAAAGCGTTGATTCATCAGGGGTGAAAACGGTAGCGAAGATGTGCACACAGTCGACTGATGAGCATTATCGCTTTCAGAAATGCGGCTCTGAGAAAGAGTTCTATGAGCGGGTAGGACGTTATTATCAGGGGCCTCTCTGGCGAGATGATATTTTGCCTTTTCCTCGTTATCTGGCATTCTGCTTACAAGCTGCTGAGGGGCAGGGGGCTGATGTTCTGGATAACTTCCTGGATACCTCATATCTAGCCGACGGTTGTACTAGCATACGCCGTTATCTTGATTCGGAGCTGGGTTTCGATTGGCGGAACTACGATTGCAGTTACTCCTATCAATCTAAGGAACCTGCGAATAAGTCCTGAACGACTTTTCTATGCCCTTTGGGTACAGGCTTTCAGAGCGGTTCGAGATCAAGGCAACGATTACAGACATACTAGTTGTACGTCGAATTCCCTAAATAAGCCTACCTCCTTTTGTAGGATCCACCCTTACGCTCGTTTGAGCGATTGGCTACTGAAAAGCGTCAAACCGTAGCTGTATATTTTGACCTGTCTCTATTCAAAATCTTGTCCTCCTGAATCAAATTCATAGTTAAAAAGCCATTTTAAATAGCTTATAAATTGAACAGTTTAGGCTGTTACTTATGCAAATTCAGATATTGATGATTCCGTGAAAAATCAAAATTCAGTTTTGAGTTAATTGAGATTTATCAAAATTAAGTTTTGATTTATTTGAGAATAATCAAAATTAAATATTGATTTATAATAAAATAATCAAAATTAAGTTTTGATTTATTCGCGTTTTTTAAGCTGTTGAAAGAAGAGGTTATATTTTAATCATCAAGCAAAAGTGCAAAGGCGGCTTTCAGTAGCTTCTTGAAATTTATAAGGATTTTTTCTCAACCTTTTTTCTTTGTTGCCGATAGTAAATTTATAGCCAGTGGATTTTATTTTTTAAGATTGCCTAAAAAGTATTCAGAATTTAAAAAAATTCATTGAAAAAAGGTTGGTTTGTTTTTCTTATTTAGTAAAATTAAGTCAGCTAGTAAAAATATTTGGCAAGATAAAATGACAGCTCACTCTAATATGATCGTTGCACTTGATATTGGTACCTCCAAGGTTGTTTGCCTTGTGGGTGAGATCAATGTCGACGGCAGCATTGACATCGTTGGTATCGGTTCCCATCCATCCCGTGGATTAAAGAAAGGGGTGGTGGTGAACATTGAGTCTACCGTGAGCTCCATTCAACGCGCGGTTGAAGAAGCCGAATTGATGGCCGGTTGCAAAATCCACTCCGTAACCGTTGGGATTGCTGGAAGTCATATCAATAGTCTGAACTCGCACGGCATTGTGGCAGTTCGTGACCGAGAAGTGACTGATTATGATCTGGAAAGGGTCATCGATGCAGCGCGCGCTGTTGCGATTCCTGCAGATCAGAAGATTCTGCATATCCTGCCTCAGGAATATGAGATTGATAATTCAGAGGGTATTCGTGAGCCTCTGGGTATGTCCGGTGTGCGCCTTGAAGCGAAAGTGCATCTGGTAACCGGATCAGTGAACGCTGCGCAGAACATTGAGAAATGTGTTCGCCGTTGTGGTTTAGAAGTTGATCATTTGGTGTTGGAACAACTTGCATCCAGTTACTCCGTTTTAACGGAAGACGAGAAAGAGCTGGGCGTATGTATGGTCGATATCGGTGGGGGTACATCGGATATCTCCATTTTCACCGGTGGTGCCATTCGCCACACAGCAGTCATTCCTATTGCTGGTGATCAGGTAACCAATGATATCGCTATGGCGCTGCGCACACCGATGCAGCATGCAGAAGATATCAAAATTAAATATGCCTGCGCGCTTGCGCAGTTGGCTGGACCTGATGAAACCATCATGGTTCCGGGTGTTGGTGACAGACCATCACGGACATTGTCACGACAAGCATTAGCTGAGGTGGTTGAGCCTCGCTATGAAGAGTTATTCAACCTGGTTCAGGCTGAGCTGCGTCGCAGTGGCTTCGAGGACCTGGTTGCGGCAGGCATTGTGCTAACTGGCGGAACTTCCAAGATGGAAGGCGCCGTTGAGCTTGCTGAAGAGATTTTCCACATGCCGGTGCGCCTTGCCTCACCGCATGGGGTAAAAGGAATGGAAGATATTTTGGGTAACCCTATCTATGCAACAGGTATGGGGTTGCTGCTTTACGCTCATGACGATCTGGGTAATGAGCCTGCGCAGGAAATTCCTGAAGTAGAGCTGGTCGAGCAGGTGAGCGTAATTAATAAGATGAAGACCTGGTTTCAAGGTAATTTCTGAAACCGGGATACAGGTTAACGGAAGAAAACAATATTAAGCGCTGGTCGTATAACAAAGCGCAAAATCTGGAAGGAGATCGGTATGTTTGAGTTGGCAGATAGCATCCCGCAAAGCGCCGTCATTAAGGTTGTCGGTGTTGGTGGTGGTGGCGGTAATGCCGTACAGCACATGGTTAGCTGTGATGTTGATGGGGTTGAGTTCATCTGTGCGAATACAGATGCTCAGGCGCTGGATAACATGCATTCTAAAACAGTCATTCAGATCGGTGGTGAACTGACTAAAGGTCTGGGTGCGGGTGCAAACCCTGAAGTTGGCCGTCAGGCAGCTTTGGAAGATCGCGAACGTCTGGCCGAAATGCTGGATGGTGCGGACATGGTTTTCATCACTGCTGGCATGGGTGGCGGTACCGGTACAGGTGCAGCACCTATCGTTGCTGAAGTAGCGCGTGATTTGGGTATTCTGACCGTTGCGGTTGTGACTAAACCGTTTACGTTTGAAGGTCGCAAGCGTCTTAAGATCGCTGAAGAAGGGATTAAAGAGCTGAAAGAGAATGTTGATTCTCTGATCATTATCCCTAATGAAAAGCTTTTACCTGTACTAGGTAAAAATACGAGTCTGATTAATGCTTTCAATACATGTAATGATGTACTGAAAGGTGCGGTGCAGGGTATCGCTGATCTGATTATCCGTCCGGGTATGATCAACGTTGACTTTGCAGACGTGCGCACCGTCATGTCCGAAATGGGTATGGCGATGATGGGTAGCGGTAGTGGCCGTGGCGAAGACCGTGCAACTGAAGCAACGGAAGCCGCGATTAACAGCCCATTGCTTGAGGACGTAGACCTGAAGGGGGCGAGTGGTATTCTGGTGAATATCACCGCTGGTCTCGACCTCAGTCTGGGTGAGTTCTCGGAAGTGGGTAACATCGTTGAAGAGTATGCTTCTGAGAACGCCACTATCGTCGTTGGTACAGTTATCGATCCTGAGCTGACTGATGAGCTTACGGTAACTGTCGTTGCGACAGGCCTGGGTCGAGCTGAAGAAGCCCAGGTTGAGGTTGTTAATACGGGAACTGGCCGTGCCTCTGCAGTGGCTACTGCAGCGGGCGCAGCGACTGATTTCGATCAGTTGGAACTGCCAGCGGTAATGCGTACAAACCGTAGTGAAGCGCCAAAAGAGCGTGCTCAACCAGTTGAGATTCACCGTGAAGTTGAATCTGAGCAACCGGTAATGCAGAAGACAGGTACGGATGATCTGGAGTTCCTGGATATCCCTGCTTTCCTGCGTCGTCAGGCTGACTAATTATTTAATATTGTTTTCTATACCTTCCAGGTATTACTTAGCCCGGTTATTTTAACCGGGCTTTTTTTGTTTCTAGCGCTTTTAAAAGATTAGGTGCGGTTTGCCTTTCGGCGTTGCTTCTCTTGATACATACGCGCATCCGCGGTTTCAATCAGTTCCAGGCCTTGGTCAGACGCTGATTCGCTAGGAAACTCCGCAGTGCCGCTGCTGAACTGAGTGAACAGAACCTGGCCTTTGTAATAGTAGGGCTCTGTGGATGTGATCTCTTCAATACGAGCAAATAAACCCTCAGCCATCTCTTTGCTGCAATCGGGAAGCAGTACAATAAACTCATCGCCTCCATAGCGGATGACTTTGTCGGTCATGCGCAGGTTATGACGGAGCACCTTGCAGAAATGCGCCAGGATCTCATCGCCTGCCTGATGGCCGTGGGTATCATTGATCTGCTTAAATCCGTTCAAATCGATCATCGCGATGGTCATCGGTTTCTTCTGGCGGATCGCGCGTACAGTTTCTTCGGTGAATAAACGGTCGAGTTGATGGCGATTATAGGTGCTGGTTAGTGTATCGAAGATAGAAACCTCTTCTACTTTCTGGAAAGCCGAGTGCAGCAGCTCTTGCTGGGCATTAAACGAGTGCTCAATGCTGAGGATCTCTTTAAGGTCAGAATCCAGTTCCAGTCTTTCATTAAGGTCATGGTGGCCTTCAGTCTCTTTAAGCTTTCGCTCGAGTTTCTGGAGCGGCCGGATCATATGCGACAACAGGTCGGTAGAGAGTGCCAGATAGGAAGAGATAATCGTGATGCTAAAAACCAGAAACAGCCCCATCAGAACTTCGGAAATTGGAATTCTGACCCGATGGGCAGGAAAGCTAACATCTAAAACACCCGCCAGATCACCTACCGCCACATTCTGGTGGCAGGCCAGGCATTCCTGTTGAAAATTGATGGAGCGAAAATAGTGAATCTTCTCTAGCGATTCGACATGAGTAGCGTCAGGACTTCCGTTTAAATGGGCAAGTATCTCCTGAGTGAGTTCGCGCCCCTCACCGAATTGATTTTGTATCGCTTCACTACGATACATTGAGTAGGTGATATCAGGCGCGTGATCATTAATCTCAGCAATGAGCTGGTCCACCTCTTCGTAACTAGCGCCTCTGTCCATGGCTTGACGAAGCTCTTTAAATACCAATTGTCCTAGGTACTGGCCTTCCTGGCGTAGATCCTTCTCTATAGATAGAAAGATAAGAGTGGCGACAATAATCAGGGCAAAAAATGTGCTGATTATTGACGAGCGATACAGGGAGTTAAACAGGGCGTTCTTTAGGCTGGTAACGGGCCGCATTACTTGGTGAATCTCTAGAGTTTTTAGTTATTGAATGTTTAGTTTACTAAGCCGTAAACCCAAGGGGTAGTGTAATTTTCGACCAATCGGTCGGTCGTTTGATCTGTGTCGTAATCACTTCGGAAATTATTTTTCTTTTTTTAGCTAAATGCCTTGCGGTGTCACAAGGCTATGCTAAAATGCGCGCCTCGTTGGTTGAGACAAGTCTTTTCACTAACGAGTTTTAGAGCTGGTCAGGTGTCCGAGTGGCCGAAGGAGCACGCCTGGAAAGTGTGTATACGGAAACGTATCGAGGGTTCGAATCCCTCCCTGACCGCCATTGATTTATAACGAAAAAGCCTTGCTTAACCGCAGGGCTTTTTTGTGTCTGTAACTTGAGGGATGAGAACCCGAGAAGAGGGTTTGAGCCGAGCGAAGCGAGACAACGTGGGAGCTGCGACCACGGCCCCGAAGGGGTGAAATAATCCCTCCCTGACCGCCATTGATTTATATCGAAGAAGTCTTGCTTAACCGCAGGGCTTTTTTGTGTCTGTAGCATGAGGGATGAGAACCCGATTCATGCAATTAGAATGGAATCGTTCAGCCCCTCTCTTGATTTCGCTAGTATTGCCCAGTATCATCCCGCCGCATATTATTTAACCAACTAACTGCAAAGGAGAAATATCATGACATATGCGATTACATTCTTTGCAGGTCAGATTCTGTAGCGCAGGAAGCGAACTACAATCTCCTCCCGCCTTGTCTCTAGGCCTGCCAATACATCTTTAAATTATTTACCCAATTTTATAGGTATTGGTGTATGGGCAATTCCGTCCAAAAAATTACTGATAAAGTCACCCTTATTGCGTCTGAACGAACGTGGATTGAGGGTGTTGCAACAGAACAATTAATCAAAACATCTGAACTGGATAGCATGTTGAAAGTGGTAGGTATGCCTGATCTGCATGCGGGTCGCGGTTATCCGATTGGTGCGGCTTTCTTAACCAGCAATAAAATCTACCCGGCGTTGGTAGGTAATGATATCGGCTGTGGGATGTCGTTATGGCAAACCAGCGCAGAGTTGCGAAAGCTCAATGTTCAGAAGTGGATCAAAAAACTGAATGATGTAGAGTCGCCACTGGGGAGTGCTTGGCAGGATGAGATTACTGAGCGTAAACAGCAAAAGCAGGTGACTAATGCAGCGTTTGATCAGGCATTTGGCACCATCGGTGGTGGCAATCATTTTGCCGAATTCCAGGTCATTGATCAGGTCGAAGACAGCGCCAAACTTGCCGCATTAGGGATAGATGCCAAAAAGGTTTTATTGCTGGTTCACTCGGGTTCGAGAGGATTGGGGCAGAAAATCCTTACAGAGCATATTTCTTTTTTTAACCACCAAGGGCTATTGGCTGAGACCCAGGCGTTTCATGATTACCTCACTGCACATAATGAAGCCTTGCGTTGGGCTGAGCTGAATAGGGAATTTATCGCCAAACGTTTTCTAAAAGCCATAAGGGAAAGTGGTGAACTGATACTGGATATTAACCACAACCTCGTCAGCAAAACAGAGTGCGGTGGTGAGCCAGCGTGGTTACATCGCAAAGGTTCAACCCCGGCTGATCAGGGGGCTGTGATCATTCCAGGTTCACGTGGCGATTACAGTTACCTGGTTCAGCCAACGGCTTCAACTGATGAGGTCTCATCGGGTTTAGATGAAAGTCTTCACTCTTTGGCACATGGTGCAGGTCGTAAATGGAAGCGAGGCGATTGCCAGCAACGTTTGAGTAGTAAGTACAAAAAGCAGGATCTGCTTAAAACAGAGCTGGGTAGCCGAGTGATCTGCAACAACAAAGAGCTGCTCTATGATGAAGCGCCACAGGCTTACAAAGACTGTGAAACGATCATTGATGATCTTTGTGATGCTGGTTTAGTTAGGGTGATTGCACGTTTACGCCCGGCTCTGACCTTCAAAACCAATGGAGATTGCTCATGATATTGCTGCAATTATCTGCTGGGCAGGGACCAGATGAGTGCGCTTATGCGGTGGGCCTGGCTTTAAAGCAGCTGGATAAGGATGCCAAAGCGCAGGCTGTCTCTATTAAGTTGATCAGTGGTACGCCATCTGAGAAAAGGGGCGGGTATAAATCACTGTTGTTGCAGTGTGATGCCGATAGCCCTCAGAGGGCGAAGCAGTTTGCTGAAACATGGCAAGGGGTCTTGTTATGGATCTGTCAGAGTCCTTTCAGGCCAAAACATAAACGTAAAAACTGGTTTTTTAGCGGCCAGGTTTATGAGATAGCGGAAGAGACCAACGACGGTGAAATAACCTATCAAACGTGCAGGGCTTCCGGAGCTGGTGGTCAGCATGTGAATACAACTGATTCTGCTGTTCGGGCGACACATGTCAGCTCGGGCATCAGTGTCAGGGTGGAAAGCGAACGCAGCCAACATGCGAATAAGCGTTTAGCTAAACTGCTTATCTTGCAGAAGCTCGCTGAGCAAGTGCGGGAGGAGCAATCCAGGTTAGATAAAGCCCACTGGTTGCAGCATCAGGAATTAGAGCGGGGGAACCCGGCTCGCGTATTCAAGGGGCTGAAATTTGTGGCTGTGTGACAAAGCTTGTAGTGAATATCATCTTAGATCGGCAGATCTAAAAAATTAATTTAAGAGTTCTTTCAGAAATACCCAAACTTAAAAGAAGGGGGGGACTGAAAGCCTTCCCTGACCACCATTGATTTAAATCGAAGAAGCCTTGCTTAACCGCAGGGCTTTTTTGTGCCTGTAACTTGAGGGCTGAGCGCGATCTAAAGGTTTGATCGCTTCGTTCCAATAACGGATATGTTCGATCTATTCTTCTGTGGATAGAAAGATAGTTTAAACATGACTCGCGAAGAGCATATAGATAAGTCCAATTTATATGCTCATTTTTCTGCTGCATCTGGCGCGCTTTTATTCTTGTCTTTTTCTTAAAAGGGTTACATATTAAGCGCTTAGGGATATTGCTGCGCAGACTTTTGCGCACAGAAGTTCATCAAAACACGAATGTTCGTTTTTATCGGAGGAAAATGGCGGTGTTGTCAAAAAGTGATTTATTTTCAACTCATTACGATAGCCCTGGTTTTCCGTGTAAGCAGAAAAAACGCGCGCGCTTTTGATTAAAATGTTATGTCTTAAAAGGAACGATATATGCGTGACATACCGCTCTCGAACATCATTCATATTGATGATCCCAGTAAGTACAAATTCCACGCTGCTCGGTGGAATGGCGGTGACCAGCCGCTTGATGTTTATGTAAGAGACAAAGGCGAATGGTTTCAATGGAATACTTGGCGAAGCAGCAAAGATGAATTTTCAAGACAATATATATTCTCACTAATTGACTTTTATCCAGAATCAGACACTTGGCTTTTTGGAGGGATTTATCGGGTTCTTCATAGAGGCGATGTTGCGCACGACCATAGTTACGAGATAGAAGAGCTGCCTGAATTTTCGCCTTACGTAGGAAGGCTGAAAATAAAACTACCAAAACCATCAAGAGGCAGAGCTTTCTACCTAGAGAATCACCTCGAAAACATGATGGTGAGTGAAATTTTGAAACAGCCTTATTCGGGCGAACAATTTCCAGGTTATGAAAATATAAATCACACGTTTAGCGCCTTGTCAGTAATATTCAAGCAATCGAAACCGGATTGGAGGGCGGCTCTTGAAAACATAAAGGGTGTGTATGTTATTACCGATAAAAGCAACGGAAAAACTTACGTCGGCTCTGCATATGGTGATTCTGGAGTTTGGTCAAGGTGGAGTTGCTATATTGGCACTGGCCATGGCTGGAATGACGAACTTACTAAAATTATTGATTCAGAAGGCTTTGAATACGCAGAGAACAACTTTACGCTGTCATTGCTCGAACATCGCCCAATGAAGGTTGACGACAAGTTCATTATTGAGCGAGAAAGCTACTGGAAAGAGGTGTTTCTTTCACGAGGCGCTTTCGGCTACAACAAAAACTGAGCGTGGGCATAACAAGTAGCTCCACCGGACAGAATACTCGCTGCGCTCGCATTTTTCCGGTGAGCTAGGCGTTGTAAAAAGTAAAAGCGCTAAAACTGCTCGCTCTAGCCGTTATGGATTCCAAGTCATTATCTGACTTTGCATTTAAGTAACACTGTTTGTAACACTGTCGGTATTCTATTTTTTGGTATTTTTTTTAAAACAGAAGCTTAATGTTAAAATTCGAATCCCTCCCTGACCACCATTGATTTAAATCGAAGAAGCCTTGCTTAACCGCAGGGCTTTTTTGTGTCTGTAACTTGAGGGATGAGAACCCGAGAAGAGGGTTTGAGCCGAGCGAAGCGAGACAACGTGGGAGCCTGCGACCACGGCCCCGAAGGGGTGAAATAATCCCTCCCTGACCGCCATTGATTTAAATCGAAGAAGCCTTGCTTAACCGCAGGGCTTTTTTGTGTCTGCTCTTACTTATCCGACGTATGAGGCTCGCCCCAGTTCAGATACTGATCCGGGAAGTCTCGTATCTGAATCAGGTTTTCCCGTAATCTTTCAGCAAACTCTTGGGTGATCATCGAGCGCGGCAGGTCGCTTGGATAAAAAATGCCTATCTTAAGGTTTATTGCAGGGCTGATGCGGCGGAACACAACCTTCCCGGGGCGAGCATAGCTCTGGTAGCTGATAATCGACATGGGATCCATCACACAAACGCCAAGGCCGCGTTCAACAAATGTCAGCGCCGGGATATAGAAGCGCGTTTGCAGCCTTACGTTCATTGCATGCCCGTGCTTTTCAAACTGGGTTAGCAGATCGTGAAAGATCATATGGTCCGGATGCAGGGTGATCATGGGTTCACCATCCAGATGACTGGTTGTTATCACTTCATGCTGGGCAAGTGGATTGTCCGCTGGAATGGCGACAAAACAGGGCAGGGTAAAGCGATCATCTTCCGCTAACTGAGACTGATGCTGGGTGATTTCAGCTAAACCGATATCGTACTGATTGGAGGCGACCCATTCAGCGACCAGGTCGGATGTTCGTGTTTGCAAAGAGACCTGCACCTTAGGGTGATCTTCCAGAAAGTCAGCCAGCAGGTTTGGTAAGTAGAAGGTAGATGGACCTGGCATACAGCCGATACGCAGGAAACCAAATTGTTTGTTCTGGATGTCCTGGACGGTCTGGCTGACATCCTGAATCCGACTGAAAATCGCTTCAACCTCTTTATACAGATAGTTGGCTTCCGGGGTGGGGTAAAGACGTTTCTTATGTCTCTCAAACAGCTGGAAGCCGACTTCCTCTTCCAGGGAGCTTATCATCATACTGACCGCAGGTTGGGTTCGGAAAAGCTGTTTGGCTGCCTGAGATACAGAGCCAGTAAGCATCACTGCACGAAACGCTTCCATCTGTTTAAGATTCATTGTCTGATCCTGTTTATTCGGTCATTAGATATTCTGATGTTTGCATGAATAATATCGTAAAAAATTATGTTTTGAGATGGCAACCTTTGTTTTGATGCAAGAGAGGGTTTTGTATTGGCTGTATTACAGCAAAGCCTGTAACGGGAAAGGCCGATGCGGGTGCATCGGCCTTTTAGTGTGTCTATCCGCTTAGGCTTACTTTTTAACGCGGGCCGCTTCTTCTTTATAGATTTCGTAGGTTGCGTTTAGATCCTTAACCCACTCAGGGCCGTGTCGGAAATCAACCAGTGCACCGATGTTGTTGTAAGCATCGAGGACTTTTTGCTGCTGCATCGCTTTAGCCGTTGCTTTTGTCAGTTTATCTACCACTTCCTGAGGTACACCCTTCGGAGCGAAGACACCGGACCAGCCACCAAAGGTGCCTTTGATTCCGTAGTCAGCAAAGGTTGGAACCCCCGGGAAAGCGTCCATTTTCTGATCCATTACCAGTACGCGAGCACGGTCAGCTTTCACATGTGGGCCGAAAGCTGGCGGGAAAGAAACAGCAGAATCGATATGGCCACCTACAACAGACACCATAGAATCAGCGGCGCCTTTGCCGTGAACGTATTTAACTTTATAGCCTGCCTGGTTGCCGATGATGTTGGCCATGATGGTGCCTGAAGATGCCGCACCCCAGGAACCCTGAGTAACTGTTTTACTGTTCGCCCCTGCGATAAAGTCATCGAATGACTTGTAAGGGCTGTCTTTTGCAACAACGACAGCTAATGGAACGGAAGTGAATTTAACAACCGGTGTGAAAGAGTCAAAACCGTAAGGAGGGTTACTGAAGTTAGGCGTAACCAGCATATTACTCAGGCCAGCGTTGATCAGTGTGTAACCGTCTGGTTTCGCGTTAGCTACGAAAGAGGTACCAACGACACCTACACCACCTGTTTTGTTGATTACGACTACAGGTACTCCCAGCTCTTTTTCAACCGCGTCTGCCCAGATGCGTGTGGTCAGATCGGAGTCACCACCTGCGCCCCAAGGTACGATCACTTTGATCGGTTTTTCAGGGTACTCGGCTAATGCCGCGCCAGAAACAACAGTCAGGGCTACAGCGGTAGCAATAGACAGCAGGTTTTTCTTTGAATTCATAATGTTCACTTCCTTAAGCTTTTCTATATTTATATTTCATTTAAGGTGCGCTTGACGCTTTACGACTCACGACACAGTGTTTCAGGTGTAATTCAGGCAGCCTCCTCCCGAGCAGTGCTCTGGTCTTTTGCAGACTTCTTGCGCATTCGCATACTGGAAAATACGAAGAATGCTGACAGGGCGATAAAGACCCAGGAGAAAGGTGAAGCCAGGAATTGGGAGTAATCCGTACCGACAATGGCGAAGGCCTGATCCAGGTTCTGTTCCAGGAAAGGTGTCAGGATAAAACCAATGATAAAGACCGCTGGGTTTAAGCCGACCAGGCGCATGCTGTATCCGACAATAGTGAAGACAATCAAAATCAGAATGTCATTCATGTTTTGACCGGCGGTAAATGCCCCGGTAAACGCGAAGACAGTCACGCATGGGAAGATGAAGTAACGGCGTAGCGAAGCCATCTTCACAAAGAACTTAAATCCAGAGCGGGCAATACCCAGCAGGAACAAGTCTGTGATCAGGAAGCCAGCAAAAATAGCGTAAATGGTTTCTGTGTGTTCAAAGAAGATCATCGGGCCGGGCGTCAGGCCATGGATCAGGAACGCACCCATTAATAGTGCTGCTACATCATCCCCGGGAATGCTCAGTGTCAGCATTGGGATCATGCTTGAGCCGCAGACCGCATTATTGGCTGATTCGGCAGCAGCGATACCTTCGACAGAACCTTTACCATACTTCTCTGGTTGCTTAGAGGTACGCTTCGCTTCGCCATAAGCCATGAAGGCAGCGGTGCTGGAACCCAGCCCAGGCAACGCGCCGATAAAGGTGCCGATACCTGATGATTTTAGAATGGTGCCAAATACAGAGCGGTATTCTTTAAGGCTGATACGATTATCCGCAGGCTTTGGCGAGCGGGTAATCGCCATCTCATGATGGGGCACCTTACGGCGTCTGATGACGTTGAACACCTCTGGCATTACCAGAATACCGATTAGCATTGGGGTAAAGGTAAAGCCGCCCATCAGTTCAGGAATGCCGAAGGTAAAGCGGGATGAGCCGGTAATTGAATCAAGGCCTACCATGGCGAATAGCATACCCAGGCAGCAAGAGAGCAGGCCGCGCGGGATTGATTCACCGGCCATAGAGCCAATAACCGTAAATGCGAACAGGAGTAGGAATACTTTCTCTATCGGACCTGCCTGCAACGAAATAGCAGAGATAGGTGCCGCAACCAGAATTAATACCAGTGTAGCGAGCATCTCCCCTGAGACGGATGCGAACAGGGACATATCCAGTGCTTTGCCGGATTTGCCTGCCTTGGTCAGAGCATGCCCATCCTGTGCAGTTAGGAAAGAGGCAGCTGCGCCAGGTGTATTAATAAGGATAGCCGAGATCGATCCGCCATAGATGCCTGCTTTATAGACCGCCAGCAGCATCGTAATGCCGATAATCGGGTCTACATAGAATGTCATTGGCAGCATGATGGCGATCGCCATAATGGCTGAAATACCAGGAATTGCGCCAAAAATAATACCGATGACAACGCCCAGAACAATGCCAAGAATAGGGCCGATTGCCAGGATAGAGCTGAAACCGCTGAGAATATTATCAATCATTTCATCGTCCCCTATTAAAATGCCCAGGTCGGCAGATAAACGCGCAGAAATTCACGGGAACCATAGAAAATCAGTATGGGAGTGATAACAGAGACTGCGATGATGGGTGGCCAGTTTCGCCCGCCCAGTAAATAAGCAACCGCGAGCATGACGATCGGTGTCGTGATCATGAAGCCCAGATAGGGAACGGCTAACCAGTAGAATACAAAGATAGCGATATATATGAAGATACCGGTGAAACCATCAGTAGCAATCAATTCTTGCCCTTCTGGTTTGTGCCCCTGAGAGAGACTTCTCAGCGATTGAATGCCGATGATTGCAGCAAAGAGAATAATGAATCCTGCGACAACTCGAGGTAAAAAAAGGATACCCAGATCGCTTTCAGCACCACCGTCCGCCAGATTGTCGTTTGTCAGAATAATCACTGAGATGATCATTAAAAACGTGGAAAGTCCGACGTCTATTTTTCTTCTATCCATTTTATTACCTACAGCACTTCTTATTGTTATGCGTTCTTTTACTCGATATAGAAGCACTCCTTGCTATGCCTGATCTGAACTCAGAATTCGGCCTATCGATCTATTCAGTGTAATCAAAGAGAACATAGATACAATTCTAAAAAATATTTGATTACATAAGTTTTTCTTATGTTTCTCCTCTTGAGGTCACGTAATGTGTTCAGTGATTTTTATGGTTGAGCTATTAATAATGTGGAGTTAAGAAATTTTGCATCTGAAACACAGAAAAATGTGTGCGGCCAACAATATAAGAAATTCTGATGAGTTATTAAAAAAATACGATTTGTTATTATGTTTTTTGCAACAAATAATGTCTTTAACAACGGGGCCGGTGTCGGTCTCTTATTGAAGATGCCAGTGCATCCTATTGATGTTCTCTGGATCTGTTCGTTTTTGTTGCTTAGCCAGCTTATAGGGTTTTAGCAGCATGTAAGTGCTTTACATCGGAGATCTATCTCATGTTGCAACGTCAACACTCTAATCAGCGAATGAGCCAGTTGGTCACTTTCGGAAACCTTGTCTGGACGGCCGGTCAGGTTGCTCAAGACCCTTCACAGGATATGGCAGGTCAAACCCAGCAAATTCTAAATCAGATCGATAAGTTACTAGCGGATGCGGGTACCGAAAAGCGCCATCTGATCAGTGCAAATATCTGGGTGTCAGACATTGCTCAGTTTGCCCAGATGAATGAGATATGGGATGCCTGGGTCGACAGTGAAAATGCACCGGTCAGGGCCTGTGTTGAATCCCGTTTGGCAAGGCCTGAGTTACTCGTAGAAATTCAGGTCGTTGCAGCTAAACCTGCTTAAGTATTTCACCGTTTGGACAACTAAGATGCAAACAAAGACAGTTGCTATCATCGGGTCCGGTGTTGTTGGTCTTTCAACCGCCATTAGCTTGCTGGAAGCGGGTTATAAAGTGACCCTGATTGATAAAGAGAAGCCCGGTCAGGGGGCGTCATTTGGTAATGCTGGGCTATTTGCAGATTATGCCTGCCTGCCATTTACCAAGTTTGCACTGTTGAAAAAGATGCCGGGTATGTTGCTGGACAGCTCCAGCCCGTTATCTATGCAGACCAGCTACCTGCCAAATCTGGTCCCTTATGGGCTCGGATTTGTTAAGTCATGCACCCGCGAAAAATATGAGCAGGGCAAACAGGCATTAACATCGCTACAAAAAATCGCCTATGAGTCGACCGATAAACTCCTGCGGTTAAGTGACTCTCAAAATCTGGTGAAGGCGAATGGTTGTCTGGCCTTAATCGCATCCGAACAAGATCTTAGTGATGCTAAACAAGGTGATATGTTAGAGCGCCAGCAATCAGGCGTTCGTTTGGATTTCCTGAGCGCTCATGATGTATCTGATCTGGAGCCAGATCTGGCACGATTTTATGCCGGTGGGGTTTTCTATCCAGACACGCGGTTTACCGTGAGCCCTGTATCAATTAGCCAGAACTATGCACGCTATTTTTCTGAAAAGGGTGGTGTTCTTCTTCAAGACGTTGCGCAAGAGGTTATCCCAGACAGTCAGCGTGTAGCGATAACACTATCAGATCAGACGCTTACTTTTGATCAGGTGGTGATATGTGCTGGTGTGGCTTCGAAAGCGTTGCTGAAACCTCTTGGTTTTAACTTTCCTCTGGTGAGTGAGCGAGGTTATCACTTAACACTCGATCTTGGAGAGAAGCAGATTAGCAGGCCTGTCGGTTGGTTGGATAAGGCTGTTTTTCTTACGCCGATGGCGGATGGTGTGCGCTTGGCTGGAACAGCTGAGTTTGCGCATGCTGATGCGCCCGCAGAGCTTAGTCGAACCAATACGATGTTGAAGCATGCCAGCACGATGCTGGGCAACGAACCTGAAGTAGTTTCCAGTTGGGTGGGGAGCCGACCGTCTACTCCTGATTCTTTACCCGTCATCGGAACATTGAAAAATCATCCCCGGGTGAATCTGGCATTTGGTCATGGTCATCTGGGCCTGACCTTTGCAGCAGCAACAGGGCAGTTGATTAAAGAGATTATTAACAATGAGCAAACCTCTGTGGATATTACGCCGTTTGCTCCAGAGCGTTTTAGTTAAGGTGATAGCGTGATTTTAAAAGGTGGTATTAACATTTGTGGCGTCACTGTTGGGGTGATCTCACTGGAGTCATATTTCCCGAAGCCTGAAGGACATATTAAACATCCTGCCAGCTTCGATTTTCCTGTGATTTATAAAACTGTTCAAGGCGCCACGATTGAGCGCTTGATTCGCGATCGGGATCCTGCGTTATTGGCGCCTTTTATCGAGGCCGCTAAAGAGCTGGAGCGAGAGGGAGTCAAGGCGATTACCGGTAGTTGCGGGTTCCTGGCTCTGCATCAGAAGGCGATTGCTGAAGCCGTCGATATCCCGGTCTTTATGTCGAGCCTTATTCAGGTGCCGCTGGTTTCTCGAATGATTAAGCCGAGCCAAAAGGTTGGGGTTGTTGTCGCTAACTCTGAAGCGTTAACGGATGCTCACCTTTCTGGTGTGGGTATTCAGGATGAGCCTATGGTTATTGCCGGTATGCAGGATCAACCGCAATTTGCCGAAGTGATTTTGCGCGGCGACTCTAATGATCTTGATATGGATAAGTTTGAAACGGAACTGACCACGGTTGTCGAGAAGATGCTGGACGAAAACCCGGAGGTTGGTGCGATCGTTCTTGAGTGTACTGATCTCTCTCATTTTGCGCCGGCACTTCACCGGAAGTTCGGCCTACCCGTATTTGATCTTTCCAGCCTGACACGGATGGTTGCTTCCGCAGCGGACCGACAAATCTCGTAAAGTTCCGATCGCTTTTGGAAGTTTTTTCCAGCGGATACTCCCCATGGTGCCATTTAGGGGGTATCTGCTTTTTTGTTTTTTAAGCCATTGAAAGTGAGCATTTGTTATGGAGAAGTTACAACGCCATATAGGGCTTTTATTAACCACCTCAGCTTTTGTGGTTTGGGGGTTACTACCGCTTTTTTATCAACACCTGAAAGGGGTGGAGGCGGTGGAGATTTTTGCTTTTAGGGTACTGTGGTCGATCCCTATGATGGCGCTGCTGCTGTATATCACGGTGACGCCGGTTCGGGTATTTAAGCTGCTGCTGGATCTGCGCTCTTGTGTTTGGTTAATACTCTCAACGGCTTGCATTTCAACTAGCTGGTATCTCAATACCTGGGGCGTGACCCATGGGCAGGTACTGATGGTCAGCCTGGCATTTTTTCTGACGCCCTTAGTCAGTATCCTGGTTGGGGTGTTTTTTCTTAAAGAGAGATTGAATGGCTTTCAAATACTGGCGCTGATTTTTTGCCTGAGTGGTTTTGTCTATGCCTGTTTTAACCTTGAGTCTTTTCCCTGGTTGACGATTGGTATTGCGCTGGCATTTGGTGGCTATGGGCTCATAAAAAAGCAGGTACAGATTGATACGTTGAATGCATTGAGTGCGGAGGTGTTGATCATGGTGCCTTTTGCCCTGATTTATCTGGTTTTCGCAGCGGATCATATGAGCTTCAAGCCTGAAGATCTTCGCACCCAGCAATTGCTGATGTTAACTGCGCCTTTAACGCTTCTACCGCTCGGCCTGTTTTCCCTTGGTGTGAAAAGGATGAAGAATATCTCCAGTGTGGCAATTTTGCAGTACCTGGAGCCAACTCTGTATTTTCTGCTGGCCGTATTTGTCTTCATGGAGGCTATCGACAGCAATCGCTTAGTCACATTTGTACTGGTTTGGATTGGTTTTTTGCTGTTTTCCATCAATGGCTTACGTGCATCAGGTGTGCATAAGGCGATCAAGAAGAAACTGGCATCATCATAGTTTTACAACTGGCTCTAACGGCTTTTCACTCAGCTCAGTAACTTATCAGTTATGAAATGAACTGAATAATTGAGGGAAATAGCATGACATTCCAGGCCAATGAATTTGATGCAAAAGAGGTGGTAAATAATGATCGCGACTACGTCTGGCATCATCTCGCCCAACATGAAAACTTTAAAACCAATGATCCGATGGTCATTGTTAAAGGTGAGGGCATGCGTGTCTGGGATGCCAAAGGTAATGAGTATCTGGATGCTGTATCCGGTGCGGTATGGACGGTCAATGTAGGTTACGGTCGGACTGAAATTGCCGAAGCGGTTAAGGATCAGTTGGTCACGATGAACTACTTTGCTCAGACTGCGGGGAATGTACCTGCGGCTGAGTATGCGGAAAAGCTGCTGGAAAAAATGCCGTGTATGAGTCGTGTTTATTACTCAAATTCAGGTTCAGAAGCGAACGAAAAGGCGTTCAAAATGGTTCGCCAGATTGCGGAGCTGAAGTACGGCGGTAAAAAAAGCAAGATTCTATATCGTGAGCGTGACTACCACGGTACGACTATTACCTGCCTCAGTGCGACAGGGCAGTTCGAACGCCGCAATCAATACGGGCCTTTTACCCCGGGGTTTGTCGAAGTTCCTCATTGCTGTGAGTATCGTGCTCAGGAAGGTGCCGATCTGGAAAATTACGGCGTTTGGGCGGCTAATCAGATTGAAAAGGTGATCCTCGAAGAGGGGGCGGATACTGTCGGTGCGATCTGTCTGGAACCCATCACCGCCGGTGGTGGAGTGATTGAGCCCCCGCAGGGTTACTGGGAGCGAGTTCAGGAAATCTGTCAGCAGTATGATGTATTGCTCCACATCGATGAAGTGGTCTGTGGTCTTGGCCGGACCGGTAAATGGTTTGGTTACCAGCATTACGGTATTCAGCCTGACATTGTGACGATGGCAAAAGGGGTGGCATCTGGGTACGCGGCTATCTCTTGCACGGTCACAACCGAAGCTGTGTTTGAGTTGCTGAATGATGCTGAAGCTGGGCGAATGGGGTATTTCCGGGATATTTCCACCTTTGGTGGTTGCACAGCGGGGCCAGCGGCTGCTTTGGCGAATATGGCAATCATTGAGCGCGAGAACCTGCTCGACAATGTTAATGAACAGGGCGAGTATCTGCGCGGCCGCCTTAACCAGTTGATGGAAAAGCACAGCCTGATTGGTAGTGTACGTGGTAAAGGTCTCTTTGCCGGATTTGAACTCGTTAAAGACCGCCAAACCAAGGAGCCGGTTGATGAATCTGTCAGCCTGGCCATCGCCGCGCACTGTATGACAAATGGAGTGATTATTGGCCGTACCAATCGCTCATTTAAAACGTTGAATAACTGTATCTGCCTGAGCCCCGCCTTGATCGCGCGACGTGAAGACATTGACCGGATTGTTGATGCGCTTGATGATGCGTTAGAAAGCGTAACATCAGACAGTTAATAGCTTTCAGCTATGCCTAAAGCGCTCCCCAAAAGAGAGACGCTGCTAATATGAAAATCCGGTACTGGGGTCACCCGTCCGGATTTTTGTTTTGCCTGGGACGACTTCAGGTGTACATTGTCAGCATTCACAATCACCATTAAGAGGGCGGCTTGTGTTTCACTTGTTTCATCTTAATTCTGCTCTGGGGCGTAGTATTCAGCAGCAGCTTCGCGAACAAATTGCCACGGCTATTCTTAACGGAAATATTCCTCTTGATGAAGCATTGCCCTCCAGCCGAAAGCTAGCCAAACAGTTGGGTATAGGTCGCAACACGGTTGTTCTGGCGTACGAGCACCTGCTCGATGATGGGTACCTTATCGCCCGTGAAAGAAAGGGGTACTTTGTTAACCCCGACATCCTTAAAGGTAGCGCAAACCCACCTGAGAGTTCTGTACGAGAAGAGGATGATCGGAACCCGATCAATTGGGATCGTCATTTCAAAATCCGCCCCAGTCAGCAACATAACATTGTTAAACCACAGGATTGGCAACGCTATAAATACCCGTTTATCTATGGCCAGTTTGATGCGTCTTTATTCCCTACTGTGAACTGGCGTGAGTGCTGCCGTGATGCGGTGAGCACGACAGCAGTGAGTGATTGGGCAGCCGATCGTTTTGATGGTGATGATCCATTGTTGATCGAACAGATTCGTACGCGTCTGTTGCCCAGGCGTGGCGTCTGGGCATCTGCCGATGAAATTTTAGTCACAGTGGGTGCCCAGCAAGCGCTTTATCTGATCGCTAAGCTACTGCTTGATCAGGGTAGTACTATCGGTTTGGAAGAGCCCGGCTACGTGGATATTCGTAATATCGCTAAGATAAATCCCGCCCAGTTAAAGCCGATCCCAACCGATGCGTCTGGGTTAATTCCTGATGAGTCTTTACAAGGATGTGATCTGGTTTACACCACTCCGAGTCACCAGTGCCCAACGATGGTGACTATGCCTCTTGAGCGTCGTTATGAGTTGCTTAAACGAGCGGATGAAGAGGACTTTTTCATTATCGAAGATGACTATGAATGTGAGACCAACTTCGATTTGAACCCCATCCCCGCGCTGAAGAGCCTCGATGAGCATAACCGGGTGATCTACGTCGGCAGTTTATCTAAAACGCTGGCCCCAGGCTTGCGGTTAGGGTATCTGGTGGCGCCAAAGGCGTTGATAAAAGAAGCCCGTGCCCTCCGGCGTTTAATGGTTCGCCATCCGGCAACTAATAATCAGCGCTCTGTGGCGCTTTTTCTAGAGCGTGGTTATCACGATGCCCTGGTGATGAATATCACCCGAAACTATAAAACGCGCTGGAATGCGATGGATGAAGCCCTTAATAACCACTTGCCTGAATCGCATACCGCGCCTGTTTTCGGTGGATCCTGTTTCTGGGTAGAGGGGCCTGAGTCTTTGGATGCTGAGCAACTTAGTTTGCGCGCCCGTGAGGAGAGTATTCTCATTGAGCCTGGTCATATCCATTTTTTGCAGCAAGACGCTCCACGTAACTGTTTCCGGCTAGGGTATTCATCCATTTCTACGGGTTTGATTGAGCCTGGTATTAAGAAGCTGGCAGAGCTGATCAATAAAGGGTGAGTTGAATGCATTTCTCTAGTGCATAAATCCACTGAAGGTAGAGATATTGTTGAGAAGTGGCAGGCCTGAACTCATAGGCCCGCCAATAGAAGCTGGCTTAGATGACCAGCGTTTTGGTATAGCTCATTTCGCGGATAGCGTATTTGATGCCCTCACGGCCGATACCGCTCTCTTTTACCCCTCCAAATGGGAAGTGCTCTGTTCTGAACCCTGGGCCATCGTTTGCCGCCAGTGTCCCGACATCTAACTGCTCGTAAAGTTCTTTAATAGTGGCAAGGTTCTGGCTGAAAACGCCGGCTTGCAGACCGTAAGCGGTGTTATTGATAATCGGAATAATCTCTTCAACAGACTCAAATTTATAGAGTGGCATTACAGGCCCAAAGGCTTCCTCGACCATGATTTCAGAGGTTGGGCTGACATTTTCCAGAATGGTTGGGTAAACAAATGCGCCTTCATACTGATTACCCAGCGCAACACTGGCCCCATCTTCAATTGCTTGCTCGATCAGGGTGCGGATCTGATCAGCGGCACCCTGATTAATAACCGGACCCACAAAGGTATCGTCTTTCATTGGATCGCCAACCACCAGTTTACTGCTTTTCTCGACCAGCAGATCACGGAAGGCTTCATACACATTTGCGTGGATAAACAGGCGTTTCGCGGCGGTGCAGCGCTGCCCTGCAGTTGCAAAGCGGTGGTTGATTGCTGCGGTTGTCGCAGCTTCCAGATCGCCGTCATCCATTACGATCAGGGGATCATTTCCGCCTAATTCCAGAAGCAGTTTTTTGTAGCCTGCGGCTGCGCTGATCGCATTGGCCGCAGCGGTGCCGCCAGTAAAGTTGATCGCGTTAACATCCGGGTGGGCATTCAAACGATCCAGATCTGAAAACTCAGGCATGCAAAGCTGCAAGGTATTTTCCGGCATACCTGCTTCGTAGCAAAGTTTCACCAGCAACTGAGCAGAAGCGGTATTCTGAGGGCCCGGTTTAAACAGGATCGTGTTACCCGCTGCATAAGCAGGTCCAATTTTATGGATGGCGATATTGATCGGGAAATTAAAAGGGGTGATGCATAGAATCGTGCCCAGTGGTTTCCAGCAAACTACCCCGATTTTTCCGCCAGCAGGTGCGTAGGCATCAGAATCCAGGCTCTCCCCCTGAATCTGTCGTGCTTCCTCTGCGCTGGCAATCGCAGCATTATAAGCGCGCATCATCTCAACTCGGGAATCCAATATCGTTTTACCGGTTTCCTGTGTGATCAGTGTCGCCATTTCTTCGCTATGCTCTTTGAGAAGCGCCGCCAATTTATTCAGCACCCCAGCCCTTTGAAAAGCAGCAGTCTTACGCTGGCTGAGCTGGCCCTCTTTTAACATTGCCAACTGGTTTTCCAGGGTGGCCCAAGGTGTGTACTCGTATTCACCGAGAGGGCTGTTATCAAAAGGATTTACTAGGGAATATGTGTTGCTCATAGCAGGGCTCCAAACGTGGGTAATAACTCATAGCCAATACGGCCTGCCGCAATAAAGAGTGCGACTTTCATCAGGGTGAAAAACAGGCTGGTTTTGACATGGCCTAAAATCACAACACCTACTTTTGCTCCGACGACAGCGGCCAGGCTCAGTGTTGCGATCAGGAAAAAGTTGTCGATAAACGAGAATCCAAGAAACAGATAAGCAGGGATCTTGGTGATATGGGCGAACATCTGCATTAAGGATTTATTGCAGACAATCTCCTCTTTGCTCAGATCGTCGCGGAAAAAGAATACGGCCAGTAGGGGATCGATCGCACCTGCGATAATTCCCATGCTACCGGTGGCTATACCTACCCAAAAAAATTTGCCATCTTTTATGCGAATCTGAGGCATTTTTTTAGGCTTGAACAGGGTGTAGAGAATCAATAACAGCAGGAGTAACAGGGGAAAGAATTCACCGACATAGTTAACAATGAAAAGTGTTGTTAAGGCCGCACCAATCGCCGCACCGATGGCAAAAGGCAGGCACATTTTCCAGCGGATAGAATGACGTAGAAACCAGCTTCTAGCGGCGTTGTTAAATACTTGAACGGTACCGTGAACAGCAACGAGTGGGCGCAATGGCATAAAGACATTCATGGCGGCAAACATAAGAACACCGCCAGCCATACCGGTGATTGAGGTAATCATTGATGCCGAAGCTACAGCCAGTGATAGCAGCGCAAGCTGTAGATGAGTCAGTTCAATGATTTCCATTTTTGTCCCCTAATTAACCAGTGAAATCAGGTTAATGGAAAAGGCAAAATGCCAATAGGACCAGTTTGAACACTTCATTGGGCCAAGCTATTCTGTGGGCTGGCAGCAAGGGCGTTTCTGCCTGAAGAATGATCATGGACCCATGGAATATGACGGATCGACTATTATTCAAACTTACGGCGGGGCGGTGAAACTGATTAGCCTAGCTAAGGGCTTTGCGAATTTGCTGTTTAAGGGCCTTTACCGTAGAATCGCGCCCTTCAATTTTAAGCGGTGTGGTTGGCTAAATAGCAAGACGCGCTGCCAGCAATACTGGTAATAGGCTAAGATAAACCGCTTGGCTTCATAGGAGTTTTCAGCGATTTTGCTGCTCCTTTCATAATACCAGTGAGATGCGGAATAAAGCCTCGATTTGGGTCGGGGCTTATTTGTTTCTAAGCGTTCTGCTTAACTCAATGTTTGCTAGGAATCTGACTTATACGGTCATGCTTATCAACTCAGGTTCAGCATAAGAAGGTGGAAGATGGATAAAGTATATATAAGTGCCCAGCAGCTGTTGGAAGATTCAACGCAGATGGCTTTGCAAATCTTTGAAAGTGGATTCCGTCCTGATTATATCGTCGGTGTATGGCGTGGTGGTGCCCCGGTGGGTATTTCTGTGCAGGAAGTATTGGATTGCCTGGGTGTAGAGTCTGATCATATCGCTATCCGCACATCTTCATACACAGGGATTGGTGAGCGCTCTCGCCACATTAAAGTGCATGGGCTGACCTACCTGATTAAACGATTGGAGTCTGAAGATTCCTTGCTGATCGTTGATGATGTTCATGATTCAGGTCTGAGCATTGCGCAGACAATTCTTGAGCTGAAAAAAGCCTGCAAAAAGAACACCCCTGAGATTCGTATAGCGACGCCTTACTATAAGCCTGCTAATAATAAGACCGGCAATGTACCTGACTACTACGTGCACGAGAGCAATGAATGGTTGGTATTCCCGCATGAGCTGGATGGCCTGAGCAAAGAAGAGATTCTGGCTCATAAGCCTGAATTTGCTGCCGTTGCTGAAAAAATGGCTGAGCTGGGTCAATTCGACAAGTAAGCTGTTTCCTATTAATCCCAGCTTGCTGCTGGGATTAATTCCTTCTATTGCTCTGCTTCTTCTTTTCCTCTACTTTCATCTGCTGAACTTTTTCGCTTTAAGGAATTGAAGCTATGCGTGTCTCAGAAACAGATGGAAAAAAACGCTGTTTTGGTAATAAGCCCGGTCAGGAGTTCTACGCCGACTATCATGACAATGAGTGGGCTGTTCCTGAATACGATGATCAAAAGCTCTTTGAGATGCTGATTCTTGAAGGGGCGCAGGCTGGCTTGAGCTGGGAAACCGTATTGCGTAAACGAGAGGGGTATCGCAACGCGTTTCATCACTTTGATGTTGATAAAGTGATGGCCATGACAGATGAACAGCTGGAAGCGTTGCGGGAGAATCCTGAGATTATTCGTAACAAGCTGAAGATCTATTCCACGCGTAAAAATGCCCATGTTTTCCGGTCGATTCAGGAAGAGTTTGGTTCTTTTTCCAATTACCTTTGGGCTTATGTTGATCACCAGCCGATTATCAATCATTGGCTGAGCTTTTCTGACGTGCCTGTGACAACTGAGATCAGTGATGCGATCTCAAAAGATCTGAAGAAACGGGGAATGTCATTTGTCGGATCGACCATTATTTATGCTTATATGCAGGCCGTCGGGATGGTCGATGATCACCTTGCTGAGTGCTGGTGTCGAACAGAAAGCTGATCGTTGTTTCTCAACTTCGATGTTCGCTATAGCTAACCCTTAAGAGTACAATCGCCACCTACATTTTTTAGGAATCTCCTCATGTCCGATCTGACCTCTCTACTGAAGAACGCCGATGAATATCGAGCTGAACTTCTGGCTCAACTGCAAGAGGAGAGCACCACTTGTTATCGTCTGTTTCATGGTACGAATGAGGGCGCGTTAGGGTTGACGGTGGATCGTTATGGTTCGCAGTTGTTGATTCAGACCTTTCATGAAGCTCTTTCTGATGAACAGGTTGCGCAAATCAGCGGGCATTATATGCCGTTGTTTGATGTTCAAGAGGTTGTGTATAACGATCGCAGCGCAAAGAACTCCCGACGTCAGGATGAGCATAATAAGCGCAGCATCGACCGGGTAGGGCAGGAGATTGGCGTTAACTACCGTGTCAGAGGAAAGCATGCGGGGCAGGATCCGCTACTGTTTTTAGACATGCGGGTTGGGCGTCGTTATGTCCTTGATAATGCAAATAATAAAACTGTATTGAACCTCTTTTCTTATACCTGTGGTGTGGGTGTCTGCGCTGCGGTTGCCGGTGCTGAGAAGGTGGTAAATGTCGACTTTGCTGAGCGTAACCTGGATGTTGGCAAAGAGAATGCTCAATTAAATAACCTCAATAATGATCAGATTGAGTTTATTCAGAGCGACTTTTTTACCGCGGCTAAACAATTTGCCGGGATGCCTATTAAGCAGCGAGTAAAGAGAGGTCAGAAGCCTCGTCCATATCCGCAGTTGGAAGAGCAGCAGTTTGATCTGGTTTATCTTGATCCGCCGCGTTGGGCAAAGAGCCACTTTGGTACTGTGGATCTGATTCGTGATTATCAGAGTGTTTTAAAGCCTTCTGTATTAGCAACCAAGCCAGGCGGTACGTTGATATGTACCAATAATGTTGCAAAAGTCGACATTAATGAATGGCTGGAGTTGGTAAAACGCTGTGCGAACAAGGCTGGGCAGCCTGTCGTTGATTATGAAATTTTGCACCCAGAAGCAGACTTCCCATCGGCAGATGGTCAGCACCCACTTAAAATTGCGGTGTTACATTTTTAAGGGTTCCACTGATAATCTTTCAGTCTGATTTTTCCATTAATCAGACTGATGCCCTCTTGTTCCAGTCGTTCGCGCTGGCGAAGATAAGCACTGCTATCGCTTGGGAAGGAGATCTTCCCCTGAGCATTAATCACCCGAAACCAGGGAAGCTGAGTATCTTTAGGAAGCTGGCTGAGGGTACGGCCAACCGCTCTTGCCATACGCGGTAAGCCAGCCAGCTCAGCTACCTGACCATAGGTGGCTACTTTCCCTTCAGGAATCATCGCGACAACTTGCCAGATCTTTTCCTGATAACTCGGTTCCTGCATGCTTAAGTTGCTCGTTCCTCTGGTTAAGATTTTGCAGACTACTTGATCTGCGATTATTTAGAAATCGTTTGACCTGATTTGACTAACTGTATATTATTCGCGCAGCTCGATGCTTTATAGCCTATTTATGCACGTCATTTCGAAGTCTTTACTGTTCCTCGTCCTGTTTTCATAAGTACAACGTAAACATTTTGCATTTCTTGACCCTTTTAGGGGTTACACTAATTTCCGAAAATAGGATAAATAATTATGTCTAATACAACGACTGGCACAGTTAAATGGTTCAACGATGAGAAAGGTTTTGGTTTCATCGAGCAGCAGTCTGGCCCAGATGTTTTCGCACACTTCAGCGCAATCGCTGGCGATGGTTTCAAAAGCCTTCAGGAAGGTCAGCAGGTAGAATTCACTGTTGCTCAGGGCCAGAAAGGTCCTCAGGCAGAGAACATTCGTCCTCTATAAGTTTTAAATTGTTTCATACAATTTAAAACACAGGGAGCATGGCTGATGCTATGTTCCCTTGTAATCCCCTTCTTTTTCACACCGCTCCCTTACTCATATCCAGCCTCTGCAACTTTCCACGCAGAATAGGGTAGCGAAGCCTTATCACAATCCTCCATATACAGACTTCTCCACTTATGATCGGGAGAGTAGGTTGTATGTGACGACTTACCTGAGACGATACACAGGTTGCTTCCTAGTAGCTGAAATTGACCATTCGCTTTATGTTTAAAGTGCTGAAATGCAGGCCCATTTAAAAAAGGCTCAACTGCACCGCAGCGCTTCAGCATTAATGCATTACCAGCTAAGGCTATCTGATTAACCCCCATCACTGTCACGCAGCCACGGTAAGCAGGAAAAAATAGCGTGCCGTCATCGCGAAAATCCACTATTTCATCATGATAAGGCTGAGGCCCTTTGCAGTTATGAGAGGTAAGGGGCATGTCCAGGCGAACCTGATCACCGCTACCGACGACGTCAAGGCAATACCCATCTTCTGGGCGGTCAAGCTTGTCGACCAGTTGTATGTATTTGGGACCTTCAGCATAGGAGTAAGTAGCAAAGCTCAGCAGAAGTGTCGCTATGGGAAGAGGGTTTTTCATATCTGCAATATTCCGATAAAAACCATACGATAATAGGGATGATAATACCTGAGTAAAATGCTAGGGTAAAAGCTCGTTACACATTTGCGGATATTACTCAGATATGGCTCAGCTTGAATCGCTTAATTTTGACAACAGTTACCTTCGTTTACCCGAATCGTTCTATCAGCGTGTTGAGCCGACGCCATTACGTGATCCCCATTTGATCTCGTTTAATCCTGCCGTTGCCAAGCTTCTGGACCTTGATCCTTGTGGGATTAAGCCTGCTCAAATTGCCGACTATTTTAGTGGTAATGCTTTGTTACCGGGAAGTGAGCCCTTAGCAATGAAATACACAGGGCATCAGTTCGGTGTGTACAACCCGGAACTGGGAGATGGCCGGGGGCTTTTACTGGGAGAAGTGGTCAATAAGCAGGGAGAACGCTGGGATCTGCATCTGAAAGGCGCGGGTAAAACGGCATTCTCCCGTTTTGGTGATGGGCGTGCGGTACTGCGTTCGAGTATTCGGGAATACCTGATTAGCGAAGCAATGCACGGATTAAACATTCCAACGACACGGGCGCTTTGCCTGGTCGGTAGTGAAGAGATGGTGATGCGCGAGGGAATGATGGAACCCTGTGCTGCGGTCTTGCGCGTCACGCAATGCCATATTCGCTTCGGGCACTTTGAGCATCTCTATTACACTCGCCAACATGATGCATTAAAAGAGCTGGCCGATTATGCGTTGGAGCGATTCTTCCCAGAATTTTTAGAGGCTGAGCAACCTTATCTGGCAATGTTTACTGAAGTGGTCCAGCGTAGTGCAAGCCTGGTCGCTAAGTGGCAGGCTTATGGTTTTGTCCACGCGGTACTGAATACTGACAATATGTCGCTCATTGGCGAGACTTTTGATTACGGGCCTTTTAGCTTTCTTGATACCTATAACCCTAGCCTGATTAGTAATCATAATGATCATCAGGGGCGCTATGCCTTTGCCCAGCAGCCGGGCATTATTCATTGGAACTTATCCTGTCTTGCACAGGCGCTGCTGCCGCTGATCGAAAGAGAGGATCTGGTCAAAGTGCTCGATTCCTACCCTGAGCGTTATCGATTGGCTGAGCTGGCTGAGTTCCGAAAACGAATGGGGCTGCAGCTTGAGATGGAAGTCGATGAAGAATTAATACGTGACCTGACGAAGCTTTTCGCCAGCGAAGCGGTTGATATGAATCGTTTCTTCAGAAAACTGTCTGACTTTGATGGATCTGAGGAGAGTCTGGCTAATTTGATGGGGCTATTACGCAACCCTGCGCAGCTTACTCCCTGGTTACTTAAATATGAAGCGCGCTTAAAAGATGAGCCAGCGAGCTTTCCTATTCGACGTGCGCAGATGCGTTCGGTTAACCCTGAATTTATCCTGCGCAATTATATGGCAGAAGAGGCCATACAACAGGCCACGAAAGGTGATTTCAGCCTGGTAAATGAGCTACTGGGTTTATTACGCAATCCGATGGAAGAGCTTGAGAATTATGAAGTTTATGCGGAAAAACCACCAGAATGGGCGGCTGGAATCTGTCTAACGTGCTCTTCCTGAAAAATAATAGATATTTTAGGTTTTTTTTTAGTTGACCATATCGAAAAAGCCCTATAGATTGTAGATCGCTAGAAAGTTGGTCGTCTATTTATGCTCAACAACCGGGGTAGCACACACTACTTCGTCCTGATTCATAAGTAATCGCAGCACTTCCAGCACTACCAGCTTCTTTATGAAGCGACAAATTACTCTGAATGAAAGGACGGAAATAATGTCTACTACTGGTACAGTTAAATGGTTTAACGAAGAAAAAGGTTTTGGTTTCATCGAGCAGGAAAACGGCCCAGACGTTTTTGTTCACTTCTCTGCAATCCAGGGCGACGGCTTCAAAACTCTGGCTGAAGGCCAGAAAGTTGAGTTTTCTGTTACTCAGGGCCAGAAAGGTCCACAGGCAGAGAACGTAACTAAGGCATAATTGCTTTAGTACTTCTAAAAAAACGGGACCTGGTGTCCCGTTTTTTGTGTCTGATCAAAACTTCAAAGCGTCTGATCTATTGTAAGCGATGGGGATCCAGATGCAGATCCGTCACTTTTCTACCCAGTGTAACTACACGCCCGCTATAACGCTCTTCACCTGTAGATGAAAATTCAAAGTTGTATGAGCGCCAGATTCTTAACTGGCCCTTGTCATCTCTTCTCAGCCAGAAGCCACGCAGATTGATATTGTCATCAAGCAGTTGTAGCTCAAGCTCTTTGCAATGACGCCGCGTATGACGCAATGCTATCTCTTTGACTTTCTGAGATTGCCACCAGTGGTAGAAGAGAAAAGCCATCAGGGTGACAAAAAACAATGATTGTATATCCAGGTACATCGAACGCTTTCCAGAGACAACGGGATAGTGCTTGTTTTACAATGAGTTGCTTAATATTGCACGATTAATTTGCTTACGAGGCATAGTTTTATGGAACCCATACAACAGTTTATTCAGGAAAACTGGCTTAATCTGCTAGCGTTAGTCTGGTTCCTGATCTGCTTTAAAGGGTACATGTACTACGCCAAAAAGCGCAGCTATGACACCCCGTGCCTGGCTAGCATGCTGCATATGTATCGAAGAGAGTGGATGAAGCGAATGCTCACCCATGAAGTGCGTATTGCGGATACAACAGCGATTGCTAATCTTGAGCGTGGTGTTTCTTTCTTTGCTTCAACCACGATGCTGATTCTGGCGGGTCTGATGACAGTCCTGGGTTCCACTCAGCAAGCGATCGATGTGGTTGCGGACATTCCTTTTGCCCGGCATGCGACACGCGGAGAGTGGGAGCTTAAGATTCTGTTGATGATCTCTCTGTTTGTGTATGCCTTTTTCAAATTTACCTGGAGCCTCAGGCAGTACGGTTTTGTATCGATTATGATCGGTGGAGCACCGCAGCCTGAAGAGCAGATTTCTGAAACTCAGGCGGAAGCTCATGCTAACCGGATCGCTAAGATGACCTCGATGGCGGCAAACAATTTCAATATCGGCCTGAGAACCTATTATTTCTGCTTGGCAATTCTCGGTTGGTTCATTAATCCGTGGCTGTTTATGGTCCTGAGCGGCGGGGTAGTATTTGTCTTGTATCGACGTGAGTTTAAATCTTCCACACTCAAGACGTTGATGATGAGTGATGGGGCCGAAAAATAATCCACACCTTTAAAGGTTGAAAAGGTTTCAGCTGTCCCAATATAGCTTGTATTGCCAAGTGCGCCGTTACAGAATCTGTCTCTGTGCGGCGCAGTTTCATCAAAACAGCTATTGGATAAATGTTGATGACTACTGAAACACGTACCGAAACTCATGGTTTCCAGACAGAAGTGAAGCAGCTGCTTCATTTGATGATTCACTCTCTCTACTCCAACAAAGAGATTTTTCTCCGTGAATTGATCTCTAATGCCTCGGATGCGGCTGAAAAGCTGCGCTTTGAGGCACTGTCTAATGGATCCCTTTATGAAAATGATGGTGATCTGAAGATCAGCATTAGCTTCGATAAAGATGCAAAAACACTGACAGTAGAAGATAACGGCATCGGTATGAGCCGTGATGATGTGATCGAACACCTGGGTACGATCGCTAAATCAGGTACTGCTCAGTTCTTATCGCAGCTGACAGGCGATCAGAATAAGGACAGCCAGCTAATTGGCCAGTTTGGTGTGGGTTTCTACTCTTCGTTCATTGTTGCTGACAAAGTTGAAGTCTATACCCGTAAAGCCGGTCTGCCTGTTGCAGAAGGCGTGCATTGGGTATCTGAAGGCGAAGGCGAATTCACCATCGGTGATGTAGAAAAAGCGGGTCGTGGTACGCGTATTGTTCTGCACCTTAAAGAGGGTGAAGAAAGCTTTGCTGATGGCTTCGCGCTACGTGGACTGGTTCGCAAATACTCTGACCATATCTCTATCCCGGTAATCATGCAGAAAGAGGCAGAGCCAAATCTGGGTGAAGAGGGGGAAGAAGAGACAGCACCGCAGACACCGGAAGATGAGACAGTAAACAGTGCAACAGCGCTGTGGACTCGTAACAAATCTGAAGTCAAAGATGAAGAGTATCAGGAATTTTACAAGCATATCTCTCATGATTTCAGCGATGCACTTACCTGGGCTCATAACCGCGTAGAGGGTAACCTGGAATACACCAGTCTGCTTTATGTGCCGGAAAAAGCCCCTTACGACCTGTGGAACCGTGAAGCACCACGTGGCCTTAAACTCTATGTTCAGCGTGTATTTATCATGGATCAGGCTGAAGAGTTCCTGCCACTGTATCTGCGCTTCATGAAAGGCATTGTAGACACTAAAGATCTGTCTCTGAACGTTTCCCGTGAGATTCTGCAGAAAGATGAGAGTGTATCTAAGCTGCGTACGGCGCTGACTAAGCGTGTACTGGATATGCTGATCAAACTGGGTAAGAACGACAAAGAGAAGTATGCTAAATTCTGGGCTGAGTTCGGCCAGGTGCTAAAAGAAGGTCCTGCTGAAGATTACGCGAATCGCGAAAAGATCCTCAAGCTGATGCGTTTCTCTTCTACGCACAATGATAATGATGAGCAGAATGTATCGCTGGATGAATACATCGAGCGTATGCAGGAAGGTCAGGATAAAATCTACTTCGTTGTTGCAGACAACTACAACACCGCGAAAAACAGCCCGCACCTTGAGATCTTCCGTAAGAAGGGTATTGAGGTTCTGCTACTAACCGATCGTATCGATGACTGGATGATGAGCCAGCTGTTTAACTACAGCGAAAAAGCTTTCCAGGATGTTGCTAAAGGTGAGCTGGATCTGGATGAGACAGTGACCGATGAAGAGAAAAAAGAGCAGGAAGAAGCAGCTAAAGAGCTGGAAGGTTTGGTTGAGCGTCTGAAGAGCAGTCTGGATGACAAGGTCTCTGAAGTACGTATCACTCACCGTCTAACCGATTCGCCTGCATGTGTGGTACTGGGTGCTCATGATATGGGGCTGCAGATGCGCCAGATCATGGAAGCTGCGGGTCAGGCTGTACCTGATACGAAGCCTGCGTTTGAAGTGAACCCTGACCATCCGCTGATTAAAAAGCTGGATAGTGAAGCTGATGAAGATCGTTTTGCGGATCTGGCGCTGGTGCTGTTTGATCAGGCTGGTTTGGCGGCAGGTGCACAGTTGGATGATCCGGCGAGCTATGTGGCCCGCTTGAACAAACTTCTGCTAGAACTCAGTGCATAAACCTTAGTGTTTTAAAAAGGCGGCCCTGGGTCGCCTTTTTTATTTCTTTCGATTTAGTCAGGCAGTGTTGTCTCTAGCTCTTGGATAACAACATCATTGTCTTCAATCATATCGAGCAGTTTGTTAGCCGGGATGGCTTTGCTATATAGCCAGCCCTGATGCAGCTCTACCCCGAGACCATCAAGAATTTGTGCCTGTTCAATGGTTTCTACCCCTTCAGCAATAGTGATCAGTTTCATGCGCTGGGAAAATTGCGTGATCAGCTTTAAAACATCGGCATTCATCGCATCGGTACCTAATGAGGCGACAAAGCTTTTATCGGCTTTTAGGTAGGTGACAGGTAGTTGGCTCAGATAACTCAGCCCACAATAGCCTGTACCGAAATCATCTATCGCGATCTCAATCCCTTCAGCCGAGAAACGATTGAACGCTTGCTGTACATACAACGCTTCAGTATCGATAAGGACATCTTCCGTGACCTCCAGTGCTAGTTTAGGGATCTGTTTGCTGGCCTTAATAAGCGCTTCGACCATCGCTTTGCTACGAAGATGCGAGAGCGAAATATTGATGGTTAAGACGAAGTCTGGGGATCTGTCGAAGATCGGTTGAAGCTCTTTAAGGCAGAGTTCAATCTGCAGATTTGTCATCTGGTTGAGTAACCCTTTCTCCTGCGCTTCAGGAATAAAGGTAGCGGGTGGTTTGATCCCCTCTACCGGATGCCTCCAGCGCATCAGAACTTCTGCCCCAATGATTTTCTTATCTGCACTACGGATAATGGGTTGATAGTGATTGATCAGTTCGCGATTACTGATCGCTTTTTTGAGCTGGTGGCTGCTATCCGACAGGAAAGCATACAAACGGTAAAACAGGGTAGTGAGTAGGCCCCAAAGGCCAAGTAGAACCAAATACCACAAGGTGGAGTAGCGGCTCTCAAAGCTGTTCAGAATCTGTTGTTCTTCACTGACAACCAGAGTGAGATCGGGCAGCGTGGCCAAAGGGGTATAAGCTGCGACCTGGCGGCGACCATTTTTAAATAGATCATCAATGGTTTTTGCCTGATAAACAGGTAAAACTTGTTCTGTTTTAGGTTCGCTATAGTGGCCGTTATTGACCAGGGGTTCACCTGTTTCGCTGTTTATTAGTGCGACAAAGCCTAATTCGCTGGTTTTGTTTCTAAGTTGGTTTTTCAACCAGCTCATTCTCACCAGAGCATTCACTTCGCTGCCATCAGAAAGGGTTCTGGCCACAACAAATGCGGGTTGTTGCATGTACTGCACCATGAGCGGGCCGTTAAACCTCAGCCCATATTGAGCAGGAGGTTTCTCTACAATGATGCGCTCTGCATGCTTCTCCCAGCTTGTGCAGCTAAGCACGCCTTCAGAGCTGACGATGCCAATCTCAACGACCGGAGCGATATTAAACATCATGCTTCTTAGCTCAAAGAGGGTCTCCTGATCACACAGAGCGTTATCCGGTTTGACTTCAATAAGGATAGTGTTGATAAGGCTGAAATTGGTATCCAGCCAATCGGCAAGCTGACTGGATTGCAGGGTCAGGTCATGATGTTGTAGCTGGCGCTGGGATTTTTGTTGTTCATAGATGATCATAGCGGCTACCAAAATGGTAATCACTAAGCTAAGAAAGGCTGGAGCAATCAGTCTCGCTACCCACTGATACAACGGCGATATGTTCATATCGGTCAGCGCTAAATCCATTTATATTCAATGGATAAACTATCACAATAAATAGTAATGACCTAGCTTTTCTGTATGTTTTTTGATCAGTTGAGGTTAAGGCAGATGGTCTACAATGATTGCTTATGATCAATTGCAACAGACCTAACGGTCTTTATGCGCTGGATCAAGGTTTTATTCCCGGTTTTACAGTTGAATGTAGAAAAAGAATTCAGATCAGGTGAGGTGATCTTAATGAATAAAACAGCAGGTATCGTTGCAGCAGTCGCGATGGCAGTCGCTTCTTTCGGTGCACAGGCGGATGGTCAGGCAGTTTATGATAAACACTGCAAAGGTTGTCATGTTGCAGGTGTAGGTAATGCGCCAAAACCAGGCGATAAAGCTGCGTGGGAACCACGTATAGCGACCGGTGTCGATGCGATGGTACAGACAGTTAAAACAGGTAAAGGGGCGATGCCTCCTAAAGGTACCTGCATGAGCTGTGATGATGCATCTCTTAAAGCGGCGGTGGAAGTACTCATCGCCCAGTAATAATCAACGGTTTCATAAAAGGCTGCCCTTAGGCAGCCTTTTTTATATCTGTGATTTATGCCACCCTTAGAGCATTAGCTTTATGGTTTTGATATGGCATCATTTATAGACGAAATTGAGGTCGAGTCCTTATTGGAAAAGCTGCATAGCCTAAGGCATGAGCTTGATGAAGAGATCGACTCCCTACAGAAAGAATCACAGCCGGTTCAGCTTGATCAACAGGCGTTTGGTCGGGTATCCCGTGGTGAAGCATTGCAGCAACAAAGCATGGCTAAAGCTAATCTGGCCCAGTGTCAGGAGCGTATTCGTCAGATTGATGAGGCGTTGCAGAAAATCGATGCTGAAGATTATGGTTACTGCGACGCATGCGGTGAACGAATTGCGCTGGCTCGGCTCAATGCCCGTCCGGAAAGTCCTTTATGCATATCATGTCAGGAAAAACAGGAACAAGCGGATAACTGAGCTATCCGTTTAGTGAGTAAGATGTCAGATAAAAACGATGATCCATCCATGACCGATTCTGAAGATGCCTGGGTCAGCGTCATCCAAAAAATGGATGAGGCTTATGCTGACCTGGTTCACTATCAGGTCGAGGTTGAGGAAAAGAATGCTGAACTAGAAGAGAACAAGCTGTTCTTTGACAGTATTCAAAGCTCCATGAGTGATGTGTTGATCGTATGTGACCATGCTGGCCTTATCCAGCAAGTTAATAAAGCACTGGAAGCACTAACGGATCGCAATGCTGATACCTTAATCGGCGAGCACTTCACTGTGCTTGTCGACGAGCGCTTCTTGCAAAAAGTCGATAGCTTCCTGAACCAGGTACGAATTCAACCCCTCAGGGATTGCGAGCTTGAACTAAAAGGCGCTGAAGGCCCGGTGCCACTTTCAATGAATTGCTCACCCAGACTCAATCATCGTGGCCGCTTGGTGGGTATGGTACTGATTGGCCGACCTCTGGGTGAATTACAAAAAGCCTATAAAGAACTAAATACAGCTCATGCTGAACTCAAACTTGCCCAGGAGCGGTTAGTTCAATCGGAAAAAATGGCCTCTTTGGGCCGACTAGTGGCTGGTGTAGCCCATGAGTTGAATAACCCGATTAGCTTTGTTTACGGCAATATGCACGCGCTGCAGCGTTATACTGAGCGTTTGAGTCAGTATTTTGATGCGATCAATGAAGGGTATTCCCGCGAAGAGCTTCGCGAGATGCGTGAAACACTGCGTCTGGACAAATTAATACGTGATTTACACTCGCTGGTTGATGGGACCATGGAGGGTGCTGACCGGGTCAAAGAGATCGTCAATGATCTCCGCCAGTTCTCATCAACTCAGGAATCAGAGAAAACTGAATTCGATCTGAGTCATGTGATTCGTACTGCGCTGCATTGGATTATCAAAGAGAGCAAACGGCCAATCGAAGTGGTGGAAAATATTCCAGAGCAACTAAGCGCATTCGGCCACTCGGGCCAGATACATCAGGTTGTGGTCAATCTGATTCAGAATGCCGTCGATGCGATGGAAGGTTCATCGACCCAGCGGCTGGAGCTTAGCGCATCGCTACAAGGGGAGCAGGTCCTGTTCTCAGTGAAAGACACTGGTCCTGGAGTTGCTGAGGAAGACATATCCCGACTGTTCGATCCCTTCTTTACGACTAAGCCGGTAGGTCAGGGCACTGGACTGGGTTTATCGATTAGCTACGGCATTGTATCTGAGCACGGTGGCGATCTAACGATTGTAAACTGGGATCAGGGGGCTGAAGCGATCATGTTCCTGCCTCAGCAAGGAGGGAAGGCATAATGAATCTGTTATGGCTGCAATCAGCGGGCTGTGGCGGTTGCTCAATGTCATTGCTTAATGCGGAATCACCCGACCTGCTCACCAGTTTTGAGGCCGCAGGTATTAATCTGTTATGGCACCCCTCGATCAGTGAGGAAACCGGTAGTGAAGTATCTGAGCTGCTAGAGCAGATACTGAATGGCAGTCTGCCACTCGATATGCTCTGTCTTGAGGGTTCTGTTTTGCGGGGGCCTAACGGCACCGGGCGTTTCCATATGTTGGGGGGTACCGGCCTGTCCATGATGGAGTGGATCGAGAAGCTGGCGGCAAAAGCGCGTTTCACGATCGCTATCGGCTCCTGTGCCGCCTATGGAGGCATCTCTGCAGCCGGAGACAATATTACTGATGCGACCGGTTTACAGTTTGAAGGGGAGCTGGAGGGTGGTCTGTTGGGGCCGGCTTATCGATCCCTGGAAGGTTTTAAAACCCTCAATATATCAGGCTGCCCGGTTCACCCTAACTGGGTGACTGAGACCCTGATCAGTATCGCCCTGGGCGAACATACCGATGAAGCGGTAGATCATTTTGGCCGGCCGCGGATGTATGCCGATCAGTTGGTGCATCATGGTTGTAACCGTAATGAGTTCTACGAATACAAGGCCAGCGCAGAAGTGCCCGGTGAACGGGGCTGTATGATGGAGAATATGGGCTGTCTCGGTACCCAGGCCCATGCTGACTGTAATAGTCGTCCATGGAATGGTGAAGGTTCCTGTACCAAAGGGGGCTACGCATGTATCAATTGTACAGCGCCAGAGTTTGAAGAACCGGGGCATAGTTTTACCGAAACACCAAAGATTGCAGGGATTCCGGTAGGGCTTCCTACCGATATGCCAAAAGCCTGGTTTGTGGCACTGGCCTCTCTTTCTAAAGCGGCTACGCCGGAAAGGTTGCGCAAGAACGCAACCTCAGAAAAACTGATCTATCCGCCGACCATCCATAAGAGAAAGAATTAAGATGAGCAGAATTGTTGTTGGCCCATTTAATCGTGTGGAAGGTGATCTGGAGATTAAGCTTGATACGGATCAGGGCCAGGTGACTGCGGCACGGGTCAATTCTCCGCTGTTTCGTGGTTTTGAGCGGATAATGCAGGGGCAGGAACCTATGGATGCGCTGGTTTATACGCCGCGTATCTGTGGGATCTGTTCGGTCAGCCAGTCCGTTGCTTCTGCCAGGGCGTTAGCTGATCTAATGGATCTGGATATGCCGCTTAACGGCCAGCTTGCAACCAATCTGGTGCTGGCTAACGAGAATATGACGGACCTCCTGACTCATTTCTATCTGTTCTTTATGCCGGATTTTGCCAGAGGCATCTACAGCAATGAGCCCTGGTTTGACTCGGTTGAATCCCGATTTAAAGCGCAAAAAGGGAGTGCTGCAAAAGTAATGCTGCCAGCCCGATCGGAGTTTTTGCACCTGATGGGTATTATGGCGGGCAAGTGGCCTCACAGCCTCAGTTTGCAGCCCGGGGGCAGTGCTAAACCGATCGAAGCGCAGGAGCGTATTCGTTTGCTGGCGATTCTGGCTTCATTCCGCAAATTCCTCGAACATACACTGTTTGGTGATGATCTGGAGGCGATCGCTGAACTTGGCTCCTGGAATGAACTGCAGAACTGGCGTGAAAAACATGACTGGCAACACAGTGACTTCACTCGATTTTTGCACCTCAGTGATCAGTTACACCTCGCCTCGATGGGACGCGCGACCGATCAGTTCCTAAGTTATGGTAACTATCCCGATCCGCAGGGAGGGCTGTTTAAAGCCGGTGCTTCATTTGCAGGGGCGGTAACTGACTTTGATCAAAAAGGAATTACCGAAGATCTTGCCTATTCATGGATGCAAAGCGTGAATGGCCCCGTGCACCCAGCAGCAGGAAACACAGAACCCAGCCTGGACAATGAAGCCGCCTATAGTTGGTGTAAGGCACCGCGCCTGAATCGTCAGGTGATGGAGGTTGGGGCGCTGGCAAGGCAGCTTATTAATGGTCACCCATTAGCCGCCGATCTGGTCAGCCGGAATGGCGCTAATGTTGAAAGCCGCATTATCGCCAGGCTTCTAAGAGCTCGCTATTGTGATCCCGCAGATGCAAAGCTGGATCAAGCAGCTAAAGCCAGGTGAGCCTTTCTGTGCCCATGGAAAAATGCCTAAAGAAGGCCAGGGCGTTGGCATGGTAGAAGCTGCGCGGGGTTCTTTAGGCCACTGGTTGGAAGTGAAAAAGGGCAAGATCAGTAACTACCAGATCATCGCTCCCACCACCTGGAACTTCTCACCGCGCGATGAGCAAGGCGTCCCCGGAGCGCTGGAACAAGCGCTGGAAGGAGCACCAGTCCGTGAAGGGGAGAAAGATCCGGTGGCTGTACAGCATATTGTTCGCTCCTTCGATCCCTGTATGGTCTGTACAGTTCATTAAGGACAGTTTTTAGAAAAGGAATATCAATGAGTAATCAATCAGTTTCTCTGGTTTTAGGCAGTGGCGGTGCAAGGGGCTTAGCGCATATTGGGATTATCAATGAACTGGAAAAAGCCGGATACCGGATCGAATCAATCTCAGGTTGTTCTATTGGAGCGCTGATAGGTGGTGTCTATGCGGCGGGTAAACTCGCTGAATTTGAAGCCTGGGTGAGAGCGATCGATAAGACCGATATCCTTAGCTTGCTTGATCTGACCTGGCGATCCGATGGTTTGGTCAAAGGGGATAAAATTATGGATACCCTGGTTGAGCTGGTCGGGGATTGGAAGATAGAGGATCTGCCTATTCGGTTTACCGCCATTGCTGCTGATATTGATGAAGAGCGCGAGGTGTGGATGAGTTCGGGCTCTCTGTTTGATGCGATCCGTGCTTCCATCTCGCTGCCGATGTTTTTCTCCCCGGTTCCTTATAAAGACTCCTTGCTGGTGGATGGGGGGATTCTGAACCCGGTTCCTATCGCGCCTTGCTTTAGTGACCGGACCGATCAGATCTTTGCGGTAAACCTGGGTGGGCCGGTTGAACATGGTTTGTTCATTAAAGAAGAGAGCCATGAAACAGCCGATGCCAGTTTTAAAGAGCGTGTGCATAGCTTCGTAGAAAAGCTATATAAGTCGGATGAGGACGAAGGACGTTCCCTCAGTATGTATGACGTGGCTCATCAGGCGTTCGACACTATGCAGGGCACCATTGCGAGGCAGAAATTAGCCGCCTACCCGCCTGATGGTGTCATTGAAATCCCCCGTAATGCTTGCGGCATTCTGGAGTTCCATAAGGCTGATCCTTTAATTGAGCTGGGGGCAGCGCGCGCTAAGGCGTTTATTGCCAGCCAGGATTAAGCAAGTTCAGATCAATCCAGGCTGGCCTATATCAGGCTGGTTAGGGTTTAGCGCTGAAAATTGAAAGGTCCAACTCGTAGGAATTACCCAGCCACATCGCGTAATCACGGTGGTCTTTAAGGTCATCTTCTGTCACCGGGTGAATCAGGATATCCAAGCCATCTCTATGGTAGTTCAGCCATTGAGTGATTTCACCAAAGAGGTCGCCCCTGAAGCTAAGCTGACAGCTCCACACAGGGTGAGGCCCGACCGGTTTTTGGTGGAGACGGCCCATCGGTATAGAAAATACCTCGTTGGCACGTTTGCAGAGCTGCTCGGCTGCATCAAATGAGTCGGCATTAAAATAGACATGGGCGTGATAGGCCTTAAACAGTTGCATGTTTTATATTTCTCCAAAACCAAAAAGCGCCCCTATTGTGGGCGCTTTTGAATGGGTAAACCAGACGTTTATTAAGTTTTAAACTGGCTTACTTTAGTATTCAGATCTACTGCCAGGCGTGATAGCTGATCACTGGCTGCTGAGATCTGTGTTGCACCGTCCGAAGATTCCTGAGATGCATCATTAATCGCAACCAGTGAACGGTTGATCTCTTCGGCTACACTGGTCTGCTCCTCACTGGCGGACGCGATATGCGTATTCATATCGGTGATCATACCAACCGCTTCAGAGATACCTTGCAGCGCATCACCGGCTTCAGCGGCTTTTGCACCCGCTTGTTCAGCCTCTTGCTGACTTTGCTCCATCGCATCAACCGCGGTACGGGTACCAGATTGCAGGCGCTCGATGGCGGTTTGAATCTCAGTCGTAGATTGTTGAGTACGTTGAGCGAGCGTACGGACTTCATCTGCTACCACAGCGAAGCCGCGGCCCTGATCACCGGCGCGAGCCGCCTCAATTGCTGCGTTCAATGCGAGTAGGTTAGTCTGCTCGGCAATATCATTAATTACCCCGATAATTGAGCCGATACTTTCACTATCGTTTTCAACGGCGCGGATACGGTCTGATACCTGAGACACATTGCCTACCAGTGTATTGGTCGAAGCGACAGCTGCCGATACGATACGGTTACCCTGATCTGCCTGATCCAGCATTAACTTGGTCTGGCTATCGGCATGTTCAGCGTTTGTTGCCACATCCTGCGAGGTGGAAACCATCTCATTCATTGCACTGGCAACTTGTTCAATTTCAAGTCGTTGATTGTTAATGCTCTGGTTAGCTTGAACACTAACAGATGACATCTCTTCAGCGGCTGAGGCTAATTGATGTGTTGCTCCACTGATGTCGCCAATCAGTTGACGCTGACTACTGAGCATCTGATTAAAGCTCTCCGACATGCGCGTTAGCTCATCGTTACCAGAAACAGGAACACTTTCGGTCAGGTCGGAATTATTTGCAACATTGTGCATTGCTGCATTCAGCGTGTCTAAAGGTTTGCGGATAGAGTTGTAAACCATCCAGCTCAAAAGGCCCAGAACAGCAATAGTGGCTAAGCCTATAACCAGCATAAAGGTTACTGCGCTATGGTAGGCTTCATCAATAGCGCTTTTTTCCTCACCGGCAACTCTCAACTGCAAACTGATCAGCTCAGCAATCTTTTCACTAATAGGGTCAATCGTTGTATATAAAGGGCCATCGTAATTAGCTAACTTGCCGCTGATATCGCCCATACCAATCTGGCGGATACCGGTTTCTAATTCGTCCAAAGAGCGGTTTGCGGCAACAAATAGGGTTTCTGCTTCGCGGGCGAGCTGCTCTTCCTCAGTCGTAAGGGTCGTGGCCATGTACTTTTGCCACTTGTCTGAAATCTCTTTACGGGCGGCCTGAACCCCCTTAAGGGCTTCGTCGCCGGTCATGATACCTGCATTGGCTTTGTTAACGGCATCAATAACAAAAACGGCGTAATCATCAGCAATGATTTTTAGGTCTTCAAGCGGAACGACACGATCTTCGTAGATTCGACCAACGCCTTCATCGGCGCTTTTTAATTCAGCGAGTGATGATGCGATGATGATAATAATGCCTATAACAGGCAGTACTGAGGTAAGAATAAGCTTACTGCGAATGCTTAAGCTATTTAAAAGCATATTTTGCCCCCAAACCAGGCGGTATTAATGTCACGCGCCGAAGAACAAAATATGTTCGATCCCTGGCTGGCTAGGTTTAGCCAAACAGTAACTGGGTAAGGTACTGCACAATCCTTTTTATTAGTTATAGCTTTTGTTGGGCTAAAAACAACTATTATTTTCTTTAATTATTAAGTTTTTAATTAAATTGTTTGTTTTTTAGTCGCTTTGGTATTTTTAAGAAAAATCAAACAGTTAACGACCGTTCGGTTGGCGTAATTTGTTTGAACTTTAGATCTATTACAGTTTGTAAGGAAATTGGCTGAATGGCTAATGCAATCTGTTAAAAATCGTAGCTACTTTCAATTCTTGATGAGCTAAACTGGGAGTAGGTGGAACTGTTTTAAGGAAAAACCATGCGTTTGTTCTTGTGGTGTTGCGCGGTACTGTTATTAAGTAGTGCTGTTTCTGCAAAAGACCAAATCAGCGTACAACTACTTTGGAAACACCAGTTTCAATTTGCCGGTTATTATATGGCAATAGAGAAGGGTTTTTATGCGGATGAAAATCTTGAGGTAAATCTTAAGGAATTTGATTTTAGTATTGACCTGGTTGACGAAGTTATTCAGGGAAATAGTCAATTCGGCGTTGCCCGAACCTCACTCCTAATCGACAAAAATGCTGGCGCAGATGTAGTAGCCCTTTTCGCCGCTTATCAGCAATCCCCTCTGATGCTCCTCACCCGAAAAGATTCGGGCATCCTGCTTTCCTCCGATCTTAAAGATAAGAACGTGATGATCACCAATGATGCGAAGAAAGTGGGTGAATTGTTGGCGATGCTATTGCAGGCGGGAATCACGGTTTCAGATTTTAAACAGCAGCGACATAGCTATAACGTCCAGGATCTGATCGATGGAAATACCGACGCGATGGCTTCTTATGTGTCGAATGAACCCTATCTCATGGAGAAACAGGGGGTAGATTATAATGTGATCCATCCGAAAGATTACGGCTTCGATATGTACTCAGATATTCTCTTTTCTTCGCGGGAGTTTATCGAGCAAAATCCGGATCTGACCGACAAGTTTTACCGGGCGTCAATGCGGGGCTGGCTCTATGCATTTGAAAATATAGAAGAAACAGCGCAAGTTATTTTTGATAAGTACAACTCACAGAACAAACCCTTAGATGCGCTTCAGTTTGAGGGGCAAGAGCTAAAGAAACTTGCCTTCGACGAGAATGGTAATTTCGGCACACTCTCAATCGATAAATTTAATCAGATGGCCCAGGTCTATCTGATTACAGGCAGCATCTTTTTGGGTTATGACTTTTCTGATTTTATCTATCATCCGCCGAGTAATTTTCATCGTCTGAGTGACGCTGAGCAAAGCTTCATCAACCAGGGCAGAAAGATAAAGGTATGTGTGAACCCTGATTGGTATCCATACGAATTTATAAAGATGGGTAAGCATGAGGGGATGGTTGCGGATTACCTGGATCTGATTCTTTCCAATGTGGGGTTAACGTATGAGGTGGTTCCCTCGACCAGTTGGCGTGAAACCCTACAGTTGGCCAAGAGTAATCGCTGTGATCTTATTGCGGGTGCAATGAACACTGTTAGTCGCAGCGACTACCTTAGTTTTTCACGCCCCTACCTTAGTATTCCGGCGGTAATTACAACCTTAGCGGATGTGGATGCTAAGCCTATCGATCAAATGCGTGTTGCCGTCATCGAAAGCTCAGCATTCCATGAAATATTGTCTGACCGATATCCGCAGATGAAGATGATCGGGGTGGGTAGAAACCTGGATGGTATCCGCATGGTTCAGACGGGTGCCGTCGATGGTTTTGTTGGCGCCGATGCAAATATTGCCTATGTGCTGCAGGAGCATCAGGTTCAGGGGTTAGAACTGAATGATCAGCTTCGGGATAGTTGGGACATCAGTGTTGCCGTAACTAAGGATGGTCCTCCTCTACTGTTAAACATTATTAATAAATCGATACAAACGCTGGATGCGGAAGAGCGTGAAGCAATTTATAAACGCTGGATGTCGATTGAGTATAAACATTCTGTTGATTACACCATTATCTGGATTATTCTCGCGGGTGTCGCAGTTATTGCAGCTATTGGCTTGTATCGGTATTTCACTGTGCTCTCGTATAACCGAATGCTACAGACCATCGCAGAGAAAGATGCGCTGACGGGTATCTGCAGTCGTCATAAATTACGCAGTGAGATGGATAGCTTTGTCGACTTAGCTAATAGGCATAACTGGAACCTGTCGATGGTATTCTTTGACATCGATGACTTTAAGCAGATAAATGATCAGTATGGTCATGCGTCTGGCGATATTGTCCTTGTCGAACTGAGTAAGCTTGTATCCAAGATGTCACGTAAAACTGATCGGTTTGGCCGATGGGGTGGAGAAGAGTTTCTGTTTATTATGCTGGAAACGGACTTTGAGGATGCCCGAAAAATTGCAGATAAATTCCGCGATAAAATCGAAAATGCTGAGCTGGGGGTAGGGCAGCCTATCACCTGCAGTATGGGGGTTGCGCAATATATTCGTGGTGAGACTGTAGAGCAGTGGGTCGCACGAGCGGATACGGCGCTATATGAGGCTAAAGCGGCTGGCAAAAACTGTGTCAGAGTGGCCTGACCTTGGTTCGAAAAAAAACGGGCATTTATGCCCGTTTTTTTGTGTATCTAGTGTGCCTCAAGATTAATCGATGAGTCCGTATTGATCACGGAGCACTTCGATTATGTCGGCTTTAGGGTTGTCAGATTGAGCCAGCTTTTCACCGGTGATCTTTTCCGCAATACCTACATAGGTATCTGAGACTTTCTGGATCAGTGATGCTGGCAATTCGTTATCTTCTGCCAAAGCGTAGCGCTCTTCCATTCGATCCTTATTGACCAGGATATCTGGATCAGGGAAGTGGTTGAGTAGCTCCTGACGGAAAAGCTCTTTGGAGTTTTCAATCACTTTGCCTTCACGGTAGGAAGGACCGTCCCAGATGCGCGAAGAGTCAGGCGTGCCTACCTCATCCATATAGATTAGCTTTTCATTACCGGAAGCGTCAGTGACGTAACCAAACTCAAATTTGGTATCAACAAATACCTGATCGATCTTCTCCAGCTCTGCACTGATGACTTCAAAGCCCTCTTTGAGCAGCTTTTCATAAAGATCGACATCGGCTTCGCTACGCAGCTTGAAGGCTTCATAGTTATTTACGATATCGTCGCGGGTGATATTCACATCATCGACTTCAGGAACACCTGGAACCCCTTTAAGGATCCCTTTTGTTGAGGGTGTAACTAGAAGCTCGGGCAGCTTTTGATCTTTCTCCAGGTCATTGGCAATCTGAATGCCACAGAATTCCCGCTCGCCTTTTGCGTAGGAACGCCACATAGAACCTGTGATGTACTGGCGGCAAATTGCCTCGATCATTACCGGCTTCGCTTTCTGAACAATCCAAACCAGTGGGTGTGGGATATCAAGAATATGGCTATCAGCCAGGCCATTTTCGCGGAATAACTTGAACCAGTGGTTGGAGATAGCATTTAGTGCAGCGCCCTTGCCAGGTACGCCTTGCATGCCACCTTCACCCGTCCAGATGCATTCGAATGCTGAGATACGGTCACTGATGACCATGACAGCGAGTTCAGCATTTTCATGGACGTTGTAACCTTTCTCTTTAATCAGGCGTTTGCTGTCTTCAGCCGTTAACCAGTATACGGAGCGTACTTTGCCGCTGTGGATCGGCTGATCTGTACGAATAGGAAGATCATTGTTAACAGCCAATACTTTATCAGCAAGACTCATAGATGGGTGTCCTGTATCTAATCAAATAGTCAGAAGGCTTCTTTAGCAGGAAGCCGTTAATCGGTATTGCTCAGGGTGGTGTTAGCGGTAGCGCTTTACATCACGGAGTAGTGAGCTTAAATCTAAATCTTGTAGTTCTGCCAGGGCTTCCAGATCATTGGACGTGCGAGGCGGTAATTTTTTCAGTCGCTCTCTTTCCGCTTCCTTTCTTTCCGCTTTTTCTAAAAGCTTCGTTTGAATAGCATCCAACTGCTCAGTTGATAAAGAGGCTAGCCGACTGAGTAACTCTTCTTCAGTCATGCGTCTTACATATCTCCGACACAACAAAAAACAAGCCGCCATTATAGCAGAGTTGTTTGTTATCCGAACAATGGCTTTTTAATAACTGGGGTGGTAAGTAAGTTTTCAGTATTTATGAATAATGGAAAGCTTTGTGTGTTTGATTTGGCTGGGTAGCTGTAACGGGGGGCGTAACAGGGGCCTTTAGCGTTACTTTTCTGATTGGCATGTTCTTTGAATTACTAGAAGAAATTATGGCGATAGCTGGGTGTATTGAGAGGTAGGCGATGTCTGAACAGGTTCCATCTGAAGAAAAGAGCGTCCTGATTCTGGGGATTGGTAATGTGCTTTGGGCAGATGAAGGCTTCGGCGTTCGTTGTGTAGAAACCCTGAATAAACAGTGTCGTTTTGCTGACAATGTGAAGCTGATGGATGGGGGTACGCAAGGGATCTATCTGGTTCAGCATGTACAAAAGGCAGATATTTTGGTGGTGTTCGATGCGATCGATTATGGATTGAAGCCGGGAACGCTGAGAGAGATCTATGATCAGGATGTCCCTAAGTTTATGGGCGCTAAGCAGATGAGCCTGCATCAGACGGGCTTTCAGGAAGTACTTGCGATGGCTGAATTTACCGGTAGTTATCCAGAGCAGCTTCTGCTGATCGGTTGTCAGCCGGTTGAGCTTGAAGATTTTGGAGGCAGCTTACGCGATGAGGTCAAAGCTCAGGTCGCCCCTGCCATTAGTATCGCTTTGAATTACCTGAAAGAGAGAGGCATCGTCCCCGTTTCTGACCAGACGGGTGGGGAAGGTTTAGCGCCAGGTGAACTGGAGATGCAAACCTATGAATCAGGTAGGCCTTCCGAAGAGAGCGCGTTTCGAAAAGGTGATATTCGTTTTATGAGCAGTGAAGAAGGTCAGAGTTAATGTGCCTGGGTATCCCTATGCAGGTTTTATCGGCTGATTCGCAAAAAGCATTGTGCAAACGAGGTGCTGAAGAGCATTGGGTGGATCTATCGCTGATTGGCAATGTTGAAACAGGCGAATGGTTGCTGACATTCATGGGGGCAGCAAGAGAAAAAATCTCCCCTGAGCGGGCAGAGCAGATTAATCAGGCATTAAAAGCCGTTGAATCAGTTATGCAGGGAGAGAGCGCCGATTTTGAAGCCTTATTTGCTGATCTGGTTGAGCGTGAACCCCAGTTACCTCCCCATTTACAAGAATTAAAAACTTAGAGAGTAGTGTTATGGCTTCACCGTTGATTGATCGTTTGGTTGATGAGCTAAATTATCCGCGTCTTACTGAGGAAAACTTCGATGCGTTTGTGAAAGCAAACGAGTACAGCGTTCTGTTCTGTACAGAGCAGCCTAAGCGTTTTCCAGAGAGTGATGATGTAGCGGTCATTTTGCCTGAGTTGGTTAATTGTTTTCCTCAGTTGGTCCCCGCGGTGGTCTCGCCTGAGTTAGAAAAGAAGGTGCAGGGGCGCTACAACTTCACCGTTTGGCCGACACTGGTGTTTCTAAAACAGGGTAAGTTTCTGGCCAATATCAGCAAAGTTCAAAATTGGGATGTGTATCAGGCAGAGATCCAAAGCATTTTGGCTTTGGAACCGCGCCGTGATCCGGGTATCGGAATCCCTGTTGTCGTCAATCCAACCCCTGCAACCTGCAGTCAGTAAGAGGTGAATCATGGAAAATAACGGAATTCCTTTAGTTAATGTTCCCATGGGGCCTGGTAGCCAGGATGAAGGGGATATGGTGCTGGAGTATATGAAGATGCCTTCTGAAATGTCCAGTTACGATATGCCGATACTGCCTGAAGCAGAGGATGCAGCCAATTGCCCGCAAGCCCTGGCAGTGATGGAAAAGCTACAAGGTGCATTAGCTAAATACCGCGTCGGTGAGGATAAAATCTCTATCGATCTAACAGCGCTGCCTGAAAGTGATCTGCTGTTCCTGAACCAGATCCTTGGTGAGGGGGAAGTGGCTGTTTCGATTGAAGGTGAGCCTATCGTCAGAGCTCAAGAGACCGTTCTGGCTGGTGTGTGGCGTTTACGCGAGATCTCCGCTTCTGGCGATGTGCTCAGCGAGTCTATCCAGGTTGCAGATGTACCCGGCTGTGTTTTAGAAAAAGCTTGGTCTAGCGAGAAGGTTATAAGTTTTTCTCAGGATCAGCTCCCCCAGGGGGTGTTAAACGCGCCATCCGTATTGGTAGAGATTCATGAAGCCTCGGAAAAATTCCGCCTGGAAGCAGAAGCAGCGACGCCGCATGTGATCAACCTGTCTCTGCTGCCTTTTTCCCCCGAGGATCACCAATTCCTCAGTGAGATTGTTGGAATTGGACCGGTTACCATCCTCTCCCGAGGGTATGGAAACTGCCGAATCACATCCACTGACATCAGAGGTTTGTGGCGCGTGCAGTACTTCAATAGTACTGACCAGTTGATTCTGGATACCCTGGAAATAACAGATATCCCGCTGGTGGCCTGTGCGGCTCAAGAGGATCTGGATGACTCAGCAGAAAGGCTGCATGAGATTCGTGAGGTTTTACTATGAGTACTGAATATCAGGGGTTCGAAGGTAGTTATCTGGGCGATGCCAGCAGAATCTCTTCCGATCAGCGCTTAGAGTGCAAAATCTGTTGGTATATTTACGATCCAAAAGAGGGAGATAGCGTTTGGCAAATTGCCCCAGATACGCCTTTTACTGAACTTCCAGAGCATTGGCGCTGCCCTGAATGTGATGGTGAAAAAGATCAGTTTATGGCGTTAGAGGGAAGCTAGGTTGATGCTATCTGAGCGGTTAGGGCAACTACTTGAAAGCTACGCTTGCGCAGATAGCCGTATGCAAGATCTGCCTGTTTACAACAAAGCGCTGAACATCGAACTGGTCGGAGCTAAAGCGTTAGAGACAGGTTTCGTTGCCGTGTTAATTACGCCCTGGTGCATGAATCTGATCTTGATGCCTGAGCAAGCTGACAAAACTGAAAGATTAGCGGCAGGAAGTAAAAAACTGATTGGTTTTCCTTCCGGGCAGTATGAATTCATCCAGAATGAGCTCGATGGTGTCAGTGGTTTTTTGAGTTGCTCATTATTTTCGCCGATGAGTCAGTTTGTTGACCAGGCGGGTGCCGTGGAGACTGCGGAACAAGTTATGCTGCAGCTGTTTAAGGTGGAGAATGTAGCCTTGACTGACCGTCAATTGGCACTTAATGCGCAGAGAGATGAGAACCGGCAAGTCCAGAACGACTCAGATGAAAGTCAGCCAGGCGAGGATGGCAAAAGGAAACTTCCTGAAAAAATGAGCCGTCGCGGTTTTCTGACCGCGGGGTTTAGCGAATAACGGGTGCAGATCATGGCGGCAGGGGCTGAACTAAGCGGCAGGATCAATATTTCACTTTCCTATGATAGTGAGATGATCACTGACCTGACCATTGAGTCGAGCCGTCCGAAAGGGATAGCGCAACTGTTTGTGGGGCAAAAGCCCCAGGATGCGGTAGATCGAATTCCGTTGATCTATAGCTTATGTAGTGTGGCTCAAACCATTGCGGGTCTATCTGCCATTGAGTCGGAGCTTGGCTGCAAAGCCTCTGAAGAAGCGATCATAGCGCGAAAGGTGCTATTACTAGCAGAAACCGGCCGCGAATTAGCGATACGTGTCCAGCGAGATTGGCTGAAAGGGTCTGGCGGAGTTGAGTTAGCGCAATTGATGCATTGGTTTGCCGAGCTCAAAACAGAACTGCAATGGGCATTAGTCATCGCTCCTGATGGGCAAGCTAGGTCGATAGACTTACAGCACGTTGCACAGCGCCTGGAAACGATTTTGGCGCCACTGTTTCCTGAGAATGAGATGAGGTTTAAAGAGGCTTTGTTTTCTGGGTGCACGACAAGCCCGTTAGCCAGGGTTGTTGTTTCACTGAATGAGTTATTTAAAGGTATTAAGCTAGGAAACTTCGAAGCTAACACAGAGGTGACTAGTCAGTATTTGTTACATAAACTGGATTCTGAAGGGGATTGTTTTTGTGCTCAGCCGGTGTCTGAAAATGGCTGTTTAGAAAGCAGTGTGTGGACCCGAAATCGATCGCGTCAGGTCATTCAGGAAGCCGAATTATTAGCGATGCACCCAGTTGCGCAAAGGTTTTTGGCGCTGGTGTTAGAGTTACAAGAGATACCCCAGCGGATAGCCAGATTTGGTAAGGAACAGCTTGGTAAGGAAGCGCTGGTGTTTTCAGATCTGCCGGGAATGAGCCATGTTGATGCGGCCAGAGGGCGATTGACCCATAGAGTTAAGATTACAGAGCAGCATGGCGAAGCGCGGATCTCTGAATATCAGGTTATTGCCCCGACTGAGTGGAATTTTCACCCTGAAGGTGCATTGAAGCAGATGTTAAAAGGGGTGAAGGTTAGCCTGGTGCAAGCCAGAGAGTTAACCGAACGCTTGGTGTTAGCCATTGATCCATGTGTGGCATATAAGGTTGAGGTAGTTGAGCATGCATGAGATGTCGATAGCAGAGGGAATCATTCAGGTTCTTGAAGAGCAGGCAACTGAACAGAGTTATCAAAAGGTCAAAACCGTTTGGCTTGAGATCGGCCCCTTGGCGATGATTGAAACGGAAGCGTTAAGCTTTTGCTTTGAAGCTGTCACGCGGGATACCCTCGCTGAGAGGGCAACACTACATATTATAAATACAACGGGTGAAGCATTTTGTATGCAATGCCTGAAAAATGTCCCGATTAGCCAGCGCTATGATAGCTGCCCTGAATGCGGCAGCCATCAACTGCAGGTGGTAGCAGGGGACGAAATGCGGATTAAAGAGTTGGAGGTTGAGTGATGTGTACGGTATGCGGATGCAGTGAAGGTAATGTTCGGATTGAAGGTGAACTTTCGCACAGTCATGAGCATCACAGCCATGATCACCATACCCATAGTCATGATCATGACGTTATCGATGAGCAGGGCGATAACCTCCATTTTGGTAAAGGCCCGGCGCATGCCCATGTTGCAGGGATGAGCCAGAGTCGTATGGTACAGATAGAGCAGGATATTCTGGTTAAAAACGATCGTTATGCGGCGATCAACCGAGCCCGGTTTGAAGCGCAGAGCCTGTTTGTACTTAATCTGGTTTCCAGTCCTGGATCGGGCAAAACCACTTTGTTAACGGAAACGATCAACCGCATTAAGTCTGAACGCAAAGTAGCGGTGATTGAAGGTGATCAGCAAACCGCTAATGATGCCGACCGTATCCGAGAAACCGGCGTTCCGGCTATTCAGGTCAATACCGGAAAGGGCTGCCATCTGGATGCCCATATGGTGGGGCATGCTATGGATAAGTTTACTGACCTTGAAGGCGGCATTTTGTTTATTGAAAACGTCGGTAACTTAGTATGCCCGGCGGCATTCGATCTGGGAGAGGCTCATAAAGTGGCGATCCTTTCTGTAACCGAGGGTGAAGATAAGCCCCTGAAATACCCTGATATGTTCCATGCTGCTGAGCTGATGATTCTTAACAAAGTGGATCTATTGCCTCACCTTAGTTTTGATGTTGAAAAGTGCATTGAGTTTGCCCGCCAGGTGAACCCTGAAATCAAAGTAATACAGCTATCCGCAACCAGTGGTGAAGGGATGTCAGAGTGGATCGAGTGGCTGGATCAGAACCGTAAAGGGATGATCCAGAATAGGATCGATCAACTGGCGGCAGAAATGAATAAGTTTAAGGCGCTGATCTGATGCTGACACGTACACGCCCAACGGTCCTCTGTGTGGATGATGAGATTCGTTCACTGGAAACGCTTGAACGTACACTCGACGAAGAGTTCAACGTGATTACGGCAACCGATGCTGATCAGGCGATGGCGTTGCTGGAACAGCATAATGTGCAGGCGATTCTCTGCGATCAGCGTATGCCCGGCAGAACGGGTGTGGAGTTTCTGACTGATGTAAGGAAGCGCTGGCCACAAACCGCACGTTTGATTCTCTCGGGTTATACCGATTCTGAAGATATCATTAAAGGTCTCAATGAAGCGGGTATCCTGCAATATATAACCAAGCCCTGGCATCCGGATAATCTGTTACTGATTATGCGTGGTGCTTGTCGTCTTTATGAATTGCAGAATGAAAATGAGCTGCTGGCGATGGAGATGCGCCTGACTGAAGATCAGGCCGAACAGAATGTTCAGCAGAAAAAGCAGCGTTTGCAGAAAGCGTTCCAGCTTGATGAGATTCAGCGGCATGAAAACAGTCCTTTGAACAATCTCTGTGATCAGGCTGCGAAGATTGCGCCTTACGATGTATCTGTATTGGTAACGGGTCCTTCAGGTGCGGGTAAAGAGCTGTTTGCCAGGGCTTTACACTACAACAGCCTGAGAGTGGACCGGCCCTTTGTGGTTGAAAACTGTGGCGCTATGCCGGATGAGCTGCTGGCCTCTGAGCTATTTGGTCATAAGAAAGGCTCCTTTACGGGAGCGATCACCGATCATGTCGGGCTATTTGAACAGGCGGACGGCGGTACGATCTTTCTCGATGAGATCGGCGAAATCAGTCCTGCGTTTCAGGTGAAGCTACTGCGTGTCCTTCAGGAACGTGAAGTGCGCCGTCTTGGTGAGCATCAGCGCCGTAAAGTGAATGTTCGCGTTGTGGCTTCAACCAACCGAGACCTCGAAGAGGAGGTTAGGGCTGGACGTTTCCGTCAGGATCTTTATTTCCGTTTAGCTGAAGTGACTTTGGAGCTACCGGCTTTGGAGAAACGTTCCATGGATATTCCGGTGCTTGCCAAAGGTTTCCTGAAGAAAGCTGTGCAGGCATTTGATAAACCGGTGCAAGGGTTTACCGATGAGGCGCTCGATTGTATGCGCCGTTACTGCTGGCCTGGCAATGTCCGCGAGCTGCAAAATGAAGTACGCCGTATGTTAGTGCTTGCTGAAGATGAATGGCTCAGTGCTGACTTGCTCAGTCCTAGAGTCCTTCGTGCCGCACCAGTTGAAGAAGTGGCTGAAACGGAAATGCTGGCGGAACTGGATGGTTCATTGAAAGAGCGTATTGAAACCCTGGAGAAGCGAATTCTTCGCGAAACGCTGATCCGTCATCGCTGGAATAAGAGCCAGGCCTCAAAGGAGCTTGGGCTTTCCCGGGTGGGGCTTCGATCAAAGCTTGAGCGCTATGGGCTCAACAAGGATTTCCACTAATCAGTGGGTATCGTGCTATGAGCATTTATGCGAAGCAGATAGAGATTCATGGTCAGGTTCAAGGGGTCGGCTTTCGTCCCTTTGTTTTTAACCTTGCTAACCGTTTGGGGATCGTAGGCCATGTTGCTAATGGCCCTGAAGGCGTTTCTATCTTCGCACAAGGCTCATCTTCACAGCTAACCGACCTGCTCGAATCTCTGCAAACAGCCCATGAGCAGCCGACCATGGCTAAGGTCCATTCATTGGTAGCAACCCATGCCGAGGCGGTTAGGGGGCTGGATACCTTTGAGATTGTGAAAAGTGCTGAAGGTGAAGTCGATCTGGCGGTGACACCCGATGCTGCGGTTTGCCAAGATTGCCTTGAAGAGCTGTTTGATCCTAATGACCGCCGCTACCTTTACCCCTTTATCAATTGCACTAATTGCGGCCCACGCTATAGCCTCATAAAGTCACTGCCATATGACCGGGCTAATACAACCATGGCCCCTTTTACGCTCTGTAGCCCTTGCGATCAGGAGTATAAACACCCTGAGAACCGACGCTTCCATGCGCAGCCAACTGCTTGTGCAAGCTGCGGCCCAAGCCTGAAATTTCGCGGCGTTGATGGAAAAACAGATCCTGATCCGATCGGTGCGGCACTCGCCCTGATGCAGCAGGGTAAGATCGTCGCGATCAAAGGTATTGGTGGATTTCACTTGGTTTGCGATGCGCAAAACCCAGAAGCGGTACAGCGCTTGCGTGATCGTAAACAGCGCCCTGAAAAGCCCTTTGCCGTGATGGGAGCCAACCTTGAATCGCTTAGATCTATTGCCGAGTTAAGCCGTGCTCGAGAGGAGCGCTTAAAGGGGCATGATGCGCCTATCTGTTTATGCCCAAAAGTTGAGGACGCACTTCCCGACGTGGTAGCTCCAGGGCTTAACTGGCTTGGGATCATGCTGCCACATACGCCTATCCACTATCTGTTGTTTCATCGAGCAGCTCAACAGCCAACGGGGACTGCGTGGTTAAAGGAGCAGCAGACGTTAACACTGGTGATGACCAGCGCAAACCTCAGTGGCAATCCATTAATTACCCAGGATGAGGAAGCGCTTAAACAGCTAGCGCATATTGCGGACGGCTTTTTACTACATAACCGAGCGATCGAAACCCGCTGTGATGACTCAGTGATCTCAATGGTATCTTCGCAGGCTTCAATAGTACGAAGTGGCAGAGGTTTAGCGCCTACCAGAGTTAAGCTGCCAGATTCGCTGAAGGGGCTGGGTAAGTCGGTTTTGGCCGTGGGGGCATTTTTTAAGAACACGATCTGCCTAACCAAGGGTGACAGCGCTTATGTATCGCAATATATCGGCGATTTGGATAATCCAGAGTGCTGTCGAAACCTAAGTGAAACCGTTGCTCATCTGTGTTCATTACTGGATATCAGGCCGGATCTGGTTGTTGCTGATCTGCATCCGGATTTTTACAGTAGTCGCTTTGCCAGGGAATACGCGCAAGCGAATCAGATTCCACTTATGCAGGTACAACACCACCATGCTCATGTAGCAGCGGTTGTTTGTGAACATGAGATAGACGGCGATCTGCTCGGTGTGGCTCTGGATGGTTTAGGGCTCGGAGATGATGGACAGCTTTGGGGTGGTGAACTGCTCAAAGTTTCGGGCCATCGTTCAGAAAGAATCGCACACTTTTCAAAGCTCAAAATGCCAGGCGGTGATCGAGCGGCCAGAGAGCCATGGCGTATCGCCAGTGCCGCACTGCATGAGCTTAATATTGAGTCTGAGCAAGTCATACACCTGAAAGAGAATGAAGGATATGCGGTTGTTCAGCAGTTGTTAGAGAAAAACCTCAACTGCCCTGAGACCAGCAGTGCAGGCCGGTTGTTTGATGCTGTTGCGGCACTTTTGGATATTAAGCAGCGTTCGGATTATGAGGCGCATGCGGCGATGCTACTTGAGTCAGCGGCCTGGCAATATCTAAAGAGCAACCCCTGGCCACAAGAATCGCCTTTGCTGAAAACAGAGGGCAATGAATTAGTGATCTGGCCACTACTGCAGCGCTTAACCGAATGTGAGGATAAGGGCTATGCTGCGGCACTATTTCATCGTCAGTTAGTTGATGGACTGGTCAGTTGGGTAACTCAGGCGGGTGAGCGGTATAACCTGACAACGGTTGCTTTGGCAGGTGGTTGTTTTCTCAATCAGCTGTTACTCAGTGAGCTTCAAGCGGTGCTGGCTGAGCAAATGCAGGTTCTGGTTGCTCAGAAGCTACCTTGTAATGATGGGGCGATCTCCCTGGGGCAGGCGCATATCGCTTTGCAAGCGTTGGCGGTAGAAAATAATGATAAGAACAGAGATGGTTTATGTGTTTAGCAATTCCGGTAAAAATTGAAGAGATCATCGATGCTGAAACAGCGATTGCTGATATCGGTGGGGTTCGCAAAGAGATTAATGTAGCGCTGATCACGGATCTGTCAGTAGGAGATTATGTGATCATGCATGTAGGGTATGCGCTAAACAAAATTGATCCCGAAGAAGCGGAAAAAACCCTGGCGCTGTTTGCTGAACTTGATGAGTTATCTCAGCAGCAAGCGATTGAGGCTTCCCAATGAAGTATGTAGATGAATATCGGGATGGGGCTATCGCCCGGGATATTGCCGCACGTATCCGCACTGAAGCACGCAGTGATCGCGAGTACAACTTTATGGAATTCTGCGGCGGTCACACTCATGCGATATTCCGCTACGGCATTCCGGATCTGCTTCCGGACAATGTGAAGATGATTCACGGGCCGGGTTGCCCGGTATGTGTATTGCCTATCCCTCGCCTTGATGCGGCGATAGAGCTAGCGGTGACCCATGAGGTTATCTTGTGCTCATATGGCGATATGCTCAGAGTCCCCGGATCGCGTAAACGGAGTTTACTAAAAGCTAAATCCGAAGGTGCTGACGTACGAATGGTCTACTCCTGTATGGATGCCTTAAGGATCGCGCAGGATAACCCGGGTCGTGAGGTGGTGTTCTTTGCCATTGGTTTTGAAACAACCACGCCACCTACCGCATTAGTGATAAGGCAGGCGCAAAAGCTGGGCCTTAAGAACTTCTCTGTCTACTGTAATCATGTTCTGACCCCCGCAGCGATCAGCAATATTCTGGAATCCCCGGAAGTGCGTGAATTAGGGGTTTTACCGCTGGATGGTTTTATTGGCCCGGCCCATGTCAGCACAGTGATCGGCTCGCAACCCTACCATTTCTTTGCCGAGGAGTATCAAAAGCCCGTGGTCATCGCAGGCTTTGAGCCCCTGGATGTATTGCAGGCTATTTTAATGCTGGTCAGGCAGATCAACGAAGGACGGGCAGAGGTTGAAAATGAGTTCGCTCGGGCGGTGACTTACGAGGGTAACCCACAGGCGAAGTCGGTTGTTGCGGATACCTTTGAATTACGCCGCGCTTTTGAATGGCGTGGCTTAGGAACGGTACCTTACAGTGCGTTGCGTATCAAAGCAGAGTTTGCCGAATTTGATGCCGAAAAGCGTTTCACCGTTGATTACAAAAGTACCCGGGAGAATAAAGCCTGCGAATGTGGCGCGATTCTCCGCGGCGTTAAATCCCCAAGGGATTGTTCACTGTTTGGTGATCCCTGTACCCCAGAGAACCCACTAGGTTCCTGCATGGTTTCAAGCGAAGGTGCTTGTGCCGCTTATTACAGCTATGGGCGATATCAGGAGCGCACTTTTGCGACTGATCAAACCCACCCTGCAGCCTGAGATAGAGAATAAAGATGAGTACTCAGCGATCTTATACATCTGATTTAGACCTGCTTAAGGGTAAGGTTGAAATGGTCCATGGAAGTGGCGGTAAAGCGATGGCGCAGTTGATCGATCAACTGTTCTTACAGGCATTCTCCAACCCCTATCTTGATCAACTGAATGATCAGGCGAGTTTCAATCTTCCACCGGGTAAAGTCGTGATGGCAACTGACAGTCATGTGATTTCACCCCTCTTTTTCCCAGGTGGAGATATTGGGGCATTGTCAGTACATGGCACGGTCAATGATGTGGCGATGTCTGGCGCGGTGCCTAAGCACCTATCGGCTGGATTTATCCTTGAAGAGGGTTTCCCTTTGGCGGATCTGAAACGTATCGTCGATTCGATGGCTGCAGCTGCCGAAGAAGCAGGCGTTTCTATTGTTACGGGTGACACCAAGGTGGTTGAACGCGGTAAAGGGGATGGCTGCTTCATCAACACCACAGGTATCGGTGTTGTTCCAGATGGCATTGAACTTGGGGGTGACAGAGTTAAGCCGGGTGACAAAATTATCGTCTCAGGAAGTCTGGGAGATCATGGAGTGGCTATCATGTCCCTGCGTGAGAATCTGACCTTTGAAACAACTATAGAGTCGGATTCACAGTCCCTGCACGACCTTGTGGCGACAATGGTGGAAGCTGTTCCGGAACTACATTGTTTGCGCGATCCTACCCGTGGCGGGATTTCTGCAACGCTCAATGAGATTGCCCAGCAGGCTGGAGCGGGCATGCAGATTTATGAAGAGGCTATTCTGGTTAAGCCTCAAGTAAAAGCCGCGTGTGAATTTCTTGGCTTAGATCCACTGTTTGTCGCAAATGAGGGCAAGCTGGTGGCGTTCTGCCCTGCGGATAAGGCGGAACATCTAGTCGAGGTGATGCGCAGCCACCCGAAGGGTGCAGAGGCCGCAATCATTGGTGAAGTCACTGAAGATTCGTTGAATTTTGTTCAGATGCAGACCGCCTTTGGCGGGAATCGTATGGTGGACTGGATCAATGGCGAACAGCTGCCGAGGATCTGCTAATGCGTATTCTGTTTCTGACCCATAGTTTCAACAGCCTAAGCCAGCGGCTCTTTGTTGAGTTGGGAAGGGATGGCCATGATATCTCGATTGAGTTTGATATTAATGACTCAGTCACTGAACAAGCGGTTGAACTGTATAAACCCGATATGATCCTTGCACCGTTCCTGAAACGTGCGATTCCTGAATCTGTTTGGAGCCAGTATCGTTGCATTATCGTCCATCCGGGGATTGTAGGAGATCGAGGTCCCTCTTCGGTTGATTGGGCAATTATGCGCAATGAACAACGTTGGGGTGTGACCTGCCTGGAGGCTAATGCTGAGATGGATGCGGGTGATATCTGGGCGTCTGTGGAATTTCCTATGCGCGCTGCTAGTAAGAGCAGTCTTTATCGTAATGAAGTGACGGATGCGGCGGTTAAAGCGGTGCGGCTTACTATTGAGCGTATGCAAACTGAGGGTTATCAACCTCAGGCCCTGGACTATGCGAATCCGGATGTGCAAGGCCAGTGGCATTGCCTGATGAAACAGAGCGACAGAGTGATCGATTGGCAGGTTGATAGCACAGAGGTTGTTTTGCGAAAAATCCGAGCGGCTGATTCTGTTCCGGGGGTAAAGGATGAGATAGCTGGTCGTGAGTATTATCTATATAACGCTTTTGCGGCAGAAGAGATGGGCGACTTAACGGGTGAGCCTGGATCAATTGTTGCGACCCGCGACCGTGCTATCTGCTTAAAAACACGGGATGGAGCCGTATGGGTTACCCACCTGAAAGTAGTTAAGCCCGATGAGCAGGAGTTTGGTTTTAAACTGCCTGCTACACAGGTTTTAGCTGCACAGCTACAGGGGGCTCCAGAGGCTTATCGAGTACCAGAAATTCCTGCTACCGAAGATCAAGACGAGCAGGTGTGGCAGGAGATCCGCTATCGACAGGAAGGTCGGGTTGGCTATCTGCATTTTGATTTCTATAACGGGGCGATGGACACCTATCAATGCAAAAGGCTTCAGCGTGCCGTCGCTTTGGCAAAACAGCAAGAGATTTCTGTACTGGTCTTAATGGGCGGAAGGGAGTTCTGGTCAAACGGTATCCACCTAAATCAGATTGAAGCGGCCAATAGTCCGGCAGAAGAATCGTGGCAGAACATCAACGCAATGAATGATCTTTGCCGGGAGATTATTGATTCGCCTGATCAGATAACCATGGTTGCGATGCAGGGGAATGCCGGAGCGGGTGGCGTGTTCCTGGCGTTAGCTGCTGATCGGGTCATTGCCCATGATAAGGTCGTATTAAATCCCCATTATAAGTCGATGGGGAATCTATATGGCTCAGAATACTGGACCTATCTATTACCCAAACGGGTAGGAGAGGAGCAGGCCAAAACGCTAATGCAGAACCGACTACCGGTGTCCGCGAAATCGGCCAATGCGCAAGGTTTGATCGATCAGGTTTTTGAGGGGCCCCATGAAGCATTTATTCAGCAGGTTAGGCAACTGGCTGAGGAGATCGCGGATTCGGATATCAGTAGTGCATTACGTGATAAGCATAAGCAGAGAACCTCGGATGAGCAGGCCAAGTCTTTACAGATATACAGAGATGAAGAACTCGCGCAGATGAAGCTTAACTTTTTTGGCTTTGATCCTAGCTATCATGTTGCCCGTTATCACTTTGTTGAGAAACTGCCCAAGGCAAGAACCCCGGTATATCTGGCAAAGCACAGGGCACTTTAACAAGGTTTGCATTCGTTGGTCAGGTGCGTTAGATTTACTGCTCTTACATTTAACATCAAGAGTAGGGCTGACGTCCTCACCAACCTGCCAACCTGGGCAAGGTGGTTGCTATAAAGCGATGTGGTCGATTCCGACAACGAATCAGGTAGACCCCTCTTAACGTCAGCTCTCATAAATTATGGGAGCAACTCATGTTTGAAGCACATTCTTTTACTTCTCAGGATCTTTTTGCCGAGACGGTAGCACTGCCTGTGAAACGCATAACCCGTACCCACGCCGAAACACTTCGTCCTCTATCGATATGGTTTGTCGAGGGTAAACGAAAGGAGCGGGGGAAAACGGTAGAGCAAGGTATTTTTGTTTATAGCGAGTATCGTGATGACAGGGGTAACAACTGCTTTAATTGCCAGTACCACCCCTATCCTGATTGCCTGCAACAAGTCGATATTGATCGCTTCATTGAAAAGGCGATCAATCAGCCATTGGCGCTTTAAAAGGCTGTTTAAAGCAGGGTCTCTCTGTTGACCAGCGTACAGTGTGAGCAGCTTTTTTTATTGCCGCAGTTACAGCGCGTAATAAGCTGCTCGAGCTCATGCAGCATACTTAGAACCTTCTCATTCAGTTCTGGGGCTACCGAGGTTGCCTTGCGGTATTCTTGTACAAACTCACGTATCTTGTCATAGCTGTAATTTGCACTTTGGGTAAGCAAGTTGCAGCTGGCCAGGCGAAAGCTCACCTCCCCTGTAGCGGTGAGGACCTGAGGTTGGACGGAAGGAATCCCGCTGAATTTAAAACCTTTACGGTCCAGATGATTAAGTATGGCTTGAGAGATCGGCGCACAGATCTCATTATCGGTGGCACCAACGCTGGTGATAAAGATGCTCATAGTGCTGACATCCTGTCTTAAATGTAACTACCTTTTAACTGTAGGCTACATAGAGGGGATGCGATACTAAGAATATTACTAGTTCAGCTCTGAAAATCTGACCTATCGCAATTATTATGCGGATGTCGCTGTTTTTTGGCTTTCTATGGCCCAGTTGATGGCTGTATGTAATGCTTCATTAAGGATCATACTATCGACAGATCCGGAGAGCTTGCCCCAGTCGTAGTGGGCAAAATGAATGACATCGCCAAGTAAAGTTCCCATAGGGCCTTCATGCTCGAGTAGAGCCGCGATCACATCATCAGACAAAGATATGTAGGTTGTGATCTCTTCCAGCGGCATTGAGAACAGGGCATCAGCACCTGACAAAATTCCCAATAGGAAGGCTTGACCAGGTTCTATCTGGTAGTGGCCGGATACCTCTTCACACATTTTAGCGCGAATTAGCAGTTCTCTACACAGTTCGTCGGGAACATCCAGAGTGCCTGACATCGAGACAATCAGCGCCCACTTCTTGAGTTCATTAAGGCCGAGCATAATAACGGCTTCGCCGATATTGGAGATCGAACGCTGCAGGGCAAATGAAGCAGAGTTAACGATTTTTAGTAAGCGTACGGCAAGTCGTGGATCTTTAGCGATGATCTTTTCTAAACCCTCAGGTGTGGCGTCAGGGTTGCTGAGTTCGCTAAGTAACTCCATCATTGTAAGTTCGCTGCCGCTGGCTCTTTTTCCTTTGATCATCTCAGGATAAGCAAAGAAATAGCCCTGGAACAGCTCAAAACCTAATTTACGGAAGCGGTGAAATTCAAAGATGTTTTCGACCTTTTCCGCAAGCAGGGTTAACTTATAAGGCTCAAGTTTTTCTAGTGTATTAAACAGTGCGTTACCTTTCAGTTCGAGCACATCGATTTTAATAATTTCGACGTAATCGATAATTTTCAGGTACTCATCTTTCCACACGAAGTCATCTAAAGCGATTTTAAAGCCTTGTGCGGAAAGCTCTTTGATACGTTCTGCTGTCTTGTCGGTAATGGGAACATCTTCAATGATTTCCAGAACCATATTATCTGCAGCAAAATTGGGTAAATCCTGAAAAAGTAGCTCTTCATTTACATTCATGAAGGCGGGAAGGGTGCGCATGGAGCCTTTATGCAGTATGCCGGTATAGGCGCTCAGAAGAACTTCGCAAGTAGCGGCGGTGCCGTCAAAGAGTTCACCAGGAGGACAACCATTTGGGTCCCTGTAAAGCAATTCGTAACCAACAGTGTCACAGTTGGAATTAAGAATAGGCTGGCGAGCTAAAAGAATCTGTTGGGCCACTATGAGTCCTCTAAGTACAGCTTTCAAAAAGCCTTTTAGACATCTTAGCGAAAATTATCTTGTTGACTAGCCCCTGACATAAAAAAACCGGGCCAGGCCCGGTTTCTTTAGTCGCAACACTAATATTACTTAGTGATTGCCTGTAGCTCAGACATAGCTGCATCGCGAGTTTCGTTCGCAATTGCAGTGAAAGCTTCGCCCTGGCCTTTCAGCAGTTCGAATAGAGCTTTGTTCGCTTCCATGTTGAACTTGATCAGTTCTTCAGGAGTTTTCAGCTCTTTAGCTTTTTCAGCTTCAGTCTGGAAGAAAGCAGTCAGCTCTTCACCAGATTTTTTCTGCTGCTCGATAGATTTAGTGATCGCTGCAGCCTGCAGGTTCATCAGAGACTGAACAGTTTCGAAAGATTTCTGGAAATCAACAGGGTTAGTCATGTTTAGCACTCCTAATAAATTTGTTTTGTTGCACTGCACAATATGGTTGCTATTCTAGGCTGTTTTTTGACCAAGTCAATATTTTTTTGTGCGGTGCACAAAAATAATTATTTGCAGCTAAGCTTAGTGGGTATTTATTAAGGAATGATGTCTGGACCTATAGGCCTGCTCTTGGTCTAATTGGCTGCTCACTTTAACTGCTGGCTTAGTGGATCTTATGGCAGGTATTGAAACTATCTTTTCGCTGTTTCTTCTCATTGCGTTGGGCTACCTTGGCAAGCGAACAGTCTTGTCCGGCCAGTCTTTAGTGCCGATCAATATCTTTGTGTTTTATTTTGCTGTACCTGCGTTGCTGTTTAATTCTGTATATCAGTTGCCACTGGATAGCTTTTTCAAGCCGGTTTATCTGGCGGCATTTCTGTTTGGCACAGTCCTTACCGCATTGACGGCGGCATTAGGCTGTCGATTCTTTTTTGCGGAAAAGAACAATGAAGTGCTGACCATAAGAGCGCTGAATGGAACCTTCTCAAATTATGCCTATATGGGCATCCCGCTAGTTTATGGATTGCTGGGGGAGCCTGGATACGGAGCGCTGATCAGTATTATCTTGTTGGGCAATGTTTTTCAGATTGGCGGTGCGCAATTGCTGGTTGAGATCCATCGTCAGGAAGGCAAAGGTGTTAAACAGGTATTGCAGATACTGGACCGTTCCCTGTTAAGAAACCCAATATTTGTCGCAACTTTTTTTGGCGTTCTGGTGTCAGCTCTGGAGATAAGCCTGCCCTCGTTATTTTCAACGACACTGGATATGTTGGCACCTGCAACAGTGCCAGTAGCTTTGTTCTGCCTGGGGGCAAGCCTTGAGTTCAAAACGCTTAAGGAGAGTAAAGCCGAGTTATTCTGGCTTGTTGTTGTAAAGCTATTGATTCATCCGCTTATTGTTCTGGCAACATTTACCGCGGCGGGTTTAGACGATCAGAACTGGTTGTTGGCAGCGATCTTCTTGGCTGCTTTACCGACCGGTGCTTTGGCGCATGTGATCGCGTTGAAATATGACATCAAGGAAAAAGAGTCTTCATTGACGGTTGTGCTTTCTACACTGATTTCTGTCGTCAGCGTGTCTTTATGGGTGGGGTTATTACTTTAAAGCCGAATAAAGAAACAGCGGCCCAGATTCAGGGCCGCTCTGATATCATCCTTAGTTTACAGGAAACAGCACGTTGCACTGGCCTGTTCCAGAGCTAGGGAAATACTCCGTCATCATCTCTGCGCAACCTTCATAATTATCCCAGCCCAGCAGACCAAATAGCATCGCAGTGTCGTGCATGCCACCTTCGCCATCACAGTCCTGAGCGTATTTGGGCAGGATATCCAGAAACGCCTTGGTTTGGCCCTTCTTCCACATATCCAGCACCATAAGATCTGTCGCCTGATTTAATGGGCGGCTGATCTTAAACAGGTAATCACTGACCACGGTATTAGGGGGGATGCGGTGTGAAAGCGAACCGCTGGCAAGGAAAGCCACTTTACGGTCTGATTTCTTGACTGCTTCAACAATAGATTCGCCAACCGTTTTGGATTCTTCCAGTTCCGCGTCGTACATCCAGCCGGCGATTGAAACGACTTTAATATCATCTTCGACACCCATGTAGCGAAGTGGGACCAAAGTTCCATATTGTAGATCCAGCGTTTCTACTTCATGGTGGCAAAGAGTGTTCACACCATTTTTTGTTGCTGTTTCAGCGATCAGTTGCCCAAGTTCAGGGTCACCGGCGTGCTTGAACGGCATATTGTTGAGAAAGTGAGGAAACTCGGTACTCGTAAATACACCTGACATGTCTGGCTTGGCGTTGATATGGTACCCCGCATTAACGAGCCAGTGGGTATCTGAGATGATGATTGTATCGACACCGCGTTCGCGACACAGATCACCAATTTTCTTTAGGCCCTCAATGGCTGCCGCTCGACAACCATGGTTAGGTCCGGGTTGTTCTGAGATAAACATTGAAGGTACATGCGTAACTTTTGCGGCTAATACGATTTCACCCATCCTGATAAATCCTCTCACTTTTTATTATTCGGTCGTGACTGTTGTCAGCGATTGAGAGGCAGTATACGAGTAGCTTAACCAAGCTCTTTGCCATTTAAGACAGAGCCTTTGCCATTTAAAGCAAGTTACTCTGAGGTGCGTCGCCGGTATGCAGTGGGTGTTTCACCGGTCCAGCGTTTGAAGGCCCTATTGAAGTGGGCAGGGTCTGAAAACCCAAGCGAATAGGCTATTTGGGTAAAAGGCTGTCTGGAATGCTGCAGATATTGTCGGGCCAGTTCTTCACGAATATTATCGCGGAGCTCCTGTAGCGTCGTTCCCTGTTGGCTGAGTTTGTATTGCAGGGTTCTCGGAGGAATCGATAGCGCCTGAGAGACGCCGTCCATTGTAGTGATACCTAGTGGCATTAATTCGATCAAGCAACTACGAACCTGACCACAGATATCGTTTAACTGCATTTTGTGTAGATAGGCTTCGACCAATTTATCGTTCTGCTCGGCCAGAGAAGTATTCCCCGTTGGCAGTGTTTCATGCAAGGTCGTTCTATCAAAAACAAGTTGATTGCGTTGTGCAGAGAATTCAACAGGACAGTTAAAAAAATCATCCCAACATGTGGGATTATCGGGTCGAGCGCGGGTTAAGGTCGCTTTTATCGGCGCAAAGCTCGGGGCGGACATGTCTCTAAACATCTTGACCACAGCGCCAAGGAAGTAGTCTACACCCTCAGCGGCAACCAGATCTTTGCCTTCGGATTGTTTTACGTCCATGGAAAAGTGCAGCAACCCTTGTTCAGAATCAAGATGCAGATGGCAGCCATCGTTAAGTAAAACTTCAAATCTGACCATACGTTTCAGAGCCTCGCTGAGACTATTGCTTGCCCATAATGAGAAACCCAAAGCGTGGAAAGTGGTAGGGCAGACGAAACGAGCTACCTGTAGGCCTATATCTTCCTGTTTAGTTTCTGCCAGGGCTAATTGCCATAAACGACGAGTGTGGTCAGCATTAAATCGGGCTTCGCAGTTGAACCTTTCTTCAAGATCGACCCCTGCCTCATGAAGCAGGGCGTCCCCATCACAGCCAATTGCATCCAGTGCTCTGCCTACAGCAACAGACCAGCCACCGATGACGGTAGAGGTCAGGGTCATATGTTCAGCACTGTTATGGGGTTTGCTCATAGTTAATATATTAACTTGCGACTGTGCTGATCTCCAGTTAGACCTTAAATTAAGCATCCTGTAGAAGCGTTATAAATGACGACGGATCCTGCTCCAGATTACTAAATTCGCTAATCCGATGTCGCCTATTAGGGTTAAGATCTTTAACCGTCGCTTTGACCAGATGGCCACGTTGTAAGAGTTGCTGAACCTGATAGCCCTGTTCGGCAAATAGTTTCTTTATCGCGTGATTAATAGTTAAGCGGTTTTGCTCGGTTAATCCAAACAGAAAGCCTGTAATTTGCATAATTTACCTCCCCAAAGATCCATGAACATTTTCTTAGGAAAGAGCGAAGACGTCTGTACTGGATTGTGCATACAGAGGTGGCCAACTAGACTGGTTTGGGTCGATTTAAGGAGGATAAAATGGATTTTGAATTCTATGCACAGCGTGTGTTTGTGACTGGTTTTACTGAGGCCGTAGAGTTTTACAGCAAAGTTTTTTCTCGGGAGCCTGAATTTTCTGATCAGTCCTTAGGTTGGGCTGAATTTAATTTAGGTGGGGCGAAGCTGGCGCTGGAAAGGCTGGATGCTGATTCGGATGAAGTTAAAGAACTGGTTGGACGTTTCGTCGGGATTAGCCTGCAAGTTGAGGACGTAAGCCAGTCGTATCGTGAGCTTGTAGAGCAGGGTGTTAAGTTTACCGGGGAGCCAGAGAAACAGGTATGGGGTGGAACCCTGGCCCATTTCTCTGATCCTGAGGGTAATGTGATCTCACTGTTCAGTATGTGAATCAGTCTTCCTGTTCGAGGGCTTCGCGGATCTGATTGATCACTTTGCTCGGTAACTTATTGATAATAATTCGACCGTTATCTTCGTCAAACTCAATATCCTTGCCGGTATTGATATCGCCGAGGTTACGTTTAGTGAAGTCCAGACACCAGTTGTCGGCTTTTACCTTTAACTTAGCAAAGCGATTGATCGTACTGGTATGCGGCTGGAACTCTTGGCTCACATTGTAGGGCCCTTTATTGGCAAATGTACCAAAGGTGCCGGCAATGGTTTCAGCCTGCTCAGGTGGGATATAGGCATCAAACAGATTCTGCACTTCATTCAGGTTAGCGGATTCTTTATCCGAACGTTGTCGCTCCAGATAGCTGACAACATCCTCAACCACTTCCTCTTTACGGTCGCTCATATTGTTCTGGTTACAGAAATCACGCGCCGCGCGAATCAGTTCGCCAGTAGACTGACGGGATGGAGTCACATCTGTACATCCGAATGCAGTTGAGAAGTAATGAGTAATCTCGCCTTTCTCCTTACTACCAATAAAGCTTAGGTAGCTGTCCTGCTTTTTCTTAAAGGTACTGATGTTGATTCGGGCACCCTGGTGCAGCTGATCAAGATTGACCTCCATAATTTCAGTCGGATGAAGGTCATTATCAAACCCGATGCCGGCCTTATCTCTGACCAATGCAATGAGCAGGTATTCATAACGGTCACTGGCATAAAGGGCAAACAGCACGTAACCACCATGGGCAGTGTGCGCAGATGGGTTGTTAATTGCGACAGCCAGTTGAGCCATGCTTTTATCGGTCAGGGCAGTGAAATCAGTCTCACTGGCTTCTGAGCCTACGAAAGTTTCAAAAGCTGAAATGAATGGGTAGCCTTCCTCGTTATCATGATTGAAAGAACCGTGGGTCAGGCTCGAACGGCGACTGAAGGCAGCATTGAGCGTTTCAAATAGCTGGTTTGCAATTGGCTCTGATGTAGGAATGATTCCGCCACGCTCAGTAATGCGCGCAGGAGCATCTTCAGACTCTTTCACCAGTTCTCTTATTGCCAGATGTTTCAGTTGCATATTGACCCTCTTTAGCAAACCACTTCATTACAGGTGATGAATTGTATTTAAAACTGTGGGGCGATGCAGTATAAAGATGCGCAGATATCAGATCGGAACGAAATAATGGCACTTAAACCTACTATCTACAAAGCAAACCTGAACCTGGTGGATATGAATCAGGATCTCTATTGCAGTGAGAAACTGACGATAGCACTGCACCCATCAGAAACGGAAACGCGGATGATGGTGCGCATTGTCGCATTTGCACTTAACTATGATACCGATCTGAGTTTCACCAAGGGGCTGTCTACTGCGGATGAACCTGATTTATGGGTCGTTCGTCCCGATGGTTCTATCCCTTGCTGGATAGAGGTAGGGCAGGCTTCCGCTGACCGTTTACGTAAAGGGGTAAGCCGAGCGGATAAGGTGAAACTCTACGCATACGGTAGTGAGGTCGATGTTTGGTGGCCGAAACATGCATCCGATCTGAATGCATTACCAAAAACCGAAATTTTTGCTTTTGATGCTAATGAGGCAGAGCAACTTCCGCAATTATGCGAACGAAATATGGAGCTTACTGTGACGATAAGCGAAGACCATATTTTTGTGACTTCAGATAAAGGCCAGGTAGAACTGAAACTGACAACGCTTAGTAGTTAACTTTGCCGCGGTTCTTTTTAACCTGACCTCGTTGGGTCTTCTTATCCATACGTTTACGCTGCGAGCTGCGGGTAGGCTTGGTTGCTCGGCGTTGCTTCTCTACCTTGGTTGCTTCTTGAATTAACAAGCATAATCGCTGCATCGCATCTTCTTTATTGCGCTCCTGATCACGATGGTTTTGTGCTTTGATGACGATGATGCCATCAGAGGAGATGCGTTGATCACTATAAGCCAATAGCCGTTCTTTATAGAAATCAGGCAAAGAGGAGCGCTGGATATCAAAGCGCAGATGGATTGCACTGGATACCTTATTGACGTTTTGCCCACCACTACCTTGTGCACGGATTGCATTGAACTCAAGCTCGTGGGGGTAGATAAATACTCGATTACTTATTTTCAGCATAACGCTATTTTAACAAGCCACGTCACAAAAAATCTGTAGAAAGTTTGAATTACCTTAGGTTGTGAACCATTCTTGATATATTGCTCAAGATAGGGAGCTTGCTATGGATAAGTGCTGTAGCCACTGCGCTGAGTTGATAAGGTCGTCTTTCAGTGTTGAACCGCATCATTATTTGAATATTGTCAGACACTCACCAGGTTCAAGTATTTACCGATGTAAGGTGTGCGATACCATGTTTGAGTTTACTGAACATGATATTTTTCTGTTGGATGTCACTGTAGAGAAGAAGCAAGAAGGCCATTCAAATCATTCTGCCTGCGCTTAGTTTTGGCAGGCAGGATCGGTGGGTATAATCTGGTTATAAGTCTGATTCCTGATCTTTAATCTTCGAAATCATAATCATCGAAAACATCTCTGATATCGTTTAGAAGTTCTCGTTCCTCGCGCATCGCTTCGAGACGACGCCTTTTCGCCGGATTGATACTTTCCTTGGGATATATGGTTGCATCAGAAGCGTCTTCAAATTCGTCCTCTGGCAACCAGTCTTCATTTTCGACAGTCACATCTGACTCATTACTAACGGGGCGTTGTTGGCTCATAGCAATGCCTCACTGATTGAGTAAACAAACATACCTATAGCCTGATTATGGTACAGATTTTTGATTTGGAAAGTTTGTTGAAAGGCTTTTTTGAAAGTGAAAAAAAGTCGGGTAGAAACTACCCGACGAAACCACTTTTGGGTGATGGTACGAACGAAAAAGAAGCTGGCTGCTAAGCAGCCAGAAAAAGGGTTCAAATCAGATAGAGCGGAAGAGATGAACCCGGCGAAGTTAAGCGATTAAAAATGAAAAGCCAGCCAAAGCAATAATGGAACCCACGACACGATGTAGCTGCGGCATCAACTGGTTGGTGAGCTTAGTAAAGCTAACACCAGCAAAATTAAGCAGGGCTGAAGATGTGATGAATCCCACAGCGAAGTAGGTTGCATTTGCGATGCCTATCTCAAATCCATGTGCCATGCCGTGATAAAGCGCAAACAGGCTAATCAGAGGAAGAGAGGCTGCATTAGGTAGTTTTGTTGCAAATACAATCGCAAGACCCATGATGAGTACAGAGGAGGCAATACCTGCTTCTACAAATGGGATTGCCAAGCCGTTCATGCCCAGTAAGAAACCGGCCACCAACATGATGAGAAATACACCAGGCACTTTGAAATGATCGGTCCTATGTTGCATAGCGGCCCAGATCCCGATCGCAAACATCGCAAGCAGATGATCGATACCCGTTAACGGATGGGTCAGGCCTGCGATTAAGCTTGCTTCTGTTGTCCCGCCAGTATGGGCCAGCGCAGGTGTCGCGATAAACAAGCTACCCAGAGAGATGAAGCTTTTTTGGAATAGTGTCTTGGACATAAGGAGATCTCCGATTAGTTATTATTGGTTGTATCCCTTTGCCTGTACCAGGTATGAGTCAAAGACTGATACTGCTAGACACCAGGGTTATTCGATTTTTAATAGTGATAGCAAGCAGGATGCCAAAAAAACGCAACAAGGCTCTGCTACGCTTAATGACTGGTATTTCTGATGATCGCGGGGTGTTTAGTTAAGAGGAGGCGCTGCGGATCCTTTGAAATACTGATAAGTAGCTAACCAGTATCTGGATGATTAGTTGCCATTTGCTTGAGTGAGCAGAATATTGATCCTCCTCAAAAGGTAGTAAAGCAGGTTGCTCTTATAATACCTTTGTCTAGTGTTTTTGTTTTGCTGCGCTGCAAAAAAATGTAAAATGCGGGTATCTGAGAATGAGGAAAATGCCGCGTGTCTACTAAGTATCTGAAACGCTTTTTCAAACCTTCCTGCATCGCTGTATTCGGCGCTTCTGAAAAGGAAAACAGCATGGGGGGCGTTGTAATACAAAACCTCCAGGAGAGTGGGTTTAAAGGCTCTCTATATGCCGTTAACTCTCAGGGCTATGAACAGGTACATGGGGTTTCGTGTTTCAAAAGATTAAGTGACCTTCCTGAAATGCCTGACCTGGCCATTATATGCTCCCCTCCCGAATCGGTTGCGGACATTATCCGTGGTTTGGGTGCAAGTATGGTTAAGGCGGCGATGATACTCACTGGCGGCCTCTCGATTGCCGATGGTGATAGTAGTCAGACACTGCGTGATGAAGTGAAAGAAGCGGCTAAACCTTACGGTATTCGGATACTAGGCCCTGATTGTATGGGCTTGTTGGTGCCCGGTCACAACATGAATGCCAGCTATTCTCATGTGAACATTCTTAAGGGCAAGGTTGCTTATGTGGGTCAGTCGGGCATTTTAGGCACGGCAATGATCGATTGGGCGACCGGGCAGGAGATCGGATTCTCGCATTTCCTGACCTTGGGTGATGGTGCTGATGTTGATATGCCATCTGTGATCGACTATCTGGCACAGGACCCTTATACCCACGCAATATTGTTGCAGCTTAACCGTGTTGATGGTTCGGCGCGCGATTTTCTTTCAGCTGTTCGTTCTGCCTCGCGTAACAAGCTGGTACTGGTATTAAAAAATGACACCTTTGTCGGTGAAAAGTCCGGTACTGAGCTGGCACCGGGTATCCATGATGACGACCAGGTTTATGATGCGGCACTGCGCCGTGCCGGCGTTGTGCGTGTTGAAACCTCGGATGAGTTGTTTAATGCGCTGGAAACCCTGACACGTATGAAGCCAATGCGTGGTGAGCGATTGGCTATTCTGTCTAATGGCACAGGCCCCAATGCGCTGGCGACTGAAAAACTCCTTGAGCAGGGCGGCCAGTTAGCGAAGCTGACTGAAGATTCAATAGCCCAGTTATCTGAAATACTGCCATCGCACTGGAACCGTTCAAACCCTGTCGATCTGAATGCTGATGCAGATCCAGCCCGCTTTGCCGAAGCGGTTAGAATTCTGACCAAAGATAAAAACGTAGATGCAGTACTGATGTTACATGCACCCACCCGGCTAGCGCCTTCGGTAGAGACCGCTGACCAGGTGATTCAGATTGCCCGTAAAACGCCGCGTAATGTGCTGACCTGCTTTATGGGACGCGCAACAGCGATTGAGGCACGTAATCACTGTAACTCAGCAGGTATCTCGACCTTCCTGACCCCTGAAGAGTCTGTCGACGCGTTTATGCATATGGTGGATTTTCACCGTAATCAGGATGTGATGCGCCAGACACCACCTCCGTACATTGAGCAAAATACGCCAAACCATGTTAAAGCAAGAGAGCTGATTCAGACTGCTTTAAGCGAGAAACGGGACTACCTTAGCCATGCTGAGGCTTGTTCGTTACTGGATCTGTACGATATTCCGGTCAGTAATACTTATTACAGCCATAGTATCGACGAAATTGTTCAGCACTCGGCAACCATCGATAGCTCTGTGCGGATAAAAGCGTTGCATAAGCAAAATGTCTATCCGTTCAGTTATGATCATCAGGGTAGTCAGCGCTGGCGAGATATTGCCTACGACCTTTACTCTGCAACAGAAGTTGAACATGCAACAACCCAGCTTTCATACCGACTGGCCGAAAGCCATAGTGCGGAAGAGCAGATGGGCTTCTGTATTCAGCAGATGAAACGTGGTTTCCAATCACTACAAATCAACGTCGGTATTACGCGTGATCCGACATTTGGCCCGGTGATTGTTTTCGGCGCCGGTGGGCATACGGTGGATGTATTAGCCGATCGGCATGTCATGCTGCCACCTTTAAATATGGCGCTGGCGAAGGAGTTAATCCGTCAATCCCGAATCTGCCAGATTATTCAGGAGAACAGCTATCGCCCTGAGCAGGATATCGAACATATCTGCCAGTTGTTGTTGAACCTGTCTGAGATGATTGTCGATCTACCGCACCTGAAATGCCTTGAGATCAATCCTTTGTTGGTCAATAAGGCTGGCCTGTTAGCAACCGATGTGGCGGTATCCCTCTCCGATGAAGAGGGTAGCTTGTCGATCTCTCCATATCCTGAACATCTCACCGAAGAGGTGACCTTGAAACGCTCTGGACGTAAGGCGATCATGCGCGCGATTCGGGGTGAGGATGAACCGAATCACCTTGAGTTCTATAACAAGCTTAGCCCGCAGTCGATTCGCCTGAGATACTTCTATAGCCGCGGTGTCCCCACGCACCAGGAATTAGCTAACTGGACGCAGATCGACTACGACCGTGAGATGGCTTTCATTATCTCTGTTCCTCGCGAAGAGGATCATGGCATGGAAACATTAGGTGTCGTACGCGCAGTCACCGATGCTGATAATGTCCGTTCTGAATTTAGTGTAGTTATCCGCGATGATCTTCAGGGTGAGGGGCTGGGTGTAGCGCTAATGAGCAAGATCATCGAGTACTGTAAAGGTCGGGGTACCTTGCAGATTATTGGTTCAACACTGCCCAGCAATAAAGGCATGCAAAACCTGGCTAAGAAGCTCGGTTTTGAGAACAGCTTTAATGTTGAAGAAGATGTTGTGGATATGAAGATGATGTTGAATTCACCTACCGAAGACTGGCAGAAAATCCGCCTTAACTTGCCGCACTAATCGATGATTCCCGCGACATAGGCTCTATGTGGCGGGAATTAGTGTTGATTCAACTCGGTTAGCAATGAACGGGCTGTTCGTTCCATTTTATCTAAGCTGACATTCGCTTTACTCAGAAAATCTTTACTGTAGTGCTCTGGGTCAGCCCAGTGTTTGCCACTAATCTGACAGCGCTTCGCCAGCTTATGTAACCCTAAATCCTCCAAAGCAAACCCCAGTTCTGTCCAGAGCAGGGTGAGATGGCGCTCGGTCTTGTGCTCGCGTTTACCTTCATCGTTAAGCTGTCTGATATAAACGGAAGTTTCCCTGGAGGCGGAAATGACTTTTCGCAGGGCGGATATGGAATCCTGTTTCCGCATTGCCTTCGCTCTTTGTAGATTTGAGAGCCAACGAACGGCGTGAGTTAGCAGTTCGGAAAAGCTTGTACCTGGAATGGGGGCCATCGGTTCCTGATATCCTTTTTCAAGAAGAGCGATCAATAAGGTTGGTCCCCACATAATCGCGAGGCAGGACATAACTATAAATGAGTTTCAGAGATGAAAAAAGCCGGCACGGGGCCGGCAGAAAGTTACTTGCTGGCAACGAATCAAACAATGAATTTAGAGACATCCTCACGCATTTGATGGGCATTTGATTCAAGGCTTTCACAGTTACGGCAGCTTTCGTTGGAATCAGCCAATAGCTGTTCTGCCGCCGCAGTAATACTATGGGTGGCATCTTCAACGCCCTTTACGGTATACATCTGTTCTTCAGTCGCGCCTGCGATCTGAATCACCATCCCACGTATCTCATCCATCGCTTGTTTATTATCCTGGAGGGTATTGCTGGCCGTATTTATTGAGTCATTCATGCTGGTGGTAAGTTTAAGGTTACTTTGCATGGCGCGTTCAGATTCGCCGACATTTGCTTGCAGCGTTTCAACCATGCGCTCAATCTCAACTGTGCTGTTCTGGGTACGTTGGGCAAGGGTTCGCACCTCATCGGCGACAACGGCAAAACCTCTGCCGGTTTCACCCGCACGTGCAGCTTCAATGGCTGCATTTAAAGCCAGTAAGTTGGTTTGCTCTGTGATATCACGGATGACACCGACAACATTGCTGATGGTTGTGCTGGACTGGCTTAGCGAATTCATCAACTGGTTACCACGGACGATGTTGTCAGAAAGCGTATTCATCTGTCGGCGTGTGTTATCCATAATTTCCGCACTTTCTGCCATTTTCTGGTCTGCATCAGATACGCTGCTTTGCACATTGGCACTACTTTGAGCAATGAGCTCTACCGCCGTCACTAGTTCCTGAACGGCCTGATTAACCGCCATCGTGTTGTTGCGCTGCTCTTCAATTGCAGATTGGGAGCGTTTACTGAGTTCAACTGAGTGATGGGCGCCTGTTTCGACGGTTTCGCCTTTCTCTTTGATCTCGCGAACTAAACCTGCAGTGGTATCGATAAAATCATTCACTGAGTGGGCCAATTCGGCTACTTCGTCGTCACCGTTCAATTCTAAATGTTGAGTGAGATCACCGCCGCCGTGGCTGATATCTGACATACGGGTATTTGCCGTTCCCAGGCGGGTAATAACTCGGTAGGTCTGCCATAACAGGAGTGCTGCTATAAGTGCTGTGAGCATGGCCGCGGTGATGACACCTTGCAGGCGAGAGGACCTGAGCGCGCCTGAAATAGTTGTTTCCAGATCACCATATAAGCCACCAAACAGGCTTTCGACCTGATGGATACTGGAGCGTAACTCACCCCGTAAGCCAGAATTCTGGTCAAGCCCCCTTTGTTGCAACGCTTCAGCTAGCGCTTGTGCGGTTTTTTCAAAGGTCTTCACGCTGTCTGCCGCGGGCATGTTGACCTGCTGAATATAGTTATGGGTGCTGGCCAGGTTTTTTTCGAGAAGGGATTTAATACTCAGGTCATGGCTGTTCTGAAAGTCATTTTCCAGCAGAACCAGATGCATGATCTGCGATACTGCCCGGCTATCTCCTGTATCCGCCACAACCTTATGAAGTTGGCTTTCAGCCTGGTTAAATTCACCGCGTAAGCCCAGATGGTTTTCCAGCCCGATCGTTTTATCTAAGGCGACAAGGGCATTGAGTTTATTCTGATACTGGTCCAAAAGAGCTAATGCTTCATTCAGGTCGGTTTGTAATGCGGGCGCATAGTCTAGCTCCTGGTGAAGAGAGTTAATATTCTCGCGCATAAGCGTGATGCGCTTATCAAACTTATCGATATATTTAAGTTGCTTACGCAGAAGAAAGTCTTTCTCATGCCGACGAAGCATCAGCATGTCATTGGTCAGTTCTTGTGCGGTTGAATATTGTTGGCCTAGCCCTGCGATGTTGCCGCTGGTATGCCAGAGCATCCAGGTCATCACTGACATCGCAACAATAATCAGAAGTGATACAAATAGAAATGCACGACGGATAGTCATAACTACCTCCCTGTGTTGGGTTTACATCCGTGTAATCAAATTGTCATGAAAACAAATATAGACAGAGAAATAGTAGCTTGCCAAAAAATTATTCAGGCGCTTGCCTGGCAGGCATTAGGGCAGGGGAAATGAAAAAGGCCGCAAAGCGGCCTTTTAGTGTTGTTGATTACTAGGTTACTTACATGCTCGGGCAGAACATCTCATGTAGGGTATGGATAATCCGCTTAGCGGTATCGCCCTCAAGAGAGTAGAAAATTGTCTGTGATTCCCGGCGCGTTTTAACCAGTCCGTCCTTTCTTAATACAGCTAAGTGCTGTGATAAAGCGGACTGACTCAGATCCAGGCAATTGTTTAGCTCAGTCACTGAAAGCTCTTTGCCATCAAGATAACAAAGAATCAGAAGACGGCTTTCATTGCCTAGGGCCTTCATTAATTTTGCTGCCTGACCCGCATTAGTTCGCATCATTTCTAGGGTTTCGGCATCTAATGGTGCTGCTGTATCGTTCAACCTTTCACTCCGAAGCGCTGTGTAATTATTGTAGGGATCCTCATAGGCTGATTCCCAATGAAACAGCTTTGAACTGATCCCGCTGCCCTCTCATCAGCGTTAAACATGTCGAAACTCAGATCAAGTTTTGATCGACTTATAGTTATTAATAATCATTTTTTTATAACGTATTCAATAATAACTCAGATCGGTCCTGGTTCGCAATTTTCTAATATAGAATCATTGAAATATTAGTATATTCTAATATAATGGCAAGTCATTACTTTAATAAGGTCAGAACCGGGGTTGAAACATGGGGTTTAAAGCGTGGCTGGTTGAGCTATCAATGCAAAAACCAAAGCAGGTCTTTATAGGCATTCTATTGCTGGTTGTACTAGCGGCAATCCAGATCCCGAGTATTAAAGTAGATACCGACCCTGAGAATATGTTGCCCCATGATCAGGCAGATCGTGTCTTCCATGATGAGATGAAAAAGCAGTTTTCTCTCTATGACATGATCGTGATTGGTGTCGTGAATACAGAGCACCCGGAAGGGGTGTATAACCCGAAAACGCTGGCTGATCTGCATCAGCTATCCGAAGCGATTCAGGTAATGGACGGGGTGATTCGTCAGGATCTGATGGCTCTTAATACTGTCGATAATATCTCTCAATCCACGGAACAGCCCGGTACGATCCGTTTTGAATGGATGATGAAATCTGCGCCAGAAACTCAGGTTCAGGCTGCGCAGATTAAAGCGGCAGTTGAGCGTTTACCACTACTGCATAACACGCTGGTATCAGGCGATGGTCAGGCTGCAGGTATCTATGTCCCTATTGTTGCCAAAGCTGAAAGCTACCGGTTATCTAATGAGATACAGCAGGTAATTGATCAATTAAAGCAGAACTCTCCTGATTCCGGAAATGAGTTTTATATGGCCGGTCTGCCAGTTGCCGAGGACACATTTGGTGTCGAGATGTTTATCCAGATGGCGATCTCAGCACCCTTGGCGGGTTTGATGATCTTCGTACTGATGTGGGTATTCTTCCGCTCGATGTTGCTGATAACTGCACCTATGTTGGTCGCGATGGGAGCGGTGATAATTACAATGGGGCTGCTGATAGGTCAGGGTTACACCGTGCATATTATGAGCTCGATGATTCCGATCTTCCTGATGCCTATTGCTGTTGTGGATTCAGTGCATATTCTGTCGGAGTTTTCAGATCGGTATAAGCCAGGTGAAGATCCAAAACAGGCACTGAAAGAGGTGGTCGGTCATCTGTTTACTCCGATGCTATACACCTCAATAACCTCAGCTGTTGGCTTCGCCTCTCTGGCGTTTACCCCGATACCGCCCGTACAGATTTTTGGCTTACATGTCGCCTTTGGTATTTTGCTAGCCTTCGCCCTGACGATCGTCTTGGTGCCGGCTTACATCGTGAGCTTGTCTGAAAAGCGCCTGAGTGCTTTAAAAGATCATTCTCTTGAAACTAATGATGATGGAAAGTTAGGCCGACTGCTTGCGGGAATAGGTCGCTTCTCTGTGGCGAAGTCTAAGGGACTCGTCGTGTTGTTTATCGTGGTGAGCGCGATCTCTGTATATGGCGTGACAACTATTCAGATCAACGATAACCCGGTTCGCTGGTTTAAAGAGGACCATCGCCTGAGAGTGGCTGATAAGGTGATGAACACCCACTTCTCGGGTACCTATGATGCCTTTCTGGTGTTAGAACAGACCCAGCAGGAGGCGCTTAAGTCTGATCTGAAATTAACCCTGGAAAAACTGGCGCCGGGTAATCAGCAGCTCGTTGAACTGTGGACTACCCACCAAGATCTGCCTCTGAACGAGATGCTGCAGAAACTGGCTTTTGCTCTTGATGATCTGGCTTACGATGATGCTGATCAGGAACAGTTGTGGCTGGGTATGCTGGATGAAGTGGAGCGAGCTCAGAGTGACAGCAAGTACTTTTTGTCACCTGAAGGGTTAAGCTACCTGAATGGGTTAGAGCAATACCTTAATGGTTCTGACTTGGTGGGTAAGAGTAACTCCTTAGTGACGCTGCTTAAGACTGTATACAGAGAGTTACAGGGTGGTGATGCTGCGCAATACCGTTTGCCGGTAACCTCTGATGCAGCTGCCCAGACTATCCTTAGCTTCCAATCATCTCATCGCCCTGATGATCTTTGGCATATGGTGACACCCGATTATCGTTCTACCGCACTTTGGTTGCAGCTGAAGAGTGGTGATAACCAGGATATGAGCAGAGTGATTGCGCTGGTGGATCAGTATGTTCAGGACAACCCGCTACCTGAGGGTGTAGAGCTTAATTGGGCAGGCCTTACCTATATCAATGTGGTTTGGCAGGAGCAGATGGTCAGTGGCATGTTGAACAGCTTAATCAGTGCGTTTTTCATGGTGTTACTGATGATGCTGATTTTGTTCCGCTCGATCAAAATCGGCTTGCTGGCAATGTTGCCTCTGTCGGTAACCATCCTGTTCATTTATGGCCTGATAGGGTTCGTCGGTAAAGATTATGACATGCCTATCGCGGTTCTATCCGCCTTAACGCTTGGCCTTTCCGTAGATTTTGCGATTCATTTTCTGGAACGCTGCCGAGCGATCTATCGCAAAACAGGAAGTTGGCCTGCAACCGTGGAAGAGGTCTACCAAGGGCCTGCGAGAGCGATCAGCCGCAATGCTGTTGTTGTGGCAGTCGGTTTTACCCCTTTACTGTTTGCGCCTCTGGTTCCCTATATCACGGTGGGTTTCTTCCTGGCCATGATTATGGCGGTATCGGCGGTTGTCACAGTGGTGCTATTGCCTGCAGTCATCAATGGAATCTCTAATAAGCAGGCACTGTTTTCAGTTAACAACGATCAAAAGGAGAAAGAGAATGCGTAAATTTAACCTGATCAAGGCGCTGCTGGCTGTAGTTTCTCTTTCTACTGCAGGGACTCTGCAAGCGGCGGATCTGCAAGATGCGGATGCGATTGTCGAACGTGCCAATTTAGTCTCTTACTACGCAGGTGATGACGGACGTTCAGAAGCCAGAATGCTGATTAAAGATGCCCAGGGCAGGGAGCAGAAACGTCAGTTTACTATTCTGCGACGAGATCGTAGCGAAGGCGGCGAGCAGGATTTTCTTGTGGTGTTTAGCCGTCCAGCCGATGTACGCAACACGGTATTTCTTGTCTCGAAGAAGCCAGGTAATGACGATGATCGCTGGCTATATCTTCCCGGACTGGATCTGGTGAAGCGTATCTCCGCAGGGGATAAACGGACCAGCTTTGTAGGCTCTCACTACTTCTATGAAGATGTATCGGGTCGTGGAACCGAGGAAGACAGCCATGTGTTGCTGGAAACCAATGCCACACACTATGTGATTGAAAACACGCCTGTCGATGCCAGTAGTGTGGAGTTTAGTAAGTACATTGCCTGGATCAATAAAGACACATTTTTGCCTGAAAAGATCGAGTACCAGGATGACAACGGAGCACTCTATCGCCGCGTAGAAGTGTTAGCGAGTGCTGATGTTCAGGGCCATATTACCGTGACTAAATCACGCGTGTCTGATCTGCGTAGTGGTGGTCAAACAACTCTGGAATTTCGCTTCCAGAAATATGACCTGGGTATGGAGCAAGCGGTGTTTAGCGAACGTTCTTTGCGCAAACCTCCACGTGAATGGTTGAAGAGATAACTGCCCATGAGTTTGTTTACACGTACGCTACCTTGGTTTCTGATTGCACTGGCATTACCTTCCTACGCTTCGGATGACTGGGGAGACGATGCCTGGGGGGATGAAGATGAACAGGAGATCCAGCTTCATGGCTTTGTGGAACTAGGAGCCGGGTGGCGTACGAGCGATGATAGGGTACTCGCAGATGATGATATGACACTGGGAGAGCTGCGAGGGCGGATTGAGTCTGAAACCTATCTGGGGGATACCCGCTATAGCGGCAAGTTTGACCTTTATGCCGACGGTGTTGATGGCGGGTTACAGATGAACTTGCGTGAAGCACTAGCGGATTTTAGCTTAACCGATAACCTCGATCTGCGCTTAGGGCATCAGGTTCTTACCTGGGGAACGGGAGATCTGGTCTTCCTTAATGATCTGTTTGCTAAAGACTGGCAGTCGTTTTTTTCCGGTCGGGATGATGAGTACCTTAAGGCGCCTTCAACCAGTCTGAAACTGGCCTGGTATGGCGAGCAAGCTAATCTGGATCTGGTCTGGACACCTGTATTTGCTAATGACAGTTATATCGAAGGGGAACGCTTCTCTTATTTTTCACCTATGTCAGGCAGCCAGGTTGCAGCACCCGCGGGTAAAGTCACCCCGGATCATCCAGATGAGACATTCGAAAATGGTGAGTTTGCCTTGCGTCTGCACGGTACTGCGCAACTGTTTGGCCAGAGCAGTACTGAGTGGGCCGTCTATGGCTATAGGGGATTCTGGAAACAACCTAATGCTGTATCTGTGCAGGGGCGAGCTTATTTCTCTCGCCTGAATAGTCTGGGCGCTAGTCTAAGAACTAATATAGCCAGTGGTATAGGGCACAGTGAAATTGCCTGGTATAACGGCGCAGATGATGCTGGCAGTGATCCCTTACTGCCTAATAATCAGCTAAGGTTTCTGTTGGGTTATGAACAGGAGTTGTTACCTAAACTGACCATGGGCTTGCAGTACTATTCTGAACGTACGCTGGATTATCAGGCGCTCGCAGCCAATGATGGAAACTCTCTCTATCGCCCGGATGAAAATCGCGAGTTGTGGACTATGCGCCTGACCTACAGCGCGATGCAGGATAATCTGATTCTGAGCTGGTTCAGCTTCTACTCTCCCACTGACCAGGACTATTATCACCGCCCATCAGCTAAATATCGTTTTAACGATGAGCTGAGTTTAACGGTGGGTGGCAATATTTTCGGTGGCGAGCAGGCGCATACCTTTTTTGGCCAGTTTGAGGATGCATCAAACCTTTATGCACGTTTGCGCTGGAGTTATTGATAAGCGGGTCAATGGCGGATGAATTCTGAGAAGAGCGGATAAAGGCGGATGATTGCAAATAAGGGCATGTGAGGGCAATCGTTTGCTTCAGATCTGCTTGACAGAAGCGGTTAATCATAGAGAATCTCGCCTAATCTCTCGGCAGAACTCTTTATGAACAAATCTGATAAAAAGCTCGAAAAAGCGCTTCGGGAATCCCTCACCGAAGTGTGCGATATCGCTCTGGAATCTGTTGCTGGATTCCAGTGGATTACCCATCGAGTCGACTTCAAACGTTTTCCCGATTCACTACGTATCGTCGCTGTATTCGCAACAGACGATGATATCTCCCATGCTAAATCCCACAGAGAAGATCTGTATTTGCAGAGCCTGATCACTGATAAACTGACCAGCGCAGGCATAAAACTTAAGAAACCCGAGAAACAGATTTTTCTCGATTCGGAACAGGCCTGCGATCTGCAATGTGAAGGTGACTGGAACAGGAAATTGCTCCGTTACTGATAGATCAATCCAGTAATCCACTTTTGACCTTAGGTTCAGAAGTGACTCGGGATCTACTATGGCGACTTCAAAACTTCCCAAAGAGTATGCTCAGGTAGCTGCGGTTGCCGAGCAGATGCTCTCCGGACAGATCCACTACCTGGACGGTGCGCTTCAGCTTTCCCGTTTACGGCATGCTGTGGGTGCCTACGAAAATGATCCGGACTTTTTCCCGTTTATTGGGATCAATCATGAGATAGATAACCTGCCAATCCCCGGTGGCTTTGAGTATGCGGATCAGACCCTGCGCAACCAGTATGAATCCGAGATCAATGCATCGGTTGAATGGGCAAAAGCGCATTCGCTTCACCAGTGTCAGGCTCTGGCAGAACGCTTTGGCTAGTTAAGCCTTACTGACTGATCTACCTAACTGTTTAGTGCGTAGTTAATAGCCTCAATTAAGGAGAGATGATTTGCCAGTGCATGAGTGTGTTTGTTTTGTGCTTTTTTCCGATAACCAGGTGTTATTGGAAAGAAGAGAGATTACCGACCGCTTTGGCGACGTAGCGCTAAACATTCCCGGCGGGCATATGGAGGCGGGGGAAAAGCAGCGGGATACCTTATTGCGCGAGGTTGAGGAGGAGCTTGGGGTTATACCCATATCTTATGATTTCTTATGCGATCAGCCTTTTGTTGCTCAGGAAGCCCAGTTGCTTCACTACTATGCAGTGACAGAGTGGGCCGGAGAGGTGTTGGCCCAAGAGACCGCTCAAGTCGAATGGCATTCTATAGAATCGCAGTTAGCGCTATCCGCCGCTGATCGGGCAGCTCTCCACGCCATGCGCAAGGGATTAAATAACCGATCCTTAGCTAAAGCCGATACCCTGAGCCATTAATACCGCCAGCAGAGGCAGTACGAGCAATCCGGCGATTTCCGCTCTAATCGTCATAACCACCCCTTTAGGGATCTTGATTAGTTCTGCAGAATCCCTATCTGTATTTCTACGTGTTTTGATAAAGAACAGCGTTGGGTAGATTGAGATCAGCCCAATCAAAACAAAAAGGGTCAGCTTTATATGGAAGATCGGATTGCTAGTATAAAACTCAGCCGCTTTACCCACCCAAAGCCACAATGCCAGTCCGGCAAGCAGGGTAACCACTGCTGACAGACCGTAGATCGAATCGATCGAGGCCAGCTTTCTTAACGTTTTTACAGAGATCTCGGGTTTGATCAAAAGGTGCTGGGCTATCAACGTTGAACTCAGCGCGAAAATTCCCAGAAAGTGAAGATACTTAACCACGACATAATCCATATTCGCGTCCTGTTTTTTTATAGCACTGCGTTAAAAGTGATTGGTGTGAGTTCTAAAGGTACTAGCTAAATTTTATGTCAGTTTCGGAGATATTCATGCCTGATCAAATGATTAATCACATCCGCCGTCTCCACCAAAGCCTCCATCTCCCCCGTGAAAACCAGAACCGCCGTCCGTTCGGCCGCCAAAACCAGCTTTAGCAACCAACCAAAATCCTAAGGAAATAAGAAAAACGAAGACGCCTAAGGGCGCTAATACACTATTAACTGAGCTTTCAGAAGATAAGTCAGTGTAATGCCAAGAGGCATATAAGCCGAGTAGAATTATGAAAAGTGACTTCATCTCATCCCCCTTAAATATTTAACGCCTAACTCAGCGGGTAGAGCGCGGCAACAATCGGTTACTTGTTGAATTACCTGAAAGCACTTTTTATTTTATTCCATAAAAATGTGTTCAAGCGATTCACAGAGACCATATAAGCGAATCCAAAAGTGGCCATTGCTGGAACCATACCTAACCAACTATAGAAAGACTCAATATTACGTAGAGAAAACATAACGCCCGTTAGTATTATGGCTGCGAGGACACTGATAACTGCCCCCAACTCTGAAGTCACTAATGCTTTGATACTTTGGTTTCTTTTTCTAGCTATGTGCACAGTCCAGAGAGCTCCCCCTGTGGCTGAGATACCAAACATGACAAACCCTATTTCAAATATGACCGAAATTAAAAACGAGTATATGAGTCCAATTAAAATGATTAAGTGTTTATCGTGCATAGCATTTAACGTCAAACTAGACAGCACGCAGAGGGCGTCAAACTGTAGTGTTTTGATTGACTTGTTATGCCTTGGAACATGCAAGTTTGCCCAATTTGAATATATAAAATACGCCTAGAGCTAACGGCACGTAAAGGCAGGCGATTGTGATAATACCTAAAAACATATCTGAGCTGTCCTCTAGGGCCAACACAAACACCATACTCATAATAAGCGGTAGCAATATAGACAGGACAAAAAAGCCAACCGCCTTTTGTAATAGTTGAACCCAGGGGGCCTGGCTCGTGATAGCCGACTTTTTTAAACTGAAATAGGTGCTCAGAAGCGCTAATAGCATCGTTATTTCAAAAACAGTGATTAGTAAGTCCTCAAAACCGAAGTAATTTATAAAATCCATTTTCTTCACTTATTTATGCATAACGCCTCAATCAGCCGCCACTTTCAGCGGTCGCTTGCATTGATTTGTTAGAGTTGTTTTGCAATATTTCTAGAATATTTTCAGTAACATCTAAATATCGCATATCGTTGTCAGTATTATTGATGACTGATTTGTATTCTAACTCTTTCAATTCAGGTGCATTTTTAGACAACCAGTCTAAGTATGTTAAAAGCTCCTCACTCCATGCAGATATGCTTTCATTAGGGTTTTCTTGAATCGTGGCATTAATTCGTTCTGAGATAAAAGATGCTCTAAAGAGATAAAACAAGGTTTTTGACTTTTTTTCCAAGTAGCCTTCTAGACGCGATATTAACTCCCAAGCCTCATTTACTCCCTCCCACTCAGAGAGTGTCCTAGTTCTTAACATTGCCAATTCATCATTTCTATCAAACCCCAAGTACTCCATGTGCCTGATAGCTGCCATCTTCTCGTTGGTGTAAATAAGATCTGCCATATCATCAAATTCACCAGTGCCATTTTTATAACTGATGTGATTATCAATTTCATCTTTGACATACTCTAAGCTCCGGCCCAATTCATAAGCTTTGAGCATATCGCCAACAGTGATATCTGGTTGCTGATCAACTGCTAATTTTGCAGGGCTAAAGAAGAATACAATCACAAATACCGCTATTGCTCCTCCTGCTCTCACCCAGCTTCCTACTTGCACATTCAGGAATCCCGGTATGAATGCTGCAACACCAGCAGTCGCTATAGCCAACACAATTTTGAATACTTCATATTGGAAGGGCTTTGGACTTGGTATAAAAATAGCGATAACTAAAATAGCAATTACGAAGATTACGCCAAACAAATATGCCAAAAGCTTTTCAGTAGATTTTTTCATATGCACTTCCATGTCTAACAAAAACTCTATCGCCCAACATAAAGGCCGGAGCGCAGCGACGGTCCAAGCCCGAAGGGCGATTTAATTTTTTTGTTATGTGGTGACATTCCCTTCATTACTGAAATCTGGTCCAGGTAAGCGAAATACCAACAACCAATAAGCCTAGGGTTACAAAAAAGTAAACCACAAAGTCAGATACGACCCCATGTTTAAAGCCAACCAAACCATCCCTCATGCATAGAAGTGAAATTACTAGAAATCCAATTCCTAACCAAAGGTGCTCATTGGTTCTTGCTTCTATGTAGATACCTATAAAAACAGGCCCTAGGAATGCACCTACCCAAGCAAAAGCAACACCCTTGGCTCCTATAAAGGTTGTATAGAAATCTCTTCTCATAGGTACCTATTTTGCTGACACATAACATTTAAATAACAAGCGTGCGCGTTTTTCGGGCGCCGTAGAAAATCAAAATGACAGTAATGAATTGAATCTAAATAGCTTTTAGACAGCACTGCCATTTTCCTCCGATAAAAACGAGCATGCGCGTTTTGATGACTGACTGTGCTCATATATCTGCACAGCAAATTCCCTAAGGGCCTAATATGTAATCGATTAATCGAAAAGGCAAGGGTTCCTAGCTGCTAGGTTCTAGTAACTAGTGCCTAGCAGAAGTCTGCTGATGGCACATAGCTACCGCCGCTTTTCACTGGTTTTTACCGCTATTACCAGACCTCTGCTGTTTTTATCTGTTTCTATCTGCCTCTTGCAGTTCCTTCTTCTCTCTAGTCGCGAAGCGACGTCCTATCCATTACGTCCATTCGGACTAATGATTTGTAGTGAGGCTTTGCATTACAATGACCTGCAAAGACTTCTACTTAGTAGGGATTATGAAGTTTCGTACTAAAACTATTCTGGGTGTCGCGTTAATTGAGCTTGTGCTGCTGGGTATTCTTACGCTCAATGTCATCTCTATGCTGCGAGATTCGAATCAGGAAGAAGCAACCCGTAAAGTTAAACTGACTGAAGCGCTGATTCTGGCGGCGAGTGAGAGCGCGATATTTTCTTACGATGTAGCTACCCTTCAGTCTCTGGCGGACAGCATTATCCAGACTGAAGAGCTGGCTTACGTGCGCTTCTGGGATAACGATTACAACATTCTTGCTGAAAGCTGGCTGTTAAGTGAACAAGACGCCAGCGACTTTTACCTTTCATCAGAAACGCTACATAAAACAATTCCGATTGAAGTTTCGGGGCAGACGTCCGGTTTTGCGCAATTTGGTATCGATCAGGGCTACATTGCCAGTGTCTTGAACCGAGCGATTAATCAAACGGTGTCGCTGGCGTTGTTTGAAGTCATTCTTGTTGCCATTTTTTCTGCTGTACTGGGGGTGTATTTAACCCGGCAACTGAATAGCCTGACGTTTGCATCGAATAAAATCAGAGATGGACATTTAGGGTTCACTTTACCGGTACGTGGTAATGATGAGCTCGCTGATGTGGTTCGATCCTTTAATACAATGTCGACCACCTTGAAGAAGCTGGAAATTAAAGAATCGCAAGAGAAGGAGCAGTTAGAAATTGCTCATCAGCGGATGCGATCGTTACTGGATAATTTTCCATTTTTGATCTGGCTAAAAAACACGGATGGTGAGTTTTTATCTGTGAATAAAGCGTTTGCTGAAGCCTGTGGCAAAAAAGATCCTCTGGAGGTTGAAGGGCTAACGGACTTTGATGTTTGGCCGGTAGACCTCGCGAATGATTATCGTCTGGATGATTTAAAAGTCATCACTAGCAGTCAAGGCAAGGTCGTAGAAGAGAAAGTTGAATCTGATGGTGAACGTACCTGGATTGAAACCTTCAAGTCACCGGTTCTGCATAACAATGAGGTGATTGGCACGGTTGGTTTTGCGCGTGATGTCTCTGACAGGAAACACGCAGCTGAGCGTCAGCGTAAAGCAGAAGCTATTTTTAACTCAGCCTCCGAGGCGATTCTTCTGTCTGATGCCTATTCAAAGGTAAAGATGATTAATCCGGCTTTCACAAAGATCACCGGGTATGAAGAGTCAGAAATTATAGGCCAGAACGCGTCTATGCTCAGCTCCGGTCAGCATGATAAAGAGTTCTATCGGACTATGTACGCGGCTTTGGAAACGGAAGGGTTATGGCAAGGGGAGGTTCATAACCGTAAGAAAAATGGTGAGCTCTATGTTCAGTGGCAGACCGTTGTTGCTTTGAAAGATGGTAACGGGAATGTTGATGAGTACCTCGCCATTTTTAGTGATATTACTGAAAAGAAAGAAGCTGAAGAAGAGATTAAATACCGGGCTAACTATGATCAGTTAACCGGCTTGCCGAACCGAACTCTGCTGCATGAGTTATTAAGGCAAGAGCTTCAACATAGTCGCAGGGAGTCGAAAAAGTGCGCGGTTATGTTTCTTGATCTGGACCATTTTAAAAGGATTAATGACACCCTGGGCCATGCGGTCGGTGATCTGTTATTGCAAACGGTTTCTGAACTGTTGCAAGAAACCATCCGGGAATCTGATGTGGTTGCCCGTTTAGGGGGCGATGAATTTATCGTTATCTTATCGGATGTGGACAATGCCACTGATATAAGTACGGTGGCCGAGAAGATTGTTTCTGTGCTGGATACCCCTCTGTCTATTGACGACCATGAAATTCGAACCTGCACCAGCATTGGCATTGCCGTCTATCCTGATGATGCGTTTGAAGAGGGTGAGTTACTTAGTCATGCTGATATGGCGATGTATAAAGCCAAGGAATCAGGGAGAGGCCAATACCGGTTCTTTAATGCTGATATGGCGAAGGAGATTCGCTCTTCCCGTTCTATTGAGATAGAGCTCAGAAATGCTATTGAGAATGAGGATCTTGCGGTTGCCTTCCAACCCATTGTTAGCATGGGTGATAAGGCTATTCTGGGATTTGAGTCACTCATGCGATGGCCAGAGAGCGCAAACCATAACACATCAATCGAGCAATCTATTCGCAATGCTGAAGAGTTTGGGCTGATTCAGCCGTTATTCGAGGTGGTTTTCGAGAAAGCTGCTCGAGAGTTCAGCCGATTGCCTTTGAGGAACGATAATCCTCAGCTTTATTTCTCGATTAATGTATCTTCGCATCAGATACCAGAGCGTTTGTCGCTAGAGTGGATCGAAGAAAGGTTGCGCTATTATGGGTTGGCGAATGAAAATTTAGTTCTAGAGTTAACAGAGGGAATTTTCCTCTCTGATTCCCCTGAAAATCTGAGGTGGTTTAAGCGTGCCAGAGATAAGGGGATAAGAATTGCGCTGGATGATTTCGGTACTGGATACTCATCTTTAGCGTATCTGAAACGTTTTACCGTTGATTTCCTGAAAATTGATCGAAGCTTTATTGCCGATCTTGATGAGTTAGGTGCTGATTACTCTTTGGTTAAATCAGTATTAGCCCTATCTGATGCTTTTGGACTCAAGGTCATTGCAGAAGGCGTTGAAACGGAGAAGCAAGCTTCTATATTGGCCGAACTCGGCTGTAAAACAGCGCAAGGTTATTATTATGGAAAGCCTAAGATTGTAACCGGTTCGACCTCATCTCATCATAAAGGTGGCAATTCTTCCGTTTCTTAAATTCGTTGTGTGAGTGAGGTAAGTTTCAGCATGGGCTGGAAACTTACCCATTTGCATTGTTAAATTCACCTTATTGGCTTTTAAGTTGATCCAGTAAATATCGCTTTCATTAGTAAAGATAGGGCTTTGCTGTAGGGAAATTATGAACGGACCGATTCTTTTTGCTCGTCAGCCTATTTTCGATACTGAACTGAATACCTATGCGTATCAGTTGCTGTATCGCGACAATGAAGGAACGGGCCCCGATCCTGAATTTGATGGGGTAGCAGCAACCACCCAGGTACTGGTGAATGCATTCAGCAACCTGTGTGAAACGGGCCAGAATAAGTTTCTTCCTGCCTATATCAACTTTAATGCAGAGTGGTTGTTTGACGGTTTGTTACCTTCTGTCCCTTTAGAAACGCTGATTCTCGAAGTGGAAAGAGACGAAGATATTACCGATTCCGTTCTCGAACAGCTGACTGAGTTGTCTGATGCAGGGTACCGACTCAGTGTTTCGGCAGATTCTGATGCTCGGCTCCATCCGCTGGCTACAATTATCACCATCGATATTCAGAAATACTCTGCGGAAGACTTAAAAACCTACTGCCATCAATTTAAAGCATTAGGAAACAAAGTCATTCTGGCGGACAAAGTAGAAACTTATAACGAGTTTCAGTTGTGCCGTACTGCGGGGTGCGATCTTTTTCTGGGGTACTTCTTTGCCAGGCCTCAACTGGTTAAAGGCAAGAAACTGGCGCGTAATGAACTGGTGATGCTGCAGTTGATCGGTGAGGTTCACAACCCTGATGCCTCTCCTGAGAGTATCGAATCGCTAATCCAGAAAGACCCTCAGTTAGTGACTGCACTGCTAAGGCTGGTGAACTCTGCTGCTTTCAAGGGTAATCGTTCGATAGCGAGTATTGCTGAGGCGATTGTCGTTTTAGGGCTGATAGAGCTTCGTAAGTGGGTATTGATACTTTCGCTAACACGGAATGAGCAGGTGCCCGACGAGCTGATCCATAGCCTCCTGCTAAAAGGCCGAATGTGCCAAATTTTAGCGGAGGGTGACGATGAAATTGATCCGAGTACTGCGTTTATGTCGGGGATTTTATCCGGTATCGATGCCCTGTTTAGTATTCCGCAAAAGGAGTTGATGGAGCAACTCCCCATCGAATTTGAGATTAAAAGAGCGGTGGCAGGTGCCCGTAACGCTTTGGGCTTATTGCTACACGATGTGCTTGCTTACAATCGTGGCGAATGGGAAGCGGTCTCTGACGAGTACACTCAGCAGCAACTATCCCTTGCGTATACTGAGGCGCATAGTTGGAGCAATGAGGCGTTAAAAGGCTTGTCCTGATTGAGTGGGCTACTTTCTGTGGCCCATCGCTTACGCATAATCTTTACGATGGCCTCGACGGCGGGATTTCGCTTCTGGCTGATAATGAACGGCAGTTGAGCAGTTTCGGCCATTTTTCTTCGAAGTGTACAGGGCTTCGTCAGCTTTTTTGATGACCGCATGTGGGTCAGGAATCTCAGCTGTTTTTTCGCAGAAGCCGATACTGATGGTCACGCTAACGATCTCGCTGTCATCTTCCTTACTGCGCATCTTCTGGCCCTGTTCGTTATCATCAGGACGGTTCTGATTACGAATATGCATAGGGTAGTTAGCGATGGTTTCACGAAGTTGTTCTATGTAGGGGAGCGCTTCGGCTTCGTTCTTACCCGGAAACACTAAGGTAAATTCTTCGCCACCATAGCGATAGGCTTTACCACCGCCGCTGACCTGATTCAGTTTTGCCGCAACCATCTTCAAAACCTGATCCCCGACATCATGACCGTAGGTATCGTTAAACTTCTTGAAGTGGTCGATATCGCACATGGCCAGGGTATATTTTTTCCCTAGCGTTGAAAGTTTATCTTGTAGAGCACGGCGGGCTGGAATACTGGTCAGCTCGTCGATAAAGGCCATACGATAAGAGTTTTGTACCACTGAGATAGCCAGTGCAATCAGGCTGGCCGAGACAAACAGCCCCGATATCATGGGTTGGTTAAACCAGCTAAGCATAATCAGTGCTGAGATCAACGAGGCAAATAGAGCGGCATCAGTGTAGGTTTTTCGCAATAGGAATGAAAGAAGTATGGGTAATAAACCCAGTGTGAAAGCGATTGCAGCCGCTTCGCTGAGATAATACTCATGGAGTAGCATCTCCAGCATCATCATAGGCAGCTCTGGAAGGTAGAGGCCCAGTGAACCATTGCTCCAGATGAGGCCCAATGCACCATAACTGACGGCGATTAGTAATACACGGATAATACCTATAGGCGTTAGCAGACCGCGTTCTTTATAAAACGCTATCAGCCCCAGATGTAATGGTAGCAACAGCGAAATTATACTGAACAGGACAAAGGCATCGGGTTGGTTAAGGCTGGTTTGCAGGCCGTTCTGAATCAGCCAATAGGCACAGGTCAGATTGAGTGCTGCAAAGAGTATCCGGCTACGGTTAAATCCGTAGCCAAGCAGAGCCACCACAATTGCAAGCGGGTAAGGCGTCAGCGTGAGAATTTGCTGATACTCGTGGCTTAATTGTGCCGTTGCTGGGAGTAGTATTCCTGCCCCACACAATAGAATGAGTGAAGGGAGAATTAAGCCTGCTGTCCTTAATAACATCAGTAAGATTCGAACCTGACCAGTTTAAACCTGCCCATTGTAGCTGGAACGAAAATAAAAATATTGTTTTAAGGCAATAAAAAAAGCCGGGCAATATAGCCCGGCTCAAGGCGGATATAGGGTGTGTAACCCCGGAGAAATGAAGGTCCACTTAAGGATGAGGTTTTAAGTAGACCTTTTGATTCTTAGGAAGCTTGGTTCTTAGCTTACGACTTCGGTTTTCTTGAAACCGAGCATTTTGGCGATCATCATCGCAGGGCACCAACCAGTGAAGGCTGATTGGGCCAGGCTTGCACCGACTACAGCGGTGACGACTAACAACATGATATCAGCGCTCAGGAACAGAACCGGTGCGACGGTAAGCAGAACAATAGCGCCGGCAATAATATGCAGTCCCTGATTAACACTCATACCAGCCATTGAGCAGCTCTCAGCTTTTAAGCCCATTTTCTGGAAGAAGAAAACGGCAGGGCACCATTGCGTGAAACCTGACTGGAAAAGGTTCAGGCCAACAAAGCCTGTCAGGAAGTACCAGTTAGCGTTGATGTAGGTTCCCATCGCCAAACTGAAAAGGATTACAACACCTGCCATCAGGCGCAGCGCAGCATTAATAGACATATAGACTCCGTGCGAGTTTTGCTCATTCGATAGGTGTATTATATATAAGTAATATCTAATATAAATATTAAATCCTATTTTATTTTTTTA
>NZ_CH724127.1:596286-778461 GCF_000153345.1 Neptuniibacter caesariensis
CCTGTGAATTTGATGCTTGCTGGGATCGCCATACAGCGGAGGGGGTTGTCAGAAAAGTCCTTCGCTTTCAGCCGGATATGGTACTGCACGCCGTACAGCCACATACCCGGATAGGTCACTATCTGTTTGCACCGGTTGATTGGCAGATCGCCCGAAAATGCCCGGTACCTGTGCTGTTTGTAAAAGATCGCTCTTGGCCCGAACGCATGAGGATAGTGGCTTGTATTGACCCTTTGCACGAAGGGGATCGACGAGCAGAGCAAGATAAAAACCTATTGAACAAAACGCTCGCCCTTGCGGATGGTAATCATGAAATGCGCGTGCTGCATTGCTATAACACTTTACCGCACGATGCGATTTTTGATGAACACATGGTGACCGACTATGAAGCGCTGCAAGATAAGGTGGAGAGGAGCCATTTCAAAGAGTGTAATGGCATTTTAGAAGAGTTTGGTTTAAGCACCTCTTCTGATGTTGTCGATATCATCAAAGGTGAATCTGAGCTAACGATCAGTAACTACGCTAAACATAACAACATTGATGTTGTTGTGATGGGGGCTGTTGCCCGAAGCGTGTTTGACCGTTTACTGGTCGGTAGCACTATGGAATATGTGGTGGATCATGTAGATTGTGATGTATTGATTGTTAAACATCCCGACTTTGTTTGCCCCGTATCAGAATAGTGCGTTATCTAATCGGCCTTTTTCTACCAGCATTGTTTCAGGGACTCGTTGTCCTGATCATCATCTCGATGAATCAGGGCAACGGGTCATGGGCAGGCTTAGCTGCTTTCCTTTTAGGTATGATAGCGATACCGCTGACAGCGCTGATTAACGGCCTTTATGTCTGGAAAAATCCACAGGTTTCAATACTCACCGTGATTGCTAAGACATTTAGCTTAGCGGTGATTGCTCCGTTACTTTGCATGGTTACGTTGATCCTTTAGCCGTTTACGCATCTTCCAGAAGGCTTAAAATCTTACGTAGCGCATTATCAAGCTGCTGTTGCTCATCTTCAGTTAGTGGCGAGAGTATTCTTTCCAGGTTTTCTGTATGGGCGGTCACTGCTTTATCAATTAACTGAAAACCTTCTTCCGTCAGTTCCACCAGCATACTGCGAGCGTCTTCCGGGTTTGCCGTTCTTGCAATCAGTCCTCTTTTCTCAAGTCCTTTCAAGCGATGTGTCATGGTTCCTGAGGTGACCATCAAGGTAGAGAAAAGCGCAGTTGGTGCCAGGGAGTAGAGGCTGCCTGCGCGGCGCAGGGTTGCCAGTACATCGAATTCCCAGTAGTTAAGCCCATATTCTGCAAAGGTTTTTTCTAGCTTGTGCTGAACCAGTGCAGAACTGCGTTTGATTCTTCCGGGGATCCCCATCAGTTCAGAATTCAGTTCAGGGCGTTCGTTTTTCCATTGATCAACAATTAGATCAACCGCATCCATTTTTTTATCGGCCATAATAAAAATCCTATTTTATCTTGAGTTCAAGATAAATTGATGTCATTGTTTAATTATATCTTGAATTCAAGATAAATTTCTATTCTCACTTTAGCAGAGGCTTGGTTTATGAATATTGGTCTGAGCGGTGTCATTCTTTTAACTGCGCTGGCACCGATGATTTGGGGATCAACCTATATTGTCACGACGGAATTGCTACCTGCAGACATGCCTTTTACGGCTGCTTGTATTCGTGTTCTACCGGCAGGCTTATTGTTGGTGCTTTATAGTCGAAACCTTCCCAAGGCGAATGAGCTGGGCAAGTTATTGGTATTGGCTGGATTAAATATTGGATTTTTCCAGGCTCTTTTATTTGTCGCGGCTTATCGGTTGCCTGGCGGGATTGCTGCGGTCCTGGGGGCTTTACAACCGATTATGGTCATGGGGTTTATCTGGCTTTGTGACCAGAAGCGCCCCGCCGTTGTTAGTTTGATAGCCGCAATCTTTGGGGTTTTAGGTATGGCTGTGATGCTGATATCCCCTAATGGTCACTGGGATCTGATTGGGATACTGGCTGCTTTCTTCGGTGCGATGTTCATGGCATTGGGGACTTTTCTTTCACAACGTTGGCAGAATTCGATGCCACTTCTGGGCTTTACGGGTTGGCAGTTATTGCTGGGCGGGTTGATGTTACTACCCATTTCACTGCTGTTGGATCCGCCGATGCCGGAACTGGGCATTTCAGAACTGCTGAGCTTTAGCTATCTGTCACTCTTTGGTGCGTTGCTCGCTTATGTGATCTGGTTCAGAGGGTTATCTAAATTGCCGTCGGTGGCGGTTTCCTCCTTGGGTCTGTTAAGCCCGATCAGTGCGGTTATCCTCGGGTGGGTGTTTCTTGATCAGGCTCTTTCAGGGGGAACGCTCTTTGGCATGATCGTTGTGTTGCTGAGTGTTTTGATCGTGCAGTTAGCAACGGTATCCATTCCCAAAATCTCAATTCGTAAATTTGTCCTCTTGCTTAAAAACTAACTATTGGAGTTGAACTATGAGTAATCAGTTGGAATCTATATTGCAGTCACGGGCTTCTGTGGGTAAGTACCAAACAGGTAAGCAGATCCCGCAGCAGGATATACAGGAGCTTCTGCGTCTGGCCACGCTGTCACCGTCGGCGTTTAATATGCAGAACTGGCACTTCCTGGTGGTGAACTCGGATGAGGCTAAGCAACGGTTACACCCGATCGCTTACTATCAGCCACAGATACTCGATGCCTCTGCAACGGTTGTTATCTGCGGTGATCTGGATGGTTATCAGCGCCTGGAAGAACGTTTAACCCCGAGTGTGGAAGCGGGCATCCTGAATGATGAGATCGTTAAGGGATGGTCTGAGATGGTTAACTCCGGTTTTGCCGACAACCCCCAAGCACAAAGGGATGAGGCGGTTAGGGCTGCTTCATTGGCAGCTATGACGCTGATGTTGGCAGCATCGGGTAAAGGCATAGCTTCAGGTGCGATGAGTGGTTTTGATGCGCAAGGCCTGCAAAAAGAGTTTGGGCTAGCTAAAGAGCGCCTGCCTGTTCTACTGGTCACTTTGGGATACCCTGACCAAGCAAGCTGGCCACAAAAACCACGGGTGTCAGTTCAGGACGTGATGTCGATTGTGTAAAGCGTCGGGAGCAGCATAGGACTGCTCCCGAAAATATTCACGCCAGGTAAGTCTCACGTAGCTCGTTGAGCACCGGTAGGACGGAGACCACTAAAAGTAGGGCCATTGAGACGTTAAACATGCGTTGATAGTTGGGCTGATTTAGAAAGCGTTTTAGAACTGAGCCAAACAGTAGCCAGCTACCAACACAGGGAAAGCTAACAGCAAAGAACGACAGGCTGATCGCCATTACCTGTATAAGCATTTCAGTGCTTTGTGAGGTAAAAGCAGCCACAGCACCCGTTGCCATCACCCAGGCTTTCGGGTTGATCCATTGGAACAGGGCTGCCTGCATAAAGGTTAAGGGTTTAGATTCTTGTTCTTTGCTTTCTAGCGAAGATGGTGCAGCAGATGCCACCAGCCAGGCCAGATAAAGAAGATAGGCAACCCCGAGAACTTTAATGATCTCATGAAGAATAGGGAACTTATCAAAGATGGTGCTGAAACCCAGGCCTACAGCTGCCACCATCAGTGGGAATCCCAGACAGATGCCTACCAGGTGTGGAACGCTACGTTTAATCCCATAATTCAATCCCGAAGTCATAATCATAATGTTATTCGGTCCCGGCGTTATGGTAGATGAAAACGCAAACACCAAAATGGCGATATAGAGTTCCATATTGTGGCCTCCGTGCAGATGATAAAAAAGTTGATGATGCTTATTATCCAGTCTGACCTGGATAGGGTACAGATTCAGAAATGCTAAAAACGAGGTGCACAGATTTCTGATAAATACAGTTATCGTCAGTAATTAACAGTACAGATTGTAAATATGGTAGACGGCGGTAAACACTGTATCTGCTGAAACTTATAAATTGAGGCATTTTCGCTTTTTACAAGTCAGGTTGATTATCTTTAACCGCTAGGATGCTTTCCTAAGGGAAAGGGGTAAACTAGGGAACCTGCGACTGAGAAGTAGAGTAAACATTGAATCGATTAAACCTAAATCTACTGCGTGCATTGGCAGTTATGCTTGAAGAGCGGCATGTGACCCGTGCAGCAGAACGTTTGCACCTTACCCAGTCAGCCTTGAGCAGACAATTGAGCCAGTTAAGGGAGCATTTCTCCGATCCACTTCTGATCAGGGAGGGTAATGAATACTTGCTCAGTGCGCGTGCGAAACAACTGTTACCCAAGATTCAGGCAATCCTCACTGAGGTAGATGAGTTAAGCGAAGGCGACAGTTTTGACCCTTTGCAGTGCAGACGTCGGTTCAGCTTTGCCTGTACTGATCATGTTGCCCAGTTTATTTTTCCTGAAATCTTAGGGCGTTTACGTGATGAAGCGCCAGGAATTGATATTACTTTTGAGATGTGGCGCCCTGAATGGCTGGGTCGTTTAGGTCAGCTGCCACTGGATATTGCCTCAACCACTACTGCGAATCTTCCAGAGAATGTGCGGAGTATTCATATCGGTCAGGATAGCCCTGTATGCCTGATGGCCGAAAACCACCCTTTAGCCGCGTGTGAGCTTAGTATCGAAAAGATGCTGGAATATCCCTTCCTACGCCTGAATAGTGGTGGAGATAAAGATTCTTTCTTTGATAAAGCGCTCGAGTCGATGGGATTGCAACGGCGTATTCAATATGAAGTGCCTTTCTTTTCTGCCGCTTTTCAGGCATTGGAAGGGAGCTCGTTACTGATGATTCTGCCTCATCACATTGCTATGAATGCTCTGGAACACTTCCCTTTGGCGGTAGCTCAGCTCCCGTTAGCGGAAGTACCAAAGAATCAGTATCACATGTGTTGGCACGAGGTTCATGATCAGGATCCAGCCCATAGTTGGTTGCGCCAGTTGATTGCTGAGGTACTGAGGAAGGAGATGTATCTGGAGTCATAACGGTTAACTATTAGTTATGATTCTAAATCATGGTAATGATGTTTAATTTGCATTTTTGTAATGTCTGATCAAGCACTACACTAGCCCTGTTTTCTATAGGGGTGTGAAATGTCGTTAGCTATCTGGATCTCTTTTGTCATTGTTTGTGTGCTTGGAACTATTTCTCCAGGACCTAGCCTTGCCGTTGTATTAAAACAAACCTTGAGTAATGGACGTCAGCATGGTGTGGTGACTGCGCTCAGCCATTCTGCGGGTGTCGCCTTATGGGCATTGCTGACGGTATGGGGGCTTGGTGTTGTCGTAGAGCAGCACCCCTTACTCTATAAGGTATTGACCTATACTGGTGCGGTTTACCTGGCCTGGCTGGGGATTAAAGCGATTCGTTCTGCCGGTAACTCAGGTCTGGCCGCCAAGGGCAGTAAAGGCCCTCTTTCAGAGGCTGCTCGTGATGGGGCGATGATCTCGGTTATGAACCCCAAACTTGCTATCTTCTTTATCGCACTGTTTTCACAGTTTGTCGCTGTGGATCAGACCGTGCTAGAGAAATTTATCCTGCTTATCACCGTGGTTGTGATCGATATTCTTTGGTTCTGTGGCGTGGCGCTTTTACTCTCTCAAGAGCGTGTCGTTAAAGCGTTGGAGAAACAGTCAAAGAAAATCGATCGCGTCAGTGGTTTGGTGATGATCGGCTTGGCAGTTAGGGTTGCGTTTTAGGTTCAGGATAGAGTCAGCCGGAGTCAGCCGGAGTCAGCTGGCCTTAACTATTCTTCGCCGCCAACGCTGCGGCTTCTCTTAATTTATCTTTCTTGCTTTTACGTTTGCCTTTCACAGGAGCCTGGCCTTTTTTCTGAGTGACTTCCTTAGGCGGTTCTTGAGCCCTTTCAAATCCAGGGATCTGTTCCCGTGGAATTTTCATGCGGATACGTTTTTCGATCAGCTTAAAGTGTGCATCACTCTCATGATCGACAAAGGAGATGGCTAAACCCGCTTCACCCGCCCTGGCAGTTCGGCCTGCCCGGTGAACATAGTCGGATGTTGCTCTGGGAAGGTCATAGTTGAGCACGCAGGGCAGGGACGGGATATCAATACCTCGTGCGGCCAGATCTGTGGCAATAAGGATTTTACAGCGGCCTTTGCTGAAATCTTCCAAAGCACCAAGGCGCTCTTTTTGGGTCAGATCACCATGCAGGGTCGAGGACTGGATTCCAGATCGATACAGTTTAAGTTCAATATTATTCGCCGTTCGTTTGCTACCTACAAAGATAAGTAATTGCTGCCATTTTTCCTGTTTGATCAGGTGCTTCAATAGCATGGTCCGGTTATTTCGATCGACCTCAATAGCCCTTTGATGCAGCTGATCGGGTAGGGTTGCTTCCTGTTTAACCGATATTTCAACAGGGTTGCGGAGTAACTCCTCCGTCAGCTCTTTGACTTTGTCAGGGAAGGTTGCAGAAAACAACAAGGTTTGAACGTTTCCTGGTGTTTGATCCAGAATGTCATCAAGCTCATCGGCAAAACCAAGATCCAGCATCCTGTCGGCTTCATCCAAAACCAGTGCTTTAAGACCACGAAGGTCAAGTGCATTTTTACGCATCAGATCCAGAAGGCGCCCCGGTGTTGCGACCACAATATCGCAGCCTTTACTCAATGACTGCATCTGCGGATTGATCGCTGCCCCACCGTAGATCGCGACACTGCGGATTTTACGGGGGCAGTTTTCACTGTATCTATCAACAGATTGACTCACTTGAACGGCTAATTCACGGGTAGGGACCAATACCAGGGCATGTGTCAGATTGTTACCCGGTGCTGGAATCGAATGCAGTTTCTCAAGCAAGGGAAGGACAAACCCTGCGGTTTTTCCTGAGCCAGTTTCTGCGGCAGCGATTAAATCATGCCCTTTGAGTACAGCGGGGATCGCTTTGTCCTGAATGGCGGTGGGTTCTTTATACCCAAGGGAGCTAAGCGTAGAGGTGAAAAAATCGGAAAGACCAAGAGAAACGAATGACATATAAAGAGCTGAGCCTGAATATAAAAACTCTATTCTATCAGAATTAAATAGCGGCCTTGGGCTAATCTTCAAGGCAGATAATTTCTGTTGCTACCTTTTATCTCAGTATAAGTGGCTGAATAGACGATATAATATAGGTAGAGCTGGATAGGAAAGTAAGTTTACAGAGGATGTTTCCACCGTCAGTTTGAGGAATGGAATGGGTACTTTGTATAAAACATGTTTGGTTTTGCTTACTTTTCTGCTGATAGCGAGTTGTTCGGCGCAAAAAGAGCCGATCAAAATTGGCGTTGTATTACCGCTTACAGGCCCTTTTGAAATCTATGGCCAGCAAGGTTTAAATGGTGCACTGCTCGCGGTTGAAGATATCAATCAGCGAGGAGGTGTGCTCGGCCATCCGATTGAATTGGTGGTGAGAGACAATCAAACCGATCCAGCTTTATCTGTTAGGTTAAGCCGAGAGCTTATCCAGATTGAAGATGTGTTTGCGCTATTAGGCCCTGTCAGTAGTGCGGCCAGATATGCGATGTTTGATGTAGCGAATCAGTTCAAAATACCTATGTTTTACGGCATCGATTATGAAGGGAGGCACTATAATCGCTACCTCGTCTGCTACAGCACCGTTCCTGAACATTACGTTGATCCTGTTATACCTTACCTTATAGAGCGTTCTGGCGATCGCTTTTATATTTTTGGCTACGATTACATCTGGCCCCATCGAATGTCGGAAAGAATTGTTGCTGAGGTTAATCGGGCGGGGGGAAAGATCAGTGGTAGAGAGTTCACCGCGTTCAATATTAAGGATTACAGCGCTGTTTTTGAAAGAATTAACCAGGCTGAAACGGATAACCTAATGCTTATACTGCCGGGTGCAGATGGGTTCCGTTTTCTGGAACAGATGGCCGAATTCAAATTTTCTAAGCCTTTAAAAACGGTCGCGTTTGCAGCCGATGAAACCTATCTGAATACAGTGAAACCTTCGGCACTGGAAGGCGTGATTTCCCCTTTGCATTTTGTCAGTGAGCGTCAGAACCCGGTTTTTAGCCGGTTTGTGGAGCGCTACCGTGAACGCTATGGAGAAAGTGCATCTGTAACTTATGCCAGTAAGTCGCATTATGACCTTATCTTTTTCTTTAAAGGTGCTTTGGAAAAAGCGGGAGAGATGGATCGAGAGCGGATGTTAGATGCGCTTGAGGGTTTAACTTTATACAGTGGTGAATCAAAAGTTACGCTTCGCGGAGATAACCATTTTAATCTGCCCATGTTTTTAGCCGAGTATCAGTCAAACAGATTAAATGTCACTAAAGCGTTAGGCACAATTTATCCTGATGACCAGAGAAAGGTTGATTAGATGTTGACGCTGAGAAAGAAGATCTTCATCTGGCTGTTACCGCTTGCGATATCTATTTTGCTGTTCGCCTATGCCTACTATAAAGCGCGTGAAGCGGTAATTGTTGAGCACATCTTACAAATCACAGAACTGAGTGCGGCGGTTGGAGAGAGGGAAATAGGTCACTATCTGACGTTGCGGGAAAGTGAGTTCAAGTTGATGGAATCGGCTATGGACCTCTGCCTCAGGCCGCATGCTGGTTTAGAAGAGGCCAGCCAGAACGCGCTACGTTTCGCTAGTGGCTTTTCAGCCATAGTGGTTTCGGACGCTTACGGTGAAGTTATTCATACCGAGTTATCTTCCAATCAAAGTAACCAATATGTTCTTCGTAAAAATATAATCGGTCGTGAGGCTTTCGCTCGTTTGGACTTTTTAGAGGTGGAACATCGCTTTGATGAGTGGAAGCGAAAACTACCCGATCTAAGAAGGAAAAAGCGGGATCTGTTATCTGAAGTACAGCAGCTAAAAAATCGTGGCGAAGTTAATTCAATTCGTTATAGAGATATCCAGAGACAGCTCTTCGATATGCGAGCATTACTGAAGTCTCCCCATGCGGTTGTTACGCTGTCAGGTTATGAGTTAAGCAATGCTTTGGGTTTACCTTTTTCGGGCGATACTTTCCTGTTTACTAAACCATTACAAAACTGTGAGAACCAGTTGCTTGGCTATTACACGGCTTATCTGGATCGAACTCAATTAGAAGATCAAATATTTACGATCAAGAACCGCTTGATTGACAATGGTTTGAAGCGGGCTGAAGTTGCGTTAATCGATAATAACGAACAGCGGTTTATCACGGATATTCGTTTGATTGATCAGGAAAAGTTTAGAAAAAGCCATCAATCTTTGATTGATTCCCCGGTTATGAACCCTTTTTTTTCGGGGATAGTCGTTAAGCGAAACATTGAGTTCTCTAAGTCTTTGATGGAAAACTCGCATCTTCACAATGATACTGAACGCTTTCATAGTTTGGCCGAAAAAGTTTGGGCTGAACGCTCAAAAGGCATCAGTCTGTTAGTGTTTATATCTGACCAAGAGATAAAGAAACTTTGTGATCAACTCATGCAGGAAGTGCTTTTCTGGAGCGCTTTACTGATCGCAATCTTTGCCGCATTAGTAACTTTACTGTCTCGGCACATTGTCGAACCTATTCTAAGTCTAAAAGAGCATGCTACTGCGCTGGCTGAGGGAAAGCGACAGAAAATCTCTGCCATGACTCAGAGAGGAGATGAGATTGGATTACTGGCTGAATCATTTGACCGTATGGCTGCAGCAGTCGAGACCAAAGAAAAAGTGCTCACTGAGATGGCTAGTCATGATCCTCTTACAGGTTGCCTGAACCGTCGAGCGCTGTTCTCAGCTGCCAGGGAGGAACTGCGAAGGGCCAGTCGAAGCGGTTCTAAATTATGTGTGTGCCTTATGGACCTTGACTATTTCAAGCGGATTAATGATCGATTCGGCCACCAAGTGGGTGACAATGTCTTACGAGAGTTCAGTTCAGTGGTGAACAGTTGCCTGCGTGTTGAAGATAAGTTTGGCCGGATTGGCGGAGAAGAATTTGCGGTCTTACTCATAGGAAGCGGGCTTGAGTCTGCGGTTGAAGTCGCTGAGCGTATCCGAATGGAGGTCATGAAAATTGCCCTTCAGGGTATTGAACATGAAGATCTGGAAGTCACTGTGAGTATCGGGGTTAGTGAGTGGGCGGAAGTCGAACCTTTCGAGCAAGCTTTATCCAGAGCGGATGAGAAAATGTATAAAGCGAAAAATATGGGGCGTAATCAGGTACAAAGCTGACTGGAGTAGGCTAACTGCTCCAGTCAGCGATAGGTTTAAATATCCAGTTCTGTCCAGATAGGCGCATGGTCAGAAGGTTTTTCCATACCGCGAAGTTCATAGTCAACGCCGGCATCAGCACATTTTTCCAATAAAGGGGCTGTCAGCAGAATCCCATCGATACGCAGGCCTCGTCTAGGCTCTGCTTCAAACCCGCGTGAACGGTAATCAAACCAGCTAAATACCTGGTCTTCGTCAGGGTTAAGGTGGCGGAAACTATCGGTTAATCCCCAGCCAGTTAGTTTTGCATACCACTCGCGCTCTTCTGGCTGGAAGCTGGCTTTGCCGGTTTTTAGCCAGCGTTTGCGGTTCGGCTCACCAATACCAATATCTTTATCTTCAGGCGAGATATTCAGATCGCCCATGACTACGATGTTTTGATCAGCGCTGCAGTGCTCTTCAAGATGTGCCTGAAGATCCGCATAGAATTTGCGCTTAGCAGGGAATTTAACCTCATGGTCAACACTTTCTCCCTGTGGGAAGTAACCATTCATAACACGTACTGTATTACCTGAATCGGTTTCGTAATCACCCATAATCATGCGGCGTTGAGCATCTTCTTCGTCTGTCAGGTAGCCTTTTTGTACGTTAGTGAGAGGCTTTTTCGAAATCAGGCAAACACCGTAATGGCCTTTTTGGCCGTGTATCTCAACGTGATAGCCCATTGCTTCGACATCTGTCAGGGGAAATGCTTCGTCGTGTACCTTGGTTTCCTGAAGACCGATCACGTCCGGCTGATATTTATCGATTACCGCCTGAAGTTGGTGTAGGCGGGAGCGAAGTCCATTTACATTGAAGCAGATCAGTTTCATGACTAAGGATTCCTGGTGAAAATAAAAAACGCATTCTAGTGAACAAAGCTACACTTTCATACTCATAATGGATTAGTAAAACCTATTGGGGTATTTAAGTTTCTTAATTGGTACCCATAATAAGGTTTAAGTAGAGTTGCTCTATCAACAAGTTTCACAAGATAAGGAGCCGGATGTGGCGGAATATGATTTTGATCTGTTTGTAATTGGTGCTGGTTCTGGCGGTGTGCGTGCAGCGCGTATGGCGGCAGGTATGGGCGTTAAAGTTGCTATTGCTGAAGATCGCCATCTGGGTGGGACTTGTGTGAATGTTGGTTGTGTACCGAAGAAACTGTTTGTCTATGCTTCTCATTATGCCGAGAGCTTTGAGGAAGCAGCAGGTTTTGGCCTGACGCATAACGGAGTGAATTTTGATTGGCCAACGCTGCGTGACAACAAAACTAAAGAGATTGAGCGCCTAAACGGTATCTATCAGAACCTGTTGGTTAATTCCGGTTGTGAACTGATTAACGGCCGAGCTGTGCTGGTTGATCCCCATACGGTTGCGGTAGGTGACAAACAGTACACGGCGGAACGTATTCTTGTTGCTGTGGGTGGCTGGCCAAATATTCCAGACATCCCGGGTAAAGAGCATATCATCAGCTCTAACGAAGTGTTTTATCTTGAAGAATTCCCTAAGCGCGCGCTTGTTGTTGGGGGCGGTTATATCGCTGTAGAGTTTGCCGGTATCTTTGCAGGTTTAGGTGCTGAAACGAAATTGGCATATCGTGGTGATCTCTTCTTGCGTGGTTTCGATCGTGAGATTCGTGAATTTACAGCGCAGGAAGTAGCTAAAAAGGGTGTGGATCTGCTGTTCAATAACAATATTGAGTCTATTGAAAAGCAGAGTGATGGTTCCTACCTGGCGAAGATGACAGATGGCTCGACGATCGAGACTGATCTGATTATGTATGCGACGGGCCGGAATCCTAAAGTGGAAGGTCTGGGACTTGAAGCGGTAGGTATCGAACAGGGCAAGAATGGTGCGATCGTCGTTAATGATGATTTCCAGACCAATGTCCCTTCTGTTTATGCTGTAGGTGATGTGATTGATCGTGTTCAGCTGACACCGGTTGCGCTTGCTGAGGGTATGGCTCTGGTACGTAATCTGTATGCGGGCATGAATCAGAAAGTTGATTATGATCTGATTCCAACGGCGGTTTTCTGCCAGCCTAATATTGGTACTGTAGGGTTGAGCGAAGAACAGGCTCGTGAACAGTATGAGAATATCGAAGTTTATAAATCTGAATTCCGTGCAATGAAGCATACGATCAGTGGTAGTGAAGAACGTACCTTTATGAAGATGCTGGTGGATGCAGATTCCCGAAAAGTCTTGGGCGTACATATGGTAGGCCCTGATGCGGGAGAGATCATTCAGGGTATCGGTATCGCTTTGAAAGCCGGAGCCACTAAAGAGGTGTTCGATTCAACTATTGGTATCCACCCTACGGCGGCTGAAGAGTTCGTTACAATGCGTGAGCCAAGTTCAAATTAACTCACCGTTTTATTAAGCTTAAAATGGGCCCGCGCAGCGGGCCTTTTTATTGTTTTCGTAATAACAAACATTGGTACCCAAACTGCCCAGCGTATTGCTCAAACATATCGATTTCGGCATCGCTGTCGTCATAGGCCCGGTGTTCTCCACGTTTGCCCCTGAGTATCTGAAGCTGGTTGCGCATGTCCTGATGAAAGCTGTCCCATGCAGACTGAGGTAGCGTTTTACTAACGATTAACTCAAAGCCAGCTTGTTGGGCTTGTTGTTCTCGGGTTGCGACATTACTCATTTCGGGGTAAGCGTCTTGCCAGAAGTGCTGCGGTTCCGGATCCGGTTTATCGGTCAGCCAGCACATCTCAGTGATGAATAGATAGCCATCATCACTGAGTAAGGGCTTCCAGGTTTTTAACGCATTAGTAAAGCCCATAATGTAGGCACTCCCTTCTGACCAGATAAGATCAAACTGCTTTTCTTTAAAGGGTGGGGAGAGCATGCTGGCGTCTATAACAGATACCCGATCTTCTAATCTTTCCGATTTAACCCATTTGCTAAGCTGATCAAGAAAGGTTTTAGCGTTATCGAGTGCAGTGATATTCGCGTTCAGATGTTCAACCAGGAACTGGGTGCCGGCACCTGTGCCAGAGCCCATGTCCAGGATAGACTTAATCTGTTCGTGGCTATCGATGTGTGAAAGTATTTCCAGATTTAAGGTGCTATCCCCTGGGCCCTGGCGCCTCATGTTGAGAAATAGCTCGTAAAAGCGTTCGGTATAGTCGTCATTGCCAGTCATATCTTTGGATATCCATCGAATTTGTAATGCTTGTAGTTCACTGAAACCCTGAGTTTTAAGCCAATTAAAATAAGTTTCGGGGGTTTGCCTTTCGAAATTTTGCTGCCAGTTACGGCTCTTTTCGCTGCTGCTTACACCAGATAATGCCTGTAGAATTGAATAGGCTTGTTCTAGTCTGTTTATCTGCTCAGCTAAAGAGGATAAACGTTCATGCATTTGGCCAGGAGTTAGCTTTCCTTGAAGGCATGACAGGCTTTCAGAAAGGCTTAAACCACCCGCTTGTAACAGTTTAATAGCGCGGAGCTTATCTATTTCAGATTGGGGGAACAGTCGATAATTATTCGCAGGGTTTCTAACCGCAGTGATAAGCCCTCGACGTTCATAATAGAGAAGTGTCGATCGACTAATATCGAGGGTTTCACAGACCTGAAAAACAGTAAACATACAATGGCCATAGTTAAGTTCGATAACTAACTTAAACTATGAACCATTAGACAGGTCAACAGATAGATCAAATAATGCTTATTCCTGGATTATCTGGGCTATCTCTTTGGCGATAGCTTCACCCAGTGTTTGGTGCTGTGGAGGGTCTAAATGGATACCGTCGACAACGCTTGCATCAGTTACCGAAGATGAATCGAAAAAGTTGCAGTTGTGCTCCTGGCATATCTGTTTCAATAGGTCACTATGCCCCTCAGCTCTGAGTTCTGCCTTTTGGAATTTATGTGCGATAGGTCCTTTAGGTTTGACCATTTTAGGTGGGGCGATAACCATAATTTCCGGAATGGGCATGCCGGGTTCGATGGGGGCCTGACGAACGATATTGATCAGTTTTGCCATGCCTTGAGCTGATAACCAAGCATCATTGTTATGGGTGTTTTGGAAATCGTTAGTACCTAGCATTAGTACAACGAGCCTTAATGGTGAGTGCATCTCTATTACCTGAGCGAGATGCTCTGAACCATCGCGGCCCGGTTTGAATGGATCACTCCAGGTGGTTCGGCGACCATTCAGGCAGTTCTCAAGAATACGTACATTCATACCCAGAGCACGGAGACCATTTTCACATACCCCTGGCCAGCGTTGCTCAAATGTTAGGCGCTTTCGGGTATCCGGAATAATGCCCCAGGTTAAGCTGTCTGAATAAACGAGAATCTGTTCCATGATTAAATATCCTCCGCTTTAGAGGTTTTATCATAGTGGCTGACTCAGATGCAAAGCCAGCCTGCAAGTGCGAACGCTGATACAAGCAGCAGAATGGGAGGTTTAAATTTTTGCAGAATAAAGAAACCTATCACAACCAGGGCCATATCTTGACCGGATGAAACCCCGCTGACGAATACTGGCTGGTAAAGGGCTGAAAGCAATAGCCCCACAACGGCCGCGTTGATTCCCCATACCGCGCCGGCTACTTTAGGTCGGGTTGCAAGAGATTCCCATGCGCCTTGCAGGCTGAGAACCAATAGAAAGCCTGGCAGGAATACGCCAAGTGTCGCAACGAGCGCACCTAACAGGGCAAAATCTTTTTGCAGATCGGCCCCCAGGAAGGTTGCTAATGTAAACATAGGCCCCGGAATCGCTTGAGCAGCGGCGTAGCCTAATAGAAAACGATTAGGATCAACTGCTTCTCCCAGAGTTTGTTGGAGTAGTGGCAGTACAACATGCCCGCCACCAAAAACCAGGCTCCCTGCCTGGTAGAAAGCAGAGAACAGTGCGGCCCAATCTGAAACAAGCGCAACAACCGGCAAACCAATGAATAGCACTACAAAGATAAGCAGCGGGATTTTAGCTGGTTTGGTCGTATTGTTAGTGTCTGTACTTGAATCTGATTTCTTTAACCAAATTCCCAAGAGTGCGGCAATAATTAATACCCAAAATTGCGTCCACAGCGATGGTGCTATTAGTAATGCGCAGGCAGTTAGTATCGCGATGCTGAGCGTCCGGTTATCCTGACAAAAACTGCGCTGCATACTCAGTGTCGCATCGGCAACGACAACTACTGCCAATAGTTTCAGTCCATGGACCGCTCCCGACAGGGGGGAGCCGCTTTCAGTATCGCTTGTTGCCAGGAAATATAGGATCAGAAAGGAGGGTAGGGTAAAGCCAACGAAGGCTGCTATACCGCCAGCTAAACCGGCCTGTCTTAATCCAAGTGCAAACCCTACCTGGCTTGAACCCGGGCCGGGTAGAAACTGACTGAGTGAGATAAGGCGGGCGTAGGCATCTTGTTCAATCCACTTTAAGTCCTGAACAAAGGTCTTCTGAAAATAACCAAGGTGTGCGGCAGGTCCACCAAAGCTGGTACAGCCCAGCAACAGAAATCGCCAGAAAACTTCAAAAGCTCGCTGCATTCTATCTACCCGTTTTCGTTAAAAATAGCGCAGATTAAGACAAAACTGTTACAAGGTGGTTACGCAGTTTGATCAGATTCCAGCTTGTTTTTTGCCTCAATCCATTGCGACATATACTGTGTGCTCTTAAGGCTATGGTGGTTAAGCATCTGCCCCATAAAATTGTTTAAGCGGTGTTGCTGCAGATTATTTTTAATTGCCTCAATTCTGTTAATCAGCATAGGTCCTGTCATCGAGCCATCATAGCGGGCTGACAAAACTGTACGGCTATAGCTGTTAGCTTCTTCCCAGGCTGTTTGGTTACTGTACAGTGAAACGGCTGCCTGAATAAACGCTTCATCGGTATCGGCAACCTTGCCAGGCCAATGCTGTTCATCGTCGAGCATCCCCTCACTGCCGATAGCGGTTGTGACACTTGGCGTTTGGCAAACCATTGCATCCAGTAGCTTACCTTTTATTCCAGCCCCGAAGCGCAGCGGCGCTAAACAAACTTTGGCTGAACTTATAACCTGATAGGCTCTGTCCGCCCATCCTTTGATAAGAAACCCGGTTTTGGGGTTATGCAAAGCCGTTGCTTTTGGGGGAGGATAAGCGCCCCAGATGTGAAGCTCTGCTTCAGGGTGGCCTTGCTCTTTTAAACGTTTACGTACCTCAGGCCAGAGTTTTTGCATCTGTAGGACTGAATCCCAGTTAGGGGCGTGCCTGAAGTTACCGATCATCATAAAGTGCTGGCGATCAGCATAGCCAGGGCAATGCTCCGGGAGTTTTGCAAGATCGAGAAGAAAAGGTTGATGATGAATGATCGCTGCCGGCACTTTGAATTTTTGTTGTAACAGATCAAATTCAAAATCAGAGATAATCAGGGAAAGGTCGCAACGAAAGATCGCCGCGATTTCTCGTTTTGCAAGGTCGGAGAGCAGGTCGCCATCTTCCATTTTCCGCTCTTTCTTGATCGCATGATGTCGGGCATTGCGTAAGCATTGCAGATCTTCAGTATCTAAGATCCTCAGCGCTTCAGGGCAGCACTTTTCAACTCGCCAGCCAAACTGCTCCTCCATCATGAAACGGTCAAACATGACAATGTCAGGCTGTAGTTCAGTGACATACTGGTCAAAACTGCTGCAGTTCAGCGCAATAGGATGATAGCTGATTCCTTCATCCTGAAGGTCTATCATATGCTCGGTTTTCTGTGCCGGGCTGGCAAAATTGACCCGCCAGCCTTGCTGACGAAAAAGCCTGAGTAGCGAGGTCATATGGTAGCCCGCAGCTGAGGAGTTGGGTTCCGGCCATACATAACCAATTACCAGCACAGAGAGCATATTAAGGACCTGATCAATTAAAGCGGACTATTTTACCTACTATGGGGCAGCTTTCTACAAGTTGTCATCTTAGTCTGTTTAGATTGTTTCTCTGCATAGGAGGCAATATGACATTGAAAGACCATTTCGAGCTTATGGCTCAATACAATCAATGGATGAATGAGAGTCTGTATGAAGCAGTTTCTGAACTGTCGGCAGCATCTTTGGAAAAAGATGAAGGCGCGTTTTTTGGTTCAATATCGGGCACCCTGAATCATGTGATGGTGGGGGATATTATCTGGCTCAAGCGCTTTGCTGAGCACCCTGCGGGCTATGCTGCTTTGACCACAGTAAAGGCTATGCCTCAACCCCAAGGTCTCGGGGCTACTCTGCATTCTGATTTTGACGATCTGCGAAATGCTCGCTACTTATTGGATCGTACGATAATAGAGTTTTGTGATCAGATAGAAGTTTATGATCTGAATCTCCCCTTAGCTTACTGCAATATGCAGGGTTACAAGTTTGAGAAGCGTTTTGGTTATCTGCTCCAGCATTTTTTTAACCATCAAACTCATCACCGCGGACAGGTGACTACGCTTCTGAGCCAAAAGGGAATGGATTTGGCGATTACTGATCTATTGGCCGTGATACCTGAAGCATGACCTGACCGGGGTAAAAGCGTATTCTTGAGCAAAGGATGATTGATACCAGGAGTTGAAGGTGAAATTACACATCACAAATGGTGACTGTGCCGGTGAGATGATCAAGGATGCTAAAGGGGTTGAAGGTGAGGTGCTTTGCTGGAGAGACCTTTTACATGATGGCCCTTTGGCAATAGATAAGGCAACGCATCGTTGTAATCGAATTGAGTACCTCCAATGGTTTCTGGAAACGACCGGCAGCGCGGAAGAGGGTTCGCTTGCGCAAATAACTCAGGATTTTCTAGCGCGTGATCGGGTGATAGCGAGTCTGGATCAGTTTGATGAAATAGTGCTGTGGTTTGAACACGACCTTTATGATCAGTTGCAGTTACTTGAGATATGCCATGTGTTATTGGATTTTGCGCATCAGCTGCCTGAGATATCGATCATCTGTATAGATGACCATCCGAGTGTGCCGGTATTTCATGGTTTAGGTAACCTAACGCCGGATATACTTACTGAGCTATATCCGCAAAGAGTGCCTGTTTCCAGAGCTGATCTGAAAATAGCAGGTGATATCTGGAAACAGTTAACAGAATCTACACCTCAGTCGCTTGAAAATATTATTTCAGAAGAGGTGCCTGGTTGGCCATTTATGAGCCGTGCTTTACGGCGGTTCTGCTGTGAGTTTCCCGCCACGGAAACCGGGTTGACCTTAACCCAAACCTATCTGCTGTTAACTCTCTTAAGAGCCCCTGATGAGTTGCCGGCATTAGAACAGCAACTGAAGGGGCTTGAGCGAAATGACGGCTTACCCGAAGGGAAGAGTGCTGAACAACGTTATTACGAAATCTTAACTGGACCTGCTTCTTTCAGACGGATTTTTCATCACCTGCAACAACTTGAAGTTGATCCTTTTATGGGGGATTTGTCAGTAAAGTTAGAGCTTGAGCGCTTATTAAATGCAGAGATTCCTTACGTTAAAACCACAGGGAGTGGTGATGATCCGCATTACAGTTTGACTCCGGAGGGGGCTGAAGCGCTTCAAGGCAGAAGGCAGTGGCATTTAGATAACAAAATCGATCTATGGCGTGGTGGCATCCATATTACTAACGAAAACCTATGGATGTGGGATCAGCAAGATACCCAGTTTGCTTTTATTTGTTGACGGATAGAAAAACGCAGAATTGAACAAATATTGTGCAGCGCAAAAGAATGCTTTATACTTAAGTCTAGTCTGCAAGTTTTTGAGGTATTAAGCATGAATCTTAATGGTATGAAGTTTACTGGTGTAGCAAATGATGATCGCCGGATTGCCGCTGAACTGCAGGCAATGGGCGCGTTTGAAGGCCAGGAAGAGAAGGTTTCTATCTTTAGTCAAATGATCGAAGCCGTGGGTCAGTTCGTTACCTGGATGCGTTGGAAAGGTGAAGTGGGCGTGTATGGCTGCCGTGTTGGTGCTGCACATGCACGTAAGATGGAAGCCATTCACCTGGCGTAAGCTCATAAGCTGTAATTTTAAAAGCCGCAGTATTCACTGCGGCTTTTTTGTGTCTGCAAGCAGCCTGCTCAGGCAGCTAAACTGTCATCACTAAACTCAGCAGCAATTTGAGTAAAGCGCTCTTCGATACTGAGGAAGGCATCTACTACAGCCGGATCGAAGTGGCTGCCTCTTCCCTCAACAATAATATCTCTGGCCTTTTCATGGCTGAACGCGGGTTTGTAAACGCGCTTTGAAATCAGCGCATCGTAGACGTCGGCAACAGCCATTAAGCGACCAGAGATCGGGATGTCGGAGCCTTTAAGGCCGTTAGGGTAACCATTACCGTCCCATTTCTCATGGTGTGTCAGGCTTATTTCACGGGCAATTCGCAGGAAAGAGTTACTGCCCAACTGCTTTTCCGCTACTTCTAAAGCATCCGCACCAATCTGTGGGTGCTGCTTCATGATCGAGAACTCTTCATCGGTCAGCTTGCCCGGTTTCAACAATATATTATCGGGTATTCCGACTTTACCAACGTCGTGCAGCGGTGCCGATTTGTAGAGTAGTTCAATCGTTTCCTGATCCAATTGGTCAGAAAACTCAGGTAACTTGCTCATCTCTTCTGCTAGCGCCCGCACATAGTTTTGAGTTCGTAGAATATGGCCACCTGTTTCGTTATCCCGGGTTTCTGCGAGACTCGCCAGACCAAGAATACTTGCATCTCTTGTTACGCTTAGTTCCTGGGTACGCTGGGCTAAGGCTTGAATCATACGATTCGTATGCAGCGCCATCAGGCCAAATTCGTCATTACTGGTAACAGGTACTTCTACTTGCAATTCGCCCTGCGAAACCTGTTTTAACGCCTGATTCTCGGCGAGAATGAAAAACTTCAGGTTACGGGAGTAGCCCAGAATAATGGCCAGGATGTAAGCCATAACGATCCCGACGACGAATAATATCTCTCCAAGGATATAACGCTGCGAGGTTGCCAGAGGAATGCTGTCACCGGTATGTACCAGCCACTCAAGGTCTTTGTTGATGACGAGAAAAACTACGCCAATAACGGATATTGCGCAGATTGCTGCGAACCAGCTGAATTTATGTGTTAAAGGGTATGGGTCGGCATCGGGTTCTATATGCTCGCTACGGGCACTTAGCTCACCGGCCAGCTGATATTCACGGTAAAGTGCAAGCTCACAAGCGATGAGGTAGCCAAGAACTGACATGCCGACTAATACTTTACCGCCGCTCTCCAAAGGGAATGAATACAGGACAGTATTGTATAGGCCTAGCAAGATACCTGAACTTAGAAAAAGCCCTATATCGACTTTGAATTGAGCTCTAACCTGGCTCTTGTAAGGGAGCTGTTGAATCCATTTCTCCAGTACGGCTCTGATAGAACCCTGGGCGATAAACGCAACCAGGATTGGCGTTAAAAGCTGGGCCGGTGTCAGAGAATCAAGAAACGGACAAACCTGAATCCCATATACGGAAAACAGAATCATCGCGATTAGATAATGGGTAGCGGTGCGTTTTGAAATACTGGTCATAAATGATGATTTCAACAGGTTCTCAGATTGTTTCGTTATAGCAGAATAACACGGGTTTTGTGATTCATCTATGACAGCAGGTCTGAGTAAAAGTTTAATTTATTGATCGTTTAATCAACAAATAACTGTATGTTTCTAAAGATCAATCCAATCGTCTTTTGTCAGACTGATCCCTTTTATCTGAACAAAAACCTGATCATCTTCTTGCAAGGCTAAGTCATCTTTAGCCCAGGCAGTAATATGTGACCACAGTTGATTGTCACCAAGCTTTAGATTGACTTCAATTTGCTGATTCGCATCAATCTTCATCGAACTAATTCTTCCTGGCAGGATATTTCTGATACTGCTGCTTTCTGGCATCTTTCGAGTCAGTGAAACATCGTTAGCCCTGATTCTGAGGCGGACTTGTTGCCCTGGAGATAAATCCAGTTTAGGCATCCACAGTGAAGTGTTTGCATCAAGAACAATGGAAGTCATCGGGTATTCTTTATGGTGCTGTTTAACTTCGCCTGTCAGAAGGCTACTTCGGCTGTCACCTTCTAGCCAGGGACGCATCTCTTCACAGCCCCAGATTTTTTCTACTTTCCCTGATTGAGTAATCTTGCCTTGATCCAGCAAAATCATATGGTCAGCTAACTGAATAATCTCATCAAGGCTGTGAGTTACGTATAGGATTGGAATCTCAAACTCTTTGGATAATCTGGATAAATAGGGAAGAAGTTCTTTCTTTCGAGGAAGATCCAGAGAGGCGAGTGGCTCGTCCATCAGCAAAAGATCGGGTTCAGTAAGGAGCGCCCGGCCAATCGCAACCCGCTGTTTTTCTCCACCTGATAGGGTAGTAGGTCTTCGATCGAGTAGTGTTTCAATCGCGAGTAGCTGGATTATCAATTGGAACAGCTCAGAATCACTTTTATTTCTTACTCCGTAAAGCAGGTTTTCCCGAACAGAATAGTGGGGAAATAATCGTGGTTCCTGAAATACATAACCAATATTTCGTTTCTCGGGAGGAAGATATATGCCTGTTTCAGAGTTATACAGCTCTCTTCCATGGAGCTGAATCAATCCCGCTTCAGCACTTCGCAGGCCCGCAATATGGTTGATTAACGAGGTTTTCCCAGACCCCGAACGGCCAAAAATAGCCGTGACGCCTGTTTTAGGAACATCAAATGCGCAATCAAGGCAGAACTGGCCCAGACATGTATTAATCGAAACTTTAAGCATGTGGCGCCCCCAATTTATGGCGTGTAGCGCGGGTTAACCACTCCGAAAGAAGAAGGGAGCTTAAGGCGATTACAACAGCAATAATACATAAACGGGCTGCCTCTGCTTCTGCGCCAGGTGTTTCAATAAATGAATACATCGCCAGAGGAATCGTGCGGGTGACTTCAGGGATGTTCGATACGAAAGTGATAGTCGCACCAAATTCACCTAAGGAGCGGGCAAAACCTAACACAGTCCCTGTAAGGATACCCGGCATCGTTAAGGGGAGGGTGATAGTCATAAATACGCGCCAAGGCGAGGCGCCAAGTGTTCGGGCGGCCTGTTCCAGTTTTATGTCAACCGCCTCAATTGCGAGCCTGATGGCTCTGACCATCAATGGAAAAGAGACGATCGCCGCAGCCAGCGCAGCGCCTTGCCAGCTAAAGCTGAAGCTAAGCCCGGTTAATTCATAAAGAGGCTTACCGATCCAGCCCTGACGGCCAAAAGAAATCAGCAGCAGGTAGCCTATAACGACAGGGGGAAGTACCAATGGAAGGTGAACGATACCGTCTAAAAGGGTTTTACCCGGGAAGTTTTTTCTAGCTAATAACCAGGCGATGATAACAGCCAAGGGAATGCTGATGACAACAGAAGTCACAGATACTTTGAGACTTAAGATCAGTGCTGATAACTCATACTCGGATAAAAACATTACTGGTGGGAGTCCAATACAATAAACCCATAATGACGGAAAACAGATCCTGCTTCCTTCGAAAATAGATAATCGTAATATTGGCTTGCCGGGTCAAGCTTATCACCCCTTATAAGGCTGACTTCATATCTTATAGGTGTGTGATAGCTCTCTGGGATAATGCTCAGGCGCTTTAATTTATTGGACTGTTGAATATCCGATTCATAGTGTATTCCAATAGGTGTTTCTTGTCGTTCTGTCAGTGCTAACGCTGAACGTGCGCTATTACTGGGTGCTAGCAGGGGGCGCCAGCTTTGCCATAAGCCTGAATTACTTAAGGCTTCTTTGGCATACATTCCCAACGGTACGTGTTCAGGGTTCCCTGTCGCAATTCGCCTTTGTGAGTCAAGCTTCAGTCGTTCAACTGAAGCGTGCTCAGGAAAAGAAAACGGAGCAATGTCTTGTTCCTTATGTGCCGCTATTACCAACCGGTTGCTTAAAATTGTGCGCCGGCTCTTTTGAAGGATTAAGTTATCTTTCTCAATGTAGTCCAGCCAATCAGGATTAGCAGTTATAAAAACTGATGCGGGAGCACCTTGTTTAATCTGCCTGGCAAGTGCCGAAGACGAAGCAAAGGTAATAGCGACCTCGATACCCGCTTTTTTAATAAAGTTGTTAGTGATGGACTGTAACGGAGCGGACAGAGAAGCGGCTGCAAATACGTGAAGACGGCTTTCAGCCTGAGCAGAAGCGGACATTAACAGCAGTATTAATAATGATGTTCTAAATAGCATGGCCCTAGTGTCAGCTAAACAGTCCAGCGTGTAAATAGTTATATAAGGGAATGCTTAATAACTAAGTGTCGAAAAACTAATGAATTGTTAATTTTAAATATTGATTATTTGTAAACGTGTTTCATTAATACAAAATCAGGAAAGTACCAGTGGAAAGCTAATAACGAAATTTCCTGATTGCTCGATGAGCTTTCGAGGATTTTGATCTGTGAATAATAATTGTATAAAAGAGTTCGGAGCTACCTAAGTAGCTCCTACTGTCCATTCCAGCGTTGAATTTTGTTCTTAAGAAGAGGAAGAGATAACAACCTGATTACGGCCGTTATTTTTGGCTTGATAGAGTGCCTGGTCGGTGCGTTCGATCAGCTGTTCAACCGTTTCAGCATCTGTTAGCTGAGACACGCCAAATGATGCAGTTATAGAGCTGATAATGTCCCCGGACTTCTTCTGTTTGATTCGGATAGCCTGAATTTTTAAGCGAACTTTTTCGGCAATTTCAAAGGCTTGTTCTTTGCTTGTTCCCGGCATAAGTACAGCAAATTCTTCGCCTCCGAATCTAACGGGTAGCATCGGTTCTAAACAGATATCTTTGAGTAACTTGCCAACATATTGCAGGACTTTATCACCCATCAGATGCCCATAGGTATCGTTGAACTTTTTAAAATGGTCGATATCAACCAGCACAAGTGAAGATGTAAATTCACTGCCATTTAAGCCAACAACCTGAGCTAATTCTGCATCGAATGCCCGTCTGTTGAACAGATTTGTCAGCGGGTCGACACGGGCATCCTGACGGGTTTTATTGAGTTCTTCTTTTAGTGATTCTATCTCTGCCTGAGCTTGTTCCATTCGCTCTTGAAACATACGCGCCGTATCTGAGATAGATCGGGTATGAGTAGATAGCGATTGGATGATTGATTCCAAGGGAAGACTAATTTCGCCATCTTCTTTAGATTGCAGGCTATCGAGGCTTTCAGCCAATACGTCATTAAACTCTTCAGTTTTACTGGCGGTCTCACCTGCATGTTCATGAAGGTCATTGATAAGACCAATCAGGCTCGCTTGAATATCATCAGTACCCTGAATCTCATCTTTGATCATATGCTCGCGGAACAACTGTTCACTCAGCATTGCCGGGCAAGTGCCGTAGGTGTTCAGTGTTTTATCGAGCTGTACATTTAGCTCCGGGACGCGATCACTGACGTAGGTATACCACAAGGCATAGTTCAGAGGGTTGGGTGGGATATTGTGCTGTACCATCAGGGGAATGGCCCGACGAAGATACTCTGCAGCCTGATTGTTATTCTCAGCGAACTTCATACTACCTCTATCGCTATTCTGGTTGAACGAACGTTAACATCATAAGAGCGCTCACAAAGTATACCTGCGCCGCGCTTAATTGATCGGCAACCTGATAACTTTAAAACAAGCGTTTAAATATGGGAACAGCTTCAGATGAAAAAATCCCTGTCATCACCAAAAACACTTAGTGGATTGTATCGGCGGGGTTATTGAATACTTCAATAAATTCCACCTTGCTCCTCAGTATAATACTTTTTTTCAAGCTCGCCGGAATTTCTGTGAATAATGGAACCTGCGAATAAGTCTCGGACTTTCTCAGTGGGCATAGAAAAGTCGTCCAGGACTTGTTCGCAGGTTCCTTCGGATGCTTGATAACGAGTGAAAGGGCGGATCAGCTTTCCTGATCATCTTTATATTCAATAAGGTGCCAAACGTTAGTTAACGACTGTTTCAGACTCTGTAAATCGTGAAGGGTGCCTTTCCCGGTAATTAGCAATTTATCAGTCCACTCTCTTTGATCTATCTGTAGAGTTGGGATTGCAAGGGCTCGCTCGATATCTCCAACGAGGTGGTGAGGAAGGGAGAGTGTAAAAGGGATCAGCTCAATTTTCTGCGTGGTAGCTAATTCTTTTAATGCTTGAGATACCGCCTGGCTGTAAGCGCGGACAAGCCCTCCAGCCCCCAGTTTTATACCACCAAAATAGCGAGTAACAACGACCGTAATTTCACACAGTTCACTGTGTTCCAATACATTGAGCATAGGTTTACCTGCGGTGCCTTTAGGCTCTCCGTCGTCACTGCAGTTCCAGCACCTAAGGTTGTCTCTGGTACCCGCTATATAGGCCCAGCAATTGTGGTTGGCTTTGGGGTGTAGTTGATTTATCTCTACTATGAAGGCTTGTGCATCCTGAGGGCTAGGCGTGTGCTCAATGTAAGTGATAAAGCGACTATGTTTAACTTCGGTTTCATACTGAAAGTTTTCAGAACATGGGTAATACTGATTCAACCCTTATCTCCTACCGCGATAAAAATTTTGCCTAGCCAAGGTGCGCCGTCGTTCTCTGATTGGATCCTATTGCGAATCGCTGAAACCATTTGATTGGGTGTCAGCCCTTGTTTTTCAAGGGTAGAGGGCTGTGGGCAGCGAATGAGCACGTCAAGGTCAACCGAAGTTGATTGATAGAAAATTGCTAACCGGTAGAGCTCAATATCAGTATCAAGGCTGCTGAGCGTATCGGTTACTAAAGGCTCAAGTAATTGCCTGGAAGGGAGGGCGTTGCCGTCGGGAAGATCAATCTGTTCCCCTGCATCATCGGTTGTATCTATATGGTAAATAATGTGACCTATATCGGGATCTACCATAAGCACCTTACAGACCTGTTGGCCAATGTAGTGGCCTTCTGATGCGCTCATAGCAGGATGAATTTGAAGATGAAGCTCTAAAACCTTTTTGTTCGCGATCATACGCGTTTTGAAATCATGAACATTAACAACGCCATCGACTGCCAGGATTTGTTCACAGTATTTGTCGATCTCATCTTGAGGGAGAGCTGTGTTTACAAGTTGCTTAAGGCTGCTCCAACTAAGATCCCAGCCAATTTTGGCTATAAGTAATGCCACAGCAACAGTGGCCAGGCTATCTAGCCATTCAAACCCAGACATAGCACCAGCAACCCCGATAAAAACGATGATAGAAGACAGTGCGTCAGTGCGGCTATGCCAAGCATTCGCAATCAGTAGGTCTGATTTTAATTTCTTGCCGATCGACAGGGTATAGCGAAAGATCCACTCTTTTCCAAGTATTGATATCCCTGCAACGAGCAGAGCAGGCCATTCGGGAGATAGGAGCTCTCTATGACTGAATAATTGAGTGGCTCCTTCATATGCCATAGCCCCAGCCACTGCTATCAGAAGGCAACCGAGTATTGCCGTACCAATGGTTTCAAAATACCCGTGTCCCCAGGGATGTTCTCGGTCAGGGCCTTTGCCGGAAATGCGTAGAATAGCGACAATCAAAATGTCAGATAGAAGATCAGATAGTGAATGAACACCATCTGCAATCAGCGCGGTTGAATTAGCCACTTGGCCAACGAAGATTTTAATAATCCCTAAAATCAGATTAAGAGCTGCGCCAATCCAGGTAACTTTTTGCGCTGCAGCTTGTTGCTGCTGGTCCCTTTGCATATGTAAGTCTTATTTGGCTATTAGAATTTTTTATAAGCTCGATCGAAAACTATCAGCTTGTAAGTGAATCTTAGTTTATGGAGTTAGGTTCAGGCCAATATAGAGTAATTTTAACTTTCTGTATTGTTTGCTTTAGGGCTGTTGAATTATGTTCAGCGGAGCTTGTTTGAATATTTCTTCAAAGGTAGCGTTATTACGGCGTTTTGGTGCCTCGGCTGTTTCATCTGAAAATAGGTTTTACACCGCTTAGATTTTTTATGAATATTCGCTCAAGTTTATAGGTGGAAATTGACTGTTTTTTTATATTGACATATATAACGTATTGATAATAAATAACATTTCTCGATCTGGTTAAAAAATAGACAGTTTGTATGGTGCTCTGTAACTATGCGGGTTTGATGACGTTTTGAAGAAATAATTAACAGAGTTATCCACAGCTAATGTGGGTAGGGGGCTGCAAAGCCGATAATATGGGGAATTACCTGAATTTGACTCTTTTGGAGGTTCTTCATTGAGTGTTTTGGGTTAAGACCTTAGTATCGGGTTAATTTTGGTGAGGGAGTTATTATGGGGAGCGAAGTAATCACGCAGGTCGTACTGCCTTTGGCGCTGTTTTTTATCATGTTGGGTGTTGGTCTGTCATTGCATGTTAGCCAGTTTACTTCTCTCTGGCAGCAGCCGAGATCAGTTTTCGCCGGTGTTATGTTGCAGATGCTGCTATTGCCTGTGTTGGGTGTTGCTGTCGTAACCTTGTTTCAACTGCCAGCTCCGCTCGCAGTTGGCATAATGATTCTGACATTTGCACCAGGTGGTGCGACGTCTAATATGATTACCTACCTTTCCAGGGGGGATACTGCTTTATCGGTTAGTTTGACAGCTCTCTCGGGCCTGCTGACCCCTTTCACTATGCCGCTGTTCACTGTTTTCGCGCTCAATTATTGGTTAGGTGAGAGCGCCGCGATTAATTTCCCTGTGATAGAAGCGACAATAAAGCTTTTTGTTATTGCTGTACTTCCTGCTGTTCTCGGTATTGCTGTTAACCATCATTGGCCAGCTTTCTGTCGTAAAATTGAAAAAAGCGTGAAGTTCTTAGCGTGCTTGTTCCTGATCCTCATTGTCTTCGGAATTGTTAAATCTAATTGGCATTCGTTACCTGGATTACTTGTTCAATTAGGGCCAGCTGTATTATGTCTGGTTGCTTTGGCAATGCTGGCAGGCTTTGCTGTTGCACGGGCAATCAAGCTTAATGAGTCCCAGCAAGTATCGCTGGCTGTAGAGGTTGGAATTCAGAATGCAGCCACGGCGTTGTTAATTACGGGTGGAATATTGCAAAATGCGGAGATGTCGGCGAGTGCACTTATTTATGGGGTATTGATGAATCTGCCAGTCTTTGCGCTGATTGTTTATCGCAACCTACCCTTACGTGAGAGACTGGGGCGCTCTGCATAACCCAAAATGAAATAAAAAAACTAACCGCTAGTCTATTCCAAGCACTTTATGGTTCTGTAGGCTCAATTTCCATTTTGGATGTTGCAAGCAATAATCGATGACCTCTTTGGTATAGAGTTGGCGGGCTGGGCCGTCCATCGGTTGCAAGTAAAAGTGCCGGAAGTTGAGTGAAGCAAACTTTTCCGGCATCGCTAAGGCTTGTGGGTAGACTAGCTTTAACTCGTCACCTTTAGTGATGACAAGCTCAGCATCAGCTTTAGGGCTGACACAAACCCAGTCAATACCGGAAGGTAGGGGTTTGGTGCCGTTAGTTTCAACAGCTACTTCAAAACCATACTCATGACAGCAATCGATAAGATCCTGATCTAGCTGAAGGGCAGGCTCGCCACCTGTAAAGATAATGTAAGGTGGTATTGAGGAGTTGTTTGGCCAGAATTCCTGTAAAAAATTACAAAGTGCTTGGGCCGTTTCAAACTTCCCCCCGTTCTGTCCGTCAGTACCAATAAAATCAGTATCGCAGAAATCACAAACGGCTTTTTCTCGATCTTGCTCACGACCGGACCATAAATTACATCCGGCAAAACGGCAAAAAATTGATGCGCGTCCACTTTGCGCACCTTCACCTTGCAAACTGAAGAAAATCTCTTTTACGGAATACATCTGTCTGTGATAGAAAGGGGGGTTAATTTACAAGGCGCTAAGTCTACACTTGCAGTGCCTTACTGCAAGTAAATTTATTTCATCCACTTCAGGGATATCGTTGTGCAGTTACAAGAGATCGACAAAGCCATCTATAAACAAAAGCAACGTAAGGTTGCTGTCGTGCTATGTATCATATTCGCTATTATTGGTTTGTCATTAAGTGCGTTGTTCAGGCAACAGTTTGGCAACCCTGAGGGTTCAAATACCTGGGTTAATCTAAGTGGGGTATTGTTAGGCGCGGTGATAACCATTGCTGGTTTTACTCAGGTTAAGAGTCGTCCCTATTTTGATGAACTGCGTTATGCATGGAATTTGAAACGACAGGCTTTAAAGATACAAAACCATCGTCATCGCTGGGAAAAGCAGTTAGAAGAGGGTGATCAAACAGCTGCAACTGTATTGGCTTTCTACCATAAAGCGACGCTTCAACTACAGAGCCTTGAAGGGAATGACTTTGGCCATGCTGATAGCCTTAAGCGTGAAGAGAAATTTATCGCCTTGTGTAATGAGAAGCAGTTGGACTCGGAGGCCGATAAATTCAGCGTTGATCTGCTTGAGGATCTAAAAGTCTGAAATAAGCAATTGCTTATTGAGCTTATTCTAATGTCTTATACTGGAGTTAATGACTTAGCCCCTGTTTTTGTGACAGAATCGCATATAACTTTACTGAATAAATATATAATAATAGATGAGAGGGTTGGCGATGTTTAAGCAAACGGTAACAGGTATGGCGCTTGCCGCTGCATTGATTACTTCACCCATTACAATGGCTGAAGGTGGCGGAAAAAAAGCTATGATTGCACCGGGTGTGTATTCGATTACTGTGGAGCATGATGGCGAGCAAGTCGAAATTATGCGCAATCAGGATCCTAAAAATACCGTGCATGAGCTATATAGCACGACCTTCCGTGGCACTCCGCAGCCAATTCGCCCATTTGAGCCACACGATGTTGAAACGATTGCTGAACCCGAGTTCATTCAGTATATGAAAGATGCACAATCTGATGAGAATGTCTTGATTGTAGATACGCGTACTGAAGGCTGGCACTACCGCTTAACGATTCCGGGCAGTGTAAATGTGCCTTACACAGTAATGAAAGAGGCAGAATCAGCAGCGGATGCCATGGACGAGTTTGGGGTTACCCAGAAATCTGATGGATCTTACGACTTCTCTGGGGCCAAAACACTGGCGATGTTCTGTAATGGTTACTGGTGCGGTCAGACACCTACTTTGATTCGGGCAATGCTTGAAGCAGGTTACCCAGCAAGCAAGATGAAATATTATCGTGGTGGCATGCAGGCGTGGACCAGTCTGGGCCTGACTACGGTCGGTGATGCTAACTAATTTCCTAAGTTGCCGAAGATAAAAAAAACCGCCTAAATGGCGGTTTTTTTATGCGCTTAAGAGCTGCTTCTACTCAGGTTTACAGATTTCATTACGGTAGATGGCCAACATTGTTCTGGCAAACAGGATGGTAATGACCGTAGTCGAGAGTGCGAGTAATCCAATTGAAAGCCCGTACAGAAAAGCAGATGGCGTTAACTGGTACATGAGCATGGCAGCGACAGAGGACGCTGCAAGAGGGAACGAATAAGCCCACCAGGACATAAAGAACTTAATACGGGTGAACTTGGGTAATTGTGATAACAGTAACATAACCAGAAACATCGCGGCGTAAAAAAGAATGCGGCCGAAGTTATCTAGTTCTCCGTTTAATTTAGTGTAGGAGATAAAGCCAACTGCGGGTGGGGCAATCAAGATAAACAGCGTTGGGAGTAGCTTCTCGGGAAGTGGATCATGAAAAAACATGCGGTTGAAAATAAGTGTTTTGAGCAGGATCCAATAAACCAGGCCGATAGAGAAGAAGAACCAGCTTACCTCGATATAACCATGTTCTACGCCTGAAATAGGCACCAATATGTTTCCTACTACCGGAATAAACCAGGCGGGAGTGCTGTGGTTTACCTGAAACTTAGGGTGATGTAGCCACTGTCCCAGTACATAGAGGGTGAAAATTAGATGGATAGATGCACCTAGAATCCAGATATATTCTGAAAGCGAAGCCGAGATCTGCAAAGTCGCAACACTGAGAAGAATCAAACCGATGCTGAAGGCAGGAAAGAAACTCATTTTAATTGGATGGTTGAATTCTGCGGTTACCGCCTGAGGGTGGCGAACGATTTTGAACAGATAGATCAAGACAATGATCAAAAATGAGCAGGCACTTATAATCAGCAGGGTTTTAGGGATCAGGATTGAGCTGGAAAATACCTGAGAGGCCTTTTCCCAGGCTAGCGTCAAACCAGTAAGGCCCATAACCATAGCAAAAAATGCAGCAGGAAAATGGGCCAGTTTTGAGTATGAATTGTGCTCTGCTTTCATGTAAATACCGCTATAAATTAGATATATCTAATATATTATTCGTTATTACACAAAAGTACCATAGGTAAGCTTTTCAGATCGACCAGATTATTACTCGATGGGAGCTATATTAATTCATGGACGTTGAGCTTCACCGCCAAATGCAGCAATCAGTGCTGGATAAAGTTTGGCAAATTCCAGGCCCATCTGAACCATATCAACATCAAACTGCGCGACTTCATCTTCGGCGGCTTCATCGGCCATTTTTTCCTGAAGTTGCTCACTAAGTTTTAGTCGTTTGATAGCCAGATCTTCCTGGAGCATAAAGCGCAGTTGCTCATCCCACTCAAGTGCAAGTTTTACCACGCGTTTACCCGCTTCAAGGTGGGCTATGAACTCTTCATCTTCAAGTTGCTGGCCTTTGATGCGAATGACGCCGCCTTCCAGAACGTTATCACGTAGCTCGCACTCGTCTTGTACTTCGAAGCCCTGAGGCAGGCTATCGTTATGTTCAAGCCAGTTTGACATGACAGCTGAAGGAGACTGTTGAACATCCGGTAATGCAATCGGAAGGCTGCCAAGGGTGCCGCGTAGATGTGAAAGCAGTTCCTCTGCGCGTTTGTGACTGGATGCATCTACCGCTATCCAGCCTTGAGCAGGTGCGATTAGCGCGTAAGTCTGCTGAAATTTACTGAACGCTCTCGGAAGTAGATCAAGAATGACTTCGTCTTTAAGCTGGTCGCGTTCTTTTTTATAGACCTTTCGAGCTTGTTCGTTTTCGATACGAGCGACTTTATCGCCAACTGCTTCTTTAATAACCGCACCTGGCAATATTTTCTCTTCTTTACGTGCTGCCAGCATAAACATGCCGTGGACCTGATGAGCATACATTTCATCAAGTTGCTGGCATGGAGATACCCAGCCGTAACGACTTAATTCCTGGCTTTTACATGGCGTGAAAGCCTGTTCTTTAAGTTTTTCCTGGAGTTGCTCCTGGCTATATTCAAACGCTTCGTTGAGACGATAAAAAATGACATTCTTAAACCACATAGCAACTCCAATGAGATAAATCGGCAGTGCATGTTAGCAAGTTTTTTCATCGATGGAAGAGGGGAAAAGAAGATCAGGGGTTTATTTTTATAAATCCTTTTTCGAGGGAGCGATCTACGTAATAACCATAGAGTTCAAGCGTATTGATCCCGACCATCTTATTGGACACTTCACGACCTTGTCCGTCCAGGAAAAGAAGTGTTGGGGTTGCCCAGGCGTTATAGCGTCGGGCAAATTGTGTTGCATCGACCTTCTCTCCATTGAAGTCGACAATCTGCCCGCCTGTGTTGATCTCCAGCTCACTGAATACGGTGGTTTGTTTGTAATTACCGCTGATCAGCATAGGTTTGAGGATCTCTTCGGTAATTTGTACACAATAACTACAGTTGGGTTGTGAGACCAGCAGGAGAACAACCTTGCCCTGACCCTGGTTGTTTAAACCATTTTTGTTATAGGCAGCTTGAAGATCTTTCGTCATAGGCATGCCCGCAGCCAGGCTTAATCCGGGTAGCAGGCAGAAGAGAGCTATGAGGGCTTTTAGTAAAGGCATCTGGTTAGAGTTGCTCCATAAATTCCAGCGAATATTCTATCACCTCATCCATGTACAAATCGCGGAAGAAATGATCAGCGCCTTCAATTTCAAGGGTGGTAACCAGCGAGTTATTAATACTTTCCATGGCGCCGGGTAGGTCTTTGACTGTGGTGTCTTCACTGCCTGCAATCACCAGCGTCGGTATGGTGGCTTTTTTTAACAGTGTGGGAGTATCGAATCTGTTATCTGGCTGATAGTAGCTGATGAAACTGGATGCTTTAACTTCAGTATCTTCGCAATAGATAAAATCAGTTTTATTTAGGTTCTTATCTGTTTTCTGTTGTAACGCATTAGCTAGGATCGGCGCGAGAGGTTGTTTGTAGCGTTCTTCATAACTGCTTATCTCCTCATCTTCAGACCATGTTTGTGGGGCCAGAAGGATCTGCGCTTTGATGTTGTCATTATTTATTTGATTGCTAAACCAGGCAGTTTGGTTTCCGCCTCTGGAGTGGGCGGCGAGTATAATCGATTCAGCACCTTTTTTTTCAGTTAGCCACTCGACCCAGGCGTTAATTTCATCGATAGCGTCAGTATGCTTGTGGGTATGCGCGGTCGCACAATCATACATCCCCTTTCGGTTATCTAGCCCAAGGCTAAGATTGATTGCCAGACTAGGGATCTCTTCATCAGCAAGAAGTTCCTGCCAGCTTTGGATGATCTCCATGTCTTTGTGAGCCAGCGTGCCGTGGGTAATTAAAACCACCCGCTCAAGGTTACCTTCGTTTACTCCTTCAAGATCAGCATTCAATGTGATTCCATTAAAAGGAAGGGCAACCTCTTCAGCATGAAGTATTGGGGAGAGGCTAAGAGTGCAAGCGACAAGTAACGTAGGAATAAAGCGGCGCATAGAGGCTCCAGAACGGCTTGTTTTTGTTTTGAGTTATATTGATATTCTCAAAAGAAATATGCAAGCCGTTTAGGAGGTTTTTAGATCAAGGTCTAAAGATTCGGTTTAGATGCCTTCAAAAGCTAGGAGGCTGTGAACAGGTACACCTGCGTCTTGAATCTTGCTGGAGCCTTGCAGGTCAGGAAGATCAATCAGCGCTGCTGCTTCGTAAACCTCAGCTCCCAACTCTTTAATCAGGCTGCATGCGGCCAGAATTGTTCCGCCAGTGGCGATCAGATCATCAAAGACGAGCACTTTATCGCCTTCAGTTACTGCATCTAGTTGCATCTCAACCGCAGCTGTACCGTATTCAAGTTTGTACTCCTGGTGAATAGTCTCACCTGGCAGTTTGCCTTTTTTACGTACCAGTACTAACGGAATATTCAGATGGTAAGCCATGATAGAGCTGATCAGGAAACCACGAGCATCGATACTGGCAATATGAGTGATTTCACTATCGATATAGCGCTGGATAAACGCATCGGAGATCATGCGTAGAGCTTTGGGGTCTTTAAACAGCGGAGTGATGTCTCTGAACTGAACGCCCGGTTCAGGCCAGTCTGGAATAGTTCTGATGACAGACTTCACATAACACTCGTCATATGACATGAAAAACTCCTTAGCGGCTACGATTTGACGTGGCTCAATGTTTTAATTTGGCTCAAACGTTTTAATTGGGGTGTTGGGTTACACATTGAGATGGCTACTTAATTGTGCAACTAGCGAGCACCGGTAAGCATGCTTACCGGTGCTTTTTTATGTCTGAAGTGCTCTAGATCAGGAGCAATTTCCTTTGTTACACATCAAAGGGTTTTGCTCGACAGCTTCTTCCTGCTGACACTCTCCAGACAGTTCATACAGCTTGTCCAGATCTTCGATATGAACTTCCTTGCCTTCAACCTGAAGAAGGTTGGATTTCTGGAAGCGGGTAAAGATACGGCTAACGGTTTCAACTGCAAGGCCAAGGTAGTTACCGATCTCATTCCGAGACATCGAAAGACGGAAGCTGGTTTCTGAATAGCCTCGTACTTTGAAACGATGGGATAGCTTAACCAGGAAAGTAGCAACTCGTTCTTCTGCATTTTTCTTAGATAGTAGCAGCATCATCTGCTGCTCTTCACGAATCTCTTTACTCATGGTTCTAAGAAGCTGACGGCGTAATTCTGGCAGCTGCCCAGAAAGCTCATCCAACCTTTCGAAGGGGATTTCGCAGACCGTGGTGGTTTCCAGAATCTTTGCAGAAACAGGATATTGATTACTATCAAATCCACTCATGCCAACCAATTCACCAGGGAAATAGAAACCGGTGATCTGCTCTTCACCTTCGTTAGTAATGGTGTAGGTCTTAACGGTTCCTGCGCGGATGGCGTAAACGCTGGCAAAAGGGCCGCCCTGATGGAACAGGTGTTCACCTTTCTTTAACGGACGACTTTTCTCAATGATGTCATCCAGTCGTTCCATTTCAGTCATGTTCAGGGAAACGGGCAGGCATAGCGAGCTGAGGCTACACGTATTACAGCTAACCTGCTGCAAGCTCCGCAGTTTCCCTTCTGTTGCCTTATTATCACCCATAGTTGTGTCCTGTCGTGTTATATCAAGTGGCTACTTAGCTTGATTATGTAATATTTGCACAGATTCGGGAAGTTAAATAATCCGCGAAAAACGCTGTGTTGACTGATCCTTAGGGATATAAGCATCAAACGCCATACAAATACGACGGATAAGCAATCGACCAGCAGGCGTCACTTGTATCAGGTTTTCTTCTAGTGCGATCAGCCCGTCAGTTGTGAATGCCTGTAGCTCAGCCAGAGCATCGGCGAAGTAATCATCAAATTTGATTGAATAGGCTTCTTCGATAGTGCGCTTGTCTAATTCGAAATGGCAGATCAGTTGAGTGATAACCTGGCGACGGATAATGTCGTCTTGTGTCAGAGAAACGCCGCGCTTAATAGCATTTTGATTATCTTCAACAGCAGCGCTGTAAGCAGCCATTTCGTGCTCGTTTTGATAGTAAACAGAACCTACCTGGCTAATTGCAGAAACACCCATCGCAATCAAATCGCACTCAGCATGGGTGGTATACCCCTGGAAGTTGCGGTGCAGGTTCCCGGTGCGCTGGGCAACAGCCAGTTCATCATCTGGTTTGGCAAAATGGTCCATACCGATATAAACATAGCCCGCTTCAAGCAGCTTATTAATTGTCGATTCCAGAATCGCCAGCTTGGTTTCAGGTGATGGAAGTGTGTCTTCCTGAATATGACGTTGCGGCCTGAAACGATCAGGTAGGTGGGCATAATTAAACACTGACAGACGATCGGGGTTCATCTCGATCACAGTATCCAGCGTCGCGTTGAACCCTTCTAGGGTCTGATAAGGCAGGCCGTAGATCAGATCCAGGTTCAAAGAACGGAAGCCTAAGCGACGTGCTTCTTCCAAAATTGCAGCGGTTTGTTCCACCGACTGAACACGGTTAACGGCTTCCTGCACTTTAGGATCAATATCCTGAAGCCCCAGGCTGATGCGATTAAAGCCAATGTCGCGCAGGACTTTAATGGTTTCCAGTGAAGCTTCCCGAGGATCGATCTCGATAGAGTAATCACCACTGTCATCATCAAGCAGGTTGAAATGCTTTCTCATCTGGTCCATCAGCTCGATCATCTGCTCGTGACTGATAAAGGTTGGCGTGCCGCCTCCCCAATGGAGCTGAGTAACAGGTCGGTTGTTGCTGTACCATTTTGATAACTGTTCCATTTCTCGATAAACCGTATCGAGATAGGGTTGAGCTTTCTTACGGTTACGGGTGATGACTTTGTTGCATGCGCAGTAGTAACAAACGTGTTCACAGAATGGAATATGCACATACAAAGAAAGAGGTGCTTCCAGATCAGCAGTAGTCTGGCCTGTTTCTACCAAGTCCTGTTGAGACAGCTCAGGATCAAACTGAACGGCTGTAGGATAAGAAGTGTAACGCGGGCCGGAAAGATCATAGCGTTTGATCAGGTCCAGATCCCATTTAATCAAATTATTATCCACGAAAGCGTTCCTCGAAAACTATTAAAACTTTTACAACCCAGCTAAGCCGGCCCATGGGATGGTGAATAATCCCATTAATATGATGATGATGCCGGCAATATGCTTAGTCAGCTTCATCTGGAGTATCTCTTTGGCCTGCTTGGCCAATAACCCTGTCAATAACATGCTGGGAAGTGTACCCAAGCCAAACATAATCATTAAAAGGGCGCTTAATTGCCAGTCTGAAGCCGCGGAGGCCCAGATTAGAGTGCTGTAGACTAAACCGCAGGGCAGCCAGCCCCATAATAGCCCAAGCAGGCCGGCTTGATATAAATTCTTAACTGGTAATAACCGACTAGCGGCTGGGCTGATTCTTTTCCAAATGTGCCCGCCAGCTTGCTCCAGCTGGGTTAGTACTTGCCACCATTGAGCGATGTATAAGCCCATTAATACCAGCATTAATCCTGCAAAGCTGCGTAGTATGAGCTGAATCGTAATATTTTCTATTAACCAGCTAAGGCTGCCAAAGATAGCTCCGGCAATAGCATAACTAATGATTCTTCCGCTGTTATAACCTAAAAGCAGTGCAACGCCTTTACCGCCGGATGGTGCGCCCATCGAGACGGTTGCAGCGATACCACCGCACATACCCAGGCAATGGGTTCCACCTAAGAGTCCTAGAAGAAAAGCGGTGGTCAGGCTTACGGCTTCAGTCATCCTGTTTGTTGTCCGGTTTTACCCTGGCATCTTCTGGAATGAGATCTTCATCATCGTCATACAGTATGCTGTGAGCCGGGCTTTCCAGATCATCATACTGGCCGTTGTTTACGCTCCAAAAGAATGCCCAGATGGCAAATCCGGCAAGGACAATAGCGATTGGAATAAGTAGGAAAATGATATCCATTGTATCTACATCAGTTGGTCAAAATTGCCCTTACATTCTACCTGAAATTAAGAGATAGGGTTAGGGAACCTGCGAATAAGTCTCGGACTTTCTCAGTGGGCAATAAAGCGACTTAGTGCGCGAAAGGCAGAGCAGTGTAATGACTGGTCCTTTCCAAACTGCCTGACAAAGCAGGAAGTCGCTTTAGTGCCCACCCAAAGGGGCTTTAAGAGCGATTCAATCTCTGCGCTAACGATCTTCGACGTACAACCAGTATGTCTGTAATCGTTGCCTTGATCTTGAACCGCTCTGAAAGCCTGAGTCGTTCAAGACTTGTTCGCAGGTTCCATAACCTCGATGGTTTTCTGACCATTGGCTGTTTCTTTAGGGCTTATGCTTTTAGGTCGTTTGGGTTTTCCGTTAAGTCGCATGGCATTACCTACTACAACGAGCGAACTGGCAGACATGCCAAGCGCGGCCATATAAGGTGCGATAAAGCCAAGAGCCGCCAGAGGTAGTGCAAGTAGGTTGTAGCAAAGCGACCACCCAAGGTTCTCGCGAATAATGATTCGTGTCTTTCTCGCCAGGGTGATACCGTCGACCAAGCGTAGTAAGTCATGGCTGATAAGTACGCCGTCAGCATTGGTTTTAGCAAGGTCAGTAGCGCTGCCCATGGCAATAGAAGTTTGCGCTCCGGCGAGGACCGGGATGTCATTAATACCGTCACCGACCATGATAACCTGCGCTCCCTGCTCCTGAAGCTGCCTTACATGCTCAAGCTTTTCAGAGGGGGATACACCTGAAATAGTGGTATCGATACCTAAGGCATTTGCCACTTCGGTTACTGCGGAAGAGTTATCACCGGTCAGCATTTCACACTTGAGCCCCAGTTGCTTTAGGTAACCGATCGCTTCCTTGGCCTCTCGGCGAATCTGATCATTGAGACGGAACCAGGCAATTGGTTTTGTATCACTACACAGAAGTAACCATTGACCGCTCGTGGCTGGAAGTGCAGGCGCCGTGTTGCCGCATATCTCGGCAGCGAATTCAGGTTTCCCGATGCGGAAAGCCGCGCCGTCAATTAACCCGGAAATACCCTGGCCAACCTTGTTATTGATGTCGGTAGCCAACAGTTCCTGGGATAGCTCGGTAAATGCTCTCGCGATGGGATGCTCGCTATGCTGTTCCAGTGCTGCGGCGATCTTGATGCATTGTTCAGCTTCAATATCGGTCAGCGGGACAACTTCCTGAAGGCTCAGGTTGCCTTCTGTCAATGTGCCTGTTTTATCAAATACGACATGGCTTGCTGTGGCCAGGCTTTCCAGAACATGCCCGCGCGTAATCAGAAGGCCGTTTTGGCGCAATGTGCCAGTGGCAGCGGTCAGTGCAGTTGGTGTTGCTAATGAAAGCGCGCAAGGGCAGGTAACAACGAGCACAGAAAGGGTTATCCAGAAGGCATTAGCAGGGTCTACGACCCACCATCCAAGCCCTACGCCTGTTGCAGTGAGAAGGACCGCGGCTACGAAATAGCTGGCAACCTTGTCAGCGATCTGGGCCGCTTTAGGCTTATCTTCCTGAGCGCGCTCAAGTAGACGAACGATCGCTGAAAGCTGAGTTTCCTGCCCTACTTGTGTGATCTCAACGGTAATCGGGTTTTCCACGTTGATGGTGCCGCCCACTACTTGTGCTTCAGTTTCCTTACGGATAGGAAGGTACTCGCCAGTTAGTGCTGATTCGTCAACCGAACTACTTCCGGAGACAATAATGCCATCTGCAGGAATCGTATGGCCTGGCTTAATCAGCACCACATCACCGACCTTCAGATCTCCCGCCGGTACGAGCTGCTCTTCTCCATCGATGAGTTTTGTCGCACTGGCTGGAATTAGGTTAAGTAACGCATTTCCTGCGCGCCCGGTTCTGTGGCGGGCCTGCATTTCAAGAAAGCGGCCAATCAGAAGGAAGAAGGTAAACATCGTTACGGAATCGAAATAGACTTCGCCGCTATCGGTGATCGTGGCCCATACACTGGCCAGATAAGCGCCATAAATAGCAATCGATACCGGAACATCCATGGTTAGATGGCGTGTCTTGATGTCACGAATCGCTGCGATGATAAAAGGCCGCGCAGAATAAAAGATAACGGGGGTAGCAATGACCATGCTCGCCCAGCGAATAAAGGTGACATACTGATCATCAATGCCTTGAAGGGCACCACCGTAGAGTGCAACGGCTAGCATCATGGTCTGCATCATGCCTATGCCGGCTACACCTAATCTGCGGGTGGCGCGTTTCTTTTCCTGCTCAAGTAGCTGTTCTTCTTTATCGGGATGGTAAGGGTGGGCCTGGTAGCCAATCCGATAAATTTCGGCGAGCAGATGGCTAAGTTTGCATTCCGCGCGTAGCCAAGTGATTCGAGCCCGGTGATTGGTCAGGTTTACACTGACTTTAGTGACACCAGGGATGTTTCTGATGTGGTTCTCAAGAAGCCATACGCACGCCGCGCAGGTGATACCTTCTATGACAAGAATGGCTTCAGATTCTTCGTCATTGCTGGTAACAAAACTGCTTTGGACGTTTTCATCGTCGTAGAGCCCCAATTCAAGAAGAAGGTTTTCAGGTAGTTCTTTTGCGTTGACTTCAGGGGCGGCTGCGGATTCAGTGCGGTGCTTGTAGTAGTTATCGAGGCCACTATCGACAATGGTTTGAGCAACGGCCTGACACCCAGGGCAACACATTGCCTTGGGTTGGCCGTTAATGATGGTCTGATACTTTGCGCCAGGCGGAATTGAAAGGCCGCAATGATAACAATCTGACGCAGTAGCAGGGGTTTCTATAGCTGGATCTTGCACTGCTTACTACCCCTAAAAGTTACTCTACGTTTGGAGCGAGCTGCACTATTTTCTGATCGTATGGAGGTACAATCTCTGCACGAAGCTGCCAGCTTTTGTCCTGTGGTTCTAGCATCAGGTAACGCTTACCTTTAAGTGCCGCTAGTAAGTTTCCAGTGTACGCCTGGCTGCCTTCAACTCGCTTAAGTGTGAGTGTCTGGTCATATTTCTTATGGGTAGGGCTAACAATATTGAGGGTTAGCTGGGTAGGCAAATCTGAAGCAGTGCTTCGGTAATGTAGCATCAGATCGCCAGTCAGGTTGTCGATATTGAGTGTACCAACAATACCTAAAGATTCGGCTTTTTGAGCTTTTGAAGGGTCAACAAAGTAACCACGAGCTACCTTGTAGTAGTCGTCTTTTACGATACCGTCATGGGTGGTAATCGCCATATAAAGGAAAAAGGTGCCATAAAAAAACACGGCAATCAGCGGCGCAAGAATGAACCAAAGCCACGGTTGCTTATACCAAGGTGCTACGGGTGTATTGCTGTCATTACTCATTGAAACTGTACCTACAAAAAAGCTGCTAAGCTCAGACAGTGATTACTAGTCTGAGCAAAGCAGCTATTCTACCCTAAATATCAGATAGATGGACGGGTTTTCGTACCTTGTTCTATTGACCCCAATCAGTTCATCGTTTGGGGGCAGGGCCGATAAATCGGTTTTCCTCTTCAACAACAATGCTTGGGTCATCAAGCGCTTCTACTTTAAATAGAATGTTGTTGTTGGAAGAAGGGAGGTACTTCTGTTCAATGTTAAGACGGACAGCCATATCAAGCAGCTCACCTGATTTGATCGTAACAACCTCGTCTCCAAAATACTCTATACCGTCAAGACCCAGAATCGAGATCCGATACTGATGATCGACCTGTTCTTTATTGGCGAGTTTAAGAGTATAAACGTTTTCGATCTTACCAGAAGAGGTTTCAGTGTAGAGCTGACCGCGATCCCTAAGGATATCCACTTCTAGTGGGATACGACTGAAAATGGTATAGCTGAACGCAATAAACATCGCGCAGAGTACGGCAAAGTAACCGATCAGGCGTGGACGCAGGATATGGGTTTTATTGCCGTCAAGTTGATGTTCTGTTGTATAGCTGACGAGCCCTTTGGGATAGCCAACACGTTCCATCATATCGTCGCAAGCATCGACACAGGCGCCGCAAGCTACGCATTCGTATTGAAGGCCATCACGGATATCGATACCCACAGGGCAAACATGAACACAAGCATTACAGTCTATGCAGTCGCCTAGCCCCTTAGCTTTGTAATCGGAGCCTTTTTTTCGTTTACCGCGATTCTCACCACGTTTTTCATCATAGGAGATGATCAATGTGTCCTGATCAAACATCACTGACTGGAAGCGCGCATAAGGGCACATATAAATGCATACCTGCTCACGTAACCAGCCAGCGTTACCATACGTCGCAACCGCAATGAACCCAAGCCACCAGGTTTCCCACGGGCCAAGGTTCCAGGTAGCGATGCTGTTTAGCAGCTCTTTAATTGGAGTAAAGTACCCGACGAAAGCGATTGCGGAGGCTACGGAGAAAACAATCCAAAGTAGGTGTTTTAAGCCTTTCTTGCGGATTTTTTCCGCGGTCCAGCCCTTTTGTTTATCGAGTTTCATCCGGGCATTTCGATCACCTTCAGTGTGGTTTTCGATCCAGATATAGATCCAGGTCCAAACAAACTGGGGGCAGGCATAGCCACACCACAGGCGACCCGCGAACACGGTAAAGAAGAATAGGGCAAAGGCAAGAATAATGAGTAGCCAGGACAGCAGCATGAAATCCTGAGGCCAGAACGTCATACCAAAGACATGGAACTGTCGGTTTGGTAGATCGAATAGTACCGCTTGTCGGCCATCCCAGGTGATCCAGGAAAAGCCAAAGAACATCAGCAGCATGATAAAGCTGCTGATCTGGCGGAATTTTTTAAAGATACCTGTATAGTTCTTTACGTAGATATGCTCACGTTTAGCGTATAGGTCGTAGGATTCTCCCTGAGCCTTTTTGGACTTGGGGGTGACATCTTTAACCGGAATCTGACTCATACTGTTGCTCACCAGTGATAATTAAGTCTTTGTTTCTATTAAACCCTATGCTCTGCAAGGTCTATTAGAAGAATTGAATATTATAATAGAGGAGCACAAAAAAAGGCGACATGATCTAAATCATATCGCCTTTTTATTTTCAGATCTTGTCCTTATTTATTGGACAGGCTGTAAACGTATGCAGTGATCAGGTGGATCTTGTCATCGCTCAGCAGATCTTTGTGAGCAGGCATCACACCGTTACGACCGTTACGAATAGAGTGTGCAACTTTCTCGAAAGAACCGCCGTACAACCACACATCGTCAGTCAGGTTTGGTGCACCCAGTGCCGCCAGACCTTTGGCATCAGCACCGTGACAAGCTGCACACAGTGCTGTGAACTGTGCTTTACCACGCTCAGCGCCTTCAGCATCAACTTCGTTACCGCTTAGTGAAAGAACGTAGTTAGTTACATCACGCACGCCTTCTTCACCCAGTACAGCACCCCAAGGAGGCATTGCACCGTTACGGCCGTTAGCAATAGAGGCTTTGATCGTATCAGCCTGACCGCCGTACAACCAGTCAGCATCAGTCAGGTTAGGGAAGCCGTGTGCGCCAGTTGCAGCTGTACCGTGACATACGGAACAGTTGTTAGCGAACATGCGCTGACCCATTTTCAGACCCGTTGCGTTTTCTGGTTTAACCAGCTCTTCAACAGGCATTGCTGCATATTTTGCGAAGATTGGTTTGTAAGTTTCTTCCGCGTGCTTCATCTCTTCTTCCCACTGACCGTGAGAAGACCAGCCTAGCAGACCCTGGAAGTTGCCCAGGCCTGGGTACAGAGCCAGGTAAGCGATACCGAAGATCACTGTACCGATGAACATCTGGAACCACCAGCGTGGCAGAGGGTTGTCATACTCTTCGATACCATCGAAAGCATGACCTACGGTTTCTTCTGTTGTTTCTTTGTGTGTTTCGCTCTTACGGGTAGCGAACAGCAACCATGTACAACCAAAAATGACTGCCAGGGTAATTACAGTTACCCATACACTCCAGAAGGTATTCATGTCACTCATTTATCTTTTCTCCCGTTATTGATCTCACTATTCACGACCGGTTCGTCATCAGGTTCCTGAAGAGGCATGTTTGCTGCGTCATCGTACTTGGCCTTGTTCTTAGGGTTGAGCACCCAGGCAAACAGGGCCAAGAACGTGATCAGCATCACGACCGGAATATATGGACCATAAACTTCGTAGCTCACGCGTTACTTACCGCTTGTTAGTATATTCAGAGTGCATTTTGCCCAGAGCCTGTAGGTACGCTACGAGAGCATCGATCTCGTATTTACCCTGAACGGCATCCTGTGCACCAGCGATCTGTTCGTTAGTAAACGGTACGCCCAGCGCCTGCTGTGCTTCCATTTTCTTAACGATGTCCTTACCTGTTAGCTTGTTCTCGAACAGCCAAGGGTAAGATGGCATCTTGGACTCAGGTACAACGTCACGTGGGTTGTACATGTGAGCACGGTGCCAGTCATCAGAGTAACGTCCGCCTACACGAGCCAGGTCTGGACCTGTACGCTTAGAACCCCACAGGTGTGGATATTCAAATACGAACTCGTTAGCGGTAGAGAAGTGACCGTAACGCTCAGTTTCCGCACGGAATGGGCGGATCATCTGAGTGTGACATACGTTACAACCTTCACGGATGTAGATATCACGGCCTTCAAACTCTAGTGGAGTGTATGTACGCAGGCCTTCGATCGGCTTAGTAGTCGAAGTCGAGAAGAACAGAGGTACAATCTCAGCCAGACCACCACCACTGATCACGATGATGATCAGCAGGATCATTAGGCCGATATTCTTTTCAATCGTTTCGTGTTTGATCATTTCTATCTGCTCCTATGACCTTAAGCTGCCTGTGCAGAAGCTTCCGCTTCTGGTGCAGTGCTGCCTTTACGAACAGTCTGCCAAGTGTTGTAGGCCATCAGAACCATACCTGCCAGGAAGAATACACCGCCCAACCAACGTACGAAGTAGCCTGGGTGAGATGCTTCCAGAGCTTCTACGAAGCTGTAAGTTAGTGTGCCGTCTTCGTTTACTGCACGCCACATCAGGCCCTGCAGGATACCGTTTACCCACATCGCGCAGATGTAAAGTACAGTACCAACTGTTGCCAGCCAGAAGTGTGTGTTAATTAGGCCAACGCTGTACATCTGAGCCTTACCGAACAGGCGAGGCAGCATGTGGTATACAGCACCGATAGAGATCATAGCAACCCAGCCAAGTGCACCTGCGTGTACGTGACCAACAGTCCAGTCAGTGTTGTGAGACAGAGCGTTTACTGTCTTGATGGACATCATTGGGCCTTCGAACGTAGACATACCGTAGAAAGACAGGGAAACAACCAGGAAGCGAAGAACAGGGTCAGTACGCAGTTTGTGCCATGCGCCAGACAGAGTCATCATACCGTTGATCATACCACCCCAAGATGGAGCCAGCAGGATCAGGGACATAACCATACCAACAGACTGAGTCCAGTCAGGCAGCGCAGAGTAGTGCAGGTGATGACCACCAGCCCACATGTAAGTCGCGATCAGTGCCCAGAAGTGAACTACAGACAGACGGTAAGAGTAGATTGGACGTTCAGCCTGTTTAGGTACGAAGTAGTACATCATACCCAGGAAGCCTGCTGTCAGGAAGAAGCCTACAGCGTTGTGGCCGTACCACCACTGAACCATTGCATCAACAGTACCAGGGTATACAGAGTAAGACTTGAACAGGGTAACAGGAATGGCAGCACTGTTTACGATGTGCAGAACAGCAACCGTAATAATGAAGGCCATATAGAACCAGTTACCGACGTAGATATGAGATGTCTTACGAATCTTCACTGTCGCCAGGAAGTTGATTGCGTAAGCTACCCAAACAACTGCGATTAGCAGGTCGATTGGCCACTCAAGCTCAGCGTATTCTTTGGAGGAAGTCAGACCCAGTGGCAGCGTAATCGCTGCAGCCAGGATAACTGCTTGCCAGCCCCAGAAAGTGAACGCCGCCAGCCCGTCAGAGAACAGGCGAACCTGACTCGTACGCTGTACAACGTAGTATGAAGTTGCAAACAGGGCGCATCCGCCGAATGCAAAGATAACTGCGTTAGTGTGCAGTGGACGCAGACGACCATAGGTCAGCCACGCTGTATCAAAGTTCAGTGCAGGCCAAACCAACTGTGCAGCGATCAGGACACCGACGGTCATACCGACGATACCCCAGATTACTGTCATAATGGCGAACTGGCGCACCACTTTATAATTGTAGGTGGGGTGTTCAGTTGCTGTGCTCATGTCAGGCTCTCATCAACAAGCTATTTATGGAAATTTTGAGTTTCGCTCGCAATTATCTTGGAATAGTGCTGTATTTTCAATGTGTTTAGGGCAGGAAATGAGGCATTTTGTCGCAGGTGCGTAATATCGACCTAGGTCGTATTGTTGTCCTACTTTATATCGATAGTGGTTTCTAACTTATTGATATGTAAGAATTAAGGTCGATTGTTGTTGCTTGCATAAGGTTATATGATTTTAGAATAAGCTGTTATTTCTTGACCTATGTCTAGGTTTTGCGCACTTTCAACCGGCGGTTTTTTTGTTTTTAGTTGATGTAAGTCAACTTTGGAATCGCCCTGATCCTTTGTTTTTACCTCTAATCGGAGCTAACCCCGTGTTAATTAATGGAAAACCTATTTTTGGAAGGGTTATTTTTGCCCATGGCGCCGGAGCTGGAATGGAAAGCCCCTTTATGCAGGATCTTGCTGAATCAATGGCTGAGTTAGGGCTCGAGGTCATTCGTTTTGAATTTCCATATATGCAAAAAAACCGACAAGATGGAAAGCGTCGCCCTCCTGACCGTATGCCAAAAATAATTGAGGCTTTTGAAAGGGTTATCAATGCCTATGCAAAAGATGATATCCCTCTGTATCTGGCAGGTAAGTCTATGGGGGGGAGGGCTGCGTCGATGCTGCTTGACCATCCCGCAATCAGGGCCGGTTTTGTTTTTGGATTTCCATTCCATCCACGAGGTAAGCCAGAAAAACTGCGTACCGAGCACTTAATTGATAATAAGAGGCCATTGCTGATTTTTCAGGGGGAGCGTGACCCTATGGGTTCACTTCTGGAGGTTAAAGAGTACAATCTGCCGGACTCTGTGCAACTCCATTGGCTCAACGATGGTGACCATGATTTAAAACCACGGAAGTCATCAGGCTTTTCCCATGAAGAGCACAAGGCTACTGTTGTAAATGTAATAAAGGGCTTTATTGAGTGACCTATTTTAATCGCTTGCTTCTGCAGTGCCGCTCAGGTTTTGAGAAAGAGGCTGCAGCAGAAATAACTGACCAGTGTGCGAACGTTGGTATCTATGGCTACTGCACACTAAATGAAGGTGAAGGGTACCTTATTTTTAATGTTCAGCAGTCGGGTGATGCTGAACGAGCGATTAGAGATATTAGCTTTTCTGAGCTTATTTTTATCCGCCAATGGTTGGTCTGTGGTGATTGCCAAACGGTTGCTAAAGAAGATCGTATTAGTGATATACAAAATATCCTTGGTGATTTTCCGCCTTGTGAAGAGGTATGGACTGAATATCCGGACACAACTGATGGGCGCGAGATGGCAACCTTTTCTCGAAAGTTTGCTTCTGCTCTGTCCCAGAAATTGAAACAATCTGCTTTTTTACCCAAAAAACCGCGTCGTTCTGGCAACAGATTAATGCTGTTTGTTCTTAGTGGCTGTCAAATGTATGTGGGTTACACGCAGCAGAAAAACTCAGCGCCCTGGCCTCTGGGAGTGCCTCGTCTGAAGTTTCCTAAATCAGCGCCAAGTCGATCAACACTTAAGCTTGAAGAGGCCTGGCACTGGTTTATACCCAAGGATGAATGGGATACGCGTCTAGCGCATGGCTCTACAGCGGTCGATTTGGGAGCCGCTCCAGGGGGATGGACTTGGCAGTTAGTCAAGCGCAGTATGTTTGTCACAGCGGTTGATAATGGGCCTATGAATGAAGATTTGATGGCGTCGGGTCAGGTTACCCATGCAACAGAGGATGCTTATCGTTTTGTGCCTGATGCGCCTGTGAATTTGATGGTATGTGATGTTGTGGATAAACCGGTTAAAACCGCTAATATGGCCGCTGACTGGGTAATTCAGGGCTGGTGTCAGGAAGCAATCTTTAATCTGAAACTGCCAATGAAACAACGTTACCAGGAAGTTGTAGCTTGTACGAATGTTATTGCTGAGCGCTTTATGCAGGAAGGCATCGCTTATGAACTGTCAGCCAAGCAGCTTTATCATGACAGGGAAGAGATAACGTGCCATCTAAGGCTTATCTGATCGATGGCACGTATATTCATTTAATGTTCGAAGACGGTGATCTTCTCTTCTGTTTCTAACATAGGGTTAATGGTTGCCATCATCTCAAGCCTTTCAGATGAGCTGTGCCAGCGTTGCCAATCCTGAAGTGTGCGGTAAGTCGCAACCACTAAGCGGTGGTTAGGATCATAGGCATTTTGTAGTGCTTCACCTGAAATATAGCCGTGTGCTTGCATTGCCATTTGCATTGTTTCTCTGGCAGCTTTGTCGTAATGGTGGCCCAGATCGTCGGCTATGTGTCGTTCAATTAATACTCTAATCATGGCTTGTCTCCATCTGAAAACTTCGATCCTGTCTATTAGAATGGTTCATTTCAGAGTTAAAAGCGATTTTCATAGCGTATTAACTCTTAAATTACTTTTTCTGTCATGGGTAATTTGAGACAATACGCCACTTTCTGCAAGAGACAAAGAATGACTGACATCAAAGTGGACCATATTCTTGACGCGCAGGGGCTGTATTGCCCTGAGCCTGTAATGATGTTGCATAATCGTGTTAGGGATATGCAAGCAGGTGAAGTGCTGAAAGTGGTTGCCACTGATCCATCCACCCAACGTGATATTCCAAAGTTTTGTACCTTTTTGGGTCATGAGCTTGTAGAGCAACACGTAGAGGCTGAGATTTTTATGTACTTTATCCGAAAAGGGTAATGTCGAGCGTCTCAGAAAGATGTTAGCGTTTTTTTTTTAACTAAAGCAATTATTGATCAGCTGGATAGGATGCGCCGATTAGCTTTCGGTAGCAGATACAGATCCAGTCAGAGGCAAACAAGGTGAATGACGTAGTTAATAAAGCGCCAAAGGCGAAATCCAAAAACCGAGCTGCAAATATGGCTGCTTTGCAGCAGTTGATGGAAGCCTATCCGAAAACCTTTGATCGAAAGAATGTTAGGCCTCTTAAAATTGGTATTCAGGAAGACCTGATTGCTGATGAGAAGGTTGCAAAGAATAAGATAAAGCGTGCTCTTGCAAGTTATGTCCGTTCTTTGAACTATTACCGTTCACTACGTGAAGGTGCTGAGCGTATTGATATCAATGGCGAAGCCGCAGGTCAGGTGACAAAGGAAGAGTCAGATCATGCGAAAGATAAGCTTAAAGAGATCAATAAGGCTCGTCAGGAAAAGCGTAAAGAGCAGGAACGTGAAGAGCGTTTGAGTAAGAAATTAGAGATGCTGGTTACACGAAAGTAATCATCCTGCACTGAAAAAAAACGGCGCTAATCGCGCCGTTTTTTTATGCCAGTTGCGTAGCTTTTAAATTGCTCGAGGTGCTCCATGAAGGTAGCCCTGTGAGCCATCGGCTTCCAGTGCATTGAGAATTTGCAGTTGGCTTTCACGTTCAACATGTTCCGCATAAGCCTTAACGCCCAGGCTGTGGGCGGCACCAATGAGGCTGCTGACAAAGAATTTGTCCTCAGCATTTTCATCAATATCTCTAATGAGAGAACCATCGATTTTTACGTAGTCTGGCTGTACCGAGTATAGATAGGCAAAGCCGCTTGGGTGTACACCTACATGATCAACACCAAAGCCTATGCCATGCGACTGAAGCAGTTTTCTGAATTGAACTGTTTCGGTCACATTATTCAGAACGCTGGTCTCATCGAGCTCAAACTGGAGCTTTCCAGAGTAATTCGAAGATTTTAAGGTCTGGGTTAGCCAGTCCATAAAGCTAAGATTGGAAACCGCCTCTGGACTAAGGTTGATGGTAAGAGGGCATGCTGATGCACTGGTGTGTTTAAGGGCTGTTTCAATAACGGCTTTGTCCATATCAGCCATTAATCCAAGTTCTTTTACCACGCTAAGGAATTCACCTGCTGAAGCGGGTTTATCTTGCTGGTTGAGAATTCGGGCGAAGATCTCATCCTGAATTGGCATTGAGCTTGGGCTTTTACTGAAAACACTCTGTACCTGAAGGAAAACACGTCCTTTGTTGATAGCATTAGCAACATGTTGTTTCCATTCCGTTTGATCTGGTTGGCTTGCGGATTGCTCGGCACTGTTAAAGTGCTTCCAGAGCACTTGTTCCTGCGATGCCTCATTAGTTGCGATACGCGCTTCTGAAAGTAGCTGGCTGCTGTTAGTGCTGTCGTTACATTCACAGCTACCGATGCAAATAATTGGGCCTTCAACATTAGTATCGGAAAATTGAGCCAGTTGCTTGCGGCTTTCATTATCGATCTGTTCAAGCTTCAGTTTTAGCTGGTCTGTATCTGTCTGGTTGGTTAACAGTAAAAAGTCAGCACCCGTAATCCTGCCCAATACTCCCTGATCAGCCTCTCTGGATAGCTCTTCCAGTTGGGAGGCTAAATGCTTTAACAGGTTGTTGGTTTTATCAACACCTATAAGTTGGTTGATATGTTGAAGATTGTTTAAATGGATATTGAGCAGGGTGCCGCGTCCGAAATCTTTTCGATAATCCAGGCGTTCTGCAAGCTGCGCTTCCGTTGCTCTTTGATTTGAAAGCCCTGTCAGGCTGTCCTGATAGGCGCTGCGGCGTAACTCTTCGATGTTTCGAGTCTGTTCCTCAAACATGCTTTTTACTTGGCGAACCATACGGTTCATCGCATTCACAACACTTTTAAGCTCACGCGTTCCAGGTAGCTTTTCCTGCTCAATGTAGCGTTTTTCAGAGAGCGCGATCGCTTGTTGTTCAACCTTGTTAAGCGGGCGAAGCAGATATCGAATCAATGAGCTAATCGCTAAAAGGCAGACAATCGATAATGAGACGAATAGTATGATGCTATCCTGAGCGCCTTTCCAAAGCTTCTCGTAGGCGTAGCCGGCACGGCTTTGGACATAGATTTTTCCTGCTGGCTGCCAGCCATAAGTAACATCTCTGAACATGGAAGGCGGGGTTATTTTCACCATTTCCTGAAACCATTGCGGAACTTCATCGCTGATCTCAGGTGGTGTATTTTTCTCGAAAATAGCTGCACCATCGGCATTGGTCACAAGGATGCGCTGATAAAAACCACTATCAAAGATCGCGTTAACCGCTGTTTCAACAGTAGCGCTATCATTCTCTGCCATATAGGGGGCAAGATATAACCCCAGATGTGTTGCTGAATCCTGCGCGTGAGATTCCAATTGATCCTGCAAAACAGAGCGGGAACTTTCGGACATAATGTATAACGTGCCAGACACCAGTCCTATCAGCACCGCAAAAATGGCTGCTATTAGTTGGTTAACCAGTGACATAGTAATTACTCCTCATAATTGAACCTATTGCAGGTTAATGTCCTTATTTTCGATTCTTGATTGCAGTTTCACCCAGGGTTTTACGCGATCAGATGTTCCCACCAGAGTGGTTCGTCTGCCCATTTTGGATAGCCATAACTTATCGCCATTAAAACTGTATACATGGAGAAGGTCTGGGCGTTTAGATGCCGGGAGAATGCGTTTATTTATATTATCCAATACCTTTGGTACTGACCGAGGTGATGGATAATAGGTGAGCACCATGTGGGCCTGGTTGTATTCCAGCGCTTTAACATAGGCAAGATTCATTTTCGCTACAGGCACACCCAGTTCTTTAAGTGTGTAGTATTTAGCGATACTAAAATCTTCACAGTCTCCGCCGTTTGTAATAAGAAATTCAACGGGGGTGGCCCAGTAATCCTTCTTCTTCCAGTGTTTAATATCGTCAATAAACCTGACCTGGTTGAAAAAATCGTTCACCCGTTCAAGCTTGTATTCTTCATCTTCGTTGGCAAGTTCAGTCAATAGACTCTGCCAGTTCTCAAGTCGCCTTTGAGCCTTAGCACCGTATGTTTTACCTAGCCTTTCCAGATCCGCCTTACTTAAGCGGATACTATCAGCGTCGACTTGAATAAATAAGATGCAGGAGATCGAAAACAGAAACGCCAACAAGGGGCTACTGCACTTGTTTGTCCTGTTGCGCTTTTGAAATGGGAGTCTGTTGCTCACGTCTCGATCCGTAGCCGAATAGGTACTAGTTTGTCTTTGTCGGCATCATGCCACATTGTTTTAGCAGATTCTGCCAGGCCTGGGTATGTTTATCTCTTGCATTGATATAGTCCATCCAAATACTTCCCTGAGATGATTGAGAAACGACCTGTGTCACGTATTGTTCCATGCTGCCATGAATAGGGACATTTAGCCCAGCTAAACGTTCATATATTTTTAACTGCAGCTTTAACCATCTATCTGAATAGCGATGGCTTTGGGCAATGTAGGGCTGTACTTCGCCAATGTAGTACTTGTAAAACACATTACGCATGATTTGGGCCTGATTGCCAGGGCGTTGATTAAAGCATAACGGTCTGCCACTGAGGCGAAGGTTGATCATATCAGTCGCCTGGCTTAGCTTCGAGGTCAGAAGTTCCAGCGAGCTGAACAGTTTGGGACCTGAGTTGTTAACAAAGAGAACCTTATATGCTTCTTCAAGTTGAATAAGCTGGGCCTGATCGCTTTGAGGTTTGAAGAAGTCCTGCTGTAGAAAGTCAGAAATTTGTTTCAAGGCATTGATGCTTGCTGAAGTGCTAGCATCATCTTGCAGAGGTAAGGGCTGAAACTTCCGGCTAAAGTTTTTTTCGATACTTTCCGATGTATAGATACCGTTCCAGACTTCCTTGAAAATATGTCGGGTTTTGATGGAGTAAAGCTCTGAGGTTAGCGTTATTAATTCCTGATCAGGGTTGCTCATTGCTTCAAGTCTGGTGATGCAGTGGTTTAGGCGTTTCAGAAATTCTATTTCGTAGCGCATTTTTAAAGAGGGGCGATAAACTTTTCCCAGTGAGCTATTACGTTCGGCAATTAGAGAAGTAAGCTGGCACTCTTTAAGCTTTAGGACATCAAGTAAGCCCTCTCTCATATCAGGAATTTCAATTTTCCTATTCCGGCGGTGGGGGAATAAGGGACGTACAGGAATGTCTATCTTTTCACCTTGTTCAACATCTATAGCGTTACTCAACCTATAGAGATAGTTGTCCAGCATTGCTTCAGGCGAATGATCAGAGCAGCCATAAAGAGATAAGCTGATCAATGAGATGAGCAGGAATTTAATGGGCTTTATAAAGTGAGTCATCTAGTGGCTAGGCTCAGGGTTTCTGCTTCTCCACAATAATCGAGTAAATAACAGTATAGCGCCGATAGTCAGGCCTATGAGTAAGCCTACCCAAAAACCTAATGGTCCCATTGGCTCTGTGATTAACTCTGTTTTGCCCAGAATATATCCTGCGGGTAATCCTACCAGCCAGTAGGCAATAAAGACCAATAGCAGTGGGATGGCAGTATCTTTGTAACCACGCAGAACGCCTGAACAAGTGATCTGTATTGCATCTGAGAACTGAAACAGTGCTGCAACGATTAGCAGGGTGCTAGCAATCTGAATGATCTGCTCGCTCTCTGTATAGAGAGAGGCAATGGGTACTGCAAACAATGCCATCAGAGCTGAGCTAAACAGGGCAAGGGTAAGCGTGATCATCAGGCCGGTAAAGGCTGTATACTTGGCTGCAGTGAAGTTTTGTGCTCCCAGGCTATGGCCTACATGAATAGTCAGGGCGAGTGAAATACTGAGCGGTAACATAAAAATGAGCCCGGTAAAGCTAATTGTGATCTGATGTGCGGCTATCATTACTTCACCCAGATCAGCTAAAAGCAGAGCGATCACAGAAAACATACTCACTTCAATCAGCAACGCTATACCGATGGGGGTGCCCAGTTTGAGGAACTGTTTAAATTCGTCAGCGGGTGCTAGCTTCCAGTTACAAAACGGTTTGATGCCTCGAAAGGTGGGTGATTTGGTTAAATAGAGAATTCCGGTAATGCACATGATCCACATGACAAGGGCGGTGGCCCAGCCGCACCCTACGCCTCCCATTTCGGGTAGCCCAAATTTTCCATAAATCAGCACATAATTCAGTGGAATGTTACAGGCTAGGCCAAGTATAGCTATCTTCATAGCGGGACTGGTTTTGCCAAAACCTTCAATGTAGCTACGTATCAGCTGGTAGAGCAAAACAGCAGGGAACCCCCAGGATATAGCTTGCAGGTATCGTGCTGTGAGGTCAGCCAGTTCCTCTGTTACACCCATTAAGTTCAGTAATGGCAAACTGTTATGCAGCAATATGATTGAGATAAGGCTTAGTACACCAGCTATCAGCATGCCCAGATGAAGGGATGTTTTGGTTTGTTCTTCCCGACCACCACCAACCAGATGCGCAACGATAGGTGTTGTTGCCATCAGAAGGCCTTGGCTAGCCAGAAAAAGCGGTAACCATATACCTGAGCCTAATGCGATCGCTGCCAGGTCGGTTGAGCTGTAGCGTCCGGACATCAGTGTATCTACAAAGCCCATTGAGGTTTGGGCCAGCTGAGCAATGATTATTGGCAAGCCTAGTGCAAATATGCGCTGGATTTCTGCAGTGCGTTTCAGGGCAGTCGCTCCAGAAAAAAGGTGAGTGCTATCAGCAGGTTGGTTGTTGCAGTTAGCGGGATCTCATAATGAGAAGCTATTTTTGAGTATTAGTAGGTTAACTTCAAGGCCGAGCCTTATTTAGTCGTCAATTGAGAGCAATTTGGCTTATAAAGGATGGATATTCGACCAATGTTGGATAAATTATAAGCAGAAAAAACGGGAAAGCTTGAATTTGGTCATTTTTTTAACATCTTTTTAGGCTATGATCAGATGGCTAGAAAAAGAATACAGCTTGCAAGATTGACGGTGGTACTGCATCAGTCCTCCTATTTAGCATGGGTAATTCGTTTTTTCTCAGCTCCAAAGGTCATGAACAAGGACGGTTACCTTGGTTCTGACAAATTACTAATGTCCAAATTAGGATGATACAAATATGGCGACTACTGGCACAGTTAAATGGTTTAATGACGAGAAAGGCTTTGGTTTTATTGAGCAGGAAAATGGTCCTGACGTTTTTGCGCATTTCTCTGCGATTCAGGGTGATGGATTCAAGAGTCTGGCTGAAGGCCAGAAGGTAGAATTCACCATTACTCAGGGTCAGAAAGGACCACAAGCAGAGAATATCGTTAAGGTGTAATTCCTGGCGAAGCTTAAAAAAAGCAAACCTATGGTTTGCTTTTTTTATGCCTGATAGTTTTGATTGGGTCATTCCATCGTCAGATTACTTCTACGATGTACTTTGTTCGAGAAAAGAAAGAATCTGCATCGCTTCTTCTCTATTGTTGCCACAGAAGTCAGGTTCTGGGGTAAAGGCCGCACAAGCTTTGGGGCGCTCCGGTTTAATAAAGATTTTACAGCGAAAGTCTTCATCCAGGTGCTTGCACCGAATGCCTGCGGGTTTGTTTAGGGCGTTAATGCTAGGAGCTATACAGCAAGCTCCGCAGTTCTCTCTGCAGTCCATGGAAGTAATTCGAATTAATAAAGTCTCATTATAACGAAAGAGTTCACCCAATAAAAAAGGCCGGTTTGGTAACCGGCCTTTTTCGATTCATGATGAATCTGATTTACGCAGCAGTATCAGTGTCTTGATCCTGCAGGCTGTTGGTTTCAGCCTGCGCTTGAATCTTTTTTACGGTATCAAGCCCCAGTACTTTCAAGTTGTGGCTACGAACTCTATTCAGAAGTTCTGCATCCTGAGTCAGATCTTGTCCGTATGATGGAATCATCGCATGGATCTTATCCTGCCACTCAGGTGAAGCCAGTTCTTCCGCGAAGCATTTTTCAACGATACTAATCATCGTTGCTACCGCAGTTGAAGCACCCGGTGATGCACCAAGTAGCGCAGCCAGCGAGCCATCTTCAGAAGAGATGACTTCAGTGCCAAACTCCAATTTGCCTTTACCATTCTCATCTTTTTTGATGATCTGGACTCGTTGCCCAGCAAATGACAGTTCCCAGTCTTCATCCTTAGCATCAGGGAAGAAGTTGCGAAGCGCATCTACGCGCGCACTATGGGATTGCATCACTTCGCTGATCAGGTATTTGGTCAGGTCCATATTGTTCATGCCAACAGAAAGCATTGGGGCCAGGTTGCCCAAATTGATACTTTTTGGCATGTCAAAGATAGAGCCTTTTTTCAGGAATTTAGTAGTAAATCCTGCAAATGGGCCAAACAGAAGCGCTTGCTCACCATTGATCACACGCGTGTCAAGGTGAGGGACGGACATTGGAGGCGCACCTATCGGAGCAGTGCCGTATACTTTCGCCAAATGCTTTTGAACGATCTCTGGTTTTTTACAAACCAGCCATTGACCACTTACCGGGAATCCACCATAGCCTTCGCCTTCGGGAATATCAGACTTTTGCAGCAGGGGAAGTGCGCCACCGCCAGCGCCAAGGAAGACAAAGCGAGAGTTATAAACTTCTTTTTCGCCGGTCTGGTCGTTTTTCAACGTAACAGTCCAGCCCTTATCGCTGTTCTTCTTCAGATCTTTAACGGTACGGCTAAGCAGTAGTTCAAAATCATCCTGGCTGTCCAGGAAGTTAACCATGTTGCGTGCTAGGGAGCCGAAGTTGACATCCGACCCATAGCGGACACGGGTTGCTGCAACTTTCTCATTTGGATCCCGGTTTTCCATAACCAGAGGCATCCACTCTTTTAATGTGTCGTGGTCCTCGCTGTATTCCATATCAGCAAACTGAGGAGTAACGCTCAGCGTTTCGAAACGCTTGCGCAAAAACTCAACATTACTTTCACCCCAGACAAAACTCTGATGTGGAACCGGATTGATGAACTGTGTAGGTTCCGGCAGGGCACCCTGCTCAACCAGGTAGGACCAGAATTGTAGGCTCACTTCAAAGGATGCGTTGATAGCGAAAGCTTTAGTTGCATTAATGCTTCCGTCCTGCATCTGAGGCGTGTAGTTCAATTCACAATAAGCCGCGTGTCCAGTACCGGCATTATTCATACCGTCAGTACTTTCATGTGCGACATGATCGAGGCGCTCTACCATGCTGATTTTCAGAGATGGGTCCAGCTGCTTGAGCATTACACCAAGTGTAGTACTCATCGCTCCCGCGCCGACTAGCAATACGTCTACTGATTTTGTGGTCATAGGAACTTCGCCATTTTTTAATAATAATAATGGTTTTGAAGTAACGCGGATAATAAGGCTTGTGGCCTGAACAGTGATTGGCTGTATTCAATTCGACTGTCATCAACCGCGACTTCAATCTGCAACCTCAAACATAATTTTATGACAGCTTTGAGATGTTGCAGTGCAGTTGGCGCGAATTATACGGATTCTGTCTGTAATGTCTTGGGCAATTGGGTTAAAGGTGTTAGCAATTTGGCTTAGATTTAACCTAAAGTATTACTTATTAGGGCTTAAGTACCAGAATTTAAATAATTTTTATTTTTTATAGGTATATGTATATATCTAATTCTCATAAAAGGGTTCTGAAGGATTTATTCTGTTCTCGTCATTTACATCTATTAATAGCTGGTCTAGTCTGCCGGTCAAAATTCAAGGGCGTGGGGTGTTAAATGGAAGATATTATTGAATTACTGCGTGAAAAAAATGCTGAGGTACCTGTACCTCTCGATCTGCCTGATGAAGATGATCTGGTTGAAATTGAAGAGCAGATTCTCATTTCGTTGCCCGATGAATATAAGTTTTTCCTACTCGAGGTGAGTGATGTAGTGTTCGGTTCGATAGAACCAGCTACGGTGACTGATAGCTCTTCACATACCTTTTTACCAGAAATGGCTGCGACTGCGTGGGATAGGGGAATGCCAAGAGAGTTTATCCCCATCTGTGAGCATGCTACTGGATACTACTGTATCACTCAGGAGGCAGAGATTTTACGTTGGCAGTTTGGTGATGGGATTGTTGATGAATGGCCATCGATCTGGAATTGGGCAAAAGAAGTGTGGCTGGAGAGCTAATAATGAGTTCAAAACTATTTCGCCAAGTAGAAGAGTTGGCTGAGGCTATGTTACAAGCTGCTGAAGCCGATGCTGAAACGCAGTTTTATGCTTTGTATGTGGATCTTAAGCAATTGTGTGAGGCTGCAAGTGGAAAAAAATCTGAGCACCCTGTTCTTTGGGAAACGCTTGCTGATTTCACTGAAGAGAATGATGAGGCTATTCGCTTTTACGAAAAAGCTTATCTGCTGGCGGATGCGCAAAAAGAGAATGAATACAAAGCGTCGATAAAGTTCTCTATGGCATGCCGCTTTCAAGAGATGGAAAAGCAGAATGAAGCATTAGAAGCGGTGGAACAAGCCGGCAAGTTTGCAAGCTTCACCGAAGATGATGAGCTAAAGCAGGATATAGTGGAGCTACGAGAGCAGCTTTAATCGATCAAAACAGACATAAAAAAACGGAGCTATCAGCTCCGTTTTTTTATTTTGGCAAGCTATTAATCGATACGTACAGCGACATAACGACCTGGAGCGTCTTCTATCGCTTTGTAGGTGTCGTTACCTGGCGCTTTCGGTGCCGGAACTTTTTTGCCTGCGCGTCGCTTCAGCCACTCAGCCCAGTGAGGCCACCATGAACCTTCCTGACGTTCTGCAGTTTCAAACCATTTCTCAGAACCTTCGCCCAGCTCACCGTTGATCCAGTAGTTTCGACGGTTTTTTGAGGCAGGGTTGATAACGCCTGCAACGTGACCACTTGCACCTAGTACAAATTCATTCTTACCTTTAAGAAGCTCCGTACCTGAGAAAGTGCCTTTCCAAGGTGCGATATGGTCTTCGATAGTAGACAGGAAGTAGCAAGGGATTTTGATTTTGCTCAAATCGATCTTTTCACCGCAAAGCGAAATCTGATCTTTCTGAGTCAGGCCGTTTTCCATGTACATTTTATTGATGTAGAACGTGTACATATCCGCCGGAAGATTGGTCGAATCGCTGTTCCAGTAAAGGATGTCAAACGGAGGAGGCGTCTGGCCTTTCAGATAGTTATTAACTACATAGGACCAGATCAGGTCATTGGCGCGGAGCATGTTGAATGATGTTGCCAGCTCGCGACCGCTGAGGAAGCCCTGATTCTCAACTTTCTCTTCTAACTGTTTAACTTGCTGTTCATCGATAAATACACCAATGTCACCTGGATCGGTGAAATCCATTAATGTCGTGAAGAATGTAGCGGAAGCAATGGAGGCATCCTTACGGGCAGCCATCACAGCCAGGGATGTAGCTAGCAGAGTACCACCAACGCACCATGCGACAGCATTGATCTTATCTTCACCGGAGATCTCTTTTACAACACGAGTTGCTTCCAGGATGCCCTTCTCGACATAGTCATCCCACGAAATGTGGCCCTGCTCTTCGCTTGGGTTTGCCCAGGAAACCAGGAAGGTTGTCTGACCCTGATCGACACAGTATTTAACGTAAGAGTTATGTTCCTGCAGATCAAGAATATAGAACTTGTTGATCATTGGCGGAACGATCATCGTCGGACGAGAGAATGTTTCTTCAGTGGTTGGTTTGTACTGAATCAACTGGAACATCTCGTTTTCAAAGACAACAGTGCCTTCTGTCGTCGCGATGTTTTCGCCGAGTTTGAATGCGGTCTCATCGGTCATGGAGATGCGACCCTTTTCGGAATCAGTCAGTAGATTCTTAAGGCCGTCTACAAGGCTCTGACCCTTGGTTTCAAGTGCTTGCTGAAGTACTTCAGGGTTAGTTGCCGCGAAGTTGGTTGGAGACATCGCATCGATATACTGTTGCGTGTAAAACTCCAGCTTTTTCTGTTCCTTATCGGACAGGTTGGCGTTTGAGGCCATCTCCTGAAGCAGTTTAGAGCTCAGAAGGTAAGATTGTTTGATGTAGTCGAAAACGGGGTTCTTTGACCATTCTTCAGCCTGGAAACGACGGTCGCCGCGGGCAGGTTCAGCTACAGCGTTATCTGTTTTTCCAGTGAGTAAGTTGGTCCAAAGGTTAATCTGACTCTGTTGATAATCTGTGATCGCGCGAATCCAGACAGTTGGGTCTTCCCAGGAGCGATTAGCCAGCTCAGTCCATGACTGAGTGAATTGAGTAAAGATGTCGTCGCCACCTGATTGAGAGAACATCTCCAGAACTTTTTGGGTTTCCGTGTTCAGGTAGTCAATAAACTCCTGAGGGTTGGAGAGTAGATTGCTATTGTTGTCCATTGATTCGCCTTTCTTTGTCATATCCGTCCTTCCATCTTCTTTAGCATCACATCTTTGTAAGATATTGAGGCGGGAATTACACAATTTTCACAGGGATTTCAGATTATTCTTGCTTCCGTTCGATTGCAAGAGCATGAAATGTTGTTTATGCATATTCTCTTGTGCGGCGCAATGTATCAAGGTATCCCTTGGTCGATCACACTAAGGTGTTAGGGAAACTACTTAAAAATTCCTACAAAGTGGACTGGATTTAGTCCACTTTGTTGGTTTTTCCAGCTAACAGGCTGCCCATTACATCGCATGTCGTTCATCGATCATATCATCGATATATTGCAGTATTTTGTAACTTTCTTCCTCAGCTGTGCGCATGTTGGCAACAATGTTGTTACGAATTGCTTCGTCTTTACGCCAATTATCATCGCGCATAGAAACCGCCTTGAAAACCGACTGGTGTACCAGTTCATGGGGGGCTTCCAGCTTGCTGTAAGCTCGAGTTGACTGGAATGACTCTGCGCCAAAGCCCTCGTAATACCATTTGCCCAGGCGGCACTCAGTATGGGTTTTAGATACTGCATCAATTTCTGAACTTCTGGATTTAGAATCATCCAAAGCGATATAACCATTTTGTTTAAAGATGACATGGTCGGCTTTGGCCAGAGATCCGAAGGTTCTGTCTTTTGCATAAGAGATATAGCGTTGTGTGTCCTCTGCGGAGCGGGAGATATCAGCAAACTGCTCCCTGAAATGCTGCACTCGCTCACTAATCTCTTCAGCCGCCTGAGAAGAAACATCGGATTGGCGAACCATCTCAGCCACACGTTCGCTGAAGCTGTTGATGGTTTCCGTTACTTCAATTGCTGCTTCCTTGGTTCGATTGGAGAGGGCTTTGACTTCATCGGCTACAACGGCAAAGCCTCGGCCCTGTTCGCCAGCCCGCGCGGCTTCGATGGCTGCGTTAAGCGCGAGAAGGCTGGTTTGGTCAGCGATATCGGTAATGATAGACAGCGATTCTGATACTTTAGAACTGTCTGCCTCGAGCGCTTTAGTGACATCAGAAACACCGTTAATATTTTTGGTAATGCTTTCAAGCGAAACACTCATGTCTTCAACGGTGACTTGGCTTTTTGATGCCGCTTCGCCGTTCTTGGATGCTATTGTCTCTACTTGCTCCATCTCTTCTGATATCTTCACCAGGTCGGCCTGGTTTCGCTTCAGGTTCTCAATCAGGTGAGTCGTATTTAGGTTGTGAAGCTCTGATTTAAGTTGGTTTGATACCAGAAACTTCGTCCCTTCCTCCATCTTCTCCAAAGAGGTATTTATTTGCGAAAGTGATTTACGCAGTCTTCCAGGCATACCTTTGTAAAGCGCTTTACGATCGTACCGACCTTCGGCAACGTAACTAAAACAGGCATCCACTTCTTTGAAATAGGATTCGACTCGGTCGAGGAGGTCATTAAGTTCCCATGCGACCTTGCCTACTTCACCTAAACCTGCAACAGAGGTAATTCGGCAACTGAAATCGCCATCATTGGCTTTGCTAAGTGTGCTGTTTATTCGCTCAAGCGCATTAGTGGCGTAATCATTTGATTTAACTGTGTATATCGCCAATAGGATGGTGAAAATAGCAGGGCCAATGACCCACCACTGAAGCCCGTTAAGAACGGACGTGGTTATCAGCGTAGCAATAATTAACGTAAGCCAGCTGCACACGATGATACGTGTTCTCGAGCGTAAAGAAGGTATGCCGCGGCTGGTGGAATTAGAATAGTGTTTCTTACCCATAATTCAGTCCTTATCCAAACTCATTACCAGGTCAAAATAGCTGACACCTAGTTCTTCAAGCTTGGACTGTAATAATGCAATAGAGGCATCTGCGGCATTCTTAGTGCCAACACGCTGTTCCTCTGCAAGCATCTCCGCGTAGACAGCAGAGAGAGTATCGATTGCTTTCTGGCTAGGCTTACGACGTACGGAGTAATAGCCCATCAGGTTACCTTTGTCGTCGTAATCAGGGGTGACATTAGCGAAAACCCAATAGAACGAACCGTCTTTGCACATGTTTTTAACATAGCCAAAGAACTCTTTTTCCTGTTGGAGTGTTTGCCATAGAAACTTAAAAACCCCTCGCGGCATATCCGGATGGCGTACGATATTATGTTGTACGCCTAAGAGTTCGGCTTCGCTGTAACCTGCGATATGCATAAAAACGCGGTTAGTATATGTAATGACACCCTTGCGGTCGGTTTTGGAGACGATAAACTCATCATCTGCCAAGCGAACTTCATTGTTCTTTGGAGTGATTTTATTTTTCATTATGGGACTTTCATCAAGCTGCGCGTACTTTGTGTAGGGAAGTCTAGCATGTTCTGGAACGTACATTCCGTGATCTGGCGCAGGGTAAACGGTCTGTAAAATAAATTTTGGATAAAATAGGCGATGCGAGAATTAGAATTGATGGGAACTTTGGGTTGCCATCTTTGTGAAGTTGCTGAGGCATTGATCGTCGCAAACGTAGATATGCAAAAGTATGCTGTATATCAGGTAGATATAGCAGAAGAGGATGCATTGATGGATAAATACGCGGTGCGTATTCCAGTGCTGGTAGATCTTAACAGTGGTGCTGAACTTGACTGGCCATTCGGCCAGCCTGAGTTAGAGAGCTTTCTTAATCAGTTGGTTTAGTGGGTATCACCCAACCCAAAAAAGTGCTGAGTATTGATCTGGACCTGGTATTTCAACTCTTCAATCGTGGTGCCTCGAAGCTCTGCAACTTTGGCTGCTATATGGGGTAGGTAGAGTGGCAAATTACGCCTGGACTTGGGTTTCGGTTTAAGATCTCGTGGGATTAAATAGGGCGCATCGGTTTCCAGCATTAAACGATCTTCAGGAATATCTTTTGCCAGCATCTGTAGCTCTTGCCCTCTGCGTTCATCACAGATCCAGCCAGTGATCCCTATGTGCAGATCCAGATCAAGGTAATTATAGAGTTCAGACTTTGTGCCGGTAAAACAGTGTGCCACCGCTGCTGAAATGTCATCTCTATGACTCTGTAGCATTTCAATCTGCTTTTTATGCGCATCTCTTTCGTGTAAGAAAAGCGGCAGTTTGGTCTCGGAGGCCATCTCCAGCTGTTTTTCGAAACACAGAACTTGCTGTTCGGGTGTTGAAAAATTGCGGTTAAAATCCAGCCCGGTTTCGCCTACGGCGACGACGCAGTCTTCTTTATATAAGCTACGCAGGCTTTCAAATTGCTGTGTGGAGTGGTCTTTAGCATAGTGGGGGTGTATACCGACTGTGCAAAACAGCTGATTTGGGTAGCGCTGACATAACTCTATCGCCTGATGGCTTTCCTCCACCGTTGTTCCTGTAATAATGAGCTTTTCTATATTGTGCTCGTAGGCTTGATCGATTACTTGTTCTCGATCTTTATCAAAACTGCTATCGGTAAGATTGACACCGATATCTATCCAGAAGTTGTTGGTCATGTCTGTTCTTTGATTTAAAGGGCTGTTCGCTTACTTTGATTTAAGGCCAGTAACTGTACCTGTTTCTCAGATAATAAGCTTGGTTGACGCCCTTCAAGTCGGTCGTAGATAACCCTAAAGGCCAGTACGTTTTGGACATATTTGCGAGTCTCTTTAAATGGAATGGTTTCTATCCATACATCCAAAGGTAGGTGACCACGTTGTTTTAACCACTTCTTCACGCGGTGTGGACCAGCATTATAGGCAGCTGCAGCGTAGGCGGGATTGTTGTCAAAACGTTTGAGCATATCTCCCAGGTAAGCTGAGCCCAGAGTAATATTTGTTTCCGGGTTGTAGAGTTCAGAGATCTTTTTATAAGGCACTTTATGCTTTTTCGCCGTTTGCTTGGCGGTGCGAGGCATGAGCTGCATCAAGCCGCGTGCCCCAACTCTGGACTGGGCGTTAAATAGGAACGCGCTTTCCTGGCGTGCAATGGCAACAGGAAAGCTCAAATCCAGGTTGTTCTTCTCGGCATGCATTTCAAAGAGTTTCGCATGCGGATGTGGGAAGCGTAGGTCAATATGATCCCAGCGCTCGGTTTTGGCAGCGTTGATAATCGCTTGTAAATGCCAGCCCCAGGAGCGAGCAAGGTAGCCTGCTAATTGAATCTCTTCTTCGTTCATCTGGCCAAGTGCAGTACGCCATTCACGATTGGCTTCAGTGAGCCTCCCCAGTTTGAATAACTCGCCTGCACGAGCTGCGGCAGGGAGTTGCGAAAGCTCTTCTAATTGAAGGTCAGAAATTGCATCACTTTTTGCGTTCATTCTGAACGGGGTGTTGTTTAACTCAGCGGCGACGAAACCATAAAAGCTTCTGTCTTCGGCAAGGGCTTTGATCTCTTCTTTATGCGAGTTTTGAGGGTCCAGGTGTCTATCAGCGATTATCGCCCAGTATTGCCATTTTGGGTCTTTGGCTTCTTCTGCGGGTAGGTGCTTTACCCCTTGCTTAACGGCTAACCAATCTTGTTTGGCTAGGGCATTTCTAATGCGGGTTTCAGTGAGTTCCGCCGACTGGTAGTCAGGATCCAGTCGTTGGCTCAGTTTAATGGCCTGAGAGTGGTAGTTACGGTTCAGCCTTATACCCATATATTCGGAAACGTTAAGCTGTTCCTCTTTAGGTACTAAACTGTCTCGATGTTTGATCCAGCTGTTGGTCGCTGTAATCGCTTTTTGTCTATACCAGCGTTTGTAGGAAAGTTGTGCGGTTTTAGACTGGTGAACTTTTGGCAGTTTTTTAAGCAAGGTGCTTTCGACTTTTTCCGGATTGTTATAGATACTCCAGAACAATTCTGCTTGAGCTTTTAGCTTTTTGTTTTTTATCTTTTTAGTCAGATATTGAGCCAGTTTAATGTTTCCCTGCTCAATGCTAAGCCAGAAACGGCCAATGGCTTCTTTTGAGGTTGGTCTGCCTGTTGCCATCCAGGCTTTAAATAGTGGATCACAAGCCTTAGGTTGCGAATTGCCGACCATCCAAAGGGTTTTAGCTTGATAGAGCGCGGCTTTTTTTTGCTTCGTTGTCCCATTGAGTAAGGCTGTTTGGTTCTGGCATTCGTAATGGATATGCGCAACAGGGTGCTTGGCGTAATGTTTTCGATAAGCAGCCCATTTCTTTGTTTTGATTAGGTGGTTTAACCACCTGCGGTTCAAACGATCTGAAATGGGCAGATCAGGATACTGTTCAATAAATTTAGAAACACTTACAGAGTTGGATGAGGTGAGCCTTCCGTTGATCTCCTGATAATCCAAATAGGGAAGTAAAGGGTAATCCTTTAGTTCGGTTTTCAGCTTTTTGTATTGGCTGATTTTATTCGCTTTATACAGCTTCTCAGCCTGAATAAATTTATTTCGCTGTTGCTCCAGCGAGGCGGAAGCGAAGGTTGAAATGAAAAGAGAGAGTGAGCATAAAAAAAACAGTACAGCCCGGGATGCAGAGTGTCTCATTACCAAATCCTATGAAAAATCCATTACTCTTTTATACGGCAGTTTAGACGTTTTATTAAATGTTAATTTCGTTGAATGCAGCAATTTCATGCAAAGGATGAAAAAAACAGTAAAATAGCTGACTTTTTACAATAGTAGCTGAATCTATAATGCCTCTGATTAGACTAGACAATATATCCATTGCTTTTGGTGCAAAGCCTCTCCTGGATCAGGTGAACTTTCAGATAGAACCCGGAGAGCGCGTCGCTTTAGTGGGCTTGAATGGTGCGGGTAAGTCGACTTTGTTGAAGCTGATCGGAGGGCATCATAAAGCTGACTCTGGTGAATTCTGGGTGTCGCCTACTTGTCGGATTGCTGAGCTTCCACAGGCCATGCCCGCTGCGGATGAACGAAAAGTCAGAGATGTTGTGACCGAAGGGTTGCAGGATATACGAGCACTACGTGAAGCTTATGACCAGTTAGCATCAGCCGAAAATACAGATATGCGCAAACTGGAAGAACTCCAGCATGAGATCGAAGCGGTTGATGGATGGCATCTTGAGCAAAGGGTTCAAAGGGTTATCGAACAGTTAGAGCTTCCAGGGGATAAGCTCATGTCGGAGCTTTCTGGCGGCTGGAGACGACGCGCAGCGCTTGGCGCAGCACTGGTTCAGCAACCGGATCTGCTTCTTCTGGACGAACCGACTAACCATCTCGATATTGAAACGATCGAATGGCTTGAGCAACAGTTGATGGAGTTTAAAGGGGGATTGTTAATTATCTCTCATGACCGCTCATTGGTTGATCGATTGGCTACCCGCATTGTCGAGCTTGATCGTGGCATTTTAACCTCGTTTCCCGGCAGTTATTCCGCTTACCTTGAGCTAAAACAGAAGCTGCTTGAGGAGGAAGAGAAGCATAATGCGGAATTTGATAAAAAGTTGGCTCAGGAAGAGCGTTGGATCCGTCAGGGGATTAAGGCGCGAAGAACCCGTAATGAAGGCCGGGTCAGAGCGCTGAAGAAAATGCGTAATGAGCGTGCGGACCGTCGCGAGCGCTCTGGTAAGGCTAAATTTGCACTGGAAGAAGCTGCACGTAGCGGAAAATTGGTTGCTGAATTACAGAGCGTCTCATTAGCTTATGGTGAGCGTTACCTGTTTAAAGACTTTGATTTTACATTACAGCGCGGCGATCGTGTTGGACTTATTGGTCCTAATGGCGCGGGTAAAAGTAGTTTGCTCAGTGTATTGCTGGGCAAGCAAGAGCCCGATTCCGGGAATGTGAGAATTGGCACGAATCTAAAGATAGCTTATTTCGATCAGCTTAGGGCGCAAATAGACCCTGAAAAGACAGTGATGGACAATATTGCCGAAGGGCGTGAGAGCATTACTGTAAATGGGCGTACCCGCCATTTGATCAGCTACCTTAACGACTTCATGTTTGCGCCTGAGCGGGCCCGAACGCCTGTGAAAGCGTTGTCTGGTGGGGAAACTAACCGTGTTCTCCTGGCGAAGTTGTTCAGTCAGCCGGCGAATCTACTGGTTCTTGACGAACCCACCAATGACCTTGACATAGAAACATTAGAATTATTGGAAGAGATTATTCTGGATTTTGATGGGACTATCTTGCTGGTTAGTCATGATCGTTCATTCCTGGATAATGTTGTGACCAGTACGCTGGTTTTCGAAAGCAATGGCGGGCTCTGTGAGTATGTGGGCGGCTATAATGACTGGCTTCGCCAGCGGCCTAAAATTGCAGCACCGGCGCCAAAGCGGGAGAAAAACGAGGTGCCGCCCGCGAATGAGGCGCGTGAATCCTCAGGAAATGACAGTAAAGCGGCACCCAAAAAGAAAAAGCTCAGTTATAAGCTGCAACGGGAATTGGATGAATTACCGGGTAAGCTTGAAGACGCTGAAGCTAAGCTGGAAATCTTGCAGGAAGAAACCAGCGCTGCAGATTTCTACCAGCAAAACCATGAGTCCGTGAATGAAAAACTGGCGGAACTTCACAAACAGGAAGGTATTGTAGAGGAGTTAATGGAGCGCTGGGTTGAATTGGAAGCGATGCAGGAAGGGGAGTAATCCCCTTTCCTTAATCTTCATCATCGATAATTCTTACAGCGAGTACATCACAGTTAGCGCCATGTAACACCCCATTCGCAGTGGAGCCAAGTAGTAAGGCAATTCCGTGGCGCCCATGACTTCCTACAATGATCAGGTCAATGTTGTACTCATCCGCGATTCTGTGGATCTCTGTCTCTGTATGACCTGTAACGACTAACTGTCCCTCAATTGGGTAGCCTATAGAATCGCTAAACTTCTGGAGCTTTTGCTTGGCGTGGTCGTCGAGTTGCTCCTGAATTGAAGTGAGGTCCATAGGTACATCACCACCATAAGCAAAACTTAGCGGCTCAATTACATGGATCGCATAAAGGGCAGCACCATTCGCTTCAGCAATTGTCCTGGCTTTTTCTCTAAGCTGCTCTGACTCATTGGAAAGGTCGAGTGCTAGAAGTATCTTTTTGTAAGTGCTCATTTTTGACCTCTGCTATCAATGAAATGATTGGATACGTGGTTGATTAATAACGCCACGAATTACCTCTGTTGTCAGATTAGCATAGAGCGCATAACTTCGTAGTCTGATAAACTCACAATCCTGATTTTTATCAATATTTTAGCCGGAGTTTCACTCATGAAGTGGATGATAATCGTACTGATTATGATGTCATTGATCGGTTCGATGATGTGGGTCATGCCAACTAAGCGCCAAAAGTATCAGGCCGCCTTGCGACTGAAAGCGAAAAGCCAGGGTTTTCTCGTTCAGTTAGAGAAGGTCAAGCCTCCTCGAGCGAAAGGGGAGCTGGAGGCAGACCTTCGGGATATGACTGCTTATAGAATTCTACGTCATGGATTGAGCCAGAAAGAAAAAAACGCCTTTAATGATTGGCAGATCTTCAAAGTAGCAGCCGTTGCTAATATAGGGCTACCGGAGGGGTGGAGCTGGGCATCAGGTGAGCGCTCTCTGAGTGATGCTGAACTTGATAAGTTAAATGAGTTAATCGCAACGCTTCCTGATGGGGTCTTCTCAATTGAATCTAATGCCGTCTATATGGGGGTTCATTGGGATGAAGAGGGAGGAGAGCAGACTATGCAGGATATGTATAGCGATCTGCAAAAGTTCACGGAGCTAAAAATATGAATGAAAAAGAAACCCTTGAACAGCTAAAACCAGGTCGTTATCGTCATTATAAGGGGCCTGAGTATGACGTCTTATATACAGCCAGACATTCCGAAACCGAAGAGTGGCTGGTGGTCTATAAACTCGGTTATGGTGACAGGTCTGTTTGGGTCAGACCTTTAGATATGTTCTGCGAAGAGGTGACCTTAGCTGATGGTAAATCTGTACCTAGATTTGAGCGTATATCTGACTAGCTATTTACCTAGAGTAAACGATCCATACTGTCTGCCAGGGTGCCTTGAGATTTGGGTCTGCGCGGTTGGATGCTGTCGATGAGCGCCTCAACCTTATCCAGACGCTCTTTTTTATTGTGATGGGGAATGTTGGCTCTAACCAGTAAAGCTTTAGCATGACGGTAGTGAGAAACCGCAGTCATTAGATCTTCCGCCTGTTTAAAACGGTCGCCCTGGCTGACATGCGCATCGGCGACTACCGTAATCCGTAGCCAATAGAGTTCCTGTTGATAGCTACGAGCGAGTGTTAAAGTAATCTTGTTGCCCCTGGCTAGCTGCAAAACTAATTTTTCAGCAAAATTGATGTATATCTGAGCACGTTTTAGGGAGCGATCACTATCAAAGGCAGAAGGGTCGGCATAGGCCTTGTCTGCGGTATCTTTTTGTTGTGAAAGGTTTTGAAAGAGTTCCGAATCGGGGGCAAGTAGTGCTACTTCTTCGAGTAAAGACGTCGCATGCTCGTTGATCTTATGGATGATTTCAGGCTTACAGTCTGCTTCACGGAGGACGGCTAAAGCTTGCAGAATATGTTCTGCTTGGCCTTTAAGCCACGTGAGGCGCTTATCTTTAGCTTCTTCCTGTTGTTCTCTGGTCGTAATCACAAAGTTAACGGTCAGTGCAATGAGCCCGACGACTGCGATTATTGCGACATAAAAGATGTTGTCATTCAGCATAAAGATAAATAGTTAATAACTGCCTGTTAAATATAGTGAATATTCTGGACTTTATAGGCTCTTTGGTAAAGATTAAGTTGATCCATTGGTCTACTTTTATAGTAAATGTTGCTTGACCGGAGCAATTGCAACACTTATATATGCACCCCAATTATGAATTTTATCAGGTAAAGTCCTCCAAGCTACTAGTTGTGCATCTGCCTTCTATTGTGTATTTGTTTATATAGGCACGGCGCTTTAACCTGAAATCAGCCCTAAGAAAGAAGGACCCTATGGGAAAATCCCTTGTAATTGTCGAATCACCTGCGAAAGCAAAGACTATTAATAAGTATCTGGGAAGCCAGTATGTTGTTAAGTCCAGTGTGGGTCATATTCGCGATTTGCCAACCAGTGGTAGCACGACCAAGAGTGATCCTAAAGAACGTGCTCGTCAGGCAGCGATCACACGTAAAATGTCGCCTGAGCAGAAAATTGAGCACAAGAAGAAAAAAGCTCGAGCGCAGTTGATCGGGCGAATGGGTATTGATCCTGATAAAGGATGGGATCCTCATTATGAAGTGCTACCAGGCAAAGAAAAGGTCGTAGATGAACTGAAACGACTCGCAAAGTCAGCCGATGAAATCTATCTCGCAACCGATTTGGATAGAGAGGGAGAGGCGATTGCCTGGCATCTGCGCGAAGCGATTGGTGGTGATGAAGATCGTTATCGCAGGGTTGTTTTCAATGAGATCACCAAGAAAGCAATTACCGAAGCGTTTGATGAACCTTCTGCACTGGATATGGATCGGGTTAATGCGCAGCAAGCGCGACGTTTCCTGGACCGAGTTGTTGGCTATATGGTTTCCCCACTGTTGTGGGAAAAGGTCGCACGTGGTTTATCCGCTGGTCGAGTACAGTCTGTTGCGGTTAAGTTGGTTGTAGAGCGGGAAAAAGAGATCAGGGCTTTCGTTCCAGAAGAGTTCTGGGAAGTGCAGGCCGATTCTTTGACGTCTGCAAAGGCTGAGTTACCGCTTCAGGTGCATCGTTATTTGGGTGAGACTTTCCGTCCGGGCTCTGAAGATGAGACCAATGCACACCTTGAGCGTTTACGCTCGGCAGCGCTAAACGTAGTCAGTCGCAAAGACAGACCTACAACCAGTAAGCCTTCAGCGCCATTTATTACCTCCACGCTTCAACAGGCTGCGAGTACGCGCCTTGGGTTTGGGGTTAAGAAAACCATGATGATGGCTCAGCGTTTGTATGAAGCGGGTTACATCACCTATATGCGTACCGATTCTACAAACCTGAGTGCCGAAGCTGTGGCAAGTTGCCGCGAATATATCGGTGATAACTTCGGCAGTAAGTATCTGCCGGAAACACCCAATAGTTACAGTAGTAAAGAGGGTGCTCAGGAAGCCCATGAAGCGATCAGACCTTCTGATGTAAACGTTGAAGCAACCGCTCTGAAAGGAATGGACCGCGATGCTGAACGTTTATACGAACTGATCAGAAGACAGTTCCTTGCATGTCAGATGACACCCGCTCAATTCCTGAGTACACGTGTGAGTGTTTCAGCCGGTGATTATGAGCTTGTGACAAAAGGACGAATTCTTAAGTTTGATGGCTATACGCGTGTAATGCCTGCTAAGGGTAAGGGTGAAGAAGATATCATCCTGCCTGATGTAGATGCGGGGGATACACTTGAGCTTGTTGCGCTTAATCCTAAGCAGCATTTTACCAAGCCAACGCCTCGTTACACTGAAGCGAGTTTGGTTAAAGAGCTTGAGAAGAAGGGTATTGGTCGCCCATCAACTTATGCTGCGATTATATCTACGATTCAGGACCGCGGTTATGTAGAAGTACAGAACCGACGTTTCTATGCTCAGAAAATGGGCGATATTGTCACCGAAAGGTTGAACGAGACTTTTTCTGATCTTATGGATTTTGGCTTCACCGCCAGAATGGAAGAAAGCCTGGATGATATCGCTGAAGGCAATGCCGATTGGAAGCAGTTACTTGATCAGTTCTATGCGGGTTTCTCTAAAAAGCTAGAGGAAGCGCAAGGGGTTGAAAATGGTATGCGTCCTAACACGCCTACTGAAACCGATATTCCTTGCCCTGATTGTGGCAGGGATATGATGATCCGTACCGCTAGTACGGGTGTATTCCTCGGTTGCTCTGGTTATAGCCTGCCTCCTAAAGAGCGCTGTAAATGTACAATCAATCTGGTATCGGGTGATGAAGTCGTCAGCGTTGATGGTGATGATGAAGAAGAGTCACGTATCTTACGTAAGAAGCATCGCTGTAAGCTTTGTGGCTCCGCGATGGATTCCTACCTGATCGATGAAGGTCGCAAGCTGCATGTCTGTGGTAATAACCCCGATTGTTCAGGGTTTGAAGTTGAAAAGGGCGAGTACCGAATTAAAGGGTATGATGGCCCAACGCTTGAATGCGATAAGTGTTCAGCTGAAATGCAGCTGAAAACCGGCCGTTTTGGTAAATATTTCGGTTGCACCGAGTGTAAGAACACCCGCAAGCTTTTGAAAAATGGTGAGCCTGCTCCACCTAAGATGGATCCGGTGCCAATGCCTGAGCTTCAGTGTGAGAAAGTGGAAGATACCTATATCTTACGTGATGGCGCGTCGGGTCTGTTTTTGGCTGCCAGCCAGTTCCCGCGTAACAGGGAAACACGTGCACCGAAGATAGTTGAGCTTCTGCCGCATCAATCTGAAATTGATCCGAAATATGAGTTCCTATTCAGTGCGCCTAAACAGGATTCAGAAGGGAATTTAAGTGTTGTTCGTTACAGTCGAAAGACAAAGGAGCAATACGTTATGACCGAGGTCAATGGCAAAGCGACTGGATGGCGTGCATTCTACAGGGATGGAAGCTGGGTTGAAGAAGAGACCCGGAAAAAAGCTAAGAAATAGGTGGTGAAAGGATGAGCGGGATCTATCTGGCACGAACCAATCAGAAACTGAGTTTTGCACGTATACATCTGGATCAGTTGAAGCGGGCGCAGAGTGATACGAGTTGGAATAAGCACGCATTAATTGAGTCATATAATGAGTCTGTGCTGTTCCATCTTACATCGGCTTATGATGCATTTTTGCGGGAGATAGCTGAACTGTATAAAGTGGATACAGAAACTTTATCTGGATATCGCTCACTCGCCGCTGAGCTTGATAAAACAGGGGTGGAAAGCCCCGAGTTAACGCAGCTAAGCTCACTTGAAGCTGATAATAAAGGCTGGTTACATAAGTTAATGTCGGCATATGAAGCTTGCTGGCATGGTTCGGACAAGCAGAGCCAGCCTACGGAAACATCCAGTGTATCCGAGATACATGTATTGCAGGTTAACCCTGATCATGCAGAGGATGGTGAAATCATCGATGAATATGAAACATGGTTTGAATCACTTTCTGAACTCATTAATCGCCTGAGAGAAGGTATGCAGGAGTGGTAGTTTAAGGTGTCAGGAAATAATCCGGAACTAGTATTGGAAATCGTTGAACTGGAAGATGGCGAGCTTGCTATCAGGGATGCGGATAGTGGTTCTGAACCCATCATGAAAATTAACTTCTCAGAAGAAATTCGAGAAAAGTTAAATGATCAATGTCTTGAAGTGGCCCGTGTAATGTTAACTGCTGGTATTCAGATGGTGGCTGAGTCGGGCGTTGATTTGTCTAATAATGAAAGTGAGCAGGAACAACCTGCTCCCACTATTCATTAAATTTTTGCATAGTTTAGCTGTGCTGGCGGCGGCGAATAACAATGCCGTGACTTTGGCCCTCTTTCGCCGCTGATTCTAATCCCGAAAGCTCCTCTTCCGATAAATATCCCGGCCAGGAAATTACCGCGTGGCTGGTTCCGGTGCTAAGTGCTTGTTGGGCAAGTTCGTATGTGCTGTGTTTATTATCCGGGTTTAGCAAAATGACTTTGCTTAGATCAATACCTGCTTCGATCAACAGGTGCTTTGGAAGTAGTACTGGTGGGGCAATCCAGACAAACCAGCGATCATCTCTGCTTAATTGAGCTAGCAGAGGCATAAGCATAGGAATGTTAGAAAAGTTATCATCTTTAACGACAATTTCTGTAACTGTTCCTGCTAAATTGCTTTGAGAACGGTCAGTTTTCAGCTGTACGATATGCTCTTTATGCTTTGGGAATAAAGATGCGTTTGCCTGTAATGCCATCATGCTTAGTTACCTCTGCGAATAACTCCAACACCTAAACCTTCAATTGCGATCTCCTGTTCGGACAGGTCGACAACAATCGGCTCGAATTCTTCGTTTTCTGCGATCAGATAAACGATATTACCTTCCTGCTTAAAGCGCTTTACAGTGACTTCATCGTCAAGCCTGGCGACAACGATTTCACCATCGCGGGCTTGCTGGCACTGATGAACGGCCAGAAGGTCGCCATCCATAATGCCAATGTCTTTCATGCTTGTTCCCTTCACTCTCAGAAGATAATCGGCTTTTGGGTGAAAGAAGTCAGAGGAAATGGTGCAATGATCTTCAACATGTTCCTGGGCTAGAATCGGTGATCCTGCTGCCACTTGACCAACAATCGGCAGTCCAGTCTCTTCTTCCAGTTCTGGCACACGAATACCACGAGATGTCCCTGGGATAATTTCAATGGCACCTTTTTTGGCGAGCGCTTTAAGGTGTTCTTCTGCAGCGTTGGCAGATTTGAATCCAAGATCACGAGCTATATCAGCACGTGTAGGGGGGTAACCCGTTTCTCCGATGTGCCGTTTAATGCAATCAAGAACTTCCGTTTGTCGTTTTGTTAGTTTCATGATCTCGGTTCTGGTTGTTTATACAGTACTTGTATTTTTATACAGTGTTTTTCATTTGTAAAGTAACTAATGTTTTTTTATACAGTGTTTTTTGTTTTTGTGGTTTTATACCTGTTAAAATTGATAGCTCTTTGCATCTTGGAATATCACCTTTGTTAGATAAGCAGATACAGAAAACAATCCAGCAGGCTTATTCTTCATTTCTTGATAATCGTGGTTTAAAAGCCCGTTACGGCCAAAAAATGATGATTGCCGAAGTCGCCCGCACGCTTGGTTCAATTAATAGTAACCATGAGGGTGTCCGTGAGGGTGGTAACCATATTTGTGTCACGGAAGCTGGCACAGGTACAGGTAAAACCATGGCCTATCTGCTTGCGTCTGTGCCCATTGCTCAGGCTAGAAATAAAAAGGTTGTTGTATCTACAGCGACTGTTGCGCTCCAGGAGCAGCTTATTCTCAAAGATCTTCCTCAGTTAGTGACTGAAGCGGGCATTAATCTGACCTATGGGCTCGCAAAGGGGCGCGGGAGATATTTTTGTATTTCTAACGCAGAAAAGGTTTTAGAGCAGCAAAATGAGTTAGGGCAGATAGCCCTATATGAAGATGAAGTCGCTCAGAAACTTGATCAAGAAGTTATCCTGGAAGTTAAAGGTCTCTTGAGTCAATATGCTTCTGGGGAATGGGATGGTGATAGAGATAGCCTGGTTGATACGGTGCCTGATCCTATCTGGCAGCTCTCTACCAGTGATCATGTCAGGTGCACTAACAGGCGATGCAGTAATTTCTCCAGCTGTCCTTTCTTTCTGGCACGTCAGCAGTTGGACAAATGGGATCTGATTGTTGCAAATCATGACCTGGTTCTCGCTGATCTCTCTTTAGGGGGAGGTGCAATCTTATCTCCGCCTGAAGATACGATTTATATCTTTGATGAAGGTCACCATCTATCGACAAAAACCACCGGGCATTTTGCATATAGTCTCAGAATAAAATCGAGCATCCGTTGGTTAAGTACGGTTACACGTACGCTAAATAAGCTTTTAAATGAGGCTTCAGAGCACGTAGTTCTGATTAGTTACATTGATAAGCTGGCGACCCCTTTTTCCGATATGGAGAGGAGTCTGCAAGAGATGCAAACCCTCTTGAATATGCTGCTTGAAGATAAGTTATCAGGTCCCTCAGATCGATACCGTTTTGCGCAGGGAATTATTCCTGAATCCCTGCAGTTGAGCGCATTAAACCTAGCCCAGGCTGCTGAAAGGGTAGTTCTAAAATTTGAGCAAATAGTTGATCTGCTTAAAGAGGGTATGGATGGTGAGTTGGCTGATCTTCCAAGAGAGATGGGGGAAAAGTGGTTCCCGCAAATAGGCGCTTTTCATTCGAGAGTTCAGTCTATATATGGTCTCGCACGCTCCTATTCAGCATCTGATCAAACAGGCGCGTTACCGACAGCAAGGTGGATACAGAAGGTTGATGGCAATGAGGGTATTGATCTTGCCTGCCATAGTAGTCCGGTTTCAGCAGCGGATAACCTTGAAGAGCACCTTTGGAGTCAGTGCTATGGTGCAGTTGTAACTTCAGCAACATTAACTGCGTTGGGGCGGTTTGATCGGTTATATACCGACCTTGGGATACCTTCTGACAGTCCTTGTGCGGTCTTTAACAGCCCTTTCGATTTTCAAAATGCAGCACAATTACGAGTGCCTGCAATGAAAACAGATCCAGGGAACCCTGATCTTCATAATCAGGAAATCAGTGATTATTTAATCCAGTTGTTACCCACTGAAACTTCAGCATTGGTATTATTCAGTTCTTGGCGTCAGATGCGGTATGTTCTCGATGCGATGCCTGCTACTATTGTCGCTGATAGTATTTTAGTTCAGGGTGATCTGGCTAAGCATGAAATTCTTCGCCAGCATCGTGAAAAAATAGACCAGCAGAAGGCGAGCATTATTTTTGGATTGGCTTCTTTTGCTGAAGGCGTTGATCTGCCTGGTAAGTATCTTACCCATGTGATCATTACAAAATTACCTTTTGGGGTTCCCGATGACCCTGTTGATGCTACTTACTCTGAGTGGATTGAATCTCAGGGGCGCAACCCATTTGAGGAATGGGTCATACCGATGGCATCGATGCGATTGACACAGGCAACGGGAAGGCTTCTTCGAACAGAAGAAGATAAAGGCGATATAACTCTGTTGGACAGGCGGTTTATAACCCGGCGCTATGGTAAACAATTACTGGCTGCTCTTCCGCCGTACCGACGTAAATTTTCTTAGGAATTAGTGACTTGAGTACTGAAAACAAAGTGGAAGCTCCAACTGAGAGCTCAAAAAATAAAAAGAACGATTCCACGCGCAAGCCTCAAAGAAGAAGACGCTCAAACTATCGGAATAATAAAGTTCAATGGGATCCATCGAAATTTGTGGTGCCTGAGCAAGAAGGGAAGATGCGTTTTCATGATTTCAATCTTCCTGATGATGTATTGCACGCGATTTCGGATCTTAAATTTGAATACTGTACTGGTATTCAGGCAGAGACTATTCCCGCAGCACTTGCTGGAAAGGACATTATCGGTAAGGCGCAGACGGGAACAGGCAAAACAGCTGCCTTCCTGTTGGGTATTATTACGGATCTAATCGATTATCCACTTGAAGAAAAGCCTCGCTTGGGTGAGCCGCGTGCACTCGTTGTTGCGCCAACCCGAGAACTTGCCCTGCAAATAGCTGAAGATGCCAAAGGCCTGGCTAAATATACTGATCTCCATGTGGTTAGCCTGGTTGGTGGTATGGATTATGAAAAGCAGCGTCAGAAGCTAAAGAAAAAGCCTGTCGATATTCTGGTCGCAACGCCGGGTCGTTTGATCGATTTTGTGAACCGAAAGGATGTTGATCTTTGGAACGTAGAGGTACTGGTACTCGATGAAGCGGATCGTATGCTAAGCATGGGCTTTATCCCTGATGTGCGTACGATTGTACGTAATACTCCGCGTAAAGGTGCTGACCGCCAGACATTATTGTATAGCGCAACCTTTACCGACGATATCCTCAATCTGGCGGAACAGTGGACACTTGATGCTGTGAAGATTGAGATCGCACCAGAAATTAAAACCACAGATAATGTTACACAGACGGTTTACCTCGTCTCGGGTGAAGAAAAGTATCGTTTGCTTCGTAACTACATGGATAAAGACCATGCAGAGAAAGTCATTGTCTTTGGTAATCGCAGAGATGAGACGCGCCGTTTAGCTGATCGGCTCTGTAAAGACGGTATTCGTGCGGCACTGATGTCCGGTGAAATTCCTCAACAAAAACGAGTACGTACCCTGGAAGATTTCAGAAGTGGGAAAATTCAGGTACTCGTTGCTACTGATGTCGCGGGTCGTGGCATTCACATTGATGGTGTGACTCACGTCTTTAACTATCAACTTCCTGAAGATCCTGATGATTATGTACATCGTATCGGTCGTACAGGGCGTGCAGGCGCTACCGGCGCTTCGATCTGCTTTGCTTGCGAAGACGACTCATTCCTTATTCCTGAAATTGAAGCTGAAACAGGTGTGAAACTGGAGTGTGTCCATCCTGAAGCTGAGCTTTTGCTTGAACCAAAAGCAAAGGTTAATACAGATGAAAAGCCTGAAGAGAGCGCTCCAGATGTGCCTAAGTCAGAGGTTCTTGAAGAGGCCAATCAGCAAGAGCCAAAAGCAGTTGAAGAGCCTTCAGAAGCGAATGTAACTGATAAAACTGAAATGTCAGGCGATAGCGAAGATGTCTCAAGAGGATAAGCATAAGACCAAACGTTTGGCTAACATCATCGCGGTAGTGTTTAGTGCGGTGATCGCAGCCCTAGGTGTAGCGGGTTATCAGAGAACTGATGATCCATTACAACTGATCTTATTTCTAGGCTTAGCAGTATTGGGATATATCATTGTTATATTTCTTTTCAAGGGAATTAACAAAATCCTCGATACGATGGACGACTCTGCTAAATAGTCAGCACGTGGCGAGTATTTTTTATGACTGTTTTGAAAAAGGTTGCGGTACTTGGTGGTGGAAGTTTCGGTACTGTAATTGCGAACCTGATCGCGGAAAATGGATATGATGTTCAGTTGTGGATGCGCGATCAGCAGCGAGCGGATCAACTTAACTACGAACATGAAAACAAGCGTTACCTGCCTGGTTATTCACTTTCTGAGAAAGTGGTAGCGACATCTGATTTACAATCAGTTGTACAGGATGCTGAGCTAGTATTTGTTTCTATTCCCAGCCAATCTTTTAGAGATGTTATCAAGCAGGCGAAGCCATTTATAAACGAAGGGCAGATGTTTGTTAGTACGACTAAGGGAATTGAGGCAAAAACATTTAGCTTAATGAGCGAGATCCTCAGTGAGGAATTACCCGGCGCTCAAGTGGGTGTTCTAAGTGGTCCAAACCTGGCTAAGGAGGTGGTGGCCAAGCAGCTGACTGCTACCGTTGTAGCTAGTGAGTCACAGTTACTTCGTTCCAGTGTTCAGACAATACTTCACTCATCATACTTCCGTGTTTATGCCAGTTCTGACACTTATGGTGTGGAGTTGGGAGGAACGCTTAAGAACATCTACGCTATTGCGGCTGGACTCAGTGCTGCACTAGGTATGGGCGAGAATACTCGGGCGATGTTAATGACGCGTAGCCTTGCAGAAATGAGCCGCTTTGCTGTTTGCATGGGCGCTAATCCAATGACCTTTATTGGGTTAGCGGGTGTCGGAGATCTGATTGTTACCTGTATGTCCCCCTTGAGCCGCAACTACAGAGTGGGTCATGCTCTGGGAGAGGGTAAAACATTAGAGGAAGCCGTTGAAGCCTTAGGGCAGGTTGCTGAAGGTGTGAATACCATTAAGCAAGTTAAAGAGAAAGCATCGGAAATGCAGGTATATATGCCTCTCGTGACGGGTTTGTATGAAGTTGTGTTTAATCATGCGCCTGTTGCTGAAGTGGTTAAAATGCTGATGATGAATGAGCAAAGCACTGATGTTGAGTTCGTGCTTCCTCGTGGGGATATATGAAGATCTTCGTTATGCGCCATGGAGAGGCCGAGTTTCACGCCAGTAGTGATAAGTCACGTCAATTGACAGTGAGAGGTCGGTTGCAGGTTGAAACGAAAGCGAAGTCTATTCTGTGCCTTTTATCTGAGGTTGATATCATTTTACACAGCTCTTATACCCGAGCGAAGCAAACTGCTGAGATCATGGCAGATACGTTGAAGCTTAAAGATGTTGAAGAGCTGGAGCATTGGACGCCAGACTCTGATCCCCGCAATGCAATTTCTTCCCTTGAGGGGGTTGTAGATCGAACCCCGCTTATTGTTACCCACATGCCTCTCATTTCCTATGTAGAGGCGCTCTTATGTGATGGGAATATGGTAAGCCCCGCCGGTTTTAATTGTGCTGAGATTGTTCAAATTGAAGCAGAGTGGCCGGCTATTGGGCTTGGCTTTAATGCAATTCGTTTTTAATCGCGTTCCAACCCTACGCTATCGGAATCTTTATTAGGGCTTTGTGCTGACTCTTTGTTTATCTTTTCACTTAGTTCCAATAACCCCATATCCTCAGAATAGATTGAAAGAGCATGTTGTAATGTCCTTCTGGCATTATTTTCATCGCCTAAATAATGATAGGCGATAACTAAATCTCGATAAGTCTGAGGGGCAGGAACTGTTTTTAGGCTGTTTTCTGCCCATTGTATATAGGTTTTAGCGGGCTCTAACTTCTTTCCCTTAATCCCTAAAAAAAGCTGCCTTCGTAATGCAAGGTATGTGGCATATTCGCGGAAGTAGGCATTATTAAGGGCTGGTAAGAGATTTTGAGGATAACTCTGATTCAATTGAAGGTATTTTACTATTCCTGCATTAGCGCTTTGAGCATTAACAAGCGCAAAAGAGCTAACTAAGCTAATGAAAAAAAATGATAGTGAGATGGTTGTTCTTGCTGCCGTTGAAATGACTTCAGTTGAAAATATTTTTTTATCGTAGTTATGACATAAAAATAAAAGGAACAGGAAAAGTAACCAAGGCGTGTTGGAAATGTAGAAGGGTAATTCGACCTGTGTGTGAAGGGTGATTGGAATTAGTAATGCCGTCAGCGAGAGCCCTTTACGCCATCCTAATTTATAAAATAGAGTTAGAGTAGCTGCTACGGCGCATAAGATACCAATGACAGAGAGCGCGCCACCCTCTACTAACCAGAATATGAACTCATTATGTGGGTGCGAAAAGCGTGGGGCATCTCCAAAAGATGTAATTCCTTGGGTTTGTATATCTGCTCTTCTTTCCTGAAAAACTTTCTGAAAACTGCCTAAACCATGTCCAATTAAAGGGGATTCTTTGAATATTTCCCATGATTGAATATAGATCTTCCACCTAATATCGCCTTCCATTCCTCCTATGTTTGTAATGCTGCGCTCAATCTTATTTGAGGTGGAGATAACCCCTTCTTTGCCTAAAAAACCGCCGATACACATTGTTAGCAAAAGGCCTATGAGAATGCTTTTCTTCGTGCATAGCTCTTTCCAGCGGCTTATCAGCATAAGTGGGAGTGAAAGGGCAATACCAAGAAGACCTACTCGTGAACCACTTAGGGACACGGTGTAGCTCGCAAAAAAGGCAGTGATGATCAGTAACAGCGTGACAGCAGGGCTAATTTTCGACTGAGTGAAAGAACTTGCAATATAGAGAATTAAAACCAACATCGTAACCATAAATGATGTTTGGATATTAATCTGCTGAAAGATCCCGACAGGGGTTTGGCTAGGGCTGAATGGGATAAAACTGAAGTGTTTTGACCAGCCTAAGGCTTGGGCAAGTCCAAAGAAAGCAGCTATAAATCCCATTAACACCACAATAATCAGTGCGTTAACAATTTGCTGCTTGGTTAGGCGAAATTGGAAAAGGCTAAGAAAGAATAGATAGCCTCCCGTGATAGCAGATAATCTGACCAACCATTCAGTAGGATTATTATTCACGGCAACAAAGCCGGTAATCCAAGCACCAATGGGCATTAAAGCCAGCCCAAACCAATATCTAGGAAGGACGATTTCATTGGTACGGTAGATCATGAAACTGGCGGCTGCGATGATCCAGGTTGCAACAATCCAGATAGTGCTATTGTGCGGTATAAACAGCCCTTCGCCGCCTAAATTAGGTTGGTAATAGAAGGGGGCTATTAGAAACAAAATTCCAAATAGAGCAAAAAACAGTTTTTGAGGTTTTTTATAAGAACTGTCCTGTTTCAACTGTAAAGCAAAGCTCATTGAAGTTGTCCTAACAAAATAGTAAATAGCCCATGCATCAGTATGTTATCTTATTTCTAAAGCTTTTGTGTAACTGATTAATTGTTTTCGAGAAGAGTAAAGATGAGCCACGAAATAGTGTTAAATGCTGCGGGATATCAGATGGTAGCGGTTGAATATGGCGAGCCGAATGGTAAGCCTATGCTGGCACTCCATGGTTGGCTGGATAATGCGGCTACTTTTTTTGAGATGGCCAAGTACCTAAAAGGGATAAAGCTGATAGCGTTAGATTTGATTGGGCATGGCCGTTCAGAGCACAGGCCTAAGCCTATGCCGTATCATATTTGGGATAATGTCGCTGATATTCATGGTGTATTGGATGCGCTTGAGTTAGATAAAGTTGATTTAGTTGGGCACTCAATGGGGGCAAGCATCGCAATGTTGTTTGCGGCTACTTTTCCCGAGAGAGTTAATCGTCTCATGTTGATTGAAGGTCTGGGACCATTGGCTTATGAGGTTGATAAACTACCGGAACTGCTATCAGACGCGATTGTCAAAAGAAACAGAATGTCGGATAAAAGCCTCCGGCCTTACAAGACATGGGAAGCGGCTGTTAATGCACGTATGAATGGCCGTTGGCCCGTTTCCCGTGAAGCCGCCGAAGCTCTTTTGGAAAGGGGGTTAACACGAACAGCAAAAGGATACATCTGGAGTAACGATCCAAAGCTTTTGATGCCCTCGTTAGTTCGTTTTAGCCCTGAACAGATCTCTTCTTTCCTAAAATCCGTAAAAGCAGAAGCTATAGTTATAAAAGCGACAAAAGGTGCAGCCGATACAATAATAGATCGTTGGATTGATGATCTTGAGAAAATTGAGTTAGTTGAGATCGAAGGAGACCATCATCTCCATCTGGTACCTGAAGTTGCCAAAATACTTACCGGAAGATTGAATGCTTGGGTATGAGTTACTGAATAGGGAAAGCTGATGTTAAGGTTGTTGATTGTTCTATGGACGTTATCCGGTCAGCTTTATGCTGCGAGTGATATTCGGGGTTCTGCTGATTCAAATCTACTGGAGCGATTTCCCCGTTCGTTTATTGTTCAATATGAGGAGATTAAAGATCATGACTACCGCTTAGTTCTTGGTGGTTTGGAGAAGATAAACGGCGTTTTAGCACCTGAAAAGCAGCAACTAATTAATGGTGATTTAACTCGAATTACTTACAGAATTCCTGATAATCATACGCCTGATGAGGCATTCGAAAGCTTCACTCGTCAACTACAAGCGCTTAGTGCGGAGCGATTATTTCACTGTGTAGGCAGGGAGTGTGGAAGCAGTAACCAATGGGCGAATAATATTCTTAAGTATTCTCGCCTTTATGGGGTTGATAAGACCCAGCAATTTTCTGCTTCTAAGCTTCGAAACACATACATCTCATTGTATTCAGTGCGTAGGGGGAATAAGCGTGTTTATCTTCGCCTTGACCTGCTTGAATCCGCACTGATGGATTTATCCGAAGCTTTGATAAGCGGGGTTCAAACAGAATTGCTAGAGCAGGAAGCTGAGCTTTCTCAGATAAGTGATTTCCTCAAAGAAAATGTCTCTAAGCGTATTTGGATTATTTCCCATGATAACCAAGAAGGTGGAAGGCAAGAGCAGCTTGATAGGTCCATAGAAGCCGCAGAGGCGTTTAGAAAACGTTTAATAGCTTCTGGCGTGTCAGAGGAGAGGGTTTTGATTCATTCGCTTGGTGGTTTTTCCGCTGCTGGCAATGAAAGCATTTCAGGTATCTCTGTGGTGACTGAAGATATGTAGGGAGGCAGCAATCTTATGGCAACAGTATCTCTAGTGTTAGGAAGTGGTGGCGCGAGAGGGTATGCACATATAGGTGCAATTGAAGAGATTCAGCGACGTGGCTATGAGATTGTTTCTGTATCAGGTAGCTCGATGGGTGCTTTGGTCGGAGGACTTTATGCCGCAGGTAAGCTGGATGCATACAAAGAATGGGTTTCTTCACTGAACTGGATGGGGGTCGTCAGACTTCTGGATTTTACCTTGTCTAAAGGCGCTATCCGCGGTGACAAGGTATTTGTAAAACTTGCTGAAATCCTGGGTACACCTGACATCGAGAGCCTGCCAATCGATTTTACAGCGGTTTCAGCCGATATTGCTCACCAAAAAGAAGTTTGGTTCCAGAAAGGCTCTCTACTCGAAGCGATTCGCGCTTCTGTCGCTGTACCTGGCTTGTTTACGCCGGTGATTAAAGAGGGAAGGGTGCTGGTTGATGGTGGTGTTCTTAACCCTTTACCCATTATCCCGGCTGTAGCGGCTCAGGCGGATCTTATTATTGCGATTGACCTGAATACCGGAGATTCATCACATAGTCATTTGAAGCTGCCAACGAATAAGTATCTGAAGCGTAGTGGTATGAGTGATGAATGGCATATGCCTGAAGTCGACCGTAAGCCCTCGGGTACAAATGTGGAGCAGAAAAGTGATTCAATTGGTGGGCGGATGGATATCTTGCTGAATTCGGTTGAGGTTATGCAGGCGAGCCTGGCCGAATATAAGATTGCTGGTTATCCACCAGATCTGATTGTGCGTATCCCCAAAGACCTTTGTAGCTTCTATGACTTCCATCGCGCTGCTGAAACCATTGAATACGGCCGCCTGGCAACACGTGATAAGCTAGAAGCCCTCGAGCAGGGAGAGCCTATTAATTAGTACTTTTTTTCAGGAGTACGTAGAGAGCCCCGGTTCCGCCATCCTTAGGTTGGGCTGAACAAAATGCCAGAACCCCATCCAGGCGTTTAAGCCATTCATTAACATAAGATTTAATTAATGGTTCCTGGCCTTCAGAAGAATACGCTTTACCGTGGATAACAATGACTGATCGGGCTCCGGCTTTACGGGAATCATAAATAAACTTGCTCAACTGGTCGCGGGCCTGGTCGACGGTATAGCCATGCAGGTCTATCCCGCCTTCCCAGGGGATGTGGCCCTGTTTCAGTCGCTTCAAAACGCGAAGTTGAACCCCTGGGTTGGCAAACAGTAACTCTTCACTGGATTCAACCAGCTCTACCGCTTCATCAGATAGGCCATCAATGACTTTATCATCGGCTAGCGTCGCTGCATGACGGCGGTAACTTGAATTATGATCTTTCTTTTTTCGAGTTGTTTTTTCAACAGATAGATCGGCTTTGTCATGTTTATGTCGGGTAACGCCTTGCATCGCGTCTGCGAATGAGAATTCGTTTTCTGTATCGTTTGGGTCTTTCATGGTGTTACCGAACAAGTTTTATTAAGATGGCGTCTTTAATTTAACAAAAAAACGGTTCTGACTGAATGAGTGAACATAACTCAAACGAAAAAAGGGTTACAGATCAATTGCATAGCCTTCGCGATTATATTAGGTATGCGATGAGCCAGTTTGGGAAAAATAAAGTCTATTTTGGTCATGGAACAGATAACGCCTGGGATGAAGCTGCTCAGTTGGTTCTCGCAGCTGTAGACCTTTCCTGGGACGTTAATCCCGCCGTTTTAGACGGTCGATTGACCCTGGATGAGAAAACAAAGGTATTGAGCTACATTCAGCAACGCGCAGTCGAGCGCAAGCCACTGCCTTATATTACGGGGGAGTCATGGTTCTGTCAGCTGCCTTTCTATGTTGACGAACGGGTACTCATTCCTCGTTCCCCAATTGCTGAATTAATTGAAGCAGAGTTCGTTCCCTGGTTGCGTGAAGGCCCTGTTGAGCGTGTTCTCGATCTTTGTACGGGTAGTGGTTGTATCGGTATTGCTTGTGCGTATGCTTTTGCTGAGGCTGAAGTGGATCTGGCAGATATTTCCAAGGATGCCATCGACGTTGCACATATGAATATTGAAAAGCACGAGATGGCGGAGCGGGTCCATGCAATTGAGAGCGATCTGTTCTGCAATCTTAAGGGCAAAAAGTATGATCTGATTGTTAGCAATCCTCCGTATGTTGATGCTGATGATTTAGCTTCAATGCCTGAGGAGTATGACCATGAACCTGAGCTAGCTCTGGGTTCTGGGCCTGATGGGCTGGATATAACGCGTCGTATTCTTGCTGAAGCTAATGATTATCTCACCGATGACGGTTTGCTGGTGGTTGAGGTAGGAAATAGCGAAGTGCATATGATGGAGCAATTTCCGGAACTACCCATCGTCTGGATAGAGTTTCAACGAGGGGGTAATGGGGTATTTGCGATTACTGCTAACGAACTGCTCCAATACCGGGAGAGTCTGGTATAATCCCCGGCCACTATTTTAGATTGTGTTAGATGGAAGACTGAGATGTCAGGAAATACGTACGGTAAACTTTTCACGGTCACCACCTTTGGTGAGAGCCATGGTAAAGCGCTTGGCTGCATAGTTGATGGTTGCCCTCCAGGCATCGAACTGACAGAGGAAGATCTGCAGATTGATCTGGACCGTCGCAAGCCTGGTACGTCTCGTCATACAACCCAGCGAAGAGAAGCTGATGAGGTTGAGATCCTTTCTGGTGTGTTTGAAGGTAAAACAACAGGGACTCCGATCGGCCTTTTGATCAAGAATACGGATCAGCGCTCTAAAGATTACTCGAATATTGAAGAGACCTTTCGACCAGCACATGCAGATTATGTGTATACGCATAAGTATGGTTTCCGTGACTACCGTGGCGGTGGGCGTTCTTCTGCTCGTGAGACCGCTATGCGTGTTGCTGCCGGCGCTATTGCTAAAAAGTTCCTTGCAGCTAAAGGCATCGAAGTTAAAGGTTACCTTTCACAATTAGGTCCAATCAAAATAGATGAAGCTAACTTTGACTGGAATGAAGTGCCGAATAACCCTTTCTTCTCTCCAGATGCTGCATCGGTTCCTCAAATGGAGGAATACATGGATGCGCTTCGTAAAGAGGGCAATTCTATTGGTGCTAAAATTAGCGTTGTCGCTTCTGGCATGCCCGTCGGTTTAGGTGAACCCATCTTTGATCGTTTGGATGCTGATCTCGCTCATGCTCTAATGAGTATCAATGCCGTAAAGGGTGTAGAGATCGGTGATGGTTTTGCATCAGTAGAACAGAAGGGTACTGAGCACCGTGATGAAATGACCCCAGAGGGATTCTTATCTAATCATGCCGGCGGTGTGCTAGGTGGTATTTCTACGGGACAAGATCTGGTAGCACATATGGCGCTAAAACCTACATCGAGCCTGCGTCTTCCAGGTCGAAGTATCAATAGCCGTGGTGAGGAGATCGAGGTGGTGACTAAAGGTCGCCATGATCCATGTGTGGGTATCAGAGCGACACCTATTGCTGAAGCCATGATGGCGATTGTCCTGATGGATCACTTCTTAAGGGATCGGGGTCAGAATGCAGATGTTAAATCTGAGGTCCCGGTGATTACCTGAACCTGATATCGCCAACTAAACTTCTGAAAGGATAAATTAGCGATAATTTATCCTTTTTTGCTTTTTATACCCTGGAAATAAACTGATGTCTTTTGATCTGATTGATCACTTGTCGCTGGACAAGCAACCTAATTTCCCGCCCAGAACGCTGCCGGTGGGTTTCATGCTTCGCCTTGCCAAAGCCTTGCATACATACGGTATGACGGCATACGAGTTGGAAAACACGATGAAGCATGTCGGACAGAAGCTGGGGTTCGGTGTGCAATGTCTTGCTCAGCCAACCAATCTGATTATGAGTTTCTCGCATCCCGATGAGCCGGAACCCAAGACCTATGTGTTTAGGGTAGAGCAGGGGGAGGTGAATCTGGAGCGTCGTATCCAAGTGCATGAAGTTGTGCGCGGTGTAATGTCAGATGAGATGAGCGTAGCTGATGGTGCTTATCAGCTTAAGTCAATCTCTAACTCAGGGGTAAGATTTGGTCTTAAAGGGCAGATGGCAGGGTTTGGTTTGCTTTCTGCAGGAATCGCCCATCTCCTAGGTGGTGCGGTACCCGAAATTGTCGTGGCTTTAATCATTGGAATGATAACGGGGCTTATCGCGGTTAAATTTCTTAAAACGGATTCCCTAAAGTATCTGTTCCCGACACTATCAGCGATTATCTCAGCGCTTCTAGCTAACTTTGTTGCAAGTTTGGGTTGGCTAACCTCGCCTTATATTGCAACTGTAGCGGGCGTGATAGTGCTGGTTCCAGGCTTACCTCTAACAACAGCCGTTGCTGAGTTAGCAAGACAGAATATGGTGGCCGGTACTGCTCGTTTGGTTTATGCAGGGACGATTTTCCTCCAAATTGGCTTTGGTGTAGCTATAGGTAATGCCATCGGTATGGGGTTGTTTCCTTTTCAGGAGGTTAGCCTGGAATGGTATTTACCCAATTGGGCTTTGTGGCCAGCTATCGCTATAGCAGGGGTCGGTTTGTGTTTCTTGTTTCAGTGTCGCCCACAAGATATGCATTGGGCTGTTCTGGGAGGGTTGATCGCCTTTGCCGCGACCTGGTATGGATCCCAGTTGTTTGGTCAGGTGATGGGAGCATTTATCGGCGCGTTTGTTACGGGTTTAGTATCGAATCTATTTGAGCGGTTATCTGGTATCACCAAGGCGGTGATGTTATTGCCAGGAATTATCCTTCTGGTACCTGGGAGTGTCGGTTTTCAGAGCTTATCGTTGCTGGTGGAGAAAAACATAGTAGAGGGTATCGATACTGCGTTCAGTATGAGTTTTGTAGCAATTGCGCTTGTGACCGGGCTCTTGTTTTCATCGCTGATTTTGCCCCCAAAAGAGATTTGAATCGCTGAATTTCTTGCTAAACTGCGAGTATGGGTAAAAGGAAATTGCTAAGTTTGATACGCCATCTATCATCCATTACAGCGCTTTGTATGTGTCTGGGGGCTTCAACGCTGGTGGCATCGGGTGAGATCAGAAAGATCGTGCACCCGGATGGGCGTGTTGAATATACCAATCTCAATGATAAGCAGCGGGCTGTTCATTATACCAATACTTCCAAATCCTCCACGCAAAGCGTCTACAGGTATCGTAATAACCAAGGCGTATTATCGTTTACTGACCAGAGGCCAGTTGATTTTGCTTTTGAGGTTTTACGATTTGACTGCTTTGCTTGTGGTGTTTCCTCTCCCGTTAACTGGCAGACAACTCCATTGAACCTTAAAGCGTACAGGGACGTAGTAAAAGTAGCTGCCAACCAGTTTGGAGTGGATGAGGCACTTGTTAGGGCCGTTATCCATGCTGAGTCGGCCTTTCGTGAAAAAGCAGTGTCACGGGCGGGAGCGCAAGGCTTGATGCAATTGATGCCGGCAACGGCGAAAGATCTGGGTGTCTCGGATAGTTTCAATGCGACGCAGAATATCCATGGGGGCACAAAATATCTGGCTGCACTGTTAGATAGCTATTCCGGGGACCTCACACTGGCGACGGCAGCCTACAACGCAGGCCCTGGTGCGGTAAGGCGTTATAACGGCGTGCCGCCCTATGCTGAAACTAAGGCTTATGTTGAGCGTGTTGCTATTCTTCGGGATAGATACGCAAAGGCGCTTTAATTTCAATTATTTTGCGTGTCGAAGAACTGTTTACTAAGGCTGGCCGCAAGCGCGCTGCCAAACATCGGATGGGGTACCGGAGCAGTAGCTAAAACAATGTCGACTGAAGGCAGAGCAGGGAGCTCGACATCATCAATAACCTCAAGCCCTTCTGTTACGCTTGAAGTTGCCATAGCGCTTATTCCCAGTCCCTGTTTAACTAAGCTCTTAATTGCCGTAGCACTTGAAGAGCTGCAGGCTAATCGATAATTCAATCCCTGTTTCTCCATGCCGTCTATGGCTGTGCTGTGAAATTTGCAGTCAGGTTCATATAAAACCAGTGGAACGGGTTTAAGGTGTGCGAGTTCCGGAAAGCCCCCATGAACCCAGACTCCTGTGTCATGTTTGAGGAGATAACCCTCTTCGGCTTCTGGAGCGCGAGTTAAAATAGCGGCGTGAACGTCACCTGCGTCAAGCATAAGTCGTAGCTTGCTACTACTATCACAGCATATGCGTAGATTTTGTTCAGGAAGGGCTTCCCTTATCAGGTTACTGAGTAAGGGCAGAATAGATTCCGCATAATCATCTGGACAACCAATTACGAGCGGCGGATGGTTATGGCTTTGACTGAAATTACCAATCGCCTCGTCGTGCAATGCGATAATCCGGCGAGCATAGCTGACCAGTTGTTGCCCTTGCTCAGAGAGTGATAGATTTCTCCCCTCTTTTACAAACAGGGTGTGTCCGGTTTCTTCCTCCAGCTTTTTCATCTGCATGCTGATGGCGCTCTGAGTTCTGAAGGTTTGTTTTGCCGCACGAGTAAAACTTCCGGTATCAACGAAGGCAATAAAACTTCTTAGAGCATCAATATCCATAAGGTATCCATCAGCAGATCGAATAGAAGCTATCAAAACTATTCGTTAGTCACGGGGAAAGCAAGTTGCAAGAATAGATTCCAATGAAAGGAGGAGAGAAATGGAACTCTATATTGGTAATAAAAACTATTCATCCTGGTCTTTGCGTGGCTGGTTGGTTCTTAAGGCGTTTGACATCGAGTTTGATGAAGTGCTCTTAAAGCTCTTCAGTGAAGAGTTCTATGAAACTTTGAAAGGCAAAACCCCGGCATTGAAAGTCCCCACGTTGATCGACGGTGATGTCACTGTCTGGGATTCTCTGGCGATTTGTGAATACGTCAATGAAACTTACCTAAACGGTAAAGGCTGGCCTGCTTCAGCTGCTGATCGCGCTAGAGCCCGTGCTGTCGTTGCCGAAATGCACTCTGGATTTATGGCCCTACGTAACGAAATGCCAATGAATTGCAGGGCTAAAAGAAAAGTTTCGCTGAGTGATGAAGCAGTAAAGGACGTACAAAAAATAGATGCGCTCTGGGCTGATCTACGGGAAAGCTTCGCTGGAGAGGGGCCATGGTTATTTGGAAAGTTCTCTATTGCGGATGTTTTTTATGCGTCGGTTGTGCTGCGCTTCGGAACTTATGGGATCAATGTTTCTGAAAATTCTGCGCAATATATGGAAACGGTTTTCGGCTTGCCTGCATTACAGGAGTGGCTAGAAGAGGCGCTGAAAGAGCAAGACGTTGTTGAGCTAGATGAAGCTGGGGTAGATATAGATCCAGCTTAATAAAAAAAGCCGCTCACTCCTGAGAGTAAGCGGCTTTGCTTTCGCTGGAAAGTCAGTGAAAGATTAGTGATCCAGGATCTGGCTGAGGAACAGCTGTAGTCGATCCGTCTGAGGATTATTAAAGATCTCCTCAGGCGTGTTCTGTTCAACAATCTCACCCGCATCCATGAAGATAACCCGATCGGCTACTTTCTTCGCAAAACCCATCTCATGGGTTACGCATAGCATCGTCATACCTTCATTGGCCAGTTCGATCATTACATCCAGTACTTCCTTGATCATTTCCGGGTCAAGGGCTGATGTCGGTTCGTCAAACAGCATTATCTCCGGGTTCATACACAGGGAGCGAGCGATCGCCACACGCTGCTGCTGACCACCAGATAACTGTCCCGGGAACTTGTTCGCCTGATCAGGGATCTTAACGCGCTCCAGGTACTTCATCGCCGTCGCTTCAGCTTCTTTCTTCGGCTTCTTCTGCACCCAGATCGGGCCCAGCGTCAGATTCTCCAGAATTGTCAGATGCGGGAACAGGTTGAAGTGCTGGAATACCATACCCACCTCACGGCGGATCGCTTCGATATTCTTAACGTCTTCGATCATCTCCACACCATTCACCGTCAGGGAGCCGCGCTGGAACTCCTCAAGGCGGTTGATGCAACGCGTCATGGTGGATTTACCGGAGCCCGAAGGCCCACAGATAACGATCTTTTCGCCTTTTTTAACCCGCAGGTTAATGTCTTTCAGTACATGGAACTCGCCATACCACTTGTTGAGATCCTTGATAACGATGATGTCATCGTTATTTTCGTTAGTTTTTTCTTGTTCTACGCTCACAAGGAGTTCCTCTTAATTCTTATGGCTGGTATCGAGTTTGCGCTCAATCGACGCACTGATGCGTGACATGCTGTAACAGCAGATCCAGAAAACGATAGCTACAAACAGGTAGCCTTCAGTGGAGTGGCCGCCCAGCCAGTTCGAGTTTGTCAGGGCTGTCTGAGTGGTGCTCAGCACTTCGAAAATACCGATGATGAGCAAGAACGTGGTGTTCTTAAACAGCATGACAAAGGTCGCCAGAATGTTGGGCATCGATACTTTGATCACCTGTGGCAGGATAATCAAAAGCGTTTTCTGCCAATAGCTCAGACCCAGTGAGTCCGCCGCTTCATACTGTCCGGTCGGAACCGCCTGGAAACCACCACGGAACACTTCCGCCATGTAGCCCGCCATAAACAGCGTCAGTACGATCCACACACGCACCAGCTTGTCGACGTTGGTACCTTCCGGGAAGAACAGTGGCAGCATCACCGAACCCATAAAGAACAGGGCCAGTACCGGTACGCCACGGAAAAACTCGATCAGAAGAATACTGACGCTTTTAATAAACGGCATCTCTGAACGACGTCCCAGAGCCCAGACAAAGCTCAGCGGGAACGCAACGATGATACTGGCGGCTGCCAGTAGTACGTTTAACGCAAAACCGCCCCAGTAGTCTGTAGAGACATACTCCAGACCGATCCAGCTTCCATCCAGAATCAGAATGCAGACGAATGGCAGCAGAAGAAACGCCGGAATAGAGAACTTATTACGCCAGTCCTTGTTGAGCAGTTGTGAAGACGCGATCACACCAATCAGCATCAGGACGCACAGGTTGATACGCCATAGCTCTTCGGTCGGGTAACTCCCATAGAAGAACTGTTTCGACCAGGCAATCACGAACACCCAGCACGCGCCGTCTTTGGTGCAGGCATCCTGAGTGGTGCCAGACCAGTTCGCAGAGATCAGCAGCCAGTCCACCAGAGGCGGAATAACCGTTGCCAGCAACGCCAGAATCAGCAACGTCGCAATCGTGTTTGCGGCAGAGGAGAAGAAGTTGTCTTTAACCCAGTGAATCGGTCCAACAGTATCGTTTGGCGCCGGCTGATCGGGTAATGGTTTAAATTCTTTCATATCAGTCAGCTCCCCTTATCGTTCCGTCAACGCAACACTGCTGTTGAGTCGGTTCATCAGGAATGAGATCGTCATGTTAACCACGAAGTATACGGCCATGGTCATGAAGACGATTTCGATCGCCTGACCGGTCTGGTTCAGGGTGGTGCCCACGAACACAGTAAACAGGTCGGGGTAACCGATCGCTGTGGCCAGCGTCGAGTTTTTAACAAGGCTCTGATACTCGCTGTTCAGCAGAGGCACGATGACACGCATCGCCTGAGGCACAATGATCAGTTTCATGATCTTGCCCTCTTTCAGGCCAATGCTACGCGCGGCTTCTGTCTGACCATGAGGAACGGCCTGAATACCCGCTCGCACGGCTTCCGCAATAAACGCACCGGTGTAAACGGTCAGGGCTAAGGCCAGTGCCATCAGCTCAGGTATCACGGTGATACCGCCACGGAAGTTAAAGCCTTTCAGGTAAGGAATGTCCCAGGCAAAAGGGAAACCCATCACAATCAATGCCAGCAGGGGAAGACCAAATAGCATACCCAGGCTTACCCAGAGTACAGGGAACTGTTGCCCGGTATCGTCCTGGCGTTTCTTCGCCCAGCGTTTCAGCACAAAGATGCCAATGATCGCCGCAGCAATCGCAGCATAAACAACGGATGCGCCGCCTTCAGGGGTTAGCCCCGGGAAGTACAGGCCACGCACGTTAAGGAAAATGACCTCACCCAGACTCATACTCTGGCGTGCACTTGGCAACGCAGCCAAGACTGCAAAGTACCAGAAGAAAATCTGCAGCAATAAAGGAATGTTACGGAAGGTTTCAACGTAAGCGGTTGCCAGTTTACGGATCAGCAGGTTATGGGAGAAGTGTGCAACCCCCATGATAAATCCGACCATGGTCGACAGAATGATGCCGATAATTGAAACCAACACGGTATTGAGTAAGCCTACGATAAAGGTACGGCCATAAGTATTGGTCGCATCGTAGGGAATGAGTGACATCAGGATGTCAAAACCTGCCGTGTTAAACAGGAAGTCATAACCACTTTGAATGCCTCGAGCTTCCATATTCGCCAGCGTATTGCTGATGATGCTATAGAAGAAGTAGCCAAGCCCAAACAACAGGAGCAGCTGATAGATAATCGAGCGATTTCTAGGGTTATTGAAGAAAGAGGGTGAGGATTTCACCTGCGGCTTTTCAGACATAATTAAGCACTTATCTTCAGAAGGTTATAAGTAAAAATAGCAGAGGGACATAAAATGTCCCTCTGTTTTGTCCTTCTTAACGTACTGGAGAAGAGTACATGATGCCGCCCTTGTTCCACTGGGCGTTAAGACCGCGGGAAATCTTCAGAGGAGAACCCTGACCCACGTTACGTTCAAAGCTTTCGCCGTAGTTACCCACCTGCTTAACGATGTTGTAAGCCCAGTCGTTGCTGATGCCCATTTTCTCACCGGAATCAGTATCAACACCCATCAGACGCTGCTGGCCTGGGTTACCCTGTGATTTAGCCTGATCAGCATTGGCGCTGTTGATGCCCATGAACTCAGCTTCAACCATCGCGTAAACAGACCACTTAACAATGTTAAACCACTGATCATCGCCCTGACGTACTACAGGACCCAGAGGCTCTTTAGAGATAACTTCAGGCAGTACCATCGCAGAAGATGGATCTTTCAGACCGATACGCAGTGCGTACAGCTGAGACTGGTCAGACGTCAGTACGTCACAACGACCGCTTTCGAAGCCGGCACGAGTCTGGTCAGACGTATCAAACGTGATTGCGTTATAAGTGATGCCATTAGCACGGAAGTAATCCGCCAGGTTCAGCTCAGTGGTTGTACCTGCCTGGATACATACGGCTGCGCCGTCCAGATCCAGTGCGCTGCTTACGCCCAGATCTTTAGAGACCATGAAGCCCTGACCGTCGTAATAGTTAACACCTGCGAAGTTCAGACCCAGAGACGTATCACGGGTATGTGTCCAGGTCGTGTTACGAGACAGAATGTCGATTTCACCTGACTGTAGGGCGGTGAAACGTTCTTTTGCTGTAAGCGGTTTATATTGCACTTTGCTCGCATCGCCCAGAACAGCGGCGGCTACCGAGCGACAAACATCTACGTCCAGTCCGCTCCAGGTGCCGTTCTCATCTTTCTGAGAAAAACCTGCCAGGCCAGTACTCACACCACAAGAGACACTGCCTCTTTTCTGTACATCCTCAAGGGTGCCTGCTTGAGCACCGAAAGAAAGGCCAAGTGCCAGACCTGTTGCGATCACTGAGGTAAGTCGTTTCATTACGTTTCTCCGTTTGTAAGGATGGCGATAATGCCGTAATTGCTTTAGTTGTTATTGTTCTTAAATATAGCGAACAGATTTAATAAAACTTGCTTACTAGCAAACCTAGCAGAATATATACCAACCTGCTGGCGAAATTAGACTTTGGTATAATCATGGCTGTAAGCCTTTAGTTATAAGGCCTACAGCCTATTCAATCAAAAACTAATATTTTGATACATTGCTCCAAAATGGTGAGGTGCGCACTAAAACTGCTCTCTAACTTATTGAGGTGAGCGAATATGTCAGTATTATTGAATGAAAATGTTACTCGTGTGTAGTTGTTTTACATGAGTAAATATAGCTTTGTTTTTGCGTTCTTTAGGGGTATAAATGCGCTCCAGTTGAAGCTTTCAGCGAACTCAACCCATTCTTACTATTTCAATGACATTTGGAGCATTACCGCTTTAAATGGGTGTTAATTTCATGACTACAAACTATAAAGAAACTTTACATAAAGGTTACGGGCAGGCTTTCGATGTAGAAGAGGTCTTGTTTGAACAACAGACTGATTCTTGGCATCTCATTATTTTTCGTAATCCGGTCTACGGGACTGTGATGGCACTAGATGGCATCATCCAGACAACCGAACGTGATGAGTTTGTATATCATGAAATGTTAACGCATGTGCCTATCCTTGCGCATGGAAAGGCAAAGCGAGTGCTGATTATTGGTGGGGGTGATGGTGGTATTTTGCGAGAAGTTTGCCGCCATAAAAGTGTTGAACATGTTACACAGGTCGAGATTGACCAGGCTGTAATCGACATGTGTAAAGAGTATCTGCCTAATCATTCGGCGGGTGCATTTGATGATCCGCGTGCAAACATTGTTATTGCAGATGGAGTTGAGTACGTAAACTCTACGGATGAAAAGTTCGATGTGATTATTTCAGATTGCACTGATCCGGTTGGACCAGGCGAAGTCCTTTTCTCCAGTCGTTTCTATGAAGGTTGTAAAAGCCTTCTTAATGAAGGTGGCGTATTTGTCGCACAGAACGGTGTGCCATTCCTTCAGCAGGATGAAGTCATCACAACCCGTCGTCGCCTGAGCCCATATTTTAAAGATCAGAGCTTTTATGCGGTTGCGGTTCCAACCTACATTGGTGGTGTAATGACTTTAGCCTGGGGTTCAGATAACGAATCGCTTCGGCAGCTTGATCTCTCCGAGTTGCAAAAGCGTTTTGCGGACAGTGGTATCACAACTCGTTACTATAACCCGCAAACTCATCTGGGCTGTTTTGGCTTGCCCCAATATCTGCTCGACGCATTAGATAAAGCCTGAATAGACATCGATGTATTAGATAAAGCCGGTGCACGTTGAGTGAACCGGCTTTTTTGATTGATAATCTGATTGTTTTGGATTGATAAGGTAAAACGTATTGGATAGTTATATCCGGCTTTCTGGTTTCTACTTCTTCTATTTTGCGCTGCTGGGTGCGTTGGTACCTTATTGGTCTCTCTATCTAAAATCTTTTAATTTCGATGCGCAAACCATTGGTAGCTTAATGGCATTGCTGCAGATGTCCCGAATTGTCGCGCCGAATTTATGGGGGTGGCTGGCGGATCGAAGTGGAAAGCGAGTCCAAATTGTGCGTTTTGGCGCATTGATGACCTGGATAATGTTCATCGGTATCTTTTGGCAGGATACTGCTGTGGGTATTGGCCTGGTGATGCTTGGATTTAGTTTTTTTTGGAACGCCGTTTTACCGCAGTTTGAGGTTATAACACTTCGTCAGTTAGGGGATGCGAAAAACCGCTACAGCAGAATCCGATTGTGGGGATCTGTCGGATTTATTATCGCGGTTGTCGGTATTGGTGCTCTTCTGGATTATCTTTCTATCACCTGGCTTCCCTGGATCATGTTAGCCATGATGTTGTTAATCTGGTTAAACACACTGTTGATTCCACGCGTGGCAAAGAGCACAGGTCAGATCGAGAATGTTATTCGTGGTAAAGGGTTTATCGAGTTACTACTACGTCCCCAGGTCATCGCTTTTTTTTCCATCTGCCTCCTTATTCAGTTTGGCCATGGCGCCTACTACACCTTTTACAGTGTCCTTATGGTGGATGTAGGTTATAGCCGCGCTGAAGTGGGTTTGTTGTGGGCTATTGGTGTTATTGCTGAAGTAATCGTTTTTATCTACATGCACTGGATGCTGCAGCGCTGGGGTATCAGGGCGATTATGATTGTGAGTCTGATGCTCTGTGTTTTGCGTTGGTTGTTAATTGGCCTGGTTCCGGAAAATCTCCCGCTAATGCTGCTTGCACAAACCCTCCATGCTGCAACATTTGGTGCGCTGCATGCGGTGGGTATTGCCCTGGTAAATCATTACTTTACCGAGCAAACTCATGGTCAGGGGCAGGCTCTCTTTTCCAGCTTTGGTTTCGGTTTAGGCGGTGCGCTTGGTGCATTTGTCAGTGGTTTGTTATGGGACGATTTTGGTGTTCTGGTGACCTTCGGATTATCTGCTGCAGCAAGCTTTGTTGCGATTTTGCTAGCTTTGATCTGGATCTATCCGGAAAAAGTGCAGCAAAACAATTGATTTGAGTATTTTGCACCGCCGAATTTTTGATATAGGATTAGTATATAGTTCTGCCTGATAGAGGAGTCAGGGTGTGAAGTTCAAAATCGATATTGATATGTCTCCGGAAGAGCTGCGCAAAGTTCTGGGATTGCCAGATGTGCAGAAATTTCAGCAAGATATGATGGATAAGATTACGGAACAGATGGAAGCTGGGGTTGAAGGATATGATCCCCTTACTCTGTTTAAGCCTTATTTGACCAGCGGCTTGGGTTCTATGGAAGCGCTGCAAAAATTGATGCTTGGCATGATGACTTCCGGATACGGCAGTTCAGATAATAAAAAAGACTGATCAAGGTGAAGTGATCAGGTATATCCAAGGGAATGTTACGAGAGAGATAGTGAATTGCGTATTCTAAGAAAATATACAAATCGCCGTTTGTACGACACTTCAAGAAGCTGCTATGTGACGCTGGATGATGTGAAGCAGCTGGTGCTGAATGGTGAGGCCTTTAAGGTAGAAGATTCAAAGACGGGTAATGATTTGACCCGAAATATTCTGTTACAAATTATCAGCGAGCAGGAAGCGCAAGGTCACGGAACCTTATTAACTAATCAGGTACTGCAGCAATTGATCCGTTTCTACGGTGATAGCATGCAGGGCATGATGAGTCAGTATCTTGAGCAAAGCATTGCATCGTTTCTGGAGCACCAGGACCGTATTCGGGATCAGATGCAGACCATGATGGGTGCAGCAAATCCGCTGACGATGATGAACCGCATTGCCGATCAGAATATGCAGATGTGGGGGATGTTCAAACCCGGAGAGGGGGAGCAACCTCCAGGGGCAGAGCCTACAGCTACGCCCGAAGACAAAACTAAGTAATAAAAAGGCCGCTGTAGCGGCCTTTATTATTTCATGTCTGGCATATTTCGCCCATAGAAAATTTCGCTCATCTCTTTGTAGAGGCGTTCGGTAATCTCCCGCACTTCTTCTTCGAGAAGCTCCTCTTTGGTTGTGCCAAACAAGTAGGTGTTCAGATCTACATCTTTTAGCATCATTTTCGTATGGAAGATGTTTTCCTGATAAACATTTACATCCAGCATTTGATACTGGTCGTGGATGTCATCAGTGAAAAAGTTTTGGATCGAATTGATATCGTGATCAATGTAGTGCTTAACACCATGAATATCGCGAGTAAAACCGCGCACTCGATAGTCAACGGTAACAATATCGGATTCCAGGCTATGGATCAGATAGTTGAGTGCTTTCAGCGGAGAAATAATACCGCAAGTAGACACTTCGATATCAGCACGGAAAGTACAGATTCCATTATCTGGATGAGCTTCCGGATAGGTATGAACACAGATATGGCTTTTATCCAGGTGTGCGACTACTGAATCTGGCATAGGGCCAGGTTTCTCAGTGGTGTCGACGTTATCAGCATCTTTGATTGGCTCTTCAGCCACAAGGATGGTGACACTGGCCCCTTGCGGATCATAGTCCTGGCGGGCTACGTTGAGGATGTTCGCACCGATGATGTCACAGCATTCGCTGAGAATGTCCGTTAGACGTTCTGCGCTGTATTGTTCATCAATATATTCAATGTACTCTGCCTTCTGCTCAGGCGTTTTTGCATAGCAGACATCATAAATACAGAAGCTCAGGCTTTTAGTCAGGTTATTAAAGCCCTGAAGCTTGATTTTCCCGTTACTTGGCAAGGCGGTACTCTCCGAATCGGTACGACAAAAAATAGACGCGCGATTTTAGTCGACAATTTCGCTGGTAGGAAGCAAAAAATGCGACAAATCAGCCTGAAAAACACTCATAACTGATCTTAGTCGAGAGATATTGGGTGGCAAGTGACTACAGCGGCCTGTTTAGTCTCTTTCTGCTAACCAGTTGACGATAGCTGGAGCAACCTGGGTTTGCGATTTCCCTGATACAAATACACCAATATGACCGGCTTTGACTTCCATCTCTTGATAATCAGCCGAGTTAACGTGGTCAGCCAAAGCGGTAGATGCTTTAGGTGGAACCAGGTGGTCGAAGCTACCGAAGATATTAAGTACAGGTTGAGTGATTTTGCCCAGATCGACCTGTTTATCACCGATCATTGCTTCGCCATGAATCAGCTTGTTTTGCTGGAAAAACTGAGTGATAAACTCTCGAAAGGCTTCCCCAGCCTGGTCCGGGCTGTCATAGATCCACTTCTCCATTCGCAAAAAGCTGAGAGCGCTCTCCCGGTTTTCCAGCTGGTTTGGCATCCCCAAGTTTTTCTGCACTCCCAGTCGCATCGGCATGAGAGAGTTGTAGGAATCGTTTAGCATACTGCCTGGAATATTGCCGTAGGTTTCAACGGCAAGATCGGCATCAACATATTTTGCCAAATGATAAAGCAGGTTATCTTCGGTTTGAAAATCAACCGGTGTAACCATAGTGATCAGGTTTTTGATCTTTTCCGGATTGAGTGATGTGTAACACAAGCTGAATGTGCCGCCCTGGCAGATCCCCAGGAGGTTAGTCTTTTCAACACCCGCATGTGCGAGAACACTTTCAACACAGTTATTAACGTATTCATTGATATAGTCATCCAGATCCAGATAGCGATCTGCGGGATCTGGATAACCCCAATCAATTAGGTATACATCGAGCCCAGCTTCTAATAACCGCTGTAGCATGGAACGCTGACTTTCCAGATCGATCATGTATGGACGGTTGACTAGCGCGTAACAGATAAGAAGAGGGGTATTGCAGCGTTTGTCGCCTTGGGCCTGATAAAAGCGCAGGCGAAGTTTATCTTCGGTGTAGATCACCTCATACGGGGTGGAATCCACATCTACCTCTTTTAGCTGGGCCAGGGTGTTGTAGCTCTTTAGCAGCTTGCGATTAAACTCGAACAGTTCGTGGGCTACTTTGGCTGGATCCAGATCAAATGCCTTCATCGCTTAATCCTCTTTAGCAGCTTTCTTGAGCGCGGAAATTTCTTTGCGCAGGCCGTCGATCTCTTTTTTCATTTCCATAATCAGATGGGCGGCGTTTTCCGACTGGAGCTGGTTCATTTGCTCACTGATGGATTGCACTTCACGTTTCTGAACCCGCATCTCTTTACGTAGCTGGTGCTGACGTTTAAGTGCTGTATCCAGTCCCTTACGAGTTGCCAGGCCGACTGATTGAAAATGAACGTCCCTGACATCCTGAGCAAACTTCCGTAATTGCATCAGAGCATTGCTGATGCGGCCATGGGAGCGTTGATAAGCATCGGTAAAAACGGTTTTTGAGTAAGCTGATTCATAAGCATCTACCCAGATATCATGGAGCTGCTGCAAGCTACCTGCCTTTGCCTCACCTTGGCTCAATGTTTGTAGCATCTGTGAAGTCGCATGCTGATTGATTGAGTTGTAGTGGACGATATATTCCTTTAGCGCTTCCTGATACTCGATGGTTAATTTGATCGTTTCGCGAATTTGTTCCTGATTCTCTCGGTTACCACCAATAACCGGTGTTTCAAGAAGGCTTTTCATTCCGCTGATAAACGGATTTTCAAACATCAGGTCATCGCGGAAACTGTGGGTCTTAAACAAAGCGGCGAATTGTTCAGGTAGCTGCCACTGTTGCATCAAAGCATCCGCTGTTTGCGATTGCATATATTGAGAGAACTGCTCAACCGCTTGATTGAGGTGTTGCTCGCTGCCAGAACGAAACTGTTTAAGTAGCTCTTCACCATAAGCTGTGAAGTTAGTGGATTGCGCGCCCAGAATATCTAAAAGCTGAGAAAACTGCTTGGGGGCTTCCTGGCTGGCCTCTTTCTGGTTTTTGGCTAAAAAGTCAGCCCAGTCACCAGGGGTGGGGGCTTCCGTACCGGAAATCAGTTTCTGCCAGTATGCCTTTTGTGCATCCAGTAGTTCTTCCATCGATACGTTATTGTTTTCCATTAGCCAGAATCTCCGCTTCTCTCTATAGGGTCATCTTATTACATGTTGCGGGTGCTTACATCTGCTTAACGCTCACTTCTTAACATCTCTACCAGATGGGTAGCGGCATTGGATAGTGTACGGTCGCGGTGGAAAATAATGCCGAGATTACGATGAACCGGCTCTGAATCAACAACATTAAGCACTTTCAGTCCTTTGTCGACCAGGCTTTCAGGCAGGAGGCTCCAGCCGAGACCGATGCTTACCATCATGCGAATCGTATCAAGGTAATTTGTCGACATGGTTACATTAAGTTCAAGCTGATGTTGTTGGAAAAGTAGCTCTACTAAGGAACGGGTAAATGTATTGCTGCCGGGCAATATAGCGTTGAAGTCAGTTAACTGTTTAAGATCAATTTCATTAAATTCTGCCAGCGGGTGGTCTTCGGCCACTACATAGTGAAGAAGATCATCCCAGACTATCTCAGAATGAATGGAAGGATCAGGTTCAGGGGAAAGGGTGATTAAAGCAAGCTCCAAATCGCCTTTCAGTACGCCTTCGTAGGCGACCTCGGACTCTGCAAACTGAAGATCCAATTCAACTTTAGGGCATTCTTCACTGAATTGCTTAAGCAGCGGGGGGAGGCGGTGCAAACTGATGTGATGACTGGCCGCGAGGGATAGTGATCCGCGAATCTCGCCCGCTGTTAGATTGCCTATAACTCGCTTTGCATCGTCAAGCCTGAGCAGGATATCCCGTGCTCTTGGTAGCAGAGCATTGCCAGCCTCTGTCATGGAAACCGTTCGGCCTATGCGGTCAAAAAGGCGGCTATTAATCTGATCTTCTAACTGTGCCACCCGTTTGCTGACAGCTGATTGTGTCAGGAATAAGTTTTCAGCGGCCTTGGAGAATGAGCCTGTTTCGGCGACAGCAAGGAAAGCTTGTAAAGAGTGTGTATCCATAAGGTACGGCCTGCTTTAGGAGCTGTAGTTTTATAGGAAAGTTAATCTATTCCTGTTTGGAATTCAAACTATAAAAATTATGAATTTGTGTTCTAGTTTGGGCTGCACTAGGATAGCTGCATAAGTTAATTAGCCGGCGAAGTTGAGCATGCCAGGCTGATCAGAAAAACAAGAGGTGAGGGCCCATGGCTGGTAAAACGTTATACGATAAATTGTTCGAATCGCATTTGGTTCGTACCAATGATGACGGCAGTTCTTTAATTTATATCGACCGTCAGGTTCTGCATGAAGTAACTTCCCCGCAAGCGTTTGAGGGTCTGCGTATGGCGGGTCGTCAGCCATGGCGTATCGATGCGAATATCGCGACACCTGATCATAACGTGCCCACTACTGAGCGTTCTGGTGGTGTTGACGAGATTGTTGACCCTGTTTCTAAAATTCAGGTGAAAACTCTGGACAGTAACTGTGATGAGTTTGGCATCTTAGAATTTAAAATGAACGACCAGCGTCAGGGTATCGTGCACGTTATGGCGCCAGAGCAAGGTGCGATCCTTCCAGGCGTCACCGCTGTTTGTGGTGATTCCCACACAGCAACACTAGGTGCTTTAGGGGCGCTGGCTCATGGTGTAGGTACATCAGAAGTTGAGCATGTATTGGCAACTCAGTGTCTGATCACTAAAAAAATGAAGAACATGCTGGTTCGTGTTGATGGTGAGCTAGGCATCGGTGTGACACCAAAAGATGTTGTGTTGCACGTGATTGGCGTGATCGGTACCGCGGGTGGTACAGGTTATGCGATTGAGTTTGGCGGTGATGTCTTCCGTAACATGTCTATGGAAGGTCGTATGACCGTCTGTAACATGGCGATTGAAGCGGGCGCGCGTGTTGGTTTGGTTTCTGTTGACCAGATCACGCTGGATTATGTTGAAGGTCGACCGTTTGCCCCGAAAGGCGAGCAGTGGGATATGGCTGTCGCGGCGTGGAAAGATCTTGTTTCTGACAATGATGCTGAGTTTGATGAAGTCGTTGAAATCAACGGCGCTGATATTGAGCCACAGGTTACCTGGGGAACATCTCCAGAGATGGTGGTTGGTGTTTCTGCGCAGGTGCCTAACCCAGCTAACGAAACGGATCAGGTTAAGATTGATGGTATCAATCGTGCCCTTGAATACATGGGTTTGAATGCTGATCAGAATATTACTGATATCAAGCTTGATCGTGTATTCATCGGCTCTTGCACAAACTCTCGTATTGAAGACCTGCGTGACGCTGCAAAAGTAGTTGAGGGTCGTAAAGTGGCTGGCAACATCATTCAGGCTTTGGTTGTACCGGGTTCTGGCTTGGTAAAAGAGCAGGCAGAGAAAGAAGGTTTGGATAAGGTCTTTACTGCAGCAGGTCTGGAGTGGCGTGAGCCTGGTTGTTCAATGTGTTTGGCAATGAACCCGGATAAATTGGGTAATGGTGAACACTGTGCATCTACTTCTAACCGTAACTTCGAAGGCCGTCAGGGCTTCGGTGGACGTACTCATCTGGTTAGTCCTGCTATGGCAGCAGCTGCAGCAGTGACAGGTCACTTCATCGATGTACGTGAGTTGATTAAGTAAGGTATCAGGAGAGCGACATGAACAAGTTTACTTTGCACACAGGTATCGCAGCTCCATTGGATCGTGCCAATGTTGATACCGATATGATTATTCCAAAGCAGTTTTTGAAATCTATCAAACGTTCAGGTTTTGGTAAAAACCTGTTTGATGAACTGCGTTATCTGGATGAAGGTCAGCCGGATCAGGATTGCGCTGGCCGCCCGTTGAACGAAGAGTTCGTTTTGAACTTGCCGCGTTATAAAGGCACAAGCGTTCTACTTGCGCGTGAAAACTTCGGTTGCGGTTCAAGCCGTGAGCACGCGCCTTGGGCTTTGGATGATTTTGGTATCCGCTCTGTGATTGCGCCAAGCTTTGCCGAAATTTTCTATAACAACTGCTTCAAAAATGGTTTGTTGCCGATCATTTTGAGCGAAGAGCAAGTTGATCAGTTGTTTAATGAAGTAGCCACAACTGAGGGTTACGAGCTAACCGTTGATCTGGAAAATCAGGTTGTTAAAACGCCTTCTGGTGAAGAGATGGCTTTTGAGATTGATGATTTCCGTAAGCACTGCTTGTTAAATGGTTTAGATGATATTGGCCTTACATTGCAGCATGCAGATGATATTAAGGCTTACGAAGAGAAGCGTCGTCAGAGTGCGCCATGGTTGTTCGACGCTATTAAATAATAGCGTCGGCAATTAGAAAAGAATATAAAGCCTCGTTTCGAGGTAAGTGGAAAGGTTATAAAAAATGTCTAAAAACGTATTGATTCTGCCGGGTGATGGCATCGGTCCAGAAATTGTTACAGAGGCACGTCGTGTTCTGGAACTAGTAAATGAGCAGGATAACCTGGGTCTGGAACTGACTGAAGCGCTGCTGGGTGGTGCTGCGATTGATGCTGAAGGCGTACCTCTGCCAGATGCAACGCTTGAGGCGGCTAAAGCTTCTGATGCGATTCTGCTGGGTGCTGTGGGTGGTCCTAAGTGGGATACCAATCCTGATTTCCAGATCCGTCCTGAAAAAGGTCTGCTGGGTATTCGTTCCCAACTGGAGCTTTTCGGTAACCTGCGCCCAGCTATTCTTTACCCGCAGCTGGCACACGCGTCTACCTTGAAGCCTGAAGTGGTATCTGGCCTGGATATTCTGATTGTACGTGAACTGACGGGGGGTATTTACTTCGGTCAGCCACGTGGTGTCCGTGAGAAAGAGGGTGGTATCCGCGAAGGTTACAACACTTATGTTTACGATGAGAATGAGATCCGTCGTATCGGTCGTGTTGCGTTTGAGGCGGCTATGGCGCGCGATAAGCGTTTGTGTTCTGTAGACAAGGCTAATGTACTGGAAGTAACAGTTCTGTGGCGTGAAATTATGGAAGACCTAGCCAAGGAATACCCAGAAGTAGAGCTAAGTCATATGTACGTCGACAATGCAGCGATGCAGTTGGTGCGTGCACCTAAGCAGTTTGACGTTATGGTAACGGGCAACATGTTTGGCGACATTCTATCGGATGCTGCTGCCATGCTGACCGGCTCCATCGGTATGCTGCCTTCTGCTTCTCTGGATGAGAGCGGTAAAGGTATGTACGAGCCTTGTCATGGTTCTGCGCCTGATATCGCAGGTCAGGGCCTGGCTAACCCGCTGGCGACTATTCTGTCTGCGGCGATGATGCTGCGTTACTCTCTGGGTGCTGGCGAAACGGCTGACCGTATTGAAGCGGCAGTGAGCAAAGTGCTAGATCAGAATCTGCGTACTGCTGACATTATGTCTGAAGGTATGCAGCAGGTATCTACATCTGAAATGGGTGATGCGGTAGTTGCTGCGCTGCAGTAATTTGCTGATAAGGCGATCTAGTAACGTAGATTGCCATAGTCTCCCCGACAGATTTCAGGCATAATTATGCCCTCTCTGAGTCACTCAGAGGTTACGAAAGCTGGTATCGATGGCGGTACCGGCTTTGTTGTTTATATTTGATCATTTGGTGAATTTAATGAAACGTGTAGGTTTTGTTGGCTGGCGTGGAATGGTAGGTTCCGTGCTTATGCAACGCATGATGGAAGAACGTGATTTCGATCATATCGAAGAACCGGTCTTCTTCACGACATCCCAGGTAGGTCAGGCAGGTCCGGATATTGGTAAAACGATTCCTGCGCTGAAAGATGCGACATCCATTGAAGAATTGAAACAGATGGATGCGATTATTTCCTGTCAGGGTGGTGACTACACGAAACAGGTTTATGCTGATCTGCGTGGTGCGGGTTGGGAAGGTTACTGGATCGATGCAGCATCATCCCTGCGTATGGATGACAGCGCAATTATCGTGCTGGATCCGGTAAACATGAATGTAATCAAAGATGGCCTGGCTAACGGTGTTAAAACCTATGTGGGTGGTAACTGCACAGTTTCGCTGATGCTGATGGGCTTAGGTGGCCTGTTCAAAAACGACCTGGTTGAGTGGATGACGTCCATGACTTATCAGGCAGCTTCTGGTGGTGGTGCTCGTCATATGCGCGAGTTGATCTCACAGATGGGTATCATTAAAGAATCCGTTGCGGCAGATCTTGCTAATCCGGCTTCTGCTATTCTTGATATTGATCGTCAGGTAGCTGAAACGATCCGCAGTGATGCAATGCCTGTTGATAACTTTGGTGTGCCACTAGCGGGTTCTTTGATCCCTTGGATCGATACCAAGCTGGATAATGGCCAGAGCCGTGAAGAGTGGAAAGCATACGCTGAAACTAACAAGATTCTGGGCCTGGGTGATAGCCCAATTCCAATTGATGGTACTTGTGTACGTATCGGTGCTATGCGTTGTCATAGCCAGGCGTTCACTATCAAGCTGAAGCAGAATGTACCTATGGATGAAGTCGAGTCCATGCTTGCAGAAGCAAATGACTGGGTTAAAGTGATCCCTAATGAGCGAGATATTACAGCTCAGGAATTAACCCCTGCTAAAGTCACTGGCACTTTGAGTGTACCGGTAGGTCGTCTGCGTAAAATGAATCTGGGTGATGAGTACCTGAATGCATTTAGCGTAGGTGATCAGTTGTTGTGGGGTGCGGCTGAACCACTTCGTCGTATGCTGAGAATATTGCTGGAAGATTAATCGTCTTTTTGAATTGATGTTTTTTAACCAGCCCGACAATGATCGGGCTGGTTTGTTTTTGGAAGAAGAGAAATGAGTCAGGGTTACAATGTCGCCGTTGTTGGTGCAACGGGTATGGTGGGTGAAGCAATTCTGGAAATTCTTGAGCAGCGAGAGTTTCCTGTTGCTGAGTTGTTCTTGGTGGCAAGTGAGAACAGTGCGGGTAAAACCCTGCAATATAATGATAAGTCCCACCGGGTTGTTGCAATAGATGATTTTGATTTTTCGCAAGCGCAGATCGCATTCTTTACTGCGGGTGGTGCGGTATCTGAAGAGTACGCTCAGATCGCAGCGGATCAGGGTTGTATTGTTATCGATAATACATCCGCATTCCGGTATGAGTACGATGTTCCGCTGGTTGTGCCTGAGGTGAATCCAGAGGCAGTGGCTGAGTACCCAAATCGTGGCATTATTGCTAATCCAAATTGTTCAACCATTCAGATGCTGCTTGCCGTTGCGCCTATTCACAGGCATGCCTCTGTGAAACGCATCAATGTTGCGACCTATCAGGCTGTATCGGGATCTGGTAAAAGTGGTGTCGAAGAGTTGGCAGGCCAGACTGCAAAGCTACTTAATGCGCAAACACCGGAAACAAATGTGTACCCTAAGCAGATCGCCTTCAATGTTCTGCCGCTGATTGATGAGCTACAGGAAAACGGGTATAGCCGCGAAGAGATGAAAATGGTCTGGGAAACACAAAAAATTCTCGGAGATGAATCGATTATGGTTAATCCGACCTGTGTAAGGGTGCCTGTTTTCTTCGGCCATAGCGAAGCGGTTCATATAGAATGTTGGGATCCGATCAGTGCGGAAGAGGTTAGGGAGTTGCTTGGTCATTCTGCAGGTGTCGAAGTGGTAGATAGCTCTGAAGAGGGAGGTTATGCAACGCCTGTGACTGAAGCTGCAAAGAATGATGAGGTATTCGTTAGTCGAATCCGGGAAGATATTTCCTGTGAAAATGCTATAAATTTATGGGTTGCAGCCGATAATGTTCGCAAGGGTGCCGCGCTTAACAGTGTTCAAATAGCAGAATTATTGACCCAGCAGTATATTTAAGGCGGTTTTGTAAGGGGAAATGCAAACAGTTGTTTGTATTCCCTTGACCCGTAAGCAGTTTATAAACAATACTGTGAGAAGATTTCGGATTCGAAATCCTTAGGTCCTTGGTGATTTAGGGATGTATGGGAACAAGGGAAACTGATGATGTTGCGAAAACTCGCCGTCAGCCTTGCCGTAGCAGGGATTATAAGTGCCACCAACGCTAATGCGCTTGGTCTGGGTGAAATCAAAGTTAAGTCTGCGCTGAATGAGCCGCTTAATGCAGAGATTAATCTGCTTCAGGTCAGGAAGCTCGGCCCGCTACAAATCCAGCCAAGAATGGCTGATATCGACGAGTTCGCGCTCGCCGGGTTGGATAAATCCCGTTTTCTAACCGATGTTAGCTTCCAGGTTAAGGTCAACCCAGATGGTACAGGTACCATTCTGTTGCGCTCGGATCGCCCTGTAAGAGAGCCATTCCTTAACTTCCTCGTTGAAGTAAACTGGCCTAACGGACGCTTGGTTCGGGAATATACGCTTCTACTTGATCCGCCTGTATTTGACCCAACCCCCGTACAGAAAACTGTTCAGCCAGCTACTTATCCCGCGTCTAGTTCGTCTCAAGTCAGTTCCAAATCGGTTAAATCGCAACCGCGAACACTGGCAGGTGGTTCGAACCAGGTATACGTAGATACTAAAGACACGCTTTGGTCTATTGCTGTAAAGCACAGGCCGAGCACGTCTGTTTCTGCTAAGAAGATGATGATCGCTTTGCAGAAAAAGAACCCGCATGCATTTGTTGATAACAACATCAACAAACTTAAAGCAGGTGTGATTTTAGATCTTCCAACAATGGAAGAGATTAATCGCATGAATGCGAACGATGCAGCCCTGGAGGTTGTTCGTCAGACGTCAGAATGGAAATCTCAAGGGACTGAAAAAAAAGAACCTTTGGAGGCTTCCAAAAAGAAGGCCGTAACTGAGGTTGTGCCTGAAGAGCCAGCGCCCGCTCCAGAGGATGAAAAAGCTGCAGAACTGAAGATTGTTACCCCTAAAGATAGCATTGAGCCTGAAGACGGTATGGCAACCGATCAGTCTGATGCGGAATCTGAAGATGCAGAAGCTGAAAAGCCTGCTTCTGAAGAGATGAAATCTGAAGAGGGTGCAGAAGCTGATGATGAAAAAGCTGCGCTGATTGAGCGTAATCAGGAATTAGAAGATCGCCTGAGTCAGTCATTAGAAAATGTTGATAAGATTTCTCGTGAAAATGAAGAGCTGAATCAGCGCCTTGATTCTATCCAGTACGAACTGGAAAAATTGCGCGAGATGCTGGAGCTTAAAGATAAAGAGCTTTCAGCGCTCCAGCAGCAGGCAGAGCAGGCTAAAGCTGCACCGCCTCCACCACCTCCGCCTCCACCAGAAAAAAGTTTAATAGATTCTATTCTGCAGTCGCCAACCATTCTGGGTGGAATTGGTGCAGCGCTCATTGCGCTGCTCGGTGGTTTGTTCTTCTTCCTGCGTCGCGGTAAAAAAGATGAGGATGAAGGTGCAGATGAAGGGCTAGTGCAGGTTCCAGATGATCTGGATACCAGTGAGCCTGAAGTTGAAGCTGAAGCTGAGGAGTCTGCAGAAACAGATGAAGCAGCTGATGCTGAAGCAGCAGATGACCTGGAGTCATTGGAAGATGCCGATGATCTTGAAATAGGTGATGATGAAGACCTATTAGATGACTCTGATCTGGACCTTTCTGAAGACACAGAGCTGGATCTGACTGATGACAGTGATCTGGAAGATTTGGATGATCTGGATCTGGATATGGATATGGACCTGGATCTTGAAGAAGATTCAACGGCCAGCGATATCCTTGATACTGTAGATGAAGCGTCAGATGCAGAAGAGCTGCTTGATGACGATGAATTCGATTTAGGCCTGGATGATGATCTTGACGATGAGCCTGTAGATTCTGATGTAGATGACAGCCTCGATGCGTTGCTTGAAGAGACTTCAGAGACTGAAGAGGCAGCAACTGATGACGTTGTAGAAGAGATCACCGAGGAAACTGATGCCTTAGACGATATTCTGGGCGAGGTTGAAACTGAGGAAGCTGCGGCTGAAGAACCCGATGAGTTAGACGATATTCTCGGCGAAGATGCTGATGATGCGCTCGATGATATTCTTTCTGAGGCTGATGATTCTGAAGATGAGATCGACCTTGGTTTGGATGATTCAGATCTTGAATTTGATGTGGCTGAGCCTGAGCCTGAAGCTCCTGATACTACAGAGGAAGTTGAGGCTGCGGAAGAAGATGATACCGATCTTGAATTCAGTGTAGATGCACCGGAAGAGGAGCTGGTCGAAGAAACGCAAGACGTTGAGCTGGAAGAGGCTGCATCTGATGATGTAGAAGAGGAGCTTGATTTCGTAGTTGATGAAATGCCTGATCTCGAGATCCCTGAAGAGTCTGATGCGACTGATCAGGTAGAAGATTTAGCCGATCTGAGTGAGCTTGAAGAAACGGCAGAAGAACAGCTCGATGAAACGGGGCTTGATGAGTTACTCGACTCTGTTTCAGACGATGATATACAGGCGCTTGCAGCTGAAGCGGGTGAAGATGATGGTTTGGGTGATCTGGATTCAGTACTCGAAGATGTTGAAATCGATGAGGTTGAATCTCCTGGGTCTTCGGCCGATGTATCGGAAAGTGCTGAAGATGAGCTAGAAGCGTTGCTGGCCGAAGATCTGGATATGTCTGATCTTTCGGGAGATGCCGAAAGTGGCGAAGATACTGATGCCGACCTTGAGGCCATGCTTGCTGCAAACCCTGACCCCGATGAGGAAGTTTTGACTGGTCAGTTAGAGCCTGATGATGAAATTAATCTGGATGAGCTGGAATCTGATAGTACGCTTGATGATCTTCTGGCGCAGGTTGATGAGCAAACCGATCAGGAGATGGCCGAAGAACTTGAAGCTGAAATCGCAGAAAAAGCTGAGTCTGAATCGGATAGTGCTACTGATGATCTTGACTCAATGCTGGATGATCTGGATATGGATCTTGCGGCAACTGCGGCCGGTGGTGCAGCAGCGGCAGCCGCTGTAGCAGCTACTTCGGGTAGTGATGAGGTCGAGCTTGAAGGTGATGATTCAGCATCAGAGGATTTGGAAGCTGATCTTGATTCTGAACTTGATGCATTACTGAACGGTTCAGATGGTGATTTAGATCTTGAAGAAAGTGTAGTGGATGACGAGGACATGTCAGTGGATGAAGATTTTGATGAACTGGCAGGTTTGAATCTGCTTGAGGGAGCGGATGAGGTCGAAACTAAGCTGGATTTAGCTCGTGCATACATGGACATGGAAGACTTTGAAGGTGCGAAAGATATCCTGGAAGAGATTGCTTCCGAAGGCAGCGATGAGCAGAAACAAGAGGCGCAAGCGCTGATTAAGTCCATAAACGAAAAATAGAATGACAGAAAAAAGTAGTATCGAGCCGCAAGGCTCTGAGACAGGGGCGATTTCGATCGCCCCTTATCGTTATGCTCTGTGTGTTGAATATTCGGGTGCAGAATATCGTGGTTGGCAGATCCAGCGCGAAGGTGATGTGCCCAGCATACAGGCGACAGTAGAAAAAGCGCTTTCAAAAATTGCGAATGCACCGGTATCAGTGATTTGCGCTGGCCGAACTGACGCGAGAGTTAATGCAACCTATCAGATTATCCATTTCGATAGCCCCGTAAGGCGCGACGAGCGTGCCTGGGTGATGGGTACTAACACCAATCTGCCGGATGATATTGCCATCCAGTGGGCTAAACAGGTACCTGAAAGTTTTCATGCGCGATTCTCAGCCCTGGAAAGGCGCTATCGTTACCTTATCTATTCTAATCCAGTGAAACCGGCAATTTTGCCCAAAGGCATTACTTGGACCTACAAGGAGATGGATGTAGCGCGTATGCAGGAAGCGGTCAAGCATCTTGTAGGCGAGCATGATTTTACCTCCTATAGGGCGGTAGGGTGTCAGGCACACAGCCCGGTCAGAACCGTGAAAGAGTTCAATGTCTATCGAGAAGGGCGTTTAGTCATACTGGATGTTCGAGCAAATGCTTTTCTTCATCATATGATTCGTAACTTTGCAGGGGTGCTGATGACGATAGGCTGTGGCGAAGCTGAACCTATCTGGGCAAAAGAGGTTTTGGATGCCCGTGATCGACGTCAGGGAGGGGTGACAGCGCCGCCGTTCGGCTTATATTTTGTGGATGCCAAGTACCCTGAGGAATTTGACCTGCCAAAATCACAAATTGGCCCCTATTTCCTTGCTTAGTTAACTGACGAAGCTGTCTGGAATCTGCTAGAATCTGCAGTCTGATTTTGTTCAAGTGATGTAATTCTGTGGCAAGAACTCGCGTAAAAATATGTGGCATTACCCGTCTTGAGGATGCGTTGACAGCAATTGAGGCGGGTGCAGATGCGCTTGGCTTCGTTTTTTATGCGCCAAGTCCACGATCCGTTGAGGTTAAACAGGCAGCTGAGATTATTGCTCAGTTACCTGCATTTGTTACCACTACTGCGCTTTTTGTAAATGCCGAACGTGAATTCGTTGATCTGGTTATCCGTGATGCACGTATCGATTTGTTGCAATTCCACGGTGATGAAGATGAGGCGTTCTGCAACAGTTTTAGCCGGCCTTACATCAAAGCACTAAGAATGAAACCTGAGTTGGATCTTAACGCCGAAGTGGCAAGTTTCTCTTCAGCTCAGGCAATCTTACTGGATGCCTATCGCCCAGGTATGCCTGGGGGGACCGGTGAGATTTTTGATTGGGATCGTATCCCTGAGCAACATCCCGCACCTATCATCTTGGCTGGAGGGCTCGACAGCGGCAACGTGGCACAGGCTGTTGCTGCAGTAACCCCTTATGCTGTCGATGTCAGTGGTGGTGTTGAACAAAGCAAAGGCATTAAAGATGCCAATAAAATTAATATGTTTGTAAATGAGGTAACCCGTGCCAACTAACATAGATCTTAAAGCACTTTCTCAGTTGCCCGATAGTAATGGCCACTTTGGCCCTTACGGTGGTCGTTTCGTATCTGAAACTCTGATGGCTGCACTGAAGCAGTTAGAAGAAACTTATGAGAAATTGTGGCGAGATCCAGCGTTCCAGGAAGAATTTGACCGCGATCTGGCGCACTATGTTGGACGTCCTTCACCCTTATACTTCGCCAAGCATCTGACTGAAAAAGTCGGTGGCGCGAAGATCTTTCTGAAGCGTGAAGATCTGAACCACACGGGTGCCCATAAAGTTAATAACACTATTGGTCAGGCATTGTTGGCAAAATACACAGGTAAGCCCCGTGTAATTGCTGAAACGGGTGCAGGGCAGCATGGTGTAGCTTCGGCGACTGTTGCGGCTCGTCTGGGTCTGGAATGCCAGGTATACATGGGTGCAGAAGACGTTCAGCGTCAGGCATTGAATGTTTATCGTATGAAGCTGCTTGGCGCTGAGGTTATCTCTGTTGAGTCAGGTACACGTACGCTAAAAGATGCGATGAATGAAGCGATGCGTGATTGGGTAACTAACGTTGATAACACCTTCTACATTATCGGTACAGCGGCAGGTCCACACCCGTATCCAAAGCTGGTGCGTGACTTCCAGTGCGTTATTGGCCGCGAAGCGCGTCAGCAATGTTTAGATCAAACGGGTCGTTTACCTGATGCGTTGGTCGCCTGTGTAGGTGGTGGCTCTAATGCGATCGGCCTTTTCCATCCGTTTATTGAAGATGCTGATGTGAAAATGTATGGCGTTGAAGCGGGCGGCTATGGCGTCGAAACAGGTCAGCACGCGGCGCCCCTTTCTGCCGGTAGCCCTGGGGTACTTCACGGTAATCGTACTTACCTGATGTCCGACGAAGGTGGTCAGATTCTGGGTACGCATTCTGTATCTGCGGGTCTTGATTACCCTGGTGTTGGTCCTGAGCATGCGTACCTCAAGGATACAGGGCGTGCAACTTACGTTGACGCAACCGATGAGGAAGCGATGGATGCATTCCGTGCGCTGACCCGTGTTGAAGGTATCATGCCTGCAATTGAATCGAGCCATGCAGTGGCTTATGCGATGAAGTTGGCAAAAGAGATGGATAAAGATCAGACAATTGTTGTGAACTTGTCTGGTCGTGGTGATAAAGATATTCATACGGTCGCACAGATCGATGGCATCAATATCTGATTTGTGCGGAGATAAGGAAAATGAGTCGAATTTCTTCAAGCTTTACAAAGCTTAAAACGGAAGGGCGTAAAGCGCTTATTCCCTATGTAACAGCAGGTGACCCGGCACCAGGTGTAACAGTTGGTCTGTTACACGCCATGGTAGAGGCCGGTGCAGACGTTATTGAACTGGGAGTACCATTCTCAGATCCAATGGCCGATGGTCCGGTTATCCAGTTGGCTTGTGAGCGTGCGCTTATGCATAACACGCGTCTGACTGATGTGCTGGAAATGGTCGCTGAATTTCGTCAGAAAGATGATGTTACACCGATCGTATTGATGGGCTATCTAAATCCGATTGAGATTCTAGGTTATGAGCGTTTCGCTCAAGAAGCTCAGAAGGCGGGTGTTGATGGTGTGCTGACTGTGGATCTTCCACCGGAAGAGTCTCAGGAGTTTAATCAGATCATGCGTGAGCATGATATCGATACCATCTATCTGTTGGCGCCAACTACTGAAGAGTCACGCGTTAAATATGTGTGCGAAAATGGCAGTGGTTACCTGTATTATGTATCGGTAAAAGGTGTAACTGGCTCAGCATCGCTGGATGTTCAGTCGGTTGCTAACAAACTTGAAGTGGTGCGAAAGTACACTGACCTGCCACTTGGCGTTGGTTTTGGTATCAAAGATGCAGAATCTGCAACGTCGGTATCCAAAGTTGCTGAGGGCGTAATTGTCGGTAGTGTACTGGTAAATAAGATTGCAGAATTGGTAAAAGATCAGGACAATATTGCCCCTGAAGTCGCTGCAATTATCAACGATATGCGTACCGCAATGGACAGCTAATAAGGTTTTTTAAAAAAGATGAGTAACTGGCTGGAAAAAATTGTTCCTTCCCTGGCGCGTACAGATAAGAAACGCTCCAATATCCCGGAAGGCCTTTGGAAAAAATGCCCAAAATGTGAATCGGTTCTGTACCGCCCAGAGCTGGAAAAGAATCTGAATGTTTGTCCGAAATGTGATCATCACATGCGTCTCAATGCGCGTCGTCGCCTTGAGTTGTTCCTGGACGAAGGTAATCGTCAGGAATTGGGTACAGATGTTGAACCAATCGATCGCCTGAAGTTTAAGGATTCTAAAAAGTATAAGGAACGTCTGTCGGCTGCTCAGAAGAGCACAGATGAGAAAGACGCCCTGATCGCTATGCGTGGTGAGCTGGAAGGCATGCCTGTGGTTGCGGTTGCTTTTGAATTTAGCTTCATGGGTGGTTCTATGGGTGCCGTTGTAGGCGAACGCTTTGTTCGTGCTGCAAATATTGCGCTGGAAGAGAATATTCCGTTTATCTGTTTCTCTGCATCGGGTGGTGCACGAATGCAGGAAGCATTGTTCTCTTTGTTCCAGATGGCTAAGACCAGTGCAATTCTGGAGAAGCTGCGCCTTCAAGGGACGCCATACATCTCTGTTCTAACAGACCCTGTTTACGGTGGTGTATCCGCTTCATTGGCAATGTTGGGTGATTTAAATATCGCTGAACCTAAAGCGCTGATGGGTTTTGCAGGCCCACGTGTAATCGAGCAGACTGTTCGTGAGAAGCTGCCTGAAGGTTTCCAGCGTTCTGAATTCCTATTGGAACATGGTCAGGTGGATATGATCGTTAACCGTGGCGAAATGCGCGAGAAAGTAGGGCGAATTTTACGCAAATTCACTCATGCGGCGCCGATTGCTCCGGTTGAAACGGTTGAAGGTGAAGTGGTTTCTGAAAGCGAAGTGCCGCCGGCACCTGAAGCTCAATAACCAATAGCCGAGATAGACAAATTGGCCGACGTGTAAACGCCGGCCTTTTTCTTTTTTGATCTAAGTAAACTTAAAAGAATTACCCGCTGGTCGATAGTAGATATGGCAAAAGAGATGAACTTAACGCAGTGGCTCTCCTGGATGGAGCAATGCCACACCGCAGAGATTGATCTTGGACTGGATCGAGTCAGCCGCGTTGCTGATGAACTTCAGTTGGACTTGTCTTCGTCTACTGTGGTTACCGTGGCTGGGACCAATGGGAAAGGCTCCACCGTTAGCTATCTTAGTAGTATCTATCTACAAGCGGGTTATTCAGTGGGTGCCTATACTTCGCCACATTTCCTGCGCTATAACGAGCGAGTCAGGCTTAATGGCCTTGAAGCCACTGACGAACAGCTTTGCGACGCGTTTGAACGTATCGATCAGGCGCGAGGGCAGATTCCACTAACTTACTTTGAATTTGGAACCCTGGCGGCGCTAATTATCTTTGCAGATACCAAGCCAGATCTTGTACTACTTGAGGTGGGTCTTGGGGGGCGCTTGGATGCGGTCAATATCATTGATGCGGATGTTTCGGTAGTAACAACAGTTTCGATAGACCATGTTGATTGGCTGGGCGATGACCGTGAGTTTATAGGCCATGAAAAGTCGGGCATTTTCCGTGCGGATAAGCCGGCTATCTGTGGCGATCTAAACCCGCCTGTTTCAGTTGCCAAATATGCAGCTGATATCGGAGCGGAGCTTTATCAGGCAGACCAGCAGTTCAGTTTTGAGAAAACTAAAAAAGGCTGGCATTGGAAAGGATTAAATGCGGATGGTTCTGAGCAGATAATCAATGACCTGCCCTTACCATCGTTACCACTGCAAAATGCCTCTACCGCGATTCAGGTTTGTCAGCATATCCCATTAAATGTCAGTGCCGACCAGATCAAAACGGGGCTACAGACGGCTACGTTAACTGGCCGTATGCAGAAGCTTGAGGTCGATGGTGTTAACTACTGGCTTGATGTAGCACATAACCCAGAAGCCGCAGAGCTATTGGCAAAACGCATTAAGGATATGCCGAAGCCTGTTACTTTATTGCTGGGTATGCTGGCAGATAAGGACTGCCAGCAGGTTATAGACTTGATAACACCGGTCGTTGATAGCATCTATTTAACTGATCTGAATGTGCCTCGCGGACAAAAAGCCAGCGCTTTGGCAGCACTGCTCCCTTCTGGGGTGCATGCGTTGCAAGCGGATACCGTTAAATCTGCGATAGAACAGATCAAAAAGCACACCAACGCCGAAGAGAATGTTATTATCGCTGGATCATTCTTCACTGTTAGCGATGCGTTGTCAGAATTGGGCAAGGAAAAGTAGATGCAACAAAAGGTAAAATATCGCCTGGTTGGGCTGGCTGTTATTCTGGTTTCTGCAGCTATTATTTTTCCTCTGCTCTTTGACGGTTCCGGTTATAAAGAGCGTCATCTCAAATCTGAAATTCCAGAAGCACCTGAACGTCCAGAAATTGTTCGCATTACACCTAAAAATAAACCTCTTCCGGATACTTCTGTTCCGGCTGAACCTAAAGAGCCCGTTGTCATTCCTGAACAAGATGCGGTGGTTAAAGAGCGTATTGAAAAACGTGTCGAAAAAGAAAAGATCGCGTTGGATGTGCGTAAGGATCAGCCTGTTTTAGATCAGCAAGGGGTTCCTGTGGCCTGGACTCTGCAATTAGCTAGCTTTAAAGACGAAGCCAATGCTAAGAGCCTGCGCAAGCAACTCATCTCCGAAGGTTATAAAGTTTTTACCCGTAAACAGGGTGAGTTGGTTAAAGTTTATGTTGGGCCTGAATTCCAGAAATCGCGTTTGGAAGGTTTAAAGGCTCAGCTTAAGAAAGATTTCGGCCTTAGTGGCATGATTGTACGTTTTACGACGCAGTAATAATGGCGTTTAGTGGTAGTGAAAACTCTGTTAAAATGCCGGCAATTTCTATGAGCAGTGAAAATGAACTGGGCTGACTGGACAATATTAACCATCATCGCGATTTCAAGCTTGTTTAGTTTGAAGCGCGGCTTTGTACGCGAAGCCTTGTCTCTGGTTACCTGGGTATCAGCTTTTATCGTTGCGCGCCTGTTTTCTCAGTCTCTCTCCTTCCTACTAGAACCTTATATAGAGACACCCTCCGTACGCGTTGTCGCAGCATTTGCTATTCTGTTTATTGCCACCCTTATCGTTGGCGTACTTATCAATAAGTTAATCGGCGCGTTGATTGAGGCTACTGGCCTGTCCGCGACGGATCGAATTTTAGGAATTGGCTTTGGCGCAGCGAGAGGCGGTTTAATTATCGTCGCTATCGTGGCGCTGATCGGCATGAGTCCGGCGATCAATGATCGTTGGTATCAGGAATCTCAGTTGATTCCGCATTTCGCTATGATGGAAGCGTGGACCAAGGATGCAGCGGGTGAGGTTGGACGCCTTATCTGGAATGCGGGTCGCTAAATTTTATTTATAGTTTGCACTTTGAGGTGAGTTTAAATGTGCGGCATTGTTGGCATTGTAGCCAAATCTTATGTGAACCAGACAATTTTTGACGCGTTGACTGTTCTGCAGCACCGTGGTCAGGACGCAGCTGGTATGGTGACCTGTGAAGGTAATAAATTCTTCCTGCGTAAAGATAATGGTTTGGTGAACGAAGTTTTCCGTACCCGTCACATGAAACGACTGGTTGGGAACGTGGGCATCGGTCACGTCCGTTATCCTACGGCGGGTAGCTCCAGCTCAGCTGAAGCTCAGCCATTTTACGTAAACTCCCCTTACGGTATCGCTCTGGCACACAACGGTAACCTGACTAACGCTGAAGAGTTGGCGGATAAGATGTTCCGTGCCGACCTGCGTCACATCAATACAACGTCTGACTCAGAAGTTCTGTTGAACGTAGTAGCCCACGAACTACAGCGTCAGGGTAAACTCAAGCCTCAGGCTGAAGATATGTTTGAAGCGGTTCGCCGTGTACATGAACGTTGTAAAGGTGGTTATGCCGCTGTTGCAATGATTACCGGCTACGGCATGCTGGCATTCCGTGACCCTAACGGTATCCGTCCGCTGACTTACGGTAAGCGTGAAACGGAACAGGGTACTGAATATATGGTTGCGTCTGAAAGCGTTGCGCTAGATATTTCAGGCTTTGAACGTGTTCGTGATATCGAGCCGGGTGAAGCAATCTACATCGACATGGATGGTAACGTTTCTACTCAACAGTGTGCAGAAGGTACGCAACTGGCACCTTGCTTGTTTGAGTATGTTTATCTGGCGCGTCCGGATTCCATCATCGATGACGTACACGTTCATAACTCACGTATGCGCATGGGCAAAAAACTGGCAGAGAAAGTTCTGCGCGAACGCCCTGATCATGACATCGATGTGATCATCCCTATCCCGGATACCAGCCGTACTTCTGCGATGGAGATGGCAAAAGATCTGGGTGTTATGTTCCGTGAAGGTTTTATTAAGAACCGTTATATTGGCCGTACCTTCATTATGCCAGGGCAGACACAGCGTAAGAAATCAGTGCGCCGTAAGCTGAACCCCATTGGCATGGAGTTTAAAGACAAAGTCGTAATGCTGGTGGATGACTCCATCGTGCGTGGTACGACGTCTAGCCAGATTGTTGAGATGGCTCGTGATGCTGGCGCGAAGAAGGTTTACTTCGCATCTGCTGCGCCTGCGGTTAAATTCCCGAACGTTTATGGTATCGATATGCCAGCTGCTGAAGAGCTGATCGCACATGGCCGTACCGATGACGAAGTTGGTGAAGAGATCGGTTGTGACTGGATGATTTACCAGGATCTGGACGATCTGAAAGCATCTGTAACCGAAGGTAATGAAAACATCACTGCCTTTGATACCTGTGTATTCGATGGTCAGTATGTAGCGGGTGATATCGACGCGTCCTACCTGGAGCGATTGTCTCAGGCGCGTAACGATGATGCTAAAGGCAGCGATGATAAAAAGGTTAAGAGTAATAAGTCGTCTAACCTGTGTAGCGAGATAGATTAAGGAGCCATTGGCTGATGTCCATATCCGATTACGAACGCGAAGCGCGTATCCAGTTCGACCCAGAAGAGGGTTACGGGCTGTCCACGCTGGCTTTGCGTTCTGGTCAACACCGTTCGCTTGAAGGCGAGCACAGTGACCCGATCTACCCAACGTCCAGTTTTGTATTCTCCAGTGCGCGAGAAGCAGCGGCACGTTTCGGTGGAGAGGAAGAGGGGAATATCTATTCCCGTTTTACCAACCCTACCGTACAGTTCTTCGAAGAGCGTATTGCGGCAATGGAAGGTGGTGAACGTGCGGTTGCTACCGCCTCTGGAATGGCAGCGATTCTGAGTACTTGCCTGTCACTGATGCAGAACGGCGACCATGTGGTATGTTCACGCAGTGTATTTGGCTCTACCGTTTCTCTGTTTGATAAGTACCTGACCCGTACAGGTATCAGTGTGACCTATGTTGACCCAACGGATCTGTCTAGTTGGGAAGAAGCCATTGTTCCAGAAACCAAAATGCTGTTCCTGGAGACGCCTTCTAATCCATTAGCGGAACTGACCGATGTTGCGGCTGTGGCAGAGATTGCACATAAGCACGATGCACTGTTGGTGGTTGATAACTGTTTCTGTACACCGGTGCTCCAGCAGCCGCTGAAGCAGGGCGCAGATATTATCATCCATTCAGCGACAAAGTACCTTGATGGACAGGGCCGTTGTGTCGGTGGTGTTGTCGTAGGCCGTGATAAAGAGCTGGAAGAAGTATTCGGCTTCATCCGTACCGGCGGGGCCTGCATGAGCCCGTTTAATGCCTGGGTATTCCTGAAAGGTTTGGAAACACTTAAGCTGCGTATGGATGCTCACTGTAAAAATGCGATGGAGATGGCTACCTGGCTGGAAAAGCAGGAAGGTATCGATCGTGTCTACTACTCTGGTCTGGAAAGTCATTCCCAGCATGAACTGGCTAAACAGCAGCAGAATGGCTTTGGTGGTGTACTCTCCTTTGAAGTGAAGGGAGGACAGGAAGCTGCATGGCGCTTTATTGATGCGACGCAGATGGTCTCTATCACCGGTAACCTGGGCGACGTGAAAACCACAATCACTCATCCAGCGACTACGACTCATGGTCGTATGACCCCGGAAGCTCGCGCTGAAGCGGGCATTAAAGACAATCTGATCCGTTTGTCGGTAGGTATCGAAGAACTAGAAGATATTAAGAAAGATATGCAGCGCGGACTGGCTGCGGTCTGAGATTATATTAAGCATTGAAAGGCAGCCTTATGGCTGCTTTTTTTTGGGGCTGTCCTTCTGTCTGACAGCCGTTCTGGTTCTGGCAAGGATTTATTTCGTCCCCCATATCTTTGACACTGCTCGGTTAGAGCCCAGAAGACCGACAACGACAGCGACAAAACCTACGCAGAAGAATACTACTACAGGGATCAATGCCCCCAGATCTTCACTTCCTGAAGCCCCTATGCCTGATAACATGGCTAAGAAGATAAACAAGCTGCCCAGAACATTCAGGGCTATACGGTGGGATTGTTTATAATTTTCAGGTTCTTCTCCAGTTTCGAAGAATTTAAGGATTGGCCAGAAAATTTTGATAAGTAGTTGTTTCATTTAATTTCTTTGGTTGTGCCTCTAATAAGAAGAACATAACTCTGTCGCCGGACGATGTAAATCCGAGTGGAGTTATTCTTAGCTCAATACCATTTATAGCAATAATTGTAGCGCTTTCTCTTATGCTTGAGGTTCCTTAAATCATGTATGCTAGCAACTCCATTATGGATATAGTGCTCGTCTTTGAAATTGCGACTTTACCGATGGCATACCAACTAATGACAAATGAGCAATATGAAAACAGCTAAAATTCAAAGGAATTCCTCGCATTCCGTATTCCAGTTTTAGGACCATACAGAGAGAAAAGCATGAAGAGAAATCTAATCGTCGTGGGTGCCAGCCGGGGTATAGGGTTAGCGGTGGCTAAGTTCTATGAAGCTCAAGGGGATACTGTATTTTCTGTCTCACGCACCCCGTCCAGTGTTGGGCAATGGATTGAAGCTGACATATCACGTCCTGAAGGCATAAAGGCCGTACTGGAAGAGACTTCGGGCCTTACCATCGATGCTTTGCTGTACATGGGCGGAGTCTGGGAGCAGGGGGCTTTCACCGAAGATTATAACTTTGAGGTAAGTCCCTATTCTGAAACTGAAACCATTATTAATGTGAATCAGATTGCGCCGATAGAGCTTGTTAAGGGCCTTTTACCGAATTTGAGAAAATCAGAAAATCCACGCGCGATTTTCATGGGTGCGACTTCTGGGCTCGAAATCTCTACAACCTCTGAGATTGCATATTCGGCTTCTAAGTTTGGGCTGCGTGGGACCGTCCACTCACTTCGAATGGGGTATAACAAAGAGGGGATAGGGTTCACTATTATCAACCCAGGATTTGTAGGCACTGATGAAGTACTGGAAGATATCAAATCTGGTGAGTTCGAAGGGTTGATTCCTATACCCATCGAGGATGTTGTCCGAGCAGTAGACTTTGTCATTCAATCGAGCCGAGATAGCGATATTGGAGATATCACGCTGACTCAGAAATTTACCTAGCAAATTGTTCTTAAATTATCCGGCAAGCGCCCTGGTTGCTCTTTAATTTAAAGCTCTAAATGGCTTTAGTTAATATCGCTTGCCGCTTACTCTCTTCATATCCCAAGCTTTGATAAAACAGATGCGCTTCTTTGCGAACCTGATTAGCGCGGACACGAATGGTTGGGGTATGCTCGAATAACCACTGTTCTGCCGCTTTAACTAGCCCTTTGCCAATGCCTGAGCCGCGGCTATTTTCATTGACCACCAGGCTAACAATCTCACCCTGAATGCCTTCAGCCAGGCGAACATCGATAATTGCACAAATACAGCCGATGACTTCACCTGAGTGTTCTGCAATGAAGACCTCCCCGCCAGCTTTACGGACAGCGCTAATATTGGCTGCGATGGTATTCGCTGTATGTTGGTAACCTAGCTGAGACATTAAAGGGATCAGGGCGGCCATGTCTTGATGCTGTGCTGAGCGGTATGTTGGTTTTGTCATGGTATTTTAAAGCTAACCTTTTGAGTTGGTGTGTTATACGTCATTGCGCTAATCTGGAAGAAATTCTCCCTCGGTTACATATTCCGCGCCATTCGCTTTCAGAATACTACTTTTCAACTGGAAGGCTTCAACATTAAAACCGGTTTCAAAGCCTAAGCCTTGAGTACTGACCTTACTCAGTATTTCAGGCGTAAGCTGCTTACAACGGCCCAGTGTCAGATGCGGGATGAACTTTCGCTGTTCCAGTTCTATCCCCAGGCTACGAATTTTATGGCTAAGAGACTTTTGCAGGCGTTTAAGCGGTTCTGATTCTTCAACCCCCAGCCAGATAATGCCGGATTTGAAGTGGCCGATCTTACTTAGTTTAAGTGGAAAGGGTTCGAAGTTGGTTTCGGCAGTGGCTTCTATGATTTCATCCAGGCGGTGTTGCGGTTGTTCACCGATAAACACCAGGGTGATATGTAGCTGCTGGCAGCTGATCCAACGAACCTGTTCCAGTTCTGGACAGACTAATTCAGATACCTGATCTTGAATGGCATCGGGAATATCAATCGCAAGGAATAAACGCATAGCACTCGAAATTGTAATCGTGGCACACCTATATGATCTTATGGGATCAGATCGGTGCTGAAAAGGTGGAGAGATTTTTTATCTCTTAGGGTGATAAGACCGATTAAACCGGCCATGTTGTCATCTTACAATTTCTTTCATGCTGAACTTGGCGGTTTTCGCCTGTCTCTTGCTGCCTTTGGCTGTATCCCCGCTTATAATATAGCCCCTGTTTAAACCTGATAATGATTCCCTGCTTTGAAAATAATTCTTGCCCCGATGGAGGGCGTAGTTGACTACACAATGCGCGACCTGCTGACCCAGGTAGGCGGTATTGACCACTGCGTGACTGAATTTTTACGTGTGAGTGATAGCGTGCTGCCTGCTAAGGTTTTTCGCCGATTATGCCCAGAACTTCACAATGGTGGTAGAACCCCATCCGGTACTCCGGTTATTTTACAGTTGCTGGGAAGTGATCCGTCTGTGCTTGCAGGGAATGCGAGAAAAGGGGCCAAATTGGGAGCCCCAGGAATTGACCTGAATTTTGGCTGTCCTGCCAAAACGGTTAATCGAAGTAAAGGCGGGGCGGTCCTGCTCGATACGCCGGAGTTGATTTACGAAATTGTAAAAGCCGTGCGCGAAGCTGTGCCTGAAGGGGTGCCTGTCTCAGCTAAGATGCGTCTGGGAAATAAAGATAAAAGCCTGGCGATGGAAAACGCTCATGCTATTAAGGATGCCGGGGCCGATTCACTGGCAGTGCATGCACGTACCAAACTGGAAGGTTACAAGCCTCCGGCGCACTGGGAGTGGATCTCCCGCATAAGGGAAGCCATTGATATTCCGGTTGTCGCCAACGGTGAGGTATGGAGCTGGGATGATTATCAGCGTTGCCGAGAGGTCAGCGGTTGCGATGATGTGATGATTGGGCGCGGTCTTATCGCTAAGCCTGATCTGGCAAAAGTTATTAAACATCATCAGGTTAACGAATCTTTTACTTCCTTTAATTGGGATCATGTGCTTAAGTTAGTAGAACTTTATCTTAATCGCATAGAGCAGGATATTGCTGCAAAATATGTTCATGGGCGTATCAAGCAGTGGCTGCATCATTTACAGCGTGAATATGTAGAAGCAGAGCGCTTATTCCAGAAAGTTAAGAAACTGAAGGAACCTTCTGCGCTTAGAGTTGCCCTATATGATTAATATTTAGCGCGCACTCAATAATTGGAGGCTAGACGATGGCATCATGGATCAGCCCTGCGGCAAAACTGATGGGGAGTATGAAGTACCCCGCAAAGTTCAGTCTTGTCAGTATTCTCTTTCTGATTCCTCTTGTGCTCACGGTAACGCTCTATTGGCAGGAACTGAGCCGAAGTATCAATCTCACAAAAGCAGAACTACGCGGGATTGAAATAATAGAGCTGACTGAACCTTTAGTTTTAAATATTGGCCAACACCGTGGCCTAACCAATGCGTTGCTTAACGGTAACAGTGCGGTTGAATCCAAGGTATTGGATCGTCGGGGCAAAGTTGATGCCGCATTAGGTGAGCTAAAAGCGGGAACGGGTGATGTCAGTGCTGAAGCAAAGGGTGTGATCAGTCGACTTGGTTCGCAATGGTCATCGATTAAATCCAGTATAGGCTCTGAAGATCCTGCCCAGATCTTTGAGATGCATAATGAATTTGCGGCAACGGTGCGTGGCTTTAACGAAGTCATTCTGCGTGAATTTTCTTTGGAGCTTGATCCCAACAGCGATACCACCTTTATGATCGATAATGTGGCGGTTTTCTTACCACAGATCATCGATGAAACCGGGCAGCTGCGCGGTAAGGCATCAGGGGTTGCTGCTCGTGGATCATTCACTCCGGATAGTTTTATCTACATTAATAATCTGATCGGCCGTCTTGAAAAGATCTATCCATCTTTGGCTTCAGGTCTGAAGATGGAAGAGCTGTCTGAGATGCGTGCCGAGATTGCGGCAGCTGAAAAAGGTGTAGGAGATTACCTTGCCTACGTTCGCCAGAATGTCACAGAGCCAGATTCAATTGGTGTCGATTCGAATCAGGTGTTCTCTGAAGGCACTGCTGCGATCAAACAGGTGCTGACACTTTACAAAGCGATGCTGCCAGCGCTGCACGAAAAAGAGCAGGCTTATCTTGATAAGCAGGTCTTCAGCAGAAATCTTATTTTGATTGTTATCAGCATTACTGTACTTCTGGCTATCTATCTGTTTGTCGGCTTCTATCGTTCAACTATCCAGACGATGGAAGGTTTTCAGGATGTTGCGGCTAAATTAGCGTCTGGTGATCTCTCTGCCCGTCTTGAATTTACTGGCAAAGACGAGATGTCCTCTATCTCTAAAGGTATGAATCAGGTTGCGGATGGTTTTGAGCAACTGGTTCGTGAAGCCAAAACCGCCACCTCTTTGGTAACAGAAGGGTCGGGAAGACTCTCCATCGAATCTGCTCAGACCCGAGACGGTGTTGCCCGCCAGAAAGAGGAGACCTCTCACATTGCCGAGGGTGTAGGAGATCTAGCTAACAGTGCGGCTGAGATTGCTCAGAATACCAATCAGGCGTCGAGTACTGCGCAAGATGTTGATCAGATGGCCACTGAGGGATTAGCGGTTGTGCAGAAAACTACGGCTTCCTTTAACGCGCTCGCAGCAGATGTGTCTACTACGAGTGCGGTTATTAGTGAGTTGGATCAGGATGTGCAGAATATCCACGCAGTATCGAGTGTGATCAGCGATATTGCGGATCAGACCAACCTGCTGGCACTAAACGCCGCGATTGAGGCGGCCCGTGCAGGTGAGCAAGGACGTGGTTTTGCCGTAGTTGCGGATGAGGTAAGAACCTTAGCCCAGCGTACCCAGGATTCAACGGGCGAAATCCGTGAAACGCTACAGAAACTTCAGGATTGCGCAAAACGTGCCGTTGAAATGATGGAACGTACCAGTAGCTCAGTTACGGAAAATGTCTCTGAGATGGCTCGCGCCAGCGAAGTATTGCAACAGATTGATTCGTCGTTGACTGAGGTTAATATGATGAACTCAGGCATTGCAGCGGCAGCAGAGGAGCAGAGCGGTTTGGTTAACCATCTGCATGAAAGCCTGGCCGCCATTTCTGATGTCGCTGACAGCTCAGAAAGTGCAGCGCGTAATACGTCAGGCCTTGCTGACGAGATGGCGTCCTCAGCTTCTCACCTTGAACAGACGTTATCTAAGTTCACGGTTCGATAGAGCTTATTAAGTCTAATGCTTAAAAACCCGCCAATATGTGCGGGTTTTTTGTTATCTGGATCGGTGCTTACCTATACTTCACTAAGAGGTGCTGAAAATGGTGACTAGAACTGCAGCGGTTGCCGGGATGTTTTATCCGGATGATAAGGAATGCTTACTGACCGAACTTTCGGGATTAATAAGTAGTCAATCTGAGCGAGAGGGCACTCCACCCTCATTGCTGGTGGTACCACATGCTGGCTATCAGTATTCAGGCACAGTGGCGGCCCAGGCTTATAAACAGATAACAGATTGGTCGTACTATGAGAGGGTATTGCTGCTTGGCCCGTCCCATCGGGTGCCATTAAGGGGGATGGCGCTATCTGACGCGGATAAGTTTAGTAGCCCACTTGGGGAGTTAAACCTGGATACAGAGCTTATTGCGGAGCTCAATAGCCAGGACTTAGCTGCGTATAACTCTGCAGCTCATGAACTTGAGCACTCCTTAGAGGTACAGCTACCTTTCTTACAGTTTCTTAACTGCGACTTGCCCATCATTCCTGTGGTGGTAGGTGTTGCGCCAAGGGATGAAGTCGCCAGCCTGATACGCATAGTAGAACAAAGTTATAGAATATTGGTCATTGTTAGTACCGATCTCAGCCATTTCCATAGTTTTGAAGAAGCCTGCGATATTGATCGGAAGACCATTGACGAAATTCTCCAACTGGATTCAACGATTATCCCTGAACAAGCTTGCGGCTGTTTTGCCCTCAATGGTGCACTGAGCTGGTGGGCAGAGAAGCAGAGGAAAATACAGCTCATAGAATATAAGAATTCTGGCGATGTTCCGGTAATCGGGGATAAGAGCAGAGTTGTGGGTTATGCAGCATTCAGTGCTTAATCCAGAGCAGAAGCAGTACCTGCTTACTGTTGCCCGCAAGGCCATACAGAGATCAGTGTCTGGGCTGAGTAATTGTGACTTTTTACCTGAACATGACGTTTTGAGTTTGCCCGGAGCGAGCTTTGTTACTTTAACCGTTTCTGGTCGGTTAAGGGGGTGTATCGGAAGCCTGGAAGCGCAGCAGCCGTTGTTTATGGATGTTTGGCATAACGCTCAGCGTGCAGCTCAGAATGATCCGCGTTTTCCCCTGGTTTTAGAATCTGAACTTGATCAAATTAAGATAGAGATTTCGGTTCTAGGTGAACTTCAGCCGATAGATGTCAGTAGTGAAGAAGAGTTGCTTACGCGCATACGCCCCGATATTGACGGATTGCTGATTGACGATGGTGTACATCGAGCTACTTTTTTACCCTCGGTCTGGCAGCAATTACCCGATCCAACCACGTTTCTTGCCCATCTCAAGGTAAAGGCAGGCCTTGCTCAGAGTGGTTGGCCTGAAGGGATCAGATGCGCAGTCTATCAAGTGGAAAAGTGGAGTGAATAATCCCATATTGCGGTATTGTTAAGCTTTACTCTGATTCGTGTAATTGTCATATGGCCTTAACAGAAAATCTCTATAAAACTGAGCCAATAGCTTTTGCCTCGCTGTGGCAATACTTGTCGAATGTTGTGGTTACCAACAGGGCAAGAGTAGCAACAAAATGAACATCTATGATTTGTCAGGCTCAGGACAAGAATCGGAACAGTTCGACCAGTTGCTCTCTATGGAGGGGATTGAAATCGAGAGAATCGTTTCCCATGCCCATGCAACACCTGAAGGTGAATGGTATGACCAGAACTGGGATGAATGGGTACTTGTTGTGTCAGGTCAGGCAGGTATTCGCTTTGCCGATTCTCCCGATATGCATACCCTCAACGCAGGCGATAGTTTGTTCTTTCCTGCGAACCGACGTCATCGGGTTGAGTGGACCTCGACTGAAGAGCCAACTATCTGGCTTGCCGTTCATTTTAATAAATCCCATTTTAGTAAATCAGAGTCAGGCTAAATGAGATCACAAACCATCGATATTATTATGGGTGATATAACCCAGCTTTCCGTTGATGCTATCGTCAACGCAGCAAATAACAGCTTGCTCGGAGGTGGCGGAGTCGATGGGGCGATACACCGAGTCGCAGGGCCTGAATTATTAGAAGAGTGCCGAGGCCTGAAGGGGTGCGATACAGGGCAGGCGAAACTGACGAGCGGATATCAGCTGCCAGCAAAGCACGTAATCCATACGGTAGGTCCAATCTGGTATGGCGGGGAGGAAGGAGAAGCCGGACATTTGGCTAGCTGCTATCGTGATTCCCTGAGATTGGCTGAACAGTACCAACTCAAGTCGGTAGCCTTTCCAGCGATCAGTTGTGGTGTCTATGGCTATCCTGCTGAACAAGCAGCTGAAATCGCTATCAGGACTGTAATGGAGGAGAAATCGAACGATCTGTCGATTATCTTTTGTCTGTTCAGTGAAGAGATGCTGAGCGTTTATCAGCGGGTATTTAAAGGTCTCTCTGAGAATTAAAAAAGGAGGCTGAAGCCTCCTTTTTTATACCGGAAGTATTACTGAATCTGAATCTGGCGCGGCTTCATCGCCTCAGGGATTTCGCGGATCAGGTCAATGTGTAGTAATCCGTTTTCCATAGACGCCGTGACAACTTTAACATGGTCAGCTAACTGGAAGCGGCGCTCAAAGTTTCGTGCGGCAATGCCCTGGTAAAGGTATTGGCGATCTTGCGGAACCTCTTTTTTCTGACCTGTAACTGTCAGCGATCCGCTTTCGCTCTGGATGTTCAGTTCATCGTTCTCGAAACCTGCAACGGCCATCGTAATTCGGTATTCATTCTCGCCCATCAGTTCTATGTTATAGGGTGGGAAAGAGGGCTGGTTATCGTTGCGGCTGGCGTTATCCAGCATGTTTGCCAGACGGTCAAAGCCAATAGCAGAACGGTATAGCGGGGAAAGGTCAAACTCACGCATGGTGTATATCCTCATCAAGCAATATATCTATTTAATAAATGGGTTAGCCCCTCTCTTGAGCGGGCTGTATTAACCGGCCTCTCTTGAGCACCGGTTAATAAATAGATAGGGACGCTTAATGGGTTTTCAACACCTGATGACGAAATTAATCTTCAGGATCTACGTTGAAGCGATCAACATCATTGGTGATATCAACATCAACGCTAGCACTTGGGATACGGTAATCATGAACACGTTCCCAGCCTTCACTGCCAGGTGCGCGTTCCCATACTGTACCCGCGTTAAAAGTTACAAGGTCAGTCAGAGATGAGTCCAGACGACACATTTTCTCAACAGGTACAGGCACCAGATTGGACAGTTCATCTTCTAGAAACTCTTCGGTCTCATAACCGGTGAACATGCGCCACCCCGTGTCATTTAGGTGCTCTGGTACTGTTTTATACATGAAACGGATGGGCAGCTTCTCGTCAAAGCAGAGTTTAGAAACCAGGGCTAAAAAGCCATTCTTCGTCTGGTTTGTTTCCGTTTCTTTCGTTTTTGGGGTATCAACGTCGACTGATTTCATAGCTACTCGGTAGATTAATTGTTACGCAGAGCGCAATTTTAAACCTTGTCAAAGGATCAGGCTAGCAGGTTAAGGCTTACTTTATGTCTATAAAGAGGTAGAATTCCGCGCTCTAATTCGGGGAAGGCCCCAACCAAGTATTCAGGAACAGTCATGTCTAAAGGTAAAAAGTACAGTTATCAGCTGCTTCAGCAGGAAAATTCCTGGTCAGCGCAAATTATTCGGCAGGTAACAAGTAGAAGGACTCAGGTGTCTAAAAGCAGAGATGGCTTTGAAACCGAAGAGGCAGCGACTAAGTGGGCGCAAGAAACCTTAGAATCTTTTCTTGAGCAGCAGTCTGAACGTAACAAACGCAAAGCAGAAAAACGCGAACAGCGCGCTGAATCAAACGACCTGGGTTTTGAAGAAGAATAAAGGTTGATAAAGAACCATTAGTAAAAAAACCGGACTTGCGTCCGGTTTTTTTTGCATGATGTTTTACTGAAAAACCTGTTTTAGCAAATCAGTCGTGCGTGCAGCTGGGTTCTCGCGGATCTTCTTCTCTTCCGCGGCGAGCATAGTGAACAGGCCGTTTAGGGCTTCTTCGGTTACATAGTTATCCAGATCCACATCCAGTTGCTGGCCCACAAAAGGGATATCCTTTGCTTCGCTTGCCAGATCATTGTAGTAACGGGTAGCACCTACCTGGCCCAGAGATTCCTGTACGCTTGGCTGGAAAAGTTGACGAAGCTTATCTGAGGTTTTCTCTTTGAAGTATTGGGTTGCTGCATCGTCGGAGCCCTGATAAATCTTTTTCGCATCATCAAAGCTCATCTCTTTTACGGCATTAACAATAAGATCTGTTGCTTGTGGAGCGGCTTTCTCAGCTGCTCGGTTCATGCTTTCTTCAAACTGGTCAACCTGATCGCTTAAGCCATATTTACGTAGTATAGAGGCGACTTTATCAACTCCGTTCGGTAGCGGAATACGGATATTAGTGTTATTCAAATACCCACCTGGCTGACTGATCTCTTCAATCGCGCGCTTACTGCCCACTTCCAAGGCTTCTTTCAAGCCATTAATCAGTGTTTCTGTATCCAGGTTTGTTGTTGTGCCTGAGCTGCCATTACCGACTGTGGCATCCAGAACAGACTTCTGCAGGTCTTCATCTTTTACTGCCTCTTTAAGCGCATCAGCCCAGCCAGCAGAAGCAGGAGCGGAGATGATAGAAGCGGTAAGTAATGAAGCAACGATGTATGACTTATTCATTTGGTAAATTCCCTGTATCGCAATGGGTTAAAGCATAACAGAGAACTACGAATAGAGCCTTAACCAGTTCTGCGAAGGTTATTAATTTCTTCTATAGTTATTTTATGCAGAAAATCTACTTATTTTTCATATTGTTGGTGTACCCCTTTACCTCCATAGCTGAAGAGAATGCGCGAATTTTGCGTCTGGGATGCGTCGAGTGGCCCCCGTATATAGCGGAGTCTTTACCGGGTAAGGGCTTTTTAGTGGAGATGAGCCAATTACTTGTTGAGCGTTCAGGGCAGGAATTGGATATGGTCATTATGCCTTGGAAGAGAGTTTTAAAGGGGGTGGAGAAAGGCAGTCTGGATGGCTCAGTATGCATGTTCAAAACACGAGAACGCTTAGGGAAAATGCATTACATTGAGCCGCCTTTGCTGGTAGAAAAAACGGTTATATTTCATCGCAGTGATTTCCAACCCGATATCAGGAATTTAGAAGATCTGAATAATTATACATTGGGGATTCTGGATGGTGCGGGGTACCAAAAGGATGATTTTATCCAACAGCACCCCAAGCTGGCAGTCGTTAACTCTTTCGAGAGTCTGTTTAAGATGCTGGCAATGAAAAGGGTCGATCTTATCCTTGCGGAATACCGAAATGGTATGTCGGTGATTCAGGATACAGCCACACTGAAATCTGAGCAGTTTTCGGTAGCCCCTCTTTCCTATCAGAGAACCGATGTACATCTGGTGATTTCGCGAAATATTGCTGAGAGTGAGGCCGTAGTTATGCGCCTGAATGAGATCTCTAGTGAGGTAATACAAAGCGACGCGGCGAAAGCGCTATATAAGCGTCATTCCATCTTAGAGCTACCCGCTCTTTCTCCGCTAACTTCGAGGCATTAGATCGCTCGAATGTCTTGCCACTGAGTTAGCAGGTAATCAATAAATTGCCTTACGGCGGGCAGTTGGTAACTACGTGACATGTATACCGCCCAGAGAGAATTTTCAGGCAGATTGTAATTGCTCAATACTCTGACCAGTTTTCCATCACTTATTAGTGGGTTTGCCAGATCACAGGGGATTCGAATCAGGCCCTGACCTGCACAGGCCGCGTTAACCAGGGTTCCCAGTTCATTAGCAGAGATTTGCCCATTGACCTTGATCGATCTGTTTTCCTCTCCATCATCAAATTCCCAATCGTCATAATTTAAATGGACGAGGCACTGATGCTGAGACAGATCTTCAGGTGCTTTTGGGGCCGAATTCTTTTCCAGATAAGCAGGTGAAGCACAAATGACAGAATCAATTGTCATCAGCTCTCTCGCGATTAGGTTATCAGCAGGTTGAGCGGTATAGCGAAGCGCAATATCAATTCGCTCATCAACCAGTTGAGCAAAACTGTCAGATGCAAGGATTTCGATTTTGATGTTCGGGTGTTCGGTAATAAAACCTTGTACCGCTTCAATTAAGAGGTTCTGCGAAAGCCCGATAGGTGTGGCTATGCGAATTGAACCTGCAAGCGTGTTCTGGCGAATTTGAGCCAAACTCTCCATGGCTGCCGCTTCATCAAGAATTCGCTCGCAATAAACCAGTGCTTCGCTACCTGCTTCAGTTAAAGTCACCTTGCGTGTGGTCCTATGTAACAAGCGTTGGCCAAGCCAGGATTCTACCTCTTTCACATGCCGTGAAACCTGTAGACGGCTAACCTTCAGATTCTCTGCCGCCTGGGTAAAACTGGATGTACAGGCAACTTCTACAAAACTTTTTAATGCAAGTAAGCGATCCATTTGTATCAAAACCATAACTAATTTGCTTCATATTACGATGTTTATCTCATATTTTGTAGTAATTAGACTGACCTCAATTACTTAACAATATTTGAGGTTTACAGAATGAAGATTGCAATTTTAGGTGTAACGGGATGGATCGGTAGCCATATCGCAGTTGAAGCGAAAGGTAGAGGGCATGAGGTTATTGGTCTGGTTCGAAATACAACGGTAGAGGTTAATCATGCAGATGAACTGCGAGCTTTCGATCTACTGGATGCAGATGCTGATCTTAAAGCAGCATTAGATGGAGCGGATCTGTTGGTCTCTGCTGTAGGCGGCCGGGCTGCCGGTAATCATCAACTGGTGGTTGAAACGGCTGAAAAGCTGCTCAGTGAACTACCAGAGACTTCCGTTAATCGCCTTCTTTGGGTGGGAGGTGCAGGTTCACTGGAAGTAGCGCCAGGTGTAAAGCTGATGACTGTACCTGATTTCCCGGAAGAGTATAAAGATGAAGCGTTGGCGATGGGTGAAGCGCTGCAGGTATTTAGAAATAAAGATACATCGGTAAACTGGACCTTCATTAGCCCCGCGGCTGAAATCTATCCAGGTGAGAAGCAGGGAGCATATCGTGTTACGGGCGATAGTTTGCTGACTGACGCAGATGGTAACAGTCGTATATCGGTAAGTGATTATGCTCTAGCGATGGTGGATGAGCTTGAAAAAGCACAATATCCCCAGCAGCGAATAGGGGTGGCGTATTAAGCCATTAACTTTATAGAGTGAACGGGCTTAGATGCCCGTTTTTTTATTGGGGCCATGTTCAGAGCTATAGCACTAATTGAGACTATGCTTCCCGTCTCTTTATTAATATATTAACCATGTTGTTTTATATCGATTTTACAGGAGCTGTTAAATGAGTCAGCGAGCACCCGTCATCTACACGACAAAAATCAAACCGGAATGGCTGGATTATAACAATCATATGAATGTTGCCTACTACGTACTGATTTTTGATGAAGCAGGCGTTCAGTTGGTGGCAGACCTTGGGCTTAGCGAAGAGGTCACTAAGGAGACAAATATCTCCTGGATGGTGCTAGAAAATCACATCACATATAACAACGAAGTGGTTTTGGATCAGCCCGTAGAAGTGCGATGCCAACTACTTGATTACGATTCAAAACGTCTTCACCTGTACTTTGAGATGTACGGAGCCGATGAAGAGGGTGGTGAATACCTGGCGTCGACTTTGGAACAAATGGCGATGTGTGTGGACCTGAACTTGCGAAAAGCCTGCGAGTTTCCAGCTTTGGTAGCGACTAATATTGAGCAGATGGCTGAGGAGCAGAAAGTACTGGAAAAACCAGTAAATATTGGCAGAACGATTGGTATCCGACGTAAATAATCGAATAGCTGCTATTCTTAGTTTTTGGGCTGTCAGTAAGGGATTATTTAAGTGCCTGAGTTGTTTCTGATGAAAGTGGCTAAACGTAGTACAACAGGGAGGTTGCTCGGTCTTCTACTGGTCCTGTTTTTTTCTGTTTTTTCAAATCCTAGCCAAGCGTCCCTGAATCTCAAAAACTCATTTTCTGTTGACCCAAAGGGATTATTTTTCTTTAAAGAAAGCGGTACTGAACTCGAATATCCTGAAGCGTTGGCGCATATTCGGCGCAGCGGACAAACTTCATCGCATAATATCCTGAATTTTGGTTTGGGTGCCGAGCCAGTCTGGTTAAGTTTCAACGTCTTCAATAGAGAGCAGGCCGTCACTCGTTACCTGCAGATCGAGAACTCCTGGCTCGATAAAATTGATGTTTATGTTCTGAATCAGGGCGCACTTCAGTACGCAAACTCTTCGGGCGATTCTTATAACTACGGCGAAAGAAATAATCGTTTCTTTTCCTTTCTACACACCTACCAGCCGGGTGAATCGACCATACTGATTCGTATAGAAACTCTGGATCCGCAACTTCTCCCCATCTTTGTCTATACACCGGATGATTACATTGAACGTATACAAGAATCTGGTTACCTGTACGGTATTATCTATGGATTTCTAATTGCGCTGTTGATCTATAACGCACTACTTTTCTTAAGTTTAAAAAGTCGTCGTTACCTTTTTTACTCTCTGTATCTGGCAACATTTATCGCCTTGAATCTTGGTTACACAGGGCATGGATACCAGTGGCTATGGCCTGATCAACCCAAGTTTCAGAATACGATTATTCCCTTACTGATGATCGCCTATGCTTTAGGAGGAATGTTGTTCGCCCGGGTCTTTCTTGAGCTGCCAAGCCGTTTCCCTAGATTAAATCTGAGCTTTAACTTATTGGGCGGCGTACTTCTTTTCTGCGGGATTCTGTTTCTCTTATTAGATGATGTTCTCAGCCTGCTATATACCGCCTTTATTGGTATTGTTCCGTTTGCGCTATTGATGATTATCGCAGGCGCATGCGCATGTTTGAATGGGGTGAAAGAGGCACGCTATTTTCTCGGGGCGGCTGTTTTTGCCATGATCAGCGCGGTAATCACTGCGTTTACAGTGTCCGGAATCGTCGAGTATAAAGCGATCGGGTTTCATGCAGTTGAATATGGAATGCTGATTGAAGCGGTACTTTTTGCCTTAGCACTAGCTTATCAATTCCGTATTAATCAGGAGGAAAAAGTCGCTGCACAGCAGTTGGCGGACCGAGATCAATTAACTGGATTATATAACCGTCGCGGTTTTGACAAGGTTATGGAACCCGTATTTGGTAATGCCTACAGACATCACCGTGAGCTTTGCTTGCTAGTGTTGGATATTGATCATTTCAAAGCGATCAATGACCGGCATGGACATGGCTATGGTGATCTGGTACTGACTGATCTGGCTAAAGTTTTACAGCACGAGCTCAGAGCCGGTGATCTGATTGCCCGATGGGGAGGGGAGGAATTTCTTCTATTGTTGCCCGAAACTAATCATATGGAAGCGGTAACACTGGCGGAGCGTTTAATCAGAAATATCTCTAACCGTGAAGTTGAAGGTGATGGGGTTCAGGAACATTACACGGTGAGTATTGGTATCGCCGAGCTGAAGCCGCCTATCGTCAGTTTTAAGCAGCTTCTGGTCGAAGCGGATAAACATCTGTACCGAGCTAAAGAAACAGGAAGGAATAAAGCCTGCTACCAGCAGGTTACCCCTTGTTGTTAGCTGCGGCGCTCTTTTCTTTTGATCTGCACATTAGCCAAAGCATCATAGCAGCCCCCAACCCTGAAGTTCCCAGGCACATGGTCATAATCATGATCTGATAGCGAACAGCGATCAGAGGGGACACCCCTGACAGTATCTGCCCGGTCATCATTCCTGGTAGAGAGACCAGACCCACCGCCAGCAGGCTATTAATCTGTGGAATCATGGCGGCCCTAAAAGCGATTAGCCGTGCCTCTTCAGGCGTTTTTAAATTGCCTAATTCTGAGTGAAACCGTTCAGCAGCAAGGCTGATAGCGTTCATCGTGTTTGCCAGGTACATCCCTGCAAGGGGGATCAGAAGCTGTGGGGCGAACCAGCTTTCTGCCTGAAGGACAAAGATAATCGACAGGAAAAGGTGAAAACCGACAGCGCTCCCAAGCGCAATGCTCGCAGGCAACATAACGCCACTGTGCTTCCGCACGGGGCGTATAGATATCCAAGCAGCAACAATCAACATTGTACTGACAATACCGATGCTGATGACAGGCGAAGGGTTCTCAAAAATACTGACCAACACATAACCAACGGCAATGAGTTGTACCGCCATTCGAGAGGCTGCAAGTATGATTTCGCTAGGCTTGCCCAGCCAGCGCATATAGACCGTACAAACCAGAACAATGGGGACCAGGCACCAGAGAAGATCAAGCCATTCAATTGTTGCCAAAATTTTTCCTTAAATGTGTCGAAAAGTTGTTGTACTTTATCAGAGTGGTAAGGCAGAAGGGTTAAAGATTATTTAAGTTTTATGCCATCAGACGTTAGGTTCCTGGTGTCTATAGGTGGCGTACAGGTTGTACCTGTCTATACTGATTTAGCCCTTTGTTTTTTGTATCTGAAGAAGGAAATGGTTGTATGTCACAAGAAAAGTTCCGGCTCGTTACCCGTAGTGATTTTGACGGTTTGGTTTGTGCAGTTCTCCTGAAACACCTTGATATGATTGATGATATTAAGTTTGTACATCCTAAAGATATGCAGGATGGTTCAGTGGATATCAGTGCCCGCGACATTACGACAAACCTGCCTTATGTTGAGGCCGCGCATATCTCTTTTGATCACCACTTGTCGGAAACTATTCGGAATACCGGTCAACGTGACAATCACATCATTGATCCTGATGCACCTTCGGCTGCACGTGTCGTATGGCGTCACTATGGCGGTTATGACGCATTCCCTGAATCATGGGATGAGATGATGGAAGCCGTGGATAAAGGGGATTCCGCACAGTACAACCAGGAAGAAGTGCTCAACCCGAAAAACTGGGAGCTGCTTAACTTCCTGATGGATGCGCGTACCGGCTTAGGGCGGTTCCGTGAATTCCGTATTTCTAACTACAACCTGATGATGGATCTGATCGATTATTGCAAAAACCATACGATCGAACAGATTCTTGAACTGCCCGATGTTAAAGAACGTGTTGAGCTTTATTTCGAGCATGAGGCTAAATTCAAAGAACAGATCCAACGTTGCTCAACAGTGCACGGTAATCTGGTGGTACTGGATCTACGTAATGAAGAAACGATTTATGCCGGTAACCGTTTCGTGATTTATGCACTCTATCCGCAGTGTAATATTTCGATTCATGTGCTTTGGGGCCTTAAACAGCAAAACACAGTATTTGCTACCGGTAAGTCCATTTTTGATCGTGGCTCTAAAACCAATGTCGGTGAGCTAATGCTGAAATATGGCGGCGGTGGTCACCATGCGGCAGGCACTTGTCAGGTTGAGAATGATGCAGCCGAGACGAGCCTGAGTGAATTGATTGAAAAGATTACGGCGGATGGATAATAATCCAGGCTAGAATCAGCTGACCTTAGATAAGATCAGGAAAACCGGCGTATTCTAAACGCCGGTTTTTTCTTGCCACTAATAAGCGCCGGCAGCATAGTGAAGTTCGTAGCTGTGGCTGTAGATCTCCAGAATGTTACCGAACGGATCTTCCATATAGATCATGCGGTAGGGTTTCTCGCCCGGATAGTAATAACGGGGTTTAGCCATACGTTTTTTGCCGCCTGCGGCGACGATTTTTTCTGCCAGACCTTCTACATCAGGATCCTGCACACAGAAGTGGAAGATGCCTGTTTTCCAGTATTCGAAATTGTTCTCCGGGTTTTCCTGATTCTTAAACTGAAATAGTTCAACACCGATCCGGTCTCCTGTAGAGAGGTGAGCAATTCGAAAAGAACTCCAGCCAGCGCCGAATACATCAGTACACATCTCGCCGATGGCGCTGTCATCTTCTGTTATCTCGGTCGGCTGCATAATCAGATACCAACCAAGGACTTCTGTATAAAATTTTACTGCCGCTTCAAGGTCAGGGACTGAGATGCCAATATGAGAGAAGGTGCGTGGGTAAGGCTGATTCATATCTTTGCTCCAACAAGATTAATTGGAACAAGTGTATAAAGCCGCTATGCTTATTAAAAATTATCATTCGAAATGAAATTAATAATTAATTGTTATGATAAATCCGCTCCATCTACGCACCTTTATAACTCTGATAGAAACTCAGCACTTCACTAATACCGCTGATGTTTTGCATATGACCCAGCCTGGGGTTAGTCAGCATATTAAGAAACTTGAAGCTCATCTTAACTGTCCGCTTATCCACCGTTTTGGCAAAAAGTTTGAAGTCACTGAAGCAGGGGAGAAGCTCTATCGTTTTGCTATAAAGCAGTTCCATGAGGAAGCTGACTTTCTTGATGCATTGAATGATGAGCAGGCTGAAAAAGGGGATATAAAGTTGTCTTGTTCTGGGGCTATGGCAATGAAGCTTTACCCATCATTGTTGAGGATACAAAAACGCTATCCTGAGATTACAGTGAGTATGGAAGCTGCGCCTAACCAGGCAATTGTACGGCAACTGAAATCAAACCAAATTGAACTAGGGCTGATTACTCAAAGGATTGACGACCCGGAATTAGAGCAGGTACTGCTTGGCTATGACCGTTTGTGTTTGGTGGCACCAGCAGGTCGTGATATAAGTTGGGCAGGATTGGTTGAACTGGGGTTTATCAACCATCCGGATGGCCATCACTATGGCATACAGATCCTTGAAGCAAACTTTCCTGATGAGTTTCGCGGTATCGGCACCATAAAACAGTCTGGTTACATCAACCAACTGAATCAAATATTACTACCTGTATCTGAAGGTCTGGGGTTCACGGTATTACCGGAATCCTCGGTTACCGCTTTCGCCTGCCCAGATAAAATCCAGGTTGTGCCTCTGCAAGAAGAAGTGAAAGAACCGGTCTATAAAATACAAAAGAAATACCGCCCCCTTCCTAAGCGATATGAACTGCTTGAGAGTCTTTTCGAGCAATCCTTTAGCAATGATGTGAGAAAGTAGATGTAGTTAATAGCCGGATCCTTTGTTGTCAGTTTAACCCGCCCTTTAATAAGGTTAATTGTCATTGACTAATATCCAGCCTGAGTATTAAGTTAGTACTATCTTATTGAAAATTCTCATATTCCCGTATGGTTCACTTATAGGTGGTTTTCTTGATCACGGGGAGTAGTCGTTAAAGGGGCCTATCAGGCTCCTAAACAGCAATGGATAAGAATGGACTAACGGGTATTTGATGTTTTATTACTTTGGTTATGCTTCAAATATGAACATGACCTCTCTAAGAGCTAAAGGTGTTGTGCCGGTTTCGTCTGAGAATGCAGAGCTCATTGGCTGGACGCTTAAATTTAACGTTAGGCACTGGTTCCGGCATGAAGGAGGGATGGCTAATATTGAGCCGGCAACGCCAGATGATGCAGTTCTTGGGCGCATTCATTTAATTGATGAACAGCACCTGGCTATGTTGGATGCGGTTGAGTCTTACGGTGAAGGCTATGACCGTATCGAAGTAGAGGTTCGGACATCCAAAGGGATGGTGAAAGCGATCACCTATATTGGCTTACCCGGGTACTTAGACAATGGTTGTTTACCAACTCAGCGATACCTGAATATTATTACCCATGGCGCAGCGAGTGTGGGAATCGACGAAGCTTATATAAGTCGATTGAGATCACTGAAAATTCAACCGCCAATCGATTATCCTCCTTTCCTCTCACCAGATATAACGTCAACCACTGCCATCTTTAACGAGCCACAACTGGCTTCAAATCCTTTGTACACTGCGCTGATGGATGCGGTTTTTGACATGCAGTACGTACGTAAAGATCTATATTGCCTACACTCTCTTTTTGGTGGTAAAGACACTACTTTGTTTCACTGTAAGCGCCATGACAGCAGTGATGGTAGTGAAACACTTAAGGATATCTATGACGGGAATATTAGTGAGTCGGCTAAAGCCTACTTAAATGCGTATTTGCATGAGTACAATAACGAATTTCGATATGTAGGGGTCTACAGACCCGATAACCTTTGCTAAAAAAATAACAAGAAAGGGATGGTATGAATTTTCCAGAAGCGCTTGCTCACGGTGACATCAAAGAAGTATTTAAAGATGTCTTCATGGTAACAGGTACGATGCGAAACGAGTTTTTCGGGTCTATCTGGCAATTTAGTCGAAATATGGTCATCGTCAGGGAAGAAGGGCGTTTAACCCTGATTAATTCTGTCCGGTTAAACGATGCGGGTCTGGCTAAGCTTGATGAGTTAGGGACTGTTGCCAATATTGTTCGTATTGGTGATATGCATGGTTTAGACGATCGTTTCTATCTCGATCGTTATGCTTCACGAAATGGCTCTACGGATTCTGTAAATTTCTGGGCACTACCTGATATGGGAGTGGATGAAAATTCTACCTCTGCTCCTCCGGTCAATAAGCTTTTATCGATTGATGGTGAAATGCCTCTGAGCAACTGCAGCCTGTTTGTTTTTGAAACGACAAAAAGGCCGGAAGCTATTCTTAGGTTAGATCGTGATGGCGGTATTATGATCGCTTGCGATGCTCTGCAAAACTGGGTCGAGCCTGATGAATTTTTTGATGCCGCTACGATTGAGAAAATGCGCGAAATAGGTTTTTTCACCCCCGCAGGTGTTGGTCCTGCCTGGATTCAGGGTAATGAACCTCAGCCTGGGGATTTTGAGCGACTAAGCAAAATGAGTTTCAAGCATGTCCTTTGTGGACATGGCGAGCCCCTTTTAGAAACGGCCCAAGCTGATTTCAAAAACACCTTTCAGCGGTTATTTGGAATTGCGAGTTAATGCAGATAGGGGATAACTTGCTCAAAAAGCTCGACCTCCCTGGTTATATCATTAGTCATGGACAGATAGGCTCTGATGGGCGGGTTGCGTTCCATGCGACCCGTTCTGCTGATGATAAGCCTGTAGTGATTGAAACCTTATATTCACAGTACCCAGAGCCCCGGCAGGTAGCTGAAATCAGACGAGAGGCAGAGATTGCGAATCGTCTGGAGGATATAGAGGGTGTCCTTAAGGTTTATGGTCTTGAGCGTTACGGTAATGGGAATCTTGCCCTGATTACTGAGGCCTTTCAGAGCAACCTTATTGATATGTTTGCTAAGGAAGAGGCCGGAAAAGAGGGTACAGCGCTCAGGCTACAGAAGGTATTAGTTGTAGCCATTTCATTAGTGAAAGTTCTTAAAGCTGTTCACGATCGGGGTATCGTGCATAAGGCCTTAACGCCTGAACATATTCTGTTTGATGATAGCACTGCTTCGATTCGTCTCAGTCGTTTTGGTATTGCCTCGGAACTGTCTCAAGAGCATCAGGCTTCATCATCTGAACGGTTGGAAGGGCCGCTTCCCTATATTTCCCCTGAACAAACCGGGAGGATGAAACGGGAGTTGGATTATCGTTCGGATTACTACTCGCTGGGTATAATCTTATTCGAGCTAGTAACCGGTCAGCGTCCATTTGAAGCTGATAATGTTTTAGGTTGGGTTCACCAGCATATTAGCCGTCTACCCCCGAATCCAAGAGATATAAATCCCGAAATTCCTGAACCTTTATCGGCGGTTATTCTTAAACTCCTGGAGAAATCTCCAGAAGAGCGCTATCAAAGTGCCCAGGGGCTTATAGCTGATTTAGAATATTGTGCCGATAAATTGTGTGACAGTGTCTCCACTTATGAGCCGTTTGAGCCCGGGCAGCATGATGTTTCACAGGTTTTCCTTCTGCCGCAAAACCTCTATGGAAGAGACACAGAACGGACAGAATTGATGTCTCGCTTTGAGGCTATTCTGGATGGAGAAATCGAGCTTTGCATGGTGCATGGTTACTCAGGAATAGGTAAGTCAGCCTTAGTCAAAGATATCGGGCAAAGATTGGTTGGAGAGCATGGGTTTCTGATTCAGGGTAAGTTTGATCAATTTAATCAAGGCAATGCATATTCAGGTATTGCCAATGCGCTACGTGGTTTAATACAGCAAACCCTTATAGCGCCAAAAGATCAACTGCAATCCTGGCAAGAAAAGTTACAAGAGGTATTAAGTCCCAATGCTCAGTTGATTATTGATCTGGTGCCAGAACTTGAACTTATTCTTGGCAAGCAGCCAGATGTTATCCATCTGCCACCGGTTGAGGCACGTAATCGTTTTCAATTAGTTCTGATTAGCTTTCTGAGTGTTTTCTCCCGACCAGAGCACCCTCTGGTTATGTTTCTGGATGATTTGCAGTGGAGTGATACGGCAACGCTAGAGTTCTTAAAGCGACTTGTGACATCTAGGGAGATCCGCCATTTCATGTTAATTGGCGCGTATCGAAGCAATGAAGTGGGTCCAGGCCACCCTTTGTCACTTACCCTGAATGAAATAGCTCAGTTCAAGGAAATTGCTGATCTGCCTATTAAACCGCTGAACTATGGGGCGGTAAATGCTTTGGTTGCTGATGCCCTGTGTTCAAGTGAGTCACATGTTAAGACGTTGAGTGACCGTCTCTTTAATAAGGCCCAAGGCAATCCTTTTTTTACCCTTGAACTGATCAAAAAATTGCATGAAGAAGGGGCTATTTATAAAGACCTGACAGCCAAAGAGTGGCAATGGAAACTTGATTCGGTTATGTGGTCAGATCTGTCCGACGATATTGTCGAATTTATGGCGGATAATTTACGAAAGTTACCCGGCTCAACCCAAAAAGTGCTGCAGTTAGCTGCTTGTATCGGGGGGAGTTTTGATCTGAACACCCTTGCTGTCATTTATAAACGCTCCGCAAGTGCCACCGCACGTGAGTTGTTTCCTGCGCTTAAACACCATCTGATTATTCCGCTGGATTCAGACTATAAGCTGTTAAGTAGTGCTATCACTGATGAAACGGGTCTGAGTAGCACTGCATCTTTTAATCCTTCCTATCAATTTCTCCATGACCGGGTCCAGCAGGCGGCTTATTCCCTGATTGATAGCGCTGAAACAAAAAACGTTCATAAAACTATCGGACAGTTGATGTTACGGCACACCCCGGAGGCGCAGTTAAAGGAGCGTCTAGTCGATATTGCCGGACACCTTAATATCGCTAGGTCAATCATTACCGATCAGCAAGAGCGTTTAAATCTAATCCGCCTCAATCTAGAGGCGGGCAAGCATGCTCGTCGAACCGCAGCCTATGAAACAGCCATGAGTTTGTTAACGATTGGCGAATCATTATTGCCGAACAATGCCTGGAGTGAGCATTACTCATTAGCGTTGGATCTGACCATTGAGCTCCAGCAATGCGCATACCTGACCGCGCGGTTGGATGAATCGGAAAGGCTAATGGATCTTATGCTTGAGCAGTCTGAGAGTGACTTCATTCGGGCTAAATTTCTGGCGATTCGTACCCGCCAGTATGCGACGCTCGGCAAGATGGAAGATTCAATCACCTCAGCGATTTGGGGCTTACAGCTACTTGGTTTTGATGCAAGCGCTGAGCCGACGCTGGAGGATATCGCTACCGAAAGGCGTGCTGTTGATGAATGCCTGGAAGGTCGCTCTGTTGCCTCATTGGCCGATCTTCACGACCTTAAAGATGAAAGCGTACTGATTGCTATTAGGTTGTTGATGGAAATATTTCCGGCGGCCTTTCTCTCGGGCAATGGAAATATCTTGCCTTACATCGTGCTTAAAGCCGTTAACTTGTCGATGCGCCATGGCAATTCACCTGAATCGGCATTTGCTTATGCCGCGTTCGGTATGCTGCTCTGTGGTGAATTGGATGAACAGGCGTTGGGTTACCAGTTTGGTAAGCTGGGTGTAGAGATTAATGAGCGTCATGATGACATTGAATTAAAGACCCGTGTTACTTACGTTTATGCAATGTTTGTTCATCATTGGAGCGAACACTGGAGCACTTTGACTCCCTGGTTTAGGAAAGGGATTAAATACGGTTATCAGTCGGGTGATCTCTTATATCTTGCCTACAGTGCTCAGGATTGTGTCATCTGGGATCCGACTCTGGATATACCCAGCATGTTAACTCAGCATGCGGATAATCTTCAGATCGTCCGAGAAACGGGCTATCAGGACTCAATCGATTCGGCCACGTTGTATCTGCAATTGCTCAATAACTTTATGGGGCAGACCGATAATTCCGAATCTCTGAGTAATCAGTCATTTAACGAGCAGGAATGCCTTGAGGGAATGCGCCAGCGCAAATTCATTACGGGCATTGCTAACTATCATATCTATAAGGCCGAAGCTTGCTTCTTAAATGGGAGTTACGATAAAGCTTTGCTGCATGTAATAGAACAGGACAAGCTGATTAAGTCCTCAATGTCTTTGCCGCAACTGGCGCGGTTTTATATTGTCGCTTTTTTAACTCGGGCAACAACATATTCTGAAATAGAGTCCCCTGAAGAACAGGACAGGACCCTGAGTCGGCTCAAAAAAGATCTACAGAGAATGCGGCACTGGGCTAATAACTGCCCGGATAATTTCCTTCATTTACAATACCTCATGGAAGCGGAGCTGGCTTGTCTGGTCAAACCGAAAGAGGCCCACCTAAATCAATATGAAGCTGCGATTAATGCCGCTGTGGCGAATGGATTTATTCGGGATGAGGCGGTCGCTTGTGAAAGGGCTGCTCGCCATTTGTTAGATGTTGGAATGTCTCGTGGTGCAGAAGGTTACTTGCGTTCTGCGCATCATGCCTACAAACGATGGGGGGCTTTGCGTAAAACGGAAGCCTTGGAAAAAGAATTCCCGGTTCTGCAAGAGCTATCAAGAGGTCGCTTAGATCAGAATGAGCAGTTGGGGTATGGTGGAATTGATAGCAAAAACCTGGATTTGGCTTCGGTTATGAAGGCCTCCAGAGCGATCTCAAGGGAGATGATTTTCTCGCGCTTAATTCAGACTATTTTGGATATCTTGCTCGAAAATGCAGGTGCTCAATGGGGGTGTTTCGTTGTTAATGACGGCGAGCAATTCTCTGTTGAGGCTCAAAGCGGTTCACTACCTGTCTTCGTCGACAAGGCTGCCACATTAAAAGTTCTGCAGCTAAAAAATGCAGATCAACCGAAGTCACAAACTGAAAGCCCGGAACGGGGCTTAGTGACGAATCTACCAATAACCGTTATCAGTCATGTTCTTCGAACCAGCAGTTCGCTGATTCTGAACGATGCGAGCAATGACAGCCCCTTTATGGATGATCCATATATGGTTCACCAAAAGCCGGGTTCTATCTTTTGTGTACCGTTACAGAGGGGGAATATTCAGGGGGTTGTTTATATGGAAAACAACCTGAGTACCGATGTATTTACCGAATCCCGCCTTGAAGTCGTGTCCTTACTCACAGATCAGGCAACGGTTGCCATTGAAAATGCTGGGCTTTATGAGCAGGTTCAGGAGTATACCCACTCGTTAGAAGAGAAGGTTGCTGAAAGAACCGCTCAGTTGGAAGAGCTAAATGAAGAACTTAAGAAACTCGTGGATTCTGATGGTTTGACAGGATTGGCAAACCGGCGCTGTTTCGATACTTATCTTGCGCGAACATGGTTACGTTTACGTCGTGAGCAGAACCCGTTATCTATCGTCATGTTTGATGTAGATTATTTTAAAACGTTCAATGACACCTACGGGCATCAATCCGGTGATGATTGCCTAGTCATGCTGGCCAAGACAGTACGTGAGCAGATTCAGCGTCCCGCTGACCTGGTTGCCCGATATGGTGGAGAGGAGTTTATCGTTGTCCTGCCTGATACGGACGAAGAGGGGGCTATGGCCGTCGCAGGCCAAATCTGTGTTGCCGTTGCGTCATTAAAAATACCTCACTGTAATTCAGTCGTTGCGGATCACGTGACTATCAGTGTGGGCGTAGCGACTACATGTCCTGATACACAGGGGCCTGATTCGTTGATTGAGTTAGCAGATCAAGCGTTATATGAGGCCAAGAAACAAGGGCGTAATCAGGTGAAATTGGCAGCAAAGCCAGTTAAAAAAACTTAGCTAAGTTTTAACGGCTTTGATCCAGTAAATTTGATCAATCGGTTATTAGTTGAGCACGTTCTAGCTAGCGATAGCGCATTCTGCTTTGTCGTGTGACATAACTACCGTTTCTAGTAATCCAAGCATCATCAGTGAGCTTCCCAGATGAGGCAGCACTTCTACGCTGATCTGTTTATTGCTCATAACTGCCCTCTCTACCTCTTGAGGGATATCTTCATGAACATGTTTACCAGCGGATAAAAAATAGGGAAGTACTTTAATGTCGGTAGACCCTTGTTGAATGCACTTTTCTATTGCTTCCTCTATCGATGGGCTAGCTAACTCTAGAAATGAGCTCTCGATAATTGGGTATTCATCTTTAATTTTAGGCTGAAGCGAATCGATTAACTCAAGTACCTCTTTGTTCGAACGCTCACGTCTACTACCGTGGGCTACAATGACGAGCGACTTCATACTATTTCCTGTCAGTGTGGGTTTACCTGAGCAACTAAACTAACTTCAGATTTATCGATCAAGGCTTAACATAAGCATTCATGAGTAAACCTTTGTGAGTCTCCATGGTTTTCCCTCACAAGTGAGGTAGTGTTTACAGGTTTTTCGACAACCTCTGCATGGAAGCCTGTTATTGGAGTTGGTCGGTTTATGGGTAGTTGATGAATCAGGAGTGGTTTTCATGCATCACCGGCTTCTATTGACTGGTTAAGCATCTATTTACGCGGGGTGAATCTATTTGGATCAGAATACAGCGAATAGAAAACAGATTTTCTAGTGCCTGTTTATCCTTACGTATCTTCCTCTTAAGTTCACATTTGTTTAAGCTTTTAACTGATATCAAGCAAAAGTAAATGGATTTATATGAAGTTCTTGGTTACCGGCGCGAATGGCTTTATTGGCAGCGTGATAACTGAAAATCTGCTGACGCAAGGGCATCATGTTGTGGCCGTTGGTCGGTCAGTACACGCCACAGCCTCAAGGTTGAATATAGAATACGTTCATCAGGATTTTCAACAGAGCTTATGTTCTTCAGATTGGTCAGGGATATTGGATGGGGTGGATGGCGTTATCAACTGTGCCGGTATTCTACGTGAAAGCCGATCAGGCGAGTTTGACACTATTCATGAAAAAGCACCCTTAGCTATAGCGCAAGCATGTAAGGACAAAGACATTCGTTGCTTTGTTCAAATATCGGCGCTGGGTGATTCAGATGATGCTGACTTTATTGCAAGTAAACATCGTTTTGATGAAAAGTTGCTTAAGCTTCTTCCCACTGCTCTTGTTTTAAGGCCTTCTGTTGTTGTTTCTCTGCGAGGCTCTTATGGCGGTAGTTCTATGCTACGCGGGTTGGCTGCGTTTCCAGAGGCTTTGTTTATTCCTGGATCTGGTCAACAACAGATTCAGCCTATTCTGTTAGAAGATCTCGCCATACTAGTACTAGAAGGCATCGAACGATCACTACAAGGTATTATCGAATTGGGTGGTCCTGAAGCAATCTCAATTAAGGACTATATGGTTGGATTAAGAGGATGGCTGCAGATTCGAACAAGATTTATTTTTTCTGCACCGTTACTGCTTGTTAAGTCAGCATGCCTTATTGGAGAGCGGTTTAAAGCAGGGCCGTTGAATCAAACTGTATTGACGCTTTTGGAAAGTGGTAATGTGGTTAATGATCCCAAGCCGCAAAAGCAATTCACACATAAAGCTGTCGATGTTATTGAAGCTATGCAATATCAGCCCAGCTTTGTTCAGGATCGTTGGCATGCGAAACTGTTTCTGCTTCAGCCAATTATCTGGTTTCTGCTAAGTGTAATCTGGTTGCTGTCTGCAGTTTCTGGATTCTCCGCGACTCAAGGTCAATTTGCGCCGATCCTCTCTGCTGTCGGTTTCCCTGCCGCTGCTCATTCTGGACTGGTAATGTTAACCAGCATTTTAGATCTTGTTCTTGGCTTAATGCTGATATTCCGATTCAAAGAACGGGTTACTCTGTGGCTGATGTTATTCAGCACCGTTGGCTATAGTGTCTTGTTGGGGATGATGGCCCCTGAACTATGGTTAGACCCTTTAGGTGGGCTTTTAAAAAACCTTGCGGTTGCACCGCTTATCATGGTCTATATGGTGATGAGGAATCCTCGCTAATGGATTACATGACCCTGAAACTAGTCCATATATTGTCATCTACAATCCTCTTCGGTACTGGCTTAGGTACTGCTTTCTATATGTGGCGTGCCCAACTAAGTGGTGATCTTAATACCTTCAGAATCGTAGCGAAGAATGTAGTGCTTGCGGATTGGGTGTTCACAACCCCTGCAGTCATTATTCAACCCTTAACCGGATTTGCCATGATGTATATAGCTGGGTTCAGTTGGCAGCAAACCTGGCTATTCTGGAGTATTTGCCTCTTTCTGCTGGTCGGGGCTTGCTGGCTTCCTGTAGTGTTTATTCAGATTAAAGTCTCGAAGTTACTGGAAACAGAACAGCCCGATTTGGCTCGAATAAAGCGCTTGATGCTTTGTTGGTATAGTTTAGGAGTTCCGGCGTTTATCGGGGTGGTTGGGATATTTTATCTGATGGTGAGCAAGGTAGTGTAATACGATAAAGCTGAAAGCTGCGATTAAGCTTAGCTAGAGTTTTCTCAAGTATGGATCGAAGGGCTTAATTTCCTTATATGTAATAGTCAGTAAGTTGATATAACTCTTTAATAATTCGATGGAACGTGAATTATGTTGTTTTACTTTGGGGTCTTTACCGTATTTTGTTTGTCAGCTTTATTCGCTTTTGGTCAACTAACCTCGCTGTGGGAGGGGAAATTTCATAAATTTGAGGATACGTTATATAAGTTTAAAATATTGAGCTCTAGTAAAGGAACTAAATATACAGGTGCTTTGTTTGGCATCAAAGCCAATGAAGGCTATGACTATGCCTTTAAAAGAGAAAGCTTAGAGGATAGGCTTTTTAGGTGGGTAGGCCTTACTTATAAATATAAAGTTGGTGATTCAAAGTTTGATGATCTAGTTTTTATAGTCTCTGATAATATCAGCTTACTTAAGAAACTATCCGATTGCCCTAAGCTTACCTCTTTAATTCTAGATATTTTTGCTTGCCCTGACGGAAATAAGTTATTCGTTGAGAAAATTAGACATGGTGCAGGCTGCCTCTGGGTGGAGTTCGGAACTCATGGTCAGTTTGAGCAGCATGATGTCCAAGAGTTGGCTCCAAAACTAATTCCCTTACTAGAACAATTGGCCGAAGAAATTCATAAACAGCCCATATGTTTAAACTCCTTTTGGAAGAAATTCAAAAAATATATTTCAGGTTTGTTATTAGGTGTTAGTTTTGCATTGGTAATTGTTGGTTCTGTTCAGCATTTTTCAATGCCTTCGGCACATGAAAACATACTAGTTGAACCATTTTGGTTATATCTTCATACATTTATTTTTGGAAGTGTAGGGGTTCTAATATTAGCTATATTGACGATATTGACGTTAGGAAAAAAACCAGGATTTCACTTAGTGTTGTCAGAGGTTATTTTAATAGGGGGGATTGGCTCATTTCTAATGTCATACACCCAGCTTGAACATATTAACCGCGTATATGATGAATCTAAAGTTGAAGTTTTCTATGTTAAAATTTTGAGCAAAAGAGAAAGTGGAACTAATAATAGCCAAAAATATTACCTTCATACAGAAGGTTGGGATGGTAATAATCAGAGGCAAGAAATTAGAGTAGATTTTGATATATATAAAGCCTCATCTATCGGCGGAGAGCTGAGTGTACATCAAAAGGAAGGAAAATTGGGTTACCGGTGGCTTCCTAGGTTATATGCTAGGAATAAAGTGTATTATGGCAACGGCTAGTCACAGAAACACGATAGCCTATGGAAAAACAGTTCAAAAAATACGTTGCTTAAAAAGCTTCTGAATAATCAGTCTAACTAGCTTGATATTGAGGGTCTTAACTCAATGGGGGGCAGGAACTGACTACAATAGGTCAGTTCCCCTTTATCATCTATTCCGCCAGAGCTAATTTCGCCATTTTCATTGTGCTTTCATAAGAGTCGCAGCCGGCAATAAATAAGCCGTTATGGCAAAACATAGCATCACTGATCCCGGTTTCATCCTGAAGGGCTTTACCTGATAAACCTGCCCAGGCAGCGGGCAATGACTTTTTGTCTTCAAACGAGCCTAGTTTTACAGGTACCGCCTGAATACGCCACTGACCCGTATCGGATGGATAAACAATGTACAAAGCTTCTTTGGACAGGGCATGTACGGTTCTTTTCCATGGGGTGTATTGTTCTAAAACAACCACGCGAGGATCTTCTGCTTTTTTTATCGCCTGAGCGACGATATCCCTGGCACTAATACCACCGTCCGCCGAAGCTATAAAACGGTTTAATACATGAGATGCGAACGCAATGGCTTCGTTGAAAGCCTCATCGAAATGGGTTTCCTCTTGCCATGTGGGATTAAACATAGAGATTGTTTGGCTAAGGCTAACGCCTTTCGCAACACCGTCACCATAGCCACAGTCGATCGCATCAATCGCTGATACCAGATCGGCATCTACTGCTTTAGCAACGTCTGTATTTCCCTGGCAAATCTCAACACCATACTTCTGCCAAATTAGGCCAAATGAAGAGTAGGGAATGCCGTTGTCACGCTCACCAGCACCGCCACGTTGGTGATGATCAAATCTTCCTGTAGCTGGATCGTATTCACCACCCACATCAACGACAATATCGGCCTTGCTAATAAGCTCTTGATCACGGGTGCGGATCAGTTTCAAAGAGGGAAATACAGTTCTGAGTGCAGCGATACTGAATACATCATCTGCATGAAAATTGCCGCTATGTGTTACTACTGTTAAGTCAGACATTATTGCGTCACGTATAAAGTGGGAAAAGGTGCCAGCTCCAATCGTATTGAAGAGATCTGCACGCCGGAGTGTTCTTTGTTGTTCAATGTAAGGGGATATTATATGAAGGCCATTAAGAAAAAAACCGAACCCAAAAGGTTCGGTTTTTTGTTTTTCCTAGCAGCCACGTAGTGGCGTTCTCTAGCCGTAGGCGTCCTATAACCGAAGTGCTCTCTAGGTGCAGCCGTCCTGGCTACAACCGAGGACGTTACCCTTCCTCCGGTTCGTAACCCAGATTAGGCGCCAGCCAACGTTCAGCTTCTTTCATTTCCATGCCTTTACGCTTGGCGTAGCTTTCTACCTGGTCTTCACTGATCTTCGCTACACCGAAGTATTGTGATTCAGGATGACTGAAGTAGAAGCCGCTTACCGCTGCTGTTGGCAGCATCGCGTAAGCATCGGTCAGGGTCATGCCCGTGTTCTCCTCTACATCCAGTAGTTCCCAAAGCAGACCTTTCTCAGTATGTTCTGGGCATGCTGGGTAACCTGGAGCAGGGCGGATCCCTTTGTACTTCTCAGCGATCAGATCATCATTGCTTAACTGCTCTGCAGCGCCATAACCCCAGATCTCTTTACGCACTTTATCGTGCATCATCTCAGCAAGGGCTTCTGCAAAGCGGTCAGCCAGAGCTTTAACCATGATCGAGTTGTAGTCGTCATGATCCGCTTCATATTTCGCTACCAGCTCGTCACAACCGTGACCAGCAGTTACCGCGAATGCCCCCAGGTAATCCTGTTTGCCGCTCTCTTTCGGCGCAACAAAGTCAGCCAGACACATGTTTGCTTTGCCTGCGACTTTCTCCGTCTGCTGACGCAGGTGATGCAACTGCATCAGAACGTCAGAACGGTTTTCATCCGTGTATAGCTCAATATCATCGTGACCAATGGTATTTGCAGGGAAGATACCGACGACCGCTTTGGCAGTCAGGAGTTTCTGATCAACCAGATCTTTCAGCATTGCCTGAGCGTCATTGAAGAGCTTAGTGGCTTCTTCACCAATTACTTCGTCAGTCAGGATGCGTGGATAACGACCCGCCAGCTCCCAAGAGTGGAAGAACGGCGTCCAGTCGAAGTATTCCTGAATATCATTCAGTGAAATATCGTCAAATACATGGATGCCCGGTTGCAATGGTGCTGGTGGCGTGTACTCATCCCACTCGATCTGGAATTTGTTTTCACGCGCTGCATCCAGAGTGACACGGCGCTTATCGTTCATACGTGCAGCATGACGTTCACGAACCGCCTGATACTCTTCCTGAATCTCTTTTACGTAGTCAGCCTTCTTACCGCCGAGTAGGGAAGAGGCGACGTTAACGGCACGGGAAGCGTTAGTCACATGTACGACCTGATCGCGGTTGAATGCCGGATCAATCTTCACCGCAGTATGTGCTTTAGAGGTCGTTGCACCACCGATCAGCAGTGGAATGTTGAATTCCTGACGCTCCATCTCTTTGGCCATATGGACCATCTCATCCAGAGAAGGGGTGATCAGGCCAGAAAGGCCGATCAGGTCAGCATTCTCTTCACGAGCGGTACGCAAGATCGTTTCCGCCGGGACCATTACGCCCAGATCGATGATCTCGTAGTTGTTACACTGCAGCACTACACCAACGATGTTCTTACCGATATCGTGTACGTCACCCTTTACGGTAGCCAGTACGATCTTACCGTTAGACTGGCTGGTACCATCTTTCTCTTCTTCGATAAACGGCATCAGGTAAGCAACGGCCTTTTTCATTACACGAGCCGACTTAACTACCTGTGGCAGGAACATCTTACCGGCGCCAAACAGGTCGCCGACTACGCTCATACCATCCATTAGCGGGCCTTCGATCACATGCAGTGGACGCTCGTGGTTCTGACGCGCTTCTTCGGTGTCGTCTTCGATAAACTCAGTAATACCCTTAACCAGCGCATGCTCAAGGCGCTTGTTAACGTCCCAGCTACGCCATTCCTGAGTTTTGGTATCATCTTCCTGGCTTCCATCGCCACGGTACTTCTCGGCGATATCCAGCAGGCGTTCAGTCGCATCGTCACGGCTGTTCTGGATGACATCTTCAACTGCCAGACGCAGTTCTTCAGGTAGATCATCGTAGATCGCCAACTGACCGGCGTTAACGATACCCATATCCATGCCCTGTTTGATGGCGTGGTAGAGGAATACACAGTGGATCGCTTCACGAACCGGGTTGTTACCACGGAATGAGAAGGACACGTTAGATACACCACCGGATACTTTCGCGTAGGGCAGGTTTTGTTTGATCCAGCCGGTTGCCTGAATAAAGTCGACCGCATAGTTGTTGTGCTCTTCGATACCGGTTGCTACCGCAAAGATATTCGGGTCAAAGATAATATCTTCAGGTGGGTAGCCAACCTGATCAACCAGCACACGGTAAGAGCGTTCACAGATCTCAATCTTACGCTCATAGGTATCCGCCTGACCGGTTTCATCAAAGGCCATTACAACGACCGCTGCACCGTAGCGACGAAGTTTCTTCGCCTGCTCGATAAAGTTATCTTCACCCTCTTTAAGGCTGATCGAGTTAACGATGCCTTTACCTTGAATGCATTGCAGGCCGGCTTCGATGACATCCCACTTGGAAGAGTCGATCATGATCGGTACGCGGGCAATATCTGGCTCAGAAGCGATCAGGTTAAGGAACTTAACCATGGCTGCATGGGCATCCAGCATGCCTTCATCCATGTTGATATCGATGATCTGAGCACCGTTTTCAACCTGCTGGCGGGCCACATCCAGAGCCGTTTCGTAATCCTGCTCTTTGATCAGACGCTTGAACATCGCTGAGCCGGTTACGTTGGTACGCTCACCGACGTTAACAAACAGGGTATCTTCGCCGATATTCATCGGTTCAAGACCGGACAAACGGCTTTCTACCGGAAGCTGAGGCAAGGCGCGTGGCGCTTCGTTCTCAACCGCTTCACGCATCGCTTTAATATGCGCAGGTGTGGTACCACAGCAACCACCGATAATATTCAGGAAGCCTGACTGTGCCCATTCAGAGATCTCGGTAGCCATCTGTTCTGGTGTTTCGTCGTAACCACCAAAGGCATTAGGCAGACCCGCGTTCGGGTGGGTAGAGACAAAAGTTTCAGAGATCCGTGATAGTTCTTCAACATACTGGCGCAGCTCTTTCGGGCCCAGAGCACAGTTCAGACCCACAGAGATCGGTTTAGCATGGCGAACTGAGTTCCAGAACGCTTCAGTTGTCTGTCCGGACAGTGTACGACCCGAAGCATCGGTAATCGTACCGGAGATCATCACCGGCAGACGGATGTCGTTGTCGTCAAAATAAGTTTCAACCGCATAGATCGCGGCTTTTGCATTCAGCGTGTCGAAGATCGTTTCGATCAGGATGATGTCAGAGCCACCTTCGACCAGACCATCAATCGATTCGGTGTAGGCTTCTACCAGATCGTTAAACGATACGTTACGGAAAGACGGATCGTTTACATCAGGTGAGATAGAACAGGTTCGGTTGGTTGGGCCCAGTACACCGGCTACATAACGTGGGCGGTCAGGCGTCTGTGCCGTAATTTCATCACAGGCCTCACGCGCCAGACGAGCGGCTTCAACGTTGATCTCACGGCTTAACGATTCCATCTCGTAATCAGCCATAGCGATCTGGGTCGCGTTGAAGGTGTTGGTCTCGATAATATCAGCACCTGCTTCCAGGTACTCTTTATGAATCGCCTTAATAATCTCAGGTTTGGTCAGTACCAACAGGTCGTTGTTACCTTTAACCTCGATATGCCAGTCAGCGAAACGCTCACCACGGTAATCCGCTTCCTCCAGTTTGTAATCCTGGATCATTGTGCCCATACCGCCATCAAGGATCATGATACGTTGTTTGAGGCTTTCGGAAAGAATATCGGTTAGCGTTTTATCGGTCACAGCAATCTACCTGATCTACAGCTGAAAATATGAAAGATGCCTATTGTAAATCAATTAGTTAAGAAAGGGAGTGAGTAAAGTTAAAGTGATTATGAACACAGCTCAATTTCATCTATGAAAATTGGTCATAAATGCTACAAATCTTGGTGCTTATTGTTATCAATAATAAGTATATTCCCTCTTAAATTTTCGTCGAATGGTGGTAGAATAGCCGCCCTTTGCATCGTGTATATACAAATTTCTGAATGATCAGTTAATTTTTCTGACGAATTTTAGTAATATGTGCGCCGCAACAAACTGGTTGAGATGCCAGTATAGAAAGAAAGCATGTTTTACCGACGGACAGTCGGGCGGTCTAGCCGTAGAAAACGTGGCGTTGATATGCCGCATTGGGCCGTAAGGCCAATGATGGCTAAAGGGGGAAACCAGAGCAATCTGGTACAGATGAGCAAACGCAGGATTTTAGTCTATGCTGCAGACATTCTTGAAGTGTAAGCTACACCGAGTAACCGTAACTCACGCAGAGCTACACTATGAAGGTTCATGTGCAATTGATGGTGTACTGCTTGATAAGTCAGGCATTCGTGAATATGAATTAATTCATATCTACAACATCAACAACGGTGAACGATTCAGTACTTATGCAATTCGTGCCGAAGAAAACAGTGGCATTATCTCTGTTAACGGTGCGGCAGCGCACAAAGCAAGCAAAGGTGATCTGCTGATCATTGCTTCTTACGTTCAACTGGACGAGAAAGAAGCTGACGAGCATCAGCCAACACTATGCTACTTCGAAAACGCCAAGGCAGATGGCGGTGTAGGTGCATCTGATGAAGAACTTCATCAGCGCAATGTACTTACCGGAATGAAGCAGGCTATCCCTGTTCAGCCAAAAGATATCTGACCGAGAATATAAAAAGCCACCTTATCAGGTGGCTTTTGCTTTTATGGGAACCCGCCACTGAGCGGGTTTCTTTTTGTCTTCAGTTTCTTGCATGGTGACGCTATAGACGTTACATTGGCGCCAACTAAAAGCCGTATAAACGGTAATAATAAAGCACACCAACAAATATATTAGGAGTTACGCGTGGAACTCGCATGTCTTGACCTTGAAGGGGTATTGATCCCTGAAATCTGGATCGCTTTTGCAGAAGAAACTGGTATTGAAGAACTAAAAGCGACCACACGTGATATTCCTTGTTATGACGAGCTGATGCAGCAACGTCTACGCATTCTTGATGAGCATGGTTTGAAACTGCCTCAGATTCAGGAAACGATCAGCAAACTAGAGCCGCTTGAAGGTGCTGTTGAGTTTGTTAACTGGCTACGCGAGCGTTTCCAGGTGGTTATTCTTTCCGATACTTTCTATGAGTTCTCTCAGCCACTGATGCGCCAGTTGGGTTTCCCAACGTTGCTGTGTCACAAGCTGGAAGTTAATGAAGAAGGTCGTATTACCGACTATACCCTACGTCAGAAGGATCCAAAGCGTCAGTCAGTGCGCGCATTCCAGTTGCTAAACTACCGAGTGATTGCTGCTGGCGATTCTTATAACGATACGACTATGCTGACGCAGGCAGAATCTGGGATTCTGTTCCATGCGCCGGACAATGTGATAGCTGAATTCCCGCAGTTCCCGGCTGTTCACACATACGAAGATTTGAAGAAAGAATTTATTAAGGCGAGCAACCGTAACCTTTCTCTATAATTCGTTCTTGTTACCAAAAAGCGGCTCCCTAGCCGCTTTTTTTATTCCCATTTTCTTATCCTCTAGCCTGCGACAGGATGTCGCGCGACACTGTGTCACATTGTTGAAGCACTTTATCTGGCGTATTTTCCATCGCAAATTTATACGGATGGAAAGCTATGATTCCTGCTCAGAAACTCTTTATCTCCCTCCCGCAAAAAAAGAAGCTAACACTGCTGATTCTTGCCGCTATGCAGCCCGGTATAGCGATCGCAGAGGAAGTAATCCCTGACGTTATTACCGTTACGGCAACCCGTGCAGAGCGAACTTCGGCAGAGGTCCCTGAAAGTATCGCGATTATCGATCATGAGCGGATCGAGCAGGAGAAGATGTATAACATCAACGATGCGCTCAAAGGTACGCCAGGCGTGCTGGTTGAATCGACCAGCGGTGCTTATAGCTCGCGTATGATCATTCGTGGCGCAGGTTTGAAAGCCCAGTACGGGATTCGTGAAGTGATGTTGCTGCGCGACGGTGTGCCGATTACCGATCCAGACAGCTTTACCCGAATGGACTTTATCGATACGCAGGATATTGAGCAGATCGAAATCAGTAAAGGCCCCGGTAATATCTACGCGACCGGTTCTACCGGTGGTGCGATCCATATTTTATCAAAGTCGGTATTTGATGATCGCCGAGACCAGTTACGCTTTGGGCTAGGCGAGTATGGCAACCGTAATCTGCATGCCCGTAAATCCTATATGACCGAAGAGGGGAATGCGTTCGCATTCACAGCTTCGCACCGTCAATCAGACAATGACTGGCGTCGAAACAATGATTTCGAATCTAATCAGTTCAGCTTCAAAACCGGCTTTCTACCGAGCGAGAACAGTGAACTTGAGACTGAGTTTAGCTATACAAAGGCGCAGTTAAACTTGCCCGGTGATATGAGCGAAGCTCAGTTTCAGGAATATAAACGGACCGGCAATCAGACCGATAACAACAGCGCTTTTAAACATAGTGCGCGAAACTCAGAGATTTTTTTCTTTAACAGCCGACTTAATGTTGAGTTGGGTGAGCTGACTTTGAAACCGAGGGTTTACTACAACCACTGGAGCCATTTCCACCCGGTGACCGGTGTGATTAATGATACGCCTGGGGTTGATATCTGGGGCACCGATCTTGAGTTTGAGTATGCCCATAGTTTGGTCGGTGAAGATAGCCTGGTTGCCGGTATCACCTACCGGCAAGATCGAAATATCGGTGCGAAGAAGTATGCTTATGCGGACATCACAACTGCAGGGCCGACAATCACTGCCACCTTGTCTGATCGTAAAGGCGATCTGCTGGAAGTACAGGATGAGATCAACACGGTGCATGGTTTCTTTATGCAGGAGAGCCTGAGACCATCGGAAGACTGGATTGTTGATGCCGGCTTTCGATTTGACCATATCACCATTGAGCAGAATACCTGGAACAGTGACACCTCATATAACTACGGTATGGGGGGCTACGTGACATCGGTGGGCAGTGGTGGCAATACAGAAATGAAGCATAGCTTTGATCTGTTTTCGCCGAGAATTGGCGTGACCTATAAGCTGAATAAAAACTTGTCGCTATTCGGTAATATCGCTCAGGGTGAACAGGTGCCGTTTGCCAGTGAACTGGAAAGTAATAATGACCTGAAAAGCGCTACCAGCCGCAGCGTTGAGTTTGGTTTAAAAGGTCGTGCGCAGCACTGGCAGTTTGATCTGAACGCTTATGTAAGCGAAGTTGAAGACGAAATCATTCGGGTACGTACCAACGGTGAGAATATCTATCAGAATGCCGGCGGTACAGATAAAAAAGGCGTAGAGCTGAGTGGTGCTTTCCAGGTCCTTGAGAACACACTACCGGGTAAACTGATGCTGGGTGGTAGCTACGCCTATAGCAACTATTCCTACTCTGAGTTTTCGGAAATTGTGTATGGCATGGGGCCGCCGACAAACTTTGACCGGAGCGGTAATCAGCTACCTTATATTCCTGAGCACTATTTCAGCATCAATGCCACTTACGAACACCCTTCAGGGCTGAAAGCACGTATCCAATCGGATTCCTGGGGTGAGTACTATCTGGATAATGCGAATACAGAAAAATACGGTGGCTATGATTTTGTCACCAGCTTTAACCTGAGCTACAGCGAAGGGCCCCATGATATCAGCCTGAATATCCAGAACCTGTTTGATAAACGCTATGCGGTGGAAGTAGAGAAGGATACCGGTGGGGACAAATCCTATTCTCCAGGTGCGCCTCGCTCTGCAATGTTAAGTTACAGTTATCAGTTCTAAGCGGACCACAATAAGAATCCGATATTGTTACCAATATCGGATTTTTTTGTGTCTGAGCTTCAACATGGCGAAAGAAAGTTACGTAGCCAGGCACGCCCTCGTGCCGAAATGGTTCTCTATCGGCACGGGGCGTGCCTCACTACAGTGTGTATTTAAGATAACTGCGGTTGGAGCTGGGCTTTTTAGTGGCTGGTTTAAAGTAATCGGTAAGAAAGGCTTAAAGAATACTTCATCTTGTTAAGGCCTTTGGGTAGGGGCAAAGGAAGGGAGTTTCTCACCGCTTCCAGCGTGCTTTTATAAAATAACCGGTTACCGTTTATCCATTCAAAGCTTTGCAGGTTACCTTGTGAATCTAAATGCAAAATAAAGCTAACCTGGCCTTCAATATTGCGTTTCTGCGCCCGGCGTGGGTACTGTTTGTGTTTATCAATCCTTTTAACTAACTCAGCAAAGTGTTCATCTTTCAGGACCGCCGCAGATTTCTCAGCGGGGCGTTGCGCGCTTGCCTCATGTAAGGTAGCTGGGCTGTGCGTGGCAAGTGGATTCCTGCTTTCTTTGTGCTCAGCTATGGCTGCGTGCTTTTCAACGGGCTGCGAATCAATGATCGGTTTAGCCTGTTCTGGCTTCGGCTTCGGCTTCGGCTTCGGCTTCGGCTTCGGCTTCGGCTTCGGCTTCGGCTTCGGCTTCGGCTTCGGAGTACTAGATGGTTTTGCTTTTTCCTCTACCGGAGGTTGCTTAACCGGAGCAGGAGGCTTGATTGGTATAGGGAGAATGGGTGGGGCGGAGACAGCTTTGGGCTCCGCTGCATGCATGACCAGTTTGATACTGCCGGCCTGAGGCAAATGACCAGAAATTAGATTGGGTGGGTTGTTCTGGTTGAGATACCACACTCCCCCTGCATGTAGCATGAGAGATATAGCGCCACCTGCGACCCAGATTAATTTCGTTGGCGCGTTTTCAATCTGCGATTTCATTCTTCTGTCATGAGCTCAAGCTGCGTGATGCCTGCACGCCGAACAATGTCGATCATATAAATTACTTTATCGTAGCGACTCTGCTGGTCGGCCTGGAATTGTACAATGAGGTCAGGTGATTGCAGATGAAGTGTTTTCAGGCGGTCTTCGATTATATTCTCGTGAACCGCCTCCTCATTAATGTAATAAATGCCGCTTTTATCGATGGAAATCTGAACGGTTTTCAGCTCGGATATATCATCTCCTGTGCTGGAGGTGGGGAGCTGGATCTCAAGTTGCTTAGGTTCAACGAAATGTGCGGTCAGCATAAAGAACACCAACAGCAGAAAGACGATGTCGATTAGTGGCGTCATATTCAGAATAGCATTCTGCTGAATCGGGGATTTGTAATCCATATCGCTAGGCTGCCGTCATCGTTGCTTGCTGTTGGTCGGTATCATGGAGTACCAGCGCTGCGGCTCTTTGTAGGCGCCAGTGAAAGCGTGTTACGGCGGATTCCCAGAAGTGAAGGAGTATCAGCAAAGGGATGGCGACAGATAAACCTATCCCGGTGGTTAGCATCGCTTCCCAGATCCCCCCGGCCAAGGCCATGGCATCAACGGCACCACCGGCATTCTCAATGACCTGAAAAGCCTTAATCATGCCGGTGATTGTGCCTAACAAACCGAGCAGAGGGGCTGTTTGGGCGAGGATTGAGACCGTTTTCATTCCTGACTCGAAAGGTTTGAGCTCTTTATGGATATGATGGATAGCGGCTTCGTGCAGATCAGTATGCAGGCCCTGTGTATTGGATTTGTTTAGCAGTTGAATCACCAGGCGCTTTTCAGGACCTTCGGGCCACTGTTCAACGGGGTGATTGAAATTAACCCGATGCGTAAACAGAAGGTGAAGATAGCGGCCAGCAATAATGCTGATACCTAAAATCGAATAAGCTAACAAGATCCAAACGACGGGGCCGCCTTTATCTAACCAAATCATATCGGGACTCCTCTTAAGGCGGTGTTTACTGCAACCAGAACTAACATTAATGCGCCAGCCCTTGTTAATCCTGTTTGCCATTGGCTTAGTTGATTTCGCAGCTCTTTTCCAAGCAGCGCAACACCGTATCTGACCAATAAAGAAGGGACTATGATGGCCCCAAGGCCAAAGCTAAGCGCGACAGCGCCTCCCCAAAAAACATCTGCGCTTTGTGCCGCGACAGTGAGTAAACCAAGTAGGGGGACGCAGGGGGTTAGGGCCAGAGAAAAACCTAAGACATAAAGCTGAGCTGCACCTTTAGACTGTGAAGGTGAAGCATCAGTGGCAATGATATTGGGGTTTTCTACTGACGAGGTTTGTGGGGCACTGCACAGTGTGCGAGGTGTTTGCCTCCACATCTTTACTGCGAGCCACAAGGTAATCAGTGAAACAAAAATAGGGATTCCGGGGTGTTGCAAGAACGTTTGTAAAACCTGGCCTATGCTAGCTGCAAAAATGCCAAGAATCAGATAGCCACTGAGCCGGCCACCCATGAAAGGCAAAACTACTGACATGAAAGCACGTTGCGATGCGGGACCAAGCAGTACCGGGCCTAGGTAGGGAAGGCAACTCAGGTTACAAGGGCCTGTGCCAAAACTTAGTCCAATCAGGAAAGCTGATACGGCGGCGGCTGCGAGGGTTAGTTGCAGTAGTTCAGGGCTCATGTTCTAACCTTTTTGCCCGCATCAAGGTTGATTAATTTGATCTCATCCCAGTGCTTCTGAGCCTTCTTGCGTTTTTTGAAGTACTTTGGATCTGCGCTAAACACAGGGATGTTAAGGTAACGAAGCTGTAAAACATCTTTGTCGGGGCAAAATTCCACGCAACGACCGCACAACGTACAATCGGGCAGGGTAATGTCCCTGGTTTTTTCAACATCATTAAATTCGCTTTGCAGCTCCCGAATATCCATCGGGCAGGCTTCAGCACACAGGCCGCATTTGTCACAACGGGATGTGCCTTTCTTAACTAATCTGGCGAGGCCCAGTTTTCGAAATACTGCGTGGAGCGCCAGCATAGGGCAGATACGACAAAACGGTTGTCGCAATGTCATGGCTAAAGCCAGGGTAAGCCCAAAGAGGAAATCGCCAAGTATCGATAAAAACATATAACTGGGTGTCGAGGTGTCGACGAATATCTGATCGGTATCGGCACTCAGGAGCGTTGTAAGGATTCGGCTTGGGCAGATTTGGCAAAACGGGTCGCCCCATTCATCCGATAGAAAGCCTAAACTTGTTAAAGCGGGTAAACCAAATACCAGCCCACCGAGCATTAGCCATTTTACGGGCCTTACTTTGTCCACGGCATCATGGGATAGACTATCAACTTTCCTGAGTCCCAGCTTTTGACCGATCAGTTGCATCACTTCCTGAAAGAAACCGAGTGGGCAGACCCAGCCGCAAAACGCTTTATTCAGGATGATAAACATAATAAAGAAGGTAGCCATCGTAGTGAGCACTGGCATTAACAGGGTGAACCAGTTTCCACTATCTACCGCAGCCCCTAAACGATGATGAAACTGATGCTGAAGCGGAATTAATGCGCAGTAATCCGCATTCATCTGATCGTAGGCGCAACTTAATGAAGGAAGGGCCCCAGATATTTTATCCGCGGCATAAAAACCGACGACGACAGAACCATAGACAAGGAGTATGAACATAAAGAGCTGAACTGCTCGACGTAATACCGTTAAGTTCATGATTGAGTTCATGCTTTCTTTCTCCGCTGGTGGGCCGGAATTTTGCCTATTAAGAGAAAACCAGCCAGACCGCCAAACCCTATGAATAGAAAGCCTAGAGAGGCATTCTTCCAGTTTCTTGGGCTCACGCGGTAAGGTGCCGATAAGCTGGTTTCGTAACGTTTTCCATCAACCTCTATAGAGGTGAAAAGACGCAATTCCCCCGGTGGAGTCGCCCGCGATTCGGGGATAATTTCCGGAAAATCTTCCGGTATTGTCAGTTCTACAACACCGAATTCATCGCTATGGAGTATCTGATCTGAGCCAAAGGCCGTTGATGCTAAAATTGGCTGGTCTGCGACAGGGGTACCATCCATCGAGATAATGAAACGGTAGGATTTGCGGCTTTCATATTTCCAGTGTTCGCGAGGCAAAGGGGCAGGAACAATCTGCAAACTGGCTTTGTTAAGGTTAAGAATATCCTGCGGGCTGGTTTTAACCGGCTTACCGTTAAAATAAATATACCGAATGGCACTTCTTTCAATCTCATCACTGTTTTGGATAGCGAATAAAGCGTGGTAATTACTCTTACCCGTAGGCTTAAGTTGTAAGGTCCCGGAGCTTGCGTCTAGTTCGGATCGTTCTAAGTCTGAATGAATCAGCAGGGTGCTCAGAGGCGTTTGCTTATCCAGGTCAGCCAATGAAAAGCTTTTGGCACCTCGTCCATGATGAGAATGGCCGCTCTGTTTTTTTATCGGTTGCCAATAAAGGTCGGCATGCGTGATCTGAAATTGCAGAATCAGCAGTATAAAGAAGCTAAACCTGAGCATAGTGATATTCTTTCTGAAGGGCTGTTTGGGGCGATTCTAGCGAAATAGATTTCCCTTGCCCTGTGACGCAGTGTCACATGTGACAATAGGTCACAGTGAAAAAATGACCATTTAAATTGTGTATATATTTGAAGAAGAAGGTAAAATACGTTTTTCTAATCTATATTCTTTTCGTTTCCCAGGGACGTACGGGGCTTTAATCTATGTTGTTAACCACTATTGTCAGTGATAATTCCTCACTAACCGACTGCTTGTCCGGTATTTTACGTGAGGACTATCTGCTATCGCATAGTGATGACATAGGTAATAGCCTTGCAGAGAGTCGTTTGCTTCTGCTTGGTCATGATCAGTTGGGCAAATACCCTCTCTCAGAGTTGAGTGAGATGATCAAAACGCATGAAGAGCAGGGGACACCGGTTATTCTGGTATGGGATGACTCGAATGCTGATTATCGGGAGCTGGCTATCGAATTGGGTTGTTCCGATTATCTTGGCCCGCCGCTTTATGCCTCCGTCGTTAACTCAAAGTGTAAAACCTATATCAGCCTGGCAAAACTAAAACAGGGGTTTGGGCACGTAGAACTGGATGATGAAGATGATTCTGTATCTGAGCATGACCAGTTTATTGAAGCAAAGGAATTACTAGCGGTTCAGGATGCAGCTATTTTGTGCCTGGCCACTATCGCCCGAATTCGTGACCACTCTACCGGGAACCATATCCTAAGAACCCAGCACTATGTTAAAGCGCTGGCGGAACATCTGCGCAAATTACCTAAGTATCAGAAACAGCTCGATAAAGAGACCATAGAGCTTTTCTATAAAACCTCGGCGCTCCATGATATCGGAAAAGTAGGTATTCCTGACCATATCCTTTGTAAGCCGGGTGCGCTGACTGCAGATGAATACAGCATCATGAAGAACCACACGGTGTTGGGTTACCAAGCTGTAAATTCTGCGTATCAGATGTTGGAAAAAGAGTCCGGCTCTAAAGCGGTGAAGTTCCTTAAATTTGCCCAACAGGTAACGCTCAGTCATCACGAACGTTGGGATGGTAAAGGCTACCCTCAGGGGTTGAAGGGCGAAGATATTCCTCTGGTTGCCCGTTTAATGGCGGTGGCAGATGTCTACGACGCAATGATCTCACGACGTCCCTATAAGAGTGCGTTGGACCATGAAGAGGTTAAGAACGTCATCCTTTCAGGTAGAGGTACTCATTTTGACCCTGACATCGTAGATGCCTTCATTGATCTTCAGGATATGTTCGAGCGTATATCCATTCGCCTTGAAGATGTGTTCCCTTCAACGGCAGACCTGACATTGCATTCCATGGCTGACCTGATTAACGAGCAGGCTAAGGCTTCGGAACTGTAACATCCTTAATGGAATCAAATTTGGTTTGCAGGTGGGTCGGCAGCCATTGCCGGTATGCCTGACTAACCGTTTTCTGCACCTCAACGTCGGTTTTAATTAACTGGTTGAGGTCGGCGATAAGCTGATTATTCCAGTCTCCTTTAGCGCAACCAACATAGGCAAGGCTTGTAGCAGGGGAGTTCTGGATAGGAATGTAATAGAGGTCGTCCTCAAAGCCGAGCATCCGCTTACTAAATTCAGCTTCCTCAGGTCGAGCAATCAGTCCATCAAGGCGCTGACTAAGCAGCCGCTCGAAAAGGCGGTTTTGTTCCTGTAGGCCGGTTTTCTTATGGAATATTGAATTAGGCTTTCCCAGATTCTCTTTGATAACTTTATCGATATAAGGAGAGTAAGCCCGTCCGTCATGAATGCTGATTGATACAGGTGTGTGGGTCAGCTGTTCCAGATCAATGGGCTGGATCGTGTCGGGGGATAACTTGAAGCGTGAAAGACCTGCTTTAGTGGTGATAATACCGTTACCGTAGTTGCGCATGATGGCATCGCTATAATCGATAAACTTTTGCCGCTCGGGGGTGATCAGCAAAGCCACATGGCAGATCGGCATGCCTGATTCAGCGCTCTTCAGCATACGTTTTAAGCTCATGTCTGATACATGATGCTCGTAATCCGGCAGCTTACTTATCAGTAGGCGGATAATCTCATCACTGACTCCCTGATTGATAAAAGCACCTTCAAGAATAAAAAAAGGTGCGAAATCCGTGCGGGACCAGGTGACATCCTGATGTTTTTCCGGACTGTCATGACCGTGTGCCTGCATATGTAACGCAGGTATAGACAATAGAGACAGACAGATTAGCAACCGGCTTATAAGCTTGCCCATGTAACTACTCAACCCTAAATGATCAGTACTAAACAATTATAGGCAAACAACGGCAGATATAAGAACTTCGTAGCGTATTATTTATTTCGCTACAGATAACAGGAGGTTATAGATGCCCAAGGGCAAATCGATTGTTCATCCGGTTGAGTCGCTGGGCCATACGCAGGATGATCTGATCTTTTAATCTTTCGCGGATCTCGACCGGAAGTTCATCCAGCAGTTCCTGATCGATCACCAGTGCAGAACTTTGGGTGTTAGCAATAACGCTTGCGGTGCGGGGTTCATTGGTGAGGAAAGAGATCTCACCGATGATCTCACCCGGTTTTAACTGAGTCAGTAGTTGTGCCGGTGAGCCTTTTAACACGCTGACACCACCGCTTAAGAGGATAAAAAAGCGCTTATCCAGGGAGTCTTCATCGGTCAGGACATCATGGGGCTCATACACGATAAAGCACCAATGAAACTCTGCTAAGACTGATTTATCTGCCTGGCTCAGGTCGTCAAAAAAAGAAACCTTATCCAGAATCTCCATCGCTTTCGCTTTCGCTTTAGTCAGCGTTTTATTTTTTGCCATAACGTGTATTCAACCGGGTTAAGCGGATACTTATTTAGGAATAGTTGCTTCCAGGCAATGGAGCAAGTTATTCACCTTATCGAAGGTTTCTTTATATTCCATGGATGACACTGAGTCTGCAACGATCCCGCCGCCTGCCCAGCAATAGATATGATTATCCTCGCAGAGCAGGGTTCTAATGGTAATGCTGGTGTCCATACGGCCGCACAGGCTGATATAGCCTATTGAACCACAATAGATAGAACGACGATGGGGTTCCAGTTCTTCAATGATCTCCATTGCTCTGATTTTTGGTGCACCCGTGATAGAGCCACCGGGAAAGCAATGCTTTAGAAGCGCGATGGGCGTGTATTTATCAGAGAGTTTGCCGGTCACCGTGCTGACCTTATGGTGGACGTTGGCATAGGACTCGATATTGAACAGTTTAGGAACCTTAACACTGTTGTGTTCGCAAACTTTGCTCAAGTCGTTTCTGAGCAGGTCAACAATCATCAGGTTCTCAGCACGATCTTTGAGCGACTCGGCGAGCTCCTGTTTGAGTTGGTTATCGGTATCGGTGTCCTGGGAGCGCGGTCGGGTGCCTTTGATCGGCTTTGTGGTGACCTGGCCATTCAGTGTTTCAAGAAACTGCTCAGGCGAGAGTGAAAGAATCTGATCTTTCCCGCTATCAATAAAGGCAGAGTAAGGTGTTGGGGCAGCACTACGAAGTTGTTTGTAGGCTTGCCAGCTATCTCCCTGATATTCGCTGTTCCAGCGTTGGGCAAAATTCACCTGATAGCAATCACCCGCGTGAATGTACTCATCAACCTTATTTAGTTTTACCCGATAGCCCGCCTCGTCCATATTGGCCTTAAAAGGTGCCCGCAAACTAAATGGCTGCTTTTTGGCGTTGCTCTCTTTTAGTAAACGGCTTTCAAGTGCATCGATCTGATCAACAGAAACTCTTGAATCAGCTACAAGAACAGCTGTTTGCTTATGATGATCCACCACAACGGCCCACAGGTACATACCCACCCGCATATCAGGTAGCTTGGCAAAATCCTCAGCGCAAGTTGGTAGCGTTTCCGCACAGCGGCCCAGGTCATAGGCAAAGTGGCCAATGATTCCGCCCTGAAAGGGCAGGTCTGGGTTTTCATCAAGATCAATCGCATAGCGCTGATAAAGCGCTTCTAACTGGTCGAAAGCATTGTCTGGGTTGTTGGCGTCCAACTCGAGGCTTTCTACTGGGGCAGCCGCAATGATATCAAATCGCCCCCACGGACATTTTGGGCGGCCACTATCGAGAAACACGGCCTGCCCCAGTTCTCGAACCTTTTCAAAATAAGGTTCGCTTGAGGTCAGGTAAGGAAGGGAGCGTTGCGTGATCAAAGAGATGACTACTAATAATTATTGAATGAGTGCGAATTGTAAGAAACACCTTAAGGGCTGTCTATGATGGACCTAAAAAAAGCTGCGACCAAAGATTGTCGACAAAATGGTGGTCAGCAAGCTCCTTTTCGCTAGAATGAATCTACTCAAGTTAAATTTATACCTATATAAGAGTCGATAGAGTTAATGAAACATCCTTTTTCGGTAGAACAGCGCGAGTTTCACCTGCCAGATCAACATATTGTCTACCGTATTTACCGTAACCCTGAAGTGACAACCAAACGTAGGTTGGTTTTGTTACATGGTGCAGGGGTTGCTGGCGTTGATACCTGGGACGCTATTATCGCTTTTCTTACTGAGTGGTCTGAAGTTTTAGTACCCGATCAAAGGGGGATGGGGGGGACCCATTTCCCAGATCGTTCTGAGCATGCATTTAGTGCCCAGCAGTTAGTCGCTGATCTGAATGCTTTGGTTGATCATTTGGGTTGGTGGGATTTTGATTTAGGGGGGTATTCGCTAGGCGGCTTGGTTTCACTGTTATTTAAGCAACAGCACGGTGATCGGGTCGGCAAACAGTTCCTGCTTGAATCAGCTGTGCTGGATCGCCCTTGCTGGGATACAACTGTAGAGCTACGTGAGCAGTTTTCTGAAGCCGCTATTCACCTGCGCCAGAGTGCGGATGTCGACAGAGGGATTACCAATTTCCTGGATGCGATCTCTCCTAATCGTCGGGTATCGCCACAAGTGGAGAAGCTCACAGTGAGCCGATTAGGGCATCGGCCGCAGGGCTTTGCCAATGCTTTGGATTGTGTGACCCAGGTAATAAAAGAGATTGACCGTGAACAATTGGTTGCCGCCCAGGGCGATGTGACCAGCTTCATCGGCGGCAACAGTGTTGAATTAATGCATCAGTACCAGAGGGATCTGGCTGAGCGATTGCCAAACTGGCATTACTTTTTAATGGCTGGAACCGATCATTCTTTGCCATTTCAGAAGCCGCGCCAGATAGCTCGCATAATGAATGATGAGCATCAACGCTTTCTGAACAAATAAGAAATATAAAGAGATAGGGTAAAACCTATAGGAATCTGCAAATGAGTCTCATACATTCTCAGTAGGCTATAGAACGGCCAGATGCAAGAAAGGCTGCGCTGCGAAATGTCGAGACCTTTTCAAGTAGACTGACAAAGCAGATGGCCGTTATAGAGCCTACCCTTTGGGGCTTTTCGAGCAATAGAATTGCTTTGTTAATGGTTTTCAGAAGGCAACCAGCATTCCTGTAACCATTGCCTCGCACTTCAATTGCTCGACAAGCCTGAGTCGTATCAGACTTGTTTGTAGATTCCTTCTACTTTTGTATTGTGTTGACAATTTTTCGCCAATTTCGAGTTGACTGTCCAAAATTGCAGGAGTATCTTGGTCTCAGTTCGAAATTGTCGACAATCTTCAATCTTTGGTTGTTATGACAGAAATTACAGATAACAAAGCGTTTGAACCAGAAACGCGTACATTGGCTGACCGGGTTTGTGAACAGATCGTTAATGCGATCGTCATCGGTGAAATACCACCAGGTCAGAAAATTAGCGAGCCAGAGCTGGCCCGAACTTACGGCATTAGCCGTGGCCCATTGCGCGAAGCGATGCGTCGTTTGGAAGCTCTCAGACTGGTTGAGCGTAAACCGCACGTAGGTGCCCGGGTTGTTAATCTGTCGGCAAAAGAGCTGGTCGAGATATATCGTGTCAGGGAAGCCCTGGAAGGGATGGCTTGTCGCCTTGCAGCAGAAAATATGCCGCAAGACGAGATAGACAGCCTCCGAGCGCTTCTGAATGAGCACGAAGAAAGTATCGAACAGCTTGATGGACGCTCATATTTTCAAAAAGAAGGTGATCTGGATTTCCATTACCGAATCGTTCACGGCAGCAAGAATTCGAAGTTGCTTGAGTTCCTCGGAGGAGATCTTTACCACCTGGTACGAATGTACAGATATCAGTTCAGTGTCTCCAGTTCGCGACCTAAGCGGGCGTTAAAAGAGCATCGCCAGATCATCGACGCCATCGAAGCGCGAGATCCGGAATTAGCCGAAATGCTCATGCGACGTCATATAGGCTCAGCTCGTAAGAACATCGAGGAGAAGCTGACTAAAGTGACCGAAACCAGAGGTGAATAACATGTCCAATAACCTGTCTGCCGGTGCTCGTTTCCGTAAAGCACTTGCTGAAGCAAACCCACTTCAGATCGTAGGTACCACAAACGCATATCACGCAATGATGGCCGAGCGTGTTGGTCACCAGGCTATTTACTTGTCTGGCGGCGGTGTAGCAAACCACTCTTACGGTCTGCCGGATCTGGGTATGACTTCTATGAACGACGTTCTGGCTGATGTTAGCCGTATCACCAGCGCAGTAGAAACTCCGCTGATGGTTGATATCGATACAGGTTGGGGCGGTGCATTCAACATCTCTCGTACAGTTAAAGAGATGATCAAAGCAGGCGCTGCTGCGGTTCATATTGAAGACCAGGTAGCTCAGAAGCGTTGTGGTCACCGTCCTAATAAAGAGATCGTTTCTCTGCAGGAGATGGTTGATCGCGTTAAAGCCGCTGTAGATGCAAAAACTGACGACGACTTTTTCGTAATGGCACGTACTGATGCATTCCAGATGGAAGGTCTGAACGCTGCGGTTGAACGTGCACAGGCATGTCTGGAAGCGGGTGCGGATGGCATCTTCGCTGAAGCAGTTCACACTCTGGATGACTACAAAGCATTTTCTGATGGGATCAATGGTGCGCACCTGCTGGCAAACATCACTGAGTTTGGTGCGACTCCACTATTCAACACTAAAGAGCTGGCTGAAAACGGCGCAACCATGGTGCTTTACCCACTGTCTGCGTTCCGTGCTGCAAACAAAGCTGCTCTGAATGTATACGAAGCTCTGCTACGTGACGGCGACCAGAAAGCGGTTGTTGATACGATGCAGACACGTATGGAACTTTACGATTTCTTGAACTACCACGACTTCGAACAGAAGTTGGATGCGCTTTTTGCTGAAGGCAAAAACAAGTAATAGTTACAACAGTTAAAACATTAATCGATTAAAAAGTGGGCCGTTAGAGCCCACACAGATAGGAAACAGGAGCACATTATGGTCGACAAAAAACTGAGCGGTGCAGGTCTTCGTGGTCAGTCCGCAGGTGAAACCGCACTGTGCACCGTAGGTAAAACAGGCGCAGGTCTGACCTACCGTGGTTACGATATTAAAGAACTGGCTGATAAAGCACAGTTTGAAGAAGTTGCATATCTGCTGCTTTACGGAAAGCTACCTAACCAGGCTGAACTAGATGCTTACAAAGCTAAGCTGAAAAGCCTGCGTGGTCTGCCAGAAGCACTGAAAACTGTTCTGGAACAGATTCCTGCAGAAGCACACCCAATGGATGTTATGCGTACGGGTTGTTCAATGCTGGGTAACCTGGAAGAAGAGAAAGATTTCTCTGAGCAGCACGATCACATTGATCGCATGCTGGCCATCTTCCCAGGCATGATCAACTACTGGTACAACTTCAGCCACAATGGTGTGCGCGTTAATGTTGAAACTGACGCAGACTCTATTGCTGAGCAGTTCCTGTGGACTCTGCACAACGAAAAGCCAGAGCCATTGCATGTTGAAGTAATGCACGCTTCTCTGATTCTTTATGCAGAGCATGAGTTCAACGCATCGACGTTCACTGCACGTGTATGTGCTTCTACACTGTCTGATATTCACAGCTGTGTAACCGGTGCGATTGGTTCCCTGCGTGGTCCTTTGCACGGTGGTGCGAACGAAGCGGCTATGGACATGATCGAACAGTGGAAATCTGCTGATGAAGCAGAAGCTGCGATCATGGGTATGCTTGAGCGTAAAGATAAGATCATGGGCTTTGGTCACGCGATCTACCGTGAGTCTGACCCACGTAATGCGATCATCAAAGAATGGTCAAAGAAACTGTCTGCACAGGTTGGTGATACTCACCTGTACGCGGTTTCTGAGCGTGTTGAAGCAGTGATGTGGCGTGAGAAGAAACTGTTCTGTAATGCTGACTTCTTCCATGCCTCTGCATACAACTTCATGGGTATCCCAACGAAGCTGTTTACGCCTATTTTCGTTTGTTCTCGTGCGGCAGGTTGGACTGCTCACGTTATGGAACAGCGCGCTAACAACCGTATCATTCGTCCTTCTGCTGACTACACTGGTCCAGAATCGGCTGAATGGGTTGCTATCGAAGATCGTCCATAAGTGACGACGCCAGACGGCGGCCTATTTTTCCTAGGTGGGTCGCTGTCCTGATTTTTGAATAATAAAAAGCTGAGAGATTAGCTTTACCGATTCCTCTCGGCCTGATTAAACCTGACAGGTTGTGCCATGAACACTTTATACCGCAAGCCTTTACCAGGTGCCTCTGTTGATTTCTTTGATACCCGCGCGGCGATTGAAGATATCCAGCCAGGTGCTTACGCTAAGCTGCCATACACGTCTCGTGTACTTGCTGAGCAGCTAGTTCGTCGTTGTGAGCCTGAAGCGCTTACCGACTCTCTGAAACAGTTAATTGAAACTAAACGTACACTGGATTTCCCTTGGTACCCAGCGCGTGTTGTATGTCATGACATCCTTGGTCAGACTGCACTGGTTGACCTGGCGGGTCTGCGTGATGCGATTGCTGATCAGGGCGGTGACCCTGCAGCGGTTAACCCGGTTGTACCAACACAGCTGATCGTTGACCACTCTCTGGCTGTTGAAGCGCCAGGTTTTGATCCAGATGCATTTGAGAAAAACCGTGCGATTGAAGACCGTCGTAACGACGACCGTTTCCACTTTATCGACTGGTGTAAAACTGCGTTTGATAACGTAGATGTTATCCCTGCCGGTAACGGCATCATGCACCAGATCAACCTGGAGAAGATGTCTCCGGTTATCCAGAACCGTGACGGTGTAGCGTACCCGGACACTTGTGTCGGTACTGACTCGCACACACCACACGTTGATGCGCTGGGTGTAATCGCAATCGGTGTAGGTGGTCTGGAAGCTGAAACAGTTATGCTGGGTCTGCCATCAATGATGCGTCTTCCAGATATCGTAGGTGTTAAGATCGTTGGCGAACGTCAGCCTGGTATCACTGCGACAGATATCGCATTGGCGATGACCGAGTTCCTGCGTAACGAGAAAGTTGTTTCTTCTTACCTTGAGTTCTTCGGCCCAGGTGCTGCGACACTGTCTATCGGTGACCGTGCGACGTTGTCTAATATGACACCTGAATACGGCGCGTCTGCGGGTATGTTCTACATCGATGAACAGACTATCGATTACTTGAAGCTGACTGGCCGTGAACCTGAGCAGGTTGCTCTGGTTGAGCAGTATGCTAAAGAGACAGGCCTATGGGCGACTGATCTTGAAACAGCTGAGTACGAGCGTGTACTGGAGTTTGATCTGTCTTCGGTTGGCCGTAACATGGCAGGCCCATCTAACCCACATCGTCGTCTGCCGACGACTGCGCTGAACGAGCGTGGTATTGCGGGTGCAGATATGCTGGAAGCTGCGAAAGCAGAAGAAGCGGATGGCCTGATGCCAGATGGTGCAGTCATCATTGCTGCCATTACGTCTTGTACAAACACATCTAACCCACGCAACGTTGTAGCGGCTGGCCTTGTGGCTAAGAAAGCTAACGAGCTGGGTCTGGTTCGTAAGCCTTGGGTTAAAACGTCTTTTGCTCCAGGTTCGAAAGTTGCAAAACTGTATCTGGAAGAAGCGGGTCTTCTGCCAGAACTGGAAAAACTGGGCTTCGGTATCGTTGCTTACGCATGTACGACTTGTAACGGTATGTCCGGTGCACTGGATCCAGTCATCGAAAAAGAAGTGGTTGATCGTGACCTGTACGCGACAGCAGTACTGTCCGGTAACCGTAACTTTGACGGTCGTATCCACCCACACGCTAAGCAGGCGTTCCTGGCTTCACCACCACTGGTTGTCGCTTACGCGATTGCAGGTACCGTTCGTTTTGACATTGAAAATGACGTACTGGCAGTGGTTGATGGTAAAGAGATCACGCTGAAAGATCTGTGGCCATCTGACGAAGAGATCGATGCAATTGTTGCTAAGGCGGTTAAGCCTGAGCAGTTTAACCAGATCTACATCCCAATGTTTGATCTGGGTGACGTAGAGCGTGCTGAAAGCCCACTTTACGACTGGCGCCCAATGTCTACCTATATCCGTCGTCCTCCATACTGGGAAGGCGCATTGGCAGGCGAGCGTACTATGAAAGGTATGCGTCCACTGGCGGTACTGGGTGACAACATCACAACTGACCACCTGTCGCCATCTAACGCAATCCAGGCGAGCTCAGCTGCAGGTGAATACTGCGCGAAAATGGGTCTGCCGGAAGAGGATTTCAACTCTTACGCGACACACCGTGGTGACCACCTGACAGCACAGCGTGCTACGTTCGCTAACCCGAAACTGCTTAACGAGATGTGCCGTGATGAAAGCGGTGAGATCAAGCAGGGTTCTCTGGCACGTATTGAGCCAGAAGGCACTGAAAGCCGTATGTGGGAAGCGATTGAAACCTACATGGAGCGTAAGCAGAACCTGATTATCGTTGCAGGTGCTGATTACGGTCAGGGCTCTTCACGTGACTGGGCTGCAAAAGGTGTTCGCCTTGCAGGTGTTGAAACAATCGTGGCTGAAGGCTTCGAACGTATTCACCGTACTAACCTGGTGGGTATGGGTGTACTACCTGTGCAGTTTAAAGACGGCGAAACTCGTCACACTTACAACATCGATGGTACGGAAACGTTCGACATCGTTGGTGAGATCTCACCACGTTGCGATCTGACTCTGATCATCAACCGCGCTAACGGCGAGAAGGTAGAAGTACCAGTAACTTGCCGTCTGGATACTGCTGCTGAGGTACATGTGTACAACGCGGGCGGTGTACTGCAGCGTTTCGCTAAAGATTTCCTGGAAGGGAATTAATAGCGTACTGAACCGATAGGCGTTGTTTGCAAATCTCGGCTCTACAGGCTCACGTAGAGCTGAGATTTAAAAAGTCGAGCAGGCAACGCCCATCACCTTTGAAAGCTTTTACTAACGATTACTGATCTGAATTGATCAGCCAGAGTAGAGAAACCGCCAAAGAGCGGATCTGACAGCTGAACAGTAATCGTCACTAAACGTTTTCTTAATCGTGGTTGTTTTGTTGTACCACACCCTAAGAAAGGATAGATAAATGGCCCATGTACCACAGATAAAAATCCCTGCGACCTACTATCGCGGCGGTACCAGTAAAGGTGTTTTCTTTCGTCGTCAGGACCTGCCAGAAGTTGCGCAGGAACCCGGTGAAGCACGCGATAAAATTTTAATGCGCGTGATCGGAAGCCCAGACCCTTACGGTCAGCAGATTGACGGAATGGGCGGTGCGACTTCTAGTACCAGTAAGACGGTTATTCTGGATAAGAGTTCTGAGCCAGATCACGATGTGGATTACCTGTTTGGTCAGGTTGCTATCAACAAAGCGTTCGTTGATTGGTCAGGTAACTGCGGTAACCTGACTGCGGCAGTAGGTGCTTTTGCTATTAGTGGCGGTCTGGTAGACCCTGAGCGTATTCCTGAAAACGGCATCTGCACTGTGCGTATTTGGCAGAAGAACATCAAAAAGACCATTATCGCGCATGTGCCAATCACCAACGGTGAAGTACAGGAAACCGGTGACTTCGAATTAGATGGAGTGACATTCCCGGCAGCTGAAGTCGTGATCGAATTCATGGATCCTGCTGATGGCGAGGGCTCTATGTTCCCGACTGGAAACCTGGTCGATGATATGGAAGTACCAGGCGTTGGTACTTTCAAAGCAACCTTTATCAATGCGGGTATCCCGACGATCTTCGTTAACGCTGAAGAGATCGGTTACAAAGGTACTGAGCTGCAAAAGGATATTAACGGTAACGCTGACGAATTAGCTCGCTTCGAAACCATGCGTGCCTATGGTGCGGTACAGATGGGCTTGATCAGTGACATCTCTGAAGCAGTTGCCCGTCAGCATACGCCTAAGATTGCTTTCGTAGCGCCTGCAACCGACTACGAAGCGTCTAGTGGTAAGCAGATCTCTGCGGGCGACATCGATGTGTGTGTACGTGCATTGTCTATGGGCAAACTACATCACGCGATGATGGGTACGGCTTCTGTAGCCATTGCAACGGCTGCTGCAGTTCCAGGCACGCTGGTTAACCTGGCAGCCGGTGGTGGTGAGCGTGAAGCAGTAACTTTCGGCCATCCATCAGGTACGCTCCGCGTAGGTGCGGCTGCGGAAGAGCAAAATGGTGACTGGACTGCGAAGAAGGCGGTCATGAGTCGAAGTGCGCGCGTCATCATGGAAGGCAATCTGCGTATTCCAGGCGATAGTTTTTAAATCTGTTGTAAAGTTGGAGAGCGAAAGGCGGGTTAGTTTACCTATCAGAGCTGACTTGCTGTTCTTCCTTAAACCCCACGCTGCAAAGCGTGGGTTTTTTTTGTCTGTTTGAGCGGGAAGGCGGTTAAAGCCAGCCGAAACTTGCCGCACTTAGCCGCATTCCACAGCCTTTTCTCTAGCTGCGCAGCAGCGTCCTCTAGGCACAGCCGTCCTTTAAGCGAAGCGATCTCTAGCCGCGCAGCGGCGTCCTGCCTTTACCCTCTAATCCCACCAAAAATACCAGCAGTCGTGGTTGATCAGCACTTCAGCCAGTTTTGCGACGGTTTCTACACCTTGTTCAACGATATCCGGGCAGTAAAGGTATTGCTCCCAGGCGAGTGCCATCGCTTCCTCCTGAGTTTTTGGCGGCTTGGTGATGTAAGCTTCGATTACATCATTACTGACGCCGACTATTTTTGCGCCATATTTTAGTTGCCAGTGCTTCCAGATGGCGCAATGTACATCTGGGGAGGGGCAGTGGTTCCAGCCACCAAATTTGAAGTGCGCAGGAATTTTCCAGCTGCTATCGGTTTTGATCTTTACCCCAAGAAGGTTGTCCACGGCTTCGCCCGTAACGAAATCTGTTGCCAGGTTAAAGCCTTGTTTGTCGTTTGATTCGGATTTCCATTCACCGCTGATTTCACTGAGATTAATCGCTTCTTCAGCTTCCAACTCAAGGCGTTTTTCCTTGAGCCAAAGCTCGACCTTAACTTTGGCTGCTGAGCGGATGATATCTTTTGGCGACTGAGGAGCATCAAGCAGGTGTTCCTCTATGTAGGATTTATCCTCATCTGTTCCGCATACCACCAGTTTGTTGTCTTTGCTGCTTGCCTTGATCGCTTTAGTAAAGGCGTCAGCCGGGTTGAGATTGACGAATTTCATGGTTGTTTCCTAAGGAAGTATTAGTGCTGGTAGTAATTAAGGAACATGGCTGCTGACTCATCGGCAAGATGCTGACGTTCAGCCAGTGAAGGTATCGCTTCAACCTGGAGTAGCTGCGGCCAGAAGCAATTGCCTTTTATCAGGCTATGTAGCTGATTGATGGCGAAAGAGGGATCTATTTTCTTGAGGTGTCCATTATCAATCGCGGTTTCCAGCCACCGGTATAGGGCAGTTTCTGTTTTATCGAAGCGGCTTAGTTCAGCCTGCAGGGCTTCAGGGTGATAGAAGTAGTGGCCTATAGCTACACGGGCAAGATCCAGATATTCCGTGCTGCAGACAACATTCATCTCTGCCTGGAGTAGAGACGATAGCTGAGTTTGAAGGTCGCCTTCCGCATCAAAGTTAAGTTCGATCGACTGGGTGGCTTGCTTCCATAGATCAGCTACCAGATGAATCACCAGGGCTTCTTTGGAAGTGAAATGATTGTATACCGTGCGCTTTGATACCTGGGCGCGTGCGGCAAGCTGATCCATGCTGGTGCCTTGTACTCCGTTCTCCTGAAAGGATTCTTTGGCTGCATCGAGTATAGCTTTGCGCTTTAACTCGCTGCGGGACAGCTTCTTCTCGGCCATAGATGGCAATCCTGCATTGTTAAGAAAGGTAAATTATACACCGAATAGTTTACTTATTGATAAAATTATATAAACTGCACCGTGTAGTTTACTTTGTGTGTGGTAAATCATGAAAATCGTTTTTAAATGTGTGTCGGTTATTGCGGGGGTGGTTATTATGGCATCGGTATTTGGATCGGGGTGTGCAACGAAATCTGAGAAACAGGTAGGCCATGGTGGCGCTGATATGGAGAAAGGTAAGTTTCTAAACACCGAGCTTCGTTATGAAAACTCTTTCAGCAAAATTATGGATATTAGCTGGGAGTATATGCGTGCCAAGCGTGCAGAGCCGCAGCCACAAGTCGAGTTACCGGTGAATCAGATAACAGCGGATCAGTTGAAGCAGGTTGAATCGCCTGTTTTGTATAGGCTCGGCCACTCAAGTGTCTTAATTAGGCTGGATGGTGACTTCTTTTTAACGGATCCCGTGTTCAGCGAGCGCAGCTCACCGGTGCAGTGGGCAGGACCAAAACGATTTCATGATACGCCTCTGGTTATAGAAGATCTGCCACCGCTTAAAGCGGTTGTGATTAGCCATGACCACTACGATCACCTTGATAAGGACACCGTTAAAAAATTAAGTGATAAAGCTGAATGGTTTGTGACGCCATTAAAGGTAGGGCAGCGCCTGATTGATTGGGGCCTGGATCCAAAGAAAGTGATCGAGAAAGATTGGTGGCAGTCAGTGCAGCTAGGTTCTGTGAAGCTCATAGCAACTCCAGCACAGCATTTTTCTGGACGTGGCATGTTCGATAAGGATGAAACTCTTTGGGCTAGCTGGGTGATCCAGGGGGAGCAAGCGAATCTCTTCTTCAGTGGGGACTCAGGTTACTTTTCAGGTTTTAAAGAGATTGGTGAACGTTACGGGCCTTTTGATATCACTATGATTGAAACCGGCGCCTATAACGAAATGTGGTCTGAAATTCATATGCTTCCAGAGCAAAGTGTTCAGGCGCACCTCGATCTAAAAGGTCGGGCGATGTTACCTATTCACAACAGTACCTTTGATCTGGCACTGCATGACTGGTACGAGCCTTTGGAGAGAGTGAGCGCGGCTGCTGAACTCAATCAGGTGCGCCTTCTTACGCCGATAATGGGTGAGCAGGTTTCTATCACCAAACCGGCTCAGTCAATCGCATGGTGGTTGGAGTTAGTTGATCAGCCTGGAGAGGCAAGCCTTGTTGCTAACTAAGAAGCAGATTTGACCTGCGCGTTAAATGAATAATACTGACTTAGATACTATTTAACTGAGGCAGGTCGATGTTGTCAGGTAGTTTAAAGGCAGGGATGCTATTCGTAGCAGTGATCTATGCTGCGCTCATTCATGCCGAAGAGGTACCTGACAGAATCCTCGCCAGTACACTCCATTATCCCCCCTATGAGTATCTCGAAGAGGGTGAAGCCAAAGGACTGGCTGTTGAGATTACCCGAGAAGCCTTGATGCGAGTCGGTGTCAAAGAGGTGGAATTTCAGTTTTTTCCCTGGAAACGAGCAGTTTATGTAACCGAACACGGCGAGCGGGACCTGTTATTTAATGCCGGTAAAAATGAGCCGCGTAAGCGGTGGGGCTACTATGTCGATAGTGTTTTGATCCAGCAAAGTTATGTGCTTTTTAAGCGAAAGGCGGATCAATTCCAGGTCAGACCGGATTTTGCCAATGTATTTGATAAGGATATCTCTGTCAGAGCAGGTTACCTATATGGGAGTGGGCCATTCCGGCGGGCGCTGGACGAGCAGCGTTTTCATAAGATTGAGTTGGCCGATTCGACGGAACAGAGTGTTAATCAATTACTAAATGACCGCGTTGATATGTTTGTAGGGGACCTTCTGCCAGTGATGTTCTATATCAAGCAGCAGGGCCTTGAAGATCAAATTGATATTGTTCTGTTCCAGGGGCAGCGTATGGAAGTGCTTTCCTGGTCGACCTATCTGCTGTTTTCAAAAGCCAGAGTTTCTCCAGCCTTTGTTGAGAATGTGCGCGTTGCCATGGAGCAGATGAAAGCCGATGGTAGCTTTACTGCCATCGTTCAGAAATATCAGTATTAAGCAGTATCGCTCCTACATAGGAGGAAGAGTCTAATCGCTATACGCTCGGTTCTGGTGGGAACTGCGTCCCGCGGCGAGGGTTTTGATCTTTTCGCGACAAGATGTCGCTCCCACATAAGAGAAAGGTTTGTAGGAGGCGCATCTTGCGGCGAGGTTTTAATAGTCCTAATCGCGACGGGGCGTCGTTCCCACATAAGAGAAAGGTTTGTAGGAGGCGCGCCTCGCGGCGAGATTTTGATAGTCTTAATCGCGACGGGGCGTCGCTCCCGCACAAGGAGGTGAGTCTAGTCGCGAGTAACTAGATCGTAGTTGGAAGCGGGCCCGCTGGCGAGCATTATCGTATTTCATCTTACCCCATCTAATAATCACTAACCCCTAAAGAATAACGCTGACTATTTTCTTCATCGGTAAAAAATGTTGGTGGATTTCGTTATTACAACTAATGGTTTGTATGCGTACTATTTTTCTGAGATCGTTAGTTAAGGAGATAAATCGTGGATCAACGTCTGTTCTTTCTGCTGAATATGGCAAGACACAAAGTGTTTCATTCCGTTGATGCTGAGGCTGAATCCAGGCTTGGAATACCGGTAACTCAGGTGGCGGCACTTTTATTCGTTGCAAAACAGTCTGGTTGTCTGCAGAAAGAGCTGGGACACGCGTTGGGCCTTAATAAGCCAGCGGTTTCAGGCCTGGTTGGGCGTATGGAAAAAGCAGGCCTTATCCGTAAGCAGCAAAGTGCAGCCGACGGAAGAGGCTGTAATCTATTTCTGGATGCCAAGGGTGAGGAGGTACTACCTAAGATCCCAACCTTACTAGATGAACTGAATAGCCGGTTGTCTGAAGGTTTTGGTCAGTCAGAGCTGGAAGTTATCTGTCGTTTCCTTAACACCACGATTTCACGTTTCTAATAACTTAAGCAGGATAATGATAATGAGTCAGTTCTTAGCAATGTATAAGCAGATGGGTAATGAGATGTTTTCGAAGGGAATTGGCCAGGTAGCTCCCTATTTTGCAACGATCGACCCTGAGATCATTGATTACCGCGCAGGTTACTGTGAGCTCGTACTCCGTAACCAGAAGAAGGTGCATAACCATCTGGGCACTGTGCATGCCATTGCCATGTGTAATGCTGCAGAGCTGGTTGCGGGGATGACAACAGATGCCTCCATTCCAGCAGGAGCACGCTGGATTCCGCAGGGTATGAGTGTGGAGTATCTGGCAAAAGCTAAAACCGACCTCAAGGTAGTCTGCGATGCTCAGAAAGTTGATTTCTCAGAAGAGGGTAAAGTCGTGGTCTCTGT
>NZ_CH724127.1:778870-780837 GCF_000153345.1 Neptuniibacter caesariensis
CAGGTGACCGATGTAACCGAACATCTCAGACAGAGGAACGTCTGCTTTGATGCGTACGCCAGTTGCGCCTGCTTCCTGGTCCTTGATCATACCGCGACGACGGTTCAGGTCACCGATTACATCACCCACGTTGTCTTCTGGAGTGAATACGTCAACCTTCATGATTGGTTCCAGCAGCTGTGCACCCGCTTTAGGGATAGACTGACGGAATGCGCCTTTTGCAGCGATTTCGAATGCTACTGCAGAGGAGTCAACCGCGTGGTAGCCACCGTCGAACAGTTCGATTTCAACGTCCAGTACAGGGAAGCCTGCCAGTACACCTTCGTCCATCATGCCAGCGAAGCCTTTTTCGATCGCTGGGAAGAATTCTTTAGGTACGTTACCGCCTACTACTGTAGAAGTGAACGTGAAGCCAGAGTTTGGCTCGCCTGGCTTGATGCGGTAGTCGATCTTACCGTACTGACCAGAACCACCAGACTGCTTCTTGTGCGTGTAGCTGTCTTCGATTGCCTGAGTGATAGTTTCACGGTATGCAACCTGTGGCTTACCAACTTCCAGCTCAACGCCGTAAGTACGCTTCAGGATGTCTACTTTGATGTCCAGGTGAAGCTCACCCATACCTTTCAGGATGGTTTCGCCAGAATCTTCGTCAGTTTCAACTACGAAAGATGGATCTTCTGCAACCATCTTACCGATAGCGATACCCATTTTCTCAGTAGAACCTTTGTCCTTAGGAGTAACAGCAATAGAGATTACTGGCTCTGGGAAGATCATTGGCTCAAGAGTACATGGGTTCTTAGGATCACACAGAGTGTGACCAGTCTGAACGTTCTTCATACCTACAACAGCGATGATGTCACCAGCCTGTGCTGAATCCAGCTCAGTACGGTCATCTGCGTGCATCTCAACCATGCGGCCGATACGTTCAGTTTTGCCAGTGTAAGAGTTAAGGATAGTGTCACCCTTGTTCAGTACACCGGAGTAAACACGGATAAAGGTCAGGGCGCCGAAACGGTCGTCCATGATCTTGAATGCTAGTGCGCGGAATGGCTCTTCTACAGCAACTGTAGCAACTTCGCCAGTTGGCTCACCAGTTTCTTCGTCAGTCAGAGGCTGAGCGTCAACTTCAACTGGGTTTGGCAGGTAGTCAACAACAGCGTCCAGAACCAGCTGGATACCTTTGTTCTTGTATGCAGAACCACAGAAAGTTGGGAAGAAGTCTAGTTTACGAGTACCTTCACGGATGCAACGCTTGATGTCGTCCAGAGATGGTTCAGTACCTTCTTCCAGGTATTCCATCATCAGATCTTCATCCTGCTCCAGAGCAGTTTCGATCAGCTGCTCACGGTACATTTCTGCATCGTCAACCATATCAGCTGGGATGTCAGTAACTTCGAAGTTTTCTGGCAGACCAGTGTCATCCCAGATGAATGCTTTCTGAGAAAGAACGTCTACAACACCTGTGAAGTTGTCTTCACGGCCGATTGGCAGAGTCATAACCAGTGGGTTAGCACCCAGTACGTTTTTAACCTGGTCTACAACGCGGTAGAAGTCAGCACCCAGACGGTCCAGCTTGTTTACGAAGATCAAACGAGCTACTTCAGACTCGTTCGCGTAACGCCAGTTAGTTTCAGACTGAGGCTCTACACCACCGGAACCACAGAATACACCTACACCACCATCCAGTACTTTCAGGGAACGGTATACTTCAACTGTGAAGTCAACGTGTCCTGGAGTATCGATGATGTTCATGCGGTGATCTTTCCAGAAACAAGTAGTCGCTGCAGACTGGATCGTGATACCACGCTCAGCTTCCTGTTCCATGAAGTCGGTAGTTGCTTCGCCGTCGTGAACGTCACCCATCTTATGGATCTTACCAGTAAGCTTCAGGATACGTTCTGTAGTAGTGGTTTTACCCGCATCAACGTGCGCGAAAATACCAATGTTTCTGTACTTGGTTAAGTCTG
>NZ_CH724126.1:0-16569 GCF_000153345.1 Neptuniibacter caesariensis
CGAGTAAGTCGCACGACCCTGGGTCGCAGAGCGAAGATCGGTTGCATAACCGAACATCTCACCCAGCGGTACCTGAGCGTTGATAATCTTACCCGAAGAACTGTCTTCCATACCCTGGACGAGACCACGACGACGGTTCAGGTCACCCATTACGTCACCCATGTAGTCTTCCGGAGTTACAACTTCAACTTTCATCATCGGCTCAAGCAGACAAGGACTTGCTTCCTGTGCATACTTTTTCAGTGCCTGAGATGCAGCGATTTTAAACGCCATTTCGTTGGAGTCAACATCATGGAAGGATCCATCGTACAAACGCGCTTTAAGACCGATTAACGGATAGCCAGCAATGACACCGTTATGCATCTGTTCCTCAATGCCTTTTTGTACGGCTGGAATATATTCCTTAGGAATAGCACCACCCACGATCTCATTGATAAACTCTAGACCCTCTTCATCAGAAGGGCTAAATTCAACAACAACGTGACCATATTGACCACGACCACCAGACTGACGTACAAACTTGTGGTTTGCATCGACTGACTGTCTGATTTTCTCGCGATAGGCTACCTGTGGTTTACCGATATTGGCTTCTACCTTGAATTCACGCTTCATACGATCAACGATGATATCAAGGTGTAGCTCACCCATACCGGAGATGATGGTCTGACCTGTTTCCTGATCAGTCTCAACCTGGAAGGACGGATCTTCCTGAGCAAGCTTGCTCAGCGCGATACCCATTTTTTCCTGGTCTGCCTGAGACTTAGGCTCAACCGCCACCGAAATAACTGGAGCAGGAAATTCCATGCGCTCAAGGACAATCTTATTGTCCCCATCACACAGAGTGTCACCGGTTGTTACATCTTTCATTCCGATCAGAGCCGCGATATCGCCTGCGCGTACCTCTTTGATCTCTTCCCGGTTGTTAGAATGCATCTGAACCATACGACCAACACGCTCTTTTTTACCCTTAACAGAGTTAAAGACCGCATCACCAGACTTCAGCACACCTGAGTACACGCGAACAAAGGTCAGCGTACCCACGAATGGATCGGTAGCAATTTTAAATGCAAGCGCAGAGAACGGAGCGTCATCATCAGCCTCACGCTGCGCAACGGTTTCTTCAGCGTCATCCAGCGTACCTTCAATCGCTTTTACTTCGATTGGAGATGGCATGTATTCGATAACTGCATCCAACACAGCCTGAACACCTTTATTCTTAAATGCGGAACCAGCCTGCATCAAAACAATGTCGTTATCCAGGGTACGGGCACGCAGCCCCTGCTTGATCTCTTCTTCTGACAGATCACCCTCTTCCAGGTATTTATCCATCAGCTCTTCAGATGCTTCCGCGGCAGCTTCAACCAGCTCCTCACGCAACTCATCTGCTTTTGCTTGCAAATCAGCCGGAATATCTTCCAGCTCATAGGTCATCCCCTGATCCGCTTCATTCCACATAATGGCTTTCATGCGAACCAGATCAACAACACCAACAAAATCTTCTTCTGCACCAATCGGAAAATTGATTGGTACAGCGTTAGCGCCAAGGCGATCTTTTAATTGATCAACAACCATGAAGAAATCCGCACCTAAACGGTCCATCTTATTGACGAATACCATGCGCGGAACTTCATACTTGTTTGCTTGACGCCAAACCGTTTCAGTCTGAGGCTGGACACCTGAAGAAGCACATAACACAACAACCGCACCATCAAGCACACGCAGTGAGCGCTCTACCTCGATAGTGAAGTCAACGTGCCCAGGAGTATCAATGATATTAATACGATGATCATCGAACTGCTGATTCATGCCCTTCCAGAAACAGGTAGTAGCAGCAGAAGTGATAGTAATACCACGCTCCTGCTCCTGCTCCATCCAGTCCATTGTCGCAGCGCCATCATGTACTTCACCGATCTTATGAGAAAGACCGGTGTAGAACAGTACGCGCTCAGTTGTAGTCGTTTTACCGGCATCTACATGCGCACAGATCCCGATATTACGGTAACGTGCGATAGGAGTTTTACGAGCCACGACTTAATCCTCAGTATCTTAGAAGCGGTAGTGAGCGAATGCTTTGTTCGCTTCAGCCATACGATGCACGTCTTCACGCTTCTTAACCGCAGCACCGCGGCCTTCAGCAGCGTCAGCAAGCTCGCCAGCAAGACGCAGCGCCATGGATTTTTCACCACGGTTACGTGCAGCATCTACTGTCCAACGCATAGCCAGAGCCATACGACGAGCAGGACGTACTTCAACAGGCACCTGGTAAGTAGCACCACCTACACGGCGAGATTTAACCTCAACCGCTGGCTGTACAGCTTCCAGAGCTTTTTCAAACAATTCTAGTGGGTCATTACCCGTGCGCTCCTGGATTTTGTCCAGTGCACCGTAAACGATTTTCTCAGCAACAGACTTCTTGCCGTGAACCATTACGTGGTTGATAAATTTAGCCAGAACTGTGTTACCGAACTTAGGATCCGGCAAAATTTCGCGCTTTGCAGCGACGCGTCTTCTAGGCATTGATAAGCCCTCAATTCATTAAAAGGTCTTCAGGTATTCCAAGCAATTGATGCCAGGCCTTACTCTTACCGTGTATTCGGAGCGGTCTAATAGTAACTATTAAGCGACTCCGTATGACTACGATTAAGATTTAGGACGCTTAGCACCGTACTTAGAACGGCCTTGCTTACGCTCATTAACACCTGAGCAGTCCAGTGCGCCACGCACAGTGTGATAGCGAACACCTGGAAGGTCCTTAACACGACCACCACGAATCAGAACAACGCTGTGCTCCTGCAGGTTGTGACCTTCACCACCAATGTAGGAAGCAACCTCGAAGCCGTTGGTCAGACGAACACGGCATACTTTACGTAGTGCTGAGTTCGGTTTTTTCGGAGTAGTGGTGTAAACACGGGTACAAACGCCACGACGCTGAGGACAAGCCTGCAATGCACGAACATCGCTTGGCTGAACTTTGCGCTTACGTGGTTTACGTACCAGCTGGTTAATCGTTGCCATTAAGCAAACTCCACGTTTTGATTTAACACCATAAAAAATTGGATTTTTTGCAATCCAATCACAAAGGGGCCGGAATTTTAATCAATTCCGGCCCTAAACGTCAAATACTGGATACTATTTATTCAATTATTTTTGAATAAATTGTTATTCAGCATCTGGCATTGAAGCATTAAGCGCCTCTGTCAGTGCCTGCTGAACTTCTTCAGCACTTACTGTCACGGACTCAGCCTCTGCAGGCTGAGCACGCTTACGCTTACGCTCTTCATGGTAAGCAAGACCTGAACCCGCTGGGATCAGACGACCTACTACCACGTTTTCTTTCAGGCCACGCAGGAAGTCCTGCTTGCCAGTTACCGCACCTTCTGTCAGGACACGTGTAGTCTCCTGGAAAGATGCTGCAGAGATAAAGGACTCTGTCGCCAGGGATGCCTTGGTGATACCCAGTAGTACGCGGTCGTACTTAGCCGGGATCTTACCTGCTGCTTCCAGCTCTTCGTTTTCAGCCAGAACAGCCTGGTATTCAACCTGATCACCTGGAATAAACGTAGAGTCACCTGAGGAGATGATCTCAACCTTACGCAGCATCTGACGAACAATAACTTCGATGTGCTTATCGTTGATACCTACACCCTGCAGACGGTATACATCCTGGATCTCACCGGTAATGTACTTAGCCAGCTCTTCTACACCCAGGACACGCAGAATGTCATGTGGGTTAGAAGGACCATCAGAAACAACCTCACCCTTCTCTACGTGCTCACCTTCAAACACGTTCAGGTTTCGCCATTTCTGGATCATTGTTTCATGCGGCTCAGCATCGCTTGGTGAAATAACCAGACGCTTCTTACCTTTTGTTTCTTTACCGAAGCCAATCAAACCGGAAACTTCTGCCAGAATTGCAGATTCTTTCGGCTTACGCGCCTCAAACAGGTCAGCTACGCGAGGCAGACCACCGGTGATATCTTTGTTTACTGTGCCTTCCTGAGGAATACGCGCCAGTACATCACCGACCTGCACTTCGGCACCGTCGCTTAAGTTCATGATCGCTTTCGCAGGCAGCAAGTACTGCGCTGGAGAGTCTGTACCCGGGTGCATTACATCGTTACCCTTCGCGTCGATCAGTTTGATCATTGGACGGATATCTTTACCTGCAGCCGGACGATCTTTCGCATCCAGTACCTCAGTTGTAGACAGGCCTGTCAGCTCATCAGTCTGGCTCTTAACGGTAATACCGTCTTCCATACCAGACAGTTCAACTTTACCGCCTACCTCAGAGATAATTGGGTGAGTATGCGGGTCCCAGTTAGCTACGATATCGCCTGCTTCAACAGTGCTGCCATCTTTAACCTTGATAACAGAACCGTAAGGTAGCTTATAACGCTCACGCTCACGACCGTGCTCATCAGTAACACCCAGCTCACCAGAACGAGACGTTGCAACCAGTGCTCCATCAGGACGCTCTACAAACTTAAGGTTATGCAGACGAATTTCACCGCCGTTCTTAACCTGGATGCTATCTACCGCTGCTGCTCGAGATGCCGCACCACCGATGTGGAACGTACGCATTGTCAGCTGTGTACCTGGCTCACCGATAGACTGTGCAGCGATAACACCAACAGCTTCACCCGGGTTAACCAGATGACCGCGACCCAGGTCACGACCGTAACACTTAGCACAGATACCATGACGCGTACGACAAGTGATCGCGCTGCGAACAATAATTTCATCGATAGAAGAGTACTTGTCGTCATTTTCCAGACGGTGTTTCCATGCTTCATCGATCAGCGTACCTGCTTCAATCAGAACATCCTGCCCCTGAGGGTCAAGAACATCTACAGCAACAGTACGACCCAGCACTCGATCACCCAGCGCAACTACAACGTCGCCACCTTCGATCAGAGGAACCATTACCAGGCCTTCTTCAGTACCACAGTCGTGCTCAGTGATTACAACGTCCTGCGCAACGTCTACCAGACGACGTGTCAGGTAACCGGAGTTCGCTGTTTTCAATGCTGTATCGGCCAGACCTTTACGTGCACCGTGGGTCGAGATGAAGTACTGAAGTACGTTCAGACCTTCACGGAAGTTCGCCGTAATAGGTGTTTCGATGATAGAACCATCCGGTTTCGCCATCAGACCACGCATACCCGCCAACTGACGAATCTGTGCGGCACTACCACGGGCACCGGAGTCGGCCATCATGTAAACTGAGTTGAAGGATTCCTGCTCGGATTCCTCGCCCTCTTTAGTGACAACTGGCTCAGTTTTCAGGTTATCCATCATCTTCTTAGCCAACAGTTCGTTGGCACGAGACCAAATATCGATAACCTTGTTGTATTTCTCGCCCTGAGTTACCAGACCGTCAGCGAACTGACGCTCAATATCCATTACCTCAGCTTCCGCTTCGTTAATGATAGTGACTTTATCTTCAGGGATTTCGAAGTCGTTAACACCGATAGATACACCAGACATCGTTGCCTGACGGAAGCCCATGTACATCAGCTGGTCAGCAAAGATAACCGTATCTTTCAGACCACAGCGACGGTACGCTTCGTTAAGAAGGCGAGAGATCGCTTTCTTCTTCATTGGCTGGTTAACAAGCTCGTAAGGCAGACCTGCAGGAACGATTGCAAACAACAAAGCACGACCGGCTGTTGTTTCTTTCATTTCTGTAATCGTTTCCAGGTTACCTTCGATGTCACGAATGCTTTCAGTAACACGTACTTTGATCTTCGCCTGAAGATCAAGCTGGCCTGCACCCTGTGCACGCTGAATCTCTTCGATGTCGGCAAATACCATGCCTTCACCTTTCGCATTCACACGCTCACGAGTCATGTAGTAAAGACCCAATACAACGTCCTGAGAAGGTACGATGATCGGCTCACCATTGGCAGGTGACAGTACGTTGTTAGTAGACATCATCAACGCACGCGCTTCCAACTGAGCTTCGATAGTCAGCGGAACGTGAACGGCCATCTGGTCACCGTCGAAGTCAGCGTTGTATGCTGCACAAACAAGTGGGTGCAGCTGAATCGCTTTACCTTCGATCAGAACAGGTTCAAATGCCTGAATACCCAGACGGTGAAGTGTCGGTGCACGGTTAAGCAGTACTGGATGCTCACGGATAACCTCATCCAGGATATCCCACACCAGCGCTTCTTCACGCTCAACCATTTTCTTAGCGGCTTTAATCGTTGTTGCATGTCCGCGCAGCTCTAGCTTAGAGAAGATAAATGGCTTGAACAGCTCAAGCGCCATCTTCTTAGGCAGACCACACTGATGCAGACGCAGGTACGGACCTACTACGATTACAGAACGACCTGAGTAGTCTACACGCTTACCCAGAAGGTTCTGACGGAAACGACCCTGCTTACCTTTGATCATGTCAGCAAGGGATTTCAGTGGACGCTTGTTAGAGCCTGTAATTGCACGACCGCGACGACCGTTATCCAGCAGCGCATCAACGGATTCCTGCAGCATACGTTTTTCGTTACGTACGATGATATCCGGTGCGTTCAGATCAAGCAGACGCTTAAGACGGTTGTTACGGTTGATAACACGACGGTACAGATCGTTCAGATCTGAAGTTGCGAAACGACCACCATCCAGCGGTACCAGTGGGCGCAGATCAGGTGGCAGTACAGGCAGTACTTCCAGGATCATCCACTCTGGCTTATTGCCGGATTTATAGAATGCTTCAAGCAGCTTCAGACGCTTGGACAGCTTCTTGATCTTAGTTTCAGAGTTAGTCTGCGGTAGTTCTTCACGCAGCGTGTTAACTTCTTCTTCTAGCTCGATCGATGACAGCAGCTCTTTAACCGCTTCTGCACCCATACGTGCATCAAAGTCATCACCAAACTCTTCCAGTGCTTCAAAGTACTGCTCATCGTTCAACAGCTGGCCACGCTCAAGCGTAGTCATACCTGGATCGATAACAACGAAAGATTCGAAGTACAGTACACGTTCGATATCACGCAGTGTCATATCCAGCATCAGACCGATACGGGACGGCAGTGATTTCAGGAACCAGATGTGTGCTACTGGAGATGCCAGTTCAATGTGCGCCATACGCTCACGACGAACTTTAGCCAGCGTTACTTCAACGCCACACTTCTCACAGATAACACCACGGTGTTTCATGCGCTTATATTTACCGCACAAGCACTCGTAGTCTTTAACTGGGCCAAAGATTTTGGCACAGAACAGACCTTCACGCTCTGGCTTGAAGGTACGGTAGTTAATGGTTTCCGGCTTTTTAACTTCACCGTACGACCAAGAACGGATCATTTCCGGAGAGGCCAAAGAGATCTTGATAGAGTCGAACTCTTCAGATTGGCCCTGTGTTTTCAGCAGATTCAGCAGATCTTTCATTCTTTCAAGCTCCTAACGGAGTTCTTGCTTGAGGCCGCTCAGATGAGCGACCCCCGCCTGGTATACGTTGAGTACTTATTCGGATTCGAGCTCGATGTCGATACCCAGAGAACGGATCTCTTTGATAAGTACGTTGAAGGATTCCGGCATACCCGGCTCCATACGATGGTCGCCGTCGACGATGTTCTTATACATCTTCGTACGACCATTCACGTCATCGGACTTAACTGTGAGCATCTCCTGCAGAGTATAGGCAGCACCGTATGCTTCAAGTGCCCACACCTCCATCTCACCGAAGCGCTGACCACCAAACTGAGCCTTACCACCCAGCGGCTGCTGAGTAACCAGACTATAAGAACCAGTAGAACGCGCATGCATTTTGTCGTCTACCAGGTGGTTCAGTTTCAGCATGTACATGTAACCTACAGTTACTGGGCGATCGAACTGATCACCGGTACGGCCATCAAACAGTGTAGTCTGACCAGAGTCATCCAAGCCGGCCAGACGCAGCAGCGTTTTCAGCTCAACTTCTTTAGCTCCATCAAATGCTGGCGTTGCCAATGGAACACCACCACACAGGTTCTTAGCCAGCTCCATGATCTCATCATCAGTGAAGCTATCCAGATCTTCTGTACGGCTGTTCATGCCCGCGCCCAGGTCAGCATTATAGATCTTATCCAGGAAGCCACGAACTTCCTTAACAGTTTCTACACGCTCACGCTCCTGCTCAAGCATCTCATTGATGCGACGGCCCAGGCCTTTCGCTGCCATGCCCATGTGTGTCTCAAGGATCTGACCAACGTTCATACGCGACGGTACACCCAGTGGGTTCAGTACGATATCTACTGGCTCACCGTTCTGGTCGTATGGCATATCTTCAACCGGCATGATAACAGAGATAACACCCTTGTTACCGTGACGACCCGCCATCTTATCACCAGGCTGGATGCGACGTTTTGTTGCAACGTAAACCTTAACAATCTTAAGTACGCCCGGCGCCAGATCGTCACCCGTCTGAAGCTTGCTCTTCTTGTCTTCGAAGCGCTTATCCAGTGACTCTTTACGATCTTCCAGCTGTTTCTGAGCCAGCTCGAGCTGCTCAGCCGCATTTTCATCAGAAACGCGGATATTGAACCAGTCAGACTTGTTAAGGTCTGCCAGGAACTCAGCTGAAATCTCTTCGCCTTTCTTAAGGCCAGCACCGCCGTCAGCTTTCAGGCCGACAAGTACTTTTTCCAGACGCTCAAATGTTGCCTGTTCTACGATACGCAGCTCTTCGTTCAAATCCTTACGGATTGCGTCAAGCTCAGATTTCTCAATAGACAGTGCACGCTCATCTTTCTGAACGCCGTCACGTGTAAACACCTGTACGTCGATGACTTTACCAACAGTACCGGTTTTAACACGCAGGGATGTATCTTTAACGTCAGATGCTTTCTCACCAAAGATTGCACGCAGCAGTTTTTCTTCTGGTGTCAGCTGGCTCTCACCTTTAGGCGTAACTTTACCTACCAGGATATCGCCAGGACCAACTTCAGCACCAATGTGAACAATACCGGCTTCATCAAGCTTAGCCAGTGCAGATTCACCTACGTTTGGAATATCAGACGTAATTTCTTCAGAACCCAGCTTAGTATCACGCGCCACACAGGTCAGTTCCTGGATGTGGATAGTTGTGAAACGATCTTCCTGAACTACACGCTCAGAAATAAGGATGGAATCCTCGAAGTTGTAACCGTTCCATGGCATGAACGCGATACGCATGTTCTGACCCAGTGCCAGCTCACCCATATCTACAGATGGACCATCTGCCATTACATCGCCTGGTTTAACAATGTCACCAGGGTTAACAATAGAACGCTGGTTAATACACGTATTCTGGTTAGAACGCGTGTATTTAGTCAGGTTGTAGATATCTACACCTGCATCACCTGCGGTTACTTCATTGTCGTTAACACGCACAACGATGCGGCTTGCATCTACAGATTCGATCAGACCACCACGGCGAGCAACAACACATACACCGGAGTCCTGAGCAACGTTACGCTCGATACCTGTACCAACTAACGGCTTATCTGCACGTAGCGTAGGTACTGCCTGACGCTGCATGTTTGATCCCATCAATGCACGGTTCGCATCATCGTGCTCAAGGAATGGAATCAACGATGCTGCAACGGATACAACCTGACGTGGAGAAACGTCCATGTACTGAACTTTTTCAGGTGCCATTACGGTTGTTTCATTCAGATGACGTACCGTTACCATGTCATCAACCAGACGACCTTCGTCATCCATTGTTGCCGATGCCTGTGCGATAACGAACGTGTTCTCTTCAATCGCAGACAGGTAATCCAGCTCATCGGTAACCTTGCTATCAACAACACGACGGTATGGAGTTTCCAGGAAACCGTAGTCATTGGTACGCGCAAACGTTGCCAGAGAGTTGATCAGACCGATGTTTGGTCCCTCAGGTGTCTCGATAGGACATACACGACCGTAGTGAGTTGGGTGTACGTCTCGAACCTCAAAGCCCGCACGTTCACGCGTCAGACCACCCGGGCCCAGAGCGGATACACGACGCTTGTGTGTAACTTCTGAAAGCGGGTTGTTCTGGTCCATGAACTGAGAAAGCTGAGATGAACCGAAGAATTCTTTGATAGCAGCCGCTACAGGTTTAGCGTTAATCAGATCCTGAGGCATCAGGTTATCTGATTCAGCCATGCTCAGACGCTCACGTACTGCACGTTCTACACGTACCAGACCTACACGGAACTGGTTTTCTGCCATTTCACCAACAGAACGGATACGACGGTTACCCAGGTGATCGATGTCATCAACCGTACCTTTACCGTTACGGATGTCGATCAGCGTTTTCATTACTGAAAGGATGTCGTCTTTATCCAGAACGCCAGAGCCTGTCACTTCATCACGACCCAGACGACGGTTGAACTTCATACGGCCTACCGCAGAAAGATCATAACGCTCTTCAGTGAAGAACAGGTTCTCAAACAACGCTTCAGCAGATTCTTTTGTTGGCGGCTCACCAGGGCGCATCATACGGTAGATTTCTACCAATGCTTCTAACTGGTTACGTGTCGGATCGTTACGCAGTGTATCTGAGATAAATGGACCGCAATCCAGATCGTTAGTGTAAAGAGTTTCAAACTCTTTGATACCTGCAGCACGCAGCTGCTCGATCAGCTCTTCAGTAATTTCTGCGTTACAACCACAGATCAGCTCACCTGTGGATGGATCAACGACATCTTTAGCGATCGCTTTACCAGCTACGTACTCCATTGGTACTTCTAGCTGTTCCATGTTCGCTTTTGCCATCTGACGGATGTGACGAGGCGTGATACGACGACCCGCTTCAACAATCACATTACCTTCAGGGTCTTTCACTTCAAAAGACAGTGTTTCACCACGCAGACGATCTGCAATCAGCTGCATGTTGATCGCATCAGAAGAAAGATTCCAGGATGTATTATCAAAGAAGATATCCAGGATCTCTTCCGCTTCGTAACCCAATGCACGCAGCAAAATAGTTGCAGGCAGTTTACGGCGACGGTCGATACGAACGAACAGACTGTCTTTTGGATCAAATTCAAAGTCTAACCAGGAACCACGGTAAGGAATCACTCGCGCAGAGTAAAGAAGCTTACCGGAAGAGTGCGTCTTACCTTTATCGTGGTCGAAGAACACACCTGGTGAACGGTGTAGCTGAGATACGATTACACGCTCAGTACCGTTAACAACGAAAGTTCCGTTTTCTGTCATCAGGGGCATTTCGCCCATGTAGACTTCCTGTTCCTTGATGTCTTTTACGGCTTTGTTGCTGGATTCACGGTCATAAATAACCAGACGAACTTTCACACGCAGTGGTGCTGCGTATGTAATACCGCGTATCTGACACTCTTTAACGTCAAATACAGGCTCACCCAAGCGATAGCCAACATATTCCAGAGATGCATTTCCGGAATAGGACACAATTGGGAAGACAGAGTTAAATGCCGCATGCAGACCAGCATCTAAACGATCTGCTGCTTCAACTCCAGTCTGCAAAAACTTTTTATAGGAGTCGAGCTGAATTGCCAGCAAGTAAGGCACATCCATTACTTGCGGCAATTTACCGAAGTCTTTACGGATGCGTTTCTTTTCAGTGTATGAATAAGCCATCAGTGTTCCCCAGCAAGTGCACCAATTTAATAGCAGGCCGAAACCCCGTTTCGGACTGTGATACCGCTATTTATTTGCTGTCTATAAATAACGGAAAAAGGCCGGTGGCATTTTGCCACCAGCCGTCAGCACTTCGAACAGAAATCTGTTCGGATTAGCATTGAAGCAATTACTTAACTTCAACAGAAGCGCCAGCTTCTTCCAGTGCTTTCTGAAGTTCTTCAGCTTCTTCTTTGCTAACGCCTTCTTTAACAGCAGCAGGAGCGCCGTCAACGATACCTTTAGCTTCTTTCAGGCCAAGACCTGTAGCGCCACGTACCGCTTTGATTACGTTAACTTTCTTGTCGCCAGCAGCAGTCAGAATAACGTCAAATTCAGTTTTCTCTTCAGCAGCCGCACCAGCATCGCCAGCAGGACCAGCAGCTACAGCAGCAGCTGCAGTTACACCGAATTTTTCTTCCATTGCTTCGATCAGAGCAACAACGTCTTTTACAGACATTTCAGCAATTGCGTTTAGGATATCTTCGTTAGTCAGAGACATTTTCTAAATTCCTGATATTTGTAAGCCCGAAGGCTCATTAAAACTTGTATAAATAAAGTTACGTAAAAACTTACGCAGCTTCTTCTTTCTGGTCGCGAACTGCTGCAATAGTACGGCATAGTTTGCCGGCTGCAGCTTCTTTCATGCAAGCCATCAGCTTCGCAATCGCTTCGTCGTATGTTGGCAGGCTTGCCAGCATAGCTGCGTCTACGATTTCACCTTCGAATGCTGCTGCTTTCAGTTCAAAGTTCTCATTGTCTTTCGCAAAGTTCTTCAGGATACGAGCGCCAGCGCCCGGATGCTCTGTAGAGAAAGCAATGATACTTGGACCTTTGAAAGAGTCCTGTAAGCATGCATAGTCAGTGCCTTCAACTGCGCGCTTAGCCAGTGTGTTACGTACAACTTTCAGCCATACGCCGTTTTCACGAGCTTCTTTACGCAGTGCAGTCATATCGCCCACTTCAACGCCACGGGAATCCGCAACGACAGCAGACAAAGCACTAGATGCAGCTTCCTGGACTTCAGCGACGATCGCTTTTTTATCTTCGAGTCCTAATGCCACGATTTACTCCTTGGAGTAGTCTTTCGACTTATTACCAACCGCCCCATTACTGAGGCTTCCGAGTACGGTGGTTTGATTCAAATACAGAATCTCACCGTCTGCGCAGGCTGGTTTTGCCCATTAAGATAAGGAATTCCTTATCACCTGCGGTCTTTGACGGCCTTCATCTCTGTGTAACAGGTACAGAAGACCCTCAAAAAACCTTTCATGCTGATCAAACTTCCAGAGAAGACTGATCCAGCAGTAGACCTGGACCCATAGTGGTCGACAGAACTACTTTCTTCAGATACACGCCTTTAGCAGAAGCTGGTTTCAGCTTCTTAAGGTCAGCTACCAGTGCTTCGATGTTCTGCTTAATAGCAGCCGCTTCGAAGTCTGCTTTACCAACACCTGCGTGGATAATGCCGTTCTTGTCAGTACGGAAACGAACCTGACCAGCTTTAGCATTATTTACTGCAGTAACAACATCTGGCGTTACAGTGCCAACTTTAGGGTTTGGCATCAGGCCACGCGGACCCAGAACCTGACCTAGCTGACCTACAACGCGCATTGCGTCTGGAGTTGCGATAACAACGCCAAAGTCCAGATCACCACCTTTCATCTGCTCAGCCAGATCTTCGAAACCAACAACGTCTGCGCCAGCTTCTTTAGCTTTCTCAGCGTTTTCACCCTGAGCAAATACAGCTACGCGAACATCGTTACCAGTACCGTTTGGCAGAACAGTAGAACCACGAACAACCTGATCAGATTTACGTGGATCAACACCCAGGTTTACTGCAACATCAACAGTCTCTTTGAACTTAACTGTAGACAGTTCAGACAACAGAGATACTGCTTCATCAATAGAGTAAGCTTTACCCGCTTCAACTTTCTCAGCGATCAGCTTCTGACGCTTAGTCAACTTAGCCATTACTCATCACCCTCCGGAATCAGACCCATGCTACGCGCAGTACCTGCGATAGTACGTACAGCTGCATCCATATCTGCAGCAGTCAGGTCAGGCATTTTAACCGTTGCGATCTCTTCCATCTGAGCACGTGAGATGTTACCCACTTTCTCAGTATTTGGACGACCAGAACCGCTCTTCAGGCCAGCTGCTTTTTTCAGCAGAACTGCCGCTGGGGGCGTTTTAGTGATGAACGTAAAGCTACGATCAGCGTAAACAGTGATTACAACTGGAACTGGAAGACCATTTTCCATGCTCTGTGTCTGAGCATTGAACGCCTTACAGAATTCCATGATGTTAACACCATGCTGACCCAGTGCTGGACCTACTGGAGGTGACGGGTTCGCACCACCGGCTGGAACCTGCAGCTTAATATAAGCTTCGATTTTCTTAGCCATTTTTCAATGTACTCCTAATGGGTTCAAACGCCTTTCAGCTCCCCTTTTCTTCAAGACAGAAAAACCCCAGCTCTCGCTGAGGTTATTCCTTAAGACCTAAATTCAGGCTTTTTCGACCTGAATGAAATCCAATTCTACTGGCGTAGTACGACCGAAGATCTGAACCGCAACTTGCAGCTTGTTCTTCTCGTAGTTGATCTCTTCCACAACCGCATCAAAGTCTGCAAACGGCCCATCAATAACACGAACCATTTCACCCGGCTCAAATACTGTCTTAGGACGCGGCTTATCAACACCACTTTCTACACGGCTAAGAATCTCATTCGCTTCCGCTTCAGTAATAGGCGCTGGCTTACCAGCTGTACCACCAATAAAACCTAATACATGCGGCGTATTCTTAACCAGATGCCAGCTCTCATCGTTCATATCCATGTGAACCAGCACATAACCCGGATAGAACTTGCGCTCAGACTTGCGCTTCTTACCATCACGGATCTCTACAACCTCTTCGGTAGGCACCAAAACCTCACCAAAAAGATCCTGCATACTATGCAGCTCAATTCGCTCTTTCAACGTGTTCATTACACGCTTTTCGTACCCGGAGTACGCATGTACCACAAACCAACGCTTAGACATGCTCTTCAGCCTCTTAACCTATAGCTCCAGATACCAGCCAGCTCAATAACGAGTCCAGCCCCCACAGCATCAAACCAACAATTAGAACCACCACAACCACAATCGCTGTTGTCTGCGCTGTTTCCTGGCGAGTTGGCCATACAACTTTACGAATTTCCTGTTTAGCTTCTTTAAACAGAGTAAAAAACGCTTTTCCCTTTGCCGTTTGCAGCGAAACAAAACCCGCTACTAACGCCAAAACAAGCAATGCCACCACACGGTAGAACAAAGACTGATCAGCGTATACGGAGTTTCCGACAACACCAACAGCAACGATAGCAACTACAACCAGCCACTTCAGTGCATCAAACTTTGAACCTTCGGGATTCACTTTAGCATTCACGCTTAGGGCCTCAGGATAACTTAACTTGCTTGTATTTTTGATGCCAACTCCGATTAGAGTTGGCAGGCCAGGAGGGACTCGAACCCCCAACCTGCGGTTTTGGAGACCGCTGCTCTGCCAATTGAGCCACTGGCCTACTGCATAATAGAGAGGCATATTGTATAAGCCTCCCTACCAGTTGGCAATACCTAATCGTTGATTTTATTCAACAATTTTAGATACAACGCCTGCACCTACTGTACGACCGCCTTCACGGATCGCAAAACGCAGACCTTCTTCCATCGCAACTGGGTTGATCAGGGTAACGTCCATCTGTACGTTATCACCTGGCATTACCATTTCTACACCCTCTGGCAGCTCACAAGCACCAGTGATGTCAGTTGTACGGAAGTAGAACTGTGGACGGTAGCCTTTGAAGAATGGAGTGTGACGACCACCTTCTTCTTTGGACAGTACGTATACTTCACCCTCGAAACGAGTGTGAGGAGTGATAGAACCTGGAGCAGCCAGTACCTGACCACGCTCAACGTCTTCACGCTTAGTACCACGCAGCAGCGCACCAATGTTCTCACCTGCACGACCTTCGTCAAGCAGCTTACGGAACATCTCAACACCAGTACAAGTAGTCGTTGTAGTTTCTTTGATACCTACGATCTCAACGTCGTCACCAACGTTAACGATACCACGCTCTACACGACCTGTTACCACAGTACCACGACCCTGGATAGAGAATACGTCCTCGATAGGCATGATGAATGCACCGTCGATAGCACGCTCTGGCTCAGGGATGTAAGAGTCAAGAGTCTCAACCAGAGTCTTAACAGCTGTAGTACCCAGTTCGTTGTCGTCCTGGCCGTTCAGCGCCATCAGAGCAGAACCTGGGATGATTGGAGTGTCATCACCTGGGAATTCGTACTGATCCAGCAGCTCACGCAGTTCCATTTCTACCAGCTCTAGCATCTCTGCATATTCTTCAGAGTCTGCACCTCCACAGTCTTCAGCCAGAAGATCTGCTTTGTTCAGGAATACTACGATGTAAGGTACACCTACCTGACGAGACAGCAGGATGTGCTCACGAGTCTGTGGCATTGGGCCGTCTGTAGCACCACATACCAGAATCGCGCCGTCCATCTGTGCAGCACCAGTGATCATGTTCTTAACGTAGTCAGCGTGTCCTGGGCAGTCTACGTGTGCGTAGTGGCGATCTGGAGAATCGTACTCAACGTGAGAAGTCGCGATCGTGATACCACGCTCACGCTCTTCCGGTGCGTTATCGATACCGTCGAATGCAACAGCGTCGCCGCCCCATACTTCTGCACATACGCGTGTCAGAGCTGCAGTCAGTGTAGTTTTACCGTGGTCAACGTGGCCGATTGTACCAACGTTAACGTGCGGTTTTGAGCGTTCAAATTGTTCTTTAGCCATCAGTCTGTCCAGTACGATTTAAATTTCAAAGCGCCAAATATAACAAAGGGCAGATATATTACTATATCTACCCTAAAAATAATTCTGGAGCTCAAGAGCGGAATTGAACCGCCGACC
>NZ_CH724126.1:17853-151307 GCF_000153345.1 Neptuniibacter caesariensis
TGAGTATTTTGCTGACGCTCTTCTGGAGGGATTTGCAGCGAATACCAGAAAAAAAGAATGGCATTCGCCAACAGGGCAAACAAAAAAAGCCAACGCAGTAACATCAGCTGTCTAATCCCCAGGCCAAACCATCAAGTACCAGATCAGGTTTATAGGACCCGGTACCGGCAAGCCTATGGAACAACGCACCATCGCCACCGGTTATATAGAGAGAAGCTCCATTCAGTTCAGCCACTATTTTTTCAACCAGAGCAGCAAACGCAAAGTTAATACCATGAGTGACTGCCGCGCTTGTATGCCTGCCCGGCGACAGATCAAAGTCATCTATTTCCTGATCAACCAAAATTTCTGCCGTGTTCGCTAGCAACCCTCGCTGCATAAGGTTTAGCCCAGGAATAATATATCCACCAATATGTTCACCATTGGCAGCTAGATAGTCGACAGTAATCGCACTTCCACAATCAACGACACAACAAGCACCTGACTCATAACCATATGCAGCCAGCATTGCCAGCCATCGATCAACCCCCATCCTTGAAGGGTCCCCATAGCTATTAACCACCCCAGCAGTACTGTCAGTAGTAGCTGCAAACCGTGGCTCAGGAAAACCAAGCTGAGCACAACAGGCTCTAATCCTTCCGTTTACCTCTTCGCCACCCACTGAGGCTACTTTCACCTCAGTAACATCAAGCCCCTGCCACTCTGAAAATCCAGCAGACGTAAAATCGGCGGTGAACAACTTTCCTCTTTGCCCACCACTATGGCGCCATTTGGTAAACGTATTACCGATATCAATCTCAAGTATCATGTTGCTCGCTGAATACTCACTTCACCGCCATGATATGCACGGAGTCCGTCTTCCGATTCCAATAACAACGCACCTGAAGTATCAATGCCCTGACACACCCCTTCAATTGCCTTGCTCCCCACCTGCAATGTAATTGGCTGTGATTGCATCGCATGATACCCATGCCACTCATCCACGAATTCAGCAAAACCATTTCTTTCAAACTGATTAAGCCTCAGCACCAGCTCATTGAGTATTTCTGCCAATAACAAGTTCCTGTCTACAGGACGCCCAGACACTGTTTTCAGATCAATCCACGGCTGATCAATCTGCTCCCCCAGATCGCGAGGCATCTCCACATTAACACCTACACCGATCACAACCTGGCACTGTCCAGATGCTTCACCATGAACCTCTAGCAGAATACCCGCCAGCTTTCGCCCCTGACTTAACAAATCATTCGGCCATTTTAACTGCACGGCATCGATCTTGAGCTTTTCCATAGCCTTAACCATGGCAAGACCAACCAATAGGCTCAAACCTTCTATCGCCGCAGCCCCCTGCTCAAAACGCCAGACCAGGGAAAAATATAAATTCCGCGCAAACGGGCTTACCCAGGTACGACCTCGACGCCCTCGGCCTTCCGTTTGCTGCTCAGCGAGATAGATGCGCCCATGACAATCGCCGCGCTGAGACTCTTTCATCGCCAAAGCGTTTGTCGAGGGTATTGTCAGTTGCAGATCAATCTCCTGTAACTGATGCCTTACATCACTTTTTAAAGCCTGCTCTATCTGACCAACGTCCAGAAGGTTTAACCCTCCAGGAACACGATAGCCACGCCCTTTGACGCTGTAGATTTCCAGACCACCTTCTTCTAAACGGCGTATATGCTTCCAGATCGCACTACGGCTGATACCAATCTTCTCTCCCAACTCACTGCCAGAGTGAAATTTGCCATCTGCCAAAATAGACAACAACGAACGGATCGTCATACTGCTTTGCCTTCTTATTTTCTATCTAAAACGATAAAACTATAGTTATATGGATTAGGTCCCTCTGCAGAGAAATCTTCTCTGCCCACTTCACTCCACTCCTGACGCTCAAACTCAGGGAACCAAGCATCCCCATCAATCTCAGCATCAACTTCGGTCAGATACAATCGTTGAGCAGACGCTAAAGCCTGTTCATAGATTTGCGCTCCACCGATCACCATCGCCTCATCAATACCATTGATAAGTGCGATGCTTTCTGCAAGCTCAACAGCCTCCTCAAGACTATTTACCACCCGCACCCCTTCAGGGGCATAATCATTTTGACGTGTGATAACGATATTAGTTCGCCCTGGCAGAGGACGACCTATAGATTCATAAGTATTACGCCCCATGATAATAGGCTTACCCATCGTCACCTGCTTGAAATAGCGCAGATCCTCAGGAAGATGCCATGGCAGCTTATTATTAATACCGATTACACGATTTTTTGCCTGAGCCACTATAATAGCCAGGTTCATGAAAACTCCTTACTAAACAGCCGGGACTGCATTGAAAGCAAAACCCACTGTTAGATTCTTTACCTCAGCAACGTGCTTTGGTTAACATGACTACATCAAATTTAACCACAGGGTTAAGCACAAACCAATGAGACAATACCTCGATCTCTGTCAGAGAATTATTGACGAAGGCGTCTGGGTCGAAAATGAGCGAACCGGAAAGCGCTGCCTTACAGTTATTAATGCTGATCTCACTTATGATGTAGCCAAGGGTGAGTTTCCCATGGTTACGACCCGCAAAACATTCTACAAATCAGCAATAGCAGAGATGCTCGGCTACCTTCGCGGTTATGATAATGCAGCCGACTTTCGCAAAATAGGTACCAAAACCTGGGACGCCAACGCCAATGACAATGCCGCCTGGTTAAATAACCCTTATCGCAAGGGTGAAGATGACTGCGGCTTTATTTACGGCAAAGTGGGACGTAATTTCCCAAAACCAGATGGCGGCAGCATAGACCTGTTACGCAAGATCGTTGATGATCTCTCTCAAGGAATCGATGATCGCGGCGAAATTTATACTTTTTATCACCCGGGCGCTTTTCACATGGGTTGCTTACGCCCATGTATGTATAGCCATCACTTCTCGCTCTTAGGTGACACTCTTTATCTGAACAGCACCCAGCGGAGCTGTGACGTACCACTTGGCCTTACATTTAATATGATTCAGGTTTATTTCTTACTGGCCATCATGGCGCAAATCACCGGAAAGAAACCAGGCAAGGCTTACCACAGAATCGTTAACGCACACATCTATGAAGATCAAGTGGAATTGATGCGCGACGTACAGCTAACCCGTGAACCGCTTCCGCTGCCTACCTTTAAAATCAACCCAGACATTAAGACGCTGGAAGACCTTGAAACCTGGGTCACTGTTGATGACTTTGAGGTAGAAGGATACGAACACCACGAAGCGATTCAATATCCTTTCTCGGTGTAACTTCGCAACAAACAAAAAAGGCGGTGTTAACCGCCTTTTTTTATGAATATTACACCCTTTTCAGGTCTGAGCGTTGATAGGCAAAGCCGAGCATCAGCGCCCCCAACAAGATCATCGGTAAGGATAGTAATTGCCCCATCGTCAGCCAGTCCATCGCGACAAAGCCAATATGCCCATCCGGTTCACGATAAAACTCAACGACCGATCGGAATACCCCATAGAGCAGCAAGAACAGCCCCGATACAGCCATACGCGGTCTTGGTTTAGATGAGAACCACCATAGCGCAACAAACAGAACAACACCTTCGAGAGCAAACTGATAAAGTTGAGAAGGATGTCTTGGTAAATCACCCGCATGGCGAAACACTACGCCCCAGGTACCATCCGTAACTCGCCCCCAAAGCTCACCACCAATAAAGTTACCAAGCCGTCCGGCTCCTAAGCCCACCGGTATCAGCGGCGCAACAAAGTCCGCCATCTCCATGAGACTTTTGCCATGCTGGCGACCAAACCAGTACATAACAGCAATCACCCCAAGCAGACCACCATGGAATGACATACCACCTTCCCAGACCGCAAATAACCAAAGCGGATCCGAGAGAAACTTATCAAAGTTGTAAAAGAGCACGTAACCCATTCGCCCACCTAGGACGACACCCATCGCACCCCAGAAAATAAAATCTGAGACCTGCTCTTCACTCCAGCCAGAACCGGGCTTCCTCGCCCGCTTAACACCCAGCCACCAGGCAGCCGCAAAACCCACCAGATACATAAGTCCGTACCAATGCACTTTCAGCGGACCTAACTCTAAAGCAATCGGGTTTATTTCATGAACCCACACAATATTTCCCCCAACCGGAACTTACTACAATAAATTTGTAACCAAAAAACGCAGCCCTACGCACAGTAAAAAGACTGCAAAAATGCGTTTTAGAACAGGTGCAGGCAAGCGATGCGCAAGCTTGGCTCCATATTTAGCAAATATTGAGCTGGTCAGCACAATGCCCAATAACGCCGGCAGATAGATGAACCCGGCGCTCCATTCTGGCATTGCCGGGTTCTGCCACCCCTCCCAGATATTGGTTAAGGCTCCCATCAACGCAATAGGCAGCCCGCACGCCGCAGAGGTGGCCACAGCCTGCTGCATCTGAACTCGGCGCCAGGTAAAGTAGGGCACCGATAACGTGCCCCCACCAATACCGAAAATACTCGATAGCCAACCAATAAACCCGCCAGCGATTGCCAGATCCTTATTGTTAACCGCTGTTTCACCCGCATCGGGTTTGAGGTTTAAAGCCATTTGAATCGCCACCAGGATCACGAAGCAGCCTAAGGTGATTTGCAGCCACTCACCGGTCATCAAACCCGCGGTTTTAACCCCAAGGAATGCACCGAGCAGAATACCCAGAGTAACCGGCTTAAAAATATCCCAACGCACAGCCCCCTTTTTATTATGTGCCAGCGTCGAACTGATTGATGTTGCTACAATTGTCGCCAGCGATGTCGCCACCGCGGCATGCGTCAACACGTCAGGGGACATGCCTTGTAACTCAAAGCTAAAGACCAGTACGGGCACAATAAGCAAACCACCACCAATGCCGAATAGCCCTGCAACTACACCAGCCGCTGCACCCAGAATCAGATAGGTCAAAATGGTAAATAACATGAATCAATCCTTAGAGATGTGTCATTCAGGATAAAAAGCCTTAGTATTCAAGAAACGACATATTAACGAATAAACCGATCTTTACCTATGTGCTTGATAACATTCGCGTATAAATCCCATCCAGAATACTCACTTATTCTTATTGCTAATCGCGACGAATTTTATCAGCGCCCCAGTCAGCCCATGCATTTCTGGGATGATCACAATGAAATTCTGGCAGGCCGGGACCTGGAACAGCTCGGCACATGGTTAGGCTTCAACACTGCAGGAAAGTTTACCGCGGTTACCAATTACCGGGATGGACGAAACCCCGCAAAAAACAGAAGATCCCGGGGCGAACTGACAGCCAATTTTCTGAAGTGCCAACAAAGCGCAGACGAATACCTTCTTCAACTTGAACAAAATAAGCAGGAATTTGGTGATTTTAACTTGCTTGTAGCTGATCAGACTGGGCTCTATTACTGCTCTAACCGGGGCGCAGAAACCCATGAACTGAAGCCAGGCATTTACGGCATGAGTAACGCACTGCTCGACACGCCCTGGCCTAAGCTTCAGCGGGTCAAGCAGGATCTGACGAATGCTATTAACAGCTCTGCACTGACAGCCGAACACCTGATGGGAATTATGGGTAACAGGGAAACCGCACCAGACAAGGACCTACCCGATACGGGCATTAGCCTGAATTGGGAAAGACTACTCTCTTCAAGCTTCATTCAGGCTGATAACTACGGCACCCGAGCGACCACTTTAGTGATGCAAAAACCTAATGGCGACACCACTGTTATTGAACAAGGTTTTGATGTTGGCGGACCATTAGCCAGAAGTGAGTACAAACTACCACTGCCAGCTATTGGCGTTAGTTAGGGATATTGGGCTGTGCAGGTAGTGCAATGCCCAGCTCATCTAAGCGCTCGTTAATCAGGGCCTGAATCCGGTCCGCATCATCCATCGACATGACATCTTTTAGCAATCGATCCGCATCAGTCTTAGTAATTTTGCGAATAGCCGCCTTCACTTTCGGCAAATTAGTTGCGTTCATAGAAAGCACGTCATAACCCATCGCCATGAGCAGCAGAGCGCCACCAGGCTCAGAAGCCACCTCACCACAGATGGATACGGAAGCGTTCTCTTTATGTGCTTCACGGGCAATGTATTCGAGCGCTTTAAGCACCGCCGGGTGGTAACTCACATACAGATCAGCCACCCTTGGGTTGTTTCGATCCACCGCCAACAAATACTGAGTCAGGTCATTGGAACCTACCGAGATAAAATCAACGCGACGGGCAAAACGACGCACCTGATACACTGCAGCAGGTACCTCCACCATCACACCGACAAGAGGGCGCTTAATGTTATGCCCCTCTTCCTGAAGCTCACGCACTGCCCGATCGATCTGGCGATTAGCCTCTTCAACCTCACGAACACTGGTTACCATCGGCAGCATTATGCGTAGATTCTCATACCCCTCGCCGGCTTTGAGCATCGCTCTCACCTGCACCAGGAATATTTCCGGGTGATCCAGAGTGACACGAATACCACGCCAGCCCAGGAATGGGTTCTCTTCTTCAATCGGGAAGTACGGCAGTGCTTTGTCACCGCCAATATCCAGGGTACGCATCGTGACCGGACGCGGATGAAACGCTTCCAGCTGTTTACGGTACGTCTGCGCTTGCTCCTGCTCACTGGGGAAGAAGTCACGAATCATGAAAGGGACTTCGGTACGATACAGACCGATACCTTCAGCGCCACGCTCCAGAGAGCGTGCTACATCGGCGATCAAGCCGGTATTTACCCATAATGGCATCCGGAAACCATCGGTCGTTTCTGCCGGCAGATCTTTGAGCGCAGCTAACTCTTCTGCCTGCTCTTTCTCACCTTTAACAATATCCTGATAGGCGGTCAGCAGATCTTCGCCTGGCTGGACATAGATACGTCCGGAATAACCATCCAGAATTAATTGCCGCCCATCGATGCGCGTTAATGGAAGATCAACCGCACCCATAATGGTCGGAATACCCATAGAACGCGCGAGTATTGCAGCGTGCGAGTTACTTGATCCATGCACAGAAACAAGACCTACCAGCTTCTCACTGGGCACTTCACCCAGCATAGCAGGCGTTAGCTCATCGGCAACCAGAATTGTCTCATCGGTAAATTCAAGTGATGCTGGCGCAGCCTCCTGAAGATAAGCTAACACTCTTCGACCAAGATCTTTGATATCAGTCGCTCTCTCCCTTAAGTAGGGATCATCCATCATAGAGAACTGACGAACATGCTCAGTGACGACTTCACGAAGCGCACCTTGCGCCCAGTTACCCTTCTCAATCCGGGCAACCACCTCACCTGCCAGCGCATTATCATCCAGCATACGCAGGTACACATCGAAAAGCGCTTGCTCCTCAGTACGTAAACGCTGGGCCAGGCTACGCCCGACAACTTTGATATCTCGACGTACCAGCTTAAGCGCTTCTTCAAAGCTAGCAATCTCTTTCGCTACATCTTTGGCTGGCTTATCCGGAACCGATGACAGATCAGCAGGCGGAGCAATAACAGTAGCAGAGCCGATCGCCACACCAGATGAACCGGCGACACCTTCAAAGCGAAGATCAACAACCGCTTTCTCCTGCTCACCAATCGTGCCCAGAGAACCTGTTGCTTCAGCATGGGCAATCACACCAGCAAGCTGAGCTGACAAGGTGACAAGAAATGCCTCTTCACTTTCATCAAAACGGCGAAGGTCCCTCTGCTGTACAACCAGAACACCTAATACGTCACGGTGATGAATAATGGGCACGCCCAGGAAAGAGTTAAAACGCTCCTCACCGGTTGATTCAACGTATTTGAATGCGCGGTGTTCAGAAGCATTTTCCAGGTTGATCGGTTCAGCTCGATCAACCACAAGGCCGACCAAACCTTCAGCAGCAGATAAACGAACACTACCCACCGCCTCTGGGTTTAAGCCTTCAGAAGCCATCAACACATAACGCTGATCGCTTGGATCAAAAAGATAAACCGAGCAAACCTCGGTTTTCATCGAACGCTGGACACTAGTCACAATAAGGTTCAGCACCGACTCCAGATTTGGAGCGACACTTACCTCTTGTACTATCTTTCGTAAGACATCCAGCATTCGTTTCCCTCCCTCAGGAGTCGACTATATGAAAGCGCGACAGCTTAGGCGACAGTTCGCGCATCGCTTTGCGATAAACCTCTCGTTTAAATGACACTACCTGGCCAAGTGGATACCAGTAGCTTACCCAGCGCCAACCATCAAACTCAGGTGATTCTGTATGATCGATAGTTACAGCACTGTCCTCACTAAGCATCCTTAGCAAAAACCATTTTTGCTTTTGGCCGACGCATACGGGATGCGAATTGCGCCGGATCATTCGTTTGGGCAATCGATATCTTAACCAGCCTCGGGTCACCGCGACAATTTCTACGTCTTTATCCGAAAGACCGATCTCTTCTCGCAGTTCTCTATACATCGCCTGCTCGGGGGTTTCATCTTCATTTATCCCCCCTTGCGGGAACTGCCAGGCGTCCTGACCTATACGTCTTGCCCAAAGGACCTGACCCAGCGAGTTAGCCAGAATGATACCGACATTCGGCCTGAACCCATCTGAATCAATCACTTTGTAATTCCTAAACCTTTTTCAGCTATTGTTCCATAATTCTTTCTCTCTCAGCAATTCCTTTTGAGACAATTGCAATCAATCCGCTAGATCCCTATCCTTGCTTCACACATTTTTCATTGAGGAACACCCTTTGAGCTTAGCAATTTTTGATCTGGACAATACCCTGCTTGGTGGCGATAGTGATCATGCGTGGGGAGAATTTCTGTGTGAAAAAGGGATCGTGGACAGCGATGAATACAGCCGCGCAAATGACTACTTTTACGAGCAGTATAAAAACGGCGGGCTGGATATCTTTGAATTTCTTGAATTCGCCTTAAAACCGCTGGCTCAACTGGATCGCGAACAGCTCAATGAACTGCACAACCAGTTTATGCAGGAAAAGATCGCTCCAATCATGCTGCCTAAAGCCAAAGAGTTACTGGAAAACCATCGCAAACAAGGTGACTACCTGCTTATCATTACTGCGACTAACCGTTTTGTAACCGGCCCCATCGCTGACGCATTAGGCGTCGATGAGATTATTGCTACGGATCCTGAAGAGGTTGATGGGCAGTACACGGGGAAAGTGGCTGGAATACCGTGCTTCCAGGACGGCAAAGTGACTCGCCTCAATACCTGGCTTGAATCAAACGAACACTCGCTAGAAGAGAGCTATTTTTACAGCGATTCACATAATGACCTGCCACTACTGGAACTAGTAACCTATCCGGTCGCAGTCAATCCAGATGAAACACTGGAAGCTCATGCCAATGAAAAGCTTTGGCCCGTTCTGGATCTTCGCTAGATCCACTGCCAAGTAAAAGATCCGGGCGAGTATCTGCTCAGCCTGGATCCAATGACCGCGCAATTACCCACTAAGCCACAACCTTACAGTGCTTCAGAGCATCATTAAGCTCTTTCATCAGCATACTGCGAGTAATAATACCCACCAGCTTATGCCCTTCGACAACCGCATACACCTTAGGTTTATCCAAGCCCATCTGCTGAGCCAGATCGACAATACTCATGCTGGGCGATACTGTCAGAGGATCTCCTCGCATGATATCAGCAACCGTTTCATGGCTGTCACAATGATAGCTATCGGTAATCAGATAAGGCAGGCAATCAAATTCGGACAGAAAGCCCACTACATTTTGCTGGGCATCGACAACCGGCAAGCCTAAATAGCCAGAGTCCAGAATATGCGTCACTGCCTCAACCATAGACATATCACCACGCAGCGGCATATTGACGGGATACATCGCTTCTCTAACTTGCAACATAACACTCACCATTCCGTTGTTATTAGCTAAGGAATCTACGAACAAGTCCAAGAGAAAACATGAAACTTATTCGCAGGTTCCTAACTAAAGTCTGGCAAAGAACTCGAAAATAACAATTCGATTTAGCCAATAAAAAAGGGAGCCTTTGCTCCCTTTAATCAAACTCATATACCCCTGTTATGGGCATGGATTTGGATATTGTGTGTGGATCGCTTCTATTTGAGCCAGTAATTCTTCACTGAGCACTAAGTTCGCTGACTCAATATTGTCCTTCAACTGGGCCATATTACTCGCCCCAATAATATTGGCATCCACATAGCTTCGGCTATTGACCCAGGCCAGCGCCATAACCGCCGGATTTAGACCGTGCGCTTTAGCCAGCTCAACGTAAGCTTGAGTTGCCTTAATCCCCTGCTCAGTAAAGTAGCGAGCATAAGTTGGATGACGAGTAATACGCGCCCCTTCAGGACGGGCATCATTCAAGTATTTACCACTCAGGACACCAAAGCCCAGAGGCGAATAAGGCAGAAGCGAAACCTCTTCCCGCTGCAGTACCTCAGTTAACGCAATTTCCGCGGTACGGTTCAACAAGCTAAACGGGTTCTGTACTGACACACAACGCGGCAGATCAAACTTATCTGCTAGCTGCAGACACTTCATGGTCCCCCATGCCGTTTCGTTGGATAAACCAAAGTGACGCACCAATCCTTCATCGACCAACTCTTTCAGTACTTCCAGCGTTTCCTGAATCGATGCACCATCCTTCTCCGGCTGGTGTGTGTAGTTCAACTGACCAAAGAAGTTTGTTGCCCGATCAGGCCAATGTAGCTGGTAAAGATCGATATAGTCAGTGTGAAGTCGCTTCAGGCTATTGGTAATCGCTTCGCGGATATTTCTGCGATCCAGCCCCATATCCTCACGGATATAGCTCACCATCTCACCTGGACCTGTCACCTTGGTGGCCACAACGACCTGATCACGATTGCCTCTGGTCTTCAACCAGTGTCCGATAATCTCCTCATTGCGCCCCTGATACTCAGCGGAAGTTGGGATTGGATACATCTCCGCGCCGTCCAGAAAATTAATCCCCTGATCGACAGCAAAATCCATCTGGGCAAAGGCTTCTTCCTGGGAGTGATCGCTGCCATAAGTCATCGTTCCCAGACAGATCTGGCTGACAGCAATATCGGTATTGCCTAACTTGTTGTACTGCATGGCGACTCCTTAACTCAGCTACGCTTATGCCGAAGGCAGCACTCGAACAAAGAATGATTTCAGATAATCCGTTTCAGGAATCGCTGGATGAACCGGATGATCCGCGCCCTGATGCCCCTGATCAAAGATCTGCGCATTACGGTCTAGCTCGCGACTGTTACTGCGGATAATATCCACCAGCCTTTCTCGCTGTAGGTGCATTGAGCAAGATGCGGAGACCAAAATCCCATCTTTCTTTAACAGACGCATGGCGAAATTATTCATACGCGAGTAAGCGCGCTCACCATTGCGGACATCTTTCTTCTTCTGGATAAATGCAGGCGGATCCAGCACTACCACATCGAACTTCTCTTTATCAGCAATCAGTGATTTACAGATATCAAACGCATCACCATGGAAGCCTTCAAAACGATCTTCTGCGTTGTTGATACGCGCATTTTCCGCCGCCACTTCCAAAGCAAAGTGAGAAGCATCAACACAGATCGCCTGAGAAGCACCCGCAGCTAATGCTTGTGCTCCCCAGCCGCCGACATAGCTGAACAGATCAAGAACACGCTTGCCTTCAACATGTTTCTGCATCTGAGCACGGTTATTACGGTGATCATAGAACCATCCGGTTTTCTGACCTTTCTGAAGCGGCGCCAACAGCGGAACAGTATTCTCCATCAGCGGGCAAAGCTCAGGGATATCGCCCTGAACAATCTCTGTGTAGGTTTCTAACCCTTCCATGTCACGCATTTTGCCGTCATTTCGTAACAGGATCGCCTTAGGTGTAAATACCTTGTTCAGCGCGTCAACGACCTCATCAAGCACCGCTTCCATACCCGCCGTTGAAACCTGAACAACGAATACATCATAAAAGCGATCGATCACCAACCCAGGGAGCGCATCACTATCACCGAATACCAGGCGGTAACAATCATCACTGAAGCAAGCCTCACGCAGTGACAACGCCACTTTAATACGATGAATCAGCAGCGAACGATCCAGCTTATACTTGAGATCACGGCTTACCATACGCCCACAAATCAGCGTATTCGGATTCACATAGGCAATACCCAGTGGTTTGCCCTTATCTGTTTCCACAACGACCTGCTGGCCTGGTTCAAAGCCCTTCAGTGGTGTCGCACTGTTATCCACTTCGTTGCTATAGATCCAAAGATGACCTCCGCGTAAGCGGCGTTCAGCTCCACTGTTTAGTTTCAGTATTGGCAGTGACATTTTTTTCCTGTTTTACAGACAACAGTCCCGGCATATAGCCGGGACAGAAAATACTATAAGGCATATGCCTCAGCTTTGTTTAAGCTTCTGACTCGCACAGATCATTGTAAGCTTCTGCATCCAGCAGTTCATTCAGCTCATCCTGATCAGACAGTTTCAGTTTGAAGAACCAGCCATCAGCGTAAGGGTCAGAATTAACCAGTTCAGGCGAATCTTCCAATTCTTCGTTAACTTCCACAACTTCACCGCTAAGTGGAGCATAAATATCCGATGCCGCCTTAACAGACTCAACAACACCTGACTCGTCGCCCATAGCAACTTCAGCACCAACTTCTGGCAGTTCAACAAAAACTACATCACCCAACAGATCCTGTGCGTGATCAGTGACACCGATTGTAACTGTGCCGTCACCCTCAACGCGAATCCATTCATGACTAGCAACGTATTTCAGTTCAGATGGGATGTTACTCATTGTTAATTCCTACCCTATAGGACCGGTTAAAATCTAAATTCAGTCAAAAACTTTTTTGCCATTACGAACAAAAGAGGGACGAATAACCCGCACAGGGACTAATTTTCCTCTGATATCCACTTCGGCTTGATCTGCAGTCGCAGATGGCACTCTTGCCATCGCAATTGCACATCCTAGTGTAGGCGAAAAAGTACCACTGGTAATCTCACCTTCGCCAACACCACTCACAACGACCTTTTGATGCGCTCGAAGCACACCACGGGATTCCATGACCAGGCCAACTAATTTCTCAGATATCCCAGCCTCTTTTTTCGCCTGTAACGCTTCGCGGCCGATAAAAATACGCTCCTGCGGTTCCCAGGCAATGGTCCACCCCATGTTAGCGGCTAACGGGGATACCGTTTCATCCATATCAGCACCGTAGAGGTTCATACCGGCTTCCAAACGAAGCGTGTCTCGCGCCCCCAGGCCGCACGGGCTTACACCCGCATCAGCGAGTGCTTGCCAAAAATCAGCAACCTCATCTTCCGGCAGCATGATCTCAAGGCCATCCTCACCAGTATAGCCAGTTCTGGCAATAAACCAGCCTTCGGATTCTAAGCCCTGAAATACGCTTAACTGATCAATGAGCGTTGCACGGGATTCAGATACAGACTGCTTAGCCAGTTCAAGTGCTTTAGGGCCCTGAACCGCTACCATCGCCAGATCAGGCTGCTCAGTCAGCGCAACGTCATCAAAGCTCGCTGTTTGATCTGACATCCAGCGCAGATCTTTCTCTCGTGTTGCACAGTTCACCACTACTCGGAACCATTCACCAGCAACACCTGGCTCAGTCATCAGATAAACGATGAGGTCATCAATGACCCCGGCATCTTCATTGAGCATGCCGCTATACATTGCTTTACCTTTCTGCTGCAGTTTAGCAACATCGTTGGCCAGCAAGTATCTTAAATATTCTTTTGCATCAGTACCGGTTACGTCTACAACCGTCATATGGGAGACGTCAAACATGCCCGCTTCCTGGCGGACCTTATGGTGCTCATCAACTTGTGAACCGTAATGGATCGGCATATCCCAGCCGCCAAAATCAACCAGCTTCGCACCCATTTCCTGGTGCTTATCGTACAGTGCGGTTTTATTACCCATAGTTATTAACTCTTATTAAGGGTCTGAAGTGAAACGCTTGCCCCACTTCCAGCGCTAAATACCATAATTTTTGCTTTATATACGGGCTAATAGCGATAAAAGGCCCGAAAAAATAAAAAAGGGAAGACAATTTATAGGGATTTTCCCTGTAGTTCAATCTTTGCCCGCAACTCTCAACTGCGACTATGGTATTTACTTATGAATCTTTAAATGATCTCTGCGCCAACGCAGGACCTTTTCCGGAAAGCCCCATCGCCTCCTGAACCAGGTGGTTTTTAATCGCACCCAGCCCATCTAACCAGTTCATTCCCATATTTCTAGCCAGTACAGCAACCGGGTTTCGGCTGGCGAAGAGTCGTTTGAAGCCCTCCATCGTGGCCGCCATCTGAATATTTTCCGAATGCCTTTCACGTTGATAACGGCGCAGTACTGATAATGATCCCAGTGCCTCACCACGTGCATAGGCCGCCATTAAGGTTTCTGCCAGCTGCGCCGCATCCAACAGACCAAGGTTCACCCCCTGACCTGCCAGAGGGTGTATGGTATGCGCCGCATCACCAATAACTACAAAACCCGATTTAACATAGTGTTGAGCATGACGCTGACGCAGCGGAAAAACACTACGCTGATCAGTTTCCAGGATATCGCCCAGAACATGCTCAAACGCGGCCCCTAGTGCCTGACAAAAATCCTCATCAGACAAAGTCATCAACGCTTTCGCATGGCCAGGCGAGGTCGACCAGACAATCGAGCAGTAATGGTTGCCATCATCACTGGAAAGAGGCAACAACGCTAAAGGGCCATCATCAGTAAATCGCTGCCAGGCCGTTTGTTGATGATCCACGCTGGTTTTCACTGTCGTCACGATCGCATGATGACCATAGTCCCACTCCAGCATTGGTAAACCTGCCATCTGCCGGGTTTTAGACAATGCACCATCAGCGGCGACCAACAGCGACGTTTCGATACAGCGCTGATCACTAAGTTCCAACGTTTTTAAAGAACTAGCGCTCAAATCTGCCTTAACCAGCTCAACGCCCGTTACCAGTTGCACATTATCCAGCTCAGCCACCGTTGCCAGCAGCCCTGCCAAGGTAACTCGGTTTTCAACTATATGCCCCAGAGCCTGTTCGTGCAGATCTTGCGCGGAAAAATGGATTTTCCCGGTGCCTTCGCCATCCCAGACATCCATATCGGTGTACGGGCTCAATCGGAAGGATGCCATTTTTTCCCAAGCCCCGACCGCCGTAAGGATCTGCTGTGATGCACAAGTCAGCGCACTGACACGAGGATCAAAGTTCTCAGACTGCTGCGCGCGAACCCAATCAGAAAATCCCTGGGGATCCCCCTTTCTCTGCTCCAGAACGATAATTTTCATCCCAGAAGGGGCCATCGCTGCGGCCAGGGTTAACCCAACCATTCCGGCACCGACGATTACAACATCCGCATGCATCTGATTTGACATGAAAAAACCTATTTCAATTTAGGGGCAGGTGCATCCAACCCCATTGCGGCACGAGCAAACAAGGTTCTGGCGGGGGGGCAGACATCCATCACCTGCAAGCCAATATTTCTGCCTAAAGCTAATAACGGGCTACTGTTTGAGAAAAGCTTCATGGTTTGATCGCTGAATCCGATCGTTTTTTGCTGATCCGCGCGCTGTTGCTCGTAAAAGCTTTGTAAAAGGCCTAAGTCACCCAGATTAACCTGTTCTTTTCGCGCCTGTATCAGCTTGTCAGCAAGCGCAACAACTCCCCTTAGCGCCAGGTTATATCCTTGCCCGGCAATAGGATGCAACGCATGCGCTGCGTTCCCTAACACCACGATACCCTTACGTACCTGCTCATCCGCAAGCACCAGCTTTAGGGGATATGAAGCGCGTTCACCCACGGCAATAAAATTGCCGGCCCGATAACCAAAACGTTCTTGCAGCTTCTCGAGGAACGCATGATCGCTAAGCGCCATCACCTCATCTATCTGCTCATCCGGCACGGTCCAGACTAAACCACAGCGATATCGGCCTTTCTGGGTTTCGAGTGGTAAAAGCGCCATTGGCCCCGTATCTGTGAAACGTTCATAAGCCACATTGTTGTGCTGTCGATCCGGACTCACATTCGCAACCACTGCATGCTGTGCATAAGTTGTCTGGGTATAACCTATACCCAATTTTTCCCGAAGTTCTGAACGCCCCCCGTCAGCCATGACCACCAATTCACAGCTAAGGGTGTGTTCCTGGCCTTCTGTGGATAGAGTCACCTCCATGCTGTCCGCACCGGTACTCATATCGGTCACTTCAGCGGGGGCAATAAACTCGACATGGGCTGCGTCTGATTGTTGCAAGCGATCCCAAAGCACGCGTCCCAACCAATGATTTTCAACTACGTAGCCCAGCGCTGGAACCGACTCATCTTCGGCATTCAGTCGCGTGGCACCAAAGTGACCTTTGTCCGAAACATGAATCTGCTGGATCGGCTCCAAGTGCTCTCTTAGCGTCTCCCAGAGACCCATGGTTTCGTAGATAGTCCGGCTACCGTATGCCAAAGCAGTTGCACGAGCATCGTAACTAGGCTGATATTCAAGTGCAGATTCTGCAACCGGGAACGCTTCTACAATAGCGATCTTCAGGTCTAACTGTTCTGCAACCTGCAAAAGAGCACAAGCCAGGCTCGCGCCCACCATGCCCCCACCTACAATTACGATGTCGTAGTGCTGTTTCATAGTCCGGCCATTAACGCCTCAATTTCATCGATCTCTTTAGGGACCGATGCGGTTAAAACTTCGCATCCTTTGGATGTGATTAATACATCATCTTCAATACGCACGCCGATGCCTCGCCAGCAAGGATCGACTTTGTCATTATCGGGCGCAATATAGATGCCCGGCTCGACGGTCATCACCATGCCAGGTTCTAGCGGACGCCAGTCACCATCGACTTTATAGTCACCAACATCGTGCACATCCATACCCAGCCAGTGCCCGATCCTATGCATATAGAATTCGCGATAGCCGCCTGATTGAATCTCAGATTCAAGACTACCTTTTAACAGCCCTAACTCAATCAAACCTTCGGTTAGCACTTCAATAGACTTTTCATGGACCGCTTCCCAAAGTACCCCCGGGCGCGCCAATTCAATACAGGCCTTCTGAGCTTTTAATACCAACGCATAGATAGCACGCTGCGCTTCACTGAAAGTTCCGTTCACCGGAAAAGTACGTGTAATATCGCCCGCATAGTGCTGATACTCACAACCGGCATCAATCAGTACCAGATCGCCGCCATTCAGCTCTGCATCATTCTCAATGTAATGAAGAATGCACGCATTTTCGCCCCCACCTACGATCGTTGAATAGGCAGGCTGGCGAGCGCCATTCATGGCAAAGTGATGCAAAATTTCTGCTTCTAACTGGTACTCCATTAAGCCAGGTCGGCATAGCTGCATCGCTTTGATGTGGCCCTGTGCTGATATCTCCCCCGCACGGCGCATTAGGTCAGCTTCCGCATCACTCTTAATCAGGCGCATTTCGTGCAGCAGATGATCCAGCATGACTAATTCACTTGGCGCCACAGCCCCTTGACGGACTTTACTGCGGATCAGATTCAGCCAGTGGGTGACCTGCTGATCCAGCGCTTCGTCCTGACCGATAGCGTAATAGATTCGCTCCATGCCATTTAAAAGCGCAGGCAACACATCATCGATTTCATGGATAGCATGCGCCTCATCGATTGCATAATCTGCGACAATACCCTCAGGGCCCGCACGGTATCCATTCCAGATCTCCATCAGGCGATCCCGATCTCGGCAAAACATAACCGTTTCACCCTGTTTGCGGCCCGGGATCAGCAGCAAAACCGCCTCAGGTTCGTTAAAACCGGTCAGATAGAAAAAACTACTATCCTGACGGAACGGATATTCCACATCATTATTGCGCTGCTTCATCGTTGCTGAAGGGATAATGGCAATGCTACCCGGGAGCATTTTCTCCATCAGCGCCTTACGACGACCAACAAACTGATCCATTTCAATGTTCATCAATGCAACCTGTTACTATCCGGCTGAGCTTTTGCAAACTCTTGCTCTTTATCTGCCAGGGCTTTGTTACACTCAGTAAACAGCATAAGTACAGCCATGCGCACATACTCCTGAACTTCCATCAGATCGGATTCATTTTCATCCAGTTCTTCAAGGTCCGCAGATATCTGAGCGATCTGCCCTAAGTCATTCAGTGTTTCTTTAGCTTCTGGAGAAAGAGACGCATCCGTATGTTTGCCATACAAGCCAAAACCGGACAGGAAACTCTGACACCAGCGCCCCAGAGCCTCAGCCCTAAGGGATATCTCATTCTCATCATCAGGTAGTAAAAGCTCAAACTCCAGATCCATACTCTCAAGTGCATCGGTGGTCGCACCATACAGGTTCAATAGCGTCACTTTACTACTCTCCTGCTTCAGTGCTTCTGTATCCATCAACTCGCAGGCCGCCTGAATCAGCATCGCAGGTTGTAAGCGTGCGCCTGCCGCCAGATGGCCTGCAATCAAGCCATGCAATTCAGCAGGAGAAACCAGCCCAACACCCTCTTCAACGAACAGGTTTGCAATTACTTCAAAATCGGGCAGATCTACTGGAATATTATCTTCAGACATGGATAGAACTCATCAATATTATATTGTTGTTAATCCTAGCATTTCCCTTCTTCTCATGCAGCGTCATTGACCCTAAGACAGTGGCTTATTATAGTCCCCTGATAACCTTAAGCCTGTGGAGCTTATTTTTCGCATGACCGAGCACTACTTTAACGCGCTTGAACAGAAAATCGATCAACTGCTGCAACACTGTGAACAGCTGGAGCGGGAGAATGATCAACTTCGTGAACGAGAACAGTCACTCAAAGAAGAGCGCGCGCAGCTAGTCCAGCTAAATGAACAAACCCAAAGTAAAATAAAGACCATGATCATGCGCCTTAAAGCTCTGGAGCAAAACAAATGAGCACTTCGGACTCTCAGCCGGTTTCAATCAAAATTCTAGATAAAGATTTTAGTTTCAATTGCCCTGCAGACGCCGAAGCTGAACTACTCGCTTCCGCGGATTTCCTCAACGAAAAGATGCTGGAAATTCGAAAATCAGGCAAAGTGCTAGGCCTGGAACGTATCGCGGTCATGGCTGCGCTAAATCTTGCCCACGAGCTTTTACAGTCCAAACAGTCTTTAAATTCTGATGTTGAAACACGGCTGCGCCACCTCGGTAGCAAAATTGATCTGGCGCTGCAGAAAAAAACACAAGAATAACCAGCTTTTCACGATTGAATTCTTTTCATAATCGAAAAACTGATTACTAAACAACCAGTTATACCGCTTCTAGCATAGAATAATTTTATTTCAAGACCTGACACTAAAACCAATAAGGGTATAATGAACATATGCCCTGGAGTGTTCGACAGTTGGTTACGTCCCTCGAGCCGATAATCACACTTCTGGAGGTTGCTCGTAGTTTCTGGTGTGCATGTCCGATTTAACGGAAAGCCTAATGATTCTCAGCAACCCCCTCCTTGAACCTTCGGGTTCAGGGCCATTACCGACACCGGCACTCTGGGGATCTTCTTTACTATGGATAAACGTAAGCAACTCCGCAAACAGATCCGTTCCCTGCGACGCTCCTTAACGCCCAGCCAACAGAATACCGCCGCACAAGCGCTTCTTCGCAATATGCGAACCCGTCAGGATTTTCGCCGAGCCAAGTCAATTGCGATGTACCTGCCTAACGATGGCGAAATCGATCCTACCCCATTGATAAAGCTCTGCTGGAAGCTGGGTAAAGAGGTCTATCTACCTGTGCTTCACCCTATTCTGCATAACCGACTCTGGTTTGTACCTTATACGCAGAAGACCCCGATGGTTCGGAATATCTATTCAATTCGCGAACCAAAGCTGGAACCAGGCCGACGTAAAGCGGCATGGGCATTAGATCTGGTGCTTTTACCTTTGGTCGCTTTTGATCCTAAAGGAAATCGCATGGGCATGGGCGGTGGTTACTATGACCGTACTTTTGCGTTCAAAGGGCTTAAGAAGGGCATGAGAGGGCCTGACCTAATTGGCCTTGCTCACGAAATACAGAGAGTAGAAGAGTTACCTGTCGAGGGTTGGGATATCCCTCTGACAACAATAGTTACCGACGCTAAAAGCTACCCGTAGGTTAGCTTTTAGCTGTTGAAGACTTGCTCAAATAACGATGCAAACTGGAAATCAGCGTGAGATACCCCGGTCATTACGGAACCGAGTACAAATACCACAACCAACACTAATACCAGATCAGGACCTTTTTTCATTGTTCTGCCTATAAGGTTCACCACACATTAAACAAACGCTCGTTTGCATAATGCCTGGCGCGTAGTTTTCCACATTTCAGAATTTTTGCAACATATTTGCAATAACCGTTTCAGTGAAACTATCGGCCAGTTACATAGTTATTTTAACAAAAAAGTGTAAAAAACGCGAATTACTGCCTGATTTATAAAAGATTTCGCAAAAAATTGATCAAAATTAGCATGATTGGTATCGAAATCATCGATAAAAGGGTCTGCCCGGTAACAATCGCAGCCATCATCGGCGCGTCGCCGCCAAGCTGCCTGGCCAGAATATAAGATGAGGTAGCAGTGGGTAGCGCCGCGTAAAGCAACACAACCTCAGCGACTCCCTCTTCCAAAGCAAACAGAGCACAGATCAGAAAAGCGAACAGCGGCATCAGAACCAACTTGATGAAAGAAGCCCAGGCCAACTCCCGCTGGCTTTTAAACAACACCTTAAAGCTAAGCCCTGCACCAACTGACAACAATCCCAGAGGCAACGCCATACCCGCCAGCAGCTCCGCTATAGGGGTCAGTAGAGAAGGGAAACCTATGCCTGTTTGATTGAGAACCAACCCAAGTAAGCTACCCACAATCAATGGATTCTTAACAATGGCCAGCAAAACTGAGCTCAAACTGCCGGCTTTGTGGGTAAATACAGAGAAGACCAGAACACACAAAAGGTTAAGCAGCGGAATCATTAGCGCCATGATCACCGCGCCTATCACGACACCCACCTCACCATACAACGTTGCTGAAGCCGCCAGCCCGACGTAGACATTAAATCGTACCGCCCCCTGATAGATTGAGGTAAAACCCGCAGCATCAGCCAATGTAAACGGCCTGACAATGAAAGCAGCTACGCTACCTGCGAGCACCAGCAATAGTATTGCCAGCCCCATGGCATCCAGTTCCACGGAGGACATGTCCGTGGTTGCTAATCGAGAGACCAGTAGTACCGGGAAAAGAATAAAATAGGTCGCTTTTTCCGCTTGCGCCCAGAAGTCCTCCCCTGGGAAGCGGGTTCTACGTGCCAGATAACCTAATAAAATTAAGGCAAATACCGGCCAGAGAGCGCTGACTATTTCTATCATAGTGTTATAGTGAAGCAGTAATATAAAAATAAAGGCAGCTGTATACCTTGGATCGGTGTATCAGGACAAGGCTTTTGTTCCAGCGCGCAGGCCGGTCAGACGCCAAGTTACAGTTACCTTCTTCCAATGAAGCAATATGGAGCTTACACATGATGACATCTCTTGTACTTACAGTCATCGGTCCGGATAAACCTGGACTTGTAGAAATGCTGGCGCAAACCATCAGCGATAACGGTGGTAACTGGCTGGAATCAGGCATGTCCCGCCTGGCAGGGAAATTTGCGGGGATTCTGATCTGTGAAGTTGAAGAGTCACAGATCGCTACACTTACCACTGCGCTTGAGGGTTTGGAAGCTCAAGGCCTTAAAGTAACCGCTGAGCGTTCTGATACGCATGAAGCCTGCGATCAGAGCCAAAGCTTTACACTTGAGTTGGTTGGTCACGATAAACCCGGCATTGTTCGCGATATTTCCAGCGCACTGGCTAAGCGCCATGTCAATGTAGAGCGCCTCACTACTGAGCTGGTCTCTGGTTCAATGTCTGCAGAACTGCTGTTTAAAGCAGAAGCTGAACTCTTAGGTTCCGCTGATCTGGATCTGGACGAACTACAGGAAGCACTTGAAGGGATCGCGAGTGACCTGATGGTTGATATCAGCCTGAACAAGTAACTGATCGTTAAGCAGGCAATAAAAAAGCGCTTACCAGGTAAGCGCTTTTTTTGTATCTATTGATCAGTAACCACTAACCGCGCTGATCAAGTTTCTGCTGGGCGCGCTTAACCGCGGCACGGACCTGATTAGGCGCAGTACCACCAATATGGTCACGAGCTGCTACAGAGCCCTCCAGCGTCAACACATCAAATACGTCCTGCTCGATAATATCAGAGAACTGAACCAGCTCTTCAAGGCTCATTTCACCCAGATCTTTACTCTGCTCAATACCATAAGCAACTGATTTACCAACAACTTCGTGAGCATCACGGAAAGGCATACCCTTGCGCACCAGATAATCAGCCAGGTCAGTTGCTGTCGAGAAACCACGCAGCGCAGCTTCACGCATATTCTCTTCTTTAGCTTCCAGCGCAGGCACCATATCAGCGAAAGCACGCAGACAACCTTTCACGGTATCGATGGCATCAAACAGCGGCTCTTTATCTTCCTGATTGTCCTTGTTATAAGCCAGCGGCTGAGATTTCATCAGCGTCAGCAAGCTCATCAGGTGGCCAAATACTCGACCTGATTTACCACGAACCAGTTCTGGCACATCTGGGTTTTTCTTTTGCGGCATGATCGATGAGCCGGTGCAGAAACGGTCTGGCAGATTGATGAAATCAAACTGTGCAGAGGTCCATAGAACCAACTCTTCAGACATACGGGTCAAATGCATCAACAGAATACTGGAAGCGGAGCAAAACTCGATCGCAAAATCACGATCAGAAACCGCATCCAGCGAGTTTTCAGCAGGGGCATTAAACTCCAACAACTCACATGTAAAATCACGCTGAATAGGATAAGTCGTACCCGCCAGAGCGGCAGCGCCCAGCGGCATGATGTTGGCGCGCTCACGGCAATCTTCAAAGCGGCTGAAATCACGGCTTAGCATTTCAAACCAAGCCATCAAGTGGTGGCCAAAAGTTACTGGCTGTGCAGTTTGCAGGTGAGTAAAGCCCGGCATAATCGTATCGGCTTCACGCTCTGCCACTGACAACATGCCCTGCTGCAGACGAGTAATTTCAGATAGAATCAGATCAATTTCATCACGGAGATACAGGCGAATATCTGTCGCTACCTGGTCGTTACGGGATCGACCGGTATGTAGTTTTTTGCCTGTAATACCAATTTTCTTAGTGAGTGCAGCTTCGATGTTCATATGAACATCTTCCAATGCAACAGACCATTCAAACTCACCACGCTCGATCTCAACGCGAATTTCACCCAGACCACGGATAATGTCGTCACGCTCAGCTTCGGTCAGAACACCCGCCTTAGTCAGCATTTTTGCATGAGCAATAGAACCGCGAATATCCTGCAGATACATACGCTGGTCAAATTCCACAGACGCTGTAAAGCGTGCAACGAAAGCATCAGTTGGTTCGTTAAAACGACCACCCCATTGCTGGTTGGTTTTATCACTCATGGGAAACCTCTATAACTCAATAACAGCCCGGCAAATCCGTGCAGATGAATAAATTTGCGCGCTATTATATCACGCCCTTTGACTTGAGGTGTCTATATAGTCGCCTGCAATCTGCTACAATCGGCAACAATTATTGTATATGCCGTATTGGAACCCGTTTTATGAGCCGAACCATCCGTATTGCAACCCGCAAAAGCCCTCTGGCCCTGTGGCAGGCTGAATATGTAAAAGCTGAGCTGGAACGCCACCACCCAGGTATAAATGTCGAGCTTCTGGGCATGACATCTAAAGGTGACAAAATACTGGATGCACCGCTGGCTAAAGTTGGCGGTAAAGGCCTGTTTGTAAAAGAGCTGGAAGAAGCGATGCTTGCCGGTGAAGCCGACATCGCAGTGCACTCGATGAAAGATGTCCCCATGGAGTTCCCTGAAGGCCTGGGGCTGGCAGTTATCTGCCCGCGCGAGCAGCCAACTGATGCATTTGTTTCTAATACTTATAACAGCATTGAAGAACTACCCGAAGGAGCTGTCGTCGGCACCTCTTCACTACGCCGTGAAGCGCAGATTCGTGAAAAACGCCCAGATCTGCAAATCAAATGGTTACGCGGTAATGTAAACACCCGTCTTCGCAAGCTGGACGATGGCGAATACGACGCGATTATCCTTGCCTCTGCCGGCCTGATCCGTTTAGAGATGCCCGAGCGTATTCGTTCAGAGATCTCAGTAGAATTCAGCCTTCCTGCTGGCGGCCAGGGTGCCGTGGGTATCGAATGCCGCACGGATGACCATGAACTACTTGAATTGCTTAAACCTCTGCATGATCAGGAAACAGCCTGGCGGGTTAGCGCAGAGCGCGCAATGAACCGTCGCCTGGAAGGGGGTTGCCAGGTGCCTATCGCATGTTATGCGACCTTGAACGATGATAATTCTGAACTCTACCTTCGTGGTCTGGTTGCAAAGCCTGACGGCACATTGATTTTGCGAGATGAAGAGCGCGGTACACCAGAACAAGCTGAACAACTCGGCATTACGCTAGCCGATCGTTTGCTTGCCGCAGGCGCTAAAAGCATCCTTGACGAAGTCTATAACAAAGCTGATGGCTGATAAGCTAAACGGCTTACGCGTGCTAGTCACCCGACCGGCACATCAGGCGGACACCCTGTATGAATTATTACTTCAGCAGGGTGCAGACCCCGTGCGCTTTCCTTTACTACAGATCACACCCGTAACCAGTGCTGATTCTGGTTTTCATCTGCTTAAACAACAGATAATAGATCTTGATCTGTTCCAGCACATCATTTTCATCAGTCCTAACGCCGTTGAACTGGGTTATGAATGGATCGACCAATACTGGCCCCAGCTGCCACTGGGCGTGCAGTGGCTGGCGATAGGCAAGCAAAGTGCGGCCAGGCTAAACAACTATGGTATAGATGCCTATCACAGCCCACTGGGGTACGATTCAGAAGCACTACTTAACTCCCCTGCGCTACAAAAAATCGCAGGGGATAAAGTACTGATTATGCGCGGTGAAGGGGGCAGAGAGACCCTCGCTGAAGAACTACGTGCACGCGGCGCCGAGGTTAGCTATGCTGAACTCTACCGCAGGGAATCCCCATGCTATAGCGCCAAAGAGATCTCAGACGCACTACTGAGCAAACACCTTGACGCGATCTTGATCAGTAGCGGGGCTGGCCTAAAAAATTTAATAACCCTGTTGAGTAGTACAGGCAAAGAGTTAAGCACCGATTCACTATTAAACTGCCATCTTATTGTGCCGAGCGACAGAATTAAGCAAGAAGCACAGGGTGTAGGTTTTAACCGAATAACGACAGCATCAGGCCCGGACGACAGATCAATGATCGCCGCCCTGACGCAATAACTGACATTTGTGGAAATACAGATGAGCGATAAGAAAAAGCAGCCACAGGAAGAGCAAGCCGTCGAAGTCGAGGCAAAAGAAGTTGAAGCAACGGAGGTTGCTCAGGAGCCTGACACAGACAAAAATCCAGAATCATCCACAGCCGACGCTGAAGAGACAACCGATAACACAGACTCTTCCGCTGAGAGTGCAGTCGCTGATAAAACAGAAGAAAGTACAGCGGAACCTCAAGCTGAGCCTAAGAAAGAGAAACAGCCTGCGACCTGGCCGGGTAAACTTGCATTACCTATCTCTATTATCGCTCTAGGCGCTTCTGGCTACCTGTATTGGCTTTCACTACAACAAAGTTCTACAACTGCGCAAAATAATGCAGCGATAGAAGCCCAGGTAAGCACCTCCTTGAGCGACGCTCGCAGCTCCCTGGATAAAGTGATGTCTGACGTTAACCAAAAGCTGGGGCAATTACAGTCGCAGTCACAGTCGGACAAAGCAGAAACCCAAAAACTCAATGATCGTCTGACTAAAAGCATTCAGCAGGTCAAAGCGACCCAGCAGACCAGCCGTGCAGACTGGCAGCTTGCTGAAGTGGAGTATCTGCTTCGCCTGGCTAATCAGCGCGTACTAATGGAGCGAACGGCTGACGGCGCACTACAGCTTCTGAAATCAGCTGATAAGATTATTAAAGAGATCGATGACACTGGAATTTACGATGTGCGTAAAGCGCTGGCCGACGATATCGCCTCTCTTGAAGCAGTACCTAAGCTAGATACAGAAGGTGTTTTCCTGAAATTGGGCGCGCTGAATAAGCAAGTGCCTAACCTACGCCTGATCCCAATCTCTGAACAGCGCAAACTACCAGAGCTGTTGGAGGAAGTTACGCCTGAAGCGATTGAGGAATCCTGGGCGGCAGGCCTGCAGGAGTCCTGGGGCAATGCGATGAACAAGTTGGACAAACTGGTTGTTATCCAACACCGTGATGAGCCAATCGAGCCTCTGCTATCGCCACAGCAGACATATTACCTTCAGCAGAACCTTCACCTGATGCTAGAACAGGCACAGCTGGCACTGCTGCAAAACAAGCAGGCATCTTACGATGCCAGCCTGAATAAAGCGGCTGACTGGGTTGGCACCTATTTCGAAGAAAAAGATGGCACCACCCAGAGCCTGTTACGCGGTATCGGCGAGCTGAAAGAAGTAAAAGTAACCGCTGAAATGCCAGATATTTCAGGCTCCCTACGCGCTCTGAAAGGCTATTTTGCGTATATGACTAAGCTTAAGGAACAAGGAGCCTCATAATGAAGAAACTGTTCCTGTTACTTGTCATCGTTCTGGTGGCAGGTACCTACGTCGGCCAACTCATGGTAAAAGATCCGGGCTATGTCCTGATCGCCTACAACAACACCACTGTTGAAACCAGCCTTTGGGTGCTGCTGATTGCACTCGTGTTAGCCTTTGTCGCTTTCCATATTGTGGTGAACCTGTTTACTCACACAAAATTGCCTACAGCTCGCCTTAAGGCCTGGAAAGATGGCCGCAATCAACAGATTAGTCGCCGTAAAACGCTTAAAGGCTTAACTTCATTGTCTGAAGGCAACTGGGCTCAAGCTCAGAAGCAACTGGCACAAGCAGCCGAGCGCTCAGACCTGCCACTAATTAACTATCTGGCAGCAGCACGCGCTGCTCACGAGCAGAACAACGAGCAAGCGACTGACGACCTGCTGCAAAAAGCTCGCAGCACAACACCAGAAGCAGAAGTCACCGTCGCCATCTCTCAGGCAGAGATACAACTATCCCGTGGTCAACTGGAACCCTGCCTGGCCACGCTGTTGCGACTTCGTACTCTGGCGCCAAAAAACACTTATGTGATGAAGCTGCTAAAGGATATCTACCTACGCCTGAACGACTGGCAGCAACTCTCAAAGCTGATCCCGATTTTGCGTAAACACCAAGCGCTGAAAGACGATGAGTTGTCTGAACTAAGCCGCCAGTGTTACAGCAAGCTGCTTGACGAGAGTTTACAAAACCTGCCTGTAGAGACCAGCGATGAAGAGCGATTGAAAACGCTGGGTCGCACCTGGCACGACCTGCCTGCAGAGCAAACCCGGGATGGCGATCTGGTTCAGCGCTACACTGAACTACTGGTTTCTCTGGGCGCTGAAAGCCGTGCGGAACAAAATCTACGTGATCTGATTAAACGTAACTGGGACGAAAAACTGGTTACGCTATATGGTCGGGTTAACGGCGAGAATGCGAAAAAACAGCTGGATAATGCCCGTGGCTGGCTCAAGTCTCATGCTGAGAGCCCTGCTCTGCTGCTTACCTTAGGGCGTCTATCCCTGCGTAATGAGCATTGGGGGCAAGCGGTTAAATACTTTGAGCAAAGTCTGGATATTGAACCCAATTCAGAAACACTGGCGGAATTAGCTCGCCTGCTTCGCCATCTTGGTGATGGGGAGCGCGCTCAGACACTGCTTCAGCAGAATCTCAATCTGGTTGCCAGCGGTCTTCCTGAGCTGCCCATGCCAAGCCAGGAAAAAGCGACCGTTTAACGCTTACAGAGAAGGGCTTTGCCCTTCTCTGCTCTTTCCTAAATACCTACACTCATTTTTATTCAGCTTCCGACAGTGCCTGCATCGCATGTTCGGCCCACTGTAAGCTATGCCGATACGCTACTTCAAAAAACGATTGCTCTAACTGTGATTGATTAATCCGCTGCCAATCCGCCTCTTCAAAAGCGATCACCTCCTGAAGCAACCTGCCCAACTCACCCGACTGCTCAGAGATCGCTTGTTTAATCGCTTCATCTAAAGGTACCTGGCGCAGGATCTCTTCCATCTCAACATCCAGCAGAAGATCCAGTTGGGAGATCATGCCGACCATAAAGGCACTTTCTTGCAGATCCGAATCCAGATACTCAGCCAGTAACTCACACATCCTGCCTCTGACCAACAGGTTCATGGCCAGGGCTTCTGGCTTGTCGCTGTTGCCTGCAAGCGTTATAAGCGTCGCCCACTTCTTGAGTTGATTATGTCCCAGATAAACCACCGCTTGCTGCATTGAATCAATCGGCCGATTGAGTTGATATGCTGCGGAATTTACAACTCTAAGAATCTTAAAGCTGAGTTTAGGGTCCATGATAATCAACTCTTCGATCTCAGCAGGCGTAATGTCAGGGCGCTGTAGATGCTGGAGCAACTGGAGTAACGCAGCACTGTTGCCGGGAACCTCTTTCCCCAGCACTTTGGTTGGACGGCTGATAAATCGCCCCTGAAACAGCTTAAAGCCCGTTTTTTTACAGAAAATCAGTGTTTCAAAGTCATCTACATTTTGTGCAAGCGGGGTCACCTTAGAGCGATTTAGCAACGCCACCAGCTTCGTTATTTTTTGCCGATGCATCAGACTGAAGTCAATTTTGACAATATTGGCCAGCTTCACCAGGGGCACTAAGTGTGGCTGCATTGAGAAGCCATCCAGCGCTAACCTGAAACCGTGCTCACGAAGCAACGTCAGATGTTCAATCAAAGATTCGGTGACTTGGGTATCGGGATGAACCTCAACAACAATCTCTTTTTTAGGTAACAAAAGTACTTCGTTACCTTCAAGCATAGACTCTGGAAAGGGAAGAAATAGCGGAACTTTGCGAACTTTGCCATCCTGAAAAACACTGGTAAAGGTATGCATAACCAGCATTGAGCCTTCAGTCTCATGATCAAACAGCGAATCATCCATCAGCTCAGAAAACTGGTAGCGAAGCTGATAGGCGATAATTTTCAGATCCCTATCAAAAATTGGCTGCCTGACCATCAGCATTTCGCTGTTATTTTGCACCATCTAAGCGACCCTGAAGCTCTTGGTTAATTCAGCTTATAATCTGTTTATAATTTCTACCATACCGTTTTCAATAAAAAAGAGGCCGTAGCCTCTTTCTTTTTCCTTTTATTAATTACTTACGCGGTGCGTAAGCAAAAACATCGGAGTGCATATTCTCTTCTTTAAAGCCTCGCGCTTCACAAGCATCCAGTAGCGCATATACCATCGCTGGAGATCCACTGGTGAAGATTTCCACGTCGTCAAAGTCACTGAAATCTTCAAGAATAGCTTCCGGCAGCAAGCCGGTTCTGCCATTCCAGCCTGGTGATTTCTCTGGCTCGCTCACGATCGGCTCAAAGTGCACATTGGGATGCTCAGCAGCCCATTGCTCTGGAAGTTTTTCCAGATACATATCCTCTTCTACCCTAGCCCCCCAGTATATGTGGATCTGGTTGCTAAACTGGTTTGCCAATAGGTGCTCAACCACACTTTTGATTTGCGCAAAGCCAGTGCTGGCAGCCGCCATAATAAGACGCGTATCAGCACCAATACTGTGCGCCTGCAAATAACAATCGCCTTTAGGTAATTCGATCTCAACCGTCTTCTCATTGAGCAAATGATCGAGAATCGCTGTGGATAACTCACTGTCTGGTACATGTCGGATATGCAGTTCCAAATCACGCCCAGCATCCGGCGCCGACCCAATAGAAAAAGACGCTTTTTGCCCATCAGGCAGGTACATATCCAGATATTGGCCGGCAAAATACTCCGCCGACATAGAAGCTGTTGCAGGCATTCTCAGACGGATACGATAAACATCGTGGTTTAGCTTTTCATTGGCAGTAATATCACAAAGCAGTTTCTTCACTGATAATTCTCCGGGGCATTTCAACCCCTCAATATTCACCCTGACATCACTCAGCGGCATGCAAGTACAGGCAAAAACGGCTTCCGGCTTCTGATTTTTTTGCTTTTCTAGTTTCAGATGTTTTTCCGGATAGCGCTGCCTTATCTCTCCCTGCAGCAACTGAACTTCACATATTTCACAGACGCCATTACGGCAACTCACTCTCAGGTGGTAGCCCTGGCGTTTTAGCGCATCATAGATGGTTTCATCGGTTAAGCAGTCAATCGCTATACCTGCATTCTCAATCCAGATGCGCTGAACCATTAATCCAGAATACCTAACTCACCCCAGATTGAATCGACCTTCGCTTTTACCTCTTCATCCATAACGATCGGCTCACCCCATTCGCGGTCTGTCTCGCCTTCCCACTTATTGGTCGCGTCCATGCCCATTTTTGAGCCCAACCCAGAAACCGGCGAGGCAAAATCAAGATAATCGATCGGTGTATTGTCGATCATCACCGTATCCCTCTGCGGGTCCATACGGGTAGTTATCGCCCAGATCACATCATTCCAGTCACGCGCATTGATATCATCATCACAGACGATAACAAACTTGGTATACATAAACTGACGCAAGAATGACCAGACCCCAAGCATGATTCGCTTAGCGTGCCCCGGATACTGTTTCTTCATTGTTACAACCGCCATGCGGTAAGAGCAACCTTCCGGTGGCAGATAAAAATCGACAATTTCCGGAAACTGCTTCTGCAAAATCGGTACAAAGACTTCGTTCAGCGCTACACCCAGAATGGCCGGCTCATCAGGCGGCCGCCCCGTGTAAGTACTGTGATAGATAGGATTACTACGATGAGTAATACGCTCAACCGTGAACACTGGGAAGCTATCAACTTCATTGTAATAACCGGTATGGTCACCGAACGGACCTTCGTCAGCCATTTCATCGGGATCGATGTAGCCTTCCAGAATAAACTCAGCGCTGGCCGGTACTTGCAGGTCACTCCCGATACACTGAGTGACTTCGGTTTTACCGCCACGCAACAAACCTGCGAACGCGTACTCTGATAATGTATCGGGTACCGGAGTTACCGCACCGAGAATCGTTGCCGGATCAGCCCCTAAGGCAACAGCAACAGGGAACTTCTCACCTGGGCGCTGCTGTTTCCACTCACGGAAATCCAAAGCACCACCACGGTGAGCCAACCAACGCATGATCAACTTATTACGGCCGATCAATTGCTGGCGATAGATCCCCAGATTTTGACGTTCTTTGTTAGGCCCTCGGGTGATCACCAAAGGCCAGGTCACCAATGGCCCCGCATCACCAGGCCAGCAGGTTTGGATTGGTAGCTTGTAGAGATCAACCCGATCGCCTTCCAGCACATGTTTCTGACAAGCAGCGCCTTTGACCACCTTAGGCCCCATGTTCAGAACCTGTTTAAAGATCGGTAGTTTTTCCCAGGCATCCTTCATCCCTTTAGGGGGTTCAGGCTCCTTGAGCTGGGAAAGTAACTTGCCCACATCACGCAGCGCCTCAACAGTCTCTTCCCCCATCCCCATAGCAACCCGCTCAGGGGTGCCAAACAGGTTCGCTAAAACCGGGTAGTCATAACCTTTGGGGTTTTCAAAGAGCAGTGCTGGACCGCCTGCTCTTAGGGTTCGATCACTAATCTCGGTCATCTCAAGATTTGGATCGATCTCCTGCTTGATACGCTTTAACTCACCACGCTGTTCCAGCATGTGGATAAAATCGCGTAAATCTTTATATTTTGGTGTCGCCATAATCAAACCTGGTAGATACAAAAAAGGGCAAGCAGATGCTCACCCCTTTCATACGCAAACCAACTTACTTCCGTTTCATGGACAGGAAGAATTCGTCGTTGGTTTTAAAGTCTTTCAGTTTATCGATCACAAACTCTGTCGCTGCTGTGTCTTCCATTGGATCCAGCAGCTTACGCAGAATCCACATACGCTGCAGCTCTTCTTCCGACGTCAGCAGATCTTCACGACGGGTACCGGAGCGACGGATATTAATCGCCGGGAATACACGTTTCTCAGCGACTTTACGATCCAGATGAACTTCCGAGTTGCCTGTACCTTTGAATTCCTCAAAGATAACTTCGTCCATCTTAGAACCTGTATCAACCAGCGCTGTCGCGATAATTGTCAGGCTGCCACCTTCTTCAATGTTACGTGCAGCACCGAAGAAACGTTTTGGACGCTCCAGCGCATGCGCATCAACACCACCGGTCAATACCTTACCGGATGATGGGATGACCGTATTGTAAGCACGCGCCAGTCGTGTGATGGAATCCAGAAGGATAACCACATCTTTTTTATGTTCTGTGAGTCGCTTAGCTTTCTCGATAACCATCTCGGCCACCTGAACGTGGCGTGATGGAGGCTCATCGAAGGTAGACGCTACAACTTCACCGCGAACGGTACGCTGCATCTCCGTTACTTCCTCTGGACGCTCGTCGATAAGCAATACGATCAGATGAGTTTCCGGGTTATTACGGGTAATGCTGTTCGCAATATTCTGTAGCATCAGTGTCTTACCCGCTTTTGGCGGAGATACAACCAATGCACGCTGACCTTTACCCATCGGGCAGACCAGATCGATGACACGTGCCGTCAGATCTTCAGTACTACCATTACCGATCTCCATTCTCAGGCGATCCTGGGCAAATAGTGGTGTCAGGTTTTCAAATAGAATCTTATTCTTCGCATTATCCGGCTTATCGTAGTTAATCTCGTTAACTTTCAGCAGCGCGAAATAACGCTCACCATCCTTAGGTGGTCGAATCTTACCTGCAATAGTGTCACCTGTGCGCAGGTTAAAGCGGCGAATCTGGCTAGGGGATACGTAGATATCATCCGGGCCCGCCAGGTATGAAGAATCGGCAGAGCGAAGGAAACCAAAGCCGTCCTGAAGTATTTCTAATACGCCATTGCCATAGATGTCTTCACCGCCTTTAGCATGACGCTTAAGGATTGCGAAAATAACATCTTGTTTACGGGAACGCGCCAGATTATCCATTCCCATGCCTTTGGCAATTTCGAGTAGCTCGGGAACGCTTTTTGTTTTAAGTTCGGTAAGATTCATAGTTTGAAGGAAAAAAGCACAGGGCTTATTTAAATTTTTTGGATGGATTCTTGAGAGAAATTTGAACGTTGGCCTAAAGCTCACGCGCTAAATTACATAAATAAAGAAGGATATTGCGATTAGCGGGAGGACCAAACAAGGAACACTATAGAAGGAAGAAAAGGGTCTGTCTATAGGTCGAAGGTAAGAAAGTGCAATGTTTTATGACACACCGCACTTTCTTTACACTTTAATTACAGATTAGCTTCGATGAATGCCGCTAACTGTGATTTTGACAGTGCACCTACTTTAGTTGCTTCAACGTTACCGCCTTTAAACAACATCAGTGTAGGAATACCGCGAATACCAAACTTAGGTGGTGTTTCGCTGTTCTCGTCGATATTCAGCTTACAGATTTTCAGCTGGTCACCGTACTCTTTCGCAATCTCTTCCAGTACCGGAGCGATCATTTTACAAGGACCACACCATTCAGCCCAGTAATCAACCAGAACCGCACCTTCCGCTTTGAGAACATCTTCCTCAAAGGAAGCATCTGTAACATTTACAATGTTTTCACTCATGGGAACTCTTCTCCGCTGCGCCCATTAAAATTGATCAGACCGCCGATAATAACACTCTGAACACATATTGTGTAATAAGAGACCTAGTAATTTCCGACTAATTTAGTCAATCAATTGGCTATATGCTTAAATCAATAGGGAGATCAAACGTTTGTCGACTGTCATTTAAAAGCAACTGCAGCCAAGCTGTTCTTTTGGTAACCTTGGCATCCTTTAAAGTCAGGTCAACCCTGTCATGTCTCTATTGGTAACAGGATTATTTCAGTATGACAGATAAGTCTGTTGTTACAGAAAACAATGAAGAACAACTGCTCGCAGCCATCGATTTAGGCTCTAACAGTTTTCATATCGTCGTCGCTCAGCTTGATCAAGGTGAGCTGAGAACCGTGGATGTTCTATCTGATAAGGTCCAACTTGCAGCAGGCATAGACAAAAACAGATACCTGACAGATGAAGCGAAACAACGTGGTTTGGATTGCCTGAGCCGTTTCGCCCAACGAGTCAAAGACCTGCCACGAGATGCCGTACGCGTGGTGGGTACTAATGCTCTTCGGGAAGCGAAAAACAGCAAAGCGTTTATTGAAGAGGCCGAAAGCATTCTTGGCACCCCGCTGGAAATCATTGCTGGCCGTGAGGAAGCACGTCTTATCTACCTTGGCGTAGCCCATACCCTCGCAGATGATCAGGGTGCTCGCCTTGTAATCGATATCGGAGGCGGAAGCACCGAATTTATTATTGGCGAACGCTTTGAGCCACGCATTATGGAAAGCCTGCATATGGGCTGCGTCAGCTATACAAAACGATTCTTTAGCGACGACTGTATCTCTGCTAAGAACTTTTACCGCGCTAAAACCGCCGCCTTACAAGAACTCCAGGCCATTACTAACTACTACAAAGAGAATGGCTGGCACAGTGCAGTCGGCTCTTCCGGTACGATTAAAGCGGTTCGAAATGCCTGTGTCAGTTGTGGGTTTAGTAAAGACAGAATTACCCGCGAAGCCTTACAACAACTGACTGAGAAAGTCCTCAGCTTCAAACATTACGAAGAGATTGATATCGAGGGATTAAAACCTGAACGTAAAAAGGTACTTCCTGCTGGACTGGCAGTACTTTGCGCGGCATTTGAAGCGTTAGAAATCGAAGAGATGACTTTCTCTGAGGGCGCCCTCAGAGAGGGGGTTTTATATGATATGGCGGGCCGCCTTCGCCATGAAGATGTACGCGATCGAACCATCAACGCCATTATGCAGCGCTACCATGTCGATCAGGAACAAGCTGATAGAGTAGAACAAACGGCTCTTCTGGCCTGGGCTCAGGTTAAAGAGGGCTGGCAACTTTCACGAAAACATTACGACATGCTGAGCTGGGCTGCCCGCACCCATGAGATCGGCCTTACCATCGCTCATAGCCAGTTTCATAAGCACAGTGCTTACCTTCTCAGTCACTCGGATCTACCTGGCTTTACGACACGAGAACAACAGTTACTTGCTGCACTGGTTCGTGGGCATCGCCGAAAATTCCCAAAAGATGAATTTAAAGCACTGCCGAAACGCCTACAGGAGTCCTATCGTCATCTTTGTGTATTATTGAGATTAGCGGTCGTGTTGCATCGAAGCCGCTCTAAAGATCGCCTGCCCGCAGTCACTTTTCATGTCGATGGCAAGAAGTTGATGATTGAGTTTCCAGAAGGCTGGCTAGAACACCACCCTCTCACTCACGCTGACCTGGAGCAGGAAGCTGACTACTTAACCAGCGCAGATACCAAGCTGCGTTTCAGATAACACACTCCGCACATTTTGTTGCTAAACGACGACTAAAAAGCCCGCAAACGCGGGCTTTTTATCAAGTGATCGGTTCGCTAAACCCGATCATCAGCTAAAAGCTCATCATCCAGCCAACGCGCTATTAAAATACCAAACTCGTTAACGACATCCGCATCAGGGAATTCCTCACTCAAGGCAGCTCCCATACTTTCCAGCTCACTCCCTCTACATAGATGATTTAAAGCCGAATATTCAATCATCGAGAGTGTTCGAAAGTGAGGTGAATGGCCCTTTCTCCAGGTCAAAAACGGTATTGGCTGATCCAAACGCACTACCGCTGGCGGCACTTGGTCTTGATTAATCGCATGCCAGATATCCAGTGTATTGAAGGCGTGATGGCAAAGTTTGAGTGTAGGAACAGGAGAAAACTTATCTAAGGCGATACCTTCAGCCGCGAGCGATTCCAGCTTCTCACGGGTCATCACCGGTGCATCAGGGCCATCGAACGCACGCCTCAAAGTCCAGTCCATCTGCGCAAGCTCAGCAACCTCCTGGTCATGTTCTAATGCATCAGCAAGGTACTGAGGAAAGCGTTTCCCATAAAGCCCGATATTACTATGCTCTGATGTATTTGCCTGAACAAATTGGTAGGCCAGTCGCTCAAACCACTCATCACCAATGTAAGACGCGGTATGCTCAAATGTGTCATATAAGACATCGGCCAACCGCACACGATAAGCATTGTGATAAATACCAATTCGTCGTGCTGAACTTATCCCATGTTTGGACTGCTCAGCCCATTCTGCACCTTTACACTCGGAGTCTAGCAGTAACTCCTGAAAGCTATCCTGCAACGCGGCCAAATTCATACTGCAACCTGCTGACTCAATACCTGATCGGCAATATCCCTTGCATAATTAAGCTCATCAAGCAGTTCTGATAGCTCAGGGATATTATCATCACGCTCAATCATCGTTGGGATAAAACCAAAATGACCTAAAGCTTCTCGATATAGCCCCCATACATCCTGGCAAACCGGGTGATCGTGAGTATCAATGATGTGATCACCATTATTCTGATGCCCGGCCAGATGGAATTGCATCACGCTCTGCTTTGGGATGCCTCGGATAAATTCAGTAGCAGAGAAACCATGGTTAAATGCACTTACATAAATATTATTAATATCCAGTAGTAACTTACATCCAGTGCGCTTGGTAATTTCTGCTAAAAAATCCCACTCAGTCATTTCCGATTCTTTAAATTCAACATAGCTGGACACATTCTCGAGTACCAAGGGGCGCTGAAGAAAATCCTGCACCTGCTCAACATTGCGTGTCACAACCTGTAAAGCTTCTTCTGAAAAGGGTAAGGGCAGAAGGTCATGCAGGTTTCTGCCATGAACACCTGTCCAACATAAATGGTCAGAGATCCACATCGGTTGGATTCTTTGCTCCAAACGTTTCAACTTACGCAGATATTCAGGATCAACACCTTTCAGTGAACCTATAGACATAGATACACCGTGCATAACCATCGGATAGTCAGCACGAATTCTGTCTAGCATGGCCAAAGGTTTACCGCCATCGACCATGTAGTTATCAGAGATGACCTCCAGCCAATCTACCGGCTGTGGTTTTTCCAGAAAATCATGATAGTGCTGGCTTCGCAAACCAAGCCCGAAACTAAAAGTCATCTTGATTACCTATTATCTTAGAATGATAACTGCTTAAGATTTAATATCAGAGATCACGCCGTCTTTGTTCAAACATTCTTTTGCAGACAGTGCTTTGAAGCCATGACCACCACACTTATTCTGGCCTTTGCAGCTATGCTCTGCCGTCTTACAGTCTGAGTTACCTTTACAGGAGTGGACACCGTAACAGTGCACTTTATCACCTGCACCGATGGAAGCACCGGAGCTACCTACAGGTGCTTCAGCTGCCATAGCAGATGCACTAAAAGCTACAGCCAAAGCGGCAGATGCAAAAGTCGTTGTTTTTTTAATTGCGCTCATAGAATTATCTCCTTAGATAATTAGTAAGGGCCTATAACCCAGATCAGTAATCTACTTATTGTTTAAAAACGCATTTTCATGCGCTCTTACTCAAACTACGCAGAGACTTTTTGCATAGATTCAGATTTTCAAAAAAAATAACTTTTTTTTAAAAGCTTTGTGTTCGCCAATAAAAAAGGCCCCGAAGGACCTTTTAAATAATCTTATAGCGATTGCGTTTGCCAATAGCCCCTATCGGAGACGGGCCCCATTTCCCAGCCCGAAGGAGCGCCTTCTGCGCCCTCGATCGTCACCACAATTTCTGAATCCAACATCGCCTCAGCCCAGAATGGGTCTATAGCAATTCTACGACTGCCCTCTTTCGGCAAGAATCCAAGCGAGACCGGTTCAACGCCTTTTAGCATCAACCACACTTCACAATACTTGCCATCAGGCATTGGCATCGGCCTAAGCGATTCCATAACCAGCGCCTGCTCGTCAAATGCAGTTCGCATAACCCAACCAGGTTTGGACTGCTCATCTGAAACAAGATAAATAAAAACATTCGGTTGCTGCTGATTGACGTTAAAAAATAACCCAATGGACATAACAAGCAGTAAAGAGAACACTGCCAACGCCCTCCAGGGCTGCCAAAATAGCGTTCGCGGCTTAGTCTTCGCTTCAATCTGACGCCACACATCCTTTGATGGCTGCACTGGCTTAAGGCTGGTATTCAGTACATCCAGATACTCCCGCCATTGCTCAACTTCTCGCTGCGCTTCCGCACTAAATGCTAATAAAGCCTCAAAGCGAGCCTTTTCCGCAGGATTAAGCGTACCGAGAACATATTCAGCAGCGGCTTGATTGCGCTCATCGGGATTAGTTAGATCGAATTCATGCATGTTTGTAACTTTGCCAACCCTCTTCGAATCCAGGTTTTAACAGTGCCTAAGGAGATATCAGTCTTTTCTGACAAACACTGATGCGTTAACCCTTCGAAATAGGCTAACTCTAAGCACAATCGTTGTTTTTCCGGAATCTCTTGCATACACCGATGAAGTTGCTGAGTATCCTGCCAGTGGCTTACCTGCTGCTCGTGGGACGCAGTCGGACATGCCAGATCTTGCAAAACCTCATCAGAAACATGCTTATCCGCGTGCTTGTTCCTTCTTAACAGGTCTAACGCCTGATTGCGTGTAATGGTATTCATCCAGGTTCGCCCCCTGGCTTTGGCAGGATCATAGCTGTCAGCATGGTTCCATATTTTTATAAAAACCTGCTGTAGGCAATCTTCAGCCAATGCCCTGTCTTTTAAGATACGCAGCGAAATACCCAATAGATTCGCCGAAGTGAGCTTATAGAGCTTTTGCAGGTCATTGTGATTACCTTCAGCGCATCCCTTTAAGCAGGCCTCGATGATGCCGTGAATCTCATGATCACTTTCGGATGAACTAATCAAATTGGATGCCCCACAATAAGACCTCAGTTTATAGAATAAAACTTGCCTAAAGTGCGTTATGAAAACCATTGGGTAGCTTAAGCACTGAACCGTTTCAGAGCTATTTTCCTCTGTTTAGTTCAATAAATTTGTCTACTCAATTTAGGTGCAGTTATTAGCCCGATAGCCATCAACGACAAGATATAGCCTAACCAGCCGGGTTTCAGACGTTCGATAGAGCACGGTAATTAAACATTTATACGCCATAAATCCTTAGTATAAATACGGAATAACAGTTTAATTAAACAGATCTAGACTGTAATATCAGTTTACAAGCTCGACTAAAATAAGAATGTAATGGACACGACTTAGGCAAGGAAACGCCTGCATATTTGAGAAGTAGTTATGCAATGCCTAAGCTTTATTCCTCAATGGGCAGGCCTCATCATAGGCTTGATCTTTTCTATCAACTGTATCGCCGATACAGAGTACATCCGTGTCAGCAGTTTTATTAAAGAGCACCCTGAACAACATTCTCTGATGGAGCACTTTGGCGAACTCGTCCGCCAACCGCCCTCTCCCCTGACAGTTCAGAAGCAAAAAACCATTAAAATCGCCGTTATCTATCCTGGAGTCCAAAGCTCAGATTATTGGCGGCGTAGCCTGATTACATTCAAAACCAGATTAAACGAGCTACGTATAAGCCATGAATTAAAGACCTTTTTATCCCGCCCCGGGGTGGATAAAGACTTACAAGCAGAACAATTAACTGAAGCTTTAGCCTGGCAACCCAATTATCTTATTTTTAGTGCCGACGCGCTTGATCATCAAAATACCATTCAGCGAATACTTCTTCAGGGTAAGCCAAAACTAATATTGCAGAATATCACCACGCCACTAAAGCTTTGGGCCAGCCACCCGCCCTTTCTGTATACCGGATTTGACCACGAGATTGGTACACAACTTCTCGCCGAGCGCATGATTACCCCGGATCATTCTCAATACGCCATGCTATTTTTTGCCCCCGGATATGTATCAAAAATGCGAGGAGGGACCTTCATATCAGAAGCCAAACAACAAAAAGGGCTTTCACCGGTGGCTAGCTTCTATACCGGCGGCAATAGAGGCAAAGCCAGAGCGGCTACGCTCAAAACTCTGAGTAAGAATCCTGATGTTGATATGTTTTTTGCCTGCTCAACGGATATTGCCTTAGGCGTTTCTGATGCACTTGATGAGCTCAAGCTACATGACCAGATATTAGTGAATGGCTGGGGTGGCGGTGATGCAGAACTCGAGGCACTACTTGCCGGCAAATTGGATCTAACCGTAATGCGTCTAAATGATGATGCCAGCGTAGCGATGGCTGAAGCCATTAAACTAGACCTGAATGGAAGCTCTCACCTGGTACCGCAAATCTATTCAGGAGACATAGTTCTGCTTGATCGCTCTACGACTAAAGAGGAGATACAGAACTATAAAAACAGAGCATTCAGGTACAGCAACGCTGCTGTAAAGCAGTCTGAGAAATGAAGATGTTCAGACAACTTCCCTACGCCTCTGTGATCTTGACCATCGTGCTCAGCGCACTTATTGGTGTCACCGGCGCCATGCTATATCAGGCCTACCAAGGCTCTCAGCAAGCGCTCCAAGAAGAGATTAGATTAACTCATAATCATGATGAGAAGCTTCTTCAGCGTGTCGTTGATGAGTACCTGAAAAATATTCGTCTGGTCACCAAAGATCTGGCTTCGAGAAATGATATCCGCTCCAGCCTACTCGCGAATGACCAGATGACAGCCAGTATGGTCCTGACAGAAAACCTCCACAACTCACCGCAAATGCAGATGGATGCTCTGGCACTTAGTGGAGAAGATCTGCCACCACTGGTCATCAATAACTCTTCTATACAACGACTGGGAATTAATCTGCAAGCGCATCTGCCAACATCAGTTGATGCGATGGAGGGGGAAGAGTGGATTGAGATCAAACATCAAAATAGCAACTATCATTTGATCCGAATTCAAGCCCCCATTATCAGCCCTAACCTTGGCGAAGTAATTGGGGCGGTTCACGCATTTTTACTTTTAAATGATAACTTCCTGATCCTCTCCGATTCGCTGGATATCACCGGTGCAGAAGCGATCACCCTGTATAGTGACCAGCAGATCATCAGTACCATTGACGCTCAGGAAAGCGCTCAGCAGGAATTAAGCAATGCTGATCTCTCTTCACCAATCATAGCAACCCCAAAAGGTACAGTGCAGGCCCACCAGATATGGATAGCGGATAAACCATTTATTATCAGTCTGCTAAAACCCGGCAAGTCCCTTGAAACCCTCTCTCAGGCATACAACCAAAGCCTTCGTAACGGCATCATTCTTGCGATTTTCATCGCCCTTGTCGCCATGTTATTGGTCCGATATCTGACCAATCGATCGCTTAAGCGCTTGATTGTTTATGCTGAGAAAGCACCCGCAACGACAACCATGACTCCAGCTTTTGAAGGCGACAATTTTATTGAATTCGATAAATTGGGTCGACAAATGGAGAGCATGCTCGGAGATATCAGGGAGCAGGAAAACCAGCTGGATGCTATTTTTCATAACACCCCTAGTGCAATGTTTCTCAAGTCGACAGCCCTTACTTACCTGACAGCCAACAGACGCTTTAGCGATCTATTTGTCGGCGAAGGCATTGATATCATTGGTAAAACTGATGCCGATATTTTCCCAGAAGAGGAAGCCAAACTTATTCGGGAGACCGATATTCAGGTGATTAAAACCCGGCAAACGCAACAAACAGAATTCTCCCTGACCACCTTAGACGGACCACGATATTTCTTAAGCACTAAGTTCCCCATGATCAATGAGCGTGGCGAACTTTATGCCATTGGCGGAATCACCACCGATATATCCGACAAGGTAAAAGCCGAACGTGAAGCAGAGGTAACACAACAGGTTTTTGAATCTGCAGCAGAAGCGATCTTGATCTATAACCCTGATGGGAAAGTGATTACCAACTCATCATTTAATAGAATTACCGGCTACGATGATAAAAAGGCCCGCTTATTTGCCCTATCGATCCTGAAAGACCATCCTGAAATAGATGCAACCCTGAGCAAAACCGGGCGCTGGCAAGGTGAGAGCATTCGCCGCAAAGCCAACGGTGAACCACTCCCTATCTGGTTATCCATCAGCGCGCTAAGTAGCACAAAGACAGAGCAATCAAGCTATGTCGCTGTGTTCTCTGACATATCAGAATTAAAAGAAGCTGAGCAAAAGCTTGAGAAGCTGGCACACTATGACAACCTCACGAGCCTGCCAAATCGCACCCTGTTTTATGACCGTATTGAGTCCTCCCTGGCCAGAGCAGCCAGGAACGGCAAGAAAACGGCATTACTTTTCGTCGACATTGATCGCTTTAAACAAGTGAACGACAACCATGGACACCACACAGGTGACCAGCTATTAGTTGAAGCCGCGCGACGTATAAGTGCCCATATACGCCTGGGTGATACTGTAGCCCGCCTGGGGGGCGATGAATTTACCGTTATTCTCAGCGAACTTGATGGCCTGGATCCTGTTCAGGATATCGCTCGACGGATTCAAAAGTCCCTTCGTGATCCTTTCCGCCTTGATGACAAAGAGATTTTCTCTTCTGCAAGTATTGGCATTGCCATGTATCCAGACGACGGACGTAACGCAGAGTCATTACTCAAGCACGCCGATGTCGCTATGTACCATGTAAAAGAGCGCGGCCGCAATGATATCCTGTTCTTCGACAAGGCAATTAACGAGCAGGCAGAAGCCAGAGCGCAACTGGAAGACAACCTGAAAACCGCCATTAACACTCAGCAGCTGTTTATGGTTTATCAACCCCGCTTCAATATATCGGGAACAGAGATACTCTCTGCTGAAGCACTGATCCGCTGGAAACATCCAGAACAGGGCTTTATATCGCCGGGAGACTTCATTCCTCTGGCTGAATCTTGTGGTTTGATTGTGGAGCTGGGACGCTGGGTGCTTATGCAAGCCTGCCAGGCAGCTCAAGAATGGAATGAAAACACAGGCCAAAACACCCCTGTCTCTGTGAACCTATCAGCTCGCCAGCTACATGATTCCAGCCTGTTAATAGACATTGAGAATGCGCTTAACCAAACCGGGCTTGACCCATCTCTGCTCGAACTTGAGATTACAGAAACCATGGTCATTCAGGATATGGAGACGGTAATCTCCCGCCTGGAAGCCATTCGGACTATAGGTGTCAGACTCTCTGTAGACGATTTCGGTACCGGCTATTCGTCTTTGATCTACCTAAAACGCTTACCGGTGAGTACAGTTAAAATCGACAAATCGTTTATCGACGATGTACCTGGCTCTAGTGGCAGTGAAAACCTGGTCAAAGCGGTTATATCCATGTCCCATTCACTTGCACTGAATGTAGTCGCTGAAGGTGTGGAAACCGAGGCTCAATTAAGCTTCCTCACAGAAAATCATTGTGATGAAATTCAGGGATACCTACTGGCCAAACCTGATTCAGCAGAGACTCTGCAACGTTTGATGAGGAAATAAACAGGCACAAAAAAGCCCGCTATCAAGCGGGCTTTTTTCGGGATCTATAAACTTACAGCTGAGGACCAGCCGCAATGATCTCTTCAGATACGCCGTCAAACTTCTTGAAGTTTTCAACGAACTGACCGATCAGATCGTTTGCAGTTGCATCGTAACCAGACTTATCCGCCCAAGTATCACGTGGGTTAAGAAGAGCTGTTTCAACGCCTTCTACTGCAACTGGAACTTCCAGGTTCAGGCCTTCCAGTTTCTGAGTTTCAACACCGTTCAGGGAACCGTTCTGGATAGCAGAGATGATGCCACGCGTAGTTGGGATGCTGAAACGCTCACCCGTACCGTAAGAACCACCTGTCCAGCCGGTGTTAACCAGATAAACTTTAGAACCAAACTCTTCAATACGCTTCATCAGCAGCTCAGCATATACGCGTGCTGGGCGTGGGAAGAATGGCGCACCAAAGCAAGTAGAGAAAGTCGACTTGATACCACCACCAGAGCCCATCTCTGTAGAACCTACCAGCGCTGTATAACCTGACAGGAAGTGGTACGCAGCCGCTTCTTTAGTCAATACAGAAACTGGAGGAAGTACACCTGTCAGGTCACAGGTCAGGAAGACAATCGCATTTGGCTCTTCGCCCATATTCGATACAGTACGCTTCTCAACGTGCTGCAATGGGTATGCACAACGACCATTCTCAGTCAGAGAAGTGTCATCGTAATCAGCTGTGCGCGCATCATTCAGAGCAACGTTCTCAACGATCGCACCAAAGCGGATCGCATCCCAAATGATGGGTTCGTTTTTCTGGCTCAGGTTGATGGTCTTCGCGTAGCAACCACCTTCCAGGTTAAATACCACACCTTTGCCCCAACCGTGCTCATCATCACCGATCAGGTAACGAGAAGGGTCAGCAGAAAGGGTCGTTTTACCTGTACCAGACAGGCCGAAGAACAACGTTGTGCTGTTGTCATCACCAACGTTTGCAGAACAGTGCATTGGTAGCACGTCTTTTTCAGGAAGCAGGAAGTTCTGTACAGAGAACATCGCCTTCTTCATCTCACCCGCATAACGCATACCCGCAAGTAATACTTTGCGTTTAGCGAAGTTGATGATTACACAGCCATCGCTGTTAGTGCCATCGCGCTCTGGTTCACATTCGAAACCAGCAACGTTCAGGATCTGCCACTCTTCTTTCGATTTTGGGTTGTACTCTGCAGGACGAATAAACAGATTCTGGCCGAACAGGTTCTGCCAAGCCGTCTGTGTCGTCATACGTACAGCAAGATAGTGGTTGGGATCAGAACCAACATGGACATTCGCCACGAAGTGTTCTTTATCCGCCAGGAACTCTTCTACACGAGTCCATAGCGCGTCAAATTTGTCTGAATCGAATGGGCGGTTAATGCTACCCCAATCGATAGAATCAGCAGTACTTGGTTCTTCGACGATGAAACGATCCATCGGCGAACGACCAGTACGCTTACCTGTTGTCACAACCAATGCGCCAGTGTCAGCAAGTGTTCCTTCACCGTTGGCAATGGCTTTCTCTACCAGCTGAGCTGGGCTTAGGTTTTGGTTCGTAATATTAACAGAATCTTTGGTCATTACTGGGTTCCCTTGGCATAGGCGCCAATAACGTTACCTATTAAGGCGTAAGGCTATGTGTATCATAATTATAAGGACGCGTATTATGCACAAAAATCGCACGATACGCCATTGTTGAAATCAATTCGCATTTGACCTGGAGCAAAATTCACCACTATCAGGTACTTAGTGCAGTTGATCGGAGGTTCCAGAGGCCCCTCCTTCAGCAAAAATCGCTTCAACGTCGGCTCGATCAAATGGGTAATGGGTATTACAGAACTGACAGTTCACATCGATCTGCCCTTGTTCTTCCAGTACTTCCAACAGTTCTTCTTTACCAACCAATTTCAGCGAAGCCGCACTTCTTTCTCGCGAACAAGTGCATTTGAAGACAACCGGATCAGGCTCGTATAAGCGGCACTCTTCTTCATGGAATAAACGATACAAGAGTGTTTCATTATCCAGTTGCAGAAGTTCCGCACTTTTAAGCGTGGAACCTAAATGGCTGATACGCGCCCAGTCTTCTTCACCCGTACCTTCAGCCGGTAGTACTTGTAACAACATGCCGGCTGCAACCAATCCATCAGATGCGAGGTGGACTTGTGTTGGCAACTGTTCAGAACTCACGAAGTAGTTTTCCAGACACTTAGCCAGGTTAGCACCATCCAGAGGGACAATGCCCTGATAGCGCTGTCCTTTTTCAGGATCGACTGTCAGAACAACCTGCCCTTGAGGTAACAGATCAACAAATGAAGCCTGCTCGGGAATATCCCCATCAAATCGGGCAATTGCACGAAGCTCACGGTTATGGGTTGTTTCGGCCATCAGTAGCTGCACATTCCCCTGCCCTTGAGCCTGAAGGATCAGTCGTCCTTCAAACTTGAGGTTAGAACTAAGCAAACTCACAGCTGCCAACATTTCACCCAATACCTGTTTAATAGCAGGGGGATAGTCATGGTTTTTAAAACAATCGCTACAGGTCTGTTCTAAACCGGAAACGACGCCACGGATATCCAGCTTATCGAACATAATTCGCTGGATCTGATCAGGATTACTCATATCAGCCGTCTAAGATTTAAATATGGAAAAAGGGATACCTTGTCAGTACCCAAGTGGATTCAGGTATTTTATCATAGCCGCTTCACAAATCGGGATAGTATTTACGCAATGAGCGACGTTACAGTTTTTCGCACCCAGTGGAATATCAAAGCTTTAATTATCAGCCACCTTTTCGCGTTTGCCTGGCTGGGCTTTTTCCTGACTGATACTGGCTTTGCTTTCTGGCGCAGCATCGACCATAACGTATTTTTCATCTTGAACGGCACCCTGTCTGAACCGGACAGCTGGACACGTTTCTGGGCCTGGGCCAACGTGCGTATTTTCGACCTTATCCCGCTGGTGTTTATGTTAATCAGCCTGACATTCCCGGGATTTGGCATCAAACGTGATCGCCTACAACAAGCGATTATCGGTTTTGTACTGTTGCTGGTTTTGATGTTTCCGATCAGAGAATCCGTTTATGAATATGCACGTGCCATTGGACTAAGTAGCGACAGCCCATCTCTTCTTCTCGAACCTGCATATAGATTCAGCGAAATAGTGCCCGATATCGAGGGTGCAAAGGATAGAGCAGGGCACAGCTTTCCAGGAGATCATGCTGCCGTTGTACTTACCTGGGCGGGCTTTATGATCCTCAATGCCCGTAGCTGGTTTTCCATCTATGCATTGATTTTGGCATTGGCGTTTATGACACCACGCATTGTCGGCGGTGCACACTGGGCCAGTGATAATTTGGTTGGCGGTGCGTTTTCAGCCATTGTTACCCTGAGCTGGGCATTCAACACACCAATCATGCATTACCTTACCCGGGGAGCTCATCGCGGCTTGAGGCCACTCATCGGCCTGTTCGGAAAAATACCGCTGTTGAATAAACTACCTATCCTACAACAGAAGCATTAGCCTGAATGAAGGGAGGAAGTCAGAAACTTCCTCCTTTATCAAAGATACTGCGTTCACCATCTTTGAACGATTTGATTTGCCTACGCTCTTTCTTGTTAGGCCGGTTACGCGGGTTAAGACCACTTCCCATCGCCTTGCGCTGAGCGGCATGCTCCTCGCGCTTTTTGATACTGGCTTCGGTCTCCTGATATAGCTTCATTGCTTCCGGCGCACCTCTGCGCTGATCAGAAAGCATCACCACAACGATCTCTTTCTCATCAAAGCCCTGGCGGATTTCCAACACAGCGCCAACCTCTACATGACGACTACATTTGGTACGCTGACCGTTGTAATGGACCTTACCGCCTTCGATCATCTGCTTAGCGATAGCCCGGGTTTTATAAAAGCGTGCCGCCCATAACCACTTATCAAGGCGGACTTTCTCTTCACTGTGGGTCATTATTTATTCGGTGTAATCTCATCAAAATGCTCAATTGCAGAGAAGTCTTCAATTTCTCGTTTTGGCTGCTGACTATCAGGCTGATAGATAGATAACAGGTATTGAATGCCATACTCTCTGGCACTATTCAGTACCGATAAGCTGTCATCGACCAACAATGTCGTTTCTTTATTAAACGGCTCTACCTCTTGTAGTTTATGCCAAAACTGAGGGTTTTCTTTTGGTAAGCCAAAATCATGAGAACAGATAACATCATCCACCAGCGAATCTAAAGCCGTTTTCTCTATCTTCAGTGATAAACTATCCTGATGTGCATTTGTCACAATCACAGTCCGTATTTCATGCATTTTCAATGCTGCAAGAAAATCCTGAACATGGGGTCTGAAAGCAATTTTATCTGCGACTTCATGCTTTAATTCGGTGATCGGCACATTCAGTTCGCGCGTCCAGTAATCCAGACAATACCAATTTAACGTCCCCTGCTGCTCGATAATCCTTTCATGAAGCCAGGAGCGCGCTTCTTCTGTATCCATTTTATGGATCTCTGCGTAACGCAAAGGTAGATGTTCAAGCCAAAAAAAGGTATCAAAGTGAAGATCAAGAAGAGTACCGTCCATATCCAAAAGGACAGTATCAATTTTCTGCCAATCAAACATTATTAAAGGCCATTCAAAGAGGAAGTCTCAGTATGCCGGTTAAACCTGAAATTTTGAAGGTCACCAACACTGCGAATAGTCGATTATTTAAAGTCGAAGAGATCGAACTAAGGTTTTCCAACGGCGTTGAGCGCACCTATGAAAGGCTGGCTAATCGCGGCCGCGGTGCTGTGATGATCATCCCTGTTACAGAAGATAATGAAGTCCTGCTTATCAGAGAGTACGCCGTGGGTCTCGAGGACTATACCTTAACCTTGCCTAAGGGGTTAATTGACCCGGGTGAAGATGAGCATCAGGCGGCTGATCGAGAACTCAAAGAGGAAGCCGGATTTGGTAGTCACAAACTGGACACCTTAAAAGTGATGACATCAGCCCCGAACTATATGGGCCATAAGATCACCGCAGTAGTGGCAAGAGAGCTATACCCTTGCCGGCTCCAGGGAGATGAGCCTGAAGAGATGGAAGTGGTTAAGTGGCCACTAGAGAAGCTTGATCAACTATTATTAGATGAAGATTTCACAGAAGCCCGAGCAATAGCAGCGCTATATATGACTCGCTCATTTCTACAAAAATAATAGGAAATAAGGCCTGCTTGAAATCTGTTAATCAGAGTAGAGAATAAATAGGAAGCTCCATGGACCAGCAGCGTTTGATTACACCGTTGATTCAAATATGCGAACGAGCCAGCAAGGCGATCCTTGAGATCTATCAAGGTGAACATTTTTCAGTAGAAACCAAGCAAGATAATTCGCCAGTGACTCAAGCAGATATTGCTGCTCACGAGATCATCAAAAAAGGGCTTTTTGAACTGACACCTGATATTCCTCAACTCAGTGAAGAAGAAGGGATTAGTTACCAGCAAAGAAAAAACTGGTCTCGATTCTGGTGCATTGACCCTCTAGATGGCACTAAAGAATTTATTCACCGAAATGGCGAATTCACTATTAACATCGCGCTGATAGAGGATAATAAGCCTGTCCTCGGGATTATCTACATCCCTGTCAGCGATATTGTCTATTGGGGTGGCAGCCAGATTAATGCCTGGAAAAAACAGCCTAATCACCCACCTGCTCAGATACGCAGTAAGCCAATGGGACCAGAACTTATCGTCGCCGCAAGCCGCAGACATGGCCAGGACGAACATCACAATCTGCTTAAACCCATCGAACATCGCTTCCAGCATGTAACAAACAAAGGCATGGGTAGCTCACTGAAAATGTGTCTGATCGCCGAAGGACTCGCAGATTTCTATCCACGCCTATTCCCGACCAGCGAATGGGATACCGCAGCAGCGCAAGCCATTGTAGAAGCAGCGGGAGGTAAGCTGGTCAACGCAAGTGACCTACATCCGCTTCGGTATAACGAGCGAGAGTCACTGATCAATCCCTTCTTTTTTGTCTGCGGAGATCCGCAGTTTCCACTGGAAGAGATAAGGGTCAAGCATTGAGAGAAGCCTGCGAAGGGATCTTCGCAGGCAGATCGAGATTATTCGGAGCAGGAAAGCGAACCCGCTCTGACCACTTCTTCAACCTTATATTTAAAATCAGGGTCATTAACCTGATTAGCCATAATCAGTTTCACTTCATTATCGCTAAAGTGTTTGTGAACATACTTAGCCAAGCAATCACAACGCTCTTCTGTTGCACCCTCGCCTTGCATACAACCCTCTTTAAAAGGGCCAAATGTACTGGAAGTCAGAAACTGGGTTTTGACCGCTAGAATAGCGATCGCTACAAAAGAGATCCAAAGCAAAACTTTATACATCGTTAGAAATCACTTTATTTATAGTTATATAGAATCAGGTCACTCATTCTAGGGTTAAAGCATGACAGTTTCAGCAAACTTTAGTCGCAGCCCTTTAAAAACAGAAAAATGAACCAATATAACTGTCAGTTCGTAACAAAAAGCACACTTTTTGTACCATGAAAAGATAAGACTTGAGTGCTATCATTTCCTGGCTTTTTGTTTTTAATGGTTGTCTGCAACTCGTGAGCACACAAGAGACGCAGATAACATCTGACAATTGTCTTTATGACTGACGAATAAGGTGACACTTATGAGCTTTGAACTTCCGCCGCTACCTTATGCAAAGGACGCTCTGGAACCACACATCTCCGCTGAAACTCTGGACTTCCACCACGGCAAACACCACAACACTTACGTTGTTAAGCTGAACGGTCTGGTTCCTGGTACTGAGTACGAAGGTAAAACTCTGGAAGAGATCATCACTTCTGCGCCAGCTGGCGGCGTTTTCAACAACGCAGCTCAGATCTGGAACCACACTTTCTACTGGAACTGCCTGTCTCCAAACGGTGGCGGTGAGCCAACAGGTGCGATCGCTGATGCTATCAATGCTAAATGGGGCTCTTTTGCTGCATTCCAGGAAGAACTGAACGACAAAGCTGTAAACAACTTTGGTTCTAGCTGGACATGGTTGGTTAAAAACGCTGACGGTTCTATCGAGATCGTTAACACTAGCAACGCTGGCTGCCCACTGACTGAAGGTCAGACTCCACTGCTAACCGTTGACCTGTGGGAACACGCTTACTACATCGATTACCGTAACGTTCGTCCTGATTACCTGAAAGGTTTCTGGGCGCTGGTAAACTGGGACTTTGTTAACGAAAACTTCGCATAAGTTTCGTTCTCCCGATAAAAAAGGCACCTTATGGTGCCTTTTTTTATGCTAGTTGATCAGTGGCTCTAAATGCGGCCACACTGTATTGAGCAAGTAAGGCTGACCTTCTGCGCTGGGATGTATGCCATCATCCTGCATCCGTTCTGGCACCAACGCCACTTGCTCCATAAAAAAGGGCACAAGCGCTACATTCTCATCTTCGGCGATTACAGGATAGATCTCACTAAACTGTTTGTTATAAGCCGCACCATAATTAGAGGGGAGCTGAATGCCGAGCAGCAGCACTTGCGCACCGCTATCCTTTGCCATATTCACCAACCGGCTCAGGTTTCTTTTGATCGCAAATGGCGGAGTACCCCGTAAGCCATCATTACCACCCAGTTCAATAATTACGATTTCTGCATCAACCTGTTTCAACAAAGTTTTGAGACGCGCTATGCCATTTTGAGTAGTATCACCACTGACACTCGCGTTAATAACATCGTAGGCATAGCCTTCTGTGGCCATTTTCTCTTCCAATAGGGCCACCCACCCCTCTTCAGGGGCCATCTGATAAGCGGCCGACAGACTGTCACCCAAAACAATAAGGGAACGCGCTTGAACCGGAAGTGTCAGAAATACGAATAATAGGAAGGTAATAGCGGTACGCACGGGAAAACCTTATGACAGTTAATATGGATACAGTAATCAATGCTCAGGATCTCGCAAAACGCTTCAGTACTCAAGCTGGCCAGGTCGAGCTTTTTCAAAACATCAACTTACAGATTCAACGTGGCGAAAGTGTCGCCATTATTGGCCCATCGGGTACAGGGAAATCCACACTACTCTCAATTTTAGCAGGTCTGGATCACCCGAGTTCAGGGAAGATTCTACTGAACAATACTGATCTGTCTGAATTGGACGATAAACATCAGGCAGAGTTCCGTAACCAACATATCAGTTTTGTTTTTCAGGCATTTCACCTACTGCCGGATCTGACAGCGCTGGAAAATGTCATGCTCCCGTTGCAGATTCGCAATCACAGCGAGGCTCGACAAGAGGCCAAAGAGTGGCTGGAGCGTGTAGGACTGGGCCCACGAATTGGCCATAAGCCGGCGGAGCTTTCAGGGGGAGAGCAACAGCGGGTAGCAATCGCTCGCAGCTTTGCAACAAATCCAACCCTGCTTTTTGCCGATGAGCCAACAGGTAATCTGGATGAGCAAACCGGCAACCAGATCATCGAGCAGCTGTTTAATATCAACAAGGATCAGAACACCACCCTCATTCTGATTACCCATGATCCCTCTCTGGCCAAACGCTGCGACCGCTCTCTGCGTTTGCATAACGGTCAGCTGACGGAGATTGAAGCATGACTCACTCCCCTATTTTCAAGCTGGCAGCCCAGCAGGGGCTAAGCAACTTAAAGCTCAGTGAATGGCGTGCTTTAATTATCGCCCTCATGCTGGCGATTATGGTGGCAAGCCTAATGGCGGTATTAGGGGATCGAATTGAACGCACCCTGATGCGTCAGGGCAGCGCAATTCTTGGTGGCGATCTGGTACTGAGTAACAGCCGCCCCCTATCCGTAAATGCTGCCGAGTTAGCAACACGCTTTGATCTCAAGGTAAACGAAGTCACCCAATTGGCGACCATGGCCAATAGTGATGAAAATTTTCTACTGGTTACTATTCGTGCGCTAAGCGCACCATACCCTCGCGGCAATATCGCCCTGGAGCAACCCTACGCGCTCCCATTACCTAAGCCCGGTGAGGCCTGGGCTGAAGCGGGTGTTTTCGAGCGCATGAACTTACAGGTAGGCGACCGCCTGACCCTAGGCAATACAGCCTTTGTGTTAAGCCATAAAATTGAATCGGCACCTGACAGAGGGCGTGGATTTATCAGTTTTAACCCCCAGCTCATCATTAATGCCAACGAGCTACAAAACACCGGGTTAATTGGTCCTGGTGCGCGTATGCAATATCGCCAGCTATATGCAGGCTCAGAAGAGGCTATCAAGCGGTTAGAACAACAGCTTCAAACTAATACTGCAACTGGCGAGCGCATTACCACGCTTAGAAGCGATGAGGGCCAGCAAAATAGCGCATTAACCAAAGCATCATCATATCTGCGGCTAGGCGCTCTGTTTTCCATATTCATAGCAGCCATGACGATCTTTTTGAGCCTGCGCCGTTTCACCCAAAGCCAGAACAAACGTGCGGCCCTTTTAAAAACCTTAGGTATGAACAACCAACAACTGCTTAGGCTCTATTTACTGCAGTTGGCCTATGCCTGGTGCTTCTGCACCCTGTCAGGTGTTTTATTAGCTCTGGCGTTAGAACAAGGCGGGCTTGCGCTACTCAGTGGATTAATACCTCAACCTGTGCCTGAAGCCAGCCTGGGAGCATACTTCTCTGGGCCTTTGCTGGGCTTGGCTATACTGGTCTGCCTTGGCCTGCCTACGTTGTTCCGCTTACAACGAAGCAACCCTATGCAGCTTTTGCAGGCACGCCCAGCTAAATTAACCTGGGGAGGAAATCTACCTTATATTCTGGCATTCCTATGCCTGCTGTTACTGACCAGTTGGTATCTGAATAGCCTGCTATTAACCCTAAGCCTGAGTGTGATTTTATTGATTATCGGCAGCACTCTGGGGGTGCTTGGAGCCCACATCGCGCGCTTCCTTTGTCAGCGTTTTGCCAGCATACACCCGTTAGGTAACCTATTGATGAGCCGGGTTAATCAGCAGCAGCGCTGGTATCGTATACAGATACCGGTTATCTGCCTGCTTTTTTCATTGCTGAGCATCAATACGATCGCCCTCAACGACTTGTTGAATCGGTGGCAGGCCCAATTACCAACAGATACCCCCGACCATTTTCTGATCAACATTCAGGATTGGGAGAAAGATGATGTCGAAACATTATTGGAAAAGCATCAAGTAGATGATCATTTATGGCCTATCTATCGCGGCCGCTTGGTAAAAGTAAACGATCTTCCGCTAGCCGATACGATGACCCCTGAGCAACTGGCGCAACCCTCGCTACGCCGCGAACTCAATCTGACCAGTTCCATCAGTATGCCCTCCCATAACAAGCTACTCTCTGGCAACTGGGCAACTGAGAATTCAGTCTCTATCGAACAAGAGGAAGCGGAAGAACTCGGCCTGGAGCTTGGTGATAAAGTCAGCTTTGATGTAGGTGGCCAGGAAGTAAGCGCTAAGATCACCAGTATTCGGGCAGTAAAATGGGACACTTTCCAACCCAACTTTTACTTCATTTTCTCACCCGATACGGTCAAGGACCTTACCGCAAGCTATATGACCAGCTTTCATCTGGGAGCTAACAGTGCTGAAGTCGGACGAGAGCTTATTCAGCAATTCCCAACCATTACCCTGATCGACGTGCGTCAGATCCTCGACCAACTTCAACAACTCCTCAGTAAGTTATCGCTATTATCAGGCTTACTGATGCTTCTGACGACCGCTTCGGGTGTTATTTTGCTTTACGTCACCCTGACTCAGGAGTTAGAACAAAGGAAGTACGAAAATGCGCTTCTGCAAACGCTCGGCGCAAGTAAGCGCCAATGTATGCAACTTGATCGCCTGGAGATGGCTTTGGTAGGCGGGTTGAGCGGATTACTTGCCGTACTCATTATCGAACTGAGCTTATGGCCCATTCATAAATTGCTGATCAACCTGGAACCTTCGCTCCATCCGGAGCTTTGGATTACTTTGCCACTGACCGGCTTCGGGCTATTTTTCCTGATCAGCCTTGTTAGTCATCGACAGCAGAGCATGCCGCAAAGCTACAACACACTAACCAGCAGATAAATGCTAACCGGCTTTGGCATATCCGTGCTAAAGCCGGTCTATTTTCTTATCGATTTTTTAGTGCCATTAATAGCGCCAGGTAAAATTTACTCTTCTTCTCTTTAATCCTGAGTGACTCAACCGCTTTCTCTCGATATACCAATTCGATATCTGGATCTTTATTGATAGCCTTGCCAACAGATACCTGAGCCAATAATTGTGATGACGCCTGAAACGTCGATAGGGAAAAATCACTTGCCGTTGTTACAGGTGACACAAGAAAGAACATCAGCACTATAGGGATGTGCCTAGCGTTAAGACGGACGTTAATCGTTTTCATAAAGACCTCCTCACTCTAAACGTGCGAGACCCTCAAAAACGAAATTCCTTGGGGTAACTCTCCTGTGGCGGTCCGGCTGTCCCATTGGGACCCGTGACTTTGCGTCACCCGATTACTCGGGTTTTGCCTTTTCGAGAGAGGATCTCATTAAACAAGCCAAACAAACGCTTGTTTAACCAGCATAGCACATACCTGTACAAAGAATAACCAGTCAATACTGATCAATTCAGCAAGCCTCTTAACCGCTTGAGTAAGTCACTACCTCTCTTTTCAAAATGGCTAAGTTTTTGCGAATCGACCTGCTCACCTGCTAAACATTCAGCTATAAATTGGTCAGCCTGCTGGTGAATCTCCTCATGCATACTTCGGATCTGCTGGAGCTCCGAGCAAGCTTCAAAACGAGTTTCGTCCGCCGTTTTTAACCACTCTTCAAATTGGCAACGTTGTTTGATTACCTCGGGCAACTCCGTTCCACCCGCTTTCAGAAAGTTATGCAACTCTCTAGACCAGGTTCGTTGCTCTACAATCGCAAACAGAAATGGCAAGTTATCCCGACCAATGACATCCCGATTTACCCATGAAGGATCCGGCCTCCAGGACGCAATAAAATCAGCGATACAATGTGCTTGCATCGGCTTCGCAATCACATAACCCTGGGCCAGTTCACAGCCCATCATGAGAAGCATTTCACCTTGCGCTACCGATTCCACACCCTCGGCAATCGTTTGGCAACGGAACGCATTCGCTAAACCTAAAACTCCCTCCAGAATAGATAGGTCTTCTAAATCATCGAGCATATCGCAGACAAAGCTACGGTCGATCTTCAATAGATGTGCGGGCAGTTGTTTCAGATAGGTCAACGAAGAGTAACCGGTACCAAAATCATCCAGGGCGAAGCTGATCCCGATATCTCTACACTCGTTAATAATGGTTGATACTCGATTAATGTCGTTTAGTGCGCTGGTTTCAAGCACTTCAAGTTCAAGATCCCCTGGTAAAACCCCTGGGTGAGCAGCCAGCATTTGTTGCAGACGATCGACAAAATCAGGCAGCTGTAGATGTAAGGCATCAACATTGACACTGACCGGGACATCTAATCCTTGCTGATGCCATTGATCAATCTGTGTCATCGCCTGTTCAAGCACCCAATCACCCACCTCAACGACCAACCCGGCATCGCCGGCAATCACCGGTAAGAAATCCCCAGGCATAACCAAACCATTCTCAGGATGATTCCACCGTATCAGCGCCTCGGCTCCCACTACCTGCCCGGTACGCATATTTACTTTTGGCTGATAATAAAGTTCGAATTCCCGGTTATTGAGCGCCGAATGAATACGTAGAACCTGATCGTGATGGCCCCGCACACTTCGGTCATGCTCTGTATCAAATATATGATAACGATTTTTGCCACTTTGCTTGGCAACATACATGGCCTGATCTGCCTGACGAATCAGTTGGTCGGCATCAATTTCATCCGCTTGCGGGTAGAACGTAATCCCTATACTTGCAGAAACACAGATTTCAGTATGGTTCATGAATATAGGCTTAGAGATCGCCTTTAGAAGTCTCTCAAGTACTGGCAAGCTCTCTTCAGAGCTGTGTAAATCCTGCAGCACAACGACGAATTCATCCCCACCTAAACGCGCCAGGCTATCACCTTCACGAAGGGCTTGCTTACTGCGCTCAGCCAGTTCGATCAAGAGCTTATCCCCGATACTATGACCGTGGGTATCATTGACCTCTTTAAACCCATCAAGATCGAAAAAAGCAACGGCGAGCAAACGTTTATGTCGCTTAGCTTGTAAAATAGCCTGCTGTAATCGGTCGGAGAGTAGCACCCTGTTTGGCAGCCCGGTAAGCGCATCGTAATGGGCTATCTTTTCCAGCTGTTGCTGCTGCTTTTTCAGCGCCGTTATATCTGAAAACAGAGAGACATAGCGTAGCAGTTCGCCATTCTCGTCTTTGATCGCACTAACCGTCTGGATAGCTGCAAAAATCTCACCATCTTTACGACGATTCCAGATCTCGTTGGTCCAGTTTCCCTTTTCGCTTAGGCTTTTCCACATCTCCGCAAAATATTGATCATCATGGTGACCCGAACTAAATATTCTCGGGTTTTGGCCAATCACTTCGTTTCTGCTATACCCGGTGATGCGGCTAAACGCCAAATTAGCATTCTGTATGGTGCCCTCAGGGTCCGTGATCATAATCCCTTCATTGGCATGTTCAAAAACACTGGCAGCCTGTAACAGAGAGCCTTCTGCTGCTTTTTTCTCAGTAATCTCTGTATGGGTTCCGGAAACCCATTCAGGCTTTCCAGACTCACTCCATGCAACCACTTTCCCGCGGTCTAACACCCAAACCCAGTGCCCCTCTTTATGCCGCATGCGCACTTCACACTGATAGGCGTCAGACTCTCCAGAGAAATGTTTATGGAGAGCCTCTCGAGAACGCTCCACATCATCTGGATGTACGTACATCCACCAGGTTTCAATGCTAATAGGTTGCAACTCATCCAGTGTATAACCCAGGGTCGCGGCCCAACGGGTGTTCAGATGGGCTTCCCCCGTACGGACATTCCATTCCCAAGTTCCGACATCCGTGCCCCAAATGATATTGCGAAGGCTCTGGCGCTGGCTGGATAGCTCATCGCGCAACTTCAATCCACGATGAATACTAAACACTAATCCCAGGATGATGATCGCCTGAAGCGTTATGCCCCCCCAAAGGATCCACTCTTTCTGCTGGCGAACCTCTTCTATCTCGCGAACTTGTTGATCAACCATCTCTTCTAGCCGGCTTTGATAATGCCAAAGCGCCTGATCATCATGCCTTCCAGGGGTTATATCGTTGATCACCGATAACAGCAGGGTTTTACCCGAAAAAGAGAAAGGGTTGGACTGAACCGCCACTGTGCGGATATCCCCAGAAGCCAGTTCATGACGGAAAATAAAGTAATTTCGCCCCTGAGATTTAGCGAGTTTACGCTCCTCTTTTACCTGTTCAGGGGTGAGAGTATTAATTTGCTGGATACTCATCGCTCGAAGCGTTGAACGACCATATCCATAAAAAGTTGCTGCCGCAGGGTTGGCATCGATAATTTTCCCTGAAGAGGGATCGATTAACAGCATCACCGAACCATGCTTGGCAAAGATATCTTTAAAGTCAGGAGCGCTGGAAATAGGGCTGTTTGCCGTAACGGATAAGCTGGCAAATAAGCAGAATAAAATAGCCGATGGCCTAAACCAACGGCTAATGAGACTACCCTGTCCAGAATTGAGTCCAACTTGTCTAGAGAAGCGTTTTAATAGCTCCCTGGCACGTACTACAGGATTCATAATATAAAGACAAAAAAGTGTAATACTTTACATACTACAGCTTATTGTGGATTTCGCATACTTCACCTTAAAAGGAAGCAACCAAAACGAGTTGATACTGATTCAGGTCAATGGGGTTTTTATAAACCTAAAGTTACCTGAGGCTTCTCATCTGATTTCAGATCTACTTTAGGGTAACAGCTAAACAACCGCTCAATATCGATACCCTGCTTAACTAATGCGCCTTTAATCTGGTTACTCCGCTGTTCAGCAAGCTGTTGCAACATTGGGCTCAGCTCTAATTTTAAAGCCTCTTCTGCCAAAGGCTTCTTGCGCTTTTTGTTTTCTGCCATCAGCTCCGCCCAAACAACCGGCTCATCGGCAGCAACAGCAAGCCCACAAATATTCATTCGCATCCCCTTGCGCTCTTTCATCATTCCAGAAAGTTTCGCGAGGTACTGCTTATCTTCTGCATCCAGCGCGCTGCTAGCAGGCCCAAAGAAGACTGGCTGGAGATTAATGAAGCTCCCCTTATCGCTAGCATCCATAACCATCTGGCCAATAGAGATCAACGCACCAAACGGTTGTAGCGCCTGGCTCAGGTAACCCATTGCGGCACTTTTTAAGCCTTTTCCGGCCAGTTTATTAATCACAGTCTGGTAACCAAACTGCGGATCATCTAAGGAACCATCGACGGGAATCTGTAAGTCGATATTGTCATCGTTATCCTGCAGGACCGCTATCGCCGTGCCCAAAGGCATAGAAACCTTCTGATCAAATTCTCCGCTTCGATCGCTATTTCGGGCTTCAACTTCTAACTTATTGAGGCGTATATCCATATCCCCCTTAAGCTTACGGCTCTTAATCGTGCCCTTTGTATCCAGGCTTAACTGACCGCTATGCATGTAGTAACCAGTATATTCAAGTGAGTAAGGGCTCACTTGAGGCAAACCCAAGCCTTTAACCGATGCATCCCAGTTACCACCAAAGTTACCACTGAACAGCTCAATCGCCCCCTTAGCACTGATGGTAGAGAATCCGTTTTTAGCATTTAGGGAAAAGCTAGTTTTACCTTTAGAAGCCGTATCTAAATCCTTAAGCACTAACTTCGAAAGATTTAGGTCTGTTTTAAAACTAGGTTTGACCCCTTTATCCACCACCGAAACCGGGTTATTGCCACTTAAATTGATCGAGCCAATACTGACTCTGAAAGGAGCAGTCGGCTCACTTGCCGTAGGCTTAGTTTCTGCTTCCTTCTTTTCAGGAGAAGCCAAATTAGCTAATAACCAATCCAGATCGGGAAGCGTCCGCTGCTGCGAAAGGTGCAATCTTGTCTTGCTGCCGGAAAGAGCCAGATTTGCAATATTCAGATGATTCATCTGATTGAATTGGATTCCATCACTTTGAATCCTGTTCCAGCGGGTGAAGACACCGCCATCGCCCATCACCTTCAGGTTATCCACACCCATCGTCGCTAGTTCAATACGATTCAGCTCGTAAAACTTAAAACGATCCAGTTGTAGTTTCTCCACTGTAACAAGCTGCTGATTATTCGCTGATAGCTCCACTAAACCTAAAATTAATGATGGAATATTGGCCTGCCAGTTTTTCAGGTCTTCGCTCTTTGCATCGCCACGAAAATGGGCATTTTCAAGGGAAAGCTGCTGTGTACCGGTATCCACCAAAATACCTTTAGCAGACATCGCTAGGTCCTTGGCTAAAATGGACTGCATCCCTTCCATCTCCAGAGCTGATACCAACTTCAGATCAGATAGATTCAGGCTGTTTCCTGGCGCCTTTAATTGCAAACCTCCGAGCTCTAACTTGCTGGTCATCTGCATGTTTTGCAACGTGCTTCTCAACAGGGACAATTGCAGATCACCCTGCCAATTCAGTTTTTTATGCTTAACATTCAGATCATTCTGAGCAATTGAGAAATCTCTGATCTTAATGTTGCCCGACTGTTTAAGCGCCATTAGCTGGCTGTTGAGGTTTGTGGTCGCAGAAAGGTTAAGATCGAGATCCACATGAGCCCGTAGTGAAGGGATAAAAGCAGCAGTTACACTGTGAACCGGGAACTGATTCAGTTTGATATGTAGTTCGGAGCTCTTCTCTTCCGGTAAAGGCTTTGATGATGACTCAATTGCAATGGGTGCTCCATTTAAGGAGCCCTCAAGATCAACACGTACCGGCTGCTGCTGATCCCATAGATAAAAGTCTGCAACGGTAGCGTTTAGCAAAGCTAGATGGTGTTTTTGCCCAGGAAGGTCTGTACGCCAATGAACATTATTCAGCCTCATATTCGCAAGGCCAAAACTCCATTCACTACTCTCACTCGGAGAGGGCTCCTGCTTCTCTTTTTCACCTGAGAACTGGTTAAGATCGATGGTTCCTAACCAAAGGTTTTTCTCTCTTTGCTTAACCCCTAGATCAACCCCTTCTAGGCGTAGCTCAGAAATCAGAATCCGCTTTTCAGATAACAATTCATAATCCAGGTCCACTTCCAGCTGATCAACCTGTAGTTTAGGTTTCCCCTCAGCTTGGGCATACAGTCCTTTGATATGCACTTTGCCCTTCAACCAATCCACGTCCAAAGCAGTTAAACCTGCCTTTTCAGCGCCATTATCTAATAGCCAGATAACTGCCTGATCTCGTATCAGCAGTGGCAAGTTATGCAGAGTTAAAGCAATAAAGACAATAAAAAAAACTAGAAAGCGCACCATGATCCTTTTCGCTCATTTATCCGATCGCAATTTATCTATCATAATCCAGAATGATGAGCAGAAAGTGAATTTGTGCAATGAAAAATAAGATTTGTCTGTTTTTTGGCTTATTAATTAGCCTTACTACTTACGCACAGGATATTAATTACAACCAGCTTAAAGAGGTCTTCGGCCAAGAGCAGCTGGCTTTTCTCCCTATGTCAGAACAGGTGAATCTGTTCATTGACAAAGATGAGGCGAACCTTCTGCGTCGTAATCACAACCAATACCTGCGAGAGCCTCTCTATGACGATTACCTACATGCCAATTTAATCGCTATGCAAGGTTTATCGGGCTTTCAACACCTCTTCAGGAATCTTGGCGGCGGTTTTGTGCCCATCAGGGTTGAAGAAAACCTGCTCATCATTAAAGGTACACGAGATCACTGCGGTGGTATGGAGGAAGCCATGGTGCTTGTTGATCTTACATCCGGCGATATAACCAGCCTTCTCTATTCAGAAGATAACGTTATCATACATTCCAGTTACAACACGGCAGAGCAACTGCCCCTGCAGGCATTATTGTGGATTAAACGTTTATTGGACGCTTACGGAACAAGACAAAAGCCAACCCGCAATAAAATATTACTGCGAAAAATGGCAGGCGACTGGTGTCGACCTGATTAGCCTGATTGCTAAATCATTTCAAAAACCACACCTTTTGTAGTGATACCTATTAACTATCACATGGCTTAGGGATAATTTATTTTGCCTATCAAAATTTGAACAACCCTGATAGAATCCCGCGCCAGAAACTAGACAGTTCTATGCAAATTAAACCTAAGCATGGTTCCAAGCCACCCAGACTAGAAACACTCAAGTGTTCACCATTGGCGAAGTAAATTGCTGTTTTACTTCAACGGCTCAACGGTACCCGCTGCTTGCCTGAAAACGAGGGTGACTTTCATGGCCGATAACGAAAATTTCCGCGACTCTTCCGGTTTTTCCTGGATCATCATTAACCTAGTTGCGTTGGCGTGGATCACCATGCCTGCAAGCATCGCCGTTAGCCGCGTAGCAATCTAATACGCTTTACGGATGTTGAGTGCACATACTGCCTGTGCTAAACAGGCAGTATGACTCTATTAAAAATAGGCCAGGTGGCCAAACAATCCGACATCAGTGTCGAAACCGTTCGCTACTACGAAAAGCGTGGCCTCATTCCTGCACCGCAACGATTAGACTCTGGATATAGGGTCTACCCCCAATCAATACTGCAACGCCTGCACTTCATTCAACGCTGCAAAGACCTGGGTTTCTCCCTACAGGAGATCGGTGAGCTATTGAATCTGCAAACAGATCCCGCAACAAGCTCCGCCCTTGTAAAAGAACAAGTAGAGAATAAAATTCAGTTGGTTAAACAGAAGATCGGGGAATTGCAGAAAATAGAACATTCCCTTGAGCAGCTGTCTGACCTCTGCTGTGGTGACGGACCTGTGTCAGATTGCCCAATTATCGACTTCTTAAAGCAGTAAGCGAAAGCACTGGACATACAAAAACCTGCATAACCAGATGGCGCCTGAAAACACTCAAAAACATATAACTGAGTATAAAATAGGGTAGCCTACGGGTGGGCATCGAGGTCAAACCCTGAACTTTTCAAACTGAGAAGCTTTATCGATGCTCGCAGAAACTAAAACTCATTAAACTTGTTCATGACAGGGCTTCCGAAGCAACAACCATTCCCCTTCAACACTGACATCCTGACTAAGCCCCCTCTCTTCAAATCCCAAGACTTCACTCAGCTGTTTGCATCGCTGACGACGAGATTCTATCCAAACCTCTTTAAGGTGAAACCGACAAGCGATGGCGATTCGTTGTCTGGTTAATTCAGTGCTATATCCCAATCCTTGTTTATCTTTTCGTACAACCATCCGACTCAGAATAGCCAGGGGGAACGACATCGCTTCGAGCATGAATTGGTAACTTTCAGCATCAGGAATCTGAACTGTAGCTTCGCACACAGTAAGACGGGCAGTAGCCAGCATCTCATCACCCTCAAGCAATGCTACATGATGGCTATGGTCATCAAAGCCATCATCATAAAAACGTTGCTGGGCTACTTGGTCGCCAACAATGGGTTTCCAGACATCAAATCGCAGCTGCCTGACCTGGGAGATCCTCTCAAAGAACACCTCGTCAGCCTTCGAAAAATGGATGAGCCGCACTTTCATGAGAATAATCTCATTCGACCATCTCCGAAGACGCTGATAAAAGAGCCGAAGGCCAGGCGGTTTTCTGCTTCATTCACGGCATGAAAGTTTCGGGAATTAATCAGAAATACACTACCTACCTCAACCGGAACCATAAGAGGATCAATTCCAGCGACGACTTCGGCTTCGTAGTAATAGTTATCATCTACCTGATAAATATCATCTTCGGGCGACCAGCACTTATCCCAGAGCATCAATTCACCAGCCTTCGATCCGGGATCAAGATAGAGATTCCAGGCCAGTTGAGCAGAAGCAGCGCCTATTTCCCAGCCATCCGAATCCTGAGGCGCGTAATCAACGTGAATAGGGCTAAATCCATTCCTTACTTTTCCGCATCCAGCAAAATATTGCTGGCCTTCTTCCGCCATAATATCCAGATCTACACCTTGCTCGTTAAAGAGCTGGATTAAGCGATTCAGCGGATCAAAACTGGCGGCAAAAATTACCTTCTGCACTTCTCGCGACTGGATAGCTAACTTCAGATAATCCTGCTTACTTTTTAAAACACCATGCTGGTACTGACTAATCCCGAGCCGCGTTACCTCAGGCACACTATTGCCGCGCACCGACTCAGTTAATAAAGCATTTTTTAAGTTACGCAGTTCTGCTTGGGAAGCGAACAGGGGAATTTTTATCGCGGGGATTAGGTTTTGAACAAGCAGTTCAAGGTGCCCATGGGAAAAATCTCTTATCTCTCGATCAATCCACATAGGGCACCCCTCAATGATACGGCCTTAAAGCTTTATCGTCTCAACGCCAGACTCAGTTCCCATAAGGACTACATCCGCTCCACGGTTTGCAAACAGACCATTGGTCACTACACCGACGATATTATTAAGCTGTTTTTCCAGCTCCTTCGGACGCATGATTTCAAGGTCATGAACATCAAGAATCAGATTACCATTATCTGTTACAAAACCCTGTCGCCACTCAGGCATACCATCCAGTTTGACTAGCTCACGCGCCACTTGCGAACGTGCCATTGGAATCACCTCAACAGGCAATGGGAACTCCCCTAGAACGTCCACTTTTTTACTGCTATCCACAATGCAGACAAACTCTTTAGCTACAGCCGCAACAATCTTTTCACGGGTTAATGCGCCACCGCCACCTTTTACAAGGTTCAGGCCTGAATCAAATTCGTCAGCACCATCTACATAAACTTCCATCTCTGATACTGAGTTCATATCGAACACCTCAATACCATGACCTTTCAAACGTTCTGCAGTCGCTTCTGAACTGGCAACTGCTCCCTCAAACATATGCTTGATCTCTGCGAGGGCATCGATAAAGAAATTAGCCGTTGAGCCGGTACCAACCCCGACAATGCTATCTTCTGTAAGTTTAGGTTTGATGTACTCCACAGCAGCTTCAGCAACTGCTTTTTTCATCTCGTCCTGGGTCATGATAGGTACCTGTGCTCTTTAGCGCGGAAAACCTCACGGTTTTCTCTGATAATAATAAGAATTGGGGCAAATTATACGCAGCTTTACCCTTCTATTGTAGACGCTATAGGGGGTTTACCTTTACCATTTCCGGCTCTCTTTAATTAATAGTTATTCAGGCGAACAACCATGCCAGATCGTTATATCAAGAAAATCCTCTCGGCCCGCGTCTACGACGTTGCGGTAGAGACACCACTGGATGAAGCAAAAGGTCTATCTGAGCGTCTGAATAACCGAATTATGCTGAAACGAGAAGATGAGCAACCCGTTTTCTCGTTTAAACTTCGCGGTGCCTACAACAAGCTATCGCAACTCTCCGAAGAAGAGCGTGCCTGCGGGGTCGTAGCAGCATCTGCTGGCAACCATGCCCAGGGGTTGGCGATGTCCGCTAAGAAGCTGGGTGTGAAAGCGACGATTGTCATGCCCAAGACCACACCCGATGTAAAAGTTAACAACGTTAAACGCCTAGGCGGTAAAGTCGTACTGCATGGCGATGCTTATGATGATGCCGCAGCCCATGCGCAAAAACTGGTTGCAGAAAAAGGCATGACGTTTGTCCACCCTTTTGATGATCCTGATGTCATTGCCGGTCAGGGCACTGTAGCGATGGAGATCCTACGGCAGGAGTCAGGTCCTATTGAGGCGATCTTTGTCCCTGTGGGTGGCGGCGGATTAGTTGCAGGTATAGCAACTTACGTAAAATACCTACGTAAAGATACAAAAATTATTGGCGTAGAATCAGAGGACTCAGCTTGCCTTAAGGCAGCGATGGATGCAGGCAAACGTGTCACCCTTGAGCAAGTCGGCATATTTGCTGACGGTGTTGCTGTTGCGACCATCGGCGAGAATACCTTTGAGCTGGCACAACGCTACGTCGATGATGTGATTACCGTCTCCACCGATGAAATTTGTGCGGCCATTAAAGACATCTACGATGATACCCGCTCAATCTGTGAACCTGCCGGTGCCCTGGGTGTTGCGGGTATGAAGAAATATGTGGAACGTGAAGCCTGTTCGGATAAAACCTTAATTGCGATCGACTCCGGTGCTAATGTTAATTTCGACCGCTTACGCCATATCGCTGAGCGCTCTGAACTTGGCGAAAAACGCGAAGCAATTATCGCTGCACGTATTCCCGAAAAGCCGGGTAGCTTTAAACGATTCTGCTCAGCCCTGGGTAGCCGAAATATTACCGAGTTCAATTATCGTTATAGCGATGAGAGCAATGCGATTGTATTTGCCGGAGTACAGCTCAAAGCTGGCGGAGGTGGTCGCGAAGAGCTGGTCAATGAACTTCGTAGTAGTGATTATGAGGTAGAAGACCTCAGCGATAACGAAATTGCAAAAATCCATGTGCGCTATATGGTAGGGGGTCACGCCCCTGCAAATCTCGAAAACGAAGTTATCTACCGTTTTGAGTTCCCCGAACGTCCCGGTGCACTGATGAAATTCCTCAGCAAGCTGGGCAGCAAATGGAATATATCGATGTTTCATTACCGCAACCACGGTGCCGCTTATGGGCGCGTTTTAGTCGGCATGCAAATTCCGCAAGCTGAACGAGCGCAAGTTGAAGGTTTCCTGGAAGAGATTGGATATAACTTCTGGGAAGAAACTGACAACAAGGCCTATCAACTGTTCTTAGGCTAATCTTCCGGGCTGCCTTTTCAGGCAGCCCTTATCACCGCAAATCTTTGCCTGTTCCTCCCACTGCCCCGCAAATTAACTTCTATAATAAACGCAGGCTCTATTTAAAAGTTGCCTGGGCTTCATTTGCGTCTATTTTCCACCCGTTTCTTAGAGACCGAACGACCGTTTTTGTACCTAATTAACAAAATACAACAACAACCGATCATAATGCTAATTAATTGATTATAAAAATATAAATATAAAACAAATCACCAACAGAACATTTTTGCCACAACAAACAAAAATATTAGCCAGACCTAATTAAGCATCTATACTGTAATATATAAGGAATAACTAAACGGACTTCCTAATGGAGTATTGCCAGGTATGAGCAGGCTAACCCTTAAGAGAAAAATTCTATTACTCAGCATTACCCCGATTATCTTAATCGTGGTGCTAGTCATGGCTTTCGTTTATTCAAATCTGACTATATTGGGTGAACATGAGGTTGAAGACATTCGAGCAACGATGTACGAAGAGAAGAAGAGCACGCTGCAAAACTATGTAGAAATTGCCTTGACCTCCATCCAGCCTGTTATAAAAGCCATTCCACAGCTTGGTGAAGATACCGCAAGGGAACAAGCGGCAAATATTTTGCGCTCAATTACCTTTGAGAAAAGTAAAGATGGTTATGTTTTCGTTTATGACTTCGCGGGTAATGCGGTAGCTATGCGGCCAAAAACATCCCTGGAAGGTAAAAACATGATGAGCCTGAAAGACCCCAACGGGGTTGAGATCATCAAGGATCTGATCGATGAAGGGCGCAAAGGCGGTGGATTCGTCTCCTACATGTGGAACAAACCCTCTAAAGGCAGCGATGCTCCCAAGCTCAGCTTTGCATCTATTGTCCCGGAATTTGGCTGGATGCTTGGAACGGGCTTTTATATTGACGATATAGATGACGCTGTAGCCGCAGCCGAAGCTAAGATAAAAGGCCAGATATGGCAAACCATGCTCGTCATTGCCGGCCTTGGAATTGTACTTACCGTGCTGGCGATTGTTATCAGCACCTGGATCGCCAGCAGAGTAACAAAACCTTTAAAAGATACCGCCGAAGCTTTGCTGGATATTAGCAAAGGAGAAGGAGATCTGACCAAGCGCCTGGCCGTCCAAACTAATGACGAGGTCGGTATGGTTTCGCAGGGGTTTAATGAATTCGCTGACAAAATACAGGCATTAGTTTCTGATATTCGTGACGGCGTAGTCGACCTAAGCAGCTCAATCAAAAAAATGAACCATGTCGTCGATGAAACCCATTCGAATGTTGGTCAGCAACGACATGAAACCGCTCAAGCAGCTGCGGCGGTTCACCAAATGGCAGCGGCAGCTCAAGAAGTTGCCACCAACGCAGCAGGCGCGGCTAATGCGGCGAGTAGCGCTGATGGAGAGGCCAATAGTGGTAAAGGCACTGTGGATGAGACCATCACAGCAATTAACTCGTTATCCAGTGAAATTAACAGCGCATCAGACGTGATAACCTCCTTGCAAAGTGATGCCGACAAGATTGGCGAAGTCGTTAATGTCATCAATGACATTGCCGATCAAACTAACCTTCTGGCACTTAATGCAGCCATAGAAGCCGCACGCGCAGGAGAACAGGGGCGCGGATTCTCCGTGGTTGCGGATGAAGTAAGAACGCTGGCAAACAGGACTCAACAAAGTACCGATGAGATACGCAAGATGATCGAAAGCCTGCAGTCGGGCTCGCGCCAGGCGGTGTCTGTGATGGACAGTAGCCGCAGCCAAAGCTCATTCACAGTTGACCGAGCCGCAGATGCAAGTAATTCACTCAATACGATTACCCAGTCCGTAGGCACCATAACTGAGATGAACACTCAGATCGCCAGTGCCGCAGAGGAACAAACCTCAGTAGCAGAGGAGATCAGTCGAAATGTACAACAAGTCGCTGACATCGCTGAGTATTCAGCTACCAGCGCTGAAGAACTGTCACAAACCTCTCAGGAACTTGCCCAACTAGAAACACGTCTTTCAGGCATTGTTGGCCAGTTTAAAATCTAATTAATACAGCTGGCAGCCGCAGGCTGCCAGCTGTAATGAACTCATCATCGGGGGTTCATCTCATGGAACCGAGCCGCCCCAATCTCAACAATAACTGTTTTATCTTCTAATGCGATTTCCAGTAGGCTAGCCGACAACATGTGATATGGTGCCCCCAATGCCTCAAAATCCTTCGAAGTTAAGACTTGATCCAACCGCTTTAGATAATATGCACCATCATGTGAATAGATCTTGTCACCTATGATTGGATGGCCTAAATGGGCTAACTGAGCTCTGATTTGGTGTTTCCTTCCCGTGAACAGTTCACACTGGATCAGGCTCTTGCTTCCTGCCCTTTGTAATACAAGAAACTCTGTTTTACTTGGTCGCGGTTTTAAATATTGGCTATCAGATTGAGGCTCAACAACATAAACCTGACTACGGATGTCACTGCCTGCTTTCTCGGACAACTCGCATTCCATCAGTAAATGGTCCCAGTTTGGTGACCCATGTACCCATGCTTGGTAGACCTTGCGCCGAATCAGCTTAGCCAACTGCGGCTTCCATTTACGATCAGCCTCCCGATTCTTAGCCAATAGAATCAGTCCCGAGGTTTCCGTATCTAAACGATGCAATAGCTGAGCATCAGGATAAGGGGTTTGTCTGCGTACCAAAGAGATCAATGTCATATACAGATTACGGGTTGTTCGACTCACCGGTAACAGAGGAGGTTTGTTAATGGCCATCAGCTCGTCGCTTTCCCAAACCAGTTGCCAGTTATCATCAACCTGTGCCTCTTGATGGTCAGGAATATCCAATTCCAGTCTATCTCCCTTCCCGCACACACAATCCTCTATAATCGGCTGACCATTGAGGCGAACCATTCCTGCTGCCAACCAACGATCAACCTGTTCAGCATGCACAGAAACCAGGCGCTGCTTTAAAAATTGACTGCATAGGACAATGGGTTTGATAGATGAAAATTTAAGCGTGAATAAGGATTGCATTGCTTGCGATCTAAACTCCTTGCTCTTTGTGAAATAGGCTAAACTCTGTAGTAAGCAAGCCATAATGAGTAAACGATGAGTCTAGCGAAGATTATCCCCTGTTGCCGCAGTTTATGCTTGCTGCTAGCAGCCATACTTCTACTCCCCCTACAGGCGTACTCGTCCGATGATGAGGTGATGATCTATTCTGAGCATTACCCACCCTTCAATTTTTATAGCAATCAATCCCCGCAAGGCATCTCTGTAGAGCTTTTGCAGTTGATGCTCGAACAAATGGATGCCCCCTTCGGCGTTGAAACAATCCATTTTGTTCCCTGGCCACGTGGCTATCAGCGAACCCTGAATGTCAAAAACAGCATGCTATTTTCAACCTACCGCACACCTGCCAGAGAGGAACTATTCAAATGGGTGGGACCTATCGCTTCATCTCAAAACGGTTTAATTATTCGATCCGATCTTAATAGAGACTTCAGCAACTTTGCTGATCTTGAAGATTTAAGGGTTGGAATTATCAAAAATGACATTGGCGGCATACTACTCAAAGAGTTAAATATTCCAAACATTCACCTCATTCCGCTCTCCAATCCAGACAAAGCAGCGAAGATGCTCGAACATGGTCGTCTTGATGCCTGGGCCTATGATGTCAATGTCGCTACCGACATTCAAAGACGTTTAGGGCTGCCTTCGCTAGATTACAAAGTGGGACTCTACCTTGGGCAACCGGGCTGGCTTTATTTTGCGTTTAACCCGGAAACAGACGACAGCATCATTCAAAACTTTCAACGTCCTTTGGACCAAGCTAAGAAAGCCACCAATGCAGAAAATGAGAACCTGTTTGAAAATATCCTCAGGCGCTTCAATTACAGGCTAGTGGAATAATCAGGGCATCTCTGGGGAATGCTGAAAAGATCGACCAAAAAACGCCTGAACCGTAAATAGCAGCAACGAAGCCAAGCCCCAGGCAAGCCCCGTCACAACCCCAAGATCAACGATGCCTCGCCACGGTTGATCCAGCTGATGAACCAACATGACCATCGTGACGATCCCTAGCGTCAGGCAGTAGGTGACAATCATGCGTTTACGGACTATCGAGAAAAAACCCATGCAGAAGAGAGGCGCCAGAATGACTCGAAGTGCAGAGGCGTTTTGCGACAGGTAAAGGATTCTGGCGGCAACACGCGGTGACCATGCTTGCTGAAACCCCCGATAGCCCTCAAAGAAGCCCATGAATACAACGCTGAACAACAATGCGGCCCAATGGTACCAGGACAGGTCGTAGCTAAAGGTCTGCAAGCCGATTGCACTCAGGCGATAAATAGCACTACCCAATAGCATACAGATACCCGTAATTCCCCATAATGCAGCAATGTAACCCAACACTTGGCGGTACCCCTTCGTAAAGCGCTATCTAAAAGCGGCGATTATACCTTCACAGCGGGCATTCACCCAAATTTCAGACAAAAAAAACCACCGCAAGCGGTGGTTAAAGCACTAATCAACAGATTAAGGCAAGAGGGCCCAGAGGAGCCCTCCGACTTTCGGGTTGAAAAAGAAGGTTAATCAATACCCATTCAGGTGATCGATATATTCCGGCAAGAACAGGGAGATCTGCGGAACATAGGTAATCAGTATCAGGAAGCCTAACAACAGACAGAGCCATGGCAGACAAGCTTTGATAACCCAAACCATGTTCTGCCCGGTTATTCCGGCGGTTACAAAGAGGTTGAGCCCGACCGGTGGGGTGAGCATCCCGATCTCCATGTTTACAACCATAATGATACCCAGGTGAATCGGATCGATACCCAGCTGAGTCGCGATAGGGAACAGGATAGGCGCCATGATCAACAGAATCGCTGAAGGCTCCATGAAGTTACCCGCAATCAACAGCAGGATGTTCATTACGATCAGGAAGCCCCATGCAGGCAGGCCCCAAGCGATAATAGTTTCAGCAATAGTGTGTGGGATTCGCTCAGTCGTCAGAACATGAGCAAACAGCATCGCATTAGCAATGATAAACAGCAGCATCATAGATACTTTAGAAGCATCCAGAATCACTTTACGTACTTCAGGATCGGTGATTGATTTCGGGAACGCCCACAACATCTGAACCGCATTACGCAGAGCTGCTGTCACAAAGTTCTCACCCTCTTTACACCAAGGTACGCCTTTCATCGGGCCAATATCACGGTAACCCATCACCGCAATAAAATAACCGTAAACCGCAGCCACAGCCGCCGCTTCTGTAGGAGAGGCGATACCACCATAGATAGAGCCCAGTACAATGATGATCAGCATCAGGCCACCCAGCGCAATCAAGCCAGATTTAGCCAGCGCTTTGAAACCTGGGAACGGCTGTGATGGCAATCCTTTGATGCGCGCCACAATATAAATCGCGATCATCAGGATCAGGCCCATCATCAAACCTGGAATGAAGCCCGCCATAAACATACGCGAAGCGGATACTTCAGTCGCTGCAGCGTATACAAGCATTACGATGGACGGTGGAATCAGAATACCCAGCGTGCCCGCATTCGCAATCACACCCGCAGCGAAAGACTGCGGATATCCAGAGCGCACCATACCGGCAATAACAATGGTACCGATAGCCGCCACGGTTGCTGGCGAAGAACCGGACACAGCGGCAAACAGCATACAAGCCATAACCGATGCCATTGCCAGACCACCTTTAATGTGTCCAACCGTATCAACTGCAAAGTTGATCAAACGTTTAGCCACACCACCCGTAGAAAGGAAGGCGGAAGACAAGATAAAGAAAGGAATCGCCAGCAGCGTGTAGTGCTCTGACGTAGCCTCAAACAGTTTCAGCGCAATCGATGCAAGTGAATCATTTGAGAACAATAGAATCGTGGTTACAGAGGACAGACCCAGCGCAATGGCGATAGGCATACCAATCAGCATGCAACCAAACAGAGTGATAAACAGTACCGCGATAGTCATTATTTATCCCCCTCTTTCTTAACTTGATTCGCACCCTCTTTTGGCTCAGTGGCCAACGCGGTTTCTTCCAGCTCTTTTGCCAATTCCATTGACTCTTCAGCTTCATCAGCAAAGTGGAAACCGTCAGCCTGATCCGTAACAACTTTCCAGCCCAATTGCAGGAATCGGACAATCAGCAATACAAAACCGATCACCAAAATGCTCATTGGGATCCATTTCGGTACCGGCAAGTCCTCTAACTCGATTCCGATCATTTTCATCTTGCTCAGGTAGATCCAGGAACCGTAAAGGAACAGACCGCAGTAAACCAAACAAAGGCCTACGGCAACTAGGGTAATAAAACGATGGGTGTTGTGTGGCATCAGTTTTACAAATACATCCACACCAATGTGAGCACCCACTTTCACGCCATATGAAGCGCCAAAGAGAACAAACCAGGCAGCAAGCAGCAGAGTCACTTCCTGCGCCCAGTGAATACCAGCGTTAAAACCAAAGCGCGCTACCACTTCAGCAAACACCAACAATGTCATCGAAACCAGAAGTAAGGACAGAAATGCCTCTTCCAGCTTGGTTACGAGATTACGTACCATAACGGCCCCCGCAACGACTCACGTCGTTATGTTTTATTATTGCTATGAAGAAATTCCACAGGACAGCTCCAGGCGTTCAGACATCCCGTCTGAAGCTCTCCTCTGAATAGTCAGAGGTAAAAAACCGGGCAGGAGGAGCGAACGCCCACCCGGTTGATTGCCTTTACAACAAACTCAAATGAGATTAGTTGTTAGACGCTTCAGCTGCTTTGATCAGATCAGCACCGATCTGGTCTTCAAACTTTTTCCAAACTGGCTTCATCGCTGTAACCCACTGAGCACGCTCAGCATCAGTCAGCTCAAGTACTTCAGAACGCTTAGAATCGATAATCTGCTGCTTGTCTGCGCTTGCTTTCTGAGCAGCAATACCATTACCGTGCTTGATTGCTTCATCCAGGGCTTTCTTGATTTCAGCTTTCAAGCCATCATCCAGACCCATCCAGAATTCAGCAGACGTTACAACCAGGTAGTCCAGTACACCGTGGTTAGACTCTGTGATGTATGGCTGAACTTCGAAGAACTTCTTGGAGTAGATGTTTGACCAAGTGTTTTCCTGACCATCGATCGCTTTAGTCTGTAGCAGCGTAAATACTTCAGAGAATGGCTTTTTCAGAGGTACCGCTTCTACTGCTTCAAACTGAGCCTGAAGTACATCAGACGTCATGATGCGGAACTTTTTACCAGAAGCATCAGCAGGTACTTTAAGCGGCTGGCTCGCAGACAGCTGCTTCATACCATTGTGCAGATAGCCAAGACCTACCAGACCTTTCTTCTGCAGTGAACCCAGCAGTTTTTGGCCATCTTCACTGTTTTGGAATTTCTCTACCGCTTCCATATCTTTAAACAGGAAAGGCAGGTCAAAAATCTGTAGCTTTTTCGTGTACTTCTGGAATTTTGACAGTGAAGGCGCAGCCATCTGCACATCACCCAGCAACATTGCTTCCAGTACTTTGTTATCACCGAATAGCTGAGAGTTAGGGAATACTTTAACTTCAACTTTGCCCGCCAGACGCTCATCAACAATTTCTTTGAACTTGATAGCCATCTGACCTTTTGGCGTGTTTTCCGCAACTACGTGTGAGAACTTGATCTCAACCGGAGCAGCGACGGCAGCCTGTGCACCGAGAGTCAGAGCTAGGGAAGTAACAGCAGCAGTCAGTAAACGCATTTTGCATCTCCTGTTTATTAGACTTTGATTTATCGTTGTTTTGTTTGAAATTCAGTAAAGCCTGTTTAGCAGCGACAGCACTTTCTGAATATCTGCATACTATTGAGCAAGAAGGGGGCCAACTGTTGAGAAGGCAGAACTTATTCGCCTGCAGCGCCTATATAACGTGGGATTAATTTTTTTTCCGTCTGCTAAAGACTGATTTCAACACCGTCAAAATTGGCGGTTTTCCACACAAACAACTTCTTCCAGCGTGTGCGATTCCACCCATTTACATTTATACATAACGCTCACACAGACCAACCAGCCGTTTTATTGATCTAAATCTCTAGTAACTTTTTATCAGGGGTATACGCGGGGAAAACTTCACCTTATTATTGATCGACTACAATCATAACTATTACATGTGTGCGGATTTCGGGAGCTAAGCAGTGAAACTGGAAGGCCTATCGATACAAACCAAAGTCAACGCGTCTTTATTGCTGGTGTTTTTGATCATCCTGGTCAGCTCACTGACAGCAATCTATAAAAGCGAATCAGACTTAGTCTCCGAGGTTGTTAAAAAGAACACAACCGATACAGCGGACTCTTACTTCGACAGTATCAATATACTTATGCTGAGCGGTGCAATGGGTAACAGACAGGCATTGCAACAGAAAATATTAGCCAATCCTGATGTCACTGAAGCACGTATTATCCGAGGGGATCTGGTATCCAGTGTTTACGGAGCTGGCACTGCAGATTCAAAAGTAGTTGATGAGTTAGATCGCCGCGCAATGAATGGCGAGCACGTTGTAGAAGAGTTCAATGACGAGCAAGGCCATCGCCTTACTGTTGTTACACCGATGAAATCCCTCCCGGATTACAAAGGCACTAACTGCATGTTATGCCACCAGACCGAAGAAGGCGCTGTTCTTGGCGCTGTTCGCGTTACCTACTCCTTCGAAAATCTGGATAACACCATTCAAAAGAACCTAATCAGTGTAGCCGTTACAGAGATCATCCTGTTTATTGCAGGCTTAGTACTGGTTAGCTTCATGCTGCGCCACCTTGTGGTTCGCCCAATTAAAAAGATGGGCAAGACCATCAATACGATCCACGAAAATTCAGACCTTAAATTACGTATCGATGTAAATTCAAAAGATGAAATCGGTATGATGTCTACCTCTCTGAATACTATGCTGGAAGATTTCCACACCAGCCTGAGCAAGGTAAGCGCAACCGTTCACCAATTGAGCACTTCTAGTTCATCGATTAATAGTATTGCTGACATGGCGAATAGCGCCGTCAATAACCAGCAGATGCAAACCAGCGCGGTTGCTTCAGCGATGGAGCAGATGGAAGCCGCTACGCGCAGTGTAGAAGGCAGCGCTGAAAATACCGTGTCTGCATCTGACCTAGCCCTACAACAGAGCCAGGACGGTACTGTAATCACTGACCAGGCAATCAATGCTATCGAGGCTTTGAAACAGAATATCGATAAAGCACTTAGCGTTATTAACAAGCTTGATGAGCAAAGCCAGAGCGTAGGCACGGTTCTGGAGGTCATTCAGAAAATTGCTGAACAAACCAACCTGCTGGCACTTAACGCTGCGATTGAAGCCGCACGAGCTGGGGAACAAGGTAGAGGCTTTGCGGTAGTGGCTGACGAAGTCCGTACACTGGCGAGCAAAACCCGTAACTCCACCGAAGAGATCAACGCAATCATCGAAGAGCTGCAACAGGATGCCCGTGATGCAGTTGCAGTGATGGATGAAGCACATCAAAGTGCTGAAGCCGGTGTTGATAAAGTTCAGGAAACATCCGACGCACTGACAAAAATCGCTGAAGAAGTTCGTATGATCAACGACATGAATCATATGGTTTCATCCTCAGTTAAAGAGCAAACAGAGATGGCAAGCAGTGTAGAGGCCAGCGTCCATGAGATTGCTCAAACCGCAGAGCATACCTCTGAACGCGCAGGCAAGTTGAACCAGGTAGCTCACGAGCTCAATACTCTGGCAGGCCAACTGGAACATATGGTGCAGAAGTTTAAACTCTAACAGCTCACATATATGAAAAAGCCCCGCCATGAGCGGGGCTTTTTTGTAGCAACTGATCAAAAATAAGGAACCTATTCTCACAGAAACAGTCAGTGATACTGGAACTGACCTCAATATGGAGAATAGCTGTGTACAAAAGCCCGCTACTGGCCAGCCTGGCGTTACTCATCCCCTCTTTAAGCAATGCAGCCACCTTAGATGTAACCGTTTTAAATCCCGACCAATCTGGCGTGCAGGGCATGATTCTTTATGCCGAACCTCTTGAACACTCTATTCCTGATCTACCCAGCCAAAAAATAGAGATTGCCCAAAAGGACAGGGCTTTCGCTCCTTACATCACCGTTATGCAGCGGCAGGATGAAGTTGAGTTTAGTAACCAAGACGATTTCACCCATCATATCTATTCAATATCTGGCGAAAACCGCTTTTCTTTCAAGCTCAGATCAGGCCAGTCTAAAGCCCTGGAAGGGCTCAGCAACAATGCAGGCTCTGAAACCATCGCGATGGGCTGCAATATCCATGATTGGATGAGCGGTTTCATACTCATCCTTGATACGCCTTACTTCACAGAAACAGGTAAAAATGGCCAAGCAACTTTAAAACTGCAACAAACGGGCAAATATCGCCTAACCTTATGGCATCCCCAGTTAAAAACCACTGACAATCGATTAACTAAAACAATCAACCTGGCTAATGACCAAAATATCACTTGGTCTTTAGCTAACCGCTTCGAAGTTGTGCCTCCTCAAGCCGACGAAGAAGACTTTGAGTTTTTAGATAAGTACTAAGGATGGAATTGCGGACCATGGGCAGCTTAAAAACCAAGATTTTTATCTTCTTTGTTACCTTGCTAATGGTTGTACAAGCGACATCCCTATGGACAGTCTACAATGCCAACACCAAACAGGGAGAGGAGCAAATTCAGTCCCGGCTCAATGCCGCGAAGTCGGTGTTTGAGACCCAGTACCAGCAACGTAGTTATTATTTACAGGCTTTTGCTGAAACGGCCGCTAAGGATTTTGGCCTTAAAGAAGTATTCGGCGCCGATCAACGTAGTTTCCTTATCGCGCTGAATAACCATCGTAAACGTATTGACGCTGATATCGCGGTTGCCGTGGATCAAAATCAGTCAATTGTCGGACAACTCATTCGCAGATCACCCAATGAAAAGATCAGCCTTGGTCCGGACCAAGGTAATAGTTTCCCAACCCCAGATTGGTTTACAGGTGAGAAGGCGTTTACCCATCTATACCAGCAAGGCCAACAGCTCTACCAACTCAGTTTTGCGCCGTTGAAAAGTGGCCAACAAATTGTCGGCTGGATAGGTTATGGCTACCAGATCAATGCAGTACTCGCTCAGACATTTGCTGATATAACCGGGTTGAGTATTGAATTCATGCTTGAGCAGACGTCTGATAACTGGCGCTCTATAGCCGCTGCGATTCCCAGCAATTATCCCCTGGCCCCTAGCCAGCAGGGGCTGAATATTCTCCAGAATACTATTCCTGAAAACCTGATCGCTACCCAGATCAAGGTCGGTGTGGTCAGTGAGCAGCCTCTGCACGTCACCATTTTTGGTTCTCGTTCAAACCTACTAGAGACCCTTCAGGATAACTGGTGGCACCTACTGGCATTGGAAGGCGGCATGGTTTCAATCGTACTGTTTGCAGCTTACCTACTTGCTGGGGGTATTACCCGCCCGGTGAGAAAGCTAGTCCGTCAGGCCCAGTTTATTGCACGCGGGAACTATGAAAGTAGCGTAGATATAGTAGAAAAAAATGAATTGGGACAACTGGCTAACGAATTCAATCAGATGCAGAAAGCAGTATTGGTTCGCGAACAGAAAATCAGCCACCAGCTAAAATTCAACAGCCTGACCAACCTCCCTAACCGGTACTCACTACTACAAACGCTGGACGACAAGCTGAAAGAACAAGGCTCCGCGTTCAGCCTCCTCCATCTAGATATTCGCCGCACCCGAACGGTTAACGACACGCTGGGTTATCAGATTGGTGACCTTATGATTCAGGAGGTAGGAAAAAGATTAGTCAGACTTAATGCAAACAGTCAGACCTTTCACCTTGATGGCGATGAATTTGCCATGATTATTGAAAGCGCTAACCTAAGCGAACTTGCGAACTGGCAGACTAAAATAGAAGAGGCGATGGATGAGCCCTTATGTGGTGAGGATACTCTGCTTCACCTTCAATTGCAGATCGGATTTGCCAGAGCCCCTGACGATGCAAAAGATCCGCAGCAACTGTTACAGAAGGCAGATACTGCGCTGAGCCATGGTAAGCGAGAACAACGTAACTTCCAGCAATATCTCACAGAGATGGATGCTGATGCGAACCGCAGGCTAAGCTTGGTAAATGATCTGAAAATAGCGATTGAGCAAAATCAGCTCTGCCTTTTTTATCAGCCTAAACTCGATCTGAACTCAGGAAAAATTCATCACCTCGAAGCACTGGTTCGCTGGCAGCACCCGCTCCAGGGCATGATTCCACCCGATGCCTTCATCTCTATTGCCGAGCAAACAGGTCAGATCGATGCACTAAGTAATTGGGTATTAAACGAAGCAGCTTGTCAGTATCGAACCTGGTCAAACCAAGGCTTAGATCTTTCCATCGCAGTAAATATTTCGGCAGATAATCTTAAAAACCAACGATTTACAGAATCACTACGAAAAATATGGAGCCAACACCAGTTACCCGCCAACGCCCTCTCTTTGGAAGTGACTGAAAGTGCCGTTGTAAGCGATCCGGAAAGTGCAATTCATATGCTCTGCGAGATCAGGGACCAAGGGATCAAGCTTTCCATTGACGACTATGGAACCGGCTATTCTTCATTAGCGCAACTCAAACAGATGCCTGTTTCTGAGCTTAAAATTGATCGTTCATTTGTGGATAAAGTACATCTCAGCTCCGATGATCAAATTATTGTTCGCTCAACGATTCGTATGGCACACGATATGGGCCTCAGTGTTGTCGCAGAAGGCATTGAAGATAAGGACACGCTATTATGGTTACAAGAACATGATTGTGACTTAGCACAAGGGTACTTTATCAGCAGGCCACTGCCCGCAGATGAATTTAGCCAGTGGTTACTATCATCTGATTTCAATCCGACACAGCTAAGGGTATTACATGGCTAGTCGATGGCTATTGCTTCTCTCTCTGACATGCCTTCCTGCCAATGCAATGGATATTGAGTGGAAGGGGGTTGCTGATATGCGTATCAGCCACTCATCCGGAATCCAAAGCTATGTCAGCGGTCAAACCGGAAAGCTGCAGAACTCCCCTGGCGGTGATCTCTCTTTAGGGCAACTTGGAGTAGCGTTAAATCTGGGCATTAATGACCAAAGTAGCATCGCGGTTGTAGGGAACAGTTTTATCGACGATGAAAAAAACTCAACAGGACTGACAGAGCTTTTCTACCAGCGCTCAGGCCTACCGAATGAAAACGGCCTTCGGCATGGAATGCGTCTAGGTATGTTTTATCCACCTATCTCCCTGGAGAATCGAGCAACCGCCTGGTCACCCGCTAACTCCCTCACCCCTTCGACTATGAATAGCTGGATTGGTGAAGAGATTCGCACCACAGGCTTTGAATACACAGCGGAATGGTTGGGAAAATTCAGGCAAGCCGATTATGACCTTAAATTAAGCACAGGCCTATTTACGATGAACGATACTGCGGGAGCGATGCTTTCGTGGCATGGCTGGGGACTTAGCTCCCGACAATCCGTTTATGGTGAAGGGTTACCGATTCCGCAGACACCGGCGCAAACAGGCATTCTCTCTGTTCAAGCAAAAGAGTCAGATCCTTTTCACGAGGGGGATGACAGGCTCGGATATTATCTCAATGCGGAGTATCTACTGAAAAGGAAGCTACTCTTACAGGCGGGGTATTACGACAATAATGCGACGCCTTATGTTGAAACCGATGGCCAGTATGGTTGGAATACACAATTCACTTATGCTGGTTTTCGTTGGCGGTTGAACAAGCAATGGAGTCTGATGGGCCAATTAATGCAAGGTTCTACCCTGATGCAGTCTCCACAGCGGGTTAATGTCGTCGATAATGATTATCGAAGCGGCTATCTGACACTAAGCTGGCATAATAAACCGCACAGCATAAATGCACGTTTAGAAGAGTTCTCTGTAACCGATCTTGATCAGACACCCGGAGATAATAACGATGAGTATGGCAAAGCATTCACGCTTAGCTACCGTTACCGACTGGATAAACAGTGGTTTTTACTCAGTGAATTAAACTGGATTGATAGTAATCGAGCGGCCAGAGCCTACAGCAACGAAAATACCAGAAAGATAGAGCAGCAACTTCAGATGGCACTCCGATACTATTTTTAGCCGATTTACTTAAAGTCCTTTTTATCCAAACCGTACTTCTTCATTTTATCGTATAACGTCTTACGCGGCAGGCCCAGGGAGGTCAGGGTTTCTTTAATGGAACCGGCACAACGAGACAGCTCAGCCTGGATCAGCATGCTTTCGAACTGATCTACCTTTTCAGGCAAGGTCATATCCGTTTTACCGTTCATCTCAGTAATCGGCTTATTTTCAAAATCGAAAGTGCACCCCTCTCCCAACAAAACATAACGTTCGGCCAGATTCCGTAACTCTCGCACATTTCCTGGCCAATCGTGAGTCATCAGGCTGTGTAAACGTTCAGCAGAAAGAAGCGGCACCTCGCGACCGTACTGGGAAGAAGCGATCAGCGCAAAATGTTGGAAGAGAAGACTGATATCTTCTCTGCGTTCACGTAATGCAGGGATATCCAAACGGACAACATTCAGGCGGTAATAGAGGTCTTCACGAAATTCGCCCTTTTCCGCAGCGTCTCGTAAATCCACTTTAGTGGCTGCGATGATTCGAATATCCAGTGGGATTATCTCATTGGCACCCAGCCGCTCGATTGCACGTTCTTCGAGGACCCTGAGCAATTTAATCTGCAGTGTCATCGGCATGCTTTCGATCTCATCAAGGAACAAGGTTCCGCCATTGGCATGCTCAAACTTGCCAATACGACGGGCCTTAGCGTCAGTAAACGCCCCCTTTTCATGACCAAACAACTCAGACTCGATCAGATTCTCGGGCACCGCCCCACAGTTAATCGCAACAAAATTCTGATCCCGGCGTTTGCTATGTTCATGTATGTAGCGCGCCATCAGGTCTTTACCTGTGCCCGTCTCACCCAATATCAGAACATCTGCAGGCGTATCCGCAATGGCATAAACCAAACTTCGCACCTGGGCAATGGCCGCAGTATTGCCGATCAAACGAGGCCCCGGCGCACTTTGTGCTTCAAGCTCTTGTTTCAGGCGCCGGTTTTCAATAACCAGATTGCGCTTTTCCACTGCACGCCTTACAACATCGAGCATCAGCTCGGAAGAGAAGGGCTTTTCAATAAAGTCGTACGCACCATCTCGCATAGCCCCTACCGCCATCGAGATATCACCATGACCTGTAATAAGAATCACCGGTAAGGTTGAGTCATGGGCAACTACCCATTTCATCAACTCAAGTCCGTCCATACCTGGCAGGTTGATATCAGTGACCAATATACCTGGCCAACCACCATTGATAAGGTCGACAGCCTTTTCAGCAGTATCTACTGACGTGACTTCATAGCCAGCTAATTCCAGCGCCTGACTGGCTGCCAGTCGTATATGTTCTTCATCATCTACCAGCAAAATGGGTAGCGAACTCTTATCACTCATCTAAATTCAGAATTCCACGGTTATCCAATGGTGTTTACAGACACATTAGCAGGAGGCTCAGCCCGAGGTAAACAGATCCTAAACTGTGCGCCACCATCAGGATGGTTAAGCACAGACAGTGCACCGCCCATACTCTCAATAATTCGATGAGAGATAGAGAGACCTAAACCCAAACCCTGGCCTGCTTTTTTGGTGGTATAAAAAGGTTCGAATACCCGGCCCAGATCCTCCTCAGGAATGCCTGAACCATAATCCCTGACCTGTAGACATATCAAGGTTTTGCCCTGTTCCAGAGTTACATCCACTGCGGGAGCTGGATGCCCCTCCATCGCCTGCAGTGCATTACTGATAAGGTTTACCAACACCTGCTCCAGTCGTACGGTATCTCCCATCACATAAACATTCTCAAGACTGTCCGGCCAGTTAACATCCGCATGCACTTTACTCAACCGGCCATACATAATTGACATGGCGCCATCGCGGACATTTTTCAAACATACCGATTCAGGTGTTCCAGATGTCTTACGAGAGAATTCTTTCAAAGGATGGATGATCTTAGCCATACGCTCTGTGAGCTTACTGATCTCGAGCAGGTTATTCTCAGCCGTCTCGCTTTTGCCAATCTCCATAAATGCTTTGGCATTATCAGCATAGGTACGAATAGCCGTCAGGGGCTGATTCAGCTCATGGTTAATCCCTGCCGACATCTGCCCAAGTACCGCCAGCTTAGCCGTCTGAATCAATTCATTTTGTGTATTCTTATGTTTCTCTACTTCATCTTTTAACTTGCTATTGGCATCCGTTAGATCAGCGGTTCGCTCTTCAACACGATGCTCTAACAACTCTCTCGCATGCTGCAGCTCCTCTTCATACTGTTTACGCTGGGTAATATCGTGGATCGTCACCAAAAAACGCTGCACAGGACCATGCGGCATATAGCCAATAATCAATTCGATTGGGAACGAAGAACCATCCTGACGAAGCCCTTTCGCTTCGGTAAACAGTTCATCCTGACGGTCTTTCTCTTCTGCAGTCAGGTGTTGCCAGCAGAGGGCACGGTCCGCTTGCGATAGCAGTTTGCTGAAGTACTGGAACTTTATCGCTTCCTCTTTATAGCCGAAAAGCTTTTCAGCCATCAGGTTCATACTTTCAACTCTGCCTTGATCATCCAGTGTGATCAAACCAGCCTGCGTATTATCAATAATCGCTCTGATGCGTTGCTCACTCTCTTCCAACGCCTGCGTTTCAAGGCGTTTAAAACGAGCCCGCTCGCGTTTAATTCGCTGCCGGGTCGAAAGGAACAAGACCAGCAACACCAGTGCAATAAAAATGAATCCGGTCGTTAAACCGGTATAGAACATCCGAGCTTGTACAGATTTTGTGCTCGCCAGTACCACCACCGTCAATCCACTATCCTCTAGCTCTCGACTAAGCTGGAGAAATTCGCGGGTTTTAATGCCGTCCAATGCTTCATTTTTGATTTTCGTCCCATCAACCAGGGTGATAAGAGAGCCACCCGCGTCATAGGGTTCTTTTTCGACAATATCCAACGCAGATAACTGATGATCACCATAGCGAAGGCTTTCTGCGATACGCTGAATATCATCTTGTGAAAGGGGCTTCAGCGTTCTGAACTTCCAATCACCGCGGGTTGAGATAAAGATCACCCCATCCTCATCCGTTACAAGGATATCCAGATCGGGATCAGTCCAATCAGACTCAATTTCATTAAGGTCAATCTTAACGACGACAACCCCAATAATCTGGCTGCGTTGATAGACCGGGTAGGAGAAATAGTAACCGCGTTTCTTAGACACGGTCCCTAGCGCAAAATAGCGTCCGGAGCGCCCTTTAAGGGCGTCTTGAAAATAGGGCCTAAATGCATAGTTTTTACCGACAAAAGACCGTGCCTCAGCCCAATTACTCGCAGCAATGGCTGTGCCTTCGGTATTCATCAGGTAAACGTCCGCAGCATTAATCGAGTTATTAACCTGCTCAAGGTAAACACTAGCCTGCCCCTTGAGAAACTCATCTTGCTGCGTTGTCAAAGCTTCAATCAAAATTGAGTGTGAAGAAAGCAATGCGGGAAGATCTTTATATCGATCAAGCTTCTGCTGCAAACTCAGAATATAGCGATTTAAATCTGCACTAGAGCGCTGCTGAAGCTCAGTATACCCCTGAGAACGGCTCACCAGTGACGTTTGCCCTACCACCAGCACAAATGCCAGGCTGAGAACGATAAAAAACATCAGGCGATATCTGCGCCAGCGTGATCGAGGGTCAGTGGACATACTCAAAGGCCGTATTGGCTCCGTAACACTATGTTAAGAAAATCTTTTTCGGATCAACTCAGTAAAAACTTATAATCGTAACCTGAGTCGCTCTATACTAAGGTACTATCGAGTAATCTCAAATACGGGGCAAGTTTTTCTCATGCTGAAGCGAACCAAAATAGTTGCAACCCTGGGCCCATCAACAGATCAGCCGGGTGTTCTTGAAGATATTCTACGTAATGGCGTGAATACCGTTCGGTTGAATTTCTCTCATGGTAGCGCGGATGATCATAAGCGCAGAGCCGAAGAAGTCAGGCAAGCGTCGCGAAAGCTTGGCCTGTCTATAGCTGTATTAGGTGATCTTCAGGGGCCTAAAATCCGTATCGCTCGCTTCAAAGAGGATCGTATCCAACTTGCCGTTGGTGATAGATTTGCTCTGGATGCCGATCTCGGGAATAACGATGGCGATCAAAGCCAGGTAGGGATCGATTACAAAGCCCTTCCGGCAGACTCTTCCCCCGGTGACATCCTCTTACTGGATGATGGTCGCGTTCAGTTAAAAGTTGTTGAAGTGCAAGGTAACCGCATCGATACCGAAGTGATCATCGGCGGCCCTCTATCCAACAATAAAGGCATTAACCGCCAGGGCGGCGGATTATCGGCTGCGGCTCTAACGGAGAAAGATCGCAGAGACATTAAAGTCGCCGCTGAAATCGATATGGATTATATCGCTGTATCTTTCCCGCGCTGCGCAGCTGACCTGTTAGAGGCCCGTGAACTGCTCAATGCTGCAGGCTCTCGCGCTGAAATTGTCGCTAAAGTTGAACGCGCTGAAACGGTCGCTAGCACCGAAGCCCTTGATGAGATCATTCTGGCTTGCGACGGCATCATGGTGGCGCGAGGCGATCTGGGTGTAGAGATCGGCGATGCAGAATTAATCGGTGTACAGAAACACCTTATTCAGCGTTCTCGTGAACTGAACCGCTTTGTCATTACGGCAACCCAGATGATGGAGACAATGATCGAGAATCCGATGCCCACCCGTGCTGAGGTATTTGACGTCGCTAATGCCATTCTTGATGGTACGGATGCAGTCATGCTTTCGGCAGAGACTGCGGCGGGTAAACATCCGGTTGAAGTTGTTAAATCCATGACATCGATTTGCCAGGGCGCTGAAAAGCACCAGCTTTCCCGCCCTGCGCCAACCAATATTTCGCAGAAACTTGAACGCTTTGATGAAACCATTGCCCGCTCTGCAATGTATACAGCAAATAATCTGGCGGGAGTTAAAGCAATTATCTGTTTAACTGAATCAGGCTCTACGCCTTTATGGATGTCACGAATTCGTTCCGGGCTACCGATCTATGCCTTAACCCGCAACGAACGCACAATGCGCCGTACCGCACTATATCGCGGCGTGGAACCTATCTTCTTTGACTCGACCCGCATTGATAAAGACAAGTTAAATGAAGAGGTTCTGGCCGGACTCAAAGCACGTAATTTATTGCAGACCGGTGATCTGGTGATTCTGACTCGCGGCGCATCACTGGGTGAAGATGGCGGTACGAACTCCATGCAGGTTCTCGCAGTACAATAAAATTTCTCTGGCAGAGGGTGACCTCTGCCATCTTATGGAATTTATTGAACCACTTGAGGTCAAAATCGCGAACGCTCTGTTTCCATGCAGATATTTCATTAGAGCTCAATTATAATGAGCGCCCTCCAATGAGTGATTAAAGGACTTTCTTTTGTCTTCAACCCTAGAACAAAAGCTAAGCTGGCTAAAAAACGAAGGTCACGCTGAACTGCTAACCCGACTGAAACACGGTATAGAAAAAGAAGGCCTGCGTGTTGACCCGCAGAGAAACCTCGCGCAGACCCCGCACCCCAAGTCTCTGGGTTCAGCACTCACTCACGGAAATATCACAACCGATTATTCTGAAGCATTGCTGGAATTTATCACGCCCGTTTTCGAGAAATCTTCCGAAGCACTCGACTTCCTCGCCGACCTCCATCGCTACACTTATCAAAACCTTGATAATGAACAGGTCTGGCCGGCCAGCATGCCCTGCGTTCTCCCAGAAGAAGATCAGATTCCTATTGCTCGTTATGGGAGCTCAAACATCGGTCAGATGAAATATTTCTATCGGGTCGGTCTGGAACACCGTTACGGTAAAATCATGCAGACCATCGCGGGCATCCATTACAACTTCTCTATGCCTGATGAATTCTGGCCACTGTACCAGGCTTATCAGCAGAAAGAGGGATCTCTGCAGGAGTTTCGATCTGCAGGTTACTTCAGTCTGATCCGTAATTTCCGCCGTTATTCCTGGTTGTTAATGTATCTGTTTGGCGCATCACCAGCGCTGTGCAGCTCATTCCTCAAAGGAAAAGATCATCAGTTAGAAGAGCTCTCACCTGGTACGCTATATCTGCCATACGCAACGTCATTGCGTATGAGCGACCTGGGCTACTCCAATAAAGCTCAGGCATCACTGAACATCTGCTTTAACCATTTGAACACCTATGCAAGCTCGCTGGACAGGGCGATCCGTACCCCTTATGAGCCATACGAAAAAATCGGTGTTAAAGTCGAGGGTCAGTACCGTCAGTTAAATACCAATATTCTTCAGATCGAGAATGAGTATTACAGTGACATCCGTCCTAAGCGTGTAACCCAGTCCGGCGAAAAACCTATTCATGCATTGATGGCCCGGGGGGTCGAGTATATCGAGGTCCGTAATACGGATATCAATCCTTTCCTGCCATTAGGTATCGATCAGATCCAATCAGATTTCCTCGACCTATTCCTCATTACCTGCCTGTTGATGGAAGAGAAAGAGATCAGTGTAGAAGAGTGTGACCAGATCAATGAGAACCACCAACGTGTAGTTACACGTGGTCGCGAACCAGGACTTACCCTGATCCACAATGATGAAGAGCAGCTGCTTGCCGAGTGGGGCTTCGAGTTACTTGCAGAGATTGGTAAGACAGCAAGCCTACTGGATGGTTACCTATCCGGAACCCGTTACACTGAAGCTGTGGCAGTCCAGGCAGAAAAACTTGGCAATCCAGAGCTTACCCCTTCTGCGCAAATTCTGGCAGTTATGCGCGAACAGAATCTAAATCACGGCGAGTTTGTCATGCAACAAGCAGAAGCGCACAAACAAACCCTGCTTTCAGAGCCTGTATCAACCGTTATGGCTGAAACGCTTGCTAAACTCAGCAAAAGTTCGCTGGAGGAACAGGCCGAGATAGAAGCGGCGGATCAAGATGATTTTGATACTTTCCTCGCCAACTATATGGCCAGTTGAATAAGCGCGTTTAGCACATAAAAAAAGCAGGCCCAGGCCTGCTTTTTTTATGTTTCTAGTTTTATTCAGCGCTTATTGAACAACGAAGCTGGTAAAGAAGAGATCAGAAACCATGGCTTCGCCCTGTTCTTCAACCAAAATATTCTGCACTTTCTTTAGCGCTTTCTTCGCCAAAGCTTGCTGCATCTCTACCGTGCCTACTGTGTCATCCGTCTGAGCGGATAGCAAAAAGACAATATCGTTACGTAGATGCGGCATATGCTGGTTCACAGCATGGTGCGCAGCCTCACTGGATACCTGAATCGTGATCTCGCACTTCAAAAAACGGGTTTTACCAACACCACCAAAGTTAGTCACAAATGGCTTAAGTTCAATGTAGTTAACGTAATCATCTGCGGCTGCATTTTCCTCACCTTCTGCCCAGGCAAGTTGTACAGAAAACGTCATAAAAAACAATAAAACCAGTCGCTTAAGCATGTTTGAGCCTCAGTTTCGTTCCTTTAATCTTCAGAGTATAACTCGCTATTTGGTAACCCGACAGAGCACTGTCAGAAAAAAACTTATCTAATCCTAAGGCAGGATCAGATACACACCCGCGCAGGTTAAAATACGCTTTTTTCAGATAGATGTAGTTGCACCCTTAAACAGCTTAGGAATATTATGAAGCTAACAACACTAAGTTAGTCCGAAACGACGCCGGTCTCTCCTAATAGTGAAAGCGAGAGACCGAATTCCAAACGACTACCTGATCAGGTAGCTAAGGAGCATGTGATGCTTGAGAAATGTAAAAATGCCAAAGAACGCTGGGGTGGTGTCAGTGAAATTATCGACTCCTGGTTAGAGGAACGGCAAGCATTGATCAGCCAGTTTGTTCATTTGCCCGAACACCATATCAATGACGAACTGAACACTAAGGTACAAAGCTTTTGTCAGGTACTGATGGATTATCTATCTTCCGGTCATTTCGAAGTCTATGAACAGCTGCTACGTGAAGGTAGTGACTTTGATGACGGAAGCCTGGAAGAGGGTCAATCGATCCTGCCAAAAATCCAGATCAGTACCGATGTGGCTCTGGATTTCAATGATGACTTTTCCAATCTACTCGACCCAACTGTCCAACAGATCAGAGAGTTCTCTGAACGCTTATCCAAGCTGGGTGAAGCACTGGAAGAGCGATTTGAACTGGAAGATCAGATGATCGCGGTACTGCATACTTCTCACAAAGAGTTAGTTGAAGGATAAACCGATGGGTAAAGGGCTTAGAAAGCTACTGCTAGTCAGCGGCTTAATCGGCCTTGCAGGCTGTAGCGATGGCGATGCGCCTGCCTTATGGAAAGAGTACGCTCTTGCTGGGGCCTACTCTGCTTCTATTTCGGAAAAAGCAGACTACGCCACCATCGGTTCGTATAACCATGGCGGCAGTTTATGGCGCACGCAGGGGCATGAGCGCCTGTTCAACTGGAACCATAAACAGGGCGACTTCTCGATTATTGCAGCAACGGCCATCTCTCCTGAAGCTAACTATGCTGCCACAGCGAATCAGCAGGACTTGGTACTCTGGGACGTTCGCACCGGCAAACCTGAGTGGTTCTGGGCATCCCCTGCTGAAATTATGCAGATGGATCTCTCCCCCAATGGAGACTTTGCCCTGCTAGGTTTGGCAGATCATACGGCTGTGCTGTTTGATGTGAAGAACGGCGGTGTACAACGCACTTTCCGCCACGACGCTCGTGTTCGAAGTGTCGATTTAAGTCAGGATGGAAGCCTTGCTCTGACCGGTTCCGATGCCTATAAAGCCAAACTCTGGAGCGTTCAGACCGGTGAATTGCTGAAGGAAATGAGTTTCCGTAATGTGGTCGATACTGTTGCCATATCACCCAATGCGCAGCTTGCTTTCAGTTCAGGCAGTCTGGATAAAGCCGTTATCTGGGATCTGAATTCAGGTCAGGAAATTCATGTCCTGAGCGATCTGCGCAGCATGACACAAAAACGTGTCAGCTATCTGAGTGCACGTTTCTCTGCCGATAATTCCCAACTTCTCACCGGCACGGCCGCCGGTTTAGTGCAACTATGGGACGTTAATAGCGGTAAGGAACTACGTAACTGGCGTATTCATAAGCGTGATCCTTACGGCCCGGTTCACGCAGGGGTCTATGCTGTCGCCTTTGGGCAAGGTAAGTATTATGCCATTGGATCAAACGGCATTATGAATGAACTTAATTGATTCAATCAGATACAAAAAAGGCCGGTATTACCGGCCTTTTTTTAATGTTCTAAACTTACTTCGCAGCTTCTTCAGCACCTGGATTCACTTCCAGAAGCTCAATTTCAAAAACCAGCGTTTCGTTTGGTCCAATCGCATTACCCATACCACCTGGGCCATAAGCAAGGTCAGCTGGAATCACCAGGCGCGCTTTACCGCCTTCCTTGATCATCTGTACACCTTCAGTCCAACCAGGAATCACACCTTTCAGAGAGAATGAAACAGGTTCCTGACGCGCGTAAGAGCTATCAAACTCTGTACCGTCGATCAGCGTGCCGCGATAATGTACTTTAACGGTATCGTCTGCTGTTGGCTTCTTGCCTTTGCCTGCTTCCAGTTCTTCAAACTGCAAGCCAGACTCAGTGGTTGTCACACCGTCTTTCTTACCGTTTTCAGCCATATACTCTTTACCTTTTTCAAGGTTATCTGAGCTAAGCTTTTCGAATGCCTGACGCTGTTTTTCCTGCATTTTCTGCTGCAGGCCCATCAGAGCCTTGTTCACCTCTTCAGGTGTCATTTCAGGCTCTTCCTGGTTATAAGTTGCCTTCAGGCCTTCTGTCAGAATTTTAAAATCGATGTTATCAACCTGTTGCAATTGCAAGCCCAGCTGTAAACCAATCGCGTAGCTCTCTTTCTGCTCGTCAGTTTTCAGCTCTACCGCGGTAGCTGTAGAAGATACCAGTGCGGCACCCAGTGCAACCGCCAGTAACGTTTGTTTCATGCTAATAATCCTTGTCAGTTTTTCTTCAGGGATAACCTGCCAGTTACAACAGATACGTTGGGATTCTTTGTAACCTATATCTGAACAAAGCCAGAACCCCTAATCAGTGTTAGTCCTCGATTAAACAGCAAAGTTCAGTGTTAAACCACCTTCTTAGCGCATATTTGTTCCTAAGTAGGTTTTTGCTGCCCGAACTAAAGTCTGGATATCCGCCTCTAATAAGTTATCTATAGGCTGTTTACAAAAATTCAAATACTGATAGAGGTTTTTTTCTACAGTCGCTTCCAGGATTTCAGATTCAGGGATCCCCTCTACCACTTCATAAAGCAGCGCCAGTTCAACTTGCTCACAGGCCAGTTCCGCTTTTCTAAGTGCAGCATAACAGGCTTCCAGTTCAGGTGTGTCCGCCTTGGCCTGGCGAACTTTATACCTAACTTCTCGCAACGGCTGAGTTATCTGGTTTTTCCACTGCTCTGCCGAGGATTCAAATACGGCTTCATTCAACTCTTTTCCTTTCAAACCTGCCCAGCAAGCCATAATCAGTCGGTTAATACTAAGTCCGTACTGGTCCTGCAGCTTGAGACAGAGGGATTCTATACCCGGATGCTGATAAAAAAGCAGTGCAAAGTCCCAGAGGTCATTTTTCAATTTCATCGGTGTGGTAAAATCCGCGGCCATGATTCAATTTCAGCAAGTTAGCTTACAACGCGGCCACAACCTATTGCTAGAGCAGGCAGACTTAACCCTGCACTCTGGTTGGAAAATTGGTTTGGTCGGCGCAAATGGTGCAGGTAAGTCATCCGTATTTAAATTAATTATGGGTGAACTTCACTGTGATAATGGTGATCTCGATCTGCCAGGTGGGCTGCGTATCTCGCATATGGCCCAGGAAGTCCCGACATCCGAGCGTACGGCTCTGGACTATGTATTAGACGGTGATCATCAACTCAGACAGATTCAACAGCAGATCAGTGATGCAGAAGCCGCACACGACATGCATCGTTTGGGGGAGCTCCATGCAGAGCTTGATAGCCATAACGGCTACAGCGCTGAATCCAGAGCGGCTCAACTACTAGCTGGTCTGGGCTTTAGTCACCAGGATATCAGCCGTTCGGTTAAGGAATTTTCCGGCGGTTGGCGGATTCGCCTGAACCTGGCTCAGGCGCTGATGTGCCCTTCTGACCTGCTGCTGCTTGACGAGCCCACCAACCACTTGGATCTGGACGCTACGATCTGGCTGGAGCAGTGGTTACGCCAATATCCAGGGATGCTTATTCTGATCTCTCACGACCGCGATTTCCTGGATAACGTGGTTAGCCATATAACCCATGTTGAGCATAAGAAGCTGAACCTCTATAAGGGCGGATACTCTGCCTTTGAATTGCAGCGTGCTGACAGGCTCGCACAGCAACAAGCAGCCTTCGAAAAACAGCAGCAACGTATTGGTGAGATTGAGGACTTTGTTCGGCGCTTCAGAGCGAAGGCAACCAAGGCTAAGCAAGCCCAGAGTCGTATCAAAGAGCTGGAGCGCATGGAGAAGATCGCGCCGGCTCACGTGGACAGCCCTTTCAGCTTCCACTTCCGCGCTTCAGATAAGATGTCATCGCCGCTTTTAACACTTTATCAGGCGGACTGTGGCTATACAGATAAGGCGATTCTTAATAAAACCTCTCTGACACTGGTTCCAGGGATGCGCATCGGCTTGTTAGGCCCTAATGGTGCCGGTAAATCTACCTTGGTAAAAACCCTGGTCGGTGATCTGGGTCTGTGCTCAGGGGACCGTCACGAAAGTGAAAACCTACAGATCGGTTACTTTGCTCAGCACCAGTTAGAAGCGCTGGACATGGCAGCGTCCCCGCTACTGCATATTAAACGCATCAGCCCTAAAGCCTCAGAGCAGGAGATTCGGGACTTCCTGGGCTCCTTTGGTTTCTTTGGTGATCGCGCGCTGGAACCTGTGGAAAACTTTTCCGGGGGCGAAAAAGCCCGTGTGGCTCTATCCATGATCGCCTGGCAGAAGCCAAACCTCCTGCTGATGGACGAACCTACCAACCACCTTGATCTGGAAGTTCGCCACGCGCTGACGCTGGCGCTGCAAACCTTCGAGGGCGTGCTGATTCTGGTCTCCCATGACCGTCACCTACTACGAAATACCGTAGATGAGTTTTTACTGGTCGCTAATGGCGAAGTCAGCGAGTTCAAGGGGGACCTTGATGATTACCAGAACTGGCTCCTCGAACAGAAACGCGAAGCACAACGCGCCGAAGCCGAAGCATTTGCCAAACCAACCGAAGATAAAAAGTCACTCTCTGCAGCAGAGCGTAAAGAGCAGAAGCGACTTGCAGCGGAGCGCAGAAACCAACTACGTCCACTGAAGAAAAAGCTGGAAAAACTAGAAGCCGCCATGGAAACGTTCCATGAAAAGCTCAGCGAGGTTGAAGAAACCCTCTCTGATGCAAGCATCTACGAAGAAGCTAATAAAGAACAGCTAAAGGCAGTGTTGCAACAGCAGGCTGAGCTGAAACAACAAGCGGAGCAAACCGAAGAGGAATGGATGGAGCAACAGGAAGCTCTTGAAGCGCTGGAAGCGGAGCTATAGAGCTTATAGCAGGGGCTAGCGTACTAGCCCCTCAGTTATTAATCGCCAAGTAGAGCTGTCAGCTCTTTAATATCATCATCATTACGCATCAGACGTCGAAGCATTTTCGCGACGTCAGGCTCTTTAAGACCTAATTCTGCGTACATCTCTTCAGGTACCTCCTCTAAAGGCCCATCACTTAGGCCCTGCTGACGAAGCAAACGGTTCGCCATAAAGAGGATTTTCACATACTGGCTATGCTCACCCTGGTAATCCGCCTCATTCTGATGACGAATCGCAGTCGTGACTGTTTTCGGTAGGCTCCAGCTATCCAATAACCAGCTACCAATCTGCTCACGCGTAACACCCAGCACCTGTTTTTCAACGGTATCAAAAGCAAAATGAGGATTCGCTTCAAAGTACCGGGACAGCATGATGAAATGAGGAGGGAACAGATGCGCCAGTACCAGATACCCAAAGTTATGTAGCAGTGATGCCAGATAAACCAGCCCTGGACGAGGAGAATCTTCCGTCTCGGGCATTGCACGGCAAAGCTGTTCAGCAAAGCTGGCATTGTATACTGCCTGCAGCCAGTATGGCGTCGCGCCTCGCGGGCCATCTTCCGGCACTTTAAGCATCTCGCCCATCGCCGTACCCAACGCCATGTTGATGACCAAATCAAAACCGAGAACACGAATAACCGCATCATCAATCGAACTGACATCGCCTGGCGCAGCATAATAAGGGGACGCTGCCCAGCTCATAACCTGTGCAGATAAACTTGGATCCAGACGCACAACCGGTACCAGATCACTCACACCCGCCTCTGGGTCCGAGCGAAGTTCAATTATCTTCTGCATGGTTGCGGACAGCGAGGGTAAGCCCAGCGTGTCTTCAAGGCGCTGTTTTACCCGTAAAGCGGTAAAGCGCTCAACTGCACGCGTAATCTGTGCAACATCATCACCTGCTGGCTGTTGAGCAACAATCTCTTCAGCGGTGCGGCTGAAATTGCATACCGTACCTTCACGCAGCTGTTCAGCAACAATAGAGAATGACAAACCAGAATGAGGTTCGATCAACTCCATCTGCTCGAAGTTAGCACATTCAGGAGCGACCAATAGCTTCAAAGATAAGAGTTTCGCCTGCCCTTCAGGGTATTTAAGCGCCTCCTGACTGAAGTAACGCAACGCATCATCACCCCGAACAGGTTGCAGCTGGCGCCCAGTTTCCTTCCAGATAGACACCAGATTAAGCAACGAAGTAGCAGGCAGTAATGCAATTACCTTTCCTTCAGAATCGTGCAGAAGCACCAGCCTGAACTGAGGCAGTTCACCACTGGCTTCCAATACTCTTACGCCGACAGACAAATCTATATCTCCAAATCTAGCCTTGGCTTTATGATAAGAGTAGATTATTAGCAACAAATAGGGAAAGCAAAGCTCTTGATCAAATATTCACGATTAAAACCGACTTTTTCTTCAAAAAAACGTTTGTTTAAACCGTTTTTTGCCGCATTGGTGGTTTCTGCACTAGGAAGCAGCCCTGTTTTTGCGGTTGAAGAAGACCTCGCTCCGGAAAGCGCAACCGGGATTTCGAAGAATGCCTCTGTTATTAGCGAAGGGGCATTGGTTGTGACTGCCCACCCCCTAGCGACTGCAGCAGGACAACAGATCCTACGCAATGGCGGCACAGCCGCTGATGCGGCTGTTGCAATTCAAGCAATGCTGACACTGGTTGAACCCCAGTCATCAGGGATTGGCGGTGGAGCATTTATGCTCTATTGGGACCAGCAACATAAACAGTTGCACGCCTATGATGGACGCGAAACAGCCCCGGCACTAGCCGGTGAAAAGCTCTTTTACCGCGACGGTAAACCGATGAAATGGCATGATGCCATGGTCGGCGGCCGTTCCGTAGGCACGCCCGGGGTACTGAAGATGCTTGAGCTATCCCACAGTCGACATGGCAATCAATCCTGGAAATCACTGTTTAGTTCAGCGATCCAGCAATCCAAAGAAGGATTCACGGTTGGGCCGCGCCTACATCAGCTAATCGCCAGCAATATTAATCCGGGGCTAAAACGTTACCCAGAAGCTCTGAACTATTTCTTCACGGGTGAAGAGGAGCCTTTACCCATTGGCTTCAATCGGACTAACCCTGAGCTTGCCCAATCTCTGACATTAATTGCTGAAAAAGGCGCTTCAGCCTTTTATCAGGGTCCGCTGGCTCGCAAGATTACCGAGAAAGTGCAGCAGATCTCCGATAATCCGGGCCTGCTCAGCATGAACGACATGGCGGCTTATGCAGCAAAAGAGCGCAGCCCGATTTGTCTGCCCTATTTATCCTATAAGGTTTGCGGATTCCCGCCTCCAACCTCAGGTGGTGTTACTGTTCTTCAAATCCTCAAGCTACTAGAGAACCAACCACTAGCGGATATGCCTCCAAGCTCCCTGGAGTTTAATCATGTGTTCACTCAGGCCTCACGCCTGGCCTTTGCCGATCGTGGCCGTTATCTAGCCGATGCGGATTTCGTTGACGTACCGGTTAATGCACTACTAAGCCAACCTTATCTGGATCAACGTGCGCAATTGATCTCAGCAGAACAAGATATGGGGAAGGCAGCGGCCGGAGAACCTGAAAAAATCAACCTTAGCCGTGCTGATGACCAATCTCCGGAACGGCCATCCACCAGTCACTTTGTGGTGAGAGACCAATGGGGTAATGCCGTTTCGATGACGACTAGCATCGAGATGGCCTTTGGCTCAACGGTCATGGCCGGTGGTTTCCTGCTCAATAACCAGCTCACTGACTTCTCTTTTGTCGCAGAAAAAGACGGCCAACTGGTTGCGAACAGAGTTCAGCCGGGTAAGCGCCCACGCAGCTCGATGTCGCCCTTTATGGTGTTCGATAAGAACGGCGAGCTCTATGCAGCTATAGGCTCCCCTGGAGGGAGCCGAATCATTAATTATGTAGCTCAAAGTCTGTTAGTTATGCTCAACACCGACATCCCGCTACAGGAGGTAGTTAACCTACCCCATGTCAGCAACCGAAACAGCCTGACAGAACTGGAACAAGGCACCCCTGCAGAGCAGTTACAGGAACAGATGGAAAAGCTGGGCCATAAAATCAAAGTCAGAGATCTGAACAGTGGCCTACATGGCTTCAGACGCTTGAACGATGGGCGTTGGGAAAGCGGCGTTGATAACCGCCGTGAAGGAGAAGCACTCAGCCAATAGCATGAATGCTTGATTAGGGGGCGCAATTGAAAGCCCCCGTAAGATTTCAGTTAATCCCGGCTAATTCGGTTAACGCTCTTCAGGCGGCGCAGTTTTTTCATAACCCGTGCCAAATGAATTCGGTCGGTCACCGTCACTTCCATATGCACGCTGGCCAGTTGGCCTTCATGTTCGCTGATGTCGATCGCAAGGACATCCGCCCCGACACTAGATGCAGTTGTTGCCAATTCAGCAATAATACCGCGATGGGATTCTACTTCCGTGCTCAGATTAACACTGAACTCTTCATCCAGATTATCTGACCATTCCAGATAGATACACTTTTCCGGGTCATCACGCAGGTAGCCGATATTACGGCAATCGGTCTGGTGAATAACTAAGCCGCGCCCAGTGCTAATATGGCCGATGATTTTGTCGCCAGGTATCGGTAGGCAGCATTTCGCATACTGCAAGACCATACCCTCGGTACCTTTAATCGACATAGGTTTCTGACGGCGACCTCTATCTGATGAATCATCGCCTGAAGGCAGGCTCTCCTCATCAGGGCGCAGTCTCCTTGCCACCACATAAGCCATGCGGTTACCCAAGCCAATATCTTCGAGCAGGTCTTCGAGGGTTTCAAGCTCCGCTTCCTGCAGCAGGTCACGTAGTTTGAACGGATCAATATCGTTCAGTGTCGCACCATAATTAGCCAGGAACTGATTCAACAAACGCTGCCCCAGTTCCACCGATTCATGTCGCTGCTGATTCTTCAGGAAGTGTCGAATCGCACTACGTGCCTTACCCGTCACCACAAAATTCAGCCAGGCCATATTCGGCTGAGCACTCGGCGTGGTGATGATTTCGACTGTCTGACCGTTTTCCAGAGGTTGTGACAAAGGCGCCAGACGACGATTGATACGGCAGGAGACACAGGAGTTACCGACATCGGTATGCACCGCATAGGCAAAGTCGACAGCCGTCGCACCACTCGGCAGCTCCATGATCTTACCTAATGGCGTGAATACATAGACCTCATCCGGGAACAGATCGGTCTTAACGCTATCGATAAACTCCATCGAGTTACCCGCGCGCTGATGCATTTCGAGCAGACCCTGCACCCACTTTCTGGCACGTTTGTAGTTTCCTAACGCGCTTTCAGAAGCATCAATATCATCTTCATCGTGTTTGTAATGGCTATGCTCAGCAATACCCTGACTCGCCACCGCATCCATCTCATGGGTACGAATCTGTACCTCAATGGTAATATCCCGGGCACCGAACAGATCGGTATGCAGCGACTGATAACCGTTGGCTTTAGGGATCGCAATGTAATCTTTGAAGCGACCATGTACAGGTTTGTAGAGGTTATGAACGGCGCCCAGTGTTCGGTAGCAGTCATCAACGGAATCCGTAACGATACGGAAAGCAAACACGTCCATGATTTCAGAGAAGGATTTGCGCTGAGCCCGCATCTTCGAATAGATGCTGTAAAGGTGCTTTTCTCGACCGGTTACCTGACCACTGAGCCCCTCTTTCTGCAGGCGTTTCTCAATGGTTTCCTGAATCGTGCTGATAACATCTTTTCGTTGCCCTCTGGCCTGTACCACCGCACGACGAATATGCTTCGATCGCATCGGGTAGTGAGCCTGAAAAGCCAGATCTTCAAGCTCAACCTGCACATCACGCATCCCCAAGCGCGCTGCAATCGGCGCGTAGATATCCAGAGTTTCACGGGCGATACGGCGTTGTTTATGCGGCGGCATGGCACCTAAGGTGCGCATGTTATGCAGACGATCGGCAAGCTTAACCAGAATAACGCGGATATCTTCCGCCATGGCCAGCACCATCTTCTGGAAATTGTTGGCCTGGGCTTCGGCTTTGGTCTCGAATTCAAGGTGAGTCAGTTTAGATACACCATCTACGATATCGGCAACCACTTTACCAAACTGGGATTCGATCCCTTCGTAGGTCACTTCGGTATCTTCGATCACATCGTGAAGCATGGCCGCCATCAAACTTTGATGGTCCATCCTTAGCTCGGCAAGAATGTTTGCCGCTGCGAGCGGATGAGTAACGTAGGGTTCCCCACTTTTTCGCTTCTGGCCATCATGGGCCTGCTCCGCGTAAAAATAGGAACGACGCACCTGCCGGATCTGCTGAGGATCCAGGTAATCACTTAGTCGTTGTGAAAGCGCGTCAATGGTAGGCATTGCCCCTCCGGTACTACAATATTACAAACCGCATATACCCCTGATAATGCCGTAATCATGCGGGTAGGAAAAGATCTAGGCGGGAATAATTTACAAACCACTTAAAGTAAAACGCCCCGCTGAATTAGCGAGGCGTTTTAACTTGAATAGATATTGAACAATTAGTCTTGTTCGATCTCATCCAGAACAGTACGGTCAGTATGACCTTCAGCGATCTCACGAAGAGCAACAACAGTAGGCTTATCGTTTTCCCACTCTACTTTTGGCTCTTTACCGCCTGTTGCCAGCTGACGTGCGCGCTTAGCTGCAACCATAACCAGCTGGAAACGGTTATCTACGTTTTCCAGGCAATCTTCAACTGTAACTCGTGCCATGGGCTAACCTCAGAAATTGGGTGTAATAAAAGACCGCGCAGTGTACCGTCTAAGCGGGCTTATGACAAGAGCGAAGCCAGCAGATCGTGGCAACGTTCGCGCTGCTGTTCGATCTTCATACGCTGAGCAAGGAACACACCGTGCAGTTCCAGCAAAGCCTGATCAAAATCGTCGTTAATCACCAGGAAGTCATACTCGCCATAGTGGCTCATCTCACTGACCGCTTCGGACATTCTTAGCGCAATAACATCTTCGCTATCCTGACCACGGTTGGTCAGTCGCTCCTCAAGGGCTTCTCGGGAAGGCGGCAGGATAAACACAGACAGACAATCAGGCATCAGGCGACGTACCTGTTGGGCGCCCTGCCAGTCAATTTCCAGAATGACATCCTTACCCTGCTCCAATTGATCTTCGACCCAACGCTGGGATGTACCGTATTTGTTGGTAAAAACCTCAGCAAACTCGAGAAAATCTGCCTGGCCGATCATTTCATTGAACTGATCCATAGAGACAAAATTATAATCAACGCCATCAACTTCACCCGGACGCATTTCACGGGTGGTATGCGATACAGAGACAACAATGCTCTGATCTTGCTTCAACATTGCTTTAACCAGGCTTGTCTTGCCTGCACCAGAAGGAGCTGAAACAACGTATAGGGTGCCTTTTGCCATGATGTCTCTCTATATCCTGACTCAATTGGATTGACTTAGGCGCACATTATAGAATGTTTTACTGGTTTTCAGCATCATTAGACTAAATTCTGCGGGCAAACTGCCGCTAAACTCAGTGAATACGAGTGTTTCAGGCAAAATTGATATATGATGGTCGGAATTTGTTTATAACTCAGTACGACGGTTTACATTGATGCGCTGGATTTCAGCCTCAACAACATTTGTTTCAGCCCTGCCTAAACTGCATCAGCAGGCACTGGCAGCCTTAGCGGCTCTTTTACTAGTGGCAGCTTTTCTGCCCTCCAATGAAAACTCAGTTTCCAGCACTCCACTTTCTCTGGATCACCTGATCGATACCGAAGCGCCCATTTTTGATGCGCCCGAACTGAGCTTACGACAGCTACGCGCCCCATGGGCTTTTGACAAAGTCCCTGACAGCGAAACCCTTTTGGTTCCTGCGCCCAGCATCGGGCCGAACAGTTACTCCTATATCGTCCGTAGCGGCGATACCTTAGGCAAGATATTCGAACGTCTCCACCTTCCGCAGAAAACCATGTACCAACTGCTGGAAACAGACGTTAACGTTCTGGCGCTGGACAATCTGATGCCCGGGCACACACTGGTTTTCGAAAAACAGAACCAGGCTCTGCAACGCCTCGAACTTCAGTTTAGCCTGGATCATAAAGTTGTATATCAACGTAAAGGCGATGGTTTCGAGTTCAGTGAAGTCCGTATTGAAGGCGACTGGAAAGAAAACCTGATTCGAGGTGATATCCTCTACTCATTTACAGGGTCTGCAAAAAAAGCGGGCCTGTCCCAGGCTGAAGCGTCGGCGATCACCCAGGTGTTAAAACAACGGGTCGATTTCCGCCGTGACATCCAGCGCGGTGATAAATTTGAGGTTCTGGTTTCACGCCAGTTTGTCGATGGTGAAGCCACCGGCAACAGCAAAGTTCAGGCAATACGTATCCGCAACCGCCACAACATCAGCGCGTTCCTGTTTGAAGACAACTATTACGACGAAAAAGGGCGTAATCTGGAGAAAGCCTTCCAGCGCTATCCATTTAACGGTAAATATCGGCTGTCGTCGCACTTCAACCCGCGACGCCGTCACCCGGTTACCGGCCTGATTCGTCCGCACAACGGCACAGATTTCGCTATGCGTATCGGCTCACCTGTTGTCACTACCGGCGATGGGGTTGTCACACGCGTTGTTCGTCACAAATATGCAGGTCTCTATATCGAGATCAAACACGGGCAGAGCTATAAAACCCGTTATCTGCACCTAAAGAAATCTTACGTTATCAAAGGCCAGCGAGTTAAACGCGGTCAGAAGATTGCCCTCTCTGGAAATTCAGGGCGCTCAACGGGGCCACATTTGCACTTTGAACTGCATAAAAATGGTCGCCCGGTTAATGCGATGAAAGCGAAGATCCCTATCGCGGTATCGCTTACAGGAAAGAAAAAGTCGGCGTTCCAACGTCAGCTGAAGAGTTACCTGGCTAAGATTGATAAACCCTCTAATAGCCAGTTAGCGCTGAATCAGAGCGATAAAGCCAAACAGTCGACCCTTTAGTGGTAGGCCGAAAACTTCAAGTTTGGCGTTCTCTCACCGTTTTCCGCCCATAAAAAAGCTCGAATTATCCCTAATTCGAGCTTTTATCGTCATTAAGTTAAGCCGCGCCCTGAATTAAGCCAGCTCTTTCTCAGCCTGCTTATCGTCGGCTTTTACACCGCTACGCTTTTCCCAGAAGGTCGCATTTTTAATACCCAGTTCTGCTGGGTTAAATTCATACTTGGCGACACCCGCTTTACGCTGCTTTTCATAATCCTTGAGCGCTTTAATCGCTGGCTTAGACATGAAGAAGATGACCAGAATACCGACGATATTCAACCATGCCATCAGCCCTACACCAACATCACCCATCGCCCATGCAAGGTTAGCTGTTTTAATCGCACCATAGAATGTCATTGCCATGATGGTAATTTTTAACAGCAGGTTCAACGCAGGCACTTTGATAGTACGCTGAATGTAAGCGACATTGGTTTCAGCGATATAGTAGTAAGCCAGAATAGTCGTAAAGGAGAAGAAGAACAGCGCGAAGGCGATAAATGGTTTACCGATACCCGGCATCACGCTCTCAATCGCCATTTGCGTGAAAACAGGGCCATTGGCAGCGATATCCGAGGCAACATTCTGCACCAGGAAGCTATCACCAACACCATGTACGTTATAAGCGCCCGTAATCAGGATCATAAACGCCGTTGCGGAACATACGAACAATGTATCGATATAAACCGAGAATGCCTGCACCAGACCCTGCTGGGCTGGATGCTCAACCTCTGCTGCAGCCGCTGCGTGAGGACCTGTGCCCTGACCCGCTTCATTGGAGTAAACACCTCGTTTCACACCCCAGCCAATCGCTGCACCCAGGCCTGCCATTGGAGTGAAGGCATCTTCGAGGATCATCGCGATAATGCCTGGCAGCATATCAATATTAAGCAGTACGATCGTTGCCGCAATAATGATGTAAGCCAGCGCCATGAATGGCACAACAATCTGGGTGAAGTTAGCAATACGCTTCACACCACCAAAGATGATAAAGCCAAGCACCATCAACACCGCAAGACCGGTTAGAATTTTAGCCGAGCTCAGCGTACCAAAAGAGGTTTCGATCATGCTGCCCGTACCAAATGCAGCTTCTACTGCATTACCGATACTGTTTGCCTGAACGCCTGGCAGGAAAACACCACAAGCAAAAATCGTCGCAATGGCAAATAGCCATGCAAACCACTTCTGACCTAACGCTTTTTCAAAATAGAAAGCCGGACCACCACGATACTGGCCTTCATGTTCTTCTTTATAGATCTGTGCCAGCGTCGATTCAGCATAAGCGGTTGCGGCACCAAAGAAGGCAACTACCCACATCCAGAACACCGCTCCAGGACCACCGAAACCGATCGCCGCAGCAACACCTGCGATGTTACCTGTGCCTACACGCCCTGAAAGGGAAACCGCCAATGCCTGGAAAGAAGAGATACCGTGTTCAGAGCTTTTGCCCGCCAGCAGCAGGTTCCACATTTCGCGGAACATTCGCACCTGAACGAATCGGGTAATAATTGAATAGAACAAACCCGCACCCAGGCAAAGATAAATCAAAGCCGGGCTCCAGATAATTCCATTCATGAAATCTACAAATTGTTGCATATTGATGCACTCCAATTAGCAACGCGTTATTCACGCGAGATTTAGAATTATTGTTTGCTATTAAGTGCTGATAACCGGCCGGCTAACATTCGTGGGGCGAACGGAAACCAACGATGACCGCTTTACAAGAAATAAGCATCGGGAATATGGGACATGAATCGTACTTCCTGTAGCGACTCATCAAATGAGAACTTAGAAAGCAAAGCGATCTCTGCTCCGGTTTTGAGGCTCTTCTGGAAAGGCTGAGCAAAACCATATTTCCAGAAGAGCGTTCAAAAATCAGCGGGAGCCATTATTACGGGCATTAGACTAAAGTAAACATCCTGACGCGCCTATGTCACATCGGATCGCGCCAAACAGGAGAATTCTTACAGAAGAGCAGGCTCTGAGACGCTCAGGATACAAACAGCTGTAATTCTCAACTTACAAAAATGGTAACTATTGAGGATAGTTTATCCATCTCCTTGCAATTGCTTTAACTTGCGATAGAGCGTTGCACGGCTAATTCCTAAAGCGTTGGCCGCTGCAGATATATTACCTCCACACTGATCAACCGCTTTTTGTACAGCGACCAGCTCAGAACTTTTCAGTGCTCCGATCGCATCCGCCTGGATACAATCGGGTAACTCAGCAACCGATGTCTGATTGAGCTCCTCGAGGAAATCATCACTGATATGGCTCATATCGATGATCGCCTCATCAGGTTCCATAAAGGCAATAGCCACCCGAAGGGTCGTTTCCAATTGTCTGATATTACCTGGCCACTGGTAATCGAGCAGATCCTCAAGCAAAACCGGATCGATCTCTATACGACGACCATCCGGGGTTAGCTGCTGAAGAAAACCATTGATGAATTCACGCTTATCCGTGCGATCCCGAAAGGCCGGGATACGCAGGCATACACCATTAAGACGGTAATAGAGGTCTTCCCTGAAAGCACCTTCGGCGACCAGTGATTTAAGATCCCGGTGCGATGCACAGATAACCGCTATATCTAAAGCCACCTCGTCTCCGCCGCCCAGTGGCGCAATTGTCCGCTCCTGAAGCACTCTCAATAATCGGGCTTGCAGAGCAAGCGGCATATCGCCAATTTCATCAAGAAATAGCGTCCCGCCATGAGCTTGTTCAAGTCGCCCGGTCATCCCCCCTTTACGGGAACCGGTAAACGCACCTTCACGATAGCCAAAAAGCTCAGATTCAATCAGCCCTTCAGGTATTGCTGCACAGTTCACTGCAACAAAGGGTCCGTCGCTGCGACGACTGTCCAGATGCAGGGATTTGGCCATGACTTCCTTGCCCGTGCCGGTTTCTCCCTGAATCAGTACAGGGAGCTCATGGGCCAGCGCCCGACTCCCCATACGTACGCCTTTTTTCAGTCGTGGGTCCTGTCCAGCAAGTTCGCTCAGTTCAGGTGCAGACAGAGGTATTTGAGAAGGTTTGGCCTTTGCTGGCTTCGCCGGTGTTTTGGCGATTGAAGCCGGAAAGCTATTGGGAAAATGCAGGAGTTCACAAACAAAATCGCCACCACGGGTACGCAACTGACCGCGTTGTTTACGGTGCAGGTCCGTTAGCAGCACCTCCGGCCGTATACCAAACAACTCCTCCAGATTTTTACCGACCAGTTGCTCACGCTTTCGCCCGAGCAGTTGGCAGATCTGTTCATTAACCGCTTGTATATGACCGTCTAGTTCCATAGCCAGCATCCCTTGCCAGGAAGAACGCAGGTATTCCGGGCGGCTATGCACACTTAAAACAACTTGCTGCTGGAACTGACCGGAGAACATCCGGTTTTCAATGGAGCGAACCGCTTGCTGAACAAGGCTTAAGTTCGGGGGAAGCTCACGATTATCTGTAGGTGAAGTCAGATCCAGCACCCCGATCAACTCACCCTTCGAATCCGTAATAGGCGCAGAACAACAGGAGAGATAGCCAACCTTATCCAGGAAATGTTCATGGCCCTTAATCATCACCGGGCTACGCTCTACCACCGCGGTACCCACCGCATTTGTGCCGCGCAGTTGCTCGTCCCAGTTAGCACCGGTCTCTAATGCCTGACGTGTTGCACTGTCCAGGTGGCGCTTATCTCCTTTAACCCCCAGGATCGTGGCTTCGCAATCAGCCAGCATCACCAAACCACCATCCGCAGCAAAGTAATCAACCAGTTGCTTAACTTCTGGGTGTGCGGCTTCGATCAGGTGACGGTTTTTATCTTTGAGATCAGCAACACCGCCCCGGGAAAGCGATTCCATGTCTAACGGGGATTCGCACTTAACCCCCGCCTCAAGGCTGCGAATCCAGGAATCTTCTATCTCACTACGAACGATGCCACTAGGCACCTCACCCTGCTGTAAGAACTGTTTACGGGCGTCCTCTACAGTCAGCGCGGAACTGTGCTGCTGATTGCTCATATCGCCGGGCCTCTTGTTATTGTTCTGGTGCTTGTTATTCGCACCTGCCTTAGCGGAAAAAATAAGTGAATACACTTATGTACCTTATACCTGTTCAATATTCAATCAATGTTTGTTCATTTAGACATGCCAGCTTCAACGAAAAAAACACGGCACTGCGAAGCAGATACCGTGCAAAGGTAACGGGAAGAACATTGCATTCCCCCCATCACCACAGCGAAGGGGGCGGGTTGCCCCACCAAGAGAACGTTGAAGAAACAATAAGAAACCACGAACAAACCGCATACTCACCATAGAGCTTCGCCGAAGGGGTTAGCAAAGCTGGTAGTAGGTTTTGTCGCAGATTCCTAAACAACTCAATAGAAGTACATCAGTACCCCTTGCAGATATAAGTTGGTGTTGTCATTACCCTGGTTGGCGATCACATTGGAACCATCCGGGTTATAAACACCCACCATTGGGCTGAATACCCAATTATCATTAATCGACCACAGAGCAAACAGATCTACCTCGGTACCGGACAAGTCAGAAGCATCCGCATCTTTACCAAAGTCCCAGTATTGCAAACCCACAGTCAGATCTTCACGGGGCTGCACCATCAATTCAATGCGATCAACCGTATTGCCGGTATTCGCTGGGCCCGCATAGTTCGAAGCCACCTCACCTTGGAACCAGGTACCAAAGCCGCGGGTAAAGCCGAAGAACAATGGGTCAAATGCCTCATTGGTATTTGCCGTGGCATTGCTGTCCCCGGAGAACTCTGCATGACGGTAGTTGAGGGTCGGTGACCAAGGCAGATCTGCAAAGGTCCAGCCTGCTTCTACATACCAGGCATTTGCATCGATTTTAGTCGCTGTATCACCACCGCTTTCATCCACATATTCGAATGAGAGGAACAAGTTATCCACACCCAGATTGCCCTGGCCGCGCAGACTAACCACATCCATACCGTCACGCTGATTCCAGGCACTTAAACCGGTATTCTGCTCTACATCCAGAACGGTCATATAACTCAGACCCAATGTGCCTTTTTCCTCATCCACCAGCTCCAGATTAATACCCGCTAACTCAGTATCCTGATGGTAGGGGTTGTCAGACTGCAGCCAGAAAAGATCGCTTCGGAATGCACCTTCCGGGTCAATTTTCAGGATTGCCGTGTTCTCGAAGCTCTTCTGCCCTGCCAAATAGTATGCACCGCCACGATCAACATCGACCCCGGATATATTACCCAGGCTTATTGCATCACCTGCAATCAGGAAGCCATCTCCCAATGTGAACTGCTGGCGGCCAAAGGAGAAATCGAGCAATCCATCACTGCTCTGCCAACCGACAAAAGCATTTTCAATTTTCAGTTCACGCTCTTCGCCATCGGTATAGCCTGCAGCATCACCGTCACCCCATGTTCCAAGACCGATAACCCCTAAGCCACCGTATAAGGAACTACCATTGGCAATCGTTGATCGACCAACCAAATCACCTTTCAGGTATGCTTCCTGCCAATCTTCGCCTCCTGAGGTTCCCTTATAGTTTTCATCTGTGGAGAAGATACCGGCCATACCTTCGACATTAAATTCCAGCGTTTTACCATCCTGGTTGTATATCTCTGCAGCGCCTGCCTGCATCGAGCCTGCCAGCAGTATTGCCCCTGCCAGTGAGTTCAGTTGAAACATTCTTTTTTTATTCATTTTTTATGGTCCACTCGTGTGCTTTTTATTCTGTCTTTTGCGTTTCTCCAGGCAAAAAGGTCCCCTAAGCAGCACCAGGAGGTACTGCCTTGGGGTAGTGCTTGGAGTGAAGAACGTCTTAGCGGATAAAGACTTGCGCAGTGGTCGTCGACATATCTCCCCCTGGCAGGGTGATCGTGTTCAGACGTTCCAGTGAATCCGCATCAAATACCGCTACATGGTTATGAGTGCCGGCAAGATAGATCTTACTGCCATCATTGCTCACCGTGATGCAGTAATACGAGTGATCCAGCTCAGCAGCTTTCAGCAAGGTCTGCTTCTCAATGTCATACTTAGCCAACCGGTTAAGTACGCCATACATGATGTTGGAGTCTTTAGGTGAACGGGTCCCGGTAAAGTAGATCTCTGTGATCGGGCCAAAGTCTTTGGTTTCCGTCGCACCGGTCTCAAGATTGATATTGAAGTAACCGTACAGCCAGTCAGCGGTATTCAGGTCTTCAGAGCCTTCCTGAAAACGCGCGGTGGTATAGAGGATGGTGAAATCCTTAGTCGGCGTTTGTACTGCCCAGACGTTAAGCACATCCGGTTGCACATAACGCTCACGCTGCCAGTTACGACTCGCGACAGCCACTTCATATTTACCGGTATTTACATCCATCTTGTAAATATCAGCACCGGCCATATACAGACCACCATCTTTACCGACCTGCATCGCCGTCACCAGGCGAGGGGATGGGAACATACGGATCGGTTTCGCATCCAGACCGCTGTCGGTGCTGTATACCGCGAGCCGGGTTGGCTGAACCCGATAGTGGTCTCGCTCAAGCATCGTTGGGTTCTGAACGGTATATAGCTCTTTACCGTCGTAGCTTAGCGCGAAAGCATAAATGCTTTTGGTACGCTCATTGCGCTTCTGTGACATACGCGCATGGAATGTCACCTCACAGGTATCCAACTCCACACCGTAAATATCTTCGTAACCGTTATTCAGAATAAAGGCGGTTTTCTTATCGGGAGCCACCTGTAGTGCACCAGGGCCAAAACGGTCCGGCATATCACAGGTTTTGTAGATTGAGTCTGTTTTCAGATCCAGTACATGTAGCTGATTAGGGTAATTAGCCACAATCATATACTCGTCACCGGATTTCAGTGCCGGCCCCTGCGCCGCCATCAGACTGCTCGGAGCCAATGCCGCTAACCCTAGTGTGGCGGTTGCCAGCAGAGTCGTTAGGGAGCGACGAATGTTTTTGTTGTTTTTCATCGTATGCATCCTGTTCTTAGTCTTTATCCGACGGGAAAACCGTACCCAGATTGCGCCAGTCCTGACCGGACTGATGCGCATCTTTGTTCCAGTCCGGGTAGGTATTCATCATGTCTGGCACTTGTGCTGGCCACCAGCAAGGGTCAGCACAGCCATAAAGATCAGATTCCATGGGCTGACACAGAGAAGTCACCGAGCCGAAGGCATCGATCTCCCAACCTGGGTCTGTGGTCGCGGTACAGCCAGCCAAAGATGACATAGCCACCACTTCTTCTACCTGGTCATCGCCAACCGCTTTGTCCAGAATGCGTGCTTTATTGTTTAGAGGCTTAAGATGTTTCATATCAGTGAGCCCTCCGAGGAGTAATGTAACTGTCGATAAAGGCCGGATTTTCGGCCAGGATGCGGCTGTAAACTTCGATTCCGAAATCTACCCAGTCGCGCATCAGATCGCAGTAGTGATAAACGGGATGAGTTGGGTCTTCATAACGGGCATAGCTTTCGTGATAGCAACCACCAGAACAGAGGTTGCGAATACGGCAACTGGCACAACCGGTGTTGGTACGATCCAGACGCTGTTCCAGAAAATCTCCCAGACGCGCTTTATCCATACCCTGCTGAACCGAACCAAAAGTATCCAAGTCCGAACCGGTAAAGCGGTGACAAAGGTTTAAGCCACCTTCATGGTCCACTGCGAGCATCGCCACACCGGCACCGCAAGGCAGGGCTTTCTTATTCCCTTCGTGCAGATCGGTGATGAGTTGATGCATATTGGAAAAACCAATATTGCGATGATCCAGCGCGGCTTCCAGATACTCCTGGCCCAGTGCTTTCATATTGCTAAACACCGCTGCCAACTCCTCATCACTGAGGTTGTAGTAGCTGATATCACCGGAGGTTACCGGGGCAAAGCCCACTTCAGCAAAACCAAGTTCATTGAACAGATGATCCCAGATGCGGCGAATATCCGTGATCCCCTTAGTCAGGGTGACACGTGCGCCGACCGGGCGGGATTGGTAACGTTCCAGCAACATCCGCGCTTTGCGGCTCACCACATCATAAGTGCCCTGACCACCCACGGTGATACGGTTCTTATCATGGATCGCTTTTGGCCCGTCCATACTGATAGAGATGCCGAAGCGATGCTCATTGAGCCAATCAACGATCTCTTCAGTCAGCAAGGTAGCGTTAGTGGTCATGGTAAAGTCCACCGGCTTACCCAGTTCGGCAAAACGCCGCTCTGAGTAATCCACTACCTCACGGATCAGCGCCAGGTTTGACAGTGGTTCCCCACCAAAGAACACGACGTTGTAGCGTTCCTCTTGTGGCGATTCCGCTATCAACATCTCAATCGACTGGATCGCTGTTTCCAGTCCCATTTTTTTCCCTGCAGAGGGTTTATCCAAATCCTCTTTGTAGCAATAGCTACAACTCAGATTACAGCCAGTATTTACGTTCAAAACTACGGTATTCAGCGGAAACTCGGTTACCTTCTTCAGCCCGATTTCGGGCGTCAGCGGGGAACCATCGCTGACCAGCTCCAACGCGATCAGCTCTTTCAATGTTTCGCTGATCTGGTCGGCTGGATATTGCTGCTGTAACTCTGCCACCAGCTGCTCAGCGGTTTGTTCCTGCGCACGCAGCGTCTCGATCATCTGCAACGTTAGGTTATCCAACTGAAACAAGCTGCTGGACGGGATATGGAACAACAGTTGGTTGCTGTCCACTTCCACCAGATGCAGGTTCTGTTCAACTAAATTTAATTGGGCGCCCATAACGACCCTCCTCACTATTCTTATTCTCTGGCTAACGCCTAAAGCGTTGCCGTTATGCTTCAGTCAGGAAGAGTTATGGCAGCGGTGGATTATTCCAGCGCTGTACGGTGACGATCATCTGGCCATCAGCTGTCAGCTTTTTGCCTTGATCATCCACAGTCGCAACCACTTTCAGGTTACCCGCGTTGTTGGTCGACATGCGGCGTTTCGGGTTAGGGCCAGCAGCGGCTGTGGTGAATACGCCGGTTTTAGCATCCATCGAGCCGGTAAACTCAACATCGTTGTCCGCTTCAGCCTGAGCATCAAACGGCTCTACATGCCAGGACGCTGGTACAAATCCAATACGCATATCATCATCGGTACCCGCTTTACCATCCGCGCCATTCATCCACGCTTCGGCCTGGAAGTAGCCGTTATATTTCGGCGTAGAGCCACCATTACCACCGACACGTGCCACGGAAAAGTCCGGTACCACTTTCACGCTGCCAATCTGGTCATAAACATTGATCGATGCGCCATTCGCTTTACCCGCTTTAACCATACGGTTACCTGGTTTTGCAGAGCTATCCGCTTTCACCTGCGCAACTACTTTGTTCTTATCACGGTAAAGGACTTCAACCACTTTCAGGCCATCACCCAGAGAGATCTTCTCACCCAGCCCGGTACCGACCAGCGTTAACACCTGAGTGCTACCAGCGCGGATAAATTCAGGCTGAACCGCAAGCAGCTTCGCCTTAGATCCCGCTTTCACCGCGGAAAAATCCATACCCTTTTCATCATGGATAGTTTCGAACATACGCCCAGTCAGCTCAGTGCCATCTTTTGACGCTGCGAAAACCTGACGCATAGAAACGCCATCAATGGTGAGATTGGCACGCCATTCGTAGCCGGTATAAACAATCGCGCTACCTTTGCCTTTGAAGGCAGAACCATCGGCGTATTCACCGTCTACTTTGACGGTATAAAGGTCTTTCTTGCCGCCCTGAATGCTCATCACACCCCGCAGCACACCTTTACCCGGCATATTGGCAGTGAAGCTCCACTGCCCGTTCAGCGGCATTTTTTTTGCTTTCTGCCACTGATTCCAGCTATCCGATTGCAGCGGATAATCTTTTGCTAATGCAGGAACCATCTTATCCAGGGCCAGATCCAACCAGTCACGGTCACGTGCTAACGCCTGGTATTCCAGCGTTGGCCATTGGCCCAGATGGAAATGAATCAGATGTTCCCATTCCTCTTGCGGGCGGCGCTGCAACTCAACACGAGCCCCCGAGTGACAACGGGCACACATCTCGGTGAATTCAGCAGATTCAAAAGATTCCATGGTGTTTAGACGACGCTCCATCGCATAGCGGGCACCTTCGGTTTCTTCAGGGGCCAGGCCCTGTTTATCCGAGAAGTACTTCACCAGCGTACGGCGCTCTTCATCTGTGATCTTAAGACCGTGCATCAGCTGCATGCGGGCAATTGTCATCAGCCAACCCTCAGGGGTTTTTCGCTGATGACTCATACGACTGAACTGAGCAGGTTTAGCTTGCTCCTCACTATGACAGGCAAGGCAGTTTTTCTTGATGATGGACTCGGCATCGGCTGCCTGAACAGCCGTTGTGGGCAGCATCGCTCCTGCCAACAAAACACCTCCCATCAAACGGGAAAGTTTAAGGTTCTTGTTCAAGGCCAGACTCCTTTTTATGTTTATTCTGGGGGCGAAAACAATCGCTTTAGTTCTAAGCCTGCCAGGTATAGAGCACAGCCCGTGCCAAAAGAACAAAACCTTTATATTTCAATCAGATAACAAAAATAAGGGGTTTTACCTAAGGGTTAATCACTGTTTTATTCCGCGACATCCCTGTTCAAAAATGCGACACCGACGAGACAATTCCGTGATTTCTCACCGGTTGAGGACTGTCTCAGGCACTGACTTATTTTTTGACACCCTGTCTCAGAGTGATACACCTCCAAATCAGCTTCAGTCCCTCTCCTCCAAGGCCACGCATCCAATATCCTCTTAAGAATCAGTCAGTTAAATCCAATAAAGCCACTCTGGCACAAGCTTTGCGATCAGCTTAACAACACGTAAGAAGATAGTGGTCCGAGGTGAAAGCCCCCGGAGATAAAAAACAAATATAAGAAAAGGTCCAATTTATGAGTACAGCTACATTTTCACCTTCCGAAGCGGCGCAGGCATTTCTGCAGCGCCAGCACAAAATCCTGATCGGTGCCGAATGGCAAGCAGCCCAGGACGGTCGCACACTGGACGTGGTTAACCCTGCCGATGGTGAAAAGATCGCAACCGTTCCCAGCGGAGGAGCAGAGGATATCGACAGAGCGGTAAGCGCCGCAAAACAGGCGTTTGAAGATTCAGAATGGAGCCGGATCAAACCGGTTGACCGTCAGAAACTACTCTGGGACTTCGCTGATCTCATCGAGAAGAATGCGCCACTCCTTGCCGAGCTTGAGGCACTGGATAATGGTAAGAGCGTGGTTATTGCTGAGCATGTAGATATCCGCCTGGCGGTTGATTTCCTTCGCTATATGGCCGGCTTCGCCACCAAAATTGAGGGACGTAGTGTTGATGTATCAGTACCCTTTATGCCCGATGCACAATTCCACGGTTACACCCGTCGTGAAGCGGTTGGGGTTGTCGGCGCTATCGTTGCCTGGAACTTCCCGCTGCTACTCGCTTGCTGGAAATTAGGCCCGGCACTGGCGACCGGCTGTACCGTGGTGCTAAAGCCGGCTGAAGATACCCCGCTGACGGCACTGAAATTGGCAGAACTGGCCCTCGAAGCCGGTTATCCACCGGGCGTATTTAATGTAGTCACGGGTCTGGGTCATGAAGCGGGCGCAGCCCTTTCCAGCCATCCGGATGTGGATAAGTTAACCTTCACCGGCTCTACCGAAGTGGGCAAACTGATCGGTAAAGCCGCAATGGACAGCATGACCCGGGTGACGCTTGAGCTGGGTGGTAAATCACCGACGATCGTGCTTCAGGACGCGGATCTGCAAAACGCGGCTGCCGGTGCAGCAAACGCCATCTTCTTCAACCAGGGCCAAGTATGCTGCGCTGGTTCTCGCCTCTATGTGCATAAAAAGCATTTCGACAATGTAGTCGCGGATATCTCCGATATCGCTAATGGTATGACGCTGGGCGCAGGCCTGGACCCGAACGCGCAGATGGGCCCACTGGTGTCGGCAAAACAGCAGCAGCGTGTTTGTGGTTATATCGATCAGGGGATCACCAGCGGCGCTAAAGTTGTCGCAGGCGGTAGTGCAGCAGACGGCCCTGGCTTCTTCGTTAAACCAACGGTAATGGTCGATGTAGATCACAATGCATCGGTAGTAAAAGAGGAGATCTTTGGTCCGGTACTGGTCGCTATGCCATTTGATGATATCGATGAAGCTGTGCGCATCGCCAACGACAGCCAATATGGCCTGGGAGCAAGCATCTGGTCGAACAACCTATCGGAAGTCCACCGCATGATCCCACGGATTAAATCCGGTTCCGTATGGGTGAACTGCCACACGGCGCTCGACCCGGCTCTTCCATTCGGTGGTTACAAGCAGTCTGGCCTCGGACGCGAGATGGGTAGCGATGTCATTGAACACTACACCGAAGTTAAATCGGTACTGATGAGCATCTAACCCGATTATTCGCAGACATAAAAAAGGAGGCTATAGCCTCCTTTTTTATCACTTAATGCCCCTTATCACATCGCAATACTGGCAATACCCAACACTGCACAATAGCCCACCGTGTAGGCCACTAGCAGCCAATGCATAAAGCGCAGATAGGTAATGAAGCTGAGCTCTTCCAGCTTACTCAAGGCGATCACCCCCGCCGCAGAGCCGATGATCAGGATCGAACCACCCACACCTACAGCATAAGTCAGACCCAGCCATTGAGCCGTATCCATCTCGATACCAGATTTCAGAATCGCCGCAGTTAGCGGTACGTTATCCACCAGCGCTGAGAGTATCCCGACAATGTAGTTAGCCATATAGATTGGCATCATCTGGTAAAGCTGAGGCAACAGATCCAGTACCGAAAGCTCTTTGAGCATCCCTACCAGCAGCAGTACACCCAGGAAGAACAGCAGCGTATCAAACTCGATATCGCGCACATACTCTAATACGTTGGGCTTGCTCTCACTTTTATAGATAGCCCGATGCACCAGGAACATCACCGATAAACCAAACAGGAAGGTCAGTACCGGTGGCACAGCAAACGCCACACTCATAAACAGGGTGCCGATGATTGTCATCAGGAACAGTGCGGCGATCAGTTTATCGGCAAAAGCGATCGGTCGTTTGAACTTCGGCAGCGTGATCGCCTGATTGTTCCCCCACATCAGACACAACGAGAGCGCCACCACTCCTAGTACCGCAGGTAGCACTAGCAGGAACAGGTTGGTAATCGTGACTTTATCTGCCAGGAAGATCATCAGGGTCGTTACATCGCCGGTGATCAATGACACGCCGCCGGAGTTCACCGCAAAGACAATCAAGGTCGCAAATTTGAGCGTGGTCTTCTTATCCAGATTCAGCGACGAAAGCAGCGACAACATAATCAGCGAGGCGGTGATGTTATCCGCCAAAGACGAGAACAGTAGCGCCAGCAAGGCCATTAAAATCATCAGCTTACGCAGGGTCAGTTCAGTGGGCAGTAAGCGGTAAACGATCTGCGTAATCAAGCCCTTCTGGTTGAGATAGGCTACAAAGGTCATCGCGGCCATCAGGAACAGCCAGAGGGTAGAGATTTCGAGAAGTTGTTCGTTTAAGCCCTCTTTAATATGTTCGATTGAACTATGAGGGAAGATAAAGGCCAGTATCCAGACAAGAGACCCAATAAACAGTGTCGATTTAGCCTTATTTAGATGTATTACATCCTCAAGCACAATCAACACGAAAGCGAGAGCTATCAGCCCAATTATGATTATGTCCATGTTCACAGCTATGTAGTAATTATTTTAGTGGGCACATTCTCCTCTTTTGCATGGCACAAATAAATACCAACTAGGAGCTAGACAGAAAGGTCTAGAAAATCAGCAACAAAAAAGGGCCATAAAGGCCCTTTTTAGCGATTGATATGATTTATTCGATGTTCTGGATCTGCTCACGCATCTGTTCGATCAGCACTTTCAGCTCTACGGCACACTGGGTGGTGCTGGCGACGATCGATTTCGAAGATAGCGTATTGGCTTCGCGGTTTAGTTCCTGCATCAGGAAGTCGAGACGGCGGCCAATCGGGCCTTTCTGTTTCAGCACACGGCGTACTTCCTGTACATGGGTGTCTAGGCGATCCATCTCTTCATCGACATCGGCTTTCTGGGCGATCAGGGCGATCTCCTGCTCGATGCGTGCTTCGTCCAGTTCAGCTTTCAGCTCTTCCAGGCGTTGGTTCAGGTTGTCACGCTGGTTTTGCAGAATCTGTGGCATCTTCTCGCGTACTTCCGCGACAATCTCACTGATCGAATCGAGACGCTGGTTGATCAGGTTTGCCAGTTCCACACCTTCACGGCCACGGCCTTCCAGCAGGTCATCCAGGGCTTTATCAAACAGGGATTTAGCTGAATTCTTAACCAGATCCATATCCAACTTCACATCCTGCATTACACCGGGCCAGCGTAGCAGCTCCAGCGCATCAAGTGGCTGATGTTCTTTCATCATCCCCTGCAGGGATTCCGCCGCCTGAATTACCTCTTTAGCGTAATCCTGATTCACCACCAGCTGTTGAACCTGTGCTTCCGGGTGGAAACGCAGGGTGCATTCCACCTTGCCTCGGCTCAGGGTCTTACGCAGTTTTTCACGCAGAAAACCTTCCAGCTCTTTGAGGTTTTCCGGCAGACGCAGATGGGGTTCAAGGTAACGATGGTTAACGGAACGGATCTCCCAACTCAGTGATCCCCACTCGTGCTCGGCTTCCTGTCGAGCAAATGCTGTCATGCTACGTGTCATATGCTTCATTCTCGATTAAAATGCATCATTAATTCGCATTGTAACAGCCTGGCTTGCTAGTGCCACGCCAAGGCTGACCAGAATATTGATAAAGGACAGGCATGAGCTCATCTATTTCAGAACAGCTGCAGACCCTCGGTATTAAAAAGCATCGTCCAAGCGGTCGTGATAACGATCAGATGCGTGAGGTAAAGATCACTCGTAACTTCACTAAACATGCAGAAGGTTCTGTATTGGTTGAGTTTGGTGAAACCAAAGTACTTTGTACTGCTACTGTAGAGCGCGGTGTTCCCCGCTTCCTGCGTGGTTCTGGGCAGGGTTGGGTAACCGCTGAATATGGCATGCTGCCACGTTCTACAACCACCCGTAATGCTCGTGAAGCAGCGAAAGGCAAACAAGGTGGCCGTACGGTTGAGATTCAGCGTCTGATCGGCCGCTCTCTGCGTGCAGCGCTGGACCTGAACAAGCTGGGTGAAAACACCATCACTTTGGACTGCGACGTGCTTCAGGCTGACGGTGGTACCCGTACTGCGTCTATCACTGGCGCTTTTGTTGCCCTTCAGGATGCGATCAATGTTCTGAAGCAGGACAAAAACGGTGCCATGAAAGGCGACCCTATTAAACAGGCGATTGCGGCGGTATCGGTGGGTATCTTCGAAGGTGAAGCGGTGCTGGATCTGGATTACGCGGAAGACAGCAAAGCTGAAACCGATATGAACGTGATCATGACCAGCAAGGGCGGCTTTATCGAAGTACAGGGCACTGCGGAAGGCGCGCCTTATACTCAGGAAGAACTAAACGCGATGCTGGACCTGGCACGTAAAGGCATCTCTGAGATTGTCGAACTACAGCAGGAAGCACTAGCTGAATAATCTCTCTAAGCACTAAAAAAGGAGCCGAATGGCTCCTTTTTTTATAGCGATTCACTGATCGATGATCAGATTTCGTAATCTATGATCAGAGGTGCGTGTTCGCTGAACATCTCATCGCGATAAACTTGCGCATTCTTAACATTCTTACGCAGGTTGGCAGTGGTAATCTGGTAATCCAGACGCGCACCTTCATTCAGTTTACGGGCGCGGTTGTAGTCCGGCCACCAGGAGAATTGACGCTCGGCTTTGTTGATCTGACGGAAGGCATCAACATAACCCATCTCATCAAAGATCTCTGCCATCCACTCACGTTCCTGCGGCAGGAAGCCGGAAACAGTCTGGTTGGCATACCAGTTACTCAGATCCACCGGTTTGTGCGCGATATGGGTCGTACCACAGAAGATAAACTCGCGACGTTTACGCAGCGTTTTATTAAGGTGACCCATAAAGTCAGTCATGAACTGCTCTTTTTCTGCCTGAGCCTCTTCACTTTTCAGACCGGAAGGCACACAAAAAGAGGAGACGCTGACATGCTCGAAGTCCGCCTGAATAAAACGGCCATGCTGGTCACATAGTTCAAAACCCAAACCGGTCATGATCGCTTTAGGGATATCGCGGGAATAGATTGCTACACCGCTGTAACCGTCTTCCCAGGCATCAAAGAAGTAGGGGTAATAACCTTCCGGATGGTAGCGCTCGTCATCCAACTGGTACTCTTTGGCTCGCAGATCCTGAATGCAGACAACATCCGCATCCTGCTGGACCATCCAGTCAAAAAAGCCATTATCGGTGGCTTGCTCAATACCCTGTGCATTGAATGTGATAACGCGCATAGAAGGTGTTCCTGTCTGAAAGCAGACCAATACTTAATAATATTATTTTTAGCGAAGGTCGAATTGTATAGGGAAGTGAAGCAAATTGAAATTTTTTGAGTATCTTCTGAACAATGGAGCCTGGGCGCTTCCGCTGGTAGAATAGCCGCATCTTTTTTACCCCTTTCCAGCGGAGACTACCATGCAGGATTACCAGCGCGAGTTTATCGAATTTGCTATCGAGCAGAATGTTTTACGTTTCGGTGAATTCACTCTTAAATCAGGCCGTACCAGCCCTTACTTCTTCAATGCGGGTCTGTTCAATACCGGTACTGCGCTGGCAAAACTGGGTCGCTGCTATGCCCAGGCGATCAAGAACTCCGGCGTTGAGTTTGATGTTCTGCTTGGCCCTGCATACAAAGGTATCCCGCTCGCAGCTACAACGGCGGTAGCCCTGTCTGATCAGCACGGTGAAGACGTACCTTACGTATTTAACCGTAAAGAAGCCAAAGATCACGGTGAAGGCGGTAATCTGGTTGGCGCGCCTCTGGAAGGCGGCGTAATGATCATCGACGATGTGATCACCGCGGGTACTGCGATCCGTGAAGTAATGGAGATCATCGATCAGGCGGGTGCAAAACCTGCTGGCGTAGTTATCGCGCTGAACCGTCAGGAAAAAGGAAAGGGTGAGCTGTCAGCTATTCAGGAAGTCGAACGCGACTACGGCATGCCAGTTGTTAGCATTGTCAGCCTGTCTGACCTGATCGAATACCTAAGCGAAAAAGGCGATATGGAAGCCGAGCTGGCGGCTATTCGTAAGTACCGTGATGAATACGGTATCGAAGGCTAAGTAGGCGCTCGTCTCAGAGCAGTGCTATTGTGCTGCTCTGATCACGATATTACGCGAAGCTCCGTTTAGCCCGCTATCCCCGCAATACCCGGTACTATCCACCGTCCAGAAATTTCCCTCTGAAGAGCTTACCGTTCGATAGAACACTTCCGCCCTGCAGCCTCGCAGACCAGGCATACTGAATGTTGCCGTTGAAGAACCATTTGGCCAATAATCTTTAACAGTGGGCTCCGGGCTGCCAACCGCTGCCGATGCACTACAAAGACTCAGGCTATTTTCCAGGCAAGCCAGCTCCAGCTCGATACCGGTTTGCGCCGCGGCGATGGCCCTTGCCCCGAGAAATTCCTGCCCGGTAGTTTCCTGAGACACGGCAAAGAAACGAGACATCCCGGCAATAATCACAGCTAGAACAGTAATCACAAAGATCGCCGAGATAAGGCCCAGGCCCTGTTGCTGTTTGCGCGTCTGCACTTTATGTCTATGGGACATTTTTCACCTGTACCTCGAACTGAACCCGGATCCCTTCCTGTGTTGTGTCCGCTACCGACAGATCCTGATCCTGGATAAACAGATCAAACAGAACAATCCCGTTACGTTGCAGAGTCGCATCCTCATAACGGAACGGTTGGCTACCCACTGGAGAGACGACATCACTGGCTAACAGCGCCTCCTGAGGCTCAGAGAGATTAGCAAAAAGGGCCGCACCATCCGACTGATTCTGGGCAAAGCTGTAGGCCGATCCGTTCTCTCCCTGGAAGCGATACAGATCACTCCCCACTAGGCAAAAACTCACTGGCTCATCGACAATGAAATAACGTTGGGCAGGTGAATCCGCCGGGAATCGATGGGTACTTGCGCCATTAAAATCAACAGTCACTGTCCCACTTCCCGATTCCAGCGCACCGCTGGTGATAAGCGGCGAGATAATAGACCAGCTATCCAGATCATAGATCGGGTTTTGAGTGCTGGTACGGGAGGAATCATCGGCACCAGAGGCGGTCTCATCAATACGGTTAGTATCGATCGGATACACCGCGATACGCCCTTGTGGTGGTTCAACCGCGAAAGGTACCGAGCTGAAGCCCCCAGAGGCAACCGCTAAGGGAACAGCCACATAACGCGAAGCTGCCAATGCCGGAATAAACTCCATACAGCTGCCATCTGCATTTACACGAATACTATTCGGCAGGGCATTGCGCACTTCGCGGGCCATACGCTCAACGGCAACGCGAACCGCCGATGAAAGCTGGTCTCGACGTGTCAGATCTGCATAACCTTGCATCGACGAGGTAATAAAGCCGACAGTCACCAACGAAATAATACCCATCATCGTGATGACAATGATCAGCTCGATCAGGGTAAAACCGCGCTGGCGCATCAGTAGTTACCCCGCAATGCGGAAAAGTTTACCGGCGACTGACCGGTATTTTGTGGCGGTGTCACCGTCACTGTAACCTGTTTCACTAACTCATTGGTAATACCCACCTGGCTACCAGCATAGGTGACACTGACATCCACCTGATAACCGCGGTAGGAAGCAATACCACCCGAGGTCACAAGCTCATTAAATAAGCCCACCGCGCTTTCAGACAATCCATGATAATCATCCACATCATCAAAGGTACTGCGCACCTCGCCTCCATCAGGACCAAAACTTCCCTGCGGGGTACAAGGTGAACAAGCCGGGCTTCCACCCAGCGGGGTCAGTTCATCATAAGGTCTGGAAAGAATTTCTTCGAGATAGGCCTGCCCCAGATAGGAGATTCGGGTTTGCCACATGACATCCGAACTATGCCGGGCAATAGTGCCCCACCCAGAGATAGCCGCGGTCAGGGCGATCGCAATAATAACAATCGTTATTATGATTTCGACCAGTGAAAAACCGCGCTCAGCGACAGGATGTTTCATAGGTATACCCCGTCAATGAGATGCAGTAGTTGCCTCTGCCATCGGTGAATTGCACACTTCTGCTAATTTGGTCAGAAACGCTCGTCGGATCAGGATAGGTTGAAGCAACCGCGAAGTTAACATTCTCTTTCGCTGCGACCAGATCACCCAGTTGATCAAATCGAAACATCAGGTTCTCACCAACGCCTAAACTTCCTGTAATTCCAAGGCTAAAACTCAGGTTCGCATTGGCTGATATATTCGGTTGGAGTTGTACGGGGGTTTCGTCACTACTGCCCATAATCAGGCGAATTCGCCACTGATCGGACGTTACCCTTTCTAAACCCCAGTAAACAGCAGATTCATGCTGAGCGAGTGCAGCTTTTTGGGCGAGCTTTAACGAGCCGAGAAGAGTACTACGAAGGGTCGCTTCCTGATAGCTGGATATCCCACCCAACCTTGGAATGGCGATGGCCGAGAGAATGCCAAGAAGGATAATAACAACGACAATCTCGACCAGCGTGAAACCACGCTGGCGAGATTTAGGGCAGCTCCTCTTAGGGAAATAAGGAACAGAGCTGCTCATCAATACAACGCTAATTACTCGTCAGCACCAGTAACTGTCACATTACCAGAGTCTGCTTCGTAAGTGATCAAACGGTTAGCTCCAGAAGGCGCTGTCTGACGGTAGGTAAAGGTACATGTCTCAGTGTCAGCAGCTGCAGCAACATAATCAACACCATTAGCTGTCGCTGTAGAAGCTACTGGGCGACTACTCTGGAGTACGTTATCCCAAACTGCAATACACTCTGCTGCACTATCAATAGTTGAGCCCGCACCAGAAGCCCCCGTCGGGTAACCAAAACCATTTACCGCCACAGAAGCCGCTCCTTCTAACTGAACACTGCCCCCTGAAGCCGTATTCTCAACTACCGCTTTCGCTTTAGTCAGCGCAATGCCCGCGGCGAAACCGCCTGCCGCACCTTTAACCGCTGCGTTATGAGCATCGTCCGTATAGTTAACAAAACGCGGTAGGGCTACCGCTGCCAGAATGCCGAGTAGAGCAATCACTACTACCAGCTCAATGATGGTAAAACCAGCTTGTTTTTTCATGGAACTCTCTGCTCCTGAGAATAAAATTTGCAATTAATTGATTTTTAACAAATTACAGCCGCCTTGTATAGCAACTGAGTCAATCCGCTGTCCATTTGTAAGCATAGAGTGCTTGCAAATCGGCACCAACAGCTAAGCCTTGAGTTTGCTCTGCTTGTCCGAACCTTATCCGAATCTGAAAAGGGATGATGTTCTCCATTTCAAATTCATTTTCTAAATTCTCTATCCGCTTTGCTTTATATACCAACCAACTATTATCTGTCACAAAATACCAATGCTCCGGTGGAGCTTCATCTAACTCTTCTAGTTTTAACTCCCCCCTATAATTAGAGGGTCGAAGCTGAATAAGTTCAACAGGGTTAGTGCCCGTTAATTCCTCTGCAACAACGTTTTGCTGTTTTGCATACCATTCAGTAACTCTTATCGTTAATTGCGCCTGAATATTGTTTCGGGCTCCATCAAAAGAGACCCGCTCAATACCTTCAGCCATACTCTCAAGTTTTATGTAACCAAAAGTCATAAGAACGGAAATAATAAGAATTGAAACGACCAATTCCAATAGCGAAAAACCACTATTTAGTCTCATAGCTTAACCATCAGTTAATCGTTTCATTAAGCTCCCAAAGTGGTAAGAAAACGCCCAGCGCTAAAATCAATACCATGATACCTATAGCTACTATTAAGATAGGTTCAATTGCACTGGTCAGGTTCTTCAGATCGTATTCTACTTCCTGTTCATAAAAGCCCGCAGCTTCTTCGAGCATTTGATCTACTCGCCCTGTCTCCTCGCCCACCGCCAGCATCTGCATAACCAGCGGGCTGAACATTTCGGTCTGGTGGGCAGTCTGGGTGAATGATTCACCGCGCTCAATCCCCTGGCGCATGCTCGCCACTTTTGTCCCTATATGCTTGTTACCCACAGCATTCGCGACAATAGCCAAGCCTTGTTCAATGGGCACACCGGCCTTCAATACAATACTAAAGGTCCTTGAAAATCTAGCTAAAATAGTTCTATAGATTATCGGCCCAATGATGGGAAACTTCAGTTTCCTTCGGTCCCAGACCATTCGGCCAGATGATGATTTCTTCCAGCGGTAGAAAGACACTAGAGCTAGCAATAATCCTCCCAATAGCAGATACCACCAATTCACCATGAAGTCAGAGATACTAACCAATATCTTTGTTGGTAAAGGCATCTCTCCCCCAAAACTAACAAAGATATTTTTAAACTGCGGAATTACTACTATGTTGATCAATGTGATTGCAGCTGCAATCGCAATCATCACAAACATAGGATATCGAGTAGCTTGTTTAACCTGTTTAACCGTCTGCCTCTCAAGCTCTAAATAGCTTGCCATCTGCCTGAATGCATCATCTAACTGCCCCGTATTTTCTCCGACATGGATCATACTGACATAGAGCTCACTGAATACCTTTGGGTGTTTAGCCAGCGCTGAAGATAATTCATGGCCTTTCTCAAGGTCGTTTGCCAGATCACTCAGGGTTTCAACTAACAGCGGGTTTTGCACGGTATTGGCCAAACCTCGCATAGCGCGTGTAATAGGTACCCCGGCCTTAGTGAGGCTATACATCTGGCGACTGAACATAATCAGTTCATCCAGGCTGATCTTCTGGAACAGTTTTATCTGGATCTCTTTACTACCCGCAGATTCCGCCTTAGCGATAACCTCTTCAATATTGATAGGTATAACACCATCCGTAGATAGCTGGGTCGCCGCCATTGCAGCCGTTGCAGCCTCAACCTGGCCGCTAACTTCCGCCCCATCGCGATTACGTCCTTTATAGCTAAAAACCGCCATCTGCTTAACCTATCGACTATTCCAGTTCTAACCCACTACTTGGCGTTTCAACCTGCGCCGAAGCTTCAGGTGCATCCAGGTAGATCGATTCATCTAGCTGCTCAGTTACCCTAAACACCTCTTCCAGTGTAGTAATACCTTTCATTGCCAACTCCAATGCACTGTATACCAGCGGCTTATAGTGCGGATCGGTTTTAGCAGCAATAGTAAAAGCTGAGCTGTCATCACGGCGCAGTGCATCCGCCATGGGCTCATTGATTTCCAACAGCTCGAAAATACCCGTACGTCCTTTATACCCGGTGTTATTACAGTAGGTACAGCCACGGCCTTTTTTCAATTCAATATCATCGACGCCCAATTCCAGTTGGCGCTCATCCAGCCAAAGCTGCTCCTGCCCTGATGGATGGTAGTGCTGCGAGCAATTTTCACAGATCTTACGCACCAGGCGCTGCGCAAGAATGCCATTCAGCGCAGACGCGGCAAGGTAACCTTCAATACCTATATCCGTCAGACGCATGGCACTGGATACGGCATCATTGGTGTGCAGTGTTGATAGTACAAAGTGACCGGTCATTGCCGCGCGAAGCGCGATCTCAGCGGTTTCCTTATCACGGATCTCACCGACCAGAAGGATATCCGGGTCCTGACGCAGTGTTGCCCGCAGGACAGTAGAAAAATCCAGGCCTATATTCGGCTGCACTTGTACCTGATTGATACGTGGTAAACGATACTCGACCGGGTCTTCTACCGTGATGATCTTCTTCTCATGACTATTCAATTCATTGAGGGCGCCATACAAAGTGGTAGTTTTACCACTACCGGTCGGGCCGGTAACCAGCAGAATGCCGTGAGGTTCATTGATCATTTTCCGCAGCCGCGGCAGCATCTCTTGAGGCAAACCTACTTTTTCGAGACCAATTATTCCCCCGGACTGATCCAGCAAACGCATTACAACCGATTCACCAAACTGAATCGGTAGTGTCGAAATACGTACGTCGACACTATGCCCGGATACGCTGATATTAAAGCGACCATCTTGCGGCAGACGCTTCTCAGAGATGTTCAGCGATGCCATGAGCTTCAAACGCAATACCAAAGCAGAAGCAATTCGCTTCTCCTTCATCACATGTTCATGCAGGACACCGTCTATACGCTGCCGGATACGCAGAACATTTTCATCGGGTTCGATATGAATATCAGATGCACCTACCTGAACGGCATCTTCAAATAAACTTTTCAGAAGCTTAACGACCGGAACATCAACTTCATCGGTTGCCGTCAGTGCCGCCAGGTCAAAGGCGTCATCTGCGATCTCTTCGTTAAGCTGGTCAGCCAGGTCTTCAATATCGCTGGTTTTACGATAAAGCAGGTCCATGGACTGCAGAAGCTGCGATTCGGATACCACCGCCAGCTCTATAGGCTTTGGCAAAGTTCTCTGCAGTTCATCGAAGGCAAAGATGTCCATAGGATCAGACATACCCACCAGAAAGTGGTCCGGCTCCTCTTTAAGAACCAAAGCCCTGAAACGTCGGGCCTGAGTTTCAGGCAGGCGCAGCACATCTTCCTGATTAAAGGAGTAATGAGTCAGTTCGACCAGAGGTATGTTTAACTGCTGGGACAGGAATTCCAGAAACTGCTGTTCCTGGACATAACCCATGGTCACCAGGGCCTTACCCAGTTTCTGTCGGGTCTGCTTCTGCTTATCCAGCGCCTCCATCAACTGCTGTTCAGAAATAACCCCGTTCTGAACAAGAAGGTCACCGATTCGGATTTTCATCTTAGGTGCAGCCATGCAGCCCCTTCCTCCTATCTACCGGCCAGCGCCTGAATACGCTGGCGGGCATAATTCTTTAAGCTTGGTGCAATAGAGGGTATTTGCACACCACTCTGATAGGCATTACGTGCATCAGGGTAACGCTGCGCTTGTTCAAGGGCATACCCCATACCAACCCACCACCTGGGCACCTGATTGTTCAACTGTAGCAACTGGTAGTAGATTCGCGCCGTCGCTTCAGGCATCGCCTGTTGCTGGTAAGCAGTTGCTAAGAGTTCATAGTACTCAGGGTCTTTACTCATCGCGGGTTTGCTCTCCTGAAGCAATTGACTCGCCTCAGCATTTCGACCTGCGTTTAACCAGATTCTAGCCTGAAGTTTCTTCAGAACACTGTCCTTGGGATGTAACTCTCTGCTTTGTAGAATCAGCCTTTGTGCTTCAGCCGTATCACCTGTAGACAATAACAATGTTGCTAATAGCCCTCTGGCCCCAACGACCTTTGAAGGCCGCTGCTGGATAGCGCTACGCAGCAGGTCTTCAGCCTTTGTTAACTCACCCTGATTAATCAAACGTTGTGCCCGGGTCACTGTTTGCTTATCAGTTAAAAGCGTTTTTGCTTTACTGACTGGCTTACTCGCTACAACCTGATTTTCTTTAGGCTCCACACTCGTAACTTGGAGCTGTTCTCTACTCTTTATCAACGGCTGATCAAATACAGGCGTATCCGAGGATGCAGGGGCAGGTTCGTTTTCATCTGTTACCTCAGCTACCTCATCAACCGACGTGGCGCTCTCAACTTCAGATTGAGGCTCCTCTTCAGGCTGATTGATCACAACCGGCTGATCTGGGATGACCCCCAACACTAAAGTTGTTGGATTCTGCTGTACTCTGAAGGCGAACTGACTCTGCAACTGTGTTGTGAGGGTTAGTAGCGTTCGATCATCTTCTTTATTCAGATCAAGGCGTTGAATCAATGGGCTAGAGATCATAGGCAACGCCGTTTTCAGTTTAACGTTATCAAACCCAATGACGATGACATTATCACGCTGACTAACAACCTGGATATCGGCTTCGCCACTCAGCCTGACGACGAGATCTCCACCAAAATCGGCTCCCGCCCATTTGATCTGTTCAATGGCAGCAACGCTTGGCAGGGCGTCAATCGGTGTCCTCTCCACTGGAGTAGGCACGGTTTCAGGTTCAGCATTATTCTGGGCTTCCTGCTCAGCTTTAACTTCCGCAATTACCGGTTGAGCAGCCTGGGCCGTTTTGGGCTCAACAACCACCTTACGCTTGTCGGCATCAGTCCCATCTGTAACCGTGATCGTAGGCTGAGACTCCGTTGATACGAAGTTTTGAGAGATAAACCAGATGGCCGCTACCACTGCAACAAGCCCTACACCTAAGAGGGCGAACTTTGGCGCACGGTTAATCTCTTCTTGTTCAACATATTGCGCCGCTTTTACATTGGGCTGATTACCCGGTACTTCAGCCGGTTTTTCATTGCGCTGCTCAAGATCTCTGAGCATGTCATTAACCAAGCTCACTGGCTAACTCCCAGATAAACCAGCACCGCGGTGGTTAACATTAACACGCCGATCAGCCCCCAGGTTAGAGGCTGAGTGTTTTTAGGCTTGGCAATCCCCTGGGTATCATCGATCGCTTTAAGAACATGCTTCCCATCAACTTTAAGGTCGCCTTTACCATAAGCCGCAAGCAATGCCTTATGACTAAGGATATTAATCAGTCGCGGAGTGCCTCCGGAAGCTTTAGCAATCTTGCGCGCCGCATCACGTTTAAAGAGTGACATACCCTGAAAGCCGGCGCGTTGTATTCTTTGATCGATGTAGTGTTCGACCGCTTCGCCATCAAGGTGGCTCAACTCATAGCTAAAGGTGATTCGTTGCAGCAACTGACGTAAGGACTGCTGACCTAACAACTCATCCAGTTCAGGCTGACCAAAGAGTACCACCTGGAACAGCTTAGAAGATTCGGTCTCGAGGTTAGTCAGCAGACGAAGGGCTTCGATGGTTTCTTCCGGGATAGCTTGCGCTTCGTCGACCAGAAGCACCACTTTTTTATCGTCCCGGGCCAGTTCGATCAATTTATGATTGATCGCATTTAACAACTCAAAGTGTTCCAGGCCACTGACATCCAAACCAATTTCCTGAGCAAAGCTTTTGCGAAATTCGTCCGGACTTAAATAAGGGTTGGGGATATAGGCGGTAACATATTCATCACCATCTAAAGCATTCAGCAGCTTGCGACAGAGAAGGGTTTTGCCTGTGCCCACCTCGCCCACAACTTTTACAAAGCCATCACCGCCAGCCAACGCAACCAACATCAGATTTAACGCTTCATGATGGGTTGGCATATTCAGAAAGAAATGCGTGTTAGGCGTCAGCGTAAACGGCAGCTCTTTTAGACCAAAATGTTCAGTATACATCTCTTACCACACTCACATTGGTGGCAAAGACTGTAGATTCTGGAAAGAACGAAGGCTACGTTTAAGCTCATTCTGCAGATTGTCATGATTCGCTAATACCGGGCGCAGCATAATCACAAGTTCAGTTTTGCTACCGGCCTGGCGCTTCTGCTTAAACAGATTGCCCACTCCTGGAATATCTCCCAAGCCAGGTGTTTTCGCCTGTGTATCAGAATCAGAAGACTTCATTAAGCCGCCAATCACAATCACCTGACCACTTTCAGCACGCACAATACTGTCAGACTCACGAATCGAGCTTAGCGCCAATGGGATGTTGAAATCATCGGTACCTACGCTGATTTGCTTCTGCTGATCCACCACTTCAGATACCGTTGGATGAATATGCAGAACAATGTCACCATTAGCACTAATCTGCGGTGTGACATCCAGAGCGATACCTGAGAAGAATGGCGTCAACTCGATACTTGGCGATGTGGTAGTACTGGTCCCTGTCGTAGTAGTGTTTTCAACTTCTGTTACGAAAAACTCATCCGTACCCACTTTGATAACCGCTTTCTGGTTATTGACCGTAGAAACACGCGGGCTAGATAACACCTGAACATCACCCTGGCTACCCAGCAGTTCAATCACTGCTGAGAAATCACCAATGCTCAAATCTGCCTTAAAAATACCGCCGATAGCATCCTGATTGGTTAAGCCAACTGAGGACTGGGTGAAATTAGCCGTATTACCCGAACCGGGTTCGCCAAGGATGGACCAGTTAACCCCCGCCTGAAAACCATTGTTCAGGGTCACTTCCAAAATCTTCGCTTCAATCACAACCTGACGATGTAAAATCAGTTCAGCCTGGGACAGATAATCACGTACAGTTGCGAGCTCACTCGGTAGCGCACGAACAACAACAACGCCGGTCTGAGGTGTTACAACGACTTTACGCCCTTCACCGGTCACAATCGTGTTTAGCGTTTCCTGTAACCCTCCCCAGAAATTGGTCGACGTTTTAGTACTGATTCGCGTACCAATCACCTCTTCACCGCTGGCATTGTCACCCGAATTACTAACAGAACCGGCACTGACCTGAGTATCTGAAGTGCCATCGCGCTGAATATCCAGATAGTTAATCTGGAAGATCTCGGTTTGCAGCGATGCTGGCAATACCTGATAAAGGTTACCGGTACGATTGTATTCATAGCCGTAAACACGCTGGACTGCCTGCATCACTTCATCAACGGATACATCCTTTAATTCGAGCGAGATATTCCCGCCCACCGCCTCATGGACGATCATGTTATAGGCTGTACCTTGTACCAAACCCATAAAGAAGTCTTTTGCAGGAAGCGCCTCCGCTGTGATATCAAAGCGTTCGTCCGCAGATGCAGCAGGAGACTGAAGATTAAGAGGAGGTAGTAGCGCCGGAGCAATAGGGGGCGGCGTAACGATCTGACGCTGCTGATTATTCTGGATCGCATCCTCAAGGGCAGCCACACCAACTTCTTGAGTGGTCTTGCCACCAATCGGAGCGTTTCCCTGGCACCCTGCTAGTAGGGCGGCACAGCCGATCCAAAGTAAACCGTAAATATGCTTCATAGTTTTGTCCGACTTATTTCCCACTCTTTGTCTTACTGAATCCCTTTCGTTCAGACAATGATATTAACTTCTGTTCGTTTCCAACATTCAGCGTTACACCTTTCTTTGTGATCGATACCACTTCGGCACCATCCACAAAATCCCCTTGCTGAACGCGCTGACCATTAATGACGGCCATGTTGTTTTTCTTACCCGTAATCATCCAGCTGAGCTGGAAAGCTGCCTTTTCGGAAACAGCTACACGACTCTCGGAAAAGGCCGCTATTGGTTGCGTAGGGTCAGCCGGTAGTTGTTCAGTATCAGCCTGAACCCCACAACATATCAGTAAAAACGCCAAAGAAAGCTTATGCACCTAACCACCCCTCTTCCGAGCTTAAGGTGTGGACCTTAATTCGTATCACCGCCTCAGGGTGTGAATCGACTTCATATTCAAGGAGATCCCAGAAAAACACCCCTTCCAACTGCTCAATTTTCTGCAGGTAGTCATAGAGGCCCTGATAAGTACCGGCCAATTCCAGTTCAAACGGGTGCACATAAACAATAGCCTGAGCAGTTTCTGTAGTTGCTTCTGCCCCTTCCTCATCAACAGGCTCACCTAGTTGCATAGGTTCAACACCCAGGCTTTTTGCTGAAACAAGTTTAATGCCCTGATCATCAGCCAGTACAGAATGTAGCATGCTTAGCATCTGATCCGGGGTCACCAAATTAGTTGCCGCACGACGAATTTCATTATTGACATCAGAGAGTTGTGTACGCAGTTTCTTAAGCTCAGCGCGGGCCGCTACGTTCGGATCTTTTACTTGCTGTCCGCGAAGCAAATCCAACACCCGTTGTTGACTATTAATCTCAGTTTGGAGGGTTTCAATCTTGGCCGGAGTTTTCTGTAAAGTAATCAAAGCAGGCTCAAGAAGGAATATAAAAATAAGAACGACCGGTGCAACCACAGCGGTAAATAGCAGTAAAATTCGTTCCCGCGGGCTAAAACCCTGCCACTTAGCTGACCAGTTCTGGAATCGTTTACTCATAGCGTCGTAACTCCGCAGTCGCTGTAAAGCTGACCCCGTTATCAACAGCTTGAACGTTTAAGTCCGTTACGCTCATGTCACGGAAAACTTCAGTATTACCAATCGCTTCAAGCATCTCAGGAACAGAAGGACCGTTCACCGCGGAACCTGTCATCTTTAATAAACTATTTTCTGTATCTAAAACAAAAGCACTTAACCAACTACTCTCTAAGGAGGATTCGGAAAGACCATAAAGATATTCAGAAAAAGACACCGATTGCTCCGGTTGGACTTTATACAAAAGCGTTTGCAGCTGTTTACGGCTATTAATCTCTGCTTTGATACGTTCCTGTTCGGCAACGATTTCAGGATTAACCCGTAAATTCTGGAATCGGGCTTGCTCTGCCGAGACTTGCGCATCCAAATCAGTTTTCAAGGCCTGTAAACGATCAAACTCACGTTGTTGACTATCTGCGTAGAAAGTCAGCCCTGCTCCAGCTATCAGCATCAGAATAGTAATGGCAGCAAAGACCGTCACACTTCCGGATAAGCTTAATAGGTCGAACTTTTCCTTCGGTTTATTCGGGTTATAGAGGTTAATTCGTTGCTTCATCACTTCACCTCTTGCCGTTGAGAATCAGAGCGAAGTGCAGCTGCGATAGCTAATGTCGTTTTACTCTGCAGTTCAGGTGTCAGTTCTACTGAAGATTCAATCAGGTTATCCAGGTTTAAGGAATGAATATCAAGCGCAAGGTTATATCGCAGTTCATTCATCAAAGGGGCATCGTCTTCCTGAAGCGGCATGACAGCCAGACGAACACAAGGGGGTTTACCTACCTGACTTTCATAGTAATCGAGCGAACGCTGTAACTCTAACACCGCCCCTGAAGCATTCTCAGGCGGGGAGTTACGGTGATAAGCCAGATTACGAGTAAAATACAAAGCCTGATCTGAGAGCAGGTTAATAGAGCTTGCTGTTCCACCAATATAAAAAATCGCCAACCCAGCTTCAGAGTCAGCCAGATCTTCCGTGAGATTTAATAACGCGAACTCGGGTACATCAACGATCGCTGGCTCTAAACCGATCTCTTCACACCAATCGGTTAACTCATCAACATTGTCTTGCTGGGCAACTACCGCATAAACCATGCTAGAACGGCCACGATACGCATCATCGGGGAGTTCTACAAAATCAATGACTGCCGTTTCGATATCGAAACTGACCATGTCCTTGATACGCCAGCGTAAAGCTTCAGCTAGCTCTTCATTTGGCACATCAGGCTTCTCAACCAATAGTACTTGGTAGCTGCCTTCAGGCAATACTATGACAGCCTGACTGCCTGCGAGCCCCTGCTCAGAAACAGCATCGCCGATCTTTTTAGGCTCTTTGAGCGGATTAGCGGTGGGAATATGGAAACAGGCGTCTAATTCAGGTTGCAGCGCTGCGTTTTTAATATGAGCAAGAGACACACCATCCCCTGTCAAAACAACAGATGTCAGGCCTTTAGTCGCAGACTTTTTGCGAAACATCGAAAGCAAACGTAACACTCCTGAACCATGTGCGGTTGATAGCCTACAAATTTACCGGTCCTAAACAATCGTTTCAATCAATTCAGCAAACATTCATGATTAAGAACAAGGCTTGAAGATATTTTCGGCCGAATATCAGATAACTTAACAGAATTCAGATGAAATAATCACCGTATCATGTTGTTTTTGGTGAGATAATAAAAAACCCAAGCGGATTTACACTTGGGTCTCATACATTTGGCTAACAGGTACAACAGAGTTATCAACTAGCCAACAATACAAACACCATGATCGACATAGTGAGTTGTGCCAGTAACACCTCGAGAGAGGTCGCTCAGATAGTACAGAGCAGCACCACCCACTTCTTCCGTTGTCGGTAGTTGATGATCTACAGCCTTTTGTTTGTTGTAGTCGAGCATCGCATCAAAATCCTTTATTCCCCCTGCCGCACGGGTTGCGATGGTACCAGGAGAGATACAATTAACTCGAATATGCTTAGGACCCAGATCACGAGCCAGGTAACGCGTAGCGGCTTCCAGAGACGCCTTAGCACAGCCCATGATGTTATAGTCGCCGGTAGCGAGAGCACTACCTAAATAGGAAAAGTTAATCAGTGAACCACCTTTTGGCATCAAGCCCTTAGCTTTCGCGGCCATCTCAATAAAAGAGTAACAGGACACGTCCATAGCCTGCAGGAAGCCTTCGCGAGAACATTCTGAAATAGGAGCATGAAGATCATCAATCGGGCAAAACGCCAGAGAGTGAATCAAACCATCTAATTCCCCCCACTGCTTCTCGATCTCAGCAAACACCGCATCCATTTGCCCTGGAACTGTGACATCAAGAGGCATAACAATGCTCGCATCAAGCTCGTCGGCTAAAGGACGTACAAAGCGTTCCGCCTTTTCATTAAGGTAAGTAATTGCCAGCTCAGCACCTTGCTCTTTAAGCTTCTTCGCACAACCGTAAGCAATACTCTTATCGTTAGCAATGCCGACAATCAGAACCTTCTTGTCAGCCATCAGTTTGTTGGACATTTGCGTCCCCTTGAATACATATACATTAAATAGGGGCTATTTTACGCGCTTGCACAATACAAAGGTATGACAAAACCGGAATTTCGGTCGGAAGAAGGAGGTTGAAGTGTGGATAAAGGCGGATAAAGGCGGATAAAGGCGGATAAAGGCGGATAAAGGCGGATAAAGGCGGATAAAGGCGGGATCAGTGTAGTGCCTTTCGCTGAGTCTGGCTGCTTTTAGCTGATCCTAGCAGTTCCTGGATCTTTCAGCCTGCTTTCCAACCATAACGAAAAAACCCCTACCGCGTCAGCGATAGGGGTTTCTCGTAATTAAATGCTTGGCGATGACCTACTCTCACATGGGGAAGCCCCACACTACCATCGGCGATGCTGCGTTTCACGTCTGAGTTCGGTATGGGATCAGGTGGTTCCACAACTCTATGGTCGCCAAGCAAAACTGTTACAACTCGGATCTGATTCTTCTTATCTTTGATTTAGAGCTCTATGACTGTAGCTTTTCGTACTGCGCTAATTCGTTACTCTCTATCGTTCTTACTAACTAAACCACAAATTATCTTCCAAACACCTTTGGCGTTATATGGTCAAGCCTCACGGGCAATTAGTACTGGTTAGCTCAACGCCTCACAACGCTTCCACACCCAGCCTATCAACGTCTTAGTCTTAAACGGCCCTTTAGGGGAATCAAGTTCCCAGTGAGATCTCATCTTGAAGGAGGCTTCCCGCTTAGATGCTTTCAGCGGTTATCCCGTCCGAACGTAGCTACCCGGCAATGCAATTGGCATCACAACCGGTACACCAGAGGTTCGTTCACTCCGGTCCTCTCGTACTAGGAGCAACTCTTCTCAAATCTCAAACGCCCACGGCAGATAGGGACCGAACTGTCTCACGACGTTCTAAACCCAGCTCGCGTACCACTTTAAATGGCGAACAGCCATACCCTTGGGACCGGCTTCAGCCCCAGGATGTGATGAGCCGACATCGAGGTGCCAAACACCGCCGTCGATGTGAACTCTTGGGCGG
>NZ_CH724126.1:154773-470430 GCF_000153345.1 Neptuniibacter caesariensis
GTTTCGTCTCAAGCGAGGCGCATATTCTACTTTGCGCTCATTCAAAGTCAACCGTTTATTTTGCAATTTTGTAAATTTTTTTACTCAGCAACCGGGCTTTGAATCCTGCTGCGTAAGCAATCTAAAAACTCAACGTTTTCAACCACTTACTCAGCCCTTAACTCAGTTCAAAACCGCCTTAATTTGCGGCCTCCCTAAGCAAGGACGGCGAATTCTACAGACATCTCAGAAAGGGTCAACACCCCAATGTAAAAAAACTTAAAAAAACCGTAAAAAAGTGCAGAAACCACTTAAATCGATCAAAGAACAACCAGAGCTGATTATTTGGCGTACAACTTGGAATAAAAAAGGCGGTTTCAACATTCTGAAACCGCCTTTTTGAAGTTCTACTGCAAGATAAGAAGCTTATTTACTGTTCTCTTCCTCTTCTTGCATTGCTTCTGCAAATTCATCCTCTAATTCTTCGTCTTCTTCCTCTTTCTCCTTTCGGACAAAGATCACACCCAAAAGAATGCCTGCTTCAAACAGTAACCACATTGGAACTGCTAATAAGCTTTGCGAAATAACATCCGGGGGTGTCAGCAACATACCTAAGACAAAGCAACCGACGATTACATAGGCCCTTTTCTGTCGAAGCCCCTCTGGGGTTGCAGCACCTGTCCAGATGAGTAACAAAGTTGCGATTGGAATTTCAAACACAACACCAAACGCGAAGAACAGCTTCAGAACAAAGTTTAGATAACTACTGATATCCGTCATCACCGCTACATTCTCGGGACCTACGCTGGTAAAGAAGCCGAAGATCAGTGGAAACACCACAAAATAAGCAAAGGCTATACCGGCATAGAAGAGAAAGATGCTTGAGACTAACAACGGAACGGCCAGGCGCTTTTCATGCTTATATAAACCCGGTGCGATAAATCCCCAGATCTGATGAAGCACAAATGGCATTGCCAGAAAAATCGCAGCAACCAGTGTTAGCTTAAATGGTGCAAAGAAGGGTGATGTGACATCCGTTGCTATCATACTGGTGCCTTCCGGCAGCAGAGCAGTCAGCGGTGCAGATAAGTAGGTATATAGATCGTTCGCAAAATAGAACAGACCCAGAAAGATAACTAAGACCGCAAATAGAACATACATAAGTCTCTGGCGTAGTTCCACCAGATGACTGATGAGTGGCTGTTCCTGATCTTGTTCAGGGGTTCCCTGATTCTTATCACTCATTATTTTTTAGTACTAGGTTCTTTATCAGACTCAGCAGGCTCTACAGTCTCTGCCTGTTCTGATTGAGCTTTTAACTCATCAGGGGACGCTGCTTTTGCAGCCATAGGAGATTCTTCGTTTAGAGCATCCTGGAAAGGCTGACGCATCTCGTTAAGCTCTTTCTCCAGTTCCTCTTTCTTTATAGCCGTAGTGCGCTTCATCTCTTCAACCCTGAGTTCTTCACTGATCTCAGATTGAATCGAAGAGACTGTCCTACGGATACGCCCCACCCATAAACCGACTGTCTTAACGGCCACGGGTAGTTTGTCCGGCCCCAAAACAACCAGGGCCACGACAGCAACGATCAGAATCTCAGCAAAACCAATATCAAACATTAAGTAAGCCTGTTACTTATCAGACTTTTGCTCATCTTTTACATCAGCTTTATTTGCTTCTGTAAAATCAGCATCTTCCTGCTTAATCTGCTTTTGGTCAGCCTTTTCCTGCTCTTTCTCTTTTTCTTCATCGGTCATAGCTTTCTTGAAGCCTTTTACTGCACCGCCAAGATCACTACCGATGTTTTTGAATTTCTTAGTACCAAAAATAAGAATGATGATTGCCAGTACAATTAGTAGCTGCCAAATGCTGATACCACCTAAACCCATTTTTACTCTCCGTTCTTACATGGCAGGATCACGCCCGCCACCTAAAATATGATAATGCATATGATAAACCTCCTGATGCTCGCCTATACCTGAATAGGTAATAGTACGCTCACCATCAATGAGGCCAGTTCTCTGCGTAATTTCCGGGATTTCAATACCAGATGTGCAACCAATGCAGCACCCGCCTCCCGAAGGTCATTCAAATTCCGTATATGCTGACATGGTATCACCAATAGGTGAACCGGTGCTTTAGGCGCACGGTCTTTAAATGCCACTCTATATTCATCCTGATATACACACTCTGCAGCCTCTTCACCACGGGCTATACAACAGAACACACAACCGGATATAGGTTAGCCTTTATTTTTTATTACGTGACGCTTTCTCTTCCAAACCAGAAAGATCAAAACGTCGAGCTAACTCATCTAATACTACCTGAGGTTTTTCACCTAAATGTGACAAAGCCACCAAAGAATGGAACCAAAGGTCAGCGGTTTCATAAATCACATCTTTATTATCGCCGCTTGTTTCCGCGTCCTTTGCCGCAAGAATCGTTTCAGTCGCTTCTTCACCGACCTTTTCTAAAATCTTATTCAGACCCTTGGCATGCAAACTGGAGACATAAGAACTATCCGGAGAAGCACCTTTACGTTGTTCCAAAACTTCGCCCAGTTGAGTTAATACATCACTCATCTCATATCTCACTTTAGTTATTGCTAATTCACGTTGCGGAAGCATACCCGATCAATATTACTTCCACCATCCCCTCCTAAAGGAGGACTAACTCCTTTTAAAGAGCAGGAACAACCCTATCGCCCCCAGCAACCAGCTACTCGGAGGAAGCTCACATAACCATTCCATCATAGCGGGATTAGATACTGCGAGAGCCGCAATAATAAACAGTATCCCGGCATAGCGTCGACGACTGCTACGCGTCTCCAGCTCATCCTTAGCCTGCTGGTAGGCCCTGATATCTCGCTGACGACTGTTATCTAAGTTACGGACCTGATTTAGCGCATCAAATACCAACTGCGGCATATGAGGCATCTTTTCCAACCAATCAGGTGCTTGCTGTTTGATTGAACGATAAACCCCTTTGGGACCCATTCGCTCTTTCATCCAGTTTTCAAGGAAAGGCTTCGCGGTTTTCCACAGATCCAGATCAGGATAAAGCTGACGGCCTAACCCTTCTATATTCAGCAAGGTTTTTTGCAGGAGCACCAGTTGCGGCTGAACCTCCATATTGAAGCGTCTGGCCGTCTGGAACAATCCTAACAACACCTGACCAAAGGAGATCTCTTTAAGCGGCTTTTCAAAAATAGGCTCACAAACACTACGTATAGCAGTTTCAAATGCATCAACATTTGTATCCGCTGGGACCCAACCTGAATCCACATGAAGCTGTGCTACTAAGCGGTAATCCCGCTTAAAGAAGGCCAGAAAGTTACGCGCCAGGTAGCTTTGGTCTTCGGGAGTCAGAGAACCGATGATGCCGAAATCTACCGCGATATATTGGGGGGATGATGGATTATTGCGCGATACAAAGATGTTTCCCGGGTGCATATCTGCGTGGAAGAAGCTGTCCCTGAACACTTGAGTGAAGAAAATCTCTACCCCTCGTTCAGCGAGTAGTTTCATATTGGTATTCTGCTCATTGAGCTGATCAACTTCAGCCACAGGGATACCATGAATACGTTCCATTACAAGAACATTTGCACGTGTGAAATCCCAGTAGATTTCCGGAATATAAAGAATATCGCTGTTTTCAAAGTTGCGTCTTAGCTGCGACCCATTGGCCGCTTCTTTACGCAGATCTAACTCATCAAAAATGGTTTGTTCGTATTCCGAAACCACTTCAACCGGGCGCAATCGGCGGCCTTCCTGCCAAACAGCCTGTACCAGTCGAGCCATGGTATACAACAAGTCGACATCTTTTCTGATGGTTTTGCCAATACCTGGACGAATCACTTTAACGACAACCTCTCGGCCATCATTCATCGTCGCTTTATGTACCTGTGCCACCGAAGCAGAAGCCAGTGGCTCTACCTCAAATTCAGAGAATAGCTCTGATACAGGCTGTTCAAGCGCTTGCTCTATAAGCGCCTGAGCTTTAGGTCCCGAGAAGGGAGGCACCCGATCCTGAAGTTTCTTCAGTTCTTCCGCTAACTCATCAGGTAACAGGTCACGACGCGTCGACAGCATCTGGCCAAATTTGATAAATACCGGACCCAGCGCTTCAAGCGCTAAACGTACCCTAACGGCCTCGGGCTGACGCGCAGGAATCAGGTATCGCCATAACATCAACCAGAACAGCACCCTCGCATACCAGGGCAGCGAGAGGCTTAAAAATAAGGTATCTAAACGATAACGAGCGAATACCTGAACTATCTTCAGAATGCGTGAAAGACGTTTCACTGCGGGGAAACCCTGTTACAAATATTTAAAAAAAAGAAATCGCCGGTGTTAATTTGACCGAACCAGATTTCGTCCATCCTCTTTGGCCTGATAAAGGGCCTCGTCAGCACGGGTAAAGACATCATCAAGGGAGTCTCCCTCTTTAATCTCTGTAACACCGAACGACATTGTAATCCCCACGGGCTTGCCATGGAAATTAAATGGACTACTAGCAAGGGACTCGCGCAACTTATCCATTGCCTGCGCTGCTTCCTCAGCAACAGTAGATGGCAGAAGAATAACAAATTCCTCTCCACCATAGCGGGCAACAAAATCAGTAACACGGATATTTTTGGTGATCACTTTAGCGACCAGGCGAAGCACTTTATCGCCCGCTAAATGACCGTAGGTATCATTGATCTTTTTAAAGAAATCCAGATCCGCAACCACAACTGAGAAGGAGGTACGGTAACGGGACCAACGCTCATATTCCTGAGCAATCTGCTCGTCGTAAGCGGCACGATTCGGCAAACCGGTGAGAGGGTCAGTACGCGCGCGTAAACGCTCCTCTTCCATATGCGCCTTAACCTTACGGGTCTCCTCTTCCATCTGTTCGACTTTTCCGATCAGATCTTCATAACGACCCTGAAGGCGTTGTTCACGCTGTTCTTCTTTTTTCTTGAAACTATCCATCGCCTTAACCAGACCGGATAGCTGCTGTGAAACTGCTTTTTTAAGGTCACCGATCTCGTGGGTATTCTTCACGGTCAGGTGTAATTTTTTAACATCTCGGCGTACCTGAAGATCCAGATCTTTCTGACTCTGGCCAATTTCAGCCTGCTCCTGGCGACTATCCACAACGAATGTCTGTACTTCATTAAGACGTGAGCTCAGCTCGATCAGATAGTTCTCAAAATCTTCACTGGTGTTACTTGTAGACTTAATAACCAGCTGCACTACCTGATGAACGATCTCCGGAAGGTGTGGAAGCTCAAAGCCCTTCTCAATACGTTTGACCAGTTCACGAGCATTTGGAGTTTCTTCTTTGGGTACATAAAGGCCGCTAATCAGCTCTAGCAGTTCCGCGCCAATACGATTAAGGAGAATACGTACTTCATCGCCTAAGGCTTCGCTTGAGGCTGTCGCGTCCAGAGAGAAATCACTGTCACTGAAAGAAGCATCCGATTCGGTACCGGTTTCAATATGGCTTTGCAGCTCTATAAGGTCACGAAGTACCGACGGCAGTTCATAAACTTTTTCTTCGACATCTTTACTGCGCTTTTCCAGAGAATCCAGCAAGTTCTGCGAACCGCTGTTCTGCACCTGGGTTCGCAACATCCGTATCCATTTAAGGAGTGCCGCCACGGTATCTTTGGCATTGCGGGCTCGCGTTTCTTCGCGATTCTGGATCTGTTTTTCGACACGGCGGCTGATTTTTTGCAGGAAACCAAGGTGCTCGACACACTGATCCTGAAGCAGAGGCTTAAGCGCACTTAGCTCAGTATCAAATTCAGAGTTTTCACCCTCTAAGGCGACAGAGAAATGACTCGCAAGAAGACGCAATTGTTGCTCAGTGTCCAGGCTTTTCCGTTCGAATTGCTCAAACTCCTGGGTGAGTTCCCGGTATTTTTTCTTCCAGTCTACGTTTTCTTCCGCCACGCGATTTCCTCGGAGCACAGTACAAACAATGTCGGTTAAGATTATGTTAGTCGAACTCTGACTTCCACACTAGGGCTGAAATCAACGCTAAAACAAAAAAACGCCCATAAAGGGCGTTTTTTTTACTCAGATCTGATTAGTTCGCTGAATTACGTTCTTTTTCTACCAAGTAATCGACAACTTCAAGCATCTGCTTATGACCACCCGCCATCGCAGCGGTAACCTGATACTTACCATTGACCACCATCGCCGGAACACCCTGAATCTGATATTTCGTCAGCTTCTGGTCACCCTGTCTTAGCTTGGTATTAACGGCAAACGATTTAAACGCACTCTTGAACTTCTTAGGTTCAACACCCAGGTTGCTATAGAAATCTGCGAAGTCATCAACACTTCTGAAACGACGACGCTCTACATGTACAGCATGAAAGGTCGGCTCATGGGTTTTATCCAGTGTATTCAATACCTCTGAAGCGTAGTAAGCACGCGCCATCTGTTCCCAGCTAGGGTTCCAGGCAGCCGGAACACGAACAAAATTCACATCTTCGCTCTTGTTCTTATCCCAATGCTTAATCAATGGTTCAAAGCTATTACAATGCGGGCACGGGTAACCAAACATCTCGATAACTTCAATTTTACCCTTATTAGAAGTCAGGCCTGGTGCTACCTGTTTGTAATGAACACCCTCTTTATACTCTTCTGCTTGAACCATAAATGGCAGAAGCAGAGCCACTAACATCAACCCAAACTTTTTCATTATTACTTGCTCCGAACACAATAAGACGGGGTGGTAGACAATAAAACAAATTATAAGTTCCTACCAGACACAAAAAAGGCAGCCTAAGCTGCCTTTTTTTAACCTGAGCTGAACTTACTTGCTCAAACCCTGAATGTAGCTAGATACAGCTTTCATTTCAGCATCGCTCAGCTTAGCAGCGATATCCTGCATCATCTGCTGAGGATCGTTGTTACGCTCACCTTTGCGGAATGCCTGAAGCTGTTTTTCAGTGTAAGCAGCGTGCTGACCACCGATTGCTGGGAAACCAGCCTGGCCGTTACCTTCACCTGTTGGTGCGTGGCAAGCAGTACATGCAGCTACACCTTTAGAAGCGATACCCGCGCGGTAAATCTTCTGGCCCTGTTCAACCAGATCTTTAGCCGCATGACCAACTGTACCGTTTTGCTTAGCGAAGTAAGCAGCGATATCAGCAATGTCCTGATCGCTCATTGCATCCAGAAGACCAGTCATCTCTACAACAGGACGCTTACCGGATTTGATATCATCCATCTGCTTGATCAGGTATTTTTCATTCTGACCTGCCAGCTTAGGGAAGTTAGCGATCGCGCTGTTACCGTCAGCACCGTGACAAGCAGCACATACAGCAGTTTTGCCTTTACCTGCAGCAGCATCACCTGCCGCGTGAGCTACACCAGTGATACCAATGGTCACCAGCAAGCTAATCAGTAGTTTATTCATCGATGAACCCAGACTCTTGCTATTAAAATTTTTTGGACGGCCAAATGCATGATGACAAAGGCAAAATGCGGCGACCGATCTTATCCTCACTTCCCCGCGGACTAGAGCTAAAGCCTGAACGCAGGTAAAATTGGCGCAATTATAAACCAATATCCACACAAACTGGAACGGCAATCTCTGTTCCTTTAGTAGTGATTTGCCAAAAAGCGACCAAAAAATATGTCTTCAGATCAAAGAATTGTTCACTATAACTCCGCGCGATTTAATAAAAGCGCGGCAAAATTACATCAGTGCCCGGAAGATATTGGCGCTGAAGTGGCGTTCGCGGGTCGCTCAAATGCGGGTAAATCCAGCGCCATTAACACACTGACCAACAACGGCAAGCTGGCCCGCACGTCAAAAACCCCCGGCCGAACTCAGCTCATCAACTTTTTTGATCTAAACCTTGAAGGTGTTCGTCTGGTCGATCTACCTGGTTATGGTTATGCGAAAGTACCTGTAGAGATGAAAGTTCACTGGCAAAAGCACCTGGGTGAGTATCTGGAGAAACGCCAGTGCCTTCAGGGGGTGGTATTGGTGATGGATATCCGCCACCCAATGAAAGAGTTTGACCAGATGATGGTCGAATGGTGCGAAAATTCGCAAATGCCGCTACACGTTCTGCTAACAAAAGCGGATAAACTGAAAAAAGGGCCCGCCCAATCGACCATGCTAAAACTCCGTAAAGAGTTACAGGCCGTGCTGGGAGATCTGGTCACCGTACAAACCTTTTCTGCTTTGAAGAAACAAGGTGTAGATCAGCTGCGTAATCGCCTGGATCATTGGCTTCTGCCTGAAGAGACGGACTTTGAGAGTGAAGTAATAACAGAAGAATAAAAGAAAGCCCTGGGAAACTTAGGAAGGGGAACTGTCAATTTCTCAGGGCTTTAACGCATGCTTGTTGTAAAGAGCCACAACCATGGCTAGATGAACGTATACGTGACTCTTAAAAAGTAGACCTGCTTTGAAAATGAAAGTTCCCCAGATAGCTCAAAAAATATACAAACATTTTTTGAGCTTCTGATATCAGGTACTTAGAAAGGAATGCCAAGTCACAATAGCTTTTGCAACCCTTATTAGTGCGCCTGCTCCCAATTTTCACCTACACCCGCTTCCACCAGCAAAGGGACATCAAGGTCGGCCGCTGTAGCCATCTTGTCTTTCACCGCTTCAACAAAGCTATCCACCTGTGTATCACGAACCTCAAAGACCAGTTCATCGTGAACCTGCATGATCATACGCACATCAAAGTCAGACTCTGCCAGCCACTTATCCACAGTCACCATTGCCCGCTTAATGATATCTGCTGCTGTCCCCTGCATCGGCGCGTTGATAGCAGTACGTTCTGCAGCCTGACGACGCATTGCGTTACGGGCTTTAATCTCAGGCAGGTACAAACGTCGACCAAACAAGGTCTCAACATACCCCTGTTCCTGAGCCTTAGCACGGATATCATCCATGTAGTGCTGAACACCTGGGTAGGTTTCAAAGTAGTGCTCGATATACTGCGCGGCATCCTTACGCGCGATACCCAGCTGCTTCGCCAGACCAAAAGCTGACATTCCGTAGATCAGGCCGAAATTGATCGCTTTAGCACTACGACGCTGATCATCACTAACCTGATCCAGCTCAACTTTAAACACTTCCGCTGCGGTAGCACGGTGAATATCCGCACCTTTGGAGAATGCATCCAGCAGCCCCTGATCTTGTGACAGGTGCGCCATAATGCGCAATTCAATCTGCGAATAGTCCGCCGCGACAACCTTATAACCTTCAGGCGCGATAAACGCATGACGAATACGACGCCCCTCCTGGGTACGCACAGGTATATTCTGCAGGTTTGGATCGGTAGAAGATAACCGGCCTGTTGCTGTCACTGCTTGATGATAAGAGGTATGTATACGCCCAGTACCCGGATTAATCATCAGCGGCAGTTTATCGGTATAGGTGGATTTAAGTTTGCTCAGGCTGCGGTGTTCCAGAATCAGCTTCGGTAGCGGGTAATCCAGCGCTAGTTCCTGTAATACCTCTTCCGCAGTGGATGGCGCCCCTTTAGGCGTCTTCTTGATAACTGGAATGCTCAGCTCTTCAAAAAGGATCTGCTGGAGCTGTTTAGGTGAAGCCAGATTGAACTCTTTTCCCGCAATATCATAGGCCTGACGCTCCAGTTCAACCATACGCTCTGCCAACTCAATACTCTGTTCTCCCAGCATCGAGGCATCCACTAAAGCCCCGTTTCGCTCGATATGTGATAGCACAGGGATCAGCGGCCTTTCGATATCATTAAAAACAGAGGTCAGGGTTTCATCTTTGCTAAGTTGAGCATTAATTGCCTGATGCAGGCGCAAGGTGATATCCGCATCTTCAGCGGCATAAGGCGCAGCCTGTTCCAATTCAATCTGATTAAAAGTCAGCTGTTTCTTGCCCTTACCGGCAATATCTTCGAACTTAATCGTTTTAAGGCCCAGATAACGATCTGCCAGGCTGTCCATATCATGACGGGTAGCCGTAGAGTTCAATACATAAGATTCCAACATCGTATCGAATTCGATTCCGGTCAGCTCAATGCCATAGCGTGCCAGAACATTCATGTCGTACTTAAGATGCTGACCCACTTTTTTATGATCGCTACTTTCCAGCAGCGGTTTCATTTTTTCCAGCAGTGTTTCACGAGTGATCTGCTCAGGCGCTCCCATGTAGTCATGGGCAACGGGAACATAAGCCGCTTTCCCTGGTTCAATCGCAAAAGAAACGCCCACCAGTTCCGCCTCCATGTAGTTGAGGCTGGTGGTTTCCGTATCGAATGCGAATAACTCAGCTGTGGATAACTTTTCCAGCCACTGATCTAAAGTTGCTTCATCCAGTACCGTGTCATACTCAACATCAGAGGGTGCTTCGGGCAGCTCGGGCTCGTCATCAGATGCATCAGTGCCTGAAGCTGCAGACTCACCCGACTCAAGCTCTTTAACCCAGCTGCGAAATTCAAACTCTTCAAACAGTTCCAGAAGCTGCTCTTTAACCGGCTCAGGTTTGACAAAATCCTCTACCGACTCCTGTAGCTCAACATCGGTTTTAATCGTAGCCAGTAGATAGGAAAGGTCAGCTGCTTCGCGATTGTCTTCGAGCTTTTTAGCCATGCTTTTCGAACCACGGAACCCAAGATCGGCAATCTTATCCAGATTTGCGTAAAGGTCTTTCAAACCGCCAATCCCTTGCAGCAACGCCAGCGCGGTTTTCTCTCCGACACCTGGCACGCCCGGAATGTTATCGACCTTATCTCCCATCAATGCCAGGAAATCGATAATCAACTCAGGCGGTATACCAAACTTATCTTTCACCCCTTCAACATCCATTACCGTATCGGTCATGGTATTGATCAACGTCACATGCTGATCCACCAGCTGTGCCATATCTTTATCACCCGTTGAGATCAACGTAGCGATACCTTTAGCACTGGCCTCACGGGCCATCGTGCCGATCACATCGTCAGCCTCTACACCCTCTTCCACAATCAGCGGGAAGCCCATCGCTTTGATAATCTTATGGATAGGCTCGACCTGACTTCGAAGATCATCCGGCATGGGTGGACGCTGGGCTTTGTACTCACTGAAGATTTCGTCACGGAACGTTTTGCCTTTGGCATCAAAAATGACCGCAACCGGGCTTTCCGGATACTGTTTAATCAGACTTTTCATCATGGAAGTCACAACACGGATCGCTCCGGTTGGTATTCCAGCCGAATTTCTTAGGTCCGCTTGCTGTGAAGCAAAGAACGCACGGTATAAATAAGAGGAGCCGTCGACTAAAATGAGAGGTGAAAGGGTGGCTTGGCGCTGTTCGCTCATCTGGTATATCCGGGTTGGTTACTCTTCAAAGGACAGATCATAGTCGATAAGCGCCACCGCACAAACCGACAATAGGAAATAGAGATGAAAAAGTTACTCTTAGCTGCAATTCTGCTCGCCGCTCCGATGGTACAAGCTGAAGTACCTCCGCTGGTTGACGAGAATGAACCGCAGATCACCATCTTCCATGAAGCGGAAAAAACTTATTATGAGTACCGCATAAATGGTCAGTTGAAAGAGATCAAGGTCGTACCGAAAAACGGTAAAGAGTATTATCTGGTACCAGCACCGGGTGAAGGCGATTTCATCCGTCACGAAGAGTCCCAGTTATTGATCCCTAAATGGGTTCTGTTTCGCTGGTAATCTGATAGTAATTTAACTGAGTATCACTCTTGGCTGTATACACTGAACTCAATGACAGCGACTTTAAGTCGCTACTGGTGGATTATGATCTCGGCCAGCTTGCCAAATACAAAGGCATAGAAGGCGGTATCGAGAACACCAACTATTTTGTCACCCTTAAGTCAGGTGACAAAGAAGATGAGTATGTACTTACTCTCTTTGAAGAACTTAGCTACGAAGAGCTTCCCTATTTTATCGAGCTGAATCAATGGCTATCTGAGCGGGATATTCCGGTACCTTATGCGATAAAAGACCGTAATGGTATTGGCCTTAAAAAGGTCAAGAACCGGCCTGCCGCATTACAACCGCGTTTCTATGGTGATCATGTCGGCCAGACTGAACTCACGCCCGAACACTGCGCATCTATAGGAAAAGTACTGGGTGAATTCCATGTCGCCGCCGAAGACTTTTACCTTAAACGCCAGGCGCATCGTGGCGTTTTTTGGTGGCGCCGTGAGAGCGAACTGATCGCTCCACAGTTACCTGAAGCTGATGCCGCTATGTTGAAGGAAGAAGTGATCCGCTTCGACCAGCTGCGGGAAAACCCCGGTGATATCAAAAGCGGTACGATCCATGGCGACCTGTTCCATGACAATGTTTTGTTTCAGGGTACACAAATCAGTGCAGTGCTGGATCTGTACAATGCGGCAACCGCTTTTCTACTCTATGACCTGGCGATTGTTGCAAATGACTGGTGTTGTAACCCCGATGGTTCGATCGATGCAGATCGTGAACAAGGCTTGTTGAAAGCTTATGCTCAGGCCCGCCCTTTTACTAAGGATGAATCTGCAGCCTGGCCAATACTGACCTGTACTGCTGCCATGCGTTTTTGGTTATCACGTCTGATCCCCTGGCTGGATGAAAATAGTGAGCAAAAGCTCAAAGATCCAGATGAGTTGAAACGTATTCTGATCTACCGTCGGGAAAATCCAGGTAAACTCCCCTGAACCCGCTGCAGAATACTTTTACAGAGCCTCCGTTACTTCGGGGGCTTTTTTAATTCTGCAAATTGCCCCTGCCCTCTTATCCAAACTCTCGCTATAATCAGTCACTGATTATTTATACAGTGACTGAAGAACAGCAATGGATGTAACCCACATTATCGATTCTCTGAACGATGCCCAGCGCAATGCGGTAACTGCGCCGGTAAAAAATTTACTGGTTTTGGCCGGTGCTGGCTCAGGTAAAACCCGCGTGCTGGTCCACCGGATCGCCTGGTTGATTCAGACTGAGGGGATTTCCCCCTATTCGATTATGGCGGTAACCTTTACCAATAAAGCCGCTAAAGAGATGCGCGGCCGTATAGAGGAGTTGTTGGGGCTAAATCCTCAGGGGATGTGGGTCGGTACCTTCCATGGCCTTGCTCATCGATTGCTGCGCGCACACTGGCAGGATGCCGGGCTTCCTGAAAATTTCCAGATTATGGACAGTGATGACCAGCTACGCCTGATCAAACGTCTTGCCAAAGAGATGGGGCTGGATGATAAGCGCTGGCCTCCACGTCAGTTCCAGTGGTACATCAACGACAAAAAAGATAACGGTCTGCGTGCCAAGAATATTGAACCTCGCCATGATCTGAATGACCGGCAGATGGTCGCCATGTATGAAGCCTACGAGCAGGCTTGTGAGCGTGGTGGGATGATCGACTTTGGTGAGCTATTGCTGCGTTCACTGGAACTGTTCCGCGATAAGAACCCGGCGCTTTTGGAACATTATCAGGAGCGTTTTCGCTACATCCTGGTTGACGAATTTCAGGACACCAACACCATTCAATATGGCTGGTTGCAGCTGCTCTGTGGCGGACAGCAGAAGCTGATGGCCGTGGGTGATGACGATCAGTCTATTTACGGCTGGCGTGGCGCGAAAATCGAAAACATTCAAAACCTATCAACACACTTCCCGGGCGTTGAAACAATCAAGCTGGAGCAAAATTACCGTTCCACCGAAACAATCCTGCGTGCTGCCAATGAAGTGATTCGCAACAACCAGGGGCGTTTAGGTAAAGAGCTTCATACGGAGTCAGGTGAAGGGGATCCGATCTCGCTGTATGCGGCCTTCAACGAACAGGATGAAGCCCGTTTTATCGTCGATCAGATCGGAAAATGGAGCCAGGAAGGTAACCTACGTAAAGAGTGTGCAATTCTTTACCGCTCCAATGCCCAGTCACGCGTCCTTGAGGAAGCCTTAATTCGCAGCGGTGTTCCGTACCGAATCTATGGTGGCCAACGTTTCTATGAGCGTCTTGAGATTAAAAACGCCCTCTCCTATCTACGCCTGATGAACAATCGTGATGATGACACCTCCATGGAGCGTGTCATCAATGTTCCGACCCGTGGTATCGGAACTCGCACCATTGAGATCATTCGAGAGCATGCCCGTAGTCAGGGAATCTCAATGTGGCGTGCCTCCAACGAGATCGTCGAGCTTAAACGTTTACCGGCACGTGCCTCCAACGCGCTACAGGCATTCCTCGATCTGATTAACCAAATGGCCCAGGATACTGAAGATACGCTGCTTCATGAACAGACCGAGCATGTGATCCAGCATTCAGGGCTGATCGAGCATCACAAAAAAGAGAAAGGCGAGAAAGCCCAGTCCCGCATTGAAAACCTTGAAGAACTGGTCACTGCGGCGAAACAGTTCAACAGCCAGTGGGATGAGTTTCTTGATGAGGAGTTCAGCTCTCCCCTTGCAGCCTTCCTGGATCAGGCTGCACTGGATGCAGGGGATGCTCAGGCCGATGAGTACCAGGACAGTGTTCAGTTGATGACTTTGCATTCCGCTAAAGGTCTGGAGTTCCCCCAGGTGTTCCTGGCCGGAGTCGAGGAAGGCTTGTTCCCGCACAAAATGTCGATCGAAGAGCCAGGACGCCTCGAAGAGGAACGTCGCCTGTGCTACGTGGGCATCACGCGTGCGATGCAGAAGCTATTTATCACTTACGCAGAATCCCGTCGCTTACATGGTCAGGATACTTACAATCGACCTTCCCGCTTTATCAGTGAGATACCTTCCGAGTTGATGGAAGAGGTTCGTTTGAATGCCAGTGTCAGTCGACCAATGACAAGCCGCTACAATGACAATCAGGGTAGCAGCCTGTTCGGAAGTAGTTCTTTGGGCAGCAGCGAAGTCCCTGAAACCAATCTGGCACTTGGCTCGCGGGTTATGCACAGCAAGTTTGGTGAAGGTACCGTACTTAACTTTGAAGGTTCCGGTGCTAAAGCCCGGGTACAAGTGAATTTCGACTACGAGGGCCCCAAATGGCTGGTGGTCGGGTTTGCTAACCTAACCCCTCTGTAACTGATGACTCGCTGGGTTGCCAAAACAACCCAGCGCTTTTCCCTCTCTGTACTAGACTACTAAGGTCTGTTTCGACCTATGGACCTGTCTATGCTCAGACGGCTTACCTTGTTATTGCTGCTATTTTTCCCGCTCCTGCTCAAAGCTGAAGCGATCAAAGTGCCTATCTATGATCAGCCCAGACCGCCCCTGGCCCTGCTTATTAAGGGAGAGGCACGAGGAATCTACCCTGACCTTTTCCGAGCGGTGTTAATTGAAGCAGGCCTAACCCCTGAACTGATACCTGTTCCCCCTATGCGCCGTCGGGTCGACTTTGAAACAAACCAATATAGCTTGTCTTGTTGCGCAAATCCTGCCTGGCGAAAGCGCCCCAAAGAGCAGGAGATTCAGATATTCAGCAAACCTTTCTACTGGACTAAAGACGTTTTTATATTCCCACAGGAACAAGCATTTACGATCGATAAATTATCCTCACTTAGCAATAAGCGTGTCGCCACAATACGGGGTTTCGACTATCGCGGAGAAGCCTACTTTGGAGAGCGCCTGAACTATCACAATGAGCAGGCCCTCATACGCGCTGTAGCACTTGGCCGGGCAGATGTGGGCATTGTTAATGAAGACATCTTACTTGCCTCTGAAGAAGTAGCTCAGGTTGAACAAGGGCCCGTCCATGATCAGGCGAGCCTGCATATTCGCATTCACCGGAAAAGAATCGACCTTGTTGAACCGATCAATCAGGCCATTGAGAGAATAATCACCTCTGGAGAGCTTGATCAGATCGTGCGAAGCTACCTATCCAAAGACTGATTGCCCTGTAGTAATCGGCTAATACCACTTCACTTTTCACTGCTGATATTTTGATCCGGCTATTTTCGTAGCCATTCAAATGGAGCAGAGATATGAATAATAAAAAGATTCTGATGATCACCGGTGATTTCACCGAAGATTACGAAACCATGGTACCTTTCCAAACCCTGCTGGCCGTTGGCCATCATGTTGATGCAGTCTGTCCTGATAAAGTGAGCGGCGATACTATTGCCACCGCTATTCACGACTTCGAAGGCGATCAGACCTATACCGAGAAACGCGGGCATAATTTCACTTTAAACGCGACCTTCTCCGACATTAATGTCGCTGATTACGATGCACTGGTTATCCCGGGCGGTCGCGCTCCGGAATACCTGCGCCTGAATGATGAGGTGCTCACGATGGTCCGCCACTTTTTTATTGAAGATAAACCCGTGGCGGCCATCTGTCACGGCGCACAGCTGCTAACCGCCGCTGGTGTTCTGGAAGGCAAAGCCTGCTCCGCTTACCCAGCATGTAAGCCAGAAGTGATTCAATCAGGTGGAAGTTATGCTGAGATCGAGATCGATTCGGCAGTCACTGATGGTAATCTGGTTACCGCACCTGCCTGGCCTGCGCACCCCGCCTGGCTTGCTCAATTTATGGCTTTGCTAAACTAGACTGACAGCTAACATGAAGAGGCCTGCCGAATCGGTCCGGCCTCTGATTCAGAGTATTGAACAACGATGTGTAAACTTTTTATCAACGCAGATCCTGAACTTTGGAAAAGCAGTACCCGCTCGATCCGCATCGACGGAATGGTGACCAGTGTACGCCTGGAAAACTATTTCTGGAGTACGCTAGAGGTGGTCGCAGAGCGTGACGGAATGAATATCCCACAGATGCTGACCCGCCTCTATCACGAATCGATCGATGCGGGTCACGACCTTGGAAATTTCACATCATTCTTAAGGGTGTGCTGTATGCGTTATCTGGCACTTCAATTAAGTGGGGATATCCCAGCTGATCAGAAGCAGGCTATCGCTGATCTGGATGCGGATAGCATCTTGGCCAAAGAGATCGCTATGCGACACTAAAGCTAACCTGCTCAGGAGGCAATGAAGAATGCCCCTTTTCCTGAACGCTTGACCTTATACATAGCCACATCGGCTGCTTTAATCAGTCGTTCCAGATCCTCACCATGCTCAGGGCAGAGCGCAATGCCAATGCTGGCACTGATCAGAGCCTCAACTTCTACCCCCTCATCGGTGCTAAAACAGATAGGCTTCTCCAGTGCATTAATGAGTTTTTGTGCAACATCTCCTGCTGCTTCAGGCATACGTATTCCATCCAGCATCACGACAAACTCATCACCACCAATGCGTGCCGCCTGATCGGAACGACGCAGCTCTTTTGATATACGCTGTGCCGCTTCAACGAGTACACGATCACCAACCGGATGTCCCCAGGTATCATTAACTTTTTTAAAGCCATCCAGATCGATAAAGAGTATGGCGACACTTTCCTGATTACGCTGCGCTCTGGAGAAGAACATCTCGGCCTGTTCCAACAGGAAATATAGCGATGGCAAGCCAGTTAGCGCATCGTAATGGGCCATGCGACGTAATTCCCCCTGCACCTCTTCCGCCTTATCGATCGCCTGATGCAGTTCGGTGACGTCATATTCAGCCATAAGAATCAGAAAATCACCGCTGAGAGGATGTCGGGTGATCCGAATATCCAGAGTATGCTTACGCAGCCCCTGCGCCGTTTTCATCTGATAAGTCCAACGACCTCCCTGCTTCTCGATAGCCCGCTTCAGACATTGTTGACCTTCCTGCGGATCGGCAAATCGCATACTGAAAGGCGAATTACCTTCAGGCATCGCTTCATGCTGAACATGCTTATAAGCTTCGGTCGCAGCGGGGTTCTCAACCACAACCTGCCCCTCATAGGTAAAACTGGTAACCAGCACAGTGGTATAGCGCATCGCCTCGACTAGCAGCAGGTTTTCCGGAGTATCTCCCAGATTCACCTCTTCATTCACATAAGCGATAATTCCACGATGGCGTTCTGGCCCCAGCAAGCAGGCTCGATGGCGCATAAATAAGGTTTTTGGTTTGCCTCCCGGGTAGGTGGTCCAGGGATCGATCGTTAAACCATTCTTAGCGGCAAGCTCAAAGGTCTGGGCCGTTCTTTCCCTTGCCCCCTGCGTGTCACCGGACAGGTCTTTGTTTATCAGCTCTTCAAGTGAATTCAGGCTCCAGAAATCCACCGCAGCAGAATTTCCCCACCACCAGCCATGTTTATCCAGATCAAAAACCCAGACCACATCAGGGATAAGTTCATACAGCGCTAACTCTTCATGGGTTTGGATATGAACGAGGTGGTTGTATTCGGAAGACATACTCACTTTCCTGGTCGGTTTTCTCAAAAGTATCCGACTTAACGGCAATAGTCCACGCTAGGCATTATCACGAATGGCTGCCTATTTAATTGTCGCGGTGGATCAGTTCTGATTTTCGGCCAGGCGACGATCCTCATAGACCTTGCCGACACTGTATCCAATCAGTGTTTGATACTTAAATGTGTCCTGATCCAGGTGCAGTATTTTATAAACCTTGTACGGCGCCAAAGCCGTTAGGGGTGTAGCACCACTGCTGGTCGACACAAGATAAGTCCCAAAGTTTTCACCGTCACAAAACCAGATACGCCGTTCGGTCTGAGCTTCCGTAAAACCTGTCGAATCCGTTGTCGTAAATCGACTCACATACAAACCTTTTGGCAAATAAGTCTCTACATAACGGTTACTACTCTCTAGCGCACTGTTCTCGGATTTCCCTACCCAACTGCCGATGATCTGATCACATGAATAGAGGACTTCAGAGTCTTGTTCCTCTTGCTGCGTAATATGTGTCGTCGCTGCTCCGGCTATGAAAGCCGATATAACAAGCAGGGTCAGCTTCATAAGTTCCACCCTTTGCTTACAGCACCGGACAATTAACCGGTGCTTAGAAGAAAGTATGGTAACTTTTCCGGTATTATCAAAAGTCCTGCTTCATTGAGAACGAGTTTGAGGAATAAACGGCAGCATGATCGGCTTCGGGTCTAAGAATTTCAGCATCGCGATTCACATTGCCAATCGGCCTGAACTGGACGAGTACCGCGATCTCAAAGTGCTCAAAGCTCTCAGCCCCCAAGAAATTGATCAGATCGTTTTAAAAACAGGCAACCACTGGCGAAAGATATTCAACGTCAGCGCGAAGTTTATCTATCAGATACATACTCAAGGTCAGGAAAGCTGGCAAGCCTACCGGGATCAGATACTTTTTCAGGAAAAGTCGCCGGTTGCTTTGCTTTTCTCAGCGCCGCCACCAGCAGAAACACAAGCACCCGATGTGATCCATATCGTGGCCGGGCGGACTTATGCCAAGGAGCTCGGCCTGGAAGGGCTGTTCTGGCTAGACGATCAGTTTGCTATTAACGAAACACAATCGCTGATAGTTTGTCCTTACCTGGACTATCGGCAGCTCAGTAATGCCAGGATCGAGACACTTGTCTCCCTGGTGGAAAAGTTACAACACAAACCCGAAGATATTTAGCACAAGACTGCAACCATAAGTGTCAGTTGCAGTTTTTTGGGCTAAGGGTCAAAAGGAAGCGCCGTCAACCAGCACATGGGGTAAGGAAAGCACATCGACCCCATCAACACATCCCAGATGGATACGATAATGCCCCGGCTTACGCATCGTTTGATGGAACGGGTAGATTCCGCAACGTTTACAGAAGTGATGTTTAGCTACATGGGTGCCAAATTCATAAGTAGCGATGGCTCCCTCTTTTGCTTCAATATCAATATCTTCAGGTGCGACAAAGAAGTTACTCATCATCGCACCTTTTTTCTGACAGACAGTGCAATTACAACGTAATCCATCAACAATCTCTGGTGCTTTGAAGCTAAACTTAATGTCGCCGCAATGGCAGCTACCTGTATAGTGCCTGGACATATACACTCCCCCGAATACAAATTCAGTCGATCAACACTTAATCAAAAGCGGCGATATCACGGATATGGCCGTGACCATCAATAGCCACTTGAACACACTCTGTCTCGGTGACCTTTCGCAGTTCAGAGCCATCCGGGCAGCAGCCCCAGGCTTCAACACTCACTCTTAACGAGCTACGTCCACTTTCAATCAGTTTGGTATAGAAGGACATCACGGTACCTTCTCGAACAGGAGACATAAATGCCATCTGTCCTATAGAGACAGTCGAAACACGTCCCTTGGAAAGTTTAGCTGCATATATCTCCGATGCCTGGACCATCTTGGCTGATACCCAACCACCAAAAACATCACCAAACATATTAGTCGCGTCACTGCCGGCTGGAAGAAGAAGGCTTAATTCGCCTTCAGGCTGAAGATTGTTGTCAATTTCGTGGTTCATTTTTACTACTACCCTAGCTCTGCTTTCCCAATATTGGTGTGAAATCGAACAGAAAAGCATCATTTTTTACTTATTATGGCTCGCAGACTAAACCAAAGTCGTAATAGTTCAAAGATATTGCTGAAAAAACTGCACAAAAAATAAAATTGCAATTTGCTGTCACATTTTTGTCATTAAAGCAGCCTATAGTCTTCCACCATCTTAACTAACATACTAAATAAGACTCTCTGGAGCTCTACATGAAACCAATGAAAAAGCTGTTTGCTGCTGTTGCTATCTCTGCAACTTGCGTAGCTGCAAATGCATCTGACCTGCTGGACAAAAACCTGCCTGTATACACTAAAGCTTCAGGCGTATCTGGTAACCTGTCTTCTGTTGGTTCAGACACTCTGGCTAACCTGATGACTCTTTGGGCTGAAGAATTCAAGCGTAGCTACCCAAATGTAAACATCCAGATTCAGGCTGCAGGTTCTTCTACTGCTCCACCAGCTCTGACTGAAGGTACTTCTAACATTGGTCCTATGTCTCGTAAGATGAAAGACAAAGAGATCGAAGCTTTCGAGAAGAAATTCGGTTACAAGCCAACTCCAGTTGCTGTTGCTATCGACGCACTGGCTGTTTTCGCACACAAAGACAACCCAGTTAAAGGCCTGACTATTGCTCAGGTTGACGCTATCTTCTCTTCTACTCGTAAGTGTGGCGCTGCTGCAGACGCTAAAACTTGGGGTGACGTAGGCGTATCTGGTGCACTGGCTGACAAGAGCATCCAGCTGTTCGGCCGTAACTCAGTATCTGGTACTTACGGTTACTTCAAGAAGAAAGGCCTGTGTAAAGGCGACTTCAAAAACAACGTTAACGAACAGCCAGGTTCTGCTTCTGTAGTACAGTCTGTTTCTACTTCCCTGAACGCTATCGGTTACTCAGGTATCGGTTACAAGACTGCTTCTGTTCGCGCACTGCCTCTGACTAAGAAAGAAGGTACTGCATTTGTTGAAGCAACGCCTGCAAACGCTCTGAACGGCAAGTACCCACTGGCTCGTTCTCTGTACGTATACGTAAACAAGAAGCCAGGTCAGCCTCTAGCTCCTCTGGAGAAAGAGTTCCTGAAGATGGTTATGTCTAAAGTAGGTCAGGAAGTTGTTGTTAAAGACGGCTACATCCCACTACCTGCTGCAGTTGTTAAGAAGCAGATGGCTGCTCTGGGCATGTAATACATCCCAAGCCAATTGCTTTACTGAGATAAGGGGGCCAGAAATGGCCCCCTTATTTCGTTTATTACACCTTCTGTAATATTCGTGTAACAAACTTTTAATATTGTACGCGCCGTATTTTTAGTTAACCTCAGGACCCTTGTGCCATGAGTACAAATAACACAGCTTCTAGCGAACTGGATTTCGACACACCAGCGGCTAAGCGCCACCGGAATATCCGAGCGCTGAAAGATAAGTTTGCATCGGCAGGCATCGCCTTTGGTGGCATCAGCGTTATTGTCGCGATTCTGTTGATTTTCTTTTACCTTCTTTATGAAGTAGCGCCTCTGTTTGAGTCAGCAAAAATTGAACGCTGGCAGGATAACGAACAGACCGTTGCACCTTATGCCGTACCCGGTGAAGGCAATACTCTCTACCTGACCATGGAAGAGCAAGCTGAAATCGGTTTACGCGTTACAGACACGGGTACTTTTTCTTTCTTTAACACGCGTAACGGCGAAGTACTTAAAAAAGAGAGCGTATCTCTCCCTGAAGGCGTGACTGTAACCAGCTTTGCTCTGGCTTCTGAGTACAGCGGTATCTTTGCTTTAGGTTACAGCAATGGTCAGGCGCAGGTATTCCAGCACAAGTACAAATCAACTTACCCGAACGGTGTACGTGTTATCACACCAGGTATCGAATACCCTCTGGGTGCTGAAACGATTCAGGTAAGCGATGGCCCTCTTGAAGTACTGGCGCTTAACGGTGAAGAAGACACCTGGACACTGGTAGGTGGACAGCAGTCTAAGCTGAATGCGGCACAGATCTCGCTAACTGAGAACCTGATTACTGAAGAAGTGATGGCCGAAAGTGATCTGGTTGCCATGCCGGATATGAACATTCCGGCTAACAAAATTTTGCTGATGCCAGATCGTCGCTGGATGTTGATCTCTGGCGAAGACAGCAAGCTGGGTGTGGTCGATATGAACGCGGAAGGTGGCCCGAAGGTTACCCAGCTTATCGATGCAACGCCTGGCAATATTACCTCCTTTGAACTTCTATTGGGTGGTAACTCCCTGCTTATCTCTGACGATAAAGGTGAGACCTCTCAGTGGTTCCTGGTACGTAACGAAGATAATGAATGGTTGTTGACCAAAATTCGTGACTTCAAGAACGGTAGTGCACCGATCACTGGTATCTCTATCGAGCACCGCCGTAAAGGTTTTGCTGCAATCACAGACTCTGGCGATATTTCGTTCTTCACGACAACAGCTGAGCGTAACTCACTGAACGCTGCGGTAGCTAAGGGCAATGTTGATATGATTGCACTGGCACCTCGTTCTAATGCGCTACTGGTTGAACAGAACGGTGAACTGACCCTTTGGAAGATCCACAACGAGCATCCGGAAATTTCCTGGAGCGCGCTATGGGAGAAAGTTTGGTACGAAGGTTATCAGGAACCTGAATTCACTTGGCAGTCTTCTGCATCAACCAACGATTTCGAGCCTAAGTACAGCCTTATGCCACTGGCATTCGGTACGCTTAAAGCAGCATTCTATGCAATGCTACTGGGCACACCACTAGCGATCTGTGGTGCGATCTATACCGCTTACTTCATGGTTCCGGCGATGCGCCGTAAGGTAAAACCTTTCATCGAGTTGATGGAAGCACTACCAACAGTAATCCTGGGCTTCCTGGCCGGTCTGTGGCTGGCACCTTTCATGGAAGTGAACCTGGCAGGTATTTTTGTCACCTTACTGGTGCTGCCTGTTGCCATTATTGCCTTTGCTTATGCCTGGGCCTGCGCACCCAAAGCTATTCGCTTCCTGATTCCGGAAGGCTGGGATGCGGCCCTGCTGGTACCGGTTGTGATCATCGCAACTATGTTCAGTTTCTGGATAGCACCAGGAATCGAACAGGTGCTGTTCGGTACCGAGATGCGCTACTGGGTCAGTAACGAATTAGGTATTCCTTACGACCAGCGTAACGCTCTGGTTGTCGGTATCGCGATGGGCTTTGCGGTTATCCCAACGATCTTCTCGATCACAGAGGATGCGATCTTCGCAGTACCTAAGCACCTGTCATACGGTTCCCTTGCACTAGGTGCAACACCTTGGCAAACACTGGTTCGCGTTGTTATGCCAACAGCAAGCCCGGGTATTTTCTCAGCAGTTATGATCGGTATGGGTCGTGCTGTAGGTGAAACCATGATCGTACTCATGGCGACAGGTAACACACCAATCATGGATGTAAACATCTTTGAGGGTATGCGTACTCTGGCGGCCAACATCGCAGTTGAGATGCCTGAGTCTGAGGTGGGTAGTACTCACTACCGTATCCTGTTCCTGGCAGCCTTCGTACTCTTCCTGTTTACGTTCTTCGTAAACACGCTGGCCGAGTTGGTAAGACAACGCCTGCGTAAGAAGTACGGCTCTCTGTAATCGTGCGTATTGAGGATTAATTTAATGCGACAGTCATTTACTGAATGGACAAAATCCGGCGCACCTTGGGTATGGCTTAATGCCGGCGCCGTAGCGATCTGTATGATCATGGTTGTGGGCCTGTTGAGCCTGATCGCGGTACGCGGTCTGGGTCACTTCTGGCCAGCAGACATCGTTCAGGCAGAGTATAAAGAGAACAATAACTCAATTCGCATGATCGGCGAACGAGTGCAGGTTCAAGAAGTTGCTGCTGAACAGCTTCGTGATGGTGGTGTAAACGTACCTGCCGATGTAGAAACTATGGACCGTGTACTGATGAAAATCGGTAACCGTGATCATGGTGGTACTGACTTCATCTGGATTCTGGATGACTTTATCGAAGAGTCTTCCAAGCCGGAGATGCTGTTTGCGGCTGAACGTCGTGAATGGGGTAACTTCTATGGCTACCTGCGCAGCATCAAAGAGTCTGGTAACGAAGTTGCAGCTTACGATGGTTATGAAAAGTCCGCAGACTACGAGGCGCTTTGGAACGAATTCCAAAACCGCATTGAACGTGCAGAGATGATCCATGACCAGATCAAAGATATTGAGAAAGGTAAGATCGGTTCCATCAACTACGAGCTGGAACGCTTGCGTTTGAAAGAACGTGCCCTGCAGCTTAAAGAAGTTACCGATACAGCTAAATATGCAGAGATCGATGCGCGTCGTGCAGAACTGAATGCCGAATATGAAGGCCTGCAGGGTGAACTGCTGGATCTTTATAATGCGGTTAACCGCGACAGCATTACAGCAGAGATTGCCAACGGTAAGATCGTCGAGTTCAAAGTCGCTCACATCGTACGCGCATTCCTGCCAAACGATATGGGCCTTGGCGGTAAGACCGGTCACTACTTTGCCAAACTATGGGAGTTCCTGAGCGACGACCCACGTGAAGCAAACACTGAAGGGGGTATCTTCCCTGCGATCTACGGTACGGTTCTGATGGTAATCATCATGTCCGTAATGGTAACCCCATTTGGTGTTGTTGCTGCTGTTTACCTGCGTGAATACGCGAAGCAGGGTTTTGTTACCCGTGTGATCCGTATCGCCGTAAACAACCTGGCAGGTGTACCTTCAATCGTATACGGTGTATTCGGTCTGGGCTTCTTCGTTTACTTCCTGGGTGGTCATATAGATGACGCATTCTTCGCAGAAGCGAAACCAGCGCCAACCTTTGGTACACCAGGTCTGCTTTGGGCATCGATTACTCTGGCTCTGCTAACAGTACCGGTTGTTATCGTAGCAACTGAGGAAGGTCTGACCCGTATCCCTCGTGCGGTACGTGAAGGCTCTCTGGCACTGGGTGCGACGAAGTTCGAAACCCTGATGAAGATTGTTATTCCGATGGCCAGCCCGGCAATTATGACCGGTGTTATCCTGGCGATCGCCCGTGCAGCAGGTGAGGTAGCCCCTCTGATGCTGGTGGGTGTAGTAAAACTGGCTCCAAGCCTGCCGCTGGACGGTAACTATCCGTTCCTGCACCTGGATCAGAAATTTATGCACCTGGGCTTCCACATCTATGATGTTGGCTTCCAAAGCCCGAACGTTGAAGCGGCTCGTCCGCTGGTATACGCAACAGCGTTTCTGTTGGTGGCAGTAATCGCGATGCTGAACTTGTCAGCTATCCAGATTCGAAACCACCTGCGAGAGAAGTACAAAGCGCTTGAAATGTAATCTGAACCAACAGACAACGAACAGAATTTTGAAAGGTTGCTAAAATGACTAGCGAAGCTAAAACACACGCAATTGATATTTCTTCTATGCAGCGAGACAATCGCGTTCTTAACCTTGCAGATGAAACAATCGCTCTTGAGGTTAAAGATCTACGTTTAAGCTATGGCGATAACGAAGCTCTGCACGGTATCGACATGCACATCCCGAAAAACCGTGTAACCGCGTTTATCGGCCCATCCGGTTGTGGTAAATCCACACTACTACGCTGCTTCAACCGCATGAACGATCTGGTTGATGACTGTAACATCACCGGTCAGATCATGCTGGATGATGCCAACATCTACGAGCGTAGCGTTGATATCGCTGAATTACGCCGTCGCGTAGGTATGGTATTCCAGAAGCCAAACCCATTCCCAAAATCTATCTACGAAAACGTTGCTTACGGCCTGCGTATTCAGGGCGTTACTAAGAAACGTGTTATCGATGAAACGGTTGAGTGGGCTCTGAAATCAGCAGCACTGTGGGATGAAGTAAAAGATCGCCTGCATGAAAGTGCACTGGGTATGTCTGGTGGTCAGCAGCAGCGTCTGGTTATCGCGCGTACCATCGCCGTTAAACCAGAAGTACTTCTGCTTGACGAACCCGCTTCCGCTCTGGACCCGATCTCAACTCTGAAGATCGAAGAGCTGATTCACGAACTGAAGAAAGATTTCACTATCGTGATCGTTACCCATAACATGCAACAGGCAGCACGTGTATCTGATTACACTGCTTTCATGTACATGGGTGATCTGATCGAGTTTGGTGTAACAGATACGCTGTTCACAAACCCAGAGAAGAAACAGACTGAAGACTACATCACAGGCCGTTACGGTTAATTGGGGTAAGGACTAAGATCATGGAACTGAATACTGAAAACTATTCAACGCATATCTCCCAGCAGTTCAACGAAGAGCTGGAACAGATCCGCACTCAGTTACTCACGATGGGCGGCATGGTTGAGCGTCAGGTACATGACTGTATCGACGCCCTGCTAAACGGCGATGCGGAACTGGCAGAACAGTCACGCAAAGTTGATAAGCAAACTAACGATATGGAAGTAATGATCGATGAGCAGTGCACAACGATCATTGCCCGTCGTCAGCCAGCAGCAAGCGACCTTCGCTTGATTATTGCTGTGTCCAAAGCCGTATCTGACCTTGAGCGTATGGGCGATGAGGCCAGCCGTATCTGTCGCCATGCAATTGAGCTGGTAGATGAAGGTGAATCACCGCGTGGCTATCAGGAAGTACGCCACATCGGCAACCTGGTACGCGAGATGGTTAAAGACGTGCTAACAGCCTTTGCCCGTAACGATACTGAACTGGCCTACCGCGTTGCCAAAATGGATAAATCTGTAGACCAGGAATACCGTTCTGCAATGCGCTCCCTGGCAACATTCATGATGGAAGATCCACGTTCGATCTCTAGCGTGATGAATGTTATCTGGGTTCTGCGAAGCCTCGAGCGTATCTCTGAACATGCCCGTTCTATGGCTGCGCACCTGATCTATCTGGTGAGTGGCACCGATGTTCGTCACGGTAGCCTGAAACAGATTAAAAAGGCGGTACGCCCGGAAGACGGTGACGCCTGATAATTAATCAAACGCTAATTAAAAAGCAGCCCTGACCGGCTGCTTTTTTTTTTACCAAATCGCCAAAGTTCCAGCGGTTTTGGTCGATACTAAGTAGACCATGCGGGAGATCTTCCCGCCCTTGCTGTCGGACCTTATATGCTGCAATACACCGTATACGCTGATCTCAACTGCCCTTTTTGCTATGCCTTGCATGAGCAGTTGTATCGCTATGGGTTGTTGAATCAGGTTGACTGGCGTCTGGTCGAACATGCGCCAGAAATCGGCATATATAACAAGAGCGCTGAAAGCCAGGCCGAACTGGCCAGCGAAGTCTTTGTCGTGCGCAGCCGAGCGCCTGGGATTGATGTCGCACTCCCCCGGTTTCGCAGTGACAGCCGCTTTGCCAGCCTTTGTGTGATTGAAGCTGAGCAACAGGACACCGAAAAGTCTATCGAGCTGCGTCGCCGCCTCTACCGCGCCCTGTGGGTGGAAGGTAAAGATATTGCGGATGTTTCGGTGATCTACGATTGCCTTAAAGAAACCGGCTTACCCACAGAGCTGGATATCACTGAAGATCAGGAAAATCAGCTCACCGATTGGCAAACAGCCTGGGAAGAAGGCAATTTTAATCTGCGCATACCGGTTATCTGCGCCGAAGATGGTCGCGTCTCGCTGGGATTGCCCAGCCCTGAGGATCTTAAAGCTTTCTTCAAAGGCGAAGATATTATCTCCCAGGAACAGGTCAGAGAAAGTTGCCCACGAGCAGAGCAACAGACCATCGCCATCTTTTGTGATCATGGGATAGAAAAGATCTGGCCGATGATTGCGACCCTGCGCAATGAATTTAATATCCTTCTGCCCTCAAGCAAAGGCGAATTGACCACCTTGCTTGCGGAAGACCAACCGGATCTGCTTTTGCTATGTACCGAACAGCAGTGGCAGGAGATGTTGAGCTTATGTCAGGAGATCACTGCCAACAAAGACGACTATACCCTCCCGGTCGCCTTTGTTTCTGCTGACCTGGACGATCAGCGTGAGCTGGATGCCTACAATGCAGGTGCGGCTGACTTTTTAACGCTTAATCGCGCCCCTGCCGTCCTGCAGTCACGTATTCAAATTCTTATGCAGCTGAAACAGTCTCAGGATCAGCTGGCCCGTTCGGCACGTGTGGACGGCCTGACCCAGGTGAACAATCGCCGCGAATTTGAGCGTAACATTGAGATGGAGTGGCGTCGCGCGCAACGTTCAAAGCGATCTCTTGCACTGATCATGCTGGATATTGATCATTTCAAACCTTTCAACGATGGTTATGGTCATCTGGCGGGGGATGGCTGCTTACGTACCGTGGCGCAGACAATCAAACATAGCATCCAGCGGGCTCAGGATATGGTCTGCCGTTACGGGGGAGAAGAGTTTGTCGTGATCCTGCCGGAAACCGATCTCGACGGCGCCCAAATGATTGCCGAGAGAATCAGAAAAGCGATCGCTAAGCTGAAAATAAACCACGAATTCTCCAGTACCGACAACACCATTACGATCAGCGCTGGTGTTGCCTGTCTAAGCCCCTCACAGGAAGGCTCGCCACACGAACTGATCTTGCTGGCAGACCAGGGGCTTTATCAGGCAAAAGCCCAGGGCCGTAACCAGGTTGCTATAGTCCAGACATCGGAATAAAGCCCGGTAGTGCTTTTATTCGTCCAATCCAGTGCTGGATAGCCGGATAATCATCAAGTGTAATCCCCCCCTCCCAGGCCAGTGCAACATAAGGCATCACTGCGCAGTCAGCGATGGTAGGTCTATCACACGCCAACCAACGGTTATTTGAGAGATGTGATTCCAGTAACCCCAATACTCTGCTCGCAGTACCTAAGGCTCGCCCCTTATCCAGATCATAGCCAAACTTATCAACTAACCTTGCGGCCCCTGGCCCATGCTGAATCTCATTCGCCGAAGTCGCCAACCATTGTTGTATCTCAGCCTGTTCTGCAGCTGTTTCACCATACCAATCTGCAGATGCGTAACGCTTAGCCAGATAGATCAGGATGGCGTGCGAGTCTCGTAAACTGATCTCGCCATCGACCAACACAGGTAACTCCCCCCAGGGGTTCAGATCAATCACCGGAGATTGCTTATGCATACCCGCCAGAAAGTCTACCGCTTCCAGCTCCAATTTAATGCCTGTCAGCGCCGCAAACAAACGCACTTTGTAGCAATTGCCCGAAGGCTCAAGATCATAAAGCTTCATACTTTTCTCCTTGTTATCTGATTGCCTCAAAAGCTTCCAATTCAGAAGTACTGAATCGAGGGGTAATATGCTGTGAACAGTTCCAGTCAAAAGCTTCTAACTGAACGGTGATCACCGACTCAAACTTCTGCATATGTTTATCAATGTGTAAGCACTGGACAAGCTCATCGGTGATTTGATCACCAGATAGCATGCGGGCCATTCCAAGAATCTTAAGTCGACGACGATTGGGGTAGTCCATTAGAAACAACGCAACTCTGTCGTTGTGCGCTAAATTGCCGAGGCTCTGATACTGCCCATTACCGGTGAAGTTGATAAACGCTAGTGTTTGGCTATCCAGGACCTTTAGAAACCCCATATCACCGCCACGATGTTGAATATAAGGCCAGCCCGTTTCGCTCACTGAGGCCATATAGAAGCTATCCCGTGAACTTATAAATTCGCGCTCTCTTGATTCAAAGCGATCAAACACAGGCATTCGCTGTCTGACCGCTGATGACCGTTCATAACTGCCAAACTGTTTCTGTACCCTCTCAACCGAAGGGGTAAAGGTAATTTCACTGAAACGATGTCCCATCACTGAGCCCACTAGAAATTAGGTTATGGCATTATCTGATCAGCACTTTCCTCAATAAACACCACAAATATCTTTTCACTTATGCATTTTCTGCAATAATCATTTCCATGAATAAATTAAAAGCGATGGCAATCTTCGTAAAAATTGTTGATCAGGGAAGCCTGAGTAAAGCGGCTGAAAAACTGGGAATGTCGCAATCATCTGTTGCCAGATCATTGGCTGCACTCGAGGAATCAGTAGCCACCCAACTGATTCATAGAACCACTCGAAAGCTGACATTGACCGAGGAAGGTATCGAATTCAGCTTACGCTGTCGTCAGATCCTCGCCGACGTGGAAGATGCAGAGAATGCGTTAACTCAGCGACAAAGCAAACCGAAGGGCCTGATCCGAATCACTGCGCCACAGACGTTTGGACGGTTGCATATCAACCCACTGATTAGTGAATTCATACACACCTATCCGGAGATCGAAGTAGAGCTGCTGTTACTGGACAGGGTTGTTGATCTGATTGAGGAAGGGATGGATATAGCGTTGAGAATCGGTCATCTACCGGATTCAACATTGATAGCCAAACAAGTAGGCAAAGTCGCTTTTAAAGTTTGCGCCAGCCCCAGTTATATCAAGCAGGCTGGTCAGGCTGAGCACCCGACTGAGCTCTTCGATTATGAGTGCATCCAACTCACTGCACTGAAATCTCATGCCCAATGGGGTTTTAAAGAAGCCGGCAAACATCACAAAATCAGTATCAGCGGACGCTTTAAAACTAATCACGTGGAATCAGCATTAGATGCCTGCAAACAAGGGCTCGGTTATGGGCAGTTTCTGAGCTACCAGGTTGCCGAAAGTGTGCACTCAGGTGAACTCAAAACGGTTCTGGAAAGCTACGAGCCCCCACCGTTACCCGTTAACCTGGTTTACCCGCACTCTCGACGCCTCTCTTCGCGGAGCAGAACCTTTATCGACTGGATTGCCCCCAGGCTACAGTCCCGCCTGAGGGCTATGGATAGCTAGGAAGCGTTTAAACCTGAGGCCAATAGTCAGCTAGTGGAGGAAATCGCTCAATTAACCCCTCGCGACCCAGTTTATCCATGAGTGCCATGTTACGTTCAGGAATCTCTTCCGGGTTCTTATAATGCACCAGAACCCTACTCATCTGCCCTTCCCGGATAATATGGATCGTTGGGAAAGGAGCCCGATTCGTCCAGTTGGTAATATCGTCAGCGTCTACACCGGCAAAACAATACTCAGGATGGAAACTCGCCAACTGAAAAATCCCATCCAAACCCGCGTTTTCCAGAACCGCCTGACAAAGATCAAGCAGATCGAGAAACTCCTCAAACGTTTGCGCTGTTTGAGTGAAGCTCACCAGTGTAGTGGATAGATCGCTTTCCTCTTGCCCCTGAATATGAGCGAGTTCCTGCAAAAAATCCTGCACTGCGGGCTCAACAGCCTCAGCACCAGACACTGCATATCGGATCGTTTCATTTCGCACCTCAGGTGCAGCAAAAGGGCATAGATTTAACCCTACTACCATCGCTTCAACCCATTGCTGGGTCAGTGAAGCTGCCTGCTCAGCAGGGAAAGCAAAAAGTTGTTTAGTCATGGGGCTATCTTATCACAGGCACACATTCTTAAGCGTCAGAGATCTAAGGGAAATCTGCCTCCTACCACCTGATGCTTTCTGATAAGATAGCGCCACTGTAATTTTGGACTCACACTGTGCCCATAAAAGCTGCTTTAACCCAACAAAGCTTCGATACCCGCTGGACCTCCCTGCGTCGCCCTTTTGAACAGGCCGCGCCTCAGGCCTGGCGTTCGTGGCTTACTGATGCTGGCTCCCTGACTCAACGTTTAGTCAAACTTAGCAAAGGTAATTTTCGAGTAGAGGTGATTCGGCAAGGCTGGCTTCGCCCTACCCGATCTGAGGCTAAAGCTCTGGGTATGACTGAACGGCAGTTTGCTCTGGTCCGTGAAGTGCAATTAATCGGTAACGATCAACCCTGGGTATTCGCCCGTTCGATCATCCCTGCACAAACCCTCACCGGTAGCCAAAGGCAGCTGCGCATGCTGGGCAACCGCTCATTAGGCACGCTTTTGTTTACTGACCCGACCATGCGCCGCGGCCCCTTGCAGATCAGCCGTCTGAAAACCCGGGATCATCACGAAGTCTGGGCGCGCCGATCGATCTTCTATCTTTCAGATAAGCCCCTGCTGGTTTCAGAGGTTTTCCTCCCTGAGCTACTGAAGGTAAAATAGCCCAACACCGACAACCAGAGTGAAACGATGGAATCTTCAGCGCAGCCCAGCTCTCTTTCTTTGATGAAAAAGGCCAAAGCCTATGGCCGCCTTATGCGCGTTGAAAAACCGATCGGCACTTACCTACTGTTATGGCCGGCGTACTGGGCACTCTGGATTGCTGCTGAAGGTATCCCTCCCTACGATATTTTGTTTATCTTCACGCTCGGAGTATTTTTGACCCGCTCAGCCGGTTGTGTCATCAATGACTTTGCCGATCGCAAGATCGATGGCCATGTAAAGCGCACTGCACTTCGCCCTATTCCAGCCGGCCTGGTCACCGCTAAAGAAGCCCTGATTCTCTTTGCCGGTCTTATGCTGATCGCTTTCGTTCTGGTTCTGTTTACCAACCTGAATACCATTCTGTTATCCGCCGGCGGCTTACTATTAGCGGCCTGTTACCCCTTCATGAAACGCTACACCCATCTACCTCAAGTTGTGCTTGGGGCAGCGTTTGCCTGGTCAATACCTATGGCCTTTACCGCTGTCACTGATTCAGTGCCGCTTTACGCCTGGTTAATCTATATCGCGACCCTGCTATGGACCGTTGCCTATGACACTATGTATGCCATGGTCGATAGGGATGATGATCTTAAAATTGGTGTAAAATCGACCGCTATTTTGTTTGGCTATGCTGATAAATTTATTATCGGGATTTTGCAACTTAGCACTCTACTGAGCCTGATTTTGCTGGCTCTTCAGGTTAACCTTGGCCTGTTCTTCTATTTAGGCCTGGCAGGGGCTGCGCTGTTGTTTATCTATCAACAATGGTTAATTCGCGATCGTGAGCGAGATCCTTGCTTCAAAGCCTTTCTCAATAACCACTATGCAGGCCTTTTGATATTTGTCGGATTAGCAGCCGACTACGCGTTTTAATCAGCAGAAAGCAGCCACTTTGTTTGTTTTTTAAGCAATCTCTTGCTAATTCTTACTGCATGTCATATTTGTGTAACACAATTGTCTTCTAATATCCGCGTCAATAAACTGAGCTAACAAAGGACAACATTGTAATGTCTGCTTCCAAAAGCGTATTGATCGTTGATGATGAAGCGCCAATACGCGAGATGATCGCCGTAGCGCTCGAAATGGCTGGATACCAGTGCTTAGAAGCTGAAAATGCGAACCAAGCGCATGGTCTGATCGTTGATGATAAACCAGACATGGTTTTATTAGACTGGATGATGCCCGGTGCCAGCGGCATCGAATTTGCTCGCCGCCTGCGTAAGGACGAAACGACAGCCGATATCCCCATCATCATGCTAACCGCTAAAGGTGATGAAGATAACAAGATTAAAGGGCTGGAAGCCGGTGTAGATGATTACATTACTAAACCTTTCTCCCCTCGTGAACTTGTTGCACGTCTAAAAGCGGTTCTTCGTCGTACAACACCAAAAGGTATTGAAGAGCCCGTAACGGTAGATGGTTTAACACTGGACCCTATCTCCCACCGAGTGACATCCGACCTGAATCCTATCGAACTGGGGCCGACCGAATTTCGCCTACTGCAGTTCTTTATGACCCATCAGGATCGCGCTTACTCAAGAAGTCAGTTACTCGACATGGTTTGGGGTGGTAACGTATACGTTGAAGAGCGCACAGTTGACGTTCATATCCGTCGTTTGCGAAAAGCACTTGGCGATCGTCATGATTATCTGGTACAAACGGTACGCGGAACGGGTTATCGCTTCTCATCCAATGTTGCCTGAATAATTTCAAGGACTTAGCATGCAAAAAAATCGCCACTCGATGTTTACCAGCCTCCTGCTGGTGAGTGGAAGCTCTTTTGTACTAGGTCTGGCTTTTGGTTATCCGAGCTGGTTTCTAGCACTGGCTCTGATCGCCTGGTCTCTGTACCAGATTCGCCAGTTCAATAAACTGACTGACTGGCTGCAATCCCGTGACGAATCTCAGGAACCACCTGAAGCCCCCGGGCACTGGGGCGAGCTGTTTGACGAGCTATCCCGCATACAACGACGCCAGAGCGGCCGTGAAAATCGCCTGCGAAATATTATCACCCGATTTCAGGAATCTACATCAGCACTACCTGATGCGATCCTGATTATCGACAAAAGTAATAATATGGAATGGTGGAACGGTTCTGCCAATCGCTTGCTTGGGCTAAGCAATAAAGATGACCGTGGAAAGCCGGTTATGAACCTGCTTCGTGATCCGCGTTTCATACGTTATTACAAACGCGCTCAATATACTGACCCTATCACGCTGCCATCACCTGCCCACACGGATATACAGATTCAATACCAGATTACCCGGTTTGGTGAAGGGGACCGCATATTGGTTGCCCGTGATGTTTCGCGCCTGATGCGCCTCGAGCAAACCCGCCAGGACTTCGTGGCTAACGCATCCCATGAACTGAGAACCCCATTGACTGTTATCCGCGGTTATCTGGAAACCTTCCTCGATCAGGAGTTACCTCGGCCTCTGCTACGTGGTCTGGGCTCTATGCAACAACAAGCACGGCGCATGGAAAACCTCGTATCGGACCTGTTGCTACTCTCCCGACTTGAAGCCAGCCATCAGATTTCCGATGAGCAACCCATCCAGTTACAAAGTGTCGTTAACCACATTATGGAAGGGGCTGAGCAATTAGGAAACGAAAAAGGCCATCGCTTTAAACTGGATATTGATCCGGATCATGACCTCTGCGGTCAGGAGATCGAGCTTCACAGTGCCTTCTCTAACCTGGTATATAACGCCGTTCGATATACCCCTTCCGAAGGCGACATCAGCGTTAAATGGTGGGTTGATGATCAGGGCGCGCATTTCTCTGTCAAAGATAACGGGCCCGGCATCGAGTCGATCCACCTGCCACGCCTGACCGAACGTTTCTACCGTGTCGATGAAAGCCGTTCTTCTGCCAGTGGTGGCACAGGACTGGGCCTGGCTATCGTTAAGCATGTCCTGGCTCGACATAACGGTCAGTTAACCATCAAAAGTAAGATAGGCAAAGGTAGTACTTTTGCGTGTCACTTCCCTCTTGAGATGGTGGTAAAAGCAGAAAGGCACGATGACGATGATGACTTCGATGGTAATGAGCTGAATTCTGCAGAAGGCAGATCATCAGAGATGCAAACGCAGCCAGCGGTAAATAACCGCACAGCTGCGCCAGAATAAAGGCTTACTCTTCCAGATATTTCTGGTCCAGATCCTTTTCAATGGTGGCATGGGCCTCAACCCAATAGATCGTCGCACCAACAACAGCCGCGGGCATAATGATCAAATTGACCAGTGGAATCATCATCCCTACCTGGATCAAACCACCAAAACCGATCGATGTGAGCCGATCACTCTTCAGCATCAGCTTCATATTCTTAAAGCTGACCTTATTGTTATCCATCGGATAGTCACAATACTGTATCGCCATCATCCAGGCGCCAAACAGCAACCATAGCAGCGGCGATATAAAATTGATCACCGGGATGAATGAGATCAGCAGTAGGATCAACAAACGCGGCAGATAGTACGCCAGCTTTGATAGCTCACGTCCGATTGCTCTGGGTATTAAGGCCAACACGGCTTGCCAACCTTCATCGGTGACTACATCCCCCCTCAGGCGCTTCTCAACCTTCTCAGAGAGGAAACCGTTAAAGGGGGCCGCAATGATGTTCGCAAAGATCGAAAAGCCGTAGTAGACGAACACAATGACCAACAGCGCCATAAGCGGCCACAACAGGTACTCTAAGAACTGCAACCACTCCCAGTCCGGAAGAAAGGTGCTGATCAGTAGCTGTACCCAGTCACCAAAATTACTAAATAGCATCCAAATTGCCGCAATAAACAAAACAATGTTTGTCAGTAGTGGAACAAGGACAAAGGGACGAATTTCCGGATCGGGTAGCATCTGCAAACCCCGCAGAAGGTATCCGGAACCACGAAGAGGATTTCCTTTCATAAAAACCTTTTATTACTGAATCAAAAAATTAGCGATACGGATCGCAACCGCTGCGATCATCATCGTTAAACCAACGCGATTTACGTTAAATTCACGTCGGTTCATATCCATTGTTGGCTTCCAGAACTCCACCAGCGACTTGTAATCTTTGGTCCGCCCGGCGTACATCGCCAGTGAAACCAAGAAAACCAGTAGACCACCCCAAAATAAAAACTGTTCTAATATTGCCAGATACATCACATTCGCCTTTACTTATTGCCAGTAGAAGTGAACCAGTCTTAAGCTTACTGGTCCTTATAAGTAACCCAATGGGCAAAGAAACAGTTAGCCTATCAAAAAACAAAGTAGTCGGCTGCACTGCCTTGGTTGAGCGGCATAGTATCTTACGTAATAACGCCGCAAAAATTTATCAAAACAGAGCAACTGCTGGAGTAGTAGATGAAAGCAATACAGATCAGCCAGTTTGGTTCCAACGACGTCTTAACATATACCGAGCTGGTTAAACCGCAACTGAATCCGGGTGAAGTTTTAGTGAAAAACCGTGCTGCGGGCGTCAACCCAATTGATTGGAAGACCTGTAGCGGTGGCGGAGCCGCGCCCTTTATTGGCGATCTGCCTTTCATACCAGGCTGGGAGTTTGCCGGTACCATTGAAGCGGTCGCTGATGATGTAGAAGAGTTTAAACAAGGGGATGAAGTTTTCGGATTCATTCGCTTCCCTGAACGTGCTGGTTGCTTTGCGGAATATATTGCCGCGCCAGCGGATCAGATCAGTCTGCGCCCTGACGGGCTGTCAGCAGAAGCAGCTGCGGGGCTTGGTCTGGCAGGTCTGACAGCCTGGCAGGCGCTGTTCGATAAAGGCAACCTTCAGGCTTCACAACAGGTGGTGATTCTTGCGGGAGCCGGCGGTGTAGGACATTTGGCCGTACAGCTAGCCAAATGGATGGGCGCCCGGGTTGTCGCCACGGCATCGACGGAAAATCATGAATTCCTAAAAGAGCTTGGGGCTGACCTAGTTGTCGATTACAAAAACGAATCGATCCTCGATCATGTAAATAACGTTGATCTGGTGATTGATGGTGTCGGAGGAGAGGTCGGTATTGATGCCCTGAACTGCGTTAAACCCGGTGGAACACTTGTAACACTCCCCTCAGTAACCAAGGATGAAGTGATTGCCGCGGGTAAGGCAATGAAAGTCAAAGTAGAACCTATTAGAGCCGAACCCAACTGCGATCAGCTAGACCGCCTGGCTGGCCTGTACGCTGATCGAAAACTGGTGCTGCAGATTGCCGATACAATCCCCCTTGAAGATATTGGAAAGGCATTCGATGCCAGCCGTACAGGCAAGGTAAAAGGCAAGCTGATCCTAACCTTATAAGCGGAAAAACTGTGATTCAGGGGCTTAAAAGCTAAGCCCCTGATACATATACATGGCCGTGAGCTTATCCATACTCACCGTGATTTTTTCAGCTGACCGTGTAAGCAAAGCTAACAGCGCTTTGTTACTGCTGGTCTCGCCATCGGATAAACCTTTAAAACGTTTAAAATCACGCTGAATTTTGTTCAGTTCAGATTTAATCTGCTCATTATTCAACTGACTGCCTTCCAGCTCCTGACGGTTCTGTTCAAAAAGTTGCAAAGAGCTGACAAAGGCCTCCTGATACTTATCTTCGAAGCCCCAGGTTTTTAGTGCATAGTGGCTACTGACCCTTTGTGAAAGCATGCGGATAAAACCCGCTGTACTGATCGCCTTTCCGTATTTGGTATCGGTATTTTCGACAATCTCCATGGTCACCGCACTCCATAACTGCAACAGAAGTTCGGTTTCCTGGCGTACACGCTCCGCATCAGTTCTACTGGGATTCTGAGCATAAAGAGGCTTCACAACTTGCCACTGTGCTGAAGCCCGACGTAAGGAGTCTCGCACTGCATCAGTCTTTGCGTAGCCTTGTATCTCTTCCTGAGCAGCTTCATAACTATCGATCGCTTTGTGTAACTCCTGCTCCGCCTTACGCGCACGAACAGAAAGCCCCATCAGGATATAGTTCTTCAGCATCTGCTGAGTCAGCATCCCCTGATTAGAGGTTACATTGATCGCTTGTTCTATGGATTTGATCTCAGCATAACAACTGCCACTAAACATGAGCAGTGCAAGTACTACCAGTTTTACTGCACGCATCCGTCTCTCCTTATTATTATTAGACGTAGGCTTCAGCTAAAAGATTATCTACCAGATCTAAGAGTTGGTTCTCGGTCCAAGGTTTTGTTAAATACGCCGCAACGCCTGCATTAACCGCTTCATTACGATGCTTCTCAGTTGAACGGGAGGTGATCATAATGACCGGAATATCTGCGGTTTCTTCACGGTTATTCAATACCGTCGCCAGTTCGATGCCCCCCATACGCGGCATCTCCATATCACTAAGGATCAGATCCGGCTGGCGTTTACGAATCTGATTAAGTGCATCCAGTCCATCGATGGCTGTCATCACTTCATAGCCCGTATCTTTCAACAGAATCTCAAGTGATTTACGGGCACTTAGCGAATCATCAACCACCAGTAAACGCGGTAATTCGAGTTCATCACTGTTGTCCAGCAACAGCGGCTGATCAGTCAGTGACGCACGTTTATGACGAATACGCCCCGGCAGATCGATAATCGGAGCCGCTTCACCATTGGCCAGAATGGTCAAACCTGGGATCCCCGGTAACTCAGGAACAAAGTCGCCCATCTGCTTAAAGGCCAGTTCACGATGTGCAATCACTTCACGGACCAGAACAGCAACCCGTTCGCCCTGCCCCATATTGACGATCAGAACCGGGTTCACAGCGCCCTCTTCGAGATAGTTGAAACCGCCCTGGTCCAACAGTCCTTCCAGTGCAAAGGCAGGATAATCTTCATTTTTGTATGTGAAGATCAGTTGCTCATCCTCGCGTCGGATGATTCCGTCCAAGGATAATAAACTCTGTTCAACCCCATGCCCGGCCAGAGCAAAGACCTGTTTGGCGCAACGTACCAGCAGCGTACGGATCATCAAAGAGCTGGATGGCATGGAGAGACTGAACGTCGTCCCCTGACCACTGACTGAAGCGATATCCAGCGTCCCCTGCAAGCGCAGAATCTGCTGGTAAACCACATCCATACCGATTCCACGTCCTGACAGCTGGCTTATCTCGCCTCGGGTTGAGAAACCCGGTATCAGGATCAGACGATGAGCCTCCTGCTCGGACATGGGTTGATCAGGGTCTACCAACGCTTTCTCGTTGGCAACGGCCAATACTTTCTGGGTATTGATACCATCACCATCATCAGCGCATTTCACGCTGATCTGATCATCTACCAGAGCGAAGCTTAATGTGATTGTTCCCTGTTCATCCTTGCCGCGTTGTTTACGAAGCTGAGGCGACTCAAGTCCATGATCAACCGCGTTACGGATAATATGCAGTAGAGGGTCCGCCAGCTGGTTGAGTATATGACTATCAACCAGGGTTTCCTCACCTTCTACGACCAGTTGCGCCATTTTCCCTGTCGCACGGCACGCCTGACGAAGGATTCGTTGCAGGCGGGAAGTAATCGTCCGTACCTCGACTAATCGGGTACTTAACACGTTTTCAAGGGTTTCTTTTTGTAAGCCGGATTGGGCGATGTGAAGTGAGCTCAGGTTATGAATGTGACCATCCATCTCCTGAGTCACTTCGCGTACATCCGCTACAGCTTCCTGCACACGAGAAATAATCGTATGCATTTCGTTGTAGCGATCCATTTCCAGCGGATCAAACTCCTCAGAGGATTCATCCAACTGAGGCTGCAGATTCATCTGTTCACTAAACTGTTGTTCCAGCTCGAACAAAATTCGCTGCAAATTACGGTGACGATCTCGGTTAACACGAGTAAAACCACGAAGCTGAGTGATCTCTTCATCTAGCTGGGTATTCAGGGTGCTCGATTCACCTGCCAGACGGAACAGGTTATCCAAGATATTCCTTGGCACACGGAATACCGGCGTATCACTTCGGGAACCTTCTTGGGGATTATCCTGAACCTCTTCCGGTTCTGCACTCTCAGCTGGGGCACTATCCTGACTGGACGCTGCTTGAGGCTTCTGACGAGTCGGTTCTGCCTGCAACGCTTCAAGCCCTTCGGTCTTGAGACGGAAGTCCCAGTCCATAATCGATTGCAGTACACCCTGCGCATTCTCAGGTGCATTGCCACCCTCAGTAACGGTATCCGACATTGCAGCAATACAGTCACAGGCTTCGAGCATATCTTCTTTCAAACCCAGGCCCGGCATCTGCCCGGCTTCGGTCAGGAAATCCATCACATCTTCAAGACGATGGGCCAGATTTGCCAATCCGCGGATGCCTGCCATATTGGCAAGCCCTTTAAGGGTATGCACCGCTCGTTGCGCCCCTGCTAACGCCTCTTTGTCATCCTGATCGAGAACCTGCTGCATATTGCCCAGCAGCTCGTCAGAAAGGGTTGGCAGCTCATTGTGCAACATATCCAGCAGCTGAGGGTCGATCTCGTCGGACTCACTCAACAGAATATCTTCAGGCTCTGCATATTCCTGAACGATGTCGTCACTGGTCTGGATAGAGGCCTGGGCAAGCAAGCCCATGATAAATGATGCTTCTTCGGTCGCCGGGCGGCAAAGCAAAGGAGCATCAACAAATTGGTCTAACAGTGTCTGTTGAGAGTCAAAGCTGCCAATATCAGCAAAGTATTCAATAAACGCAGACAGGCATGATTCAATAGCCTGGGTTCGCTCAATTGTTAACGCACCCTCACCCGCTTTGAGAAGCTCAAGGTTGAACAGCAACCCTTCAACAAGGACTTTGGCACCGATCAGGTTAACCGTCTCTAACGCACGTAATACCGTGGATAGTGACTCTTCTGATTCACTGATCAAGCCCTTATCAGGGTTTTCGGTTTGCCATTGCTGTACCAGTTGCGAGAGGGAATGGGAAAGCATTTCCATCACCGCAGGATCAATCTGCGGTCCTTGCTCTTCCAGTAAACTGAAGTCAATCGTGCAAAAACTTACCGGTTCTTCGGTTGGCTCAGCGGCAACGTCTAAGTCTTTCACATCTTGAGAGCTGGCCTGTTCCATAGGTCCTAGGAGATGAAGTTCAGCCAGATCATCTTCTGTCGCTTCAAATGCTTGCAGATCGACTGCATTTTCACTCTCAGGCGCTTGCTCGGAATGGGCAGATAAACGATGCAGGTCATCCAGCAAAAGCGCTTTCAGGAAATCGGTATCCTCCTGAGCAACAGGTTCATCCCAGGTTGCGTTTTGTAACAACTCGAAAACAGGATCGATCGCACTCTCTGTCAGCTCCGACAGTAAGTTAAGCAATGCATCATTCAGTTGCTTAGCAATGCCCGTGTCCGCCATTTCTGGTAGCTGTACAAGCAATTCACCGTAGAGCGCCAGCAGATCAGCTATACCCGCCCAATCATTTTCAGAACATTGATCGATCAGTTCATAAAACTGATCGGATAGCGCTTCGTGAAACACGGGTAGGTTGTTTGATAGTTCACTCAGAAGAGTGAAGATACCTGACAACGGTTGTTGCAGGTGGGCAGGCGCCTCAAGTAGCGTCTCTGAAGCATCAACTTCTTCGATCAAAGGCTTATCAATCAATTCAGGCTCTGATAGTTGCTCGCCAGAAGCGCTCGCGTCACTCTGAAAATCAGCTGCGCACAACTGGGCGCAATCGCTTTCCAGTAGCTCAATCAGGAAGCTAGCATCCTCTTCGGCGACAGGCTCTGGCCAACGAGTGTCCTGAAGCAAACTCACTAAAGCATCAGTTACCGTCTCTGGCGAATGGCTAAAAACAGACTCTAATTGACTGGCAACATCGCTAATCAATGGCTGATATTCTGAAATATCAGCCCCCTCCAGGGATTCCAGGAGTTCTGCGTACAAGGCCAGAAGGTCTGCTAAACCCGACAGATCTTGCTCACTGAACTGATCAACATACTGATGAATCTCAACGATCAGCTCAGTCAGAGGCAGCTCCATTTTTAGGCAAAGCTGCTGCTTAGCTATCAGCCACTCAATGGCCTGTTTAGGATCAAACATTGATCTCTATCCCATTGTAATCAAGAGTTTGCCAGCTTAAATACACTGACTGACTTCTGCAGTTCATCAGCCGCTTCCACCAGCTCATCCGACAGCTGCGCCTGCTGCTTCATCTCGGCGTTGGTTGCCTGCGTAGTCTCGTTGATGCTATTCGCACGGGTACGCAGATCTTCGGCCACCTTAGCCTGCTTAACCGAACTGTGGGCAATTCGAACTACGGAATCTACCAGCGTCTGTGTGGTCGCACGGGTTTCATCCATACGCTCACCCGCCTCTTCCGCCAGGCGCGTACCTTCGACTACGTCAGTGATTACATTGTTGATTACGTTAATCGTATCCGCTGTCTCAAGCTGAATATTATTAACCAGGGATTCAATCTCGGAGGTCGCCTCTCGGGAGTTTTCAGCAAGACGCTGTACCTCATCTACGACCACCATCAGGCCGCGGCCCGCTTCACCCGCAGAGGCGGCATGCATACTCGCATTCAAAGAAAGTACATGGGTACGTTCCGAGATGTTGTTGATCAGGTTTACGATACCACCGATCTCCTGGGAACGTTCGCCCAGGCGTTTGATACGTTTTTCCGCTTCATGGATGGTCTGACGAATCTTGTTGATACTGTCGATTGTCTGAGATACTGAGTCCATCGCCGTTTCAGAGGTTTTGATCGCTTTCTGGGATGCGTTGTTAGACAGTACCGCCAGCTTAGAGATCAGCTCCATGGCGCTGATTGCAGAATCCAGACCGGTCAGCGTTTCAACAATCTCCTCTTTCTCTCGTTCCGCATAACTCAGTACCGTTTCAGACTGTGACTTCACCTGAACAGAGGCGTTGTTTACACGGCTGGATACGCTGTTTACTTCCTGCAGTACCGATTCAATCGATTCCACCAACTGGTTGATCGAGTCAGATACCGCCCCAGTGACATCCTCGGCAACCGGAACACGGACGGTCAGGTCTCTTTGCGAGATCTGGAATACGTTCTGGATCAAAGTAATGATCGAGCTGTTAAGACGTTTGTTCTCTTCATCTTTAACCTGCAGCGCCTGCTCCTTCTCTTCCAGCAGGGTATCCAATACGCTGGAAAGCTGGCCGATCTCATCTTTAGTATCCAGATCGCTTCGCGCATCTACCTCACCTTCACGGACTCGGTTAACCGTATTCTGGATAATACCCAGAGGGTTCAGTACGCCAAACTTCACAATAGAAAGCGAAACAGCCAGGGCTACAATCATTAATCCCATCGCTATCAGGAAGTACTTCGCCATCTCGGTGGTACCGGAAGCCTGCAACTGTTCGTTTTCCAGCTTATAGTTCGCCGCCAGCGCGTTGACTTCATCGATCTTAGGACCCAGTGCAGCGATGATATCCTGCAGTTGCGTAAATTTAGTATTGGTGCGCTCTACCGCATCAGACAGTGCCGCAAACAGTTCTTCCAGCTTAGTCAGGTTTTCCATAACCGCCGTGCGGTTTTGCGGGAATCGCTCAACTTTGAAGGGATCCAGATTTAAGGCATCTAACTGGTTTTTCATACGTGTTATCTGGGCACGTATACGCGACGCCTTTTCTTCACGGCCTTCACTAACGATGTACTCATCCAAAGCACCGTTCAAGGCTTTAAACTGCTCGGTTAGCCAATCACGTTCGATCCATACCAACAGGGATTCTGTTTCCCACATCAACAGACGAATCTCTTTTGAAAGACCTTCACCTGTATTCAGACCGATCTCCATACGTGCTTCAGAACCGTCATAAAAGGTGTCCTGATACTGGTCGATGATTCCGTGAAACTGCTCCACCAGCGCTTTGTCCTGGTCTGTACGCAGATAGTTTTTCAGGTTATTTACATCCTGATCAACCACTTCCATCACGTCGTTAAACATCGACAGTTGTGTCATATCTTTGTCGGTCTGGAAACTCTTTTCCTGGAATCGCGCTTCTGAGATATTCGCCTGAATATCACTGATTAGAAGAAGGAAATCATTTAACTGTTGTGAACGGGTTTGAGCTTTTTCCTGGAGAACAATGGTCTGATAGTAAGACGCACCCATGAAGACCAATCCGGCAAGAAGCAGTACCAGTGCTATTGCAAACTTGATCGGTATCCGTACATTCCTGAATTCCCAAAAGGATTGCATAGAACTTATTCTCCGTTAGATTAAAACTGATTCTTCAAGGCCAGGAATAATCGATGATGATCGATCTCCAGCCATTGTTGATTAGCAAATTCGTAAGCATCACCTGCAGCTTGTTCAATCACTTCCGGCAAACCGGACAGCGTTTCATTCAAACAGACTGGATCGGTGATACTTCGCGGCGGCTGACGAAGCAGCACGCCAACCGTATGCGGATGGTTATCGATCAGAAGCACCCATTCCTGATCCTGTTTTGGTTCATCAACCATCTGAAGATAATTATCCAGATCATAGACCGGGGCGGTTTCACCACGGTGATTGATAAAACCGGCAAACCACTCCGGTGTAGAAGGGATAGAACAGATCGAGGGGGCCTTTACCACCTCAGCACGAACACCTTCCATAATCAGCAACGCATAGCTGCTGATCATAAAGCCATGGCGAATCTTATGAATTTGTGGTTCTTGAGATTCAGAAGTGCTGTCGATTATAGGCTCCATCGATGTATCCCTAACTTATGTCAGCGCGTTAATTTGCGCGGTGAGATCGTCTTCGGTGAAGGGCTTTGCTACCATCGCCGATGCGCCTTGCAACTGCGCCCAGACCTTGTCGGCCTCTTCATTTTTACTGGACACAATCACCACTGGTATATGCTTGGTATCCTCGTTACTGGTGATCTGCCGGCAAGCCGAATAACCGTCCATTTCAGGCATGATAATATCCATAAAGATCAGGTCAGGGTTCTCGCTTTTAGCTTTTTCCAAACCTTGCTTACCGTCACTTGCCGCAACCACTTCGACACCACAAGAGGCCAGTACTGTACAGATATGTTTTTGTTGTACCGGATCATCTTCTACAACCAGTATTTTTTTCACCTAGATAACTCCACTCACTAAGCTTTTTGAAACTCTTCTACCCAATTAGAAACCCGGTTAATCACCTTCTGGAACTCTTCATGCACTATCGGCTTGGTCAGATAGGTGGAACAACCGGACATGATCCCCTTAACCTCATCCATGGGTGAGGTTTTAGAAGTCAGCATAATAATTGGGATTTTTTTCAGATCTGGGCGCTTACGCATCTCGGTACAGGTTTCAAAACCATCCATACCCGGCATAACCACGTCCAGAAAGATAAAATCAAATTGATGTTCAGCAACCTGTTCCATTGCTTCTTCACCTGAACCGGCAAACCGAACATTTACGGGTAGAGGAAGCTGTTGCAATTCAGCATTAAGGGCTTGCTGCATGACTTCGTTGTCATCGACAACCAGCACTTGAAATGCTTTCCTGTCAGACGAAGTAACAGGAGCCTCGATAGCTTGCTGCTCATATTTACTGAAACGATTTTCCTGCTCTTCTGTTACAGCAGGATCACAGGACATCTCTTCGTTTTCGTTGGTCATTTTATCCAACGCACGAAGAACACGAGAAGAAACCAGAGGGTAGCCCAGATGGGCATAACTTTTATCGTCAGGCTTACCACGCCCTACCAGAATGATGCGGGAATGGTATTGCTGCGGCAGATTTTGCAGCGCTGAATGGGCACTCAGATCAAAACCAAAAACCAATAAAAGATCGGGCAGTTGATCAAAATCGATATCAACCAGCTCATACCGCGTCTGTTTAGACAAACGGAAGATCTTTTCCAGCTTTACGCGTTGATCCTCTGGAAAGCCAATTGAACCTATCTGCATGCATCCCCCAATAACTTAGCAATGGGTACTTCACCATGTATTAAAAACAGATCAGTCGACGCTTTGGCTTTCTGCGCAGGAAGGCATACAGCAGATAAAACTACATCGCGGCACAGGCGCACAGAGCTACCTATACAGCACAAACAACTTTTATCCATAAGCTTTCAAACCCAGAACACAATTATCCTATTTGCGTTCTGGGTATCCATCTCTACTCGATTTATTATTTTTTTTATTCATGCACCAGCATTGCGTCTTACTGTACAGCTTTTAATCTAAAATTAAAAACGCACCACTATAAAACGCTTGTATGAATCTTATGTTAGAGTTTTTTTAATTAAGATGGAAATAAAAAAACGGACCATATGGTCCGTCAAAAATAGTGTTTCAGTTATATTACTGTGAGCAGAGGAACTGCTGCTGTCGCATCAATAAACGGCAACCCTCACCACGTATATCCCGATCCCAGCAAGCATGGCGTGCCCAGCTTTTATCATCATCAGATGGTTTTTCACTATACGTAGGGACCCCTTCACAGAACCCTTCTGTCGGTGCAGCTTTCTCCCAACAGGCTTTAAGAAATTTGCCATGGGTGATTGTGCATGCAAAACCAGAACAGGTATTGAAGCTAGTCAGCGCTTCATCAAGACAAGCTTGTTGGTCTGCGCGCTCGCCGAAACTCAGTCCCCGCTCGCGGAATTCAACAGACTTGTCTTGCAACTCTTTATTCCAACCTGGCAACCAAAGATCTTGTGTAAGCCAAGCGATAAAAATTCCACCGACAATGACGAAAAGCGTCGCCCAGATAAATTTCTTAATCATGTTAAATCCTTAACGGGGCCGCCAGAGCAATCCCTTCATACACATAAACAGCCCAACAACCGACAACAGCATCGTTCCATTGATCAACATTGGGTGTCGTGCCATCAGAGGCTTAAAAGGGTGTTTCTGTTCCAGATCGCATTCCGCCAGATCGTAGTTATAAGACCCACCCAATTCCAGACAGGCATTGACTGCAGATTGATCCATATAAAAAACCACCATCAGTGCGATCGATGGCAGGATAAGAAGAACAAGGCCGATTCTGAGCATAGTTTATTCGCTGTCGCAGATACCCAGATTGCTGTAACCATCATTATGGGAAAGTTCACGAAGTTCACGCAAGGCTTCACCTCTTGGCAGGTCATCCTGAATGATCTCCAGAATGTCCGCCTGGAAATCATCTTCCTGCTGCATCAGTTCGTGAGTATTGATGAATCGAACCAGCTCCTCGTCCGATATCTGATCATCAGCGTTCAGTTCGATAAAGGTTGCTACGGACTCGCGTGACATATTCGCAACATTCAGAACTTCACCCGGATCAGCGGCAATAACAGTATTCAGCGTAGAGTAGAGAGAAACGACAGCATCCAGCGCCGGCGAAGCACCATACATTTCGAACTCATCCAGGTCCGGCATATTCGCTTCAACTTTATCCAGCTGAACCTCAAAATTCATCTTGGCACCGGTGTTATTCAGGTGATCCCAAACAGCATCCAGAATCTGGCGCATCTTCTCCGCATCACCAAATTCCAGCAACCGGGCAAACAGTGCAAAGTTCGGAAACATCCTCTCCGTAACAGCCGCGCAAAATGCCGTGAGCTGCCAGTCTTTAAGATCGTAAAACTCTTTATCAAAACGTGGATCGGACATGAATACCACCAGATCAGTTGGAAAGTGCCTATTGTAACGGTTTTAATGGCAATTGCATGAATTCTTAAACGAGATCTCGTGCCTGAAGGAACGCGAGCTCTGAAACATCATGCCAGGCATGAGCTTGTTGACGAAAACGGTCAAAAGATTCAAAGATCTTAATAGCTCTGGGGTCCTTTTGCAGGGTATTAGCAATGACCGTTTCAGCACTGTTTTTCAGTTCACGTAAAACGTCGTCAGGAAAACGCCTAAGCTCGACATTATGAACTTTGATCAGTTGTTGCAGAACCCGGTTATTTTTTGCGGTGAGTTCCGCCAGCATCTCCTGATTGGCTACTCGCATCGCGCTGTTAACAATCGCCTGAAGATCTTTCGGCAGTGCTTCCATAGCTTGCTTGTTAACCAGGCATTCAATGGTCGTACCCGGTTCATGCCAACCGGGGTAATAGTAATACTTAGCAACTTTATGCAAACCTAAAGCAACATCGTTATAGGGGGCTGCCCACTCAGCCGCATCGATCGCCCCAGTTTCAAGTGCATTAAAAATCTCATCACCAGGTAAAAGCACTGGTTCAACACCATGCTGTTTCAACACCTGACCACCGAGGCCTGGAATTCGCATTTTCAGGCCCTGAAAATCCGCCAGACTGTTAATCTCTCGGTTAAACCATCCCCCCATCTGCACCCCGGTATTTCCGCAAGCCCAGGGGATGACACCGTATTCGGCATAGAGCTCATGCCAAAGCTCCAGACCCTCTCCCTGATAAAGCCAGGCATTCATCTCCTGTGCGGTCAGCCCGAACGGTACCGCAGCGAAAAACTGTGCAGCGGGTATTTTTTCCTGCCAATAGAATGCAGCACCATGCCCCATTTCAGCTTTGCCATCAGCAACCGCATCAAACACATCAAGGGGTTCAACAAGCTCGTGGGCACCGTATATGGAGATTCGGATTCGGCCACCACTCATCTCATTAATCAGCTTGGCCAGAAAGTTTGCTCCCATGCCAAGACCAGGAAAGTTTTTCGGCCAGGTGGTGACCATCTTCCATTTGTATTCAGGCAACAGGCGCGCTTGTGCAGAACTTGATTGCACGGCCAGTCCAGCGGCTAAAGGAAGGGCTCCTGCTGTTTTGACAAATTGGCGGCGTTTCACGGGATGGACCTTAATTGTTATTTTTCAAGAAAATAGCATGCGTTCCCTAGGACCGCAATTTGACACAAAAGGTGATCTCCGAAGCATAAGATTGTTATACTTTGAACGAACAGTAGAAAAGAAAAATAGATTCTATTTATCTAACTGTTCCTTGTAGTTTGTATTTAAAGAGGTGAGACGGTGAATTCGTTCAATCTACTCAAGCAGATTGCGGAAGCACGTGAGAGCTTAAGAAAATCTGAGCAGAAAGTGGCTGACTATGTATTGGCGCATGCCAACGAAGTCATCCATATGCGTATTGTCGATCTGGCCTCCGAAGCTAATGTCAGTGAACCAACCGTTGTTCGCTTCTGCCGTGCATTGAACTACGATGGGTTTCAGGATTTCAAACTGACCCTGGCCCAAGGGCTCGCCAGTAACAACAACTTTGAGCAGTTTTCGCTGGATTCCAAAGATACTGTGACCGAATTCAAAGAAAAGATCTTTGATTCGATGATCGGTAATTTGCTGAATATAAAGGATCAACTCGATACCGTTACGGTTGAAAAAGCGATCGACGCATTAGCCAACGCTCGACGGGTTGAGTTTTATGGGTTTGGTGCATCGGCCCCGGTCTGTACTGATGCAGCGCATAAGTTCCACCGTTTGAAAGTTTCGTCGACCTCCTATTCCGATCCCCATATGCAGGCGATCTCAGCGGTCTCTCTGGATGACCGAGATGTGGTGGTAGCTATCTCGCAGACGGGTCGCACTAAAGACTTATTACACACCGTTCGTCTAGTGAAAGAGACGGGGACGACCGTCATCTCACTATGCCCAAGCAATACCCCCCTTGCCGATCTGGCAACAGTGCCAATTCATATCGATTTAGAAGAAGATAAAGACTTAAGTACCCTGATGTCTTCACGTGTACTGCATCTGGTCGTAATCGATGTGCTCGCTGTAGGGGTAGCAATGAAGTTAGGACCTGGGTTGATTGATCATCTCAAAACAATCAAGCGAAGCCTACGGTCATTAAGGCAGAATGGCTAAACACTCCTGGGGAAAACATTGAGGCGTAGACAATGTCCCAAGTCTTAGAACTAAATGGTTTCTTTCGGTTATTAGATATCGGGATAGATGAGTTAGATCTGCATTCTCAGAGCTTCTCAGCGATGCGCCGGGGAGAGTTTCAAGGAATTTTAGTCCGTAACGTCTACCCGTCTGAAGCCCTGCCCCCCATTATCAAGAAGTTAGAGCAACACAATCCACCCTTTTTAAAAACCTGGTTTCCCGAAGCATTTAATTCTTGGTTTTACGGGCAGAATTTAAACCTGGCCGATCCAGAGTTAGGCGAATATTTTGAACAAGCAGCGTTATTCCATCAACATTTAGAACAGCTGTTTCCTCAATCCGCTCTTAAACATATTACCGACGTGCTTTCTGCTTTAGACAACGGCCGCCCATTTTGCCCGGCACCCGGCCCTCTGCCTGACCAGGAATACATGTTTGCTACAATCAGAGCGCATGAACAGGGTGGATTTATTCCCCCTCACTGTGAAAATGAATACCCTCGACGCCGCACCTACCATCATTTACGCGGTATCGCTGATGCCCATGTTTATTCCTATGTGCTGGCGCTGTCGCTGCCTGAATCCGGGGGCGCCCTGGAAATTTTTGAACACAAAATGGCCATTGCTAATACAGCTGAAACCAGCACAGAACAAAGCGAAACGGAAATTGATATTGACCAGTTAAAATCCGTCAAAATACGCATACCACCTGGGTCATTAATGCTGTTTGATTCCGGAGCCTATCTACATCAGCTTCAGCCTATCGTCAGCCCACAACGGCGCTGGACTATCAGCAGCTTTATGGCAATGTCCAAAACTGAAGACAAAATGTACTGCTGGGGCTAGTTTATGAACGATCACAGATATCCAGTACCCAGCTATTTCGATTTCCTTATCCAGGATTTCCATGAAGGTATGGGCAATCGCATGGTGCATTTAGGGCATTGGGATCAACCCACAGCAACACAGCAAGTAAACGGAGCTTCTTTCGCTGCGGCTCAGAAAGCGCTCGAACAAGAACTCATCCGAATGGGACAGTTAGAAGATGGCTTGTCCGTACTTGATGTGGGCTGTGGCTTTGGTAGCACCCTGCAAACGATTGATAGCCAATTTGCCCATATGCAACTATTGGGGCTGAATATCGATCCGAGGCAAATCGCTATTTGTGAGCAGATCAAAGCCACCGGCCATAACACCCTGAGTTGGCAGCAAGGGGACGCCTGTAGCATGCCTTTTCCTGATCAATGCTTCGACCGTATTTTCTGCATTGAAGCGATGTTTCATTTCCCCTCCCGACAGAAATTTTTCAACGAAGTCGCACGTTTATTGAAACCTAATGGTTTACTCATCGCTTCAGATATCGCCTGTACTAAAACCGTTGATCATCAATCTATACCCGGGTTTGCCATTGAAGCGGCTTTATTTGATGGATATGGTCCATGGCCTGACCTGTGGGGAGACGAAGGCAGTCACTCGGTTATGGCAAGCAAATCCGGTTTGAAGCTTGAGGCTTTCAGAGATGTCTCCAAAGAGACTATGCCCAGCCACCAACTGACGGTTTCAAGCCGTGCTGATGGGCGAAAAGACCCAGGAAGCTCAGCCCAGCGTGCTGCGATGATGCTGAAATGGCTTCAACAACAAGACATACTGCAATACTGCTACTTCACACTGCGAAAATAAAAGTGCGGCTATGCTGCATTAACAGCAATTGCCGCTCCGTTTAACCCTGTTTTTATGTTCAGGGTATACCCATTACGGTGAAATATTTCCGACATATTTCATTCATCATGCTGCAATAGCGTCCCTTTATGATCTGCCCCAACACTAGGCCCGCAACAGCATTTATGAGCGCAATGCACAAAAATCGACAGCCGATAGCCCCGCTAAAAATGTTTGAAATTTGCGCATAGCTATTATAAAACTGGACATAGGCCGTATTTAAAAAAGAGCACTTAAGCGAGACACAACGTCTTAAGAAACCTCACCAGAGCCCCTCATCGAGGTGCGAATATACGCCACGCTCGATGGGCCTTCTGACCGTTAGGATAAGATCAGGAGTTGACTATGTTGCGAAAGACTGAAGAACTCAATGAAGCCCAGATCGAAGTTTTTGATCTGATGGTTGGTTTCGAAGAAGAAGAAAAAATCTCCCGTAAAAAACTGGCTTCACGCCGCGCGCTCAAAGCCCGAAGGGCAATAGAACAGCGCGAAGAAGATAAACAGCTCGCCGCCAGTATCGACGAGTGCTGGTTTGACGATTAACGAATAAAAGAAAAAGCCAGTCATTGTGACTGGCTTTTTTCGTTACAGAACGATTAATACTCTGGATAAAGAATATTCAGCGGGATCGATCGACTGCCCTCAACCACAATAGCGCAATGTTTACGCTTGAGCTTACGCGGTTCTGTGACGCCGCATGAGTGGGCGATCATCTCAACTTCGTGCACTAGATGGTTGTGGTAGTTAGCAACACGATCCGCTTTAACCTCAGGTACCAAGCCGCGTTGCAGATCTGGATCGTGCGTAGTTATTCCGGTTGGGCAAGTATTCTTATTACACTGCAATGCCTGAATACAACCCAAGGCGAACATAAAGCCACGCCCGGTTACCGCAAAGTCCGCCCCCATACACAAAGCAGCTCCGACATCCGTTGGATTAATCAACTTACCTGAAGCAATAACCCGAACCCTGTCACGCAGGTTATGCGCCATCAGTTTATTAACCAGAATCGGCAAGCTTTCACGTAATGGCAGACCAACACTGTCCATTAATGGCATAGGTGCGGCGCCCGTACCCCCATCGGCACTATCCAGGGTAATAAAGTCAGGGGCACTTTCTACCCCACGCTTATTAACGGCTTCACAAAAATCATCCAGCCATTCCGAATCCCCCATCACCAATTTAAAGCCGCATGGCTTTCCAGTGACGCGACGTACCCGCTCAATCATATCCAGCAGATCATCAACAGAAGCTATATCCGGGTGACGGTTTGGACTCAGGGAATCCTCTCCAACAGGAATACCTCGTACAGCGGCGATTTCAGGTGTCACTTTCTCGGCAGGAAGAATCCCCCCTTTACCTGGCTTAGCACCCTGGCTGAGTTTAATCTCAAACATTTTGACCTGGGGCAGATCACCTTTCTCTTTTAGTTTTTCATCGGTGAAATTGCCATTCTCATCGCGCAAGCCATACTTCGCAGTACCAATCTGGTAAACAATGTCGCAGCCCGCTTCAAGGTGGAAAGGTGAGACTCCCCCTTCGCCGGTGTTCATCCAGCAACCCGCTTTCTTTGCCCCTTGAGCAAGCGCCTGTATGGCAGGTTTAGACATAGCTCCGTAGCTCATGCCAGAGATATTGAAGAACGATGGCGCATCGTAAGGGTGCTGGCAGTATGGCCCGATTCTTAATGCCTGAGTTTTAACCGCATCCTCTTTTAATGTCGGAAACGGACAGTTAAGGAAATAATAGGTACCCGGAATTCGGAGATCTCGGGATGAACCAAAGGCTATCGTGCTATCAACATTCTTTGCAGCACGATAAACCCAGGAGCGCTGTGCACGGTTAAACGGCATCTCCTCCCGATCCATCGCAAAGAAATATTGACGGAAGAATTCCCCTATATGTTCAAATAGATAACGAAACCGGCCAATGAGCGGGTAGTTACGACGGATAGTTTGTGCGGTCTGATGCTTATCTATCTGGTACAACACAATTGCCGCAAAGAGAGCAATAACGAAAACCACAAGGAAAGCTATACCAACAAATGCAATAAAGTTGATTGCAAAGCTAGTAACCTGATCGTTCATGCTATGGGCCTCCTTAGACATAGCACCGGCCTTTTTATAAGGCTTTTCTTTGTTTTTATGCTGTATTGAAGCGGCTGTAAACAGTTATTCTTAAATAATTCCTGATATATAAGTCACTTGTACTTTTCAAAGGTTCCAATACCCCTGTAAAAGATGGCGTTTTACTGGCATTTTTCTCCAATATGCCCCCTTTTTCAGCGAAAAAAGCTCAATTTTGTAAATTTTTTCGCCAGAGATTTGCCAAACACCTTGAGGTAGGAGTATGGTACGTCGCTCTCTATGATTCTTTAGGCTTTAGCACTAGTTAACGGTACTTTTGGTAAGGCATTTTCCGAATCATTTGTGATGTCGATCCATCTGAAGCCACGCTTGTTTTTCCTTAGTCTGGCCCTATTTATTAGACATATTCGGATCGACGCTGAGTGATTAAGCGCGTAGATACACAGATTTGTTGAAACCTTAAATTGGAAGACCAGATTCATGACCAATTTGCCTGATGTAACCAGTCACCAAAACCCGGAGATTCATGGCTCTCTGGACTGGGTGGGCATGAATGGGATCACTGTCCCATTGCAGTTTGAAGACAATAAGCTTGGCGTTAACAACATTGAAGCGCGAGTTAACACCTACGTTAACCTGGTAAATCCAAAGGTTAAGGGCATTCACATGTCCCGCCTTTACCTTGCACTGAGCAACTTCTTCGAAAACCAGACCCTGAATGTCCCAGCACTAACAGATTTCCTGTCTCACCTGCTGGATAGCCATCATGACATCTCAACTCAGGTTTTCCTGAACTTTGAATTTGATTTCCTGATTAAGCGTGACGCCCTGAAAAGCGATAACAGTGGTTGGAAAAGTTACTCCACAACCCTGCGTGCTACCCTGAAAGATGGTGAAGTATTACTGGAACTGGCTACTCGCGTTCCTTACTCATCCACTTGCCCTTGTTCAGCAGCGCTATCGCGCCAGCTTCTAGCTCAAGCGTTCACTGATGACTTTGCTAACAAAGGCAGCATCAACATTGAAGACGTCGAGAACTGGCTGAAATCTGAAAAAGGTTCTTTCGCTACGCCTCATAGCCAGCGCAGCCAGGCAACTGCTTGGGTTAAGCTGGATAAGAACATGGGAGCTTTCCCGCTGACCGATCTGATTGATCTGGTTGAAGATGCACTTAAAACGCCGGTACAGACCGCAGTTAAACGTGCAGACGAACAGGAATTTGCTCGCCTGAACGGCCATAACCTGATGTTCTGTGAAGACGCAGCTCGCCGCGTTAAGCACGCCCTGCAGTCTCAGGAGCACTACACTGACTTCTGGCTTAAAGTAGAGCATTTTGAAAGCCTGCATGCCCACGATGCGGTAGCACTGGCTTCCAAAGGTGTTGCGGGCGGATACAGCCCAGCGGATTACAGCTAAGCAAGCTGTAAAGCTTATCTCATAAAAAAGGGCAGGTTAGTAACCTGCCCTTTTTTGTTAGACACGCATTCTAGGTACGTCATTCGGATCCAGGCATAGCTCGATCAAGATCGGTTTTTCTCTTTTCTCAATCGCCGCAATGGCAAGATCCAGATCATTTTCAGATTTCACCAATACCCCTTGCCCACCCAGTGCAGTCGCAGTCTCGGCAAATGAAGGCCATTCAAACTGAGTCAGACCCGGGTCCATCTGCCTATCGACAAATTGTATATGCTCAGCGCCGTAAGCAGAGTCGTTACATACAATAACGATCAGGTCTCTTTTCAAACGCACCGCTGTATTGAATTCATTTATACCGCCCATCATGAAACCACCATCACCGCTAAACACAACAACCGGGCGATCACTCACCGCCAGACTCGCCCCAATAGCAGCCTGAACCCCTAGCCCAATAGAACCAAAGTGCGCAGTCACAATAAAACTTTGCGGATCCGGCGCTGAAATTCGGCACCAGACTTCAGTCATAAACCGACCACCATCTGTTGTAAGTACACGATTCTCAGGGAGAGCGCGCTCCAGTTTCTCAAGCGCTTCAATATAATTGATATAGCTGCCATCCTGCTGACTGTTAGTACCCAGCGGGTGCTGCTTCAATGAATGGGGTTCAAGTTCCCGAGTAAACAGGCTAGGTGGGATTTCGGCTTCATCTAACCAATAAACAATATTATCCGCGGTCAGTTGCGCATCCGCAGTCAAAGCGACCGTCGGATGAATGTTTTTACTGATTTCGGTGATCTCATTATTGATCTGGACGATGTTTTTATCTTTAACCAGCTTGCCCCGATCTGTTGTAAAGTGATGCAAGCTAGTACCAAAACAGATGATGCAATCTGATTGCGCTATAAGCTCGTAAGCTTGAGGCGTACTTAATGTACCAAAGATGTCCATATTAAAAGGGTGATCATTAAACATCCCTTTCGCCTTGAGGGTAGTCGCCAAAGGCGCTTCCAATCGATCGGCTAGTTTAACAATACTCTCTTTTGCATCTATCGCACCGCCACCCGCTAGAATAATTGGCCTTCTGGCTGAAGCGATCATTCCGATTGCATTATCAAAGTCATCACCTTCAGGCACCATTGAAGCAGCATCAAAAACAGGATAGCTGATCTTCTGATGCTGAACTTCCTTCCACATGTAGTCCGCAGGCATATTAACAACGACCGGCCTTTTCTCCGCAGCAGCCCGATAAAAGGCATTTGCCATATCCTGGGCCACTGTTTCCGGCGACCTTATCTGAACAAACCCGGCCCCCGTCGTTTTGATCAGCTCTCTTTGGTCGATATTCTGTAGGTTCTGCGTATCAGAAACAGGCGTATCCCCGGCCAATAGAATCATCGGCATGTTAGCCCTGGCTCCTTCCACCAAAGCGGTAATACAGTTAGTCAACGCAGGTCCATGGGTAACCGTTGCAACGCCGATCTTACCGGAGACTTTGGAGTAAGCCAGTGCCATCATCACAGAGCTGCCTTCAATAGCTACCGGGATAAACTCACCGCCACAGTGTCTGACATAGTGGTCGACCATGAACAGGTTCGCATCCCCCATCAATCCAAACATCGTATCGATCTCATGATCTAACACCGCTTGAGCAATAGATTGGTAAACATAGGTGACTTCGGTACTCATGGGGTCTATAGCTCCTGTTAATTGTGATAAATGACCAACCTCTAATGCTAAATAAAATCCATGAAATTAATTTTCTTTCTCATACCACTTCAAAGCCATTATTGGTTATTATTTCCACAATATAGGCAAAAACCGGAATAATTAACCGAATGAAACTGACCCAACGAGATAGGAAAATTCTAAAATTGCTGGCCAAAGATAGTCGCTTAGCAAATACCGAGATCGCTGAGCAAGTAGGGATGTCGGCATCGGCTTGCTGGAGGAGAATAAAGGCGCTTGAAGAAGCCGGAATTATTAACCGATACGCGGTTGTGCTCGATGAAAAGAAAGCCGGGCTTAATTTCCGTGCGATTGTTATGGTCAGCTTAAACCAACATGAACGGGAAACCGGAGCACAGTTTGAGCAAGCGATGTCAGAGTGCGAGGCTGTTGTTGAGTGTTTTGCAACGACCGGCCAGGAGGACTACAACATGCTGGTTGTTTGTGAAGATATTCAAGCCTATAACGAGTTTTTGGATAACAAACTCTTCAAACTCGGAACGGTTGCCAGCGTTCAAACAAACGTAATCTTAAAAGAGATTACGCGGAGTGGCTTAGGCATATAGCAACACCATCGACATAGCACGATCAGCCAAAGCAGCCACTCCTTATTTCGATATATGGAATCTTAGCTAGCGACTAAAATTTCTTAGTGCCTTGCTGGTAATATTGCTGCCATTCCTTTTCAGGCACCATGCTACCCCCCGTTGCCCAAATGATATGAGTAGCATTCTCCATCTTGTCCTGTAACCCATGATCATTCAGGTAGCTTTCGCCTTGCGAGAGTAGATTTACGATACCAGGCGCGCCCGCTAAAGCCGAAGGCTCCAACGCAATATTTTCAGTCTCATAAATTCGAGCCAAGAGTTCATAGAGTTTCTGATCCTCAACGGTATAGATGCCACTCAGCAGTGGATCCATCACTTTGCCAACAAAACCGGAGGCACGACCAACCGCAAGACCATCAGCACAGGTTTGGTTATCGATACCTAACTCCTGAACACTGATCTGATCATGAAGCCCCGTGTACATACCCACCAGCATACAGGGTGAATGGGTCGGTTCAGCAAAGAAACAGTGAACATGATCACCAAAGAGCAACTTCAAACCAAAGGCAACCCCGCCAGGGCCTCCACCGACACCACAAGGAAGGTATACAAACAGAGGATGCACGGCATCGACCTGAATATTCTGCTCAGTTAGCTGCTTAGCTAAACGCTCTGCGGCAACGGCATATCCCAGAAACAGGTCACTGGAATTCTCATCATCCACAAAGTGACAGCGCTCCTGACTCAATGCCTGTTTGCGGCCCTCTTCTACCGCCTTACTATAGTCATCCTCATATTCAATCACCTGGACCCCTTTGCTACGCAACAGATCCTTTTTCCATTGCCGGGCATCAGCAGACATATGCACCGTCACTAAAAAACCGAGTGCAGCCCCCATGATGCCAATACTTAAGCCAAGGTTTCCGGTTGAGCCCACCACGATCTGATGCTGGCTAAACACATTTCGACACAGATCACTGTTCAGCTCAGTGTAACAGGCCCCTGTACTTATCAGCTCTGCCTCCAAAGCGACAGTCTCGGCATACTTCAGCACCTCATATATGCCGCCACGAGCTTTAATGGAACCCGAAATGGGAAGATGGCTGTCACATTTCAGCATCAGGCGCCCCGGTATACGCTGCGCTGATTCCAGCTCCATCTGGCCTTTAAATAGAGGGACCTCGCGCAACGGCGATTCAATAATGCCTTTATTAGCTGCGGTTTCCGGAAAGGCTTCTGCTATATAGGGAGCAAAGCGCTTTAATCGCGCCGAAGCATCAGCAACATCACTCTGTGATAGAGGCAGTTGAGCCGATGCATTTGAAAAGTCTGTGAGCTTAGGGTTCAACCAAAGCAGAGGCTCTGTTCGCTGTAGCTGTTCTAACAAGGGAAACTCACCTATCAGCTTGTTGATTTCCTGTGCACTAAAACTCATCAAACGACCTCTTTCGAATAAATTTTGTTAATCCCAGCTAATGAAATTAGGATAAAACTATTAAAACAACGCTAATAATTAACAACAAACCATAAAAAACTATCCTTGGATTAATATGGCTAATCTGAAACCCTCTCATCTGAACAGCGCTGTACTGGCCAACCTGCAATGCTTTAGCAGTGCCGCAAAGCATCTCAGTTTTACCCGCGCGGCTGACGAGTTAAACCTAACCCAAGGTGCCATTAGTCAACGTATACGTAAACTAGAAGAACAGCTCGGTTTTGCCCTGTTTCTGCGTTACAACCGTCGTCTTCAGCTCACAGCTGAGGGGGAAAGGCTCCTTATACAAACTAACAACAGCCTGACCGAGCTCGACAACCTGATTCGAGATATCCATACCCAGGGGCTTGCCGGCGAATTGTCACTCTCAACCCCCCCTTCGTTTGCATCTGAATGGTTGTTGGAAAAGCTTGCTGACTTCTCGCAGCACTTCCCACAGATTTTTTTTCGTATGGAAACCCATAGCCGCCTGGTAGATTTTTTCTCCGAACAGATTGATCTGGCTATCTACTATGGTCAGGGCGAATATCCGGGTCTGGTTTGCTGGCATTTAATGGATGAGCAACTCATTCCTGTCTGTACACCCGAATTTGCAAAAAAATATGACCTATGGAGCAGGCCAGAACAACTTAACCACTGCCACCTATTACATGATGCTCAAGCCTGGCCAGAAGCAGGCCCCTATTCAGAATGGTCCTATTGGGCTGAACGACAATCCCTGAACCTCGAACTAAAGCAGGGGCACTGCTTTGATAAGTCAGAGCATGCCGTAAAAGCTGCAAAAGCAGGTTTAGGCGTCGCTATTGGACGTAAACAGCTCATCGAAAAGTATCTGAACAACGGCGAATTGATTAACCCGTTTGATGGGTTGCCGTCAGTGTTGTCACAGCAAAACTATTATCTGGTCACCCATGAAGACCGAAAGGAACAACCGATTATAAAAGCGTTCCGGGAGTGGTTGCTGAAAATCAATAACCCTTTGTTTTAATGACTCAATCGGTTGCTGATGGCTCATCTGATGACTACGCTTTTAATGTGACTGCAGGTTCAATATCAGAATGATATCGACGTAACTTGAACTCTTTGATTGATGGCGCAAATGACTAACGACTCGAAGTTTCTTGAAAAACTCAAAAACAGTAGCGATCTGTTCGAAATTGTCTTTGACCATCAGTTCCAATTTATGGCAATTCTTGAACCTGATGGAAGAGTGATCAGCGTAAATCAAGTTGCGCTATCCCAGCAAGGCTATACACGCGAAGATTTTGTAGGGAGATACTTTTGGGAGTCAGCCTCATGGCGTCACCTTCCAGATTGGGAAGCGATCTGGAAGAAGCGATTAAAAGCAGCATACGAAAACCGCTCCCCTATTTTCACCGATGATGTTTACGAAGCTCATGATGGTTCCATCAGGCATGCCGATGCTGTGACTATTGCGCTGTTTGATTCCGACGGCAAACTCAATGGTTATCTGATACAAGCAATCGACAAGACTGATAAAGCGATCGCAGAAAAAGCGCTACGCGAAAGTGAGCAAAGATACAGAGGCGTGGTTGAAGACTTTCCGATCATGATCTGTACATACAAGCCCGGCGGAGAGATTATTTTTGTTAACCAATCATACTGCAAACTTTTTGGTCGCACATCTGAGGATTTAGTTGGCTCAAACTTCCTCGATTTAATCCCTGAAGGGGATAGGCCTGCACTTATATCAAATATATCCGGACTTAATACTTCAAAACCTACATTTGTAAACGAACACAGGGTAATACTTCCTGGAGATAACATTGGTTGGCAGCGCTGGACCAATCGGGCAATTTTTAATCGCCAAGGAGAAATCGAAAGCTACCAGTCTATCGGTGAAGACATAACTCAACGCATGATCCAAGAAAGAGCTTTAGAGAGCTCTGAAGCACAACTAAGCACGCTTATAGGCAACCTTCCGGGCGTCGCGTTTCAATGCCTAAACAACCGGAATTGGACCATGCTCTATTTAAGTGATCGTTGCGAAGAAATATTTGGGTATACCGCAGAAAGTCTCATCAAAAGCCGTTACTGTTCTTACGCACAACTCATTGAACCCGGGTATAGGGAATATGTCTGGGCTGCTGTGCAAAACTCACTCAAAACTCAAACTCCATACAAGGTCTTATACAAACTCAAACATTCATCTGGTGAGAGCAGATGGATGGAGGAGCAAGGTAGAGGTGTTTCAACGGATTCCACGGGACTAACAATCGAGGGATATATTGAAGATGTAACTGAGCGTATTGAAGCTGAAAATCGATTAAACCAAGCAGCCGCCGTATTTAGAAGTACCGGTGAAGGCGTCGCTATAACAGACCAGAATGGAACCATTGTCGATGTGAATGAGGCATTCACTAAAATCACTGGCTTTGATAGAGACGAAGTGATTGGTAAAAACACACGTATCTTACAATCAGGCAAACATGACATCGCCTTTTACGAAAACATGTGGGAGCAGATACAAAAACATGGACATTGGCGCGGAGAAGTGTGGAATCGCGCTAAGAGCGGGACAATCTACCCTGAAATTCTGACAATCAGCGCGATCGATTTTAAAAAAGGCCAGCAACCTTCCGGGTACGTCGGTGTATTCGCAGATATAACCTCACTTAAAGAAACAGAAGCCCGCTTAGATCATTTAGCTCACTATGATGCCCTAACAGAATTGCCTAATCGCCTCTTATTTCGTGAACGCCTGATACACAGCCTTTTAATGTCAGAAAGGAAGAAAACCAAGGTAGCTGTTTTGTTCCTCGATCTTGACCGCTTCAAAAACATTAACGATACCTTAGGTCATGGAGTGGGAGACATACTGCTAGCTGAGATCGCCTCAAGGCTTCGCCATGTTGTCAGAATGGGTGACACCGTTGGGCGTATTAGTGGCGATGAGTTCTGTCTAATCCTTGAAGATATTCAAGATGTTACCGATGTAGTCCCCATTGTCGAAAAAATCTTATCGGTGTTTAGCCAGACGATTCAAATCAATAGCCATATGCTACAAATCTCTGCCAGTATTGGTGTAGCAATCAGCCCAGATAATAGTAATGATGCCGATGCTCTCCTTAGCTTTTCCGACTCGGCTATGTATGAAGCCAAAGAAGCCGGTCGCAATACCTATAAGTTTTATACTGCGGAAATGACCCAACAGGCCCTTGAACATAGCTTTGTACAAAGTGCTTTGAGGGATGCCCTAGAACAATCCCAGTTTTTCGTGACTTATCAGCCCCAATTAAGGATCAAAGACTATTCAATGGTAGGGGTCGAAGCGTTAGTACGCTGGCAGCATCCAGAGCGGGGCCTTATTCCACCCGATTCATTTATTCCCATCGCAGAAAATAGCGGCTTAATCAGAGAATTAGGAGCCTGGATTTTAAGAACGGCCTGCGAGCAAGGCGTTCAGTGGCTAAACGAACAAGTAAATTTTGGGCGGATATACGTTAATGTTTCTGCAACTCAACTACATGATGAGTCCTTCACTGAAGCTGTCATTATGTGCCTTAAAGAGACCGGGTTCCCCGCTGAAAAATTGGGCTTGGAGGTAACCGAAAGCTTTATCATGAAAGACCCACAGCACGCTATTAATGTTCTGAGTAGCTTTAAAGAGATAGGTATTGAGCTGGCTATTGACGACTTTGGTACCGGCTATTCTTCACTATCTTACCTAAAACAATTACCAATCGATAAACTGAAAATCGACCAGTCTTTTATTAGAGATATACCTGATGACCCAAATGATATGGCCATTGCTGAAGCGGTTATTGCCATGGGTAAAGCATTAAACCTAGAAGTGATCGCGGAAGGTGTCGAAAGCCAGATACAGGCAGATTTTTTATTAGATAAGGAATGTACTGAAGTTCAAGGGTACCTATATGCCCATCCCCTGACAGCCGATGCTTTTTCGGAATGGGAAAAACAACGCGATATTAAATAGGGCATGTCAACGAACTGACTTATTTGCATTAACCGGCCTTTACTTAGGTTTTTCTTGATCTACATCTCACCCTTTCTAAAGCTCTATCAGTTATGAGTAGATATGAAATTGTGATATTTATTCTAGGTGTTTTGCTCTAAGTTAATACGCTTCATCATTTCAGCCCACTGTTTAATTTCAGTGGCTGAATCCAAGAGCTTTTCTGATTCACCTTTTTTCCATACCCCCTGGCTGTTGAAATGAAACATTGGATCTAAGTCGTTTCGTTCCGAGCCCCGGCGAATTTCTTTATGAATATTATCAAGAATCAGAGGGTCCGAGTTTTCTTCAGCATAGTAAGCAAGGACCATATGGGCCTGGTTATCTTCAATCAGCTTGACGTAAGAAACTTTTAAATTCTCTACGGGGATACCTAATTCGAGAAGGGTGAAATACTTGGCAATTGAAAAGTCCTCACAATCCCCAGCATTTTTAATCAGGCTTTCTATGGGAGTAGCCCAATAGTCTTTACTCTCCCAAAGTTGCTTATCTTCAGCCCACTTCATCTGGTTGAAGAAATTGTTTACCAGTTCGAGTTTCTCAATATCACTTTTGTCATGGCTGCTCTTTAACAGCTGATTCCACGCATCGAAGCGTTCCGCTGTCTCGCGATCATAGTGACGGTATATTTTTTTAACTTGTGACTGGGGGAGGATTTTTTGTAGATGGCCTGCATGAACAGGGCTTGCAGCATATATAGATGCCAGCACGGAGAAATGGATAAATTTAACGTTAAATAAACGAGCTGTTTTTCTTAACATAAATGCCCCTCCTAATAGCCCCTCTAAAAATTAGCCCGCATACCTATAAATTTCAAAGCCTCAATCAAAAGTCTGAACCAAGATTATTCCCCCCTCATGCTATCGCAAAAGGGGGGAGCATTAACGCGTATACGTTATAGTGATCCTACATTAATAACAATTGGGAAGTCAGTGTAATCTGCACGAGCTCCCGCTGCGGTAGGTTCCTGTTCTATCGTTTTATTTACGTCCATTGCTACATCAGAGTGAGCTCTGCTCTCCTCTAGATAAGCACCGGAATAAATGTCATACAACCAATCACCAGGTTTAAAATCTTCAGTCGCCATCGCTACAGCAGGTGTGAACAGAAGAGCAAAAGTTACCGCTTTAAATTGAGTTTTCATGATATCTACCTTTATTAATTGCTTCTTTTGTACTGCATGTAGAAGCTATGACATGAATATTTCCAAAGCGTTCCCGAATGAACACTCAATTTCTGAATAAAATTTAATCAGCCGCCTATATTCATCACATTTCTTGAACTAAATCATGAACTTAAAAATTTATAAAAAAATTCATTTAGCCAACTCATAAGCCAAGATTAGTGCGGAAAGAGCCACAGAGCGATACAGCAGCCTGAACAGGCTTATTAAAGAGAAGAGAAGAAGTAACTTAAAAGAATGAAGCTGGCCTTGGACAACTGCTGAGGATACCAAGGCCGGCTTTAATACAGATTTATTCGACTGTTACTGACTTAGCCAGATTTCGCGGCTGATCGACATCGGTCCCTTTCAGGATGGCAACATGGTAAGAGAGTAGCTGCAACGGAATGGTATACAGTACAGGCTGCATAATTTCCTCACACTCCGGCATGTTAAGCACATAGATCCCCTCTTCTGACTGAACCTTATCTGAGCCAGCAAAGACAAACAGTTCGCCGCCACGTGCACGCACTTCCTGAAGGTTAGCCTTTAGCTTATCCAGCATATCGTTCTGCGGTGCTACCGCAACGACCGGCATCTCTTTATCTACCAGGGCCAGAGGGCCATGCTTCAATTCACCTGCAGGGTAAGACTCTGCATGAATATAAGAGATCTCTTTAAGCTTCAGAGCACCTTCCTTAGCAACGGGATACAAAGTACCACGACCCAGGAACAGCGAATGCTGTTTTTCAGCAAAGGACTGCGCCATTTTCTCGATATCACTATCCATCTCCAGTGCATGAAGAACCTGCTGAGGAAGCTTTTTCAGCGCTGCGATAATCGCTGACTCACGTTCAGCCGTCAGGCCATTGCGACGGCCCAGAGCCAGGGTCGTCAGCATCAAAGCGACCAGTTGAGTCGTGAAGGCTTTAGTGGATGCCACACCGATTTCGGGACCCGCATTAGTCATCAACGCCAGATCGGACTCACGTACTAAGGTACTCCCCGGTACATTGCAGATCACCAGTGATGCCAACACACGTGACTGAACTTCACGAAGTGCTGCAAGCGTATCAGCTGTTTCGCCTGACTGAGAGATGGTCAGAAACAGTGTGCCTTCGGGGATAACGACTGGACGGTAACGGTACTCACTTGCCACTTCCACCATACAAGGAATGCCCACCAGGTCTTCGATCCAGTATTTAGCGATCAGACCTGCGTGAAAACTAGTACCACAAGCAATAATCTGTACTTGCTTAACCTGATCAAAGATCTCACCAGCTTTTACACCGAAGCACTGCTCAAGCAGCTTATCATCACTCACACGCCCTTCGAGACAGGCTTTAATGACCTCTGGCTGTTCATAGGTTTCTTTAAGCATATAGTGCTTAAATTCACCCTTATCAGCCGAACTTACACCATGTTCAAACTGGGAGATTTCGCGCTGAGCTTTATTGCCGGAAATATCGGTCACCGTAATATCGCTGGCCGTCAGAGTAGCAACATCGCCATCCTCCAGGAACATAAAACGGTCGGTAACCTGCAAAAGTGCCAACTGGTCTGAGGCGATAAAGTTTTCACCAATACCCACCCCAATCACCAAAGGGCTGCCTTTACGGGCTGTCACCAACTGGCTTGGATCAGTCTTTTCGATCACACCCAACGCATAGGCGCCTTCAAGTTTACCGATAATATTGGCAACCGCTGTGTGCAGCGAACTCGTTGTATTTAGCTCCCTAGCAAGTAAGTGTGCAATTACTTCGGTATCAGTATCAGAGCTAAAAACATAACCGTCGTTCTGCAACTGATCTTTTAACTCTTCAAAATTCTCGATGATGCCGTTGTGTACCACCGCTAACTGATCAGCAGACATATGAGGATGAGCATTGGCCTCATTAGGCACGCCATGGGTCGCCCAACGAGTATGGGCAATACCTGTTGTGCCCATCAGAGGCTCGGCTTGTAACGCATCAGACAACGCCTGTACTTTGCCGGTACGACGACAGCGCTGGATCCCTGCGTCTGTTTGTAGGGCTACACCTGCAGAGTCATAGCCGCGATACTCAAGACGACGCAAACCTTCCAACAGAATTTCCTGAACCGGGCGCGCCGCTACTGCTCCAACTATTCCGCACATAATTAGTTTCCTTTCTTCTGTGGACGTGGCCAGTTCTTAACTTCAGCCTGCTTAGCCCGGGTAACCGCAAGAGCATCATCTGAAACACTCTTACTGATGGTTGAACCCGCACCTACAGTAGCCATTTTGCCCACCTTGACTGGTGCAACCAACGCAGTGTTAGAACCAATGAATGCGTTATCGTCGATCTCCGTCAGGGACTTATTAACGCCATCGTAGTTACAGGTGATCGTACCGGCACCGACATTAACGTCTTTACCTAAGATTGCATCACCAACGTAAGACAGATGATTGATCTTACTACCCTCGCCCACAATCGCCTTTTTCGTTTCAACAAAGTTGCCAACTTTAGCTTTGGCTGCCAGTTGAGTACCTGGACGTAAGCGGGCAAACGGACCAATATCACAAGCTTCAGCAACGGTTGCATCTTCAATAACGGTATTCGCTTTAATCCGTGTGCCTGCAGCAATCGTACAGTTTTTTAGGTAACAGTTAGGTTCAATAACAACGTTGTCACCCAGCTCAATTTCACCTTCAAGGACAACGTTCACATCGATCAACAGATCTTGACCAATTTTTACATTGCCTCGTACATCTATACGTTTTGGATCAGCAAGGGTCGCTCCGTTTACCATCAACCACTCAGCCTGTTGAGCCTGATACCAACGTTCAAGTTCTGCCAGTTGTACCCGGTTATTTACACCCTGTACCTCTTCTTCAGCTTCAGGCTGTATCGCACTAATAGTCAGCCCCTGATCAGCCGCCATCGCAATAATATCGGTCAGGTAGTACTCACCCTGGGCATTTTCAGATGACAGCTTTGGCAACCATTCATTCAGATGACTACTTTTAACTGCCAGAATCCCGGTATTTACTTCGTTGATCTTGTGCTGTTCAGCAGTGGCATCTTTGTGTTCGACAATCGCCACAACACGGCTCTGTTCATTACGAACAATGCGGCCATAACCCGTCGGGTCTTTAAGATTAACCGTCAATAGCGCCAGATCACCTGTGGCTGCGATCTCAACCATCTGCTGCATCGTTTCAGCTTTGGTTAGTGGTACGTCTCCGTAGAGGACCAATACCACACTATCTTCAGCAACCGAAGGCATTGCCTGTGCAACTGCATGGCCTGTGCCTTTCTGTTCCGCCTGCAAAGCAAAATTTAAAGTTTGGCCGGCGAGTTCATCACGTAATTTGTCAGCTCCATGACCAATCACCACATGGGTATTCACCCCATTCAGCTCTGATGCTGTATCGATAACATGCTGGACCATCGGCTTACCACCGACTTTATGCAGCACTTTAGGCAGGTTTGATTTCATACGGCTGCCCTGTCCGGCAGCCAGGATGACAACGTCTACAGACATGGCCTTTCCTTCCTTGTGAAGTTTACGCTTTATTTTGTCAGCACTTTAAAGTAAAAAAGAATTCACACAATCCCTTTTGTCACAAATTTTATGACAATTATGAATACTGAGATATTTAACCTATTAGGCTTAAGCCCACGAGAAATAGAGATCTATAAAGCACTACTTTTTTTAGGGGCTAGTTCTATACGAACAATTGCTGACAAATCAGGTGTTAATCGTGGCAGCACATACGAAAGCCTCAAAGAGATGCAGCAAAAAGGTATTGTTACCTACCAGCCAAAGGGTAAACGGCGTCTGTTTGCTCCGGTAGATCCGGATATCCTGTTACAGCTAGCCGAAGAACGTCGTCAGGGATTGGACCGGGCAATGGAAGAGCTCAAACAGAGTATCATTCCAGAACTACAACATCTGAAACCTGACTTTAATGCAGCCAATGTTAGCTTCTATGAGGGCGATGACGGGATCGAGCACGTTCTTAAAGACATCCTGATTACCGTTGCTAACTCCGACGCTGACAGCTACTCAGTGTTCTCCTCCAAGCCGATCAGGAAGCACCTCTACAGACCCTTCCCTAACTTCACAAACCAGCGCATACAGCGTGGTATAACCGTTCGCGCAATCGCGATTGGTGACGGCGGTGAAGACGCTCTGCTTTCTGAACGTAAGTGGATCAAAACCGAAGGGAAAGTGGATGCAGCCTATATCGCTATATACCCGCCTAAATGCGCAATCATCTCACTGGCATCAGAGAACTACCCTACCGCAGTAGTCATTGATTCAGCGGAGGTTGCAGGCGCGCAAAAAATTATTTTTGATACCTTATGGCGGCTACTTTAGTCAGTTTTTAACATGACATAGCAACCGATTTGAAATTAAACTGTTGTATAAGGGCTTTCTTACAGGCACTTAGCAATATCATATTTTTAGATTAATAACTGCTAAGTCTGTTGGAATCTTGCAGACATCAGCACAGATTCAGGCGGTTACCAGGTTGGCTTAAACCGCGTAAATACCAGCGAGAGTGAGTAGCAATGAAATATTTTGGCTTACTAGGTGGCATAGCGCTTTTAGCAGGATGTGCAGCTCAGGATATTAAATACCTTCCAGGAGACCATTATCTGGTTGATCTGGATAATGGAGTTATGTGTCGCAGTTCCGACTGCTTGCAACTCAGCCTTATCATTCCATCTTATTATGAGCATGAAATTGCCCATGCGTATGGCCTTCAGAAAGGCCAGACCTATAACTGGAACACACAACAGTTTGCCAATCTGCTCATCTCTCCACCAAACAAGCTGTATGTCGTAGAAAAGATTTCAGATTCTGAATTTAGACTGCCTATGAATCAGGCCACAGCGAAGGCATTCGCTACACTGCAATACGAATACGACCTTCTGTATAGCAATTTCAAATTATGAATGAAATCGATAGTTACTCGAATCTTAGCGGTAGCTCTTATCCCATACCTTTGATTGGGAGCTAGCTAGCCCTACTTGCTTTCGGCTTTTCAGCCTTCCTCAAGAAGCCCGGCTTTGTCCTTATAGTGAAGCCGCCTCTAACCGTTCTACCGCGTCCATTTCTTTCTTCCCAAGCAGAAACAAAAAAGGCAACCCGAAGGTTGCCTTTTGATATGTGGATTGTAAGGACAGAGTCTTAACGACCCAGTTTCTTACGAATCTGCTGTAGGGTACGAATCTGCGCTGCAGCTTCGGCCAGCTGGGAGGCTGCTTTCGAGTATTCGAACTCGGCAGTTTTATCAGCCATCGCCTGCTCAGCATGTTTCTGTGCTTCCTGAGCAGCTGCTTCATCAAGGTCTGCTGCGTGCAGAGCAGTGTCTGCAAGAACAGTTACCTTGTGAGGCTGTACTTCCAAGAAGCCACCGGATACGTAAAAGATATCCTGTTCGCCACCCTGTTTGCGTAGCTCGACAGGGCCTGGTTTCAGTTCCGTCAGAAGCGGAGCGTGACCTGGATATACACCCAGATCACCCAGGCTACCTGTTACGGATACGAATTCGATCAAGCCAGAGAAGATCTCTTCTTCAGCACTTACGATGTCGCAATGAACAGTCATAGCCATATTTATACCTCGTAAAGGTTAGCTAAAGGCAATTACATGCCTTTAGCTTTCTCGATCGCTTCGTCGATACCGCCAACCATGTAGAACGCCTGCTCTGGCAGATCGTCGTACTGGCCTTCCAGGATGCCTTTAAAGCCGCTGATAGTTTCTTTCAGTGGCACGTATTTACCAGGAGCACCGGTGAATACTTCAGCTACGAAGAATGGCTGAGAAAGGAATCGCTGGATCTTACGTGCACGTGCTACCAGAGATTTATCTTCTTCAGACAGTTCGTCCATACCCAGGATAGCGATGATGTCTTTCAGCTCTTTATAGCGCTGAAGTACACCCTGTACGTTACGAGCAATTTCATAGTGCTCAGTACCGATAACCAGTGGGTCTAGCTGACGAGACGTTGAATCCAGTGGGTCAACCGCAGGGTAGATACCCAGCTCTGCGATCTGACGAGACAGTACTACTGTTGCGTCAAGGTGAGAGAAGGTTGTTGCTGGAGATGGGTCAGTCAAGTCATCGGCAGGTACGTATACCGCCTGGATAGACGTGATGGAACCAGTCTTAGTAGAAGTGATACGCTCCTGAAGAACGCCCATCTCTTCTGCCAGAGTTGGCTGGTAACCTACCGCAGAAGGCATACGACCCAGCAGTGCTGATACTTCAGTACCTGCCAGTGTGTAACGGTAGATGTTGTCTACGAACAACAGTACGTCACGACCTTCGTCACGGAATTTTTCAGCCATTGTCAGGCCAGTCAGCGCTACACGCAGACGGTTACCTGGAGGCTCATTCATCTGACCGTAAACCAGAGATACTTTATCCAGTACGTTGGATTCTTTCATCTCGTAGTAGAAGTCGTTACCCTCACGAGTACGCTCACCTACGCCGGCGAATACGGAGAAACCTGAGTGCTCGATCGCGATGTTACGGATCAGCTCCATCATGTTTACGGTTTTACCTACACCCGCACCACCGAACAGACCAACTTTACCACCTTTAGCAAACGGGCATACCAGGTCGATTACCTTGATACCAGTTTCCAGCAGTTCGTTTGATGCTGCCTGCTCGTCGTAAGATGGCGCTTTACGGTGGATAGGCATACGCTCTTCTTCACCGATTTCGCCACATTCATCAATTGGGTTACCCAGTACGTCCATGATACGACCCAGTGTTGCTGTACCAACAGGTACAGAAACTGGCGCACCAGTGTTCGCAACGTCCTGACCACGGCTTACGCCTTCAGTCTGACCCATTGCGATCGCACGAACAACACCGTCGCCCAGCTGCTGCTGAACTTCCAGCGTCAAACCGTTTTTAGTTACGGTCAGCGCGTCGTAAACCTTCGGTACAGAATCACGTGGAAATTCCACGTCAACTACCGCACCGATAATCTGAACAATAGTTCCGCTACTCATGTTCGGATCCTCTAATTATTTAACCTGTGACCTGTATTAAACAGCTGCAGCACCACCAACGATCTCAGAAATTTCCTGAGTAATCGCGGCCTGACGAGCTTTGTTGTAAATCATTTCCAGCTCATCAATCATATCACCAGCGTTGTCTGTTGCGTTCTTCATCGCTAGCATACGTGCTGCCTGCTCACAGGCATTGTTCTCAACCACGGCCTGATAGACCAGGGACTCTACATAACGAACCAGTAAGCTGTTTAGCAGCTCTTTTGCGTCCGGCTCATACAGGTAATCCCAGTGATGATTGAGCTTGTCATCGTCTTCTTCTGCCTTCAGTGGAAGCACCTGAGATACAGCAGGCTGCTGTGTCATTGTGTTAACGAAATCGTTAGACACGATGAACAGTTTATCCAGCTTGCCTTCATCATAAGCATCCAGCATGACCTTAACTGACCCGATCAGATCCGCCACTTCCGGCGCATCACCCAGGTGAGTTTTCGCTGCAACTACATTACCGCCATAGCTCTTAAAGAACGAACCGGCTTTGCTGCCCAGCGCACAGATGTCAATTTCGACACCCTGGTCATGGAACTCTTTCATGCTTTTAACAGCTGCTTTGAACGCGTTAACGTTCAAACCACCACACAGGCCACGGTCGGTTGCTACAATTACAAAACCAACGCGCTTAGTCTCACGCTCCTGCATGTACAAGTGTCTGTACTCAGGATTGGACTTGGCCAGGTGCTGAATTACACCACGGATACTCCGGGCGTACGGGCGAGAAGACTCCATGCGATCCTGTGCTTTACGCATCTTAGAAGCAGCAACCATTTCCATAGCGCTGGTAATCTTCCTCGTGCTCTGCACACTCGCAATTTTTGTCTTAATCTCTTTTCCGACTGCCATAGTTCCGCCTATTTAGTTTGGTGTTAGATCTGCATGCCAGGCATGCAGATCGATCACTCTAAACGAGTTCTTACCAAGCTTGCGTAGACTTGAACTTTTCAATACCAGCTTTGAACTGTGCAGCAATCTCATCAGAGTAGTTGCCAGTTGCGTTGATATCGTTCATCAGATCAGCGTATTCGCTGTTGAAGAACGCGATCAGAGCCGCTTCAAAGTCCAGTACTTTGTTCAGATCTACACCTTTCAGGTAACCTTCGTTAGCAGCGTACAGGCTCAGACCCATGTCAGCGATAGACATTGGGGAGTACTGTTTCTGCTTCATCAGCTCGGTTACGGACTGACCGTGTTCCAACTGGTCACGAGTCGCGTCATCAAGGTCAGAAGCGAACTGTGCGAATGCTGCCAGCTCACGATACTGAGCCAGAGCCAGACGTACACCGCCACCAAGTTTCTTGATGATCTTAGTCTGAGCTGCACCACCTACACGGGATACGGACAGACCAGCGTTGATCGCTGGACGTACACCGGAGTTGAACAGGTCAGTTTCAAGGAAGATCTGACCGTCGGTGATGGAGATTACGTTTGTTGGTACGAATGCGGATACGTCACCACCCTGAGTTTCGATTACAGGCAGAGATGTCAGGGAACCAGTCTGGCCCTTAACTTCACCGTCAGTAAACTTCTCAACATAGTCAGCGTTTACACGCGCAGCACGCTCTAGCAGACGAGAGTGCAAGTAGAATACGTCACCTGGGTATGCTTCACGACCTGGCGGACGGCGTAGCAGCAGGGAAATCTGACGATATGCCCAAGCCTGCTTAGTCAGATCATCATAGATGATCAGCGCGTCTTCACCGCGGTCACGGTAGTATTCACCCATAGTACAACCAGCGTATGGCGCCAGGAACTGCATCGCTGCAGGATCAGATGCACCAGCAGCAACAACGATAGTGTGATCCATCGCGCCGTGCTCTTCCAGCTTACGTACAACGTTAGCGATAGTAGACTGTTTCTGGCCTACTGCAACGTAGATACATTTTACGCCGGTATCTTTCTGGTTGATGATAGCGTCGATCGCGATCGCAGATTTACCAATCTGACGGTCACCGATGATCAGCTCACGCTGACCACGACCGATTGGAACCATGGAGTCGATCGCTTTAAGACCAGTCTGTACAGGCTGATCTACGCCCTGACGCTCGATTACACCAGGTGCAACCTTCTCTACAGCGTCAGTCAATTTAGTTTCAACAGGGCCTTTACCATCGATCGGGTTACCCAGAGCGTCTACTACACGACCCTGCAGTTCCGGACCAATTGGTACTTCCAGGATACGGCCAGTACAACGTGCAGTCGCACCTTCTACCAGGTCCTGGTAATCACCCAGTACTACAGCACCAACGGAGTCACGCTCAAGGTTAAGCGCCATACCGTAGATACCGCCAGGGAATTCAATCATTTCCCCGTACATAACGTCAGCAAGTCCGTGGATCGTAATGATACCATCGGAAACGCTCACTACAGTGCCCTCATTACGGGCTTCTGAAGTCACATCAAGAGTTTCGATGCGCTTCTTGAGAATCTCACTGATCTCAGAAGGATTCAGTTGCTGCATGCTTTTATTCCCCTAGGAATTCATCGCTTCGGCCAACTTCGCGAGTCGCGCGCGAACGGAGCCGTCGATCACTAAATCGTCTGTACGAATTACCGCACCACCCAGAATAGACTTATCTACCTGTGAGGACAGAATTACTTCACGACCTAGTTTAGTTTTCAGTGCCTGAGCAAGTTTTTCCTGCTGCTCATCCTGCAGTTCAAAGGCAGTCGTCACTTCGATATCCAGTGACTTCTCCTGATCTGCTTTCAGTTTTGCAAACTGAGTATTGATCTCTGGCAAAATTGCCAGACGCTTATTCTCAGCCAGCAAACGCAGGAAGTTCTTACCCGCTTCATCAGCTTCTTCACATAGGCCAATCATCAGATCAGCTTTCTGTGCATCTGTCAGTGCAGGGTTACCCAGTACACGCACTACGTTTTCATCTTCTGCTGCAGCAGCAGCCAGAGTCAGCGTAGCGGACCACTGATCGAGGTTACCCTTATCCATCGCATACTCAAAAGCAGCTTTGGTATAAGGCCGAGCGACAGTGTTGACTTCAGCCATCTTTAAACCTCGCTTTAAAGCTCAGCGGCCAGTTTTTCAACAAGCTGCGCGTGTGCCTTCTCATCGATAGAAGCTTCCAGTACTTTTTCAGCACCAGCTAATGCCAGAGTAGCTACCTGAGCGCGCAGTGCTTCGCGTGCCTGGTTAACTTCCTGCTCAAGTTCAGCTTCTTTAGCCGCTTTAACACGGTTAGCTTCTTCTAGAGCTTTCTCTTTAGCTTCATCAATAATCTGGTTAGCCCGCTTGTTGGCCTGTTCAATGATGGCAGCTGCTTCTTCTTTGCCTTTACGCATGTTTTCAGTGGCTTTTTCTTGAGCCAGCTGTAGATCACGCTCAGCACGGTCAGCAGCGTCCAGACCTTCAGCAATCTTCTTCTTACGCTCTGCAAGTGCTGCCGTAATTGGCGGCCACACATATTTCATGCAGAAAACAACGAAAATAAAGAATGCGATTGCCTGGCCAATAATGGTGATATTAATATTCACGCCATTACCTCTCGCGGTTGTTAATTAAGTAGGACTCGAGTGTCATTAAGTTACGAGTGGCTACTTATGCAACAGCGAACATCAGGTACATGCCCAGACCAACACCGATCATAGGTACAGCGTCAACCAGACCCATTACGATGAAGAACTGTGAACGTAGCAGTGGTACTAGTTCAGGCTGACGAGCAGCACCTTCCAAGAATTTACCACCCAGGTTACCGATACCTACAGCAGCACCGATTGCAGCAAGACCCATTAGAAGCGCAGCAGCCAGGAATACCAAAGCGTTAGCAATTTCCATCTGTTTTTCTCCACATTAAGTTTAAAAGTTTAAATTTAAATAAAAGTTATTAATCGTTTTCAATATGTACTTCAGTTCATGAACCACTCTTAGTGATCATCGTGTGCCATCGCAAGGTAAACGATTGTCAGCACCATAAAGATGAACGCCTGCAGAGTAATTACCAGAATATGGAAGATTGCCCATGGCACAGATAGTACCCACTGCGCCCAGAAAGGAAGCAGAGCAATCAGGATAAAGATCATTTCACCTGCGTACATGTTACCGAACAGTCGAAGCGCCAGGGAGATAGGCTTAGCCAGTAGGCCAACAACTTCCAGGAACAGGTTGAAAGGAATCATCCACTTACCCATTGGCTGAAGCGATAGCTCTGCCAGGAATCCACTTACACCTTTCTGTTTGATGCTGTAGTAGATAATCAGGAAGAATACGCTGAACGCCATGCCCAGTGTCGCATTCGGGTCAGTGGTTGGTACGATCTTCATGTAACCAATACCCATCTGAGCAGCCACGTATGGCACCCAATCGATTGGTACAAGGTCCATGAGGTTCATCAGGAAGATCCAGACGAAGATTGTCAGTGACAACGGAGCAATAACCGGGTTTTTGTGGTGGAAAATCCCCTTAACGTTATCGTCTACAAACTCAATGATTGTTTCGATAAAGTTCTGGGTGCCTCCAGGTACGCCGGAAGTAGCTTTTTTCGCTACGCTACGGAATAACCACAAAAACAAAATACCCAGGCCAACAGACCAAAGCATAGTATCCACATGAATTGCCCAAAAACCGAAGTCGCCAGGCATAATGACTTCACCATGAGACGGATCAGTATTCACAAAACGCCAAGATTCAGACGCTTCATGATAACCGAACGTGAGGTTAGTCAAGTGATGGGATATATACTCTGAGGATGTTACTGTGTCGCTACTAGCCATTCTCAGTTTCTCTCGTTCAAAGTTTCAGGAATCTTGTATTCAGGCCTATCTGAGCTACCCAATTAAGGATTTGCATCAAGATAAACGTGCCAAATAAGGAAAATGGATTCAGGGGTTGAATCGTTATAAATACGGCAGCAAAACCCACCGTCATTAAAGCCATTTTCCATATTTGGCTCATATACATTTCAGCTAATGCGCGCTTTGCACTTTGCCCGGCACTAAATCTTAGCGCCCGGTCAGCAAAATAGAGGGTTGGCAGAAGATAAATAGCCCCGCCAAGCAATGCAGAGTATGCCGTTTCCAGATCCACCAGTATCAAGCCAGCGGAGAAGATTAAGCATATAACTGCCTGAATCAGAAGGATTTTAAAGATCCGGCTGCGTGTTTTACGACTATGGGCTCCCTGTTTTAGGTTCCCCTTGCCCAATGTCATTGCAACACAACCTTAAATCTAAACCGTTCTGAAACTGTGCCCCAGTAAAGCGCACGCACCCTAAAATGCGTGCCGATTATATGAGCTTAGGGCCGCCGAAACAACAGGCAGTTTACCCATTTGCACTAATGTCGTATCAAGCATTGCCCTCGGTCACACTCTCTGCAGTGCCAAAGTAGTAACTACTCGAGCTATTTGAGCAGCTGTAAAATGCCGTCGAGCATCTCAGCATCATCGTAGTTGATCGTGATTTTACCTTTACCTTTGGCATTTTCACTAATCGATACTTTTGCCGAAAAGCGCTGTGATAACTCACCGGAGAGTACGTTTAAGCGCTCATTTGGTGCAGGCTTAGCCTTTTCTTCAGCCGGTTTATCACCCTGCTGAATTTTCTTAACCAGTGCTTCGGTCTGACGCACCGATAAGCCCTGACCCGCAATCTCCTGCGCCGCTTCAATTTGTTTGTCGTCTTCCAGTGAAAGCAGTGCCCGGGCATGGCCCATCTCCAGGTCACCGTACTCAAGCATTTTTTTCACTTCATCTGTTAAGTTCATCAGACGTAGCAGATTTGTTACAGCAGAGCGGGATTTACCCACGGCATCAGCGACTTCTTGCTGAGTCAGTTCAAACTCATCCTGCAGACGTTGCAAAGAGATCGCTTCTTCGATCGGATTAAGGTTTTCACGCTGGATATTCTCGATCAACGCCATGGCGATCGCAGCTTCGTCCGGTACATCCTTAACGATGGCCGGAATTTCCAGCAGATCCGCCATCTGAGTAGCACGCCAACGGCGCTCACCGGCAATAATTTCGTATCGATCCGAATCGATTGGGCGAACCACAATCGGTTGCATCACCCCCTGAGCACGAATCGAGTTGGATAACTCTTCCAGGGCCTGAGGCTCAATGTCACGACGCGGCTGGTAGCGGCCACGCTGGATCACATCGACAGGAAGCAACCGGTACCCATCCAGGGTCTCGGCCTCTTGCGTTGAAACTTTTTCTTCTACATCGCTAACGCTGGACAGCAGTGCATCCAGCCCTTTGCCTAAGCCACGCTTTTTAGCCATCGATTATGCTTCCTGTGAGGTCTCTTTTTCTTCTAATTTGGTACGACGAATCAGTTCACCGGCCAGGGCCAGATAGGCCACAGCACCGCGTGAATTTTTATCGTACAGCAGTGCTGGCAAACCATGGCTTGGAGCCTCTGCCAGACGCACATTACGCGGGATAACCGTGCGATATACCTTATCGCCAAAGTATTCGACCAGATGGGTTGAAACATCTTTGGTCAAACTCATCCGGGGATCGAACATGGTACGCAGAATACCTTCGATCTTCAGATTAGGATTCAGTCGTTTATTGATCTTTTCGATTGTTCCGATCAGTGCGGAGATACCTTCAAGAGCATAATACTCGCACTGCATAGGAATAATAACGCCCGCGGAGGATGCCAGCGCATTGACCGTTAACAGGTTCAGTGATGGCGGGTTATCGATCAGGACATAATCATATTCATCATCGACTTCCATCAGCGCCATTTTCAGTCTGAATTCACGACGGGGAATTTGCAGAAGCTCAACTTCCGCTGCGGTCAGATCACCGTTAGAGCCGATAATATCGTAACCGGCCGGGGTATCTTTGAGGATCGCCTCATGGATCTTAACTTTATCCGTCAGGACCTCATATACCGTATTTTCCAGGGTGTGCTTGTCTACACCGCTACCCATGCTGGCATTACCCTGTGGATCCAGATCCACCAGCAATACCCGTTTCTTTGTAGCGGCCAGTGAAGCAGCCAGATTGACGCAAGTAGTCGTTTTACCTACGCCTCCTTTCTGGTTTGTGATCGTCAGGATCTTTGCCACGCCTAGCGTCTCCCTAAAACTAGCAGGTGCCTTTCCCCTTCTGTCCCGGGAATATTCAACCGATGACAGATTTTAAGTTCATAACCATCAGGCAGTGCTGATAGTTCCTCTTCAGGATACAGCCCTTTCATTGCAAGAAAAACACCCTCTTGATGACAAAGCTGTTGCGTCCAGTTGATCATATCTTCCAAAGAGGCGAAAGCACGGGAGATCACCTGATCAAATGGCTCAAAATTACAGTTTTCAACACGCTCATTAACCACAGTCAGATTATTCAGACCTAATTCGCCTTTAACCTGAAGCTGGAAACGCGTTTTTTTACCGTTGCTATCCAGTGTCGTCACTGGTAGTTCCGGATAACAGATTGCAAGAGGTATACCAGGCAAACCCGGGCCACTTCCCACATCGATGATTCGCTTACCTTCGATGAAGGGCACTACGCTGAGGCTATCGATCAGATGGCGGTCTATCATCTCCATCGGGTTACGTACCGCAGTCAGGTTATAGGCTTTGTTCCATTTGATCAGCAGATTCAAATAACGGATTAACTGATCAATCTGGTGCTCAGATAGTGCCAAACCTAACTGAGAAATGCCCTGTTTGAGTGCAGCTTCCAACTGCTGCTCTGATACCTGCTGCATCAACTAGCCGCCTTATCCTGTTTTTTAGTGAGTTGCTGTTTTTTTAGATAGACCAACAGCAAAGAGATCGCCGCTGGGGTAATACCCTGTATTCGCGAAGCCTGAGCAATTGTAGCCGGGCGCACTTCCTGAAGTTTTGCTTTCAGTTCGTTAGATAAGCCACCGACCTTTTCATAATCGAAGTCTTCCGGTAACGGTGTATTTTCCTGACGGCGCATCTGTTCGATCTCATCTTTCTGACGGCTGATATAACCCTCATACTTGTTCTGGATCTCAACCTGCTCCGCTACCTGTTCATCACTGACACCTTCACCTTTGAGGTGTGCCAGATCGCTGTAAACCAGCTCCGGACGCTTCAACAAATCAGCAAGATTATATTCGCGGGTCAGTGGTGTTTTCAGTTTGGGTGCCAGCTCATCAGCTTCCGGTGTTTTTGGCAAAATCCAGGTGGATTTAAGGCGCTGCTGTTCCTGCTCGATCGCTTCGCGCTTATTACAGAAGGCCTGCCAGCGCTCTTCACCGACAAGCCCAAGCTCACGGCCCTTTTCAGTCAAACGCAGATCAGCGTTATCTTCACGAAGAATCAGACGATACTCTGCACGGCTGGTAAACATTCGGTACGGTTCCGATGTACCCAGTGTAATCAAGTCATCAACCAATACACCAATATAGGCTTCATCACGACGAGGGTACCACTGTGCTTTTTCCAGAGATCTAAGCGCGGCATTCGCACCCGCTAACAAGCCCTGTGCACCGGCTTCTTCATAACCTGTTGTGCCATTGATCTGGCCAGCAAAGAAGAGACCATTCATGTACTTGGTTTCTAGGGTATGTTTCAGATCCTGCGGATTGAAGAAATCATATTCAATCGCATAGCCTGGACGAACAATATGCGCATTCTCAAAACCACGAATCGACTGCACCGCAGCGAGCTGAATATCAAATGGCAAACTCGTCGATATACCATTCGGATAGAGCTCATGTGTTGTCAGACCTTCCGGTTCAACAAAGACCTGATGTTGGTCTTTGTCAGCAAAACGCATGATCTTATCTTCAATCGATGGACAGTAACGTGGGCCAACCCCTTCGATCACTCCGGTATACATAGGTGAGCGATCTAAGCCACTGCGAAGAATTTCATGTGTCCGTTCATTGGTATGGGTGATGTAACAGCTGATCTGTTGTGGATGATCAGTCAATTTACCCATATACGACATAACCGGTGTCGGGGTATCTCCTGGCTGTTCCTGCATGACACTGAAATCAACACTACGTGCATCAATCCGTGGAGGTGTACCGGTTTTAAGACGGTCGACACGGAAAGGCAGTTCTCTTAAACGATCTGCCAATGCAATAGAGGGCGGATCACCTGCCCTACCACCCGAGTGGTTTTCTAAACCAATATGGATAACACCACCGAGGAATGTACCTGCGGTTAGAACAACAGAATTAGCATGGAAACGAATGCCGGTTTGAGTAACCACACCTCTAACTGCTTCCCCTTCAGTAATCAGATCATCTGCTGACTGCTGGAATATATCCAGATTATCCTGGTTTTCCAGAATATGCCGAATAGCCGCTTTATAGAGGATTCGGTCTGCTTGCGCACGAGTTGCACGTACCGCAGGACCTTTTCTTGAATTAAGTGTTCTGAACTGAATACCACCTTTATCGGTAGCACGGGCCATTGCACCATCCAGTGCATCAATCTCTTTAACCAGATGGCTTTTTCCAATACCGCCAATGGCAGGGTTACAGGACATCTGTCCTAAGGTTTCAATGTTATGGGTTAACAATAACGTTTTAGCACCAATACGTGCAGAAGCTAAAGCTGCTTCTGTACCGGCATGGCCACCACCGATAACAATGACATCATAGCGGGTTGGAAAATCCACCGTTGTTCTACCTCTAAATGAATCTTGTCTGATGACAATGAAGATCTGATCTGAAAAGGGCGCTGATTATACCTTTACCTGATCAACTTAGAAATGATCATTTTTTATACAGATCTGTTTTCTTTCTTTATATAAAGAATAAATAAGATAAAGAATATATATGTTTTTTTATTTTAATGATTATATATGGTCAGCCAGTTTTCTGGTGATAACCATTTTTTTTTATTTAAAAACATGATGTTAGATGAATGATAACCCTTGGTTTATGGTGCATATAATGTATGCAAAACAGGCCTGTAACTTGTGCATAAACTGCCTGTTTATCAACAGCGCAAAGTACACACAAAGTTGTCCCAAGGATAACTAAGCTTACCTATACAGTTTATTCACAAGGCATGTGAGTAAATGGGATAGCTCTGAATTTAGTGAAGCAAGAAAGTTAATAGCACAAGTGGATGCACTATCTTTAACTTATTGATAATATTGATATACTTTGGCTTTTAAATAGATAATAAACATGATTTCCACAGATTGTTAATATAAACAAGTTAACAGAATTTTGTGGATAAGCTGATAATAAGTTTTGGTTTACTTGTTAGGAAAGTGAGATTTTTCTTTTCGATCAGTGGCTTGCATAGAAGGGCTGGTTTTCGAATGTGAAGTTAGTTCGAAGGCTAGACTGTACCTGCAGCTTATCGATTATCTAACTGTGCTTGATATCCAGGCTATTTAAGGTTTTATCGATATGTTTGATCCACTCTTCCGCTGAGTTTTTATCGCAGGTATGTTCATGTGCTTCAACTTGCTCTGGCTCTGAGCTATTAGCTATTGAATCAGCACCAGGAAGATCTTTAGAAATAATAGAAGGGGGAGCCGAACGGTCAGATAGAATGCCCGCTTCTTCGGGGGTGAGTGTGTGGTTACAGGCACCAGCGGCTACAGGCAAGATAAATAGAGGTACAGATATCAACAGGATGCGGTGTTTAGAAAGCATTAACAAACCTTAAACAATCGCTTCCTTGCGGAATATACAGTGTCGTAACTCTACGACTCTGTACACAATACCATAAGATCGTTACCGGTTTATTGATTAGCCTTACTACTTTGGGGCTATTTCCCGATACAGAACGAGCTGAAGATACGGCCCAGCAGATCATCCGGGGTGAATTCGCCGGTAATCTCATTCAGTGAATTCTGAGCCTGGCGGAGGTCTTCAGCTAAAAGTTCACCTGCACCATTATATTCCAGCTGATCAAGACCGGTTTGCAGAAGTTCATGGGCTCTTTCCAGAGCGTCCAGGTGACGGCGGCGGGCCATAAAGCCCCCTTCAGTTGTTGAGCTAAAGCCCATGGTCTCTTTCAGATGGTTACGAAGTAGATCTACCCCACTCTGTTCTTTTGCAGAAAGCGTTATGGTTGTGTGATCGTGGGCTTCGCGCTGGCCTATTGTTTCACCGCTCAGATCTGCTTTATTACGAATAACCGTTATTCGGCTGGATTCCGGAAGCTGATGGACAAACTCTGGCCATATCTGCTCTGGGTCATCGGTTTGTGTACTCTGACTATCAACCATCAAGAGAACACGATCTGCTTTGCGAATCTCTTCCCAGGCCCGATTAATACCGATTCGTTCTACTTCATCCGGCGCATCGCGCAAACCTGCCGTATCGATAATATGCAGCGGCATACCATCGATGTGAATATGTTCACGTAACACGTCACGTGTGGTGCCAGCGATATCGGTGACAATAGCTGTTTCACGACCGGCTAGCGCATTTAACAAGCTGGATTTACCCGCATTGGGGCGACCGGCAATAACCACGCTCATACCTTCACGAAGCAGACTGCCTTGTTTGGCTTCAGCCTGCACGGCTTCAACTTTCCCTAAGACGGATTTCAGGTCGCTAAGCACTTTCCCATCAGCGAGAAAGTCGATCTCCTCTTCAGGGAAATCGATAGCCGCTTCAACATAGATGCGCAGGTTAATCAGGGCTTCAACCAGTTCATGAATCCGTTTGGAGAATTCACCCTGCAGAGAACGAATGGCACAGCGGGCAGCCTGTTCAGATGAACTATCAATTAGATCTGCGATCGCCTCTGCCTGAGCAAGATCCAGCTTGTCATTTAGAAAGGCTCTTTCTGAAAACTCTCCTGGATTTGCCAGACGAGCGCCGAGTTCTTTGACCCTGTTCAGGATGAGGTCAACGATAACCGGACCACCGTGTCCCTGAAGTTCCAGAACATCTTCACCCGTAAAAGAGTTGGGCCCTGGAAAATACAGCGCAATTCCCTGATCTATTTCCTGATCATTGCTATCAAAGAATGGACCATAATAGGCATAGCGGGGTTTTAGTTCAGTTTTCAGAACCTGTGTTGAAATCGCTTTTGCCAGTGGGCCCGACACACGAACGATACCCACGCCACCTCGGCCGGGAGGTGTTGCTTGCGCAGTAATGGTGTCATTGTTGGTTAGTGTCATGGGCTTAGTTCCACTCGGCTTAAAAACGCTTCAAATTTTAACAGGTTCAACACAAACAGGCACAAAAAAGCCGCTATATAGATAGCGGCTTTTTTATTCCGATATTCCTTCTAAGCAGGAATGATCAGGAGTTCTCGATCTGTTTATTGATCACGTACTGCTGAGCGATCGACAGGATGTTGTTCACAACCCAGTACAGAGTCAGACCTGCAGGGAACCATAGGAAGAAGAATGTGAACATGATCGGCAGCATCTTCATGATTTTTGCCTGCATTGGGTCCGGAGGAGTCGGGTTCAGCATCTGCTGAATAAACATACTCACACCCATAATGATCGGCAGAATGAAGTACGGATCTTTAACCGAAAGGTCTGCCAGGTAGAGGAATTCCGCATGACGCAGATCTACTGATTCCATCAGTACCCAGTACAGAGCGATGAAGATCGGCATCTGAGCCAGAATAGGCAGACAGCCACCCAGCGGGTTGATCTTCTCTTTCTGGTAAAGCTTCATCATCTCCTGAGACATCTTCTGACGGTCATCACCGTACAGCTCTTTCAGGCGAGTCATCTCAGGACCAAATTTACGCATCTTCGCCATCGACTTAAATGCTTTCGCATTCAGGTGGAATAGCGCAGCTTTTACGACAATCGTAATACCGATGATGGCCAGACCCCAGTTACCTACCAGGCCATAGATCCACTTAAGCAGCATGTATAGTGGTGAAGCAATCCACCATAACCAGCCGTAGTCTACTGTTAGCGGCAAGTTTTCCTGTGCCAGCTCCATGATCTCCTGATCTTTAGGGCCTACGTAGAAGGTAGCGCTAACTTTTTTGTCTTCACCGGCATTAACCAGGAAGTCAGGAGAAAGGAAACCAACAATGTAGTTACCGTTCAGTTTACGAGACTGGTAGCTGTACTCAGCACCCGGCGCTGGAATCCATGCACTCAGGAAGTAATGCTGAGACATAGCAACATAACCGTCAGGGCTGGACTTCTTGAACTGACCATCGTCCATATCGTCGAAGTCGATTTTTTCGTATGGGTCTTCTGCAGTGGAGAATACACCACCCAGATAAGACTGCATGCCCATATCTGTAGACTGAGTTGGGTCATCACTACGGTCACGCTTGATCTGACCGAACAGATTACCTGCCCACTGTTGCTCAGACTGGTTATTTACGATGAATTCAAGATTGATCTCGTAAGAACCTTTAGTGAATGTATAGCGCTTAGTGATCTGAACACCCTGCTTATCAGTGAAAGTCAGATCAACAGCCAGTGTATCCTGATCACCCAGTAGGTATTCATTCTTTGTAACAGCATAAGTTGGACGACCTTCCGGGCTAGCATCCGGACCATTCTTACCAACCAGGCCACTTTGCGAAACATAAGTGCGGTTAGTGTTCTGCTTTAGCAGAACGAATGGCAGCTCAGATCCCAGAGCCGCTTTATACTGAGGCAGAGCGGCCTGGATAATATCACCACCTTTAGTGTCAATAATGATATCCAGAACATCTGTCTTAACAGTAATCAGCTGAGCCTGTTGAGCTTGCTCTGCAGTGCCTGGCACATCGCCAGTCTGAGCAGTATCTTCGGCTTTAGGGAGATCTGTTGCTACAGGTTGAGTGTCGTAGGCAGAAACCGAAGTTGTTGCCTGCTGAGCTTCAGGTTGCTGACCGTAGTCTTGGTTCCATTGCAGCACCAGCATGTAGCTGATTAAACATAGTGCCCCAATGAGAATAATACGCTGTACATCCATAGGTTAAGGACCAATCAGGTTTGCTTTAACTTTTTTGATTTGTTTTTCAGCCGGGACCAACTTTTCTTCATCAGCTTGTGAATCGCTTCGTTTTCCATCTCCCCGATCCCTTTACGGGCGAGTATGATGATATCCACTGATGGTAGAGAATGTTGATTCAGACGAAAGGATTCGCGAATGATACGACGAACGCGATTACGTTTCACCGCCTGACGAACATTTTTTTTAGAAATTACAAATCCAAGCCGGGGTTGGCCAAGATTATTTGGACGAGCAAGTATGAGGAGAGGCTGGTCTGGTACTTTCAGCTGAGCGTCATCAAAGACAAACTGAAAGTCCCTACCGGTTAACAGTCGTAACCGGCGGGGGAATCTGAATTCGGTCATTCAAATAAACCAGACCGTCTTGCCAGTCATTAAGCAGACAGGCGCTTACGGCCTTTAGCGCGACGACGGTTAATTACCTGACGGCCAGCTTTAGTAGCCATGCGGGCACGGAAGCCGTGTGTGCGCTTACGCTTAAGTACGCTTGGTTGAAATGTTCTTTTCATCGGTCAATCCTGCCAACGCGTTTGTTGATTAAACGTAGCTAATTAGCCACGCGGGAAAAAATAGAGGGCGAATTCTATTGAATTTGCTGGCCCTGTTCAATCTCTTTTTAAGATTAATTGCGCTTTTTTCGTATATTTATTGCGCTTTCTGCTAAATCTCTCGTAATAACCGCTGAAATCTCCCCTGTTGATGTTAGCTGTCCTTATAGATGTACCTATATATAAGTTGCAGCGACCGACATTGCGCCGAGAAAAAAGTTTGAATTCTTTATGACAAAAGCAGACCGTTTATGAGGGCTAAAAAATCCGTTTTTAAGGTTAATTTTTTAACCAGTCTGAAGGAATTTGTTATTAACTTGGTGAATTCTGTGGATAACTGTGCTTGTCCCACGAAATACGCTGTATTAAAGATTGTATAACTATATGGATAAAAAGTGGGTTAGTTGTGTCTTTCATGCAAAAAAGCTCTGAGTAAATTGCGTACAAGCCGCACCACTTCTGCACTTTCTCACTGTCATTATTTACCTTGATGTTTGAAAAAAAGCGCTTTGAGTTGTGGATAACTGATGTGGAAGACGTTAGAATTCTACAAATACTCTGAACCATTTCTTACGGCCCTCCTGCCGTTAGTTCGGGGCATGGAACCTATAACAATAACTGCAGGATAGAGAAGGGCTTCACCCCTATGTCGACGGAACTTTGGGCGCGTTGTTTACACAGCCTTCAGGATGAGTTTCCGGCTCAGCAATACAATACCTGGATCAGACCCCTACAGGTGTCTCCGGATAGTGCTGACCAATTGGTGTTGGTTGCGCCGAACCGCTTTGTCCGTGATTGGGTGAACGATAAATTTCTATCGCGTATTCGTCAGGTTGTTTGTGATGTAACCGGTGATATCTCAACCGAGGTGGCACTTGAGGTAGCAAATAACCGTGGCATGGCGCCCCGCCCTCGTCCGGCGGCTGCAAGTTATGCGCGTCGCCCTGCGCCTGCTCCGGTCAGTCAACCTGCTTTTGCTCCGGCCCCTGCAGTTGAGCCTGTTCCGGTTAATGAACCTGCTTCGGTTGCCGCCGCGGCACCTGCGCAAACGATCATTACCCCGGAAACGCTCCGCGAAGAGAGCTATCAGCAACCGGTAGCGCAACAGATCGTCACTCCGACTCAGGAGAGTATTCCTTCTCAGATTCAGATGCCGATGCATATGCCGCCATCGGATATTATCCCTACGCCTCCTCCAGCACCGATGCCGGAACCGATTGAGCGTACGGTTAATGTGGAAGGTAGTCTGCGAACACACCAATCCAACCTGAACCAGTCATTTACCTTCGAAAGTTTCGTCCAGGGTAAGTCCAATCAGCTAGCACTGGCAGCTGCGCGTCAGGTTGGTGATAACCCAGGTGTTTCCTACAACCCACTCTTTATATACGGTGGGGTTGGCTTGGGTAAAACCCACTTGATGCATGCGGTGGGTAACGAGATGTTGAAGCGTAATCCGAATGCCAAAATTGTTTATCTGCATTCCGAACGTTTCGTAGCTGACATGGTTAAGGCCCTGCAGCTTAACGCAATCAATGATTTTAAGCGTTACTACCGCTCCGTTGATGCGCTATTAATTGATGATATCCAGTTTTTCGCCGGTAAAGAACGTTCCCAGGAAGAGTTCTTCCACACCTTTAATGCGTTGCTTGAAGGTGGTCAGCAGATGATTCTGACCAGTGACCGTTATCCAAAAGAGATCAATGGTGTTGAAGAGCGCCTTAAATCCCGCTTTGGTTGGGGACTAACGGTCGCGATTGAGCCGCCTGAACTGGAAACCCGTGTCGCTATTTTGATGAAGAAAGCGGATGAGGCGCGTGTACGCTTGCCTGATGATGCTGCTTTCTTCCTGGCACAAAAAATTCGCTCCAATGTTCGTGAGCTGGAAGGCGCATTAAAACGCGTTATTGCTAACGCTCACTTCACGGGTAGCGCGATTACAACTCCATTTATTAAAGAATCTCTTAAAGACCTGCTGGCTTTGCAGGATAAACAGGTTAGTATTGATAATATTCAAAGAGTTGTAGCTGATTACTATAAGATTAAGGTTTCTGATCTGCTGTCAAAACGACGCAGTCGTTCCGTTGCCAGACCGCGCCAGGTTGCGATGAGTTTGTCTAAGGAACTGACCAACCACAGCTTGCCGGAAATTGGCAATGCATTTGGTGGTCGAGATCACACAACCGTGCTCCACGCTTGCCGTAAGATTAAGGAGCTACGTGAAAGTGATACGGATATCAGAGAAGATTATCAGAATTTACTACGCCATCTGACGGCGTAATCAATCCGGCCATTACTGGACCGGCCATTTAAAAGGTAGGTGGGGAAACGATGAAATTTGTCATCTCACGTGAAGCGTTGATCAAACCGTTGCAGTTGGTTGCCGGTGTGGTTGAGCGCCGCCAGACATTGCCAGTGCTATCCAACATTTTGTTGGTCGCTGAAGGGGATCAACTGTCGATGACCGGTACAGACCTTGAGGTCGAATTGGTCGGGCGTGTGACACTGGATGAGCCAGCTGAAGCCGGTTCTGTAACAGTGCCAGCACGTAAGTTGATGGATATCTGTAAATCGCTGCCGGATTCAGCCCGTATCGAGCTGACGTTAACTGGCCAGAAGATGGTGATTAAAGCGGGTCGAAGCCGTTTTACTCTGTCTACTCTGCCTGCAGCCGAGTTCCCGAACGTGGAAGACAGCCCAGAGACACTGGAACTGTCCATGGTTCAGCACCAGTTGCGTAACCTGATCGATAAAACCGGTTTCTCGATGGCGCAGCAGGATGTTCGTTACTATCTGAACGGTATGTTGCTTGAGATTGCTAACGGGCAGCTTCGCTCTGTTTCGACAGATGGCCACCGTCTGGCAACCAGCGTAACGGATGTTGAAGCTGAAGACGGTATGCAGCATCAGATCATCGTACCGCGTAAAGGTATCCTTGAGCTGGCGCGCCTTCTACAGAATGGTGAAGAGGAACTGCGCCTGGTTATCGGTGCCAGCCATATTCGTGCTCATGTAGGTGACTTTACTTTCACCTCTAAGCTGGTTGATGGCAAGTTCCCGGATTATGAGCGTGTTATTCCGAAAAATGGCGACAAGATTCTCCTGAGTGATCGTATGGAATTGCGCCAGGTTCTGAGTCGTATCGCGATTCTGTCGAACGAAAAATACCGTGGCGTTCGCTTGTCCCTGTCTAGCGGATACCTTCAGGTAATGGCAAACAACCCGGAACAGGAAGAAGCGGAAGAGACACTGGCAGTGGATTACGAAGGTGAAACGCTGGAAGTTGGCTTTAACGTTAATTATCTGCTGGATTGCTTGTCGATCCTGAACTCCGACGTGGTTCGCCTGACCCTGTCTGACTCTAACTCCAGTGCGCTGGTAGAAGGGTTCGATGAAGAAGGTAGCGTTTACGTTGTCATGCCAATGCGTATGTAATCGAAAGGTATTTCGGAAACAGGGGGCTTACTGAGCCCCCTGTTTTGTATATAGGCCAAGGGCCCTGAATGTCGATCTCCAATCTCCAGATTAAAAACCTCCGCAATATCAGCTCAATCAGTTTTGCGCCCTCCTCTGCTATCAACATTATCTGCGGTGAAAACGGCAGTGGTAAAACCAGTATCCTTGAAGCGATCAACGTATTAGGTCTGACCCGCTCGTTTCGTACCAATAAAGCCCGTCACCTGGTCCAGACTGAACAAGCTTCAACCGTCGTGTTTGCCTCAATTGACCCTATGGCTCAGGGGTTCAAACAATCCCTCGGCGTAGAACGCCCTGTCGAGGGCGAAGCACGGATCCGTTTTGAAGGCGGAGATATTGATCTGTCGACCCTGGCAGAGCTGATTCCACTGCAGGTTATTAACTCAGATACCTTCATGTTATTGGAGGGATCCCCCGCCGTTCGACGCCAATTTCTCGACTGGGGCGTGTTTCATGCGGATAAAGCGTTTATTCAGCTCTGGAGAGGCTTCAGAAGAGTATTAAAACAGCGTAATACCCTGCTGAAATGTGGTAAGATTGACAATCAGTTACGTCAGGTTTGGGATCGTGAGTTTATCGCTTTTTCAGACCAGCTAACCCGTCTGCGAATTGAGTATCTTAAGCTGCTGAAACCGGAGTTTGATAAGGTGGTTTCGCAACTGCTTGGGGATATGGATGTACAGTTGGGTTTTAGCTATGGCTGGGATAAAAAACGCCAGCTTGATGAAGTGCTTGCCAGCAATTTTGAGCGCGACCTTCGTCAGGGCTTTACCGGCAGTGGTCCACAACGAGCGGATATAAAACTCAAAGTGGATGGCCACAATGCGGCAGAACGTTTATCCCGCGGCCAGAAGAAATTAGTTGTTAGTGCGTTGAAGCTGGCTCAGGGAGCTCTGTTTCAGCGTATGAACGGTCGACCTTGTATCTATCTGATCGATGACCTCCCTTCGGAGCTCGACAGTGCGCACGGCGAGTTGTTCTGTAAAGTGTTAGAGCAAAGCTCTAACCAGTGTTTTATAACTTGTGTGGATGACAGTTCGCTTAACGCGTTTTGGCATTCGCAAACGGATATAGCCACTTTTCGTATCGCAGACGGTGACATTGCAGCACCCATGTAACGAAAAAGTTAGGAGAGTTGGATGAGCGGCGAAGATAATCAAGATTATGATTCCTCGAGTATTAAGGTACTAAAAGGCCTTGATGCAGTAAGGAAACGCCCGGGCATGTACATTGGTGATACAGACGACGGTACAGGTCTGCACCATATGGTGTTTGAGGTCGTGGATAACTCGATCGACGAAGCCCTGGCGGGTCACTGTAGTGAAATCAAAGTGATTATCCATCCGGATGAGAGTATTACGGTTATGGATAATGGCCGTGGTATCCCAACTGATATCCACCCAGAAGAAGGTGTATCCGCTGCCGAAGTTATCATGACGGTACTGCACGCCGGCGGTAAGTTTGACGATAACAGCTATAAGGTATCAGGCGGCCTGCACGGTGTAGGTGTATCGGTAGTAAACGCCCTTTCCGTTAAGCTGAAGATGACCATTCGACGTAATGGTCAGGTTCATGAGCAGGTATACAGACACGGTGAGCCTGAAGCACCGCTATCTGTTGTCGGTGAAACAGAAACCAGCGGTACTATGGTTCGTTTCTGGCCATCTGAAGAGACGTTCTCAAACGTTTCCTTCAAGTTTGATATTCTGGCTAAACGCCTGCGTGAGCTGTCTTTCCTTAACTCCGGTGTACGTATTGTTCTTAAAGATGAGCGTACAGCCGTCGAAGAAGTTTTCGAGTATGAAGGTGGCCTGGGTGCGTTTGTTGAGTACCTGAACACCAACAAAACAACGGTTAACAAACTTTTCCATTTCACGGCTGAGCATGAAGCTTCTGGCGTTGCGGTAGAAGTTGCGATGCAGTGGAACGATAGCTTCCAGGAAAGTATCCACTCCTTCACCAACAATATTCCACAGCGTGATGGAGGTACTCACCTTTCTGGTTTCCGTGCAGCGCTAACGCGTTCTCTTAATAACTACATTGAGAGCGAAAGCCTGAACAAAGGCGGCAAGATCAGCACTACGGGTGATGATAGCCGTGAAGGTCTGACCGCAATCATCTCGGTTAAAGTACCTGATCCTAAGTTCTCCTCTCAGACCAAAGATAAGCTGGTCTCTTCTGAGGTGAAGTCTGCCGTTGAGCAAACCATGGGTGAACGTCTTGCTGAATACCTGCAGGAAAATCCACAGGAAGCTAAAGCGGTTGTTTCAAAAATGATCGATGCTGCACGTGCCCGTGAAGCCGCACGTAAAGCCCGTGAAATGACCCGTCGTAAAGGTGCCCTCGATATTGCCGGACTGCCAGGTAAACTGGCTGACTGCCAGGAGAAAGACCCAGCGCTTTCTGAAATCTACCTGGTGGAGGGTGACTCTGCGGGCGGATCGGCTAAACAGGGCCGTGCACGTAAGACTCAGGCCATCCTGCCGCTAAAAGGTAAGATCCTAAACGTAGAGAAAGCTCGCTTTGATAAGATGCTTAGCTCTGCGGAGGTTGGCACACTGATCACTGCCCTTGGTTGTGGTATCGGTCGTGAAGAGTACAACCCGGATAAACTGCGTTACCACCACATCATCATCATGACCGATGCCGACGTGGATGGATCACACATCCGTACCCTGCTACTGACATTCTTCTTCCGTCAGATGCCAGAACTGATCGAGCGTGGTTACGTGTATATCGCTCAGCCACCGCTGTATAAGATCAAAAAAGGTAAGCAGGAACAGTATCTGAAAGACGATGAAGCACTGGATTCTTACCTGCTGCAAGGTGCACTGGATGGTACAACACTTCACGTAAATGCAGATGCGCCGGGTATTGGTGGCGAGAAGCTTCAGGAGCTGGTTTACCAGTATCGTGCAGTGATCCGCACCATCAACCGTATGTCCCGTGTATACCCATATGCAATGCTGAAATCCCTGCTGGATACCGCAGCATTCCCAAGTGAGAACATGGCCGATCAGGCGGCAGTGGCAGACTGGTGTGACCAGTTTGACGATGCGTTGGCGGGCTTCTCTGATAAAGCGGTTAGCTATCAGTGTCTGGTTGAAGAAGATAAAGAGCACAGTAACTTCGTTGCTAAAGTGGTGATGCAGCAGCATGGTGTAGCTCATGACTATGTTCTGAACGAAGAGTTCTTTGCTTCACGTGAATACACTGAGATGGCGAAGATGGCTGAGACATTGTCAGGTTTACTGGAAGATGGTGCTTACCTGCAGCGTGGTGAACGGACTAAAGAAGTCACAGACTTTGAAGAAGGTCTGAACTGGTTGCTGGATCTGTCCCGTCGCGGTCACTACATTCAGCGATACAAAGGATTGGGTGAGATGAACCCAGAGCAGCTTTGGGAAACCACCATGGACCCAGACTCGCGTCGTATGCTTCAGGTGACTATTGAAGATGCGATTGCTGCGGACCAGCTGTTCACAACCCTGATGGGCGATGAAGTAGAACCGCGCCGTAACTTTATTGAATCCAATGCACTTCAGGTCGCTAACCTGGACGTTTAATTTCTTTTAGAATCAAAAGCATACAAAAAGCAGCCTTAGGGCTGCTTTTTTAGTTATGGGCGATTTAAATTTCGTCTTGGGCTGTAGAGTTTATGATCGACAACGTAAAAGCCGTTGTTTAACCACTTGGTTACTTGCTGCCTAACCACGCCATTGGCTTTGGCAAATTCGCTTCGATTACCGCCATAATAAACAGCGATATATAAGCCCAGTGGATAACTGGATGCCTGTTCAGAACCATATTCAGCCATTAGCCTGTCTACCGTTTTACCCGCTTCTCCTAATAGAGTGAGTAACTTACCCCTATCTGAGATTGACTTTACCATGGCTGTTTACGAGCGAATATTCACAAAATTTTATCAGCGGTGGTTAAATTTTCAGTCGTTCTTTTGTCCTTAAGCGGCCAGTTCGTTTCGCACAATCTCTGCCCCTGCACGTAGTGCATTGAGCTTGCCTCTGGCAACATCACGGGAAAGTGGTGCCATGCCGCAATTGGTGCATGGGTAAAGTTTGTCTGCATCAACATACTTCAGCGCACCACGCAGTGTTTCAGCGACCTCTTCGGGTGTCTCGATGGTCTCAGCGGTGACATCAATCGCGCCGACCATCACTTTTTTGCCGCGAATTAGCTCTAGAACTTCCAGCGGTACGCGGCCGTTATGACACTCTAAGGAGATGATATCGATATTAGATTTTTGCAGCGATGGGAATGTCTCTTCGTATTGTCGCCATTCCGAGCCAAGGGTCTTTTTCCAATCGGTATTGGCTTTGATGCCGTAGCCATAGCAAATATGCACAGCGGTTTCGCATTTAAGCCCTTCGATGGCTCTCTCTAAACAGGCGATACCCCACTCATTGACCTCTTCAAAAAAGACGTTAAAGGCGGGCTCATCAAACTGGATAATATCCATGCCCGCCGCTTCAAGCTCTTTGGCCTCTTCGTTGAGCGCTATAGCAAATTCCCAGGCCAGATCTTTTCGGCTTTTGTAGTGATCATCGTAAAGGGTATCGACCATGGTCATCGGCCCTGGCAGTGCCCATTTAATCGGTTGATCCGTCTGTTGGCGTAAGAATTTAGCATCTTCAACAAACACGGCTTTTTTTCGACTAACGGGACCCACCACGGTCGGTACGTTGGCATCGTAACGGTTACGGATTCTAACCGTTTTGCATTTTTCAAAATCCACACCGCTGAGGTTTTCAATAAATGTGGTTACAAAGTGCTGACGGGTTTGTTCGCCGTCACTGACGATATCAATCCCGGCGTTGCCTTGCTCCTGGAGTGTTACGAGCAGAGCATCTTGTTTGCCTGAGGTTAGTTCGGCACCTTCCAATTTCCAGGGTGACCAAAGTTTCTCAGGTTCTGCTAGCCAGGACGGTTTAGGCAAGCTGCCGGCTGTGGAAGTAGGTAATAACTTTTTCATAACGTCTTCTGTTTCTATACTGGCTTAAGATTAGGCGTAGCTGGATGACCACTTTTTGAGTAGTTCGCCGTAGGGCTTAATGAAATGCTCTTCTGCCCATTTGCCCTGCTCTACCGCTAAACGGCTGCGCTCTTCCCGGTCGTATACAACCTGTGTCAAAGAGTAATCTTGGTGTCTAAGGCTCGGTTTGAAGACCTCGCCTGCAAACGCATTGGCGTTATAAATTTCAGGACGATAGATCTTTTGGAAGGTTTCCATCGTGCTTAGCGTACTGATGAGCTCAAGATTGGTGTAATCATTCAGTAGGTCGCCATAAAAGTAGAAGGCATAAGGCGCAACACTGTTTGGCGGCATAAAGTAACGCACCTCCATACCCATCTTTTTAAAGTACTGTTCGGTCAGCGAAGGCTCATTGGGTTCGTATTCAGTGCCTAAAACCGGATGAGTGTTCGCAGTACGATAATAGGTTTTGTTATCCGAAACGCTTAGGCAGATAACAGGTAGTTTATTGAAGTTTTGTTGGTAAGCGTCCGAACTCACAAAATCCTTAAACATATTACCGTGCAGTTCACCGTAGTTTTCCGGTACGCTGAATTGATCTTTACCTTTGTTATGGTTCAGGAGCAGAACACTGAAATCATAATCACGAACGTAGGAAGAGAAGTTGTTGCCGACGATACCTTCAATACGTTGGTTGGTTTTGTGATCGACAATATATGTTTTCAGAATCTCAATGGTGGGAAAGTTATCCCCAGTGCCTTCCACATCGATATCAACATGCACGATTTCCAGCTCAACCGAGTAGCGATCATTATTTGGGTTATCCCAGGTTGCCAAGGTGTTAAAGCTGTTATCGATCATCTTAATAGCTTTTCTGAGGTTTTCCCGGCGCTGTTCGCCACGTGCCAGGTTGGCAAAGTTAGTGGTAAGACGGGTATTGTTTGATGGCTCATAGTTTTCATCGAAACGAATACGCTTAACTGTGTATGCAAATCCTTTACTCATGAGACCGATATCCTAAAAAGTCAGAGTGTTAATTACCGAGTTAACGTTTTAAGACTGTGCTGAGATCGACCATTGGGTTCAGCTCTCATTGCTTCCTATCTATAACGTTAAGCATTGCATGCAGTTATACGCCGCTATTCATATGAAAAAAAATGATACCTTTTCATTGTTCAATTATATTTATTCATGGGTGTGGGGTTATTCAGGAAAGAGATGCCAAAAAGAGCTGAACAGGCTGCAGTGGAAGTGAGATTATCGGTGCTGATTTAGCCGTGAATTTGATACTGCAGGAAAGCCAGCAGGGATTACGCTGTTTGCTTGCTGGTACCGTAGATGACTTCGATGCGTGAAAGATTAGGAAAAATCTTTCACTTTAGGCTGCTGGTAAGTGCGTGCCATCTCCATAAAGGCGTTGAGATATTCGATATCGGTGTCACCATTACGGGTGCCTAAGAAGATCTGTTTGTTGATACCCTTCTCTCCCAGGCGTACCACAGCTAAAGGTAGTTTTGCGCAGTACTCTTCTGACAGCCAGCGGGGTAATGCCGCTACACCACGCCCGCAGGCCACCATTTGCAGTAATATCTCGGTTGTTTCAAAGACTTTATGTGATTTGGGCACAACCCCACCCGGGTTGAGAAACTGAGCGTAAATATCCAGGCGGCTTGTTTCTACCGGGTAGGTCAGCAATACCTGGTCGCGGAGGTCTTCAGGCCGGATAAATTCACACGAGGCTAAGGGGTGGCTCTTCGCCACGACCAGAACCTGTTCATAATCAAAAACTGGCTGGAAGGTTAAACCGCTTTTATAAAATGGGTCGGGCGTGACTAGCAGGTCAATCTCATAATCAAGCATCGCCCCTACGCCACCAAACTTGAATTTCTGTTTCACGTCGACATCGACATCGGGCCAGGCCTCTAAAAAAGGTGCGACGATGTTCAGTAACCATTGATAGCAAGGGTGGCACTCCATACCGACCCGTAAGGTTCCTCGCTCACCTTTTGAGATCTGTTTCAGCTTGCCTTCTGCATGATCAAGCAAGGGTAAAACGCGGTTCGCAATATTCAGAAGATACCGTCCAGCTTCGGTTAGTCGTAAGCTTCGACCTTCACGGAGCCATATTTCGGTTCCAAGATTATCTTCGAGTTTACGGATGGTATGACTCAGTGCAGATTGTGTGACGCAAAGTTCTTTGGCTGCGGCAGTGAGCGATCCGTATTCTTCTACGGCATGAACAACTCTGAGATGAATACGTTCAATCATAAGATTCTTGAGCAAGACTAGGTGATTCGTGAAGATATACCAACCGAACTTGATGTCACAAGGATATTTAGCTTTTCCCGCTTAATCTTATGATCTTATCCGTAAGGAATAGTTGGCCTGATGTAAGTACTTACTTCCGTTCTGGATAAGTCAGTAGGAGGTGTCAGCTTTCGCACTTGAGGTGCTATTCATAAATACAGAGTTTATTGCCATCCAGATCGCGAAAATAAGCAGAATATCGGCCTGATCTTACTTTGGGCTCTCCCTCGCTGACACCGCCCAGATCCAGTGCCCTCTTATGAATCTCATCCACCTCGCTTGCTGACTTGAGGTTGATTCCCAGCATTGTGCCATTACCTACACTGGCTGGCTCACCATCGAAGGGTTCAGCAAGTGCAAACATAAACCCCTCGCCTACCCATAAGGTCATTCGTCCTTGGTCATGCACTTTATTCAACCCCTGATCGATAAAGAGCTGATCGTAGAAGGTCACCGCTTTCTGCATATCATTGGTACCAAAAACAAAGTAATTCATCTTCATATTGCTGTCCCTGTCTTTTTCTGAAGAGGTTCTTCAGAGTTATTTGTGCTCACTGATCCACTTCTCCATGGTAAAGTTACAAAGGATGACACCGTTGCGCTCTATCTGGTTTTCTTTGATCAGCGTGAACCCTTGTTTTTCAAAGAATGGCTTTGCTACGAGCGAGGCTTCAACATAGAGATGGTTCATTCCCCTGCTCTTTGCCACGGTTTCAAGATGTGCATACAAGGCCGTGGCTACTCCCCTGTGCTGATATTCAGGGTGGGTATAGCAGCAATCAATATGTCCATCCGGATCCAGTTCTATAAACCCCGCAAGTCGTTCGTTGATTAATGCTATAAACGGCTGTTTTTTCTCGAGGCGTTTTGTCCAGGCGATGTAGTCGATTGGCTCTGGAGCCCAGACCTGCCTCTGCGCCGGGTTATACATTGAGTTATCAATGTTATGTACTGATGCAAAGAATAGTTCTGCAATTTGCTCAGCAAAATCTGCGCTGTAGTTTTGGATCTTCATTTTGTCACTGCTAGTTCAGCTGATCTTCCGGGCAATGATGAATACATCTACATCATCCATCCCATGATGCCATTGATGTTCTATTTCAAAGCCGGCTGCTTTGATTTCTACGGCGAGTTCAGCTTCTGAGATAATAAATATATCGGGCATTAAACCGAGGCGTTTTCCAAGTGGGACTAAGAGTTTAATAAAGCGCAGATAGGAATTTCCAAGGCAACCGGTGCTACTGACAAAGATTCCCCCCGGTTTGAGAATTCTCGCGACCTCTTTAAGTACGCTCTGCCGATCGGGGATCAGATGGATTACATTCAGGCCTAATACGGCATCCTGACTTTCTGAAGCTGCGGAGAAATCTTCCAGAGTACCCAGGCTAAACGTTATGTTCTTCACACAAGACTGTTCCGCTCTGCTCCTGGCTATTGAGAGCATCTGCTCCGATATGTCGATAGCATCAATATGTTTGACGTGTGGAGCATGCTGGACCGCTGTGGATCCTGTTCCACAACCAAACTCCAGTATCTGCATTTCAGGGCTGAGGTACTGTTGCGTTTCTTTGAGCTTCCTTTCGTAGGTGGCTTGGTCAGATACCGGGCTTTTAGCGTATCCTTCTGCTTTACTGTCCCAGAACTTGTCAGATTGACTCATGATCAGATATTCCCTTACCTCTAGCCTTTAATGTGCAAATGCTAATTTTTGCTTGCGGTTGAGAGTAAAGCACCAGCGCTCACAAATACCCCACCGGTTAATCTGTTAAACAGTTTCGCTCGCCCCTCTGCTAATAGCCATCGTGACGATTTAGCGCCCAGGTAGGTGTAAAACATCAGCCAGGACAGTTCCATAACCACAAAAGTACTGGCAAAAACTAAGTACTGGTTGAACAGGTTTGCGGATGGATCGATAAACTGGGGAAACAGTGCGGTAAAGAATACGATGGCTTTTGGATTGCTCGCTCCAACAATGAATCCGTTCAGGTAGTGAGAGCTCCATGTGGGCCCTTGATGGATATCAGCCCTGCTCGCCTCGTATGTTTCTTGTTTTGATGTGAATGATTTAATACCTAAATAGATAAGGTACCCAGCGCCCAACCACTTAATCAGTGTAAATATAAGTTCCGATGAGGCAATAATCACACCCAAACCGGTAAACGAAAGCGAGAGAATAATTGTGATTGCGGACAAGCTACCCAGTGCAGTGTACAGCCCTTTCTGCATGCCAAAGCGTACACCCTTGGTCATACACAGCAGTGAGCTGGGCCCCGGCGATGCGGTTAAGATCAGTACAGCAATTACGTAATAGAACCAGATTTCTACTGTCATCGTTTTATTCTCTGTTACGGCTTTCGACTGAAGTGCTCATTACCGCCTTTGAGGCTTTCTAAGCTGGACGCACTTCTTGGATGAATAGCTATAGCTTGGTGATTCAACTTCCTGAGCACTATAGCTTAGTTGTGAATGTAATAGCTAATAACGCCCTTTTAGCTATTGCCTCTCAGACAGCGGGATCTTAGGTTTGGGATGATGTATTTGAGGGTAAGTGTTAACTCACTCTGTTAGGTTTAGATAGGTAGAGTAAATAGCCAGTAGCTCAAACCTGCTGCGGGTATTGCACTGAGTAACAGTTTTATCCAGCTGGTGGCTTCACGGTTATTGTCTGAAGCTACCCCGTTTGATTCATTTAAGGACTCAGTGTGTTTCGTCTTTTTACCATGAAGCATGGCCGGCACCAGTGCTTCTTTAAACTTTACCTTGTACAGAATGATGGCTAGTACATGTAGTCCCACTAATATTTGTAGAAGCCCCTGAACCGTTTCATGGATCTCACCGGCAAGCTCAGCAGTGCTTTCACTGACAGAGTTATAAAAGGGACCGTTCCAGATAATATCGTCGGTAGATAGCATTCCGGTAATCAGCTGTAGGGTGAGTAGCCCGATCAAAAGAATGATCATGACACTCCCCGGTGGTGTATGGCCGTAATAGGGTTTATGTTCTGCTTTAAGTAACCCTAATGTGTATCTGATAACGGTAGCCGGGCCTAGATTAAATTCACTAAAACGAGCATAGCGTGTGCCAAGGAAACCCCAAATTAACCTAAAACTGATGAGTCCTGTTAACAGGTAGCCCGCATAAAAGTGCCACTCCATTAAGTCATCACTTTCACCACTGACAATCATAAAGATAAACAAAATAACCAGTGACCAGTGGAACAGACGGGTTGGGATATCCCAGACTTTAATCATTGTGTTCATGAGGCTATGACTCTTATGCGCAAATAAAAGGCCTCAAATGAGGCCTTAGTCGTTCTGTCAGAATTGCTTATTTCGCTTTGTATTCATCATGACAGGACTTACAGGATTTACCGACTGGGCCGAAACTTTTCTTCAGTGAGCTTAGACCATTGCCAGCCTCACCTGCCAGTGTCTTGACCGCCTTTTGCCAGTTACCATGTTTCTGCTTAACATCGTCAAAGTTTTCCCAGATGCCCGGCTTAGCTTTTGTGGTATCGAGTTGGCTGTTATCTGAACCTTTAGGCCAGAGCATCCCATTATTCAGTTTACTCAGATTGTAGATGTTGTTTGCTGCTGTTGTTGCAGTGTCTGCATCATAATCTTTTTTGCCTTTAACCATGGCACCAAGAACGCCAAAGTTATATTTAATGACCTGGTAGTATCCCTGTCGGGCTTTGATCTCATCTTTAAATGCTTCTGCCATCGTCGGCGCAGAGGCTGTTGCCAGCACTGCAGAACAGATTGCGATCTTCGCTAGTTGCTTCATTGCTCACTTCCCTCACTGAGTTATTTCAGCATTTGACTTCACCTTAACGCATCATAGCATCGCCTTATATTGATAACAGCTAATGTTGTAAGTTCGAGACGTAAAGTTTTGTAAATGGAATCTCTGATTTGACTGCAGGGAATATAGGGTTTAGCAGTGGCGCTGGCAGTGTTTAGTTTTTGGCTCGTAGTCGATCACGTTTCCATAACGATCAAACTCAAGATGACAGCAAGATTCAAAGAGCAGTCGTAATGCCTTTCTCCCCCTCTGCACTCGGGATTTAAGCCCGGAGTAACTGATCGACAGTTCCGCTGCCAGTTCCTTTTGAGAGCGTCCTTCAATATCGACCGATTTGATGAGGTAAGCTGTGCTTTTAGGGAGCTGTTCAACAAAGGGAAGCACACAGGCACTCATAGTAAGTTCTGTTTGTTGATTCTGTTGGTCACCCTGCTCCGAATACCAGAGGTCTTCTTCTCTAGGGTGTTCTGATTGCTTCGCTTTTTTTCGGTAGTGATCGATCAGAGTATGTTGGGTAATTTTGTATAACCAGGGTAGTAACTTTTCATTAGTCTCCAGCGTATTGATCTGCTTATGAGTTTTTATCAGGATCTCCTGGAGCAGGTCATCAACATCCGCTTTGTTATACAGCCGGGCATCCAGATATTGTTTAAGGTTGTCACTGTAAGCCTGCCATATTTTTTCTATTTTCATTGGGTTTTCCATTGAGGAACCTGCGAACAAGTCCTGAACGACTCAGGCTTATTAACAGGTTCCTTAAGGGCGTGCCTTACCTGTGCACCCTTATTTATTAATTAGCTTATTAGCAGCAATTTCCTTTTGCGCAGTGAGTATCTAGTTTGCTGTTGGCTGAACTATCACAACAACCGTTACCCAAATAGGTATCTTTTGATAGATAGAATTCTGTGAATTTATCTTCAAAGTTGTCCGCTACTGATCTATTGGTTAATCCTGATGCAATAAGGTTCTGTTGCCATTGTCTTAGTTTAGGAAATTCCTTCAGGAAGTCATAACCACTGTACTGCTTAATGATGCCCGCTCTGTGCAAGAGGGGTAGCCAAGCGACATCTACCCAGCCAGGCTCTTCGCTATTGAAAAAAGGCAGATCGCCTTTAGCTCTTTCGATAGCTGAAAAGGCTTTGTTCAGTTTGGCCTGACGGCTTATCAAAGTGTCATAGTCTCCACTTCTCTGTGCGCTGCATTGCGTCAGATAGTGTTTAGCTGCCAGGTAACCCCATGCCCTCTCCTTTGCTCTTTCTTCTGCTGAGAGCGCTTCTGATTCGTTTGGATAGAGCTCTGCAATATATTCAACGATCGCTTCTGATTCGAATATGGCGGTACCTTTTTCTGTGACGAGAACAGGCACCTGACCATGCGGTGATAGTTCTAAAAACCATTCCGGCTTATCTTTAAGGCTGATGTATTTAACCTGATAGGGAATCTGTTTGGCTTCAAGTAGCGCCGTTACTCTTTGAACAAATGGGCAGATGGTAAAGCTGATAACCTGCAGCATGTTATCTCCTTTATAGGTTGATATTGATTTCAAGTTCTACCTATAAAGACGTTGTCGCTTTTTAAAAGACGCACATTTCTCTAAGCTTTTTTAATTATTATTGATATTCATTGAACCCGTTTCCTTTGTTCAGGTCCTACCTTGGTTCCAATGCGGCCATGAAACACGATACTTTAGATCTCATATTATTGATCAGTGATTGATCACCGATTATGATGGCAGCGATTTATGATTTGTTTCTTATTAAACTTACACTGATATCAATGACTGCAACGACTAAACAACGCTTATGCTTGACGCTTCTGCTGGTGATGTTTTTCACACAGTTGGGTCACTTGTCGTCTGTGTCGTTTGCTGTTTATGAATCAAATCATCCCGTTGCTAATCAGCACGAGCATGACCATGGCGATGGACATAGCCACGACTTAAGAGATAACGCTCAGAGTTTTCACCAATTTGCAGGTATCTACCATGAGCACCTCAGCCAGATGCCTGACCATGTTCACGATACTCCCCAGGGAGCTGTTATCTTCTCTCCGGTGATTGAGCCTTTACCCTCCTCGAGTATCGACCTTTATCATTTTTCTCCGTTAACTTCTCCGCTTTACCGCATCGAACGCCCGCCTCGCTTTAACGCCTAGATTCAATTTCTTTGTATTTAAATTGTTAAAAAGAGCTATTAATAATGACTAGTTTATTAGTTGGCATGACGAATCGTGCTCGTCTGTCACGAATAGGTTTATTAATGCTTGCTGTTGTACTGCTTTACTTAGTAGGCTTGGAGCAGGTATTCGCACACGGTGTTGCTCAAGGGGATAAAGGATATATCCAGGAGAGCAGCGGTGTTTTATTTATCCCTTTTATCTACCTCGGGGCTAAACACATGGTCACTGGATACGATCATCTGTTGTTCTTATTCGGGGTTATATTCTTTCTCTACCGGCTTAAAGATGTTGGACTGTATGTGACGCTCTTCGCTGTCGGCCACTCTGTAACTTTGTTATATGGTGTGCTGAATGGTGTGAGTGTTAGTGCCTATATCGTTGATGCCATTATTGGTTTCTCTGTGGTTTATAAAGCATTAGATAACCTTGGTGCTTTCCAGCGTTGGTTTAATTATCAGCCCGATACTCGCTTAGCGACTTTGTTGTTTGGTCTCATTCATGGTTTTGGATTGGCGACAAAGATTCAGGATTTTGAAATATCTGAAGATGGACTACTTACTAATCTGGTGGCCTTTAACATCGGGGTAGAGCTTGGGCAGCTTTTAGCACTTAGCTTCATTCTCATTCTGATGGGGTTCTGGCGTTGCTCTGGTGCGTTCTATCGTCATGCTTATAGTGCCAACGTAATAATGATGTTCTGCGGCTTCTTGCTAATGGGGCTTCAAATTACCGGTTATGTGGTTTCAGTGTAAAAGGTTTCAATTATGTACAACTCTAATATTTCAGATACACAAACATTACCATCCAGTGGTCAACTTATTCGTTCAACCATCATCGCTCTGATTGCATCTCTGGTGATTCTCGTTACGGTTGTGATGCCAGCGGAGTATGCTATCGATCCCATCGGTATAGGTCGTGTCCTCGGTCTAACAGAGATGGGTGAGATTAAGGAGCAATTAGCTGAAGAGGCGTTGGCTGATGCTAAGTTAGATGCTGAAGCTAACAATACCCCTTTATCTGTCGCCCCGGCTAAGCCATCAGAGTCGGCGCCTGTTGCTCAACTGCATGCTGCGCAGAACAACCCTGTAGTTGTGGTAGAAGCCCCTCAAGCGCCTTCAGCTCAGCCTCAGGTGGCAGCTGAGCCTCTTCCATCTCATACAGTGAGCTTTAGGCTTAAACCTGGCCAGCCGGCTGAAATTAAGCTTGAGATGCTAAAGGATGCTGAAGTTAAATTTAGCTGGACTGCTAATGGCGGTAAGGTTAATTTCGACACACATGGTGATCCATTTAACGCTCCGAAAGGCTTTTATCACGGCTATGGTAAAGGTCGTTTTCAACCATCGGATCAAGGTGTTCTTAAGGCAGCTTTTGATGGTAAGCACGGTTGGTTCTGGAGAAATCGGACCAAGGAAGAAGTTAAAATTACGCTTAATGTCGAAGGTGATTATGCTTTCTTAGAGCGAGTGCTTTAGCTTACAGCCACAGAAAAGCCCGCTTTCATGCGGGCTTTTTTGTTTCACGTGAAACCTTTTTTGTCACGACCTATCTATGTTTCATGTGAAACGTGTTTGGTTTATTTGCTAGACCATAGCGCTAACAAATTCACTTAGGTCGTTATAAATAGCTGTGCCCTCAGGAAGCTGTTTGCCGCTCTGGATGGTTCGCACCCCTTTTCCCGTCTTTACTAGTACGGTTGAACAATTCAGTTGTTTGCCTGCTTGGAGATCGCGAAGACTGTCCCCTACGGTATAAACGCCAGTGAGGTCGGCTAGATTAAATTTGTCGGCGATGGATTTGAACATGCCTGGAAGTGGCTTTCTGCACTCGCAATTGTCATCTGGGCCATGCGGGCAAAATTCTATTGAGTGGATTCTGCCGCCTGCTGCTTCTACAAGTCCGTTAAGTTTGGCGTGCATTGCGTCGAGAGTGCTTGTGCTGAAGTAGCCTCTGGCGAGTCCTGATTGATTTGTTGCAATACAGATCGTGTACCCGTTTTTGTAAAGCTTTGCGATCGCTTCAATGCTACCTGGAATTGGAATCCATTCCTCGGCTGACTTAACGTAATCGTCAGAGTCCTGGTTGATCACGCCATCCCTGTCCAAGATGATAAGTTTTTTTGGGTCGATTTTCGCAGGCATTATATTCACAGTTCTGGGCTATATGAATTCAAAGTGTTTCACGTGAAACAAAAAAAGCCGGCTATGAAGCCGGCTTGTATTGTATCGGATCGGATGAGTTTAGCCGAGTACTGAAATGTCAGCGACACCCAGGAACAATGCGCGAAGCTGACTGAGCAGGGCCAGGCGGTTGTTCTTAACGGCTTCATCTTCTGCCATGACCATGACGTCTTCGAAGAAGGCGTCAGTCGATGCGCGAAGACCTGCAAGTGACTCAAGCGCTTCTTGATATTTGCCTTCAGCAAATAGTGGCGCTAGCGCAGCTTTCTGAGCTTCGATGTCGGCAGCAAGTGCTTTCTCAGCAGCTTCAGTTAGCAGTTCGTTATTCACATCGGTCGTGCCTGTTACGCCCTGCTTGCTTAGGATGTTAGATACACGCTTGTTAGCAGCAGCGAGTGCTTCGGCTTCGGCTAGAGAGCGGAAGTGGTTCACCGCTTTGACGCGACGATCGAAGTCCAGTGGGCGACTTGGCTTAAGCGCCAGAACAGATAAGAATACTTCAGCATTGATATCTGCATCTTCGTACCACGCGCGGAAACGCTCTAGCATGAAGTCCAAGACCTTATCTTCAAGGCCTTCACGTGCAGGAAGATCGTTATGGTTGTTAGCAGCGATCGTTAGCAGTTCACGCAGATCCAGATCCAGTTCGCGCTCAACGATAATACGAAGTACGCCTAGCGCTGCACGACGTAGTGCGAACGGGTCTTTGGAGCCTGTAGGTGGCTGATTGATACCGAACAGACCTGTCAGGGTATCCAGGCGGTCAGCAATAGCTACAGCGACACCAGGGGCTGTCTGAGGCAGTTCATCACCGGCAAAGCGCGGCATGTACTGCTCGTTTTGAGCAAGAGCTACATCCTGATCTTCGCCGTCATTCAGCGCATAGTGGTAACCCATCAAACCTTGTAGGTCTGTGAATTCGTAAACCATGTCTGTAAGAAGGTCTGTTTTACAAAGTAGGCCAGCACGTTCGGCTTTCGCTTGATCCTGATTTAGGGTCGCAGCGATCTTGCCTGATAGTGCGCTAATGCGAGCAGCTTTGTCGTAAACCGTGCCAAGGTCTTTCTGGAAGACAATGGTTTTTAGTTTTTCGACACGAGATTCCAGGGTGGTCTTTTTGTCAGTTTCGAAGAAGAACGCCGCATCAGATAGGCGTGGACGAATCACTTTTTCGTTGCCTTCAATTACCTGCTGTGGATCTTTAGAAACAATGTTGCAGATCGTAGTGAAGTTAGGCAGTAGGTTGCCATTAGCATCCAGGTGGTGGAAGTACTTCTGATGCTCTTTCATTGAAGAGATGAGCGCTTGTGCTGGTACTTCTAGGAAGCGTTCTTCGAAGCGGCCTGTGAGTGCAACTGGCCATTCGTTAAGTGCTGTCACTTCATCAAGCAGGTCTTCGTCGATCTGCGCAACGGCATTCAGCTTATCGCCTTCTGCTTTAACTTGCTCGTTGATCATCGCCTTACGGATGTCGTAATCAGCGATTACCATACCCGGGTTCTCTAGACGATCAGCGTACTCAGATGGCGCGATCAGTTCGATCTCTTGGTTGTAGTGGAAACGGTGACCGCGAGTCTTACGACCTGAAGTCAAACCAAGGATTTCACAATCTACAACTTCGTCACCGAAGAGCATGACCAGCCAGTGAACCGGGCGAACGAACTCAACACGAGATGCACCCCACCGCATGCGCTTAGGGATCGGTAATTTGTTCAGAGATGTTTCTACAAGTTCAGGTAGCAAAGAAGATGTCGCTTTGCCCTCTTCCGTGTTCTTGAAGTTGTAGTACTCACCTTTGTTGGTATCGATCTTTTCGAGTTGATCGATAGTCACGCCGCAAGAACGAGCAAAGCCTTCTACCGCTTTTTCTGGCGCTTTTACAGAAGGGCCGCGTTTTTCGATTTCGCGGTCAGCCTGTTTGTCGTCCAGCGCGCTGATCAAAACAGCCAGGCGGCGTGGAGATGCGTAGCTTTTTACATCGCCAAAGTTTACGCCTGCTTCTTTCAAACCTGCAGTAATGCCAGATGTGAAAGCATCAGAAAGGGTCTTAAGCGCTTTTGGTGGTAACTCTTCGGTACCTAGCTCAACGAGAAAATCATGTTGTGCCATTATTTGCTCTCCTCGCAGTTAGCCAGAACTTCTTGGCGTAGGGCTTCAGGTGCCAGTGGGAAACCTAGTTCTTTACGGGCATTAAAGTATGCGTGTGCGACTTCACGGGCTAGTGTACGAACACGAAGGATAAAGCGCTGACGCTCTGTTACAGAGATCGCATGACGCGCATCTAAAAGGTTGAACGTGTGAGACGCTTTGAGTACCTGCTCGTATGCTGGAAGCGGTAGCGGAGTTTCCAGGCTTAGTAGCTTGTTGCACTCAGCTTCGCAGTTGTCGAAGGTTTTGAATAGTTCTTCAACGTTTGCGTGCTCAAAGTTGAACGTGGATTGCTCGACTTCGTTCTGGTGGAATACGTCACCGTAAGTCACTTTAGAACCGTCTGGGTTAACCGCCCATGTGAGATCGTAAACGCTGTCTACGCCCTGAAGGTACATCGCAATACGCTCAAGACCGTAAGTGATCTCACCTGTCACTGGGTAACACTCAAGGCCACCGGCTTGCTGGAAGTAGGTAAACTGAGTTACTTCCATGCCGTTTAGCCATACTTCCCAGCCCAGACCCCAGGCACCTAGTGTTGGAGACTCCCAGTTGTCTTCTACGAAGCGGACGTCGTGAATACCAAGATCGATACCCATGCGCTCTAGAGAGCCGAGGTATAGCTCCTGAATGTTGTCAGGAGATGGCTTAAGTACAACCTGGAACTGGTAGTAGTGCTGCAGACGGTTAGGGTTTTCACCGTAACGGCCATCCGTTGGACGACGGCTAGGCTGCACGTATGCAGAGCGCCATGTCTCAGGTCCAATTGCGCGTAGGAAAGTCGCAGGATGGAAGGTGCCAGCACCTACCTCCATGTCCAGTGGTTGTACGATTACACAGCCCTGCTCTGCCCAGTATTCCTGTAGAGCAAGGATCAGCCCCTGAAATGTGCTTACGTCTGGGGTCGCCTTGTCAGTCACAGCGTTTCACCTTTTACAAATGTGCTGCTTGGTTATTCAGCGGAATCGCTAATGAGCAGCACTGTATTAGCCCGAAAAATTAGCCGGCAATTATACAACAAAAAATGACCAGCCGGTGTCTGGAACGGGGGTGAAAGTACGATTAAATGGGATTTTTTATAGAAATCGTGGGCAGAAAGAGTATCTGCCCACCGTAGAAGCTGGAAAAAGCAGTTTAGTAATCCAGACAGAGGTATTTCAGGGTCTCGATGACTTGCTCTGTATTCTCAGCAACAGCATGTGCGCAAGCATCGATCTCTTTAAGAGGGTGGGTGAGCTCAGGTGCGTGCTCAACAATTAGCGACTTGCCGTTCGCGATAGCGAAGCCTGCATCAAAAGCCGCATTCCATTGACGATATTTGTCGCCAAAGCGGACGATCACAATATCAGCGCGCTTTATGGCGGTCATGTGACGCATGGTATTCATCTTCGCTGATTTATGGTCAGTCCAGAAGTTCTTCTCTTCAGGGCCAAGGATCTCGGTTGCGCAGCCGTCACTGGAATCGTGATCGGTATTAGGGGTTAAAACATCAATGGGCAGGCCATTTTGGTTGATGGCTTTTTTGATTTTGTCGCGCCAGTCGGTGTGAATTTCACCTGATAGATAAACAGTGTATCGCATGATTAGGCTCTCAAATTTGTTGTGTATGCAGGTCTGCAGCCTGCTTTATCGTTTCCAGAAAATTGGCGTAAACAGTACCAGTAGGGTAAATACCTCAAGGCGCCCTAGCAGCATGGCAAAACACAGAACCCACTTGGCGGGTTCATTGAGGTCGCCATAATGTGCGGATACATCTCCCAGCCCTGGGCCAAGGTTGTTTAGTGTCGCCCCGACTGCTGACCATGCCGTGACCTGATCCAGGCCTGTTGCCAGGAGAATGATCAGCATGGTTACGAATACGATCATGTAAACCGAGAAGAAACCCCAAACGGCTTCTAGCACTTTGTCTGAAATGGGCTTCTTGCCTAGTTTGACCGGGATGATGGCATTGGGGTGAACCAAGCGCTGAATCTCACGGTAGCCTTGCTTAAGGATCAGCAGAACTCGAATCACTTTCATACCACCACCGGTTGAACCCGCGCAGCCGCCGGCAAAGGCTGCTACGAAAAGCAGGAATGGCAACATTACTGGCCAGTGTGCAAAGTCAGCTGTTGCAAAGCCGGTGGTTGTTGCAATGGAAACCACCATGAAGGCTGCCTTTCGCAACGACTCATCAGGGCTGTAGGTATTAGTAATCACCAGGGCAAACAGTGCGATGATGGTAATTCCGCCTAGTGTTAGCAGGTAAAAACGGAATTCGGGGTCCATCAGGTAGTGCTTAAGCGAGCGTTGGCGCCAGGCAAAAAAGTGCAAACCAAAGTTCACCGCTGAAATGGTCATGAAGAAGATACAGATCAGCTCGATTGCCACCGAATCAAAGTAGCCAATACTAGCGTCATGCGTAGAGAAACCACCGATGGCAACGGTAGAAAAGCTATGGCTAATCGCATCAAACAGACTCATGCCTGCGAGCCAGTAACCGGCAGCACAGGCGATAGTAAGTGACAGATAGATATACCACAGTGCTTTGGCCGTTTCGGTAATACGCGGGGTGAGTTTAGAGTCTTTCACCGGCCCAGGCGTCTCAGCGCGATACAGCTGCATGCCCCCGATGCCCAGCATAGGCAGAATGGCGACGGCTAATACAATGATTCCCATGCCGCCCAGCCATTGCAGTTCCTGACGGTAGAAGAGAATCGATTTGGGCAGATGGTCAATGCCGGTTATTACCGTAGCTCCGGTCGTTGTTAGCCCGGATAGCGACTCGAACACAGCATCAACAAAGGTGAGATGGGGCTGGTCGGTTAGCATGAACGGAAAGGCCCCGAAAAGCCCCAGTACAGTCCAGAACAAAACGGTGATCAGGAACCCGTCACGCGTTCGTAGATCCTGTCGAACCCGATATACCGGAATCCAGATAAAGAAGCCGGTCATCAGTGTGATCAGGAATCCGGCAATAAAGGCCAGCTCTGCCCCGTCATCATAAAAGAAAGAGATAGCTAACGGTGGCAGCATGGATATGCTGAAGATCATCAGCAATATGCCAAGAATGCGTAAAATAACTTTATAGTGCATCTGCTGTGTCCGTTATCAGAAGAAAGTCAGGCCAACCTGGAACAGGCGCTCAACGTCATTAATTCTTCGTTTGTCGACCAGGAACAGAATGACGTGGTCCCCGCTTTCAACAACCACATCATCATGGGCAATCAATACCTCGTCGTTACGTACGATAGCACCGATAGTGGTACCTGGAGGCAGGTTGATCTCCTCAATGGTTTTACCGACCACCTTAGACGAAGACTTATCTCCGTGAGCAACCGCCTCTAACGCTTCTGCAGCGCCCCTGCGCAATGAGTGAACGGCGACGACGTCACCACGTCGTACGTGGGTTAACAATGCGCCTATGGTGGTTTGCTGGGGTGAAATAGCAATATCAATTGCCCCGCCCTGCACGAGATCGACGTAGGCAGGGTTGTTGATCAGGGTCATCACTGTGCGAGCCCCCTGACGTTTAGCGAGCATTGAGGCCATGATGTTTGCTTCATCGTCATTGGTCAGGGCGCAGAAAACATCGGTATCCTCGATGTTTTCTTCAATCAGCAGTTCACGGTCAGAAGCACTGCCTTGCAGAACAATGGTGTTGTCCAGGTTGCGTGCCAGGTGGTTGCAACGTTTGATATTCCGTTCGATGATTTTGACCTGAAAGTCATCTTCAATCGATTCAGCAAGTCGCGCACCGATATTACCGCCGCCAGCGATCAGAATACGCTTGTAGGGATTATCGAGACGGCGAAGTTCACTCATTACCGCACGAATATCTTTACGTGCAGCGATAAAGAAGACTTCGTCATCGGCTTCTATGACGGTATCACCCTGCGGAATGATCGGGCTGCCACTACGGAAAATTGCCGCAACACGGGTGTCGACATTAGGCATATGGGCGCGTAGGTAGGAGATTTCGCGTCCTACAAGCGGGCCCCCATAATAAGCTTTGACCGCGACAAGCTGAGCTTTACCATCGGCAAAGTCGAGAACCTGAAGCGCACCCGGGTGCTGAATCAGGCGCTTGATATGCTTAGTTACCAATAATTCCGGGCTGATTCTTACATCAATCGGGATGCCTTTTTCGCCGAAGATCTTCTGGTTTTTATTAAGGTAGTCATGCTCGCGGACACGGGCAATCTTGGTCGGGGTGTTGAACAGCGTCTGGCCTATCTGGCAGGCGATCATGTTAACTTCATCGGAATTGGTTACCGCGATGAGCATGTCGGCGTCTTGGGCGCCCGCTTGATCAAGAACGGATGGGTAGGATGCTTTACCCTCAATCGTACGGATATCGAGTCGGTCCTGAAGTTCACGTAAACGACCGGAATCGGTGTCTACAACTGTAATATCGTTATCTTCACTGGCCAGGTTTTCTGCCAGTGTGCCGCCAACCTGACCGGCACCTAAAATAATGATCTTCATGATCAGCCTTTTACTGCTGCTGGATAACTTAAGTTGATCCCTTTACAGGGAGCTTACTCTGTTTTTTCCAACAGTGCATAGTAGAAACCATCATGGCCGCCTTTTTCTGGGAATAGCTGACGACCAAACTCTCTTTCGATACCCCAGCTGGCATCGATAGCCAGATGTTTTGCATCGCTGTTGTTGCTGATAAAGCGCTTAATCTGACGCTCATTTTCCTGCGGGAATATGGAACAAGTGGCATACAGCAGTTTGCCGCCCGGTTTTAGCATGGCCCAGCAGTTCGCTAAAATATCCGACTGAATTTGTGCCAATTCATGGATATCTTCGCCTTTGCGGAGGAATTTAATATCCGGGTTTCGACGGATTACGCCGGTTGCAGAACACGGAGCATCAAGCAGGATGCGATCATAAAGGTCTCCATCCCACCAGGACTGCTCAGAGGCATCGCCGATGTGCAGAGTTGCTTTTAGGCGTAAACGCTTAAGGTTTTCTTCTATGCGCTCTGCCCGCTTGGCTTCAAGTTCTACCGCTTCGACTGATGCAAGCTTAGGTTCTGATTCCAGAATGTGACACAACTTGCCTCCAGGTGCAGCACAGGCGTCGAGCACCCTCTGCTGCGGTTTAAGGTCAAGAAGATCAGCAGAGAGCTGAGCGGCCTCATCCTGAACGCTAAACGCGCCGACTTGATAACCGGGCAGCGATTCAACATTGACTGATTCTGCCAGGCGCAGTCCCTGATCACTGAAGACCGTTGGATCAGAGTCAATCACGGGGTTAAGTTGCTGCTGGAACTCTTCACGGCTGATTGAGCGACGATTGACCCTCAGGGTCAGCGGGGCTTGTTCATTGTTTGCTTCGAGGATCGCCTGCCAATGATCTGGCCAGTTGTTCTTTAGCTTGGCGATCATCCACTCGGAGTGGTTGTATAGGTAGCTATCCTCACCCTTAAGTTCGCTGGTGATATCGTCCTGTTCGCGCTGGAAGCGTCTCAGGATCGCATTGAGCAGTTTTGCCGCTCCTGGTTTATTAAGTTCTTTGCAAGCCTCTACGGTTTCGTGAATGGCTGCGTGGGCGGGAATCCGTGTGTGCTGTATCTGATACAGGCCCACCAATGCCAAAGCGCGAACATCAATATCCTTATACTTAAAAGGCCGGTTTTGCAGGAGCTGAAGGACTCTGTTCAATTGGGGGTAGTAGCGCAATGTGCCGTAGCAGAGCTCGCGAAGCAGGCCGCGGTCTTTATCGGCGCAACGGCGCTCAATTGCGGGATACTTTGTGTTCAAAGAGCCTTTGTTTTGCAATAAAGGCGTCAGTGCTTGAGCGGCCAGAGTACGGATATTTTTCGTCATAGCGTTAACCTAAGCTGACACCGGGGCTGAATTGCTCTCTTTTAGAGTTGAGCACGGCTGCAGCATCCATCGCTTTCTTACCTGGAAGTTGCAACTGAGTGATTTTGATTGCCCCTTCACCGCAGGCCACAACGATGCTCTTCTTATCAGAGGGCAGGATCTCGCCAGGTTGACCGGATTGATCTACTGGTTCGCAGCTTAAGAGTTTGACTGCCTCATCACCCAATTTAAACGTTACTGCAACACGAGGGCTCAGGGTCCGGATCTGCAGATCTATACGTGATGCAGGCTCTTGCCAGTTAATCTGGCCCTCTTCTTTACGCAATTTAGCAGCATAAGTGGCCAGTGAATCGTCTTGTTTCTCAGGCTGAGCCGTACCGTTTTGTAGTTGGGTTAACGTCTCTACCAACGCTTCAGATCCAATCACTGCCAGACGTTCAAACAGGCTGGCGGCGGTGTCAGCCTGAGAGATGGGTGTGAATACTTTATGTAGCATATCACCCGTATCCAGACCTTCATCCATCTGCATAATGGTAACCCCTGTTTCCTGGTCCCCTTCGAGCATTGAGCGCTCAACCGGAGCTGCACCGCGCCAGCGTGGCAGAATAGACCCGTGGACGTTGATGCACCCCAGGCGAGGGGTATCAAGTATGGCTTTGGGTAATAGCATACCGTAAGCAACAACAACCATTATATCGGCTTTCAGGTTTGTAAGTGCTAACTGCTCATCTTCATCTTTGAGGCTATGAGGCTGAAAAACCGGAATGTTGTTTTCTACGGCCAGGTCTTTTACCGGGCGTGGTGCCATCTGATTCTTACGTTTGCCCTTTTTATCCGGCTGAGTGTAAACCGCGATCACTTCATGCTCTGTGTTCAGCAGTGCACGCAAGCTTTCTGCAGCAAAATCGGGGGTGCCGGCGAAGATAATACGCAGGGGTTTTGTGGACATGGTGGGTCTCTCCAAAACAAAACAGGCTTGCGGGTAAACCTCGCAAGCCTGTGTACGAAATCAGATGGAATTAAGCGTGCTTTTCCTGCTGCTTATGAATTTTCTCTAGTTTGCCTTTGATTCGATTGCGCTTGAGCATCGAAAGGTAATCGACAAACAGCTTGCCATTAAGATGATCAAGCTCGTGCTGAATACATACGGCAAGCAGGCCTTCAGCTTCAAGTTCATAAGCTTCGCCATTGTAATCAAGCGCTTTCAACTTGATCTTCTGTGGACGTTTCACATCTTCGTAGAAGCCCGGTACGGAGAGGCAGCCTTCCTGATATTTGTGCAGCTCTTCGTCGATGACTTCAAACTCAGGGTTAATCAGAACAAGCGGTTCATTCTGATCGTCAGAGATATCCATTGTTACAATGCGCTTATGAATATTGACCTGAGTAGCAGCCAGACCAATGCCGGGTGCTGCGTACATTGTTTCGAACATATCATCGATTTGAGCACGGATCTCATCGGTCACTTCAGAAACAGGTTCAGCAATGGTTCTGAGTCGCGGATCGGGATATTCAAGAATGGTCAGTTTGGCCATGATTTACATCTATTTAAGTTGTTTCAGGAAGCTATTGCCTGTGAATAATTAACTCACACGTGCTAAGTTAGGCTTTATAAAGCAGATACCTACAATATTAGCTCGATTTTTCAGGCCGTTAGCCGAAACATAAATTCGAGAACAATAGCGAAAAATTTTAATCTGCCTATTATACTGATTAGAACGCTCAATGCATTGTCGTTGCTTCAACTCATATAAAAAATCTGAGAGAAGCAAGTAAGGGAACTGGACATGAAAAAATTGTTAAGCGGTTTGTTCATTCTGATGGCGGTCCTTGCTACCTCGGTTTCAGCTGAAACCCGAAAGGATACGCTGCTGCTTCGTGATGATCACCCACAGGAATATGTCGTCGTAAAAGGTGACACACTTTGGCACATTTCAGGGCGCTTTTTAAAAAGCCCATGGAAATGGCCAGAGGTATGGGGGGTGAATCCTCAGGTTGATAACCCTCACCTTATCTATCCTGGCGACGTGATCTACCTGACATGGGTAAATGGTAAGCCTCGTCTGGGTCTGAAGAAAGACGGAATCTACCCCCGAGCGAGAACCTCTCCGCTTGAGCAGCCGATTCCGGCGATTCCTCTACGCGATATCATCAGTTTCCTGAATGATAACCGAGTGTTGTCTGAAGACCTGTTAAAAGAAGCTCCTTATGTACTAGGGGGAGAGCGCGAGCGTATTATCGCTGGTGCAGGCGACCGTATTTATGCTCGTGGAACCTTATTAGAAGAGCAGCGCCGTCAAGGTATCTACCGTGCGGCCAATGAATACGTAGACCCAGATACCGAAGAGTTCTTAGGCTACGAGTTGCTAAAAATAGCCGATGCTGATGTGAGTGCTCAGGGTGCTGACGTTATTACACTGGATATTCGCAAATCCAATAAAGAAACCAGAGTTCTGGATCGCGTCGTTCCTACAGAAGAGATTCGAATTCAATCGATTTTCTATCCTAAGCCTTCTCCGGAAGGGGTTGAGGGTAAAATACTCTCGGTCCTAGGCGGTGTGCGTGATGGCGGGCAGTTCAACGTAGTAGCTCTTAACCGCGGTGCGCGTGAAGGCATTGAATCCGGTCATGTTTTTTCGATCTATCGTCGTGGTGAACTGATCAAGGATCCGGTTACGAAAGAGATGCTTCGGTTGCCTCAGGAGCGCTCAGGTGAATTGATGGTTTTCAAAGTTTTTGAAAAAGTCAGTTACGGCCTGATTATGCAGAGCTCCGATGTTGTATCGATTGGTGATGAAATCAGAGAACCTTAAGTAAGGAAACAAACAATATGGGCGATCCAAGGGACTGGATCGCCGTTGCTGCTCTCCCCGATCTGGGGCCTGCGTCGATTAAGCGTTTATGGGATCATGGATGGACTCCCGAAAAGCTCTTCAATTCGTCGTTATCCGACTGGCAACGGTTAGGTCTTAAAAAATCTACACTTAACGCACTCAATAACTATCAATGCGGTTCTCGTAATTGCCTGGTTTCTGAACGTGTTGAACTTGCCTTAAATTGGCGTGGCGCGGCTGATGATCATAGCATCCTTGCGATTACTGACCCTGCTTACCCTACCCTACTCAGAGAGCTTACCGATCCTCCCCCAGTACTTTTTGTTAAAGGAGAAGTATCTTGCCTTAACCTTCCTCAAATCGGTGTTGTAGGCAGCCGCAGCGCTTCTGTGACAGGCTTGGGGCAAGCGGCGACTATGGCCGAGTATCTGTCTGAAAGTGGTTTTGTCATTAACTCGGGGCTGGCCTTGGGGGTTGATGCAGCTGCACATATGGCTGCTGTGAAGTCTAAACGACCAACGATTGCTGTGCTGGGGACGGGGGTTGATCGGATTTATCCTAGCCGGAATCAGTCGCTAGCTGAGAGTATCCTCTCTAATAAAGGGGCCTGGGTGAGTGAATTCTTTCCTGGTACAGCCCCTTTGGCGTCACACTTTCCGCGCAGGAATCGGATTATTAGCGGTATGAGCCTGGGGATTCTCGTTGTGGAAGCGGCTTTAAGAAGTGGATCGTTGATAACCGCCAGGATGGCTATGGAACAGAATAGAGAAGTATTTGCTATCCCGGGCCCATTGAATAATCCGCTTAGCAAAGGTTGTCATCAGTTAATCAGAGAAGGGGCTGTGCTGGTGGAATCAGGCGCTGATATTGTCAGAGAACTGGGCAGTTTATTGGGTGCTATTGCGCCTGCAAAGGATGAAGATAGCGCTAGCGAGCCTGAATATCAGGTAGATTCGGAGCTGGGTTCGCTCTTGCAATGCATGGGGTTCGAGATCTGCAGTGTTGATCAAATAAGTCAGCGCTCTGGCTTGAGCGTTGCCAAACTGAGTTCAATGCTCGTCGAATTGGAGTTGAAAGGCATGATTAGCCAAACTTCGTCAGGTTATGTCCGGTCTTGAAGCCGATTTTAAGACTATTGAGTTCTAATTTGCCTGAATTCTGGGACTTTACGGTAGTTGAAATATAGCGATTGAACATTTAGTGTTCTGACCTCTTAAACTATAAACATCAGAGCACTGTCAAAGGTATTGTTCGTTTAGGTCAGGTTTCCGTTTTAGCTTAATATGTCTGACCTACACAACGTGCTCCATCACAAAGTTAAATTATCATGAGCTCAATTAATAATGCTGACTGGTGGCATATTCATCAGTCTGTTCGTGCTATCCGACAGGGTGGTGTTATCGCCTACCCAACTGAAGCTGTATGGGGGTTAGGTTGCGACCCTTATAATGAAGATGCTGTTTTAAAGTTATTAGATATTAAGCGTCGCCCAATGCATAAAGGGCTGGTTTTAGTGGCTGCAAATCTGTCTCAGATCGACTTTTTGCTTGAGGATTTGAGCCAGGACGAATATGACAAAGTAACCGCTAACTGGCCTGGCCCATTTACCTGGATTTTGCCTGATAAAAAGAATCGTATTCCGGCTTGGATTAAGGGAGATTATTCTGCTGTTGCTGTGAGGGTGAGTGCTCACTCTAGTGTTAGAAATCTCACCGAAGCGTATGGTTCATTTATTGTATCAACTTCAGCCAACCCTGCTGCGCATGAACCAGCAAGGGATTCGCTGAGAGTGAAGACTTACTTCGGTGAAAAAATAGATTATCTTCTTCATGGAGAGTTAGGAGATTCAGCACAGCCAACTCAAATCCGTGATCTTAAATCCGACAGATTAGTTCGTGCCTGAATTTATATGTGAGTGAATACTATGTCCGCACCAAATATTGAAGCAGTAAAAGAGTACCTTTTGGGGTTGCAGGATGCTATCTGTGATGCATTAGAGCAAGCTGATGGCGGTGGGAAATTTATTGAGGATGCCTGGCAACGTGAAGCTGGGGGTGGAGGGCGCACTCGTGTTTTAAATAATGGCAGTATCATCGAAAAAGGCGGAGTGAATTTCTCCCATGTTTTTGGTGATAAGTTACCCGGTTCTGCAACGGCTCATCGACCAGAACTGGCCGGTAGAAGCTTCCAGGCTATGGGTGTGTCATTGGTTATTCATCCTCACAACCCATACATTCCTACTTCCCATGCCAATGTCCGTTTCTTTATTGCCGAAAAAGAGGGCGAGGAACCGGTTTGGTGGTTTGGCGGAGGTTTTGATCTGACGCCCTACTACGGTAATGATGAAGATTGTAAGTTTTGGCACGAAACCGCTAAAGAAGCATGCGATCCTTTTGGCGAAGATATATACCCCCGCTTTAAAGAGTGGTGCGATGAATATTTCTATCTGAAGCATCGCGATGAGCCTCGAGGTGTTGGCGGTCTTTTCTTTGATGATTTGAATGAGCTTGGTTTTGAGAAGAGCTTTGCGCTGATGCAATCCATTGGTAATGCCTACACTAAAGCTTATCTGCCGATCATTGAGAAGAATAAAGATAAAGAATATGGCGAGCGCCAGCGAGATTTTCAGCTACATCGCCGTGGTCGTTATGTTGAATTTAATCTGGTGTTTGATCGAGGCACGCTGTTTGGTTTGCAATCAGGTGGCCGTACCGAGTCGATTCTTATGTCGTTACCTCCTGAGGTCCGTTGGGGCTACGACTGGAAACCAGAAGATGGAACTGAAGAAGCGGTGTTATACGAGCGATATTTAAAACCGCGTAACTGGCTTGAAGTTTAACATTTTAAAGGCAATGTAAAGGATGTATCTGAAATGACTGATCGTTATGCGGTGTTTGGCAACCCCATTAAGCATTCAAAATCACCGCAGATCCATGCTGCGTTTGCTGAAAGTACAGCTCAGGATCTGACCTATGAAGCGATCTGTGTTGCTGAAAATGAATTTGCCGAAAACGTCGAGCGCTTTCTATCTGACAATGGTCGTGGTCTGAATATCACCATACCTTTTAAGCAGGAGGCCTGGGAGTTAGCTGAAGTACTCAGCCCAAGGGCAAAGCTTGCTGGCGCAGTCAATACGCTATACAGGGATGATCAGGAGCGTATCTGTGGGGATAACACCGATGGTATAGGTATGGTTCGCGATATCGTACGTAACAATGGCGGTGAGATCGCAGGTAAACGTGTGTTGATTCTAGGCGCAGGCGGTGCAGTACGTGGGGTTTTGCAACCAGTACTCGAGCAAAAACCTGCCAGGTTAGTGATTGCCAATCGAACCGCATCTAAAGCTGAAGAGCTAGCAACTTTAGCAGCAGATCTGGGTGAGGTAACCGGTACGGGGTACGATACATTGGAGGGTCAATGTTTTGACCTTATCATTAATGGTACGGCAGCAAGCCTTCAGGGCGAAGTACCTCCATTGCCTGAAGGAATTTTGGCGAAAGGCGGCTGGTGCTACGACATGATGTACAGTGCTGAGCCTACTGCTTTTTGCCTTTGGGCGCAGGATAATTGTGCAGAAAAAGCGATTGACGGACTAGGTATGCTGGTTGAACAAGCCGCACAGTCTTTCCTTATCTGGCGCGGTGTTGAGCCTGACTCGCAAGCGGTTATCAAGCAGATCAGAGAAGCATTAACTGCTTGATTTTAAAACAACTGTAACCTTAAGTTCATTTCATAAAGTCGGCTTGCATCCACTCTCGCTGCGGCGTATAACTGGAAAAAACACAATCTAGGTTGTGCCCTTTTCTGTCAGCAGCGGGAGTACCACATGGTAACGGAAACCCGACTATCGCAAGAGCAGCTATACCGTAGCTGTGACCCTGAATTACTTCCTTTTAAGACAACTGCAACCCTTGAGCCGTTTTCCGGATTTTTTGGTCAGGAGCGAGCCATTGAGGCGATGGACTTCGGTATTGGCATGCGCCGACCGGGGTATAACTTGTTTGTGATGGGCAATCCCCACACGGGGCGGTTCTCGTTTGCTATGGAGAACCTTAAAGGTGTAGCAAAAAAAGAGAAGAAACCCGGGGACTGGGTCTATCTGAATAATCTCAAAGATAACCGCAATCCGCTTGCTATCCCCTTCCCTGCCGGAAAGGCACTGCAGTTCAAACGTGATATCAAAAATATTATTGAATCTGCGCTAACAGAGATGCCTGCCGCTTTTGAAAGCCCTGCCTATCAGCGAAAGAAGGGCAAGATTGAGCGCGATCTTAACCGTTATTATGATCAGGCCATTGAAGGGGTAGAGCGAGAAGCGCGTGAGCATAGCATCGCGGTCTATCGTGATGCGGGCAGCATAGGCTTCACGCCAGTGGCGGAAGGTCAGGCAATGGATGAGGCCGTCTTTTCTCAGTTACCAGAAGATGTCAGGGATGCATTTACTAAAGCAATTTCTGATCTTGAAGAGAAGCTGAATGAAGCGCTGACCGAACTTCCTCTTTGGCGTCGGGAAGCGGCAGAAAAGTTGAAGAATCTGGATCGCGATACTGCCAGACAGGCTATCTCGCCCCTCTTCCAGCCGATTAAGGATAAGTACGCCAATATTTCAGCTGCGGCAGATTATTTGACTGAGATGGAAACATCATTGGTGAAGAACTGCGGTGAAATCGTTGGTGAAGAAAAGTTACTTGAGCCTGTCACTGATGCCACCCGGCGTAGCTATATGGAGAGCAACTACGGGGTCAACCTTTTGGTTAATAACGAGAAAGTTAAAGGTGCTCCGGTTGTCTATGAGGCTCACCCCAGTTATGAGAACCTGTTCGGCCGGGTTGAATATACCTCTGAAATGGGTGCCCTTTCGACCTCTTATAAGCTCATTAGGCCGGGGGCTCTGCATCGTGCTAACGGGGGCTATCTGGTCCTTGAGGCGGAAAAATTACTCGAACAGCCATTTGTCTATGGTGCTCTGAAGCGTGCCCTAAAATCCCATGAGATCCGGATAGAAAGCCCTGCCAGTGAATACACCGGAATTAGTACGATTACCCTGACACCTCAAGCGGTTCCGCTTTCGGTGAAGGTTGTGCTGATTGGTGCGAGGAATATCTATTATCTGTTGCAAGAGCTGGATCACGACTTTGAAAAGATGTTCCGCGTCGTGGTCGATTTTGATGAAGATGTGCGGCGTACGCCGCAGGCGATACGCAGTTATGCTCGGTTGATGAAGACCCTGGCAGAGGAAGAAGGTTTGGCGCCTTTAACTCGCCGTGCAGTTGCGCGCCTGGTTGAGCATAGCTCCCGCCAGGCGGAAGATCAGGAGCTGCTCTCTGCGCACATTGGTGAGTTGGTAGATCTCCTCTGTGAGGCCGATTTTAAGCGCATAAAAGAGGAAGATGAGTTAATCAACGCTGACCATGTTGAAATGGCACTGAACGCCAAGGAGCGCCGCACAGCGCGAATGTCAGAGAAGATTGCCGAAGGTATTCTGAATGAAACGGTACTGATCGATACCGATGGCGAAGCGGTGGGCAAATCTAATGGCCTGACCGTGCTTCAGGTGGGTGATGTGGCTTTTGGTACACCTGCGCGTATTACCGCGACGGTACATCCGGGCAATCGGGGTATTGTTGATATCGAACGTGAAGTCACTTTGGGGCAACCTATTCACTCTAAGGGGGTTTTAATCCTCAGCGGCTTCCTGGGGCATCAGTATGCTCAGGACTTCCCCCTAGCCCTGTCTGCCAGCATTGCCCTAGAGCAGTCCTATGGTTATGTCGATGGGGACAGCGCCTCTTTAGCAGAAGTATGCACGTTGCTATCTGCGCTAACACATATCCCGATTAGCCAGAACTATGCGACAACCGGCTCGATCAACCAGTATGGCGAAGTCCAGGCGATTGGCGGAGTGAATGAGAAGATCGAAGGCTTCTTTAATCTCTGTAAGACAAGAGGGCTAAATGGTTCGCAAGGGGTGATTATTCCGAAAGCCAATGTGCGTAACCTCATGCTCAAAGATGAGGTTGTAGATGCGGTTAAACAGGGGATGTTTTCAGTATATGCGGTTGCCCATGTGGATGAGTGTCTGGAGATTCTGATGCAGCGCAAAGCAGGACGCCGTAAGGAGGATGGTACATTTACCCAGCGAAGCATTAACGCTCAGGTGGTGAAGCGTTTACGTGAGATATCTCAAGCAAAAGCAGATGACGCTTAATGCCTTTTTAAACTTTAGGTAAGAGTTTTCAGAGGAAGGCTTTAAGGCTAATATGCAAACTAATTAAGCACGATTTGTAATGATATTGTGCGTACCGGATTGTGGCGATCGGCTCTGAGTTAATGAAGGGGAATTCAGAGCCGATCTGTCACACTTTTACTAGTGCACGGGTCTTAGAACTCAGTTACTAGGACCAGATTCAGAGTATCAGTATCCGCGCCAGTGTTGTCTTCGTCACGAACGATCTCGGCAACTACTGCAGCGTTATCACCGAATGCGCGTTCGATACCAACCACAGTTCGCTCAGCATCAGCGTTGGAGTCGTCGACTTCACTCCAACCCAGGTACAGAGTTGCATCTTCACCCATCAGGCTAGTGTTATAAGAAGCGTTCAGCGCCAGGAAGCTTGGGTCTGTAGTAGAGCCATCAACTTCAAGGTATTCTGCAGTAAATGCAAGAGCGCCAGTTTCTAGCATGGCATTCAGACGCCATGCATCTTCAGAAGATGCAACCAGGGTATTAAGGTCGTTTGTCGTATCGTTTAGGTCGTTGATGTAGCCTGCACCCAGAGTAACGCCTTCAGCAGGTGTTAGTGCAACGTTAAGGCCAACCGTATTGATTGAATCACCTTCGCCGTTATTGTGTGTGTATACATCTGCAGCAACCATATCGCCACCGAAGGAAACCATTGCCATACCTTCAGTGATATCGAAGAAATCATCTGTTAGAGGAGATGTCCAGCCTGCGTCATTGATAGCTGCGACAGGGATGGCAGTTTTACCGGCTGTTAATGTCGCAAAAGTATCATCGTTACCGATGACTGCGTAAGCTTCATCAAGCTGAATATCCTGATCAGCATCATCATATTTCAGTACAGACGCTACGGACACCATTTCGTTAATGTCTGCTTCGATATTCAGTTTGAAGGTATCTACAACGATGTCGCTAGTAGAGTTTCCGCCATCCTGCTCAACGTGGTTAGCCAGTAGTTCAAGTTCACCGGATACAGTAACATTTTCCGCAAAGCCGCCCATTGAAGAGGAACCAGAAGACTGTTCCTGCTTAGCAATCGTTGCCTGCTGTTCAGCCAGCTGAGATTCCAGCTGTGCAATGCGCTGTTTCATTGCAGCCAGTTCTTCGGCTACGCCAGCAAATGCAGGTGTTGCAGCCATGGATGCGGCAACTAAAGTTGCGATCGCTGTTTTTTTCATTTTTTTACCCTTCTTAGTTTTGTTAACTAATTGTTGCTTTTGCAACGTTATAATATTGCTGTAAAGAGCCTCTTCCTCAGTCCATTGTCGGGGAAGGTTAGGCTGAGTTAATAAAAGCTGTTGAGGTGATTATCCCAGGCGACTGAAGAGCTTAGTTGAAGTGGTACTTTCTGCTTCTTCTGGGTGTGGAGGTTAAAGCGATAACAGTGACCACGTCCGCTACTGATTAGGAATTCACCTGGTCGATCCGTCTTGGCAACACCGCATCCATCGCGGCTGGTTACTTTGCTAAGGTAGGCCCCTTTATCCTGGCGCCAGAAGGTAATTAGATTGCCCCTGGGAGATGAGATGGCGACAACTTCTCCGCTGCTATCAAAGCGCACGCTGCCACAATACTGCTTCATGGCACTATTAACGGGCTCGGGAGCGCGAACTAATTCTAATGCTTTACCTTGGCTGTGGAATGCAACCAGTGGAGGATTTTCGTAGGGTTCCCCTTGATACTGAAGTGCTATAGCTACACGGCCAGTTCCATTGATATCAATGTGCCTGATACTGAGTTGATGCAGCTCTTCAGGCATATAGACCTGCTCAACGATCTCCCCTGATCTCGCATTGATATAGGCTAGAGAGGGTTTCATTGTATCGAGGTTAAGTTTCTTCCGACCTTGTGCCGGATGAGTCTGAATCCCGCCATTTGCAACAACGAGGGTTTCACCGTCGGGCATGGATTTAAGTTCATGGGGGCCAATTCCACCGGATGGGTGCTCTGCAACCACGGAATAATTTTGTTGCTTATCACGGATAACAATAAGCCCTGTACCCTCTTCTACCGCATTTTCTGTGCTAATGAGATAACGGCCATCAGGGCTAAATATGGCATGCCCATAAAAATGTCGCCCATTCTGACTCAGAATTCGTGTGTGCAGCGACTTGTGTTGATAGTCAACAATGTCGATGAAGGTTTCCGGGCGACGCCCTACAACGGCTAGCAGTGGCTCCGTCGGGTGCTGTTCAACGTGATGTGCCCTGGCTGTCAGTGGATGGCGCCAATATTCATTGCCGCCACTATCGACTATCGTTAGTTCGTACTGACCTGAGCTGTTTTTAGCTGCAGAAGCAATCAGAGGGCTGCCCTGCTTTGCCAGAAGCTTAGGTGCAATCAGGCTGCCAGCTAACAGCAGACTGAATTGACGACGATTAATCCCCATCGCGGCTGTTGAACCCTAGCTGGACGTCTAATAATTTCATGGCCTGAGCAAAGCTCTTACCCAGAAGTTCGATCCCCTCTGACACCAGTAAGAGTTTCTCGCGCACGGATACATCCTTAATGTGCTGGTGGAGTGGTGTTGGGATGTCATTGAGAATTTTTTCTAAACCAACAAATTGCTCCTCGATACCCTGGGCCAGGTCAATAGCTCCCTGCTCTTCCAGTAGGGCTTTGAGATTGGCTCCAGCCACGCCGCTATACATATGATGCAAAGATTGGATATTTAGCTGCATATTCTGCAGCGAGTGGTTGCTACGCCAGCTTTCTAATCTTCTGGGTTTGGCTGTGCTTTTTGCCAGAGGGCGCAGTATTTTCAGATCGCGGATGACCTCTAAAGGCTCAATCTGTGCTTTCATCAGATCAATGCTCGCTTCCTGCGCAGTCTCATAGAGGCCCTCTTCTGACTCCAGGTGGGCAAACTCGTCCTTGAAAGCGTTCCACTCGTTGTAGGTATTACGGGATTGCAATTTTACGTAATCACTAACGGCATGGAGAAACTGGCAACGGAAAGGATTTGTCTGGATCAACTCCAGGGCGTTTTCCGCGAACAGAATACGTTCCATCGCGGGGAGGCCTTTGACCGCGATACTGGCGGTTTGGAAAGCTTTTTCACTGAGACTGCCGGGATCTTCAGCCTGGAGTATTTTGTTCAGCTGTTTAGAGGTAAGGTTTTTCTTATCGGGCCAGAACTGGATGCTGTAACTGCGCATTAAAAGTTCAATTGGGCCGAAGGTAATATGCTGCGCGCCCTGCCAGGCGGACAGTGTAGCCCTGAACTGTGTTTTCGCTGCATCAAGGGTTGCTGTTTGAGGGTCCTTACATAGTGATAAGGTGTTTTCCTCTAATGCTGTACTACTTTCAGAAAGTGCCTGGTACGCAGGTAATATGTGGCCATTAACGATACTCATGTTAAGGTCACGCCACTGCTCCTGACTGACAGTGCCATGGGCTTGGATTGAGATTGCAGCGCTCGCTAAGCCAATTATCAGTGTTTTGCTATTTGTCAGCAGACTCATTATAGAGACTCCAAAAATTTAATCAGATTATCCCGATCTTGCACGGGCATCGTCTTAACTGCTCGCATCGCCGTTTCTGCTTCGCCACCATGCCAGAGAATGGCTTCCAGTAGGGTGCGTGCTCTGCCATCATGAAGATAACTGGCTTGCTTAGAAACCGTTCTCATCAAGCCTATTCCCCACAGAGGCGCTGTACGCCATTCACGGCCATTGGCACTAAATTCAGGTCGATGATCAGCAAGCCCTTCTCCCATGTCGTGCAGAAGCATGTCTGTATATGGCCAGATCAGTTGATTACTCAACTGAGGGAGTTCAGGGTTATTCGCTGTTCTGAATTTAGGCTGGTGGCAGTGCTGACAGCCTGTTTCATAAAATACTTTTTTTCCTGCCAGCACTTCAGGTTTATCGGCCTGACGCCTTGCTGGTACGGCGATATGGCGGGTGTAAAACAGCAAGACATCATTCATCTTACTGGATGCTTCTACCCCTTCCTGTAACTCGGTATTGCCATTGGCCATCTTCAGGCAAGCGCTTTGCTGTTCAGTACAATCTCCGTATGGATCCGGCGAATAGGGGGTCGAAATGCCAATATCGCCATTAAACGCAGAGTTGTTCTGTTGATTCAGGCTGGGGTGCCCTGCTTTCCAGCCAAAGCGGCCGATTCTGAGCTTTTGCACGCTACTATCCCAGACCCAGTTAGGTTTTCCTGAGATTCCGTTACGGTCTCTGTCTGTTGGATCGCTGAGCGCTTTAATATCTGTTTCTGCAATATTTTCCAGAAGGCCTAAGCCGATCATTGCCGGGGCAATTCTCGGAGAAATCATTAAATCCGGATGGGTTGCTCCGTACTGCAGGTCGGTAATTTTGTATGCTGGGCGGCGTAATGTAACGCGCTGGCCGCCGCTTAGTTCAACATCAAATTCGCTGTAGCTAATGTTCATGCGGCCTTCGGCCTGAAGTCCGGTTACCGCAAAGTCCTGTAGTTGTGTACCGTATACAGGATCAGGCACTACCCCAATTCGTCCGGATTTGAGTGCATTTATTTGCTCCTCGGTCTGAGGAGGAATGCTCAAGCGCAAGAACATCGATACGGCATTATCTTCGGGCCAGTTAGCTTTTGGTGTATGGCCACGTCCATCGCGTGTGTGGCATTGCATGCAGGATCGGGCATTGTATAAAGGCCCCAGTCCATCGCTGGCAGTGGTCGAAGACGGTGCTGCCACCCATAATTTTTTAAAGATTCCGTTGCCGATCCGGAAATCCAGCTGCTGCTTAAATGGCATATTGGCTGCTGGATGAGTGAATGCCTTAGCATTCACCTTCTTATAGTGAGTTGTATTACCGCCTTGGGCAATTTCTCCTGGCTCCAGCTGTGTATAACTTTCTTCTGCCATTGCGCCCTTGCTCACCAAGCCTGCTAATAGCATTGCAGAAGTCAGCTTTAGCAGAGGGCTTTTCATTTTATACATTGCTCAATCAAAACAAAATCCGGGGTTTATAGCCCCCGGATTTATTAACATGCGAGAAGGAAGAGTTACTCTGCCGCTAGTACTGCATTTGGGTTATCCAGGCTATCAGAGCCTTCCAGCTCAATGCCGTCCAGTTTAAGAACGGCAATGGTGTGCTCAATGGCTTCTGCTTCAGCAACCAGGGCATCAACAAATGTCTGAACAACCTGATTACCTGCTGCATTGTTTTCACCAATCAGCACGTCAAAGGTATTGCCTTTAGCTGCTTCATCAACCATCACCTGGGCAGCCGCTTGTGTAGCGTCCAGCTTGTTGCGCAGATTCTGATCTACAACAGGCGCTTCAGCATTGACCAGCTGTGACAGGCTCGCACCGCTTACTTTAGAGCCATCTACACGAGTGTATTCACCCAGATAAACGTTTTTGATGCCCAGAGCATCATAGAAGTGTGAAGCATGGGTATTGTCAGCGAAGCAATCATGCTCCTCTTCAGGATCGTGAACCATCAGGCCTAGTTTGGTTCGTTCACCCGCCAGTTCGCCGTACGCCAGGCTGCCCATGCCAGTAAGAATTGTTGCTAAGCCACCCTGCGGGCCTTTTGCCATCAGGTCCTGACGTGCTGCACCATTGTTCGCCCAGCTGGATGTCATATCCTGCAGATCGTCGATCAACAGTTCTGTCGCAGCCTTCAGATAATCGCGGCGACGGTCGCAGTTGCCACCTGTGCAGTTCTTCAGGTCGAAGTCAGAAGCTGGACGGTTACCTGCACCCGGGTTAGTACCGTTCAGATCCTGACCCCATAGCAGGAATTCGATCGCGTGGTAGCCAGTTGCAACGTTTGCTTCAACTTCATCGATTTCATGAAGTGTTTCAGCCAGTAGTTTTTTATCGATGTTAGTCGAGTCTACCGTCACACCACCCACTTTCAGGGTTTTGTTAGCAATAATGTTTGCTGTGTAGAACGGGTTCTCATCGGATTCAGAACCGTAACCTGCGTCAACATAGTCGATCAGGCCTTCATCCAGTGGCCAGGCATTGACTTTACCTTCCCAGTCATCAACCAGCGCATTGCCGAAACGGTATGCTTCTGACTGCTGATAAGGAACGCGAGCGGCTACCCAGGCTGCACGAGCTTTCTTTAGGTTGGCTTCGGAAGGGCTGGCCAGGAACTGGTCAATGACCTTGTTCAGTGTCTGAGCTGTAAGCAGGGAGTCTTCATAAGTTGCGTGAGCAATGTTCGCATAATTATTCAGAATGTCTGTTGTAGCTGGCGCTGCTGCCTGAGTCTGTGTGGTGCTTAATACCGCCACAGATACAGCCATTGCCGCCAAAGACTTGCGCAGGTTCATATAATCAATTCCTTAAGGATTATAGTGATTTGATGTGGAGATATTAATGTTAACGAGAATAAATATCAATAACAAAAGCATTAACATGTAAGTTTTGTAAATTTGCTGATGTTATTGGTGAGGTTGCTCCGGAGATGCGCCGGTTAACCAACGCTCAATCGGTGTAACCCAGGCGGGATCGCCGTTGTGCCCAAACCAGGAGTCAACCGCGAAGGCTTGCTCTGAATTAACATCAATAATGGTTGCGCTGTTATGTGGGATGTTGAGGGTAAACAGCCCGCGATGGATGTTACTGCCTGTTCGGTGAAAACGGAGCAGCTGCTCCCGCTCAAGCAATAGCAGATATTGTGTGGTGTTCAGGCTTTCCGCAACACAATCTATCTGGTGGGTATTTGGTAATACGGAGAAGTTGTTTTCTGGTTGATCATGCAGGGTGCCTATGGCTGCACCCGCTTGTTGCTCCATCAGCCCAATGACTTGGCTTATTCTTTTACGTTCATCTAAGGGTGTTTCTGCAGGCGGCTGGAAAGTCGCTCGGATATTTTGCAGATCAATCGCTGTGAAGGTATAGCCTTTGTTTTTTGTACAACCAAAATCGATACAAAGGGTCAGTTCATGACCCCTTGCGATAGGAATATCTTTCAATTTTAGCCATCTGGTTGCAGGCGTTTGAGGGTTATAACTACAACCGGCGCTAAGTATCGAAAGCAGTAGGCTAATCGATCTGAGCGTACTCTTCTTCAAGGTGTTGATCCTTAAGCTTCACATAATTACCTGCAGTGTAGCTGAAGAATTCACGTTCTTTGTCCGTCAGGGGACGCTGCTGTTTGGCTGGGCGCCCAACGTATAGGTAGCCGCTCTCGAGGGTTTTACCAGGAGGGACCAGAGCACCTGCTCCGACGATCACTTCATCTTCGATAACGGCACCGTCCATGACCATAGCGCCCATTCCGATCAGGATCCGGTTGCCAATGGTACAACCATGCAGCATCGCCTGATGACCGATGGTGACATCTTCACCGATGATTAATGGAAAGCCATCCGGGTTAAAGGGACCTGCATGGGTAATGTGCAGCACCGATCCGTCCTGAACGCTGGTTCTTGCACCTATGCGAATCCGGTGCATGTCACCTCGGATCACAGTCAGTGGCCATACCGATACATCATCACCCAGCTCCACATCGCCTAAGACAACTGCGCTTGGGTCAACGAATACACGTTCTCCTAGTTTCGGGGTCATCCCCTGGTAGGTTCTTATTTTCATATTTTTGCTCTGGCTCTAGATTCTTTTCGTATTATGAAATAGCTGCGGCTAATTGAAAAATGCAGAATTAGTCCCATCTTATAATGATCTTATCTTGCCAATGGAGCCGGAAAAATGAGCAACCCAATGCTTAACCCTCAGGTACTGCCTGCTTTTAGTCAGATCAAACCCGAGCAGATTGAACCCGCAATTGACCAGTTGCTGGAGGATAACCGTAAGCAAGTTGCTGAAATCTTAGCGCAATTACAAGAAGTGAGCTGGGATTCTCTGGTAGCGCCACTGGAAGAGATGAATGATCGACTGGCAAAAGCCTGGTCACCGGTCTCGCATATGAACTCAGTGGTTAACACCGATGAGCTCCGTGATGCTTACAATGCGTGCCTACCGAAATTGTCTCAGTACTGGACAGAGATGGGGCAGAATCAGGGGTTGTATGAAGCATTCAAACAGCTTGCTGATCACCCGGACTTTGCCCAGTTGGACGAAGCTCAGCAGAAAGTTGTGACTAATACACTGCGTGATTTCAGATTATCCGGTATCGCATTGAATGATAGTGACAAGCAGCGCTATGCCGAACTTCAACAGAAGCTCTCTGAACTGACGACTAAGTTCTCAGAGAATGTCATGGACGCGACCGATGCCTGGAGTAAGCTTCTGGCGAGTGAGGAAGATCTGACAGGTCTGCCTCCGATGGCGATCGCTGCAGCAAAACAGATGGCTGAAGCGAAAGGTGAAGAGGGCTGGTTGGTCACGCTGGATTTCCCATCTTATCTGGCAACGATCACTTATGCCGATGACCGCGAATTGCGCAAAGAGATCTATACCGCATTCTCCACTCGTGCTTCTGATCAAGGACCAGGAGACGGGCAGTGGGACAATAGCGGGGTCATGACAGAGATTCTTGAGCTTCGCCTGGAGTTGGCGAAGTTACTCGGCTTTGCTAATTATGCGGAATATTCCCTGGCAACCAAAATGGCAGATAGCACCGATCAGGTTGTTGGCTTTTTGACTGATCTGGCGGAGAAAAGCCTGCCCGTTGCCAAGCAGGACTATGCTCAGCTGTCAGCATTTGCCAAAGATGAATACGGTGTAACTGATCTTCAGGCCTGGGATCTGGCTTACTTTGGTGAAAAACTTAAGCAAGCTAAATATGCGATCTCTGAAGAGCAGATCCGCCCCTACTTCCCACTACCCAAGGTCTTAGATGGGCTGTTCGGTGTAGCGGGCAAGCTGTTTGATATCGAAATTAGCGAAGTCACCGAGTTTGATCGCTGGCATAAAGACGCTCGCCTATTTGAGATAAGCCGAAACGGACAGTTGATCGCACGTTTCTTTATGGACCTGTATGCACGCGAGAAAAAGCGTGGCGGTGCCTGGATGGATGATTGCCGGGTGCGTCGTCGTTTAGATGATGGTTCTTTGCAGCTGCCAGTGGCTTATCTTGTGTGTAACTTCAGTTCGCCTGTGGGAGATGATCCTGCGCTGCTAACGCATAATGAAGTGACAACGTTATTCCATGAATTTGGCCATGGTTTACATCATATGCTGACCCAGATTGAATGTGCGGATGTCAGTGGTATCAATGGCGTAGCCTGGGATGCGGTTGAACTGCCAAGCCAGTTCCTGGAAAACTGGTGCTATGAGCCAGAAGCGTTGGCGCTTATCTCTGGGCATTACCTGACCGGAGAGACTCTGCCGGAAGATCTTTTGCAGAAGATGCTAGCCGCTAAGAACTACCAGTCAGGCATGATGATGGTCCGTCAGTTGGAATTCTCCCTGTTTGATTTCATCCTGCACCGTGACTACCAACCGGGTACAACGGTTATCCAGGAGGTATTGGATAAGGTTCGCAGCGAAGTCGCTGTAGTCACTCCGCCTTCTTTCAACCGCTTTCAGCACGGCTTCAGTCATATCTTCGCGGGTGGATATGCTGCGGGCTATTACAGTTACAAGTGGGCAGAAGTGCTGTCTGCGGATGCTTTCTCCCGTTTTGAGGAGGAGGGTATCTTTAATACCCAAACGGGTAGTGACTTCCGTGCTAATATTCTCGAGATGGGTGGGTCTAAGGAACCGATGGAGCTGTTTATTGCCTTCCGTGGGCGAGAGCCTGAAGTTGATGCACTGCTGCGCCATAGCGGTATTACAGAGTAGTCAAAATGAGTGTTATTAAACGATTTATTGCCGGAGCCGTTTGTCCGCGATGTGGAGAGATGGATTGCATTCGAACCTTTCGTGACGAGGAGCGTGAATACAAAGAGTGCGTGCGTTGCGATTATGAAGATTCCATGCGTTTGGATGGCGAGCCGGATACTCCAATGGAGGAGTTGGAGACCCGTGTGAATCAAGAGAAAAAGCCGGAACTAGAAGAGGGTGCACAACCCCTTCTGTTTACCGCAAACCCCGGTGCGGGTCGTAAAGATCACTAAGGGGATCAGATTTAAAAAAGGGGCATACGCCCCTTTTTTATTCTCATGACTGGGTTGCTGCTCAGTCCGGACGATTAACAACGCCTTTTGTGTCGCGCTTTTCTGTTATGATCCGCGGCTTGATTCATTTGCTCTGTACAGGCACTTTCCATGTCAATTTTATCCGTACCGGTTGCTGTTCGTTATATGCTGCTCTCGGCGCTGGGCTTTGCTTTAATGGCTGCCTGCGTTAAGGCGGTAAGTGGTTATGGCATTCCGGTGCTTGAGATTGTGGCCGCCAGGGCAATTGTCTCGTTGGTGTTGAGCTATCTGGATGTGAAGCGCAAACGGATCTCTGTGTGGGGAACACATCGTTGGTTGTTAACCGCCCGAGGGGTGGTGGGTGCTCTGGCATTAGTCTGTGTCTATTATTCGGTAACCACACTAACGTTGGCTGACGCGACGGTGTTGCAGTATACCTATCCTGCCTTTACTGCTGTTCTCGCCCTGATATTTCTTAAAGAGCAGATTAAACGTTCAACGATTCTATGCATCACGCTAAGCTTTATCGGTGTATTAGTGATGGTTCGCCCCTGGAGTGGCGAGCTGGAAGCTGCGATGCCAGCTCTGAGCTTAATGGCTGCTTTAGCCGGAGCGTTTGGCAGTGCTGCGGCCTATGTGTTAGTACGCAAATTAAGTCAGTTGGAAGATAGTTCGGTGATTATCTTTTACTTCCCGCTGGTGGCCCTGCCTGTATCCCTGCTGCTGTTAGGTAACGACTTTGTGATGCCGGGTTGGGAAGCGTTATTGCTTCTGGTTTTGGTGGGCGTATTTACCCAGGTTGGCCAGGTAGGTTTGACTAAAGCAATGGCAGCCGAAGCGGCGGGTAAAGTCTCTGCTTATGCTTATGTGCAAGTGATCTTCTCAGCGGTGCTGGGGATGATCTTCTTTAGTGAGATCCCAACCCTCTGGACACTTTTAGGGGGCTGCCTGATCATTGCCGGCGCTCTGATCAACGCGCTATGGAAACGTTAATCAGAGCGAGCTATCTGGTATTGCTTGGCTATTGTGTTTGCTTTGAGGGCAGGGCGTACAACAGCATAAAGATCAGCAGGGATGTGACGACCACAGAGGGGCCTGCGGGAGTGTCATAATGCCAGGAGAGGGCAAGCCCTCCAGCCACGGATAGACAGCCAACCAAGCAGGCGCCCAGCGCCATCTGTTCCGGTGTCTTCGCTAGTCTTCTGGAAGCCGCGGCTGGAATAATCAGCAATGAGGTAATAAGCAGCAAGCCGACAATCTTCATGGCAATGGCAATGACCACTGCGATGAGTAACATCAGTGCCAACCTTGTCCAGGCGACATTGACCCCTTCAACATGGGCCAGCTCTTCATTGATGGTGATCGCCAGCAGGGGTTCCCAGAGTAGCTTCAAAAGAAAAAGAACCAGTACACCACCGCCGTAGATCCAGTACAGGTCAGTGGCTGTCACTGCGAGCAGATCACCAAACAGGTAGGCCATCAAATCAACCCTGATCTCCAGAATGGATACCGCTACTAAACCGAGTGACAAGGCACTATGCGCCATAATGCCAAGCAGCGTATCCGTAGCGACCATACGTTGCCGCTGCATTGCAACTAAGAGCAACGCTAAAGCCACACAGCAGAACACTACCGCCAGGTTCAGATTGATATCCAATAGAAAGCCGATTGTGATACCGAGCAAAGCTGAATGAGCCAGCGTGTCGCCGAAGTAGGCCATTCTGCGCCAGACCACAAAAGAGCCCAGTGGGCCTGCGACAGCTGCTACGCCGAGTCCGCCGAAGAGGGCGTAGAGAAGAAAATCAGGCATTAACAACCGCCTTTACAGTCGTGGTCATGGATAATATCACCATGGTCATTGTGACGATGGTTATGATGGTGGCTGTACACTGCCAGCTGCTCACTACCTTTGATGCCAAATAGTTCGGTAAATGAGGGATCATTGGTGACCTGTTCTGGGTGGCCTGAGCAACAGACATGGTGGTTGATACACACCACGTGGTCTGTCGCTGCCATCACCAGATGAAGGTCATGGCTAACCATCAGTACACCACAGCCGCGTTCATCGCGGATGCGCGTAATCAGGTTATATAGCTCCAACTGGCCATTAATATCGACCCCTTGCACCGGTTCGTCCAGCACTAACAGGTTTGGATCGCGAAGCAGGGCACGCGCTAACAAAACACGTTGCATCTCACCCCCGGATAAATTGTGGATCGACTGTTTTAATAGTTTTTCTGCACCCACGTCGGTCAGTACCGACAGCATCTTCTGCGTATCTTTACACTGAGCGGTACGAAGGAAACGCTCTACCGTTAGGGGAAAGGTTTTATCGATGTGCAGTTTCTGCGGCATATAGCCGATGCGCAGATCCTGCTCTTGCCAGATGGTTCCGTTGGTGGGTTTCAACAGGCCAAGTACGACTCTTACGAGGGTCGTTTTACCGGCACCATTCGGGCCGATAAGTGTTGTTATGCAACCGCGGTGCAGCTCCGCGCTGATATCCTGTAGGACATGGTTTTGGCCAAATTTTAAATTAACCTGGTCAAGGCGAATCAGTGGCTCATGTTGGTGCGGTGATGTCATGAAAGCTTATCCGGTACGCACTCAGGGCAAGTGCCAAGCACTTCGATCGATTGTTTCTCGGGAATAAAGCCCAACTTGCTGGCCTGGGAGTTAATGACCTGTCCCACTTCATCGGTATCGATCTCTACAGCATTATTGCACGCTTTACAGATCAAAAATGACCCCTGGTGTTGTTCATTAGGATGTGGGCAACCGATAAAAGCGTTTAGCAGGGCAATACGGTGAACTAAGCCTTGTTCCTGAAGGAAATCCAGCGCTCTATACACTGTGGGTGGCGCGGAGTTAAAGCCCGCCTCCGCCAAAGCCGGTAACAGCTCATAGGCCCCCAGGGGTTTATGGCTTTGCCAGATGGTTTTCAGAACCAGCTCTCGGATTGGGGTAAATCGTAAGTTCCGCTCACTACAGAGGGCACGAGCACCCTCAAGGGCCTGTTCTATACAGCCTGTATGGTCGTGATCAGAATGAAACCCTAAATTTTGATTAGCCATGTAGATTATAACGATTCTTGTTTGTGTTATATTGTAACTTTAAAACCTGATGAGATGTATGTTTAACATGAAAAAGCTCTTCGCTTTGTTGTTCATATTAGGCGCCACAACTGCTAATGCAGCTGAAAAAATCAAAGTGGTGGCCAGTATTAAGCCTCTGCAACTGGTTTCTCAAGCCATAGTAGCAGACCTGGGGCAAGTTGATGTACTTATTCCCCCAGGCGGATCTCCGCATCATTACTCGTTAAAACCCTCGGATGTTAAGAAACTGTATGGTGCAGACCTTATTGTCTGGGTTGGCCCGGATCTGGAACAGTTTCTGAGTAAATCTCTGAGCAGGACTGATGCTGAAAAGCTACAGCTACTTGAAAGCGATGAAGCGGCAGAGGGTGGTCATGACGATGATGAGCACGAGTCCCACGAAGAGCATGCTCATGAGGGCCACGGGCATGATGATCATGGTCATCACCATGGTGACAATGACCCTCACGTATGGATGGACCCTGCGCTGATGGTTGAGGCGGCTGAGAAACTGGCAAAGCAGCTAAGCGTTCTTCATCCTCAGCATAAAGCAAAGCTAGAGCAAAATTATCAGGCGTTTGCCGCGGAGCTGCTACAGACGGACCGAGCTATTCGTCAAAAGCTTCTACCTTATCAGGATAAAGGCTTTGTGGTTTTCCACGATGCATTTACTTTGCTGGTAGCGCATTACGGACTTAAGCAAGAGGCTTACTTTACGGTTGATCCGGCAAGAGCGCCTGGGGCAAAACGACTCCATGAAATTCAGGGTTTGATAACAAAGCAGGGTGTTAGTTGCGTATTCCTGGAACCGCAATTTGAGGCTGCTGTTGTTAAGGCGCTGGTTGCCGATCTACCTGTTAACGTAGGGCGCTTAGACCCTCTGGCGATTGATACCACCGCTGAGCAAGGCTACACCGGTTACCTGAAGCAGTTGGCAGGCAACATTGAGAACTGCCTGAAATAGGGTGGTTTAAAAAGATGGGAGATCAACGGGGTTTAACAGCAGACTGTTGATCTTCTGACACAGAGCCCGGGGCTGATAAGGTTTCACTATGTAGCTATCGACCCCGGCTGTGATGCTTTCGTGTATAAGATCTGCTTCAGCGTGTGCGGTAAGCATGACAAATGGGATGGTACTTAGTCGCTCATCCGATCTTATTTTTCTTAGTAGTTCCATGCCGTTCATCGATGGCATATCCCAGTCGCAGACAATCAGGTTGATGTTCATCAACTTGAGCCTTTTTAGCGCTTCTTCGCCGTTAGGACTTTCGACAAACGTTTTGAATCCCATCTCCTTGAGCGTCGTACGGGTCAACATACGCATGGCTTGCATATCATCAACAATCAGAACGACCGTTTTCTCTGGGGGCTGGGCTATTTTACGTTTATCTTTGGACATAGGTTGGACTTTTCTGAGGCTAATCTTCTGTTTCTAAACGGGAATATTATGAAGGTTTTACAGCTAAACCAATCATTATCTTGATTAATACTAATATAGGTCTGTGTTTTTAAGTATTAGTTTAATTATCAATATCTTTTGCTTCACAAACAAAAACGATATCTATATAATGCGCCCCACTTTTGACGCAGATGTGGTGGAATTGGTAGACACGCTAGCTTCAGGTGCTAGTGCCTTCACGGGCGTGGGAGTTCGAGTCTCCCCATCTGCACCAAACTCTCTTAGCAGTTTGGTGCGAAAAAGTTCAGGGTTGCGCCTCTAATAGCAGACAATTAGATTGACACGCAGATGTGGTGGAATTGGTAGACACGCTAGCTTCAGGTGCTAGTGCCTTCACGGGCGTGGGAGTTCGAGTCTCCCCATCTGCACCAATCGTTTTCCTATGATTGGTTCTTCTTAGATATTTTCTTCCTGTTTTAACTTTCTTTCCTTTTTGAAATAGCATCTCGCAAAGTTTTCTGCCGATATAGGTTTAGCAAAGAAGTAGCCTTGCGCCTGATCGCATCCTTGTTCTGCAAGAATAGTCGCCTGTACTTCGTGCTCCAGGCCTTCAGCGATCACGGTTAGGTTAAGACTGTGGCCGAGCGCAATGACGGCTTGGCAGATAGCGGCATCTTCAGGGTTTATTTCAAGTCCATCTACAAAGGATTTGTCGATCTTGAGCTTATCAAGGGGGAGTTTCTTAAGGTAAGCGAGCGATGAGTAGCCGGTGCCGAAGTCATCCATTGCCAGTCTTATACCGAGTGCTTTTAATTGCTCTAGTTTATGGATCGCATCTTCCGGATCACTGAGGACACAGCTTTCAGTGATCTCAAGCTCCAGGTGCTGAGCATTCAACCCCGTTGTATGCAGGATATCGCTGATTGAGCCAGCAAGTTCTGGCGTATTCAGCTGTTTTGCGGAGAGGTTAACTGCCAGAGCAATTTGTGCTTCCCTTTCTCCATTCCACTGCGCCATTTGTTGGCAGGCTTTAGTCAAAATAATCGACCCAACCTGATGAATCAGTCCTTTCTCTTCTGCCAGTGGAATAAAGGTACAGGGGGGAATCAGGCCTTTTTCAGGGTGAATCCAGCGAGCCAGTGCTTCTACCCCGACTAACTTCCTGGTTTTGAGATCAAATTGGGGTTGGTAATAGACGGTTAATTGATCCTGTTGGATTGCCGACCTTAGCTCGCTTTCTAACTGGATTTTGGCCAGCGTATCTTGATTCATCAATCGGTTGTAGAAATGGAATGTATTGCCCCCCGCCTTTTTTGCCTGGTACATGGCCGAGTCTGCATTTTTCATCAGCTCTTGAGGGGTGGTGCCATCCTCAGGATACACAGCGATACCGATACTGGTGTTTAGATAGAGGGTTTGATCTTCATATTCATAAGGCTCCTCTAAGCTGGCAATCAGCTTCTTAGCCAGCTCTGCCGCGTCTTTAGACTCATATAACGGATCGATGATCACGGTAAATTCATCGCCGCCGATCCGGGCTAGCGAGTCACTTTTACGTAGGGTGCTGGTAAAGCGGTGAGCCATTTCTATTAAGACGGCATCGCCGGCGCTGTGCCCCATTGAGTCATTGATCTGCTTGAACTTGTCCAGATCGATAAAGAATACCGCGGCCCTTCGCTTGTTTGTTGAGCAATGAATAATCACTTCATTCAGGCTCTTCAGAAAGGCTTCTCGGTTTGCCAGGCCGGTTAGACTGTCATGCTCTGCAATCTGCCTTAGGCTGTTTTTTTGCTGCTCTAGCTCAGATGTCCGCTTGCTGATCTCTTGTTGCAACTGGTCCACAGAGATTGTGCTGGCCTTCAGGCGATTGGTCATCTGATTAAAATGTTGTGCTAGCTGCGAGATTTCATCCTTCCGGCCGACATCGATGGTGTAGTCCATCTTTCCTACAGACAGTTGCTTTATTCCTTGTTCTAACTCTTTAAGGCGGATGCGGAAAAGGCGTAAGGTCTGGAAAGCCGAAAGGGAAATGAGTATGGCAAGTATGATTAGCATGCTCTGCATGAGTCTGGCCTTATACTCGCTTTCCTCTTGTGAGTTTTGCAGCGCGTGATCTGCTAAGCGAAAGCTGTCTTCGCTCATACTGAGAATAGAGCTATCTAAGCGATCCAGAAGGTAGTGATGATTGGCCTCTTCTTCGGCTTTAGAGAGGTTTGAGCTGTGCACCCTAAGCATATGCGCATACAGTGCGACAACGCTGTCACTTGAACGCTTCAGGCTGTTTAAAAACGTGAACTCGTTATTATGGGTGGGTTGTAACTGATCCAGTTGAAGCTGAAGATCTTTTAGTGTCTCGCCGCCCTGATGAATCGACTCGATATCATGATAGCGTTCATGAAGTCTGAATTGGCTCCGCAGCGTGCTAATTTGTACCTGAATACGGGAGATGGTGTTGATATGATTAAACAGGCTGGAACGTTGCTGATCCATCCATAGCAACCCTGCAACCATACCAAGACAAAGGGCCACGGTTAGTGTGGCCAGAATGATTAATCGGTTTCTAATGCTCATTTACTACTGAACTACTAATATCTATAAGGATGTTGCTCTTTGATCTATGGATTTCAGTAAAGAGGGATCCAGCACGGTAGAAAAGTTGGGTGAGGCATCCGTAGTAATAAGCCCGGATTCAATTGCCCAGTATGCTTGTTGTTCCAGTGAGACTAATAACGACTGACTCAGCGACAGTTTGAACAAATAGTCTTGCCATATCCAGCTGATAAAGTCCTTGCTGAGTTTTAAGCGATGACGAAGGATCAGTTGCGATTCCTCCGGATGGCGAGAGATGTAATGGACCGCTTTATTCAGGGCAGTTAAAACGCGTTTCTTCTGTTCATCTTGCTCAGAGGAGCTGTTTTTCATACCCACCAGATTAAAAGACAGGTTGTACAGGCCTTTGGTTTCGATCAAGTGGGCTGTAGATTCCTTGGCTTTCGCTGTTTTGAAGGCGAAGGGCTCCCACACCGATATCGCATCAACTTTTTCCGAATGTAGCGCCTCTGGCATTTCACTGACACTCAGAGGTACATATTCCACGCTGTCAGGGTTGGCCCCGCCTAAGGTTAACCAGGTATGGAAAAAGTATTCACTAGCGCTGCCTTTGACCACACCCACCTTGCGATGTTTGAAGTCATTCACCTGGGTAATCTGGTTCTTCTCCAGGGTCAGTAATTTAATATCATTATCAGACTCTACAAAGCTGGAAAGCACGGAGAAGTTGTCATGTTTAAAGCTGTTAAACATGATTACCGAGTTAGATGTGGTTGCCAGATCAACCTGGCCCTCCTGTAATGCTTTAAAACATTTTCCGCCCCCGGCAATATCGATAATTTCGACATTGACGCCTGCTTCACGAAAAAAGCCTCTTTGATCTGCAATATAAAAAGGTGCTGACAAAGGCGTGGTCGAGACGGCTATCCTGATAGGGGCTTCCTGTTCGGATAGGGACGCGGTTTTTGATTGGGGTAATAAGAAAACCAGCATCACAATGACAATAGTTAGAGCAGGGATTCCAATTTTGATCAAACCTTTCATGGTTACCTCGGATCACAGCAAAAAAAACAGTGCTCAAGATTAACAATCCTTTAAATTAGTATTCGCTCAATTATGCCGTGATGCAAGCGGTTCAGAGCGATTTTGTTGTTATAAATTGGTGGGAGCACGGAAATTTTTCAGAGGGGTGATCGAGATCAAATTAAAAGCGCCCGAAGGCGCTTTGGGGTGGGGTAATTGATGAGTTAGCTGAGAATCAGTGCAAGCTGTATGATCGCTGGCAGGATGGCTACGACTAAGCCTGCAACAACCATCAGGACTGAAGGTACAACTCCGATTACTTCAACATTTTGTTCTACTTCGCTCATGGCCTGACTCCTCATATGCCAATGTTTATATTGGTTTAGCATTAAGGGTGCCAAGTTTTACGCTGTTCTTATCTGTCTGATTTTTAAATAGTTTTATTTGGTAGGGTTGATGCTGTGCACTTGGGCTGACAGATTTGTCATGTCGTGAGTGGCAGTGGATGTCGAATGCATCAGTTGCTGTGTTGTCTTATTCGTCGGGGAGTGCTTTTTTGACGATAAGTGGTGTTTGAATACGAACATGAATCCCTTTATCAGAGTCTTGAAGAGAGATCCGACCACCGAGTTGTCTGGCAACAATGTTATAGACAATAGACATGCCCAGGCCGCTGCCCCCTTTACCGCGTTTAGTGGTAAAAAATGGCTCAAAGAGTTTTTTGGCTTCTTCACTGGAGAGGCCACGACCGTCGTCTCGGTAATCCAAAATCAGATCACCATTATCGCTGCGCCCGGAAATGGAGATTGTGCCGCCTGTTTCCTTATCGAAACCATGAAGTGTCGTGTTGTTGATTAGATTGCTGAGTATTTGATGGTATGCACCCGGATAACTCTCCATCTCTATATCGGGTTCTACATCGATAGAAAAGTTAACATTACTATGCTTGTATTGCGGCAAAATTGTCTGGATTGAGGATTCAAGGTACTCATCAAAAGTAAAATGCTGGCAGGCATCATAGCTCTGGTCTGTTGCGATCTGTTTAAAGCTTGAGATCAGTTTACTGGCTTTAACAATATTGGTTTCAAATAGGGTGCTGGATTCGTCTACGCCATCCAGAAAGTCGTTGAGGTCTGACTGGGTTAAGGTGCTGGATTTCAGCTTGTCACGGATGATCTTGCTGTGATCCGCCTGAAAACTAGCTGCGGTTCGGCATACCCCGATCGGGGTGTTGATTTCATGAGCAACCCCGGCAACCATATTCCCCAGGGCCGCCATTTTTTCCGTTTCGACTAGCAGGTCCTGGGCTGACCTTAAGTTATTCATAGAGTCCTGAAGCTGTTGGGTACGTTCTGTTACTTTCTCTTCAAGATGTTCTTTATGTTCTCTTTCGCTGACTAATAATGCATCTCGCTCTTTAACCAGTTCCTGAAGGTGTAGCTTATTTTGGTTTAGCTCTTCATAGGATTTATGCAGACTGCGGCACATCTGGTTAATGGTATTGGCAACGTTATCAATCTCGTCCTCTTTAGCTGGAGCGGTTTTTTTCTTTAACTGAAGCGGCTCTACAGTTCTGGTCAGATCGATATCTTTCAGATAATCAGAGATCGTTTTCAGGTGGCGGTTAAAGTAAAACCAGACCAAAAGCAGGATAAAACCTGACACCAGGAATGTTTTGATGCCGTTGCTGATCAGAATAACCCCGGCTTTATTGATCAGACGCTGATAAACGTTATCGATGCTGGCGGTGACGCGTAATGAGCCAATGTTTTGCGAGGAAATTCCTGGTGCGGTGTAATCTAATGGGAGATCTACAGTCCGGTTCGCTGCTGATCTTGCCTCGCCCACTTCCCAGTTGATCTCACCATCGACAATGATTGAGACATATTCAATATCCGGGAGCTGGCTGAGACCGACGAGCTGGGTTTCTATCTGGGAATCATCCAAAGACCAGACACTGAGTGTTATGGCCTGAAGATAAGAGGTCTGAATGTTCTGGAACTGCTGCTCAATACGGCTTATATCTGCCCGGTAGTCTAAACCCAGCTGTAAAGAGGTGCTCAATAAGGTGAAGCATGAGCTAAAGAGTATGATCAGGATTGCAAACTTCTTGCCCAGGCGGCCTGAAGTGATTTTCTTGGGCAAACTTTGATCTTTTTGCTGCATCACTTTCCGCAATTAGTCCGGGAAGCTCTGACAGATATCCAGAATATCATCCAGATTCTCTTCGAAGAGCTTAATTAAATGAGGATCAAAGTGGCTACCGCTTTGCTCTTTCATAAAACTCAGTGTTTTATCAACGGGCCAGGGTTCTTTGTAGCAGCGCGCACTATTCAAGGCGTCAAAGACATCGGCGACGGCTGAGATTCTGCCCGCGAGAGGGATCGCATCATCTGAAAGCCCTTTCGGGTATCCTGAACCGTCCCATTTCTCATGATGGTTACCCGCGATTTGGGCGGCTAGCTGAAAGATCGGTCGATCCGAGTTTTGCAGCATGCTTGCACCAATCTCAGCATGGGTCTGCATAATGGCCCATTCATCTGGGTCCAGTTTGCCAGGCTTATTGAGGATCGCATCTGGGATCGCTATTTTTCCTAAGTCATGCAAGGGAGAGGCTAAGCGGATATTATCAACGTAGAGTTCGTTACAACCACAGGCTTTAGCCAGCACTGCCGATATTTCGGCAACACGCTTAACGTGGGCGCCAGTCTCTTTTGAACGTTTTTCTACCGCCTCGCCAAGGATATAGATCAGCTCTTCCTGGGTATGCTGGATCTCTTCTTTTAGTAGCAATGTATGATAAGTGGAGATGACATCGGCACTAAAGATCTCCAGTAAGTGTTTGGCGTGTTCGTCAATATTACTATTATGTTTGATGTAGAGCAGGCTCTCTGCACCCGATACGCCCGCATGGTAGGCGATGTAGCCATGTTCAGTATGCAGCGAACGTTTCTGTTCTAGTGCCTGATTAAAAACCTTCTGTAACTCATTGGGCAGCTCGACCTCATCGTAGTCTATTGTGGCCATGCTGGTTTCAGCCTCCTGCAGTAAAGACTCCATGGCGCCCGTAGCGGCAAGCACGGTAAACCTTGGTTTGTCTTTGTAGATTCTGCGAGTGCTGCAATAAATTGAATCAGGCTCGAAATTCAGCAGAGAGATCAGTTGGCTAAGAATGGCCGATGCTAGACGGCTGAGGGAATTAATCTGGTTAATATGACCGATTGCGTGGATAACGGTTTCCAGCGAGCTACGCTGGTGGTCAATGGTCTGAATATCGCGATAAGAGCGCAAAGAGGAATAGAGCAGGGTTTTTAGCTTTGTGCCGGTGAGCTCAGTTTTATCCTTGTAGTCGTTAATGTCGTATTCTTGAATGATCTGTTCTTCAGGAGCCTGACCGGGTTGCCCGGTACGAAGAACAATACGTGTCATTTCATTATGAAGGTCGTCGCGAATCACCTGAACCAGACGTAATCCGGCATCATCCGTTTCCATGACCACATCAATCATTGCCAGGGCGATGTTGGTACCTTCTTGCTCTAAGATAGCCTTGGCTGCGGCTCCCGAATGAGCTTCAAGAAGTTCAATGGGGCGCCCATCGAAGGTGACATCTTTGAGAACTAACTGTGTAACACGATGAACACTCTCCTCATCGTCAACAATCAGTACCTTCCAGGGAGGGAGGCCCGGTTGTGATGCGATCGGATCCTCCGCTGCGAAAAGAAGGGTATCTGTCATCTTGTCATCCTTATACTACCTTAAAGGAAAAACTCTCTCAGGTAAGTGTAGTTCAAACCTAAAACTTTAAAGTCGTTTTTCTCAAAGTTAGTTTTAGTTACAGCTGCTTACCGCAATAGTGAGCTGCTAAATAAGAATCATACTGGCTATTCAGGCTAACGTTATTTGTGCATTTAACCAAGTGTTCGTTTCAGGTGTTGACTCTTTGTTAGTTAAGTCTGTGTCGTCATGACCTTCCAGGAAGGATCTAAAATTCAGCATTCTTAACTCATCAAGCATCCACTTTTTTCAAACTTGTTAATATCAGGCTGCTCAATATTTGCACTCATCTAACTCTAACCAAATGTATGAGAGGGCGCAAAATAAAATAGTGATCACTCAAAAATTGCAGAATCAGCAGAAATAGGTACCCAAGTACCATAGCGAAATAAGCGGCAGCTTTTACACTGTGAAGAAACAGCGAAAGGGGAATCCTCATGCTTACAGGCGCTCGGAGTTGGCTTTTTTTGATGCTTTTTATCACCAATAGCAACTTAGCTTTGGCTAACCCTCTTTCTGGAGAGAAAGAGATAATCCTGTTGGATAAACAGGAAAGTGAGATTGTTATTGGCCATGTCGTCTTTACGCCTGAACAGGGGGTAAGTGGCTACCGTCTGCACATGGATCATGAAAAGTTTCGCGATTATTTCCTGTCTATGAAAGAGATGAAGTGCCTGGTAGGACCTGAATTATGGTGTCATCTTGCATACCCGTATGAGCAGCCGCGTCGGGTTAGCCACGAAGACCTAAGCTGGCTGTCACATGATCTCCTTTTTATGTTTAAGAAGAGGGATGAGTTTGGCGCCAACTTCTGGAACGGCATTTACTATCATATGCGTGTAGAGGATGGCGTTATCAAAGGTGAGGCCCAGGCGGTTGACTTGAACCTGCTTGCTTCCCCCCCTGAAGATCTGAGTACCCCGCCAATGCATGAGGGAGAACGTGATGAAATTGAACGTAGTCAGCGTTGGTTACCTGACATCGTGATTCGTTAGCCGGAACCCTAAGAACAAGTACAGTGCGTTATTCCCGTTCTGTTCATCTTTATCGGTTATGATAGCTGGATAGTCGACTGAATTGGGAAGGTTTAAATGCGTAAGCTGCTGATTTTAGGTGTTGTTGTCGGCCTATCGGGCTGTGCCAGCCTGAGCCAGGAGGAGTGCCTGACTGGTGACTGGCACGGTATTGGGTATAGCGATGGGGTGCAAGGTAAGGTTGAGTCTGTTCTGGCCGAGCATCAGGAAGCTTGCTCAGAATATCAAATTAAACTGGATCTTCAGGCTTACCTGAATGGACGTCAGCAGGGGCTGAAAACTTATTGTAAGCCTGATAATGGCTATCGCCTGGGGTTGAATGGTTCTACCTATCATTATGTGTGCCCTGAACCTGATCATTCTGCTTTTCTCATTATGTATCGCAAAGGCAAAGCTCAGTATGACCAGCAGCAGAAAGTTAAAAAGCTAGAGCGAGAACTGAGTCAGTTGCAGCGTCAGCAAGATTCACTTGAAGAGCAGATTAAAGAAACGGAAAACAAACTGGTAGCTGATGGCTTATCTTCAATCGAGCGACAACGTTTATTGAAGCAGCTCCGTGACCTTGAGCTGCAGCGTCCGGATAAAGACTATGAATATCGGCAAACAAGTAGCCTTCTGCATTTAGAAAGAGAAGCGCTGTACCGTTTGCAGCGAGAATAGTAGTCAGAGCGCTGAAGGGAAGTGAAGTTTCATGGTTGTGCCTTTACCAGGCTCGCTTTGGACACAGATCTGCCCTTCAAGCACATTACTTATCAGGTTATGCACAATATGCAGCCCCAGCCCGCTTCCTCCCTGGCCTAATTTTGTCGTATAGAAAGGGTCAAAGATTGAATTGATCATATCCTGGGTCATCCCCTTACCGTCATCAGTCACGATCAATTCCACTGTCCTATCGTCCAGATAAGACGCAGAGATAGAAATATGCCCTGGGGTTTTATCGTCGAAAGCATGCACCAACGCATTCTGGATAAGATTGGTTAAAATCTGGGAAAGTGCACCAGGAAAACTGTCCAGATGGATAGTGCCTTCTAATGAGCTAGTGACCTCTATGCGGGTTTTTTTCAATTGTGGGCGGAGGGTGGTTAAGACTTCATTGATGTGTTGACCGAGTTCGAAGCGGCGCTTTTTCGCGCTGGATTGATCGACCGCAACCTGCTTAAAGCTATGAATCAACTCTGATGCCCTGTACAGGTTTTTGACGAGGATCTCGCTACCTTCAGAAGATTCATGAATGAAGTGGTCAAAGTCTTTTTTGGTTAATTGGTTCTGATCTGTTTTTTTGACAACTTTGTCGACACTCTCTTTGAGTGTGGTTGCGGCCATCAAGCTGTTACCTATGGGGGTATTCAGTTCATGGGAAACGCCTGCGACCAGCGAGCCTAAAGCGGATAATTTTTCAGAATGGATCAGTTGCTCTTGGGTCAGTTTTAAATCGTGAAGGGTTTGCTCAAGTTCCGCATGTGAATGGCGTAGATCTTCCGTACGCTCTTCTACTCTTTGCTCCAATTCGGTGTTGAGCTGGGTAATATGGTTCTCGCGCTTCTCAATCTCCTGACCTGTTTTATTCAGGTCTTCCCTAAGTTTATAGAGTTCCAGAATACGTGAATATTGCGGTGTCTCTGAATACTTACCACGGGCCAGGGATCTGGCCTGGCGGGCCGTATCGTAAAAACCCATAACCAGCTCTTTGGTCAACAACAGGGCAATAAACATGGCTGAAACAATTCCGATCAGCACGGCCGCGATAAAAATATCCCTGATCGCAGCTTGCTCCCCCTCTAATAGCTTCTGAGGTTGGGCAACAATGACCATCCAGTTAAGGTTAGGTATCAGGGTAGCGCTGCCAATAAATTGCTGATTATCGAACTCAAAGGGGATGCTAAGAGATTCGCCTGCATCGGTCCTTTGTACAAGTTCCAGGTTGGATAGGTTGATCTGCTGCTGGCTTAGTTGTGCATCAGGGTGAGCGATTAGTTGCTTGTTTTGGTCAAGAACCATAACCGTGACGTTGTTTTGCTTTGCCAGCTTCTCAACGAGCTTTGGCAGTTCTTCTATGGCTATCTCCCCGACCAACACGCCTTCAATGAAGGGCTGGGAATAGGCAATCGATAAGCTACCGCTGATGGTAGATAAGTATTCGTTTGACCACTGTGCGATATTTCTTTCTTTGATACCTTTGAATACGTGGCTGTTACTCATATCCAGGTTCAAATAGGTTTGGCGCATAAACTGGCGGTGGCTAGGTAAGCCGATGTTTCTGATATGGCCTTTGTTGTCTGTAATATAGATCGCGCTAAAGTACGCTTGGTTGTTGGTATAGATATTCAGTAAGTCATATTGCTCGGTTAACAAGGTTTGCTCTTGCATGGCAAAGGATGCCAGCACATTAATATCGGACTCTGCATTGGCTAAATAGGTCGTGATCTGGCCGGCAATCGAGTTGGCAAGGGCCTGTTGGTTAATGAAAATATTCTGATTGATTCTGGGTAGGAGTAAAAAAATTGAGAGAAGGCTGGCAATAACAATAGGTACTGCCGCAACGATGAGAAACTGCGTAGATAGAATTGCGCGTAGTGACCAGAAGGTTGTCTTCGCTGCCATAGTTTATTCCAATACGACAAACTTGCCTTGTTCAACACGTGTTACAAACGTCTTGCTCTTACCATCACCATAGGCATCCAGTTTCAGGGGCCCTTGTACTCCCTGGTAACTATTAAGATTCAGCATGGCTTGCTTCAAATCTTTCTCGTCGGACTGCATCCCCTGAAAAACCATTCTGGCCGCTTCATAACAAAACAGCCCGGGAAAGCCCGGTGCATTTTTGAAACGTTTCTCAAAAGTTGTTTTGAAATTGATAAAACCCATGTCATTACTGGAGCGGTTGATATATTGCGGGACATACATGTTCTCAGTATAGATCCCACCGAGTTCGATCAATCGCTCAGTGCCGGCCCACTCCGATGAGGCAATGATCAGATCAGGATTTTTAACCCTGATCTGTTTCGTAATCAGTGCGGCATCCACCGAATTCATGGAAAGCAGGATTAAGGATGGATTGTGTTTGAGGGCCGTGTTGGCGATACCAACAAAGTTACTATCCGCACCAGAAACATAAGACTCAGTGGCTACTAGCTCGCCACCATTGCTCTCGAAGGTTTTTTTAAAGCCTTGTAACCAGCTTTCTGTGTAGGCGCGATTCCCAAAATCCAGTATCGCAACCGCTTTTGATGCTCCAGGTTCATATTGATTGAGAAGCTTAGCAAGCTTGCCGGAATGTTCAGAGATGGCACTCAAGGGACGCATAAAGTAATCATCGATGCCGGTGAGTTGATCTGTAGTGACGGTGCAAGCCATCATCAGCGTTTCAGCCTGATTGATCTGATCTACTGTGGCAACGGCCATTGCGCTGGTCATTGGACCAATAATTGCGTCAACCTCTTCTGCGATGAGCTCATCTATCAATGTTTGGGCGAGAGCCGGCTGTTGTTGATCATCTTTGTAGATGGGCTGTATTTTGCGGCCATTGATCCCGCCCCGAGCATTTTGCTCTTCAAGCGCCAAAGTAAAGCCATTCCTCCCTGCGGTGCCTAGGTCGGCCACCCGGCCAGATGTTCCGCCGATGAAGCCTACTTTAATCGGTTCTTCCTCTGCACAGCCAACGAGCAGAGTGAACAGACATAAACTTGCGAGCCGACCTTTGCCTGACAGCATGCTGGAACTCCATTTGCTTTAGTCTGAGTTATCCTTGCTTGGCTATATGCCCATCTAACCAGATCTCTAATGATTTCATATCCATAGGTTTACCGAAGAAATAACCCTGGGCTTCAAAGCAATTAAGGCCTTTGAGGCGACTGACCTGCTCTTGTGTCTCAACCCCCTCAGCAATCACTGACATGTCCAGATCCCGTCCAAGGTTTATGATCATTTCCGGAATATAGGTGCCTGCGTTCTCATTGGACATCTTATCGATAAACGACTTATCAATTTTAAGACGATCAAAGTGCAGCGTTTCGAGGTAACTCAGACAGGAAAAGCCGGTTCCAAAATCGTCGATAGCGACTTGCGCACCCAGATCATGGATCTGCTTCAGGGTGGCGCGGACAGTATCAATATCCATCATCGCCACCGATTCAGTGATTTCAAATTCGACCTGATTTCGAGAAAGGTTGAATTTGTTCAGCTCAGTTTTAATGGTGTTGAGAAAGTTAGGGTGCCTGAACTGTACCGGAGAGATGTTGATACCCATCTGTAGGCCCAGAGCATAGCGATTCTCCAGATGTTCCAGATCCCGCAGGGCTGAACACATAATCCATTCACCCAACTGAACAATCAAACCTGAACTTTCGGCCACAGGGATAAACTGGTCGGGGGGGATCATGGTGCCATTGTGCGTTTTCCAACGAATCAGTGCCTCCAGGCCATTAATTTTACCGGTATTCAGATCTATCTGTGGCTGGTAAACCATAAACAGTTCATGTTCTGCATGGGCTTTGCGTAACCCTTGCAGCATGAGCATGCGTTGATGGGTTTCTTTCTCTATCTCATGGGTGTATTCAACGGCATCACCGCGGATAATGTCTTTGGCCCGTTTCAGGGCGATGTTGGCCCGTTTGATCGCATCATTTCCGCTAACGTTGGCATCACGCAACACGTAAAAGCCCTGGGTCGTGGAGATGACGATTTCGTCACCAAATAAGGTGAATGGTTTCTCGACGAGTTCAGTGACCGTCTCTGGTGAGAGATTGTGTGCTGAGCCCATTATCCCAAAGGTGTCACCGGATACACGGCTTACAAAAGTACCTTCTGGCAGATTTTTAGTCAGCCGTTGCGCAACAAGCCTAAGCAGCTCGTCACCGGTATTGGTTCCCAGGGTATCGTTTATACCGCTGAAGTGGTCGATATCGATCAGGCAGATCAGCTGATCATCCGCGGCACTTGCCATCATCTTATCGATGTACCGGGCGAACGAAACACGGTTTGGAATTCCCAGAAGCGAATCAAAGTAGGCGTAGTTATGTAAGCGGTCGAGGATCGTTGCATTGTCCAGGCAGACCGAAATGTTGCTACAGAAAACCTCTAGTAGTTGATGCTCGGTTTCTTCCAGTGCCCTATGCAGGTCAAGATAGAGCATCATGTCATCACGGAACTCACTGGGAAAGTAGAGAACACAATCAGAACCGCCGTCAACGCTGCGTCGCTTCATAGCAGCATCTAACAGCATCGCCATAATATTGGGGTCCTCGAGTACCTCTTCATTCTGTGCAACGGATCGTTGCCCGGAGGCTGCGACCACGGCAAAGTCCGCCGTAGTGGGACCTTTCTGCTTATCATGGGAGCTTTTTATGCAGATCATGCCCTCTTCGGGGGTACCTAATAGCGCAGCTAACTGGGTAATAATGCCGTTTGCTAATTCACGTATGCCGTGTAATGACATCAATTCGCTGGAAGCATGAACAATCTGTTCAAGGCCTTTTCTACTGGTATCTAGTGCTTGAATCTCAGAATAAGAGCGAATGGCTGCCGTGACAGAGGTATAAAGCCGGGTTCGGGTTAAATCGGCTTTATTTTTATAATCGTTAATATCGTATTTGAGGATAACCTCTATTTCAGGGGCATAGCCTGGCTGACCTGTTCGCAGGATAATGCGGGTGCTTTTACGGCCTAAATCCTCGCGGATCACCTTTACCAGCTCGAGACCTGCACTTTCAGTCTCCATGACTACGTCGAGCAGGATAACCGCAACTTCATGAGTCTCTCGAAGAATTTCAGTGGCTTCTTTGGCGGAATATGCATGGAGTAGCTCTAAAGGCTGACCAAGGAACACCAAACCTTTTAAACCAAACTTTGTCGCTTCATGGACATCCCGATCGTCATCGACGACCAGTACTTTCCAAGGCCTTGAACTTAGTTGGTTTGCTGAGACAACATTTTCGTTACTCTCCTCTTCAGCAAAGACAATGAGCTCATCAGACATATACAACCCTCAGACGACATGAATACTCTTAAGTTAAGCACAGATCTGGGAAAAAAAAGGAAAAATTCCCGTATATTAGTCATGACTCAAGTTACATTAATCTATCCTGAATTTATACGCCTTTCGCGGTTGGTGAGGATCATCCCTTAATAACGAATATTATTGGTAGATAAGGCGAACCTGGCTGTCAAACATGCCCTCATTGATAGTCAGTTTTGCTTCATCAAATGAAGGTGCCGCCTGTTTACCCAGGCCTTGACTAAACCCATAGCCTTCCAGGGGAATACCTTCTTTCTCATTCAGCCTGCCGTCGTCATTTTCGTCATGATGGACAATCAGGGCATACTCGCCCACAGATAGGTTGGAGAAGCGGAAACGCATACTACCTTGAATTGCCTGCTGTATTGTCAGAACTTTAGCTTGATTCATATCGGCCGCAGCAAAGGCTTTGGATTGGCTAAATAGGGATACAATAACTTTGCCTTTAGCGCTTCGGATACCATCAATCTGCACATCCAGGCTGCTGGCTGCTGTCTGGCAAGCCATTACGGATAGCATGAGCGGGGCTAGATAGGCTTTCATTTACTGCTCCATTTCCAGGTTAATAATGCTCTGGAAGTCTCTTACCGAGGCTTCCTGATTCTGTGCTGTCGGTCCCACTGAGAAATAGGGGGAATTCAGCGCTTTTTGCTGTTGCTCGCAAGCAAAAATATCTTCTGCCATGAAATCACCGCTCTGCATTGGGTCATCAGGAGACGTTCCTTCGGCGTATTTTCCTGACATGCTGGCAAAGGCATTGTTGCTTCGTTGGGACTGGCGGAAGTAAGCCCAGCCCGATGCTGGCATCACTTTAGTACGGGTGATAACGCGGGTAAGGTTGGGTGCCAGTGGAATAATGTGGAAAATTGACCAGCTACTTTCACTTGCGCCGATCCCCAGATTAGGGAAGATCAGCGGCACATAGGCCCCTAGTGGTTGCTCTTCGGTAAAATGATCTATCGGTGGTAACGGACTCATCTCTTTTAGGTTGTCGGCATACTTGTCAGTTAGGGGCTCATAAAATGCAAAATGTTTGCCGACGAAGCCACACTCCTGCTGCTGGTGGGCATACATATTCAAAGTTGCGGAATGAAGATGGGCTAAGTGGTATCCGTCTATATAGTTCTCAGCCACGATTTTCCAATTAGCTTTGATCTCATGCTCTGTCGCGGAATCTGGGTCTTCTATGAGCTCCTCCACTCGATGGGGGCCGACTAAGCCTTTGATATCGCCAAGCCAGTCTGTCAACGGCTCAGGGGCCGGTTCGGGATGGACCCAGATCATCTCTTTCCATATTGAAACACTGGCCCTATGCAGCCCAAGCATCTTCTTATCCAGATCAGGGAACTCTTCACGTTGTTGCGGTACCGACAACAGATCACCTTCCAGAGAGTAACTCCAGTCATGGTAAGGGCAGGTTAAAGCTTTTCCTGCCTTACCACAGGTACGTAATAACTGGGTTCCACGGTGGCGGCATTGGTTATGAAAGGCTCTGATTTTCAGATCAGGGCCTTTAACTACGATCAGGTTGATTCGCCCGACCTGCACGGTCAGAAACTCCCCCGCCTCATTCAGGTCTGAGGTAAAGCCTGCAAACTGCCAGTTTTGCTCAAAGATTTTTTCCTGTTCTTTTTCAAACCATGTCGTCGATGTATAGGCGTCTTTAGGAAGATTGATCATCTTAAGCGTCCTCAGATTTAGGCTTCCAGCCTGGCCCTTTAAATAGATAACTACAGAACTCACCGGCTCCCTTAGCTGATTTCAGATCTTTGTACAGTTTAGAAAACTCATAAAACTGCACGGTGATCGGGTTCTTACTGGTCATCTGCGTTGTCAGACCATATTTGGGTATCTCTTCCTCTTTCTGAAATGTGCCGAATAAACGGTCCCAGATGATCAGAATGCCAGCGAAGTTTTTGTCGATGTACTTGTCATCGGAGCCATGGTGCACCCGGTGGTGGGATGGGGTATTAAGAATCCATTCAAGCGGTCCGAGTTTGCCAATCATCTCGTTATGCAGCCAGAATTGATAAGCCTGAACCAGAATCTCCGCAGCAAAAATCAGGATAGGGTTAAAGCCCATCAATACCAGAGGCAGGTGGAACAGAACGGAGACCACCGGATCAAACAGGCTGAAGCGGAACGCGGTAGCCGTATTCATCATGCCTGAGCTGTGGTGAACCGAGTGTGCTAGCCAAAACAGGCGGATTTTGTGGATACAGTAGTGCTCGATGTAATAGGTTAGGTCGGCGAGTAAGAGAACCAGCGCTGCGGTATGCATGTTGACGGGGATCTTCCATGGGATCATTTCATGGATGGTAAAGAAACCGTAGACGGCAGCGCCGAAGATAAACATTTCAGACAAGTAATAGGGGATCTGGGTAACGCAACTGGATAAGGTTTCCAGCATACGCTCTCCTGTGAAACGCTTGGTGACAACATCATTGAGCAGCTCTAAGGCCAGGAATGCCAGTGCAAATACCAGTACCCAGTCGTAAATATTGAACGACATGAATTCGATATAGTTAAGAAATTCATCAGTATTCATTATGGGTCTCCACTCATTGAGCAACAGAGAGAAAGGCTGTTTGTGATTTCAGCTTATAGCGGTCGTCCAGCTGGTAAATCTCAAAATCTGAACGAAACAGCAAAGCGTTGGCAGACGACTCCGCTCCACTCCAGACATCAATTACGCTGGTGTTTTTCTGCTTCAGGTAGGTGCCTGGAGAAATATCGATGCTGCTCCAGCTAGGCTTCTCTTCGCTTTGATTGGGGTAGCCAAGTACGACAGAAACCGTTTGATCGGTATCTGAGTACTCGCCAAATACCAGGTAGACCCTCTTCGGCTTTTGAGGATTCAATACGGAGATCAGATCGGCTGATTCAAAACGATTCCAAAGCTGGATATATTGCGGCTCAAGGGGGCGCCGAAGATCCAACACCTGCTGAATACCAGCGATATTCAGAGGGGTAAGTTGAGTCACTCTCTGTTTGTCAGCGGTCCCTTCTGATTGGCTGGAGGTGCCTGCAAATAACGCGTTACCCTGGTTGTCATAGGGAAGGCTTGTCCAGATGATAAAACTGAACATCCCCATCACCAGCACAGCATAAAGCAGCAGAATAATTGGATTTCGTTTGGGCAGTTGGATGCTATTCATGGTTATACCTGCCAGTAAAAGCAAGAAACGGCGACCGCAGTCCACAGCAAGATTAACAGCCAGTAGGCTGTAGGTTCCTGAGCGCGGTAAAACTCACGATGTAACCAAACGCTGCCCGCGTATAGATCGTATGCCACCCAAAGCAGTAGGGCGATACCAAGTATGCTAGTCCAGGCCATGTTTGTTCTCCCTTAGTTGGATAATGAGTTAATTAATCGTTGTGCGGCTTTGTAGGCGGGTTCCCGATATTGATCGTTGAGACCAATGGGTGCCAAGGAATCCAAATTGAAATACAGCGATACAATGCCAAATGCGACGGCGGAGAGATCTTCCGCGGAGTTCTGCGGAAAGTCGCGAGCGATAATCCCGGTGACATCATCGGTAAAGCGTTTTAGCCATTGTTGCATCAGTTGCTGTAACTCGGGTTTCTGACTGGATGCAAAGATCAATGACTCAATCACCAGAACAAATTCAGGATCGCTGGTTGCTTCGTGGAACAGACCTTCCAACAAGGCTTCTACCGCACCTTGAGGGGGAAGAATTTCAAGAAATGCTGACCATTGAGCATCTGACTGCGCGATCACTCGATCGGCCAGCATGGCGATCAAGTCATCGCGATTACCAACAAAGTGGCGAACCAGACTTCTCTGTAAGCCTGCCTCTTCGGCTATTCTTTCCAGGCTGCTACCTTCTAAACCAAAGCGTGCAACGCAGCGCTGGAAGGCCTGCAAGATCTCTTCTGTGCGTTCCTGTTTTTTGCTCGGACGACCCATCGTTGCCTCAATTAGTAAATTGTCATTGTTGGTAGTTTATTGTAGATGATTGTAAATTGTCAAATATGACAATAAACTTGTTCTGAAAAAATCTTCTGTCCTGAGGTAAGATTCGAATATGAACTATCTCGCTCATCTTTTTCTTGCCAAAGCTGATACCGAATCCCGGGTGGGAAATCTTCTGGGGGATTTCTCAAGAGGGGTGGATCAAACCACTTTATCACCGCGAGTTTATGCGGGTTTGCAAAACCACCGTTTGGTTGATCGTTTTACCGATCATCACCCTGAAGTTGCCAGGCTTAAAGGGTGTATTTCCAGGCAACGTCGAAGGTTTGCTGGAATCATGCTGGATATGGCATTTGACCATTATCTGATAAAGCACTGGCAGGTGTTTAGTGCTCGGCCGTTTGCAGATTGTTGCAAGGATTATTATGGCTCGCTGCGAGAAGGGCAGGTATTGATGCCTGAAAGGATGCAACAGGTCACTGCACGTGTAGCAGAACATGACTGGTTTTCTTCTTACGCTACGCTGGAAGGTGTCGGTTTCGCGCTGGATCGTATTGCTGAACGTATTCGCTTTGCTAATAACTTTGCGGGTGCTGTTGATGAACTAAAAGTACTTGATGAAGAGATTGAAGCATCATTTCTGAGATTTATGCCTGAACTCATTGATGAAGTTCGTTGTCGTGGACCAGAGGTGGAATCCGCGATTTGAGCCAACATCGCGGTTGTGTGGAACCCTGCCCGTTTATCTTTGTCTTAGCTTCACAATTAACTCTTCAACTGGTGGATCTGCAATGGAAATCTGGCTGGCAGGTTTAGTCTCTGCTCTGGCACTTATCTCTGTACTCTTATCAAGACGTGTAACCCATGAGCAGGGTTTTTATCGGGGGCATTCTCAGGATGGAAGAGCGCCTGAACTGCTGACCCTGATCTTTTCTCAGGTCACCACCTGGATCTTTGCCCGCTCCCTGTTAAACGCGGCTATTCTGGGGTTTTATTACGGTATCTGGGGAGCACTTGCTTATGCTGCCTATTACCTCTCCTTCCTCACAGGTGGGCGTATCATTGATCATCTGCGCTTTGAGCAGGGCTATGACAGTGTTCAGGCCTTTCTCGCAGATCGCTTTGGTAGTTGGGGAACACGCTGTTATAACTTTGTGATCGGTGTTCGCCTAGTGAGTGAAGTCTTTGCCAACCTTCTGGTTATCGGCATTTTGTTTGGTGCCGCTGGAACGAGCTCATATACCTTAGCGGTAGTCGGCTTAGCTGCTGTAACACTACTCTATTCCATGTTGGGCGGGCTGCATGCTTCTTTGCGTACTGATTTCTACCAGATGGTGATTTTCCTGGTGGTGCTGGGCTTGTTGCTAGTCCTCGTTGCGGGCGGGGGGCACTACTCTTCTGAGTTGTTAAGTTTCAAACCCTTCGATATTTCAGAGCCTGGCCCAATCCTACTGGCAGTTGCACTGCTACAGGTGTGGAGCTACCCAATGCATGATCCTGTGATGATGGACCGCGGTTTCCTTGCCGATCGCGAAACGACACGCCGTAGTTTCCTCCATGCGGGCTGGATTAGCAGCCTTTGCATTATCGCCTTCGGTTCCTTGGGGGTCGTGGCTGGCAGTAATGCGCTGGATGGCGAGGATATGAATCAGGTATTGACCCGTTTGTTGGGTGAGGTCCCTATGTTCCTGTTTAGTGCGTCTTTAGTGATATCGGCCATGTCCACTCTGGATAGCACCCTGACCAGTTCGGCAAAAATGCTGGTGGTTGATATGCGTATTATGTCGGTTAACTTGCGAAATGGTCGCATAGCGATGGCACTGTTTATGCTGGCAGGATTAGCGATGGTGTTCCTGGGGAATAAGGACCTGTTCAGTGCTGTGGCGGTCAGTGGTACGGCTTCTATGTACCTGGTGCCTGTGATTTTCTTCAGTTTATGGGGGAATCGCAGAAATATCCCTGTTTGGAGTTATCTGGGCAGCTTTGCGCTGGCGCTGCTGGGCGCGCTGCTGTATTTCACTGAGTCCTCGGGGCATAGCCAGCTGTTAGGGGACGCACATAAATATACCAAGCTGTTATGGATCTGTATTGTTGTGATGGTCGGTGGATGTCTGCTGTTTATGATTGGCGGAGCAACCGAGAAACAAGCTGAAGCTGTTGTTAGTGGTTGAAGATTAAGAAGGTAAAAGATGGATCTGGGTGAACTGAATGGGCCTGTTCTGGTTTTTGGCGGGCCCTATAGTAATTTGTCGGCCACGCGTGAGATGAAACGGATCGCTGAGCAGCAGGGTATACCTGCTGCATCGGTTATCTGTACCGGTGATCTGGTTGCGTATTGTGCTGATCCAACTGAGACCGTTTCACTTATTCGGGAGTGGGGCTGTCATGTGGTGATGGGGAATTGTGAAGAATCCCTGGCCGCCAGTGCACCGGATTGCGGTTGTGGGTTTGATGAAGGTTCTGCCTGTTCGTTGTTATCTGTGCAGTGGTATGCCTATGCGAACAACAGGGTGAGCCCAGAGCAGAAATTCTGGATGGGCGGGTTACCCCGACAGTTAAGGTTCTCTTTATCAGGTCGGCAGTTCCATGTGCTTCATGGCAGCGTTACCAGTATCAACGATTTTATCTTTGCGAGCACTGACCATGGTTACAAGGCGAAGCAGCAACAGTCTGTATCAGCTGAAGTCATCATTGGGGGGCATAGCGGGCTGCCTTTTGTCTCAGAAACGACAGAGGGCTACTGGCTAAATGCCGGGGTCATCGGTATGCCTGCGAATGATGGTACATCGGATTGCTGGTATATGTTGCTGGAGCCACAGGCTGAGGGTATTAAGGCCAGTTGGCACCGTTTAACTTATGCGGTTAATGAAACGGTCGAGAGCATGAAAAAAGCTGAAATTAGTGCTGCTTATGCCACCTGCTTACAGAATGGCTTGTGGCCTAGCCTGGATATTCTTCCTGAGCAGGAAAAGCGCCAAACTGGAAAAGCGATTGAGCTCAGGCCGATTTTAATTCGCTAACGACACGGTTACGTCCACGACGTTTAGCCGCGTAGAGATTGTTGTCTGCGGCATCGAGTGCCGCCTCTAGGCTTATAAAGCGTCGACAAGCCTCAACGGCGCCAATACTAATCGTGTAGTGAATCTGTTCATCTGCTGAGGTGACCGGACTGTGCTCAATCAGTTCGCGTAAGCGCTCCAGACCGATCTCGGCTTCTGGCAGGGGCTGGTTCAGAATCAGGGCAAACTCCTCTCCGCCAATCCGTGCAACCAGATCACTTTGGCGCATATGTTCTGTGAGGTGCCTGGCGAGTTCAACTAATACATCGTCCCCCACACTGTGACTATGTTCATCGTTGATTCGTTTGAAATAATCAATATCGATCATAGCGATGGTCAGCGGGTTTCGGGTGCGCAGGTGGTATTGCCACTCTTTGTTCCCTGCGATGGAGAAACCGCGCCGGTTTAGTAATCCTGTCAGAGGGTCGGTAATAGCCTGGGTATGCAATTTTTGCTTTTCGTCTTCGAGTGCCTGAAGGGCTGCTTTAAGTTTCTCTTCCGACTCGTGAAGGGCGACATTTTGCCGAGCTAATTCAACGGTATTGCGCTCTTTTTGCAGTACCAGGCGATTCAGATTAGTGATCATCGTACTGAAAGCGTTCGCCATCGAATGAATTTCCGCAGTCTCAGATATCTGGCGTCGGTCCACTTTGACACTCAGATCTCCGTCAGCAGCTTTCGTGGCAAGTGCCTCAATATACTCGATTGGATGGGTAATACGCTGGGCCAGGAAATAAGCGATAGCTGAACTGAGCAGGATAAAAACGATACAGATATAGAATATCTGCTTCTGGATATCATTCAGGCCCGCATAAAATTCATCGAGATCAGCGCTGGCGCCGATGACCCAATCCCATTCAGAAACGTAGGTTACCGCTGCTGCTTTAGGATGCGGTTTTTCCTCACCAATATTGCGCCACTGATAGTAGATCATTTTGCTATCGCCGATCGGTTGGGAGATAGCTTGATTGACCATATACTGGACCAGCGACTGACCATTCTGGTCGATGACATTGGACATGTTCTCCCCGTCCCGCAAATGATCTCTGGAGACGATGTACTCACCTTTACTGTTCAACACCCATATGTAACCTCGGTCGCCGATACGCTCAATCGCCAATCGGTTTCTCAATTGATTTTGCAACTTACGCTCAAATGCTGTGCTCTTGTAATCGGTCTCATTGATTGTGACACCTAAAACCATCTGCCAGTTTTCAAGGTAAGCTAGCGCTGTTTGGCGGTAATGATAGTTACCTTTTTCGGTGAGGTTCCAGGGGTAGCGAATAGAGATGATTTCACCGGAAAGCAACAGAGGCATTGCTTCCTCGATGAGACCTAAAAAGTGGTTATAAAAGCGCGGGCGACTGTGGTTTTCTAATAGGGCGCTGTTAAAGACAGGGGAATTATTGTCATCAAGCAAAAATATATGGCCGCCCCGGTTCAAGCGAATGTCGGAGAGTTTTTGCAGTATTCGATGTGGGTCAGGATCTTCACCTTCTATTTTGGGTTTCATGGAAACGGGAAGGGTTAATAAGACCTGTTGGCTGGTCAGAGCGATCGATTCTATGCGTTTTAAAACCAGGGCCTCTTCACGTTTGAGTACCCTGTCTTTTTGCTCAATAAACGTATTGGCAAGGGCGTGCATCTCTTCACTACGCTGTTTTAGCTGTGATTCCAATGCTGACTCGGCAAAGCTTTGATAAGAGTAATAGCCAAGCGCGCCCATGAGTGTCGTAGGTATGGTTACCAGTACGACACAAAGCAGCATTAATTCCCATTTCAAACCGGGGCGCTTCATAGATTACTCTCTGTAGTAACCGGATTGTTCAAAGGTTTGCTCCCACTCCTGGGCTAAGTTATCCAGAGTATCTTTTGCCGAGATACTGTCGTGATTCAGGTAAAAACTCCAATGTTGCTGGGATTGCTTTAACAGTTCGGCGTATTCAGGCACCGCCCAGAAATCTTCGACAAACTCAAAAGATTCGCTGAAGGCCTGATGCATAGGTGATGCATCCAGGAACCTGGCTGATTTGAGCACCTCTATGTGACAGCTCAGCCCACCTAGTTCAGACCACTTCTCCTGAGTCTTTTTGCTAATGAACCATTCCAGAAACTGCAAGCTGTACTCTTTCTTTTTAGAGTAGCTGATCAGAGAGATTCCTTGCCCACCAAGGGAAGTTGCACGTGCTGCGGGACCCGCTGGCGTTGAAAAGAACCCCATTTCATTGGCATAAGGGTTTTTAGCAGGGTCAAGCAGTTCGGGGGTTATCGCAAAATAAACCATAGTCATGGCGACTTTACCCTCGATCATGGGCTTGTTTGAGCTGGCTTCGGTATCAAGGTAATAATTTCGCCAGTCCGGGTTGCTTAGCTGAACCAGTTGTTTATAAAACAGCAATGCTTCAGCCGCCTCCACAGAGTTCAGAATCCCTTTAACCTGATAACTTTCCTGATCACCCAGTCCGGCCCCCCAGCCCCAGAGTAGAGTCTGCATAGCCATTGTCAGTCCATCGTAATAGGGCTCCTGCCATGCCATAAGCCCCCATAGGTCTTCTGCCGGTCGATAGAAAAATTCAGCGATATCCCTGAGCTGAAACCAGGTTTTGGGAACATCCAGCTCATAGCCATAACGAGCCGAAAAGGCGGCTTTTTCTGCTGGATCATTGAAGAGGTCTTTACGGTATGCAAAGCCCATGGCGTCGCCTTCTACCGGAATCGCCCAATACCTTTTACTGCCTTTGGGATATTCGGAATAGCCTTTGAGAGCCGTGCTGATGAACTGCTCTTCAACACTGTGGCGTTTCATCCAGTGGGTCAGATTGACATAGTGGCCTTGCTCCGCTCCGTACCCCAGCCATTGTGAGTCACCAATCACCATGTCATAGCGTTGGCTTTTATGGCCCATTTCGTTGGCGAAATGTTGCTGCCAGTCAGACCAGGAACGTTGGGTGATGTTTACTTCGATGCCGGTCTCTTTGGAAAATTCCCGGGTGAGCTTTTGCAAATAGTCTGCGGGTTTCCATTCAGCCCAGAGAATATTGAGGCTGGGTGCGGGTTTCTGTTCAATAAAAACACGCGCCTCTCCACCATGCGGCGTGGGTGAGGGAATAATTAAAATAGCTGTCGCAACAGCCACAAGGATCATGGCTGATATCAAAGTGAATCTTTTCACATTGTGAACTCTATCAGCGAAGAATTAGTAAATCTTATGATATGAATGGTCATTCAACCACCCTTGCCGTTGGTTTTTTAACCAGTGTTCAACCATTCTCTGTCTCAGATCAGGTTCTCGATTGATGGCTATTCAGTTTAGTATTCAGATAGTTACAGAAATCATGCTGTGGGATTGGTTTGCTCAGCCAATAGCCTTGAATATAGCGACACTTGAGGGAAGCCAGGTAATTCGCCTGACTTGATGTTTCGACGCCCTCAGCAACTACTTGCAGACGAAGGCTTTCAGCCATTGATAATATCGCTTCTACCAATGCTGAATCTTCCTGGCAATTGGGAAGCCCCTGTATGAAAGATCGGTCAATTTTCAGATAGGAAACGGGAAATTTCTTTAGGTAACTTAAAGATGAATATCCGGTACCGAAGTCATCGACTGATAGGGCAACGCCCATTAACCGTAAACTGTTTAATTGGTGGATCGTTGAATCTTCATCATCAATCATCAGGCTTTCTGTTATTTCTAGTGTCAGTCGATCTGCGGATAATCCAGTGTCTGTCAGAATTTGTTTTACTAACGCTGGCATATTCTGGTTCTGGAACTGACGTGTAGAAATATTAACCGAGACTTTGGGGGGGACAGAACAATGATGATCCCAATGCATCGCATCCTGACAGGCTTGTTTTAATATCCATTCACCTAGGGGAGCTATAAGGCTGGTCTCTTCCATAAAAGGAATAAATTCAATCGGTGAAACGAGCCCGCGTAGCGGATGATTCCAACGGATCAATGCTTCTGCAGATATAACCTCAGCATCAAGTGTCTCGATTGGCTGATAATATAGCTCGAATTCCTGGTTCTCGATCGCTCGATTCAGATCTTGCTCTAGCTGTCGTTTGCGAAGTGCTTCTTTCTCAATCTCTTCGGTAAAGAAGTGGAAGTTATTTCTGCCATCCTCTTTGGCTTTATACATTGCACTATCGGCTTTACGAAGGAGGTCTGCCACCTCGCAGCCATCCTCGGGGAAGAGGGCAATACCTATACTGGCTGAAATGGTGGTTTCGTTACCTGACAGATCATAAGGCGCAGCTAAAGAATTGAGTAGCTTAGTTACCAAGGGCTCGATAACTTCGGGCCTGCCTGTGCCAGATAGCAAAATAGCAAATTCATCACCGGCAAGGCGGGCAATAATATCCGACTTGCGGCTGTTCTCCTTGAGTCGTTTTGCAGCATCATTGAGTAGCTTATCGCCCATTGAGTGGCCAAGGGTATCGTTAACCTGTTTAAACCGATCAAGGTCGATGTAAAGCAGGGCAAACTTATCCCCTTGTCGCTCAGCCAAATCAATCGTATGAGATAAACTATCGGTGAAATAGTTTCGGTTGGCTAGTCCGGTTAGTTGATCAAAGTTGGCTTGGCGCCAGATCTTCTGTTCGTCCTGCTTGCGTTGGGTAATATCAACCACGCTGACGGGGACATTTGCATACTCGAGAATAGTTTCGGGAATCTGAAAAGAGACAATAGCGGCAAGCTCTTCATTATCGACATTTCGGAATACGACTTCATGGCGGATATTCGGCTGTCTTTCCCAAATCGCGCAGAGCTGTTCGACAAACATGCTCATTGGTAGTGTTCGCATCAGTTGCTCGGATTGTGCTCTTGGGTCTAGGTCTGTTTCTGCTGAAAACAGCTCTAAACTTGCAGTATTAATATCCGTGATATGAATGGTGTCTGCTAAGGCTGGCGCGATCTCTCTGTTCTCGTAAAGGTGCTGGCGTAAATTAGTAACCCCGCGCTTTCTTAAATTCTCCAGTTCTCCATGAACACCGGAAAGATCAACATTCCAAAGAGCGACCTCATTATTCTCAAAGAGGCGGCGAAAGCGCCGCTCGCTTGCTAGCAGCTCTGAATAAGGTTTCTTAATGTTCGAAATAACAATGGCATTGAAGATCAGCCAGTAAGAGGCAAGTTTGAATAGGTGGCCAACAATATTTGATAGCCCATACACGCTCACATAAAAGGTAAAAGCTAATTCGGCAAGCATCGTCATGACAATAGACGCAGCAATCAATTGTTTTTCTCTATAGCGAATCCCTTCCCCACAGCGAAATAATGAAATTAATGCGGCTAACAGAATCAGATCGATCAGATACTCACTGTATATTTTAAAGTCGGTTAACCCCTCCCCATCAATAAAAGTTCTTGGAAACAGATCATTAAAAACCAGAACGGTAATGATCAGGCTGATGCAGGCAAACAGAAAGAAGATCGGTTTGCCTCGGACCTTCTGTCTGGCGGCAAAGGGTGAGTATAAAAGTATTAAAGCTTCCAGATAGCGAGTACCTATCCAGAATTGAATGGCAATGTCGTCATGGGTGTGGTGCTCATTTAATAGCTGCATCCCTCTGTAGGTTAAGGTGTGTAATAGATCGAGAGCGCCGACCCAGAAATAGCCGCAGGCGAGAAACAGTAGAAAGTTATTGCGAATAAAGCGTCGTGTTGACCATGCAAAGGCGAACATCACGAAAGAGACGATGATCGAGAAAAATTCGGCAAGGGTGTGAAAGAAAAGAAAACTGAACTGGGCGATGATAAGGAGAAAAATTGAAGCTAAAGCAGCAGGTAACCATAGCGCTGTTGAAAATAGAGGATTAACGGATCTCTCTGTCATACATCTTCCCTTACTGACAGCATTGGCTTTAATGATAGAAGTGCGTTACTTCTGCTCTATAACTGCTGTGTGAGTTCAATTCCTTAGTTTAGTCAATAATCAGAGTAGTGAAGGAAAACGAATTGAATCATTGTTTTTCAACTGAAAAATCATCTCTAGAAAAGGCGCTTTTGATTTTTTAATGTGGGTGAATTTGCTGCGATTGTGTAGGCAAATGCTCATAATTAAACAGCCAGAAAGCATTTTTGGCCTGTGGTCGTTGGTCCCCTTCAATTCACTTTACGCTTTACGAAACGATAAATATAGGGTATAGATTAGGGTAAACCCCTACATGGAAACCCTTATGGATCTTTCACTAACAGAAGAACAACAACTTATTCAGGATACAGCTAAACGTTTTGCTGAGTCTGAATTGGCTCCGGTTGCTGAAAAACTGGACCAGACCAAAGATAAATCCATTCTGCTGGCCAATTGTAAGAAGCTTGCTGAGTTAGGCTTCATGGGACTGAATATTCAGGGTGAATACGGTGGCACCGAAGCAGGTGTTGTGTCATTCAGCCTGGCGATGACTGAAATTGCCCGTGCTTGTGCATCCACTGCGGTCACTATGTCGGTAACCAACATGGTTGCTGAAGTGATTCAGGCAATGGGAACGGAAGAGCAAAAGAACAAGTATCTACCACTGATCTGCAGTGGTGAATTTGCAGCAGGCAGCTTCTGTCTGACGGAGTCGGGGGCGGGTTCTGATCCGGCTTCAATGCGAACCCAGGCAGTGAAAACTGCTGATGGTTTCTCCATTAGCGGTACTAAACAGTGGATTACCAGCGCTGAGTTTGCTGGCGTCTTCGTGGTATGGGCCGTGACTGATCCGGAAGCGAAAAAAGGCAAAGGCATCACATGCTTCCTGGTAGATGCTGATGCGCCGGGTATCACTGTTGGCCCCGCTGAGAAGAAGATGGGCCAACACGGTTCCGCAACGAACGAAGTTCATTTCGATAATGTTGAAGTGCCTGAATCAGCGATTCTAGGCAAACTCAATGATGGTTTCCGTCTCGCAGTAGCTGAGTTGGCGGGTGGTCGTATCGGCATTGGTTCCCTTGCTTTGGGTGTAGGCCTTGCAGCGATGGGTTATGCGACGGCATATACAACTGAACGCAAGCAGTTTGGCCGTCCGATTTCAGATTTCCAGGGTTTGCAGTGGACAATTGCTGATCGCTATACGGAGCTGGAAGCTGCTCGACTGTTATTGATGAGCGCTGCGGATCGTAAAGAGCGTGGGCTACCTTTTGCTAAAGAAGCTTCGATGGCAAAAGTATTTGCCAGCGAGAAAGCTAACCAGGCTTGTTATAGCGCCCTGCAGCTACTGGGTGGCTACGGCTATATGCAAGAGTACCCGCTGGAGCGCTTTGCGCGTGATGTGCGCATTACCTCGATTTACGAAGGTACCAGTGAGGTACAACGCCTGATCATCGCTCGTGAAATTCTGCGTGAACACAGCTAGGTCAGAGCCGATGAAACCACTATCCGGGCTAAAAGTACTCGACTTCTCAACCCTGTTGCCGGGACCCTACGCAACGATGTTGCTGGCGGACTTAGGGGCAGAGGTTGTGCGTGTTGAGTCGCCGTCCCGAGATGACCTGGTTCGTAATATGCAGCCGCAGATTGATGGTCAGTCTGCGGCGTTTCGTTATCTGAATCGCGGTAAGCAGTCGATCACTCTCGATCTGAAACACCCTGATGCGGTAACTGTTATCCACAGCCTGCTGGATGAGTTCGATATTGTGATCGAGCAGTTTCGGCCGGGTGTGATGGATCGGCTAGGTTTGGGTTATGAAGCGCTGAAGCAGATTAAACCGGGTTTGATCTACTGCTCCATTACCGGCTACGGCCAGACCGGATCTCATGCGGAGCGTGCAGGCCATGATCTTAATTTTCTTGCACTTTCTGGATGTGCCAGCCATATGGGGCGTGCTGCCCATGGCCCAGCGCCGTTAGGTGTGCAGGTGGCTGATGTGGCTGCGGGCTCCCATCCGGCGGTGATTGGGATTCTATCGGCAGTCATTCAACGTGACCGTTGCGGGGATGGCGCGCATATCGATATCTCTATGGCGGATAACAGCATGGCACTTCAGGCGCTCTTAGCGCCAGGCGCTTTGAATGGCGGCGCGGAAGAGTCCTATGAAACCCATTTTCTGAATGGTGGTGGTTTTTATGATTACTACCAGACCAAGGATCAACGTTATATCGCGGTAGGCAGTCTGGAACCTCAGTTCAAGCAGCGGTTGCTGGAAACACTAGAGGCGACTGAGTTGGCTTGCCTGGATGATATGACGCTGAAGATCCGTCTACAGGCGATCTTTATCAGCGAAGAGCTTGCGGTGTGGCAGGCGCGCTTTGCTGAAGTGGATGCTTGTGTTGAACCGGTGCTTAGCATGCAGGAAGCGGCGGAGCATGAGCTGTTCCATAGCCGCAATATGATTCTTGAAAGTGCTCAGGGAGAGCGACAGATCGCGCCGGCAATTCGTTTTGATAATCAGATTCCAGTGATGCCTGAAAGTGCACCTTTGCGCGGTCAGGATACTGAAGCAGTAATGGCCCGTACCGGGCTGAAACAAGAAGAGTTAGAGAGCTTTCGACAGGCTGGTTTGTTTGGCTAAGGGGCTTTGAGCCTGTCGAGTTTAAAGAATAACAATGATAACTATGAGAGAAATAAAATGACTACGGAAAACTATCAGAGCTATTACGATAAGTTTGATCCGGCCATGATTGAAGAGCTGATGATCGGTAATCTCAAAGATGGCTTTAACGTCTGCGAAGAGATCGTTGATAAGTGGGCAGAAGGAGATCGAGTTGCCCTCAAATATGAAGGTGCTGAGCGTCCAGCTTCGCAACTGACATTTGTTGAGCTTAAGGAAAAAGCTGCTCAGTTCGCTAATTTCCTCAAATCCCAGGGCGTTGGTAAAGGTGATCGTGTTGCTGCTTTGCTGCCACGTACACCAGAACTACTGGTTGTTATCATGGGTACCCTGCGAGCGGGTGCTGTTTATCAGCCGCTGTTTACCGCATTTGGCCCTGGTGCGATTGAATATCGTGTTCAGCAGGCGAGCACTAAGTTGGTTGTAACTGATCCTGCTAACCGTCATAAGCTGGATGATGTGACCGGTTGCCCTCCTATTCTGACGGTAAACCGAGCAGCGGCAGATGCTCAATACGCGGCTGATCGTGATTTCGCAGCAGAAGTAGATACTCAGTCAACAGACTTTGCACCGGTTAAAGTAGGTAAAGACGATCCATTCCTGCAGATGTTCACATCAGGTACGGTAGGTAAGTCAAAAGGTGTTGCGGTACCTAGCCGTGCGATCCTTTCTTTCTATGTCTATATGCGTTTTGCGATTGGTCTTCGTCCTGAAGATACATACTGGAACGTTGCCGATCCAGGTTGGGCGTATGGTCTTTACTATGCGGTTGTTGGTCCACTTCTATTAGGTAACACGACTCATTTCTGTGAGGCCGCGTTTACGCCGGAAACGACTTACGACATGCTGCGCAAGTACAACATCACTAACCTGGCCGCAGCGCCTACAGCTTATCGTATGCTGATGGCAAACGATGATGTATTGGGTGCTGATGATAAGTTTGACCTGCGTGTTGCGAGCAGTGCGGGTGAGCCGCTGAACCCAGAAGTTATTAGCTGGGTTGATAAGCGCCTGGGCTGCCCGGTAATGGATCACTACGGCCAGACTGAAACAGGTATGACTGCATGTAACCATCACGATCTGAAGCAAGATGTGGTACGTGTCGGCTCGATGGGCTTCTCTATGCCGGGTCACCGTGTTGTTGCACTGGACGGTGATTACAACGAGATTCCAGAAGGCGAAACAGGCCAGTTGGCGGTGGATGTGGATAACTCCCCGTTGTTCTTCTTCCAGGGCTACACCTGGCAGGAAAAGAACCCGTTCCACGGCAAATACTACCTCACCGGTGATGTAGTCATGAGCCACGGTGATGGCAGTTACTCCTTCACCGGTCGTGATGACGATATCATCACTACGGCGGGTTACCGTGTAGGGCCTGCGGATGTAGAAAGTACACTGCTTGAACACGATGCAGTTGCTGAATCGGGTGTTATCGGTAAGCCAGATCCAAAACGTGGCTCTATCATCAAAGCTTACGTGGTCATTAAGCGTGAATTCGATCCAACCGACGAGCTGAAAGATGAGCTGAAACAGCTGGTTCGTGACCGCCTGTCTACGCATGCCTTCCCGCGTGAAATTGAGTTCATGCATGAACTGCCAAAAACACCAAGTGGTAAGATCCAGCGCTTTATTCTGCGTAATAAAGCCCGTGATGAGAGCGATGCCAACGCATAACCTCTGAGGTGCATATGAAACCGAAAAACCCGGATTATGAGTTAGAAACTCGCCGGGTTTTCGATCAGGCACCTTTTATCCGATTGCTGGGTGCTGAACTGGTTGAGTTCAGCCCCGGTCTTTGCCGAACCCGGATAGTCCTGAACGAAAACCATAAACAACAGGATGGCTTTGTCCATGCTGGTGTCCAGGCGACATTGGCTGACCATAGTTGTGGCACAGCTGCTGCGACTTTGATAGGGCCAGGGCAACGTGTATTAACCGCCGACTTCAATGTGAACCTGCTGCGCCCGGCTCAAGGGCTAATCCTCGAATGTGAAGCCAAAGTCATTAAACAGGGCAACCTGCTAAGCGTGGCCGAAGGCGAAGTTTATACCGTAGGAAAAGAGCGCAAGCTGGTGGCTAAAGCAACGGTAACCCTGGCAGTGGTGAATGTTGACTAATTAATTCGATAGATTGGGGTGGATCTATGGAGATGAATTTTAAGCAGATGCAGGCTTTCCTTCAGGAGCATTTTCCACAAGGTGCTCAGTATGGTGAGTTACTGGATCTGGGCGAGGGCACGTCAAAAATGCGCCTGCCCGTTGATGACCAGCATCTGAGACCCGGTGGGACTGTTTCAGGCCCTGCAATGATGGGGCTGGCAGATGTGGCAATCTATGCCGCACTGCTAAGTAAAATCGGCCCGGTACCTTTGGCGGTGACGACCAACCTGAATATTAACTTCCTGCGTAAACCGGTAGCCGATGCAGATATCATTGCCGAAGCGAAGATGCTTAAAGTGGGCAAACGCTTAGGAGTGGGTGAAGTCTCAATTCTTTCCGATGGCGATGAAGACCCGGTGGCTCACGCAACGATGACCTACTCTATTCCTGTTCCGGAGAAGCGTTAATGGCTATTTCCTGGGCAGATCGCATGCTCACCCTGCCGGATGGGCAGAAGATTCATGCTAAGCACGGAATTCATTCACAGGGTGCAGGGAAGCCTACACTGGTGTTTCTCCATGAAGCCTTGGGTCATATCCGGATGTGGAAAACGTTTCCGGAGCAGTTGGCTGAGCAGCTAGGCTGTAATGTGTTTGTTAATGAACGCCTTGGTTATGGTGAATCATCACCTATAACTCTGCCGCGGGCAGATGATTATCTGGTTCCGGAGGGAGAGCAGCGTTTGGCTGAAACACTGGATGCTGCAGGGATCGATAAAGTGATTTTGATCGGCCACAGCGACGGTGGAACGGTAGCGCTGATTGGCGCTGCAACACTTGGCGAACGTGTCGTGGCGATGATCACCGAAGCGGCACATATTTATGCGGATCACCTGACTTTAAAAGGGATCCGAGAAGCGGTCGAGCTGTATCAGACAACCAATCTGCCTGAGCGTCTGGCACGTTATCATGGTGAGCGGACCGATCTTTTGTTCCGTGCCTGGTCGGAAACCTGGTTACGCGAAAGCTGCCATCAGAATATGGATTTCCGTCCCTGGCTGAAGGATATTCGCTGCCCATCGCTGATTATTCAGGGAAAACAGGATCAGTATGGTGTTCCTGAACAGGTGACTGATATCTGTTCAGGTATTGGTGATCACGCTCAACCCTGTTATGTGGATAACTGCGGGCATGTGCCACACCTGGAAGCCCCAGAAGCGGTTCTTGAAGTGATGGAAGGTTTTATTCGGGACCAGCTTTAGCGGAAAAGAAATGAGGTGCAAAAGTTTGTTTGCACCCCATCTTTTTAAGCATCGCCAATCATTGAGGCCTGTTTTACCAGCTCTGGCAAGCTGCCTGCCCGCATCTTACTCATGACGCGAGAGCGGTGTACTTCAACCGTTTTCGGGCTGATATCCAGCTCTTCGGCGATCTGGCGGTTTGCATTACCCGCAACCACAAGTGCCATTACCTCTTTCTCACGACGGCTTAGGTTAGCGTAACAATCCAGGACTTCCTGTTGCGCTCCCTGCTCATCTTTGGCTTTGTTGGCTTTGGTCAGGGCACGGCTTACCAGGCGAAGTAGCACATCACCATCGAACGGCTTTTCAAGGAAATCCATCGCGCCTTGCTTCATGGCACTGACCGCCATCGGAATATCACCGTGACCAGAGATCACGATGATCGGCATATTGATGCCGCGATCCTGCATAATCTGCTGCAACGCAAGACCATTGATCTCGGGCATACGTACATCCAATAGCATGCAGCCGATTTCGCCATCAAAGTCATCCAGAAAATCACGTGCTGAAGGAAAAGTGATTACTTTGTGATTGGCTGATTCCAGCAGCCATTGCATTGAGTCACGAAAATCTTCGTCGTCGTCAACGATGTAGATAGTACCAGTAACATTTGCTTGCATTATTGTTCTCTTAACGGCAATTTCAAATAAAAGTGGGTCCCTGTTTCGCCGTCACTTTCCGCCCAGAGTTGCCCACCATGTGTTTCGATGATGGTCTGGGAAATGGATAAGCCCATACCCAATCCTGTGGATTTTGAGGTGTAGAACGGCTCAAACAGATTAGCCAGTCCTTCGCGGCTAATCCCTTTTGCTTTGTCCTCTACCGAAACGTGGATGTAACCTTCGGTAGTATGGGTGGAGATAATAACGGGTCTGTATGCCTTCTTACAATCGCTATAAGCTTCTATTGCGTTTCGCATCAGGTTGAGCAGTACTTGTTCAATCTGAACTTTATCCGCTACAAGATCTGGTAGCCCCTCGCCAAGATGGAAATCGAAGGTGATATTGTGATCTAACGCTTCCTGATAGAGGAAAGCACTGACTTCACGACAGCTGTCGTTAACCGAAAACTCAATACACTGATAATCGGTTTTACGAACAAAGGAACGCATCCGCTTGATGATCTCTGAAGCTCGCTTCGCCTGCTTCATAATCAGCTTCATGGAATTGGAAACTGTTTGTACCGGGTCATCTACCCCTTCGCCCAGACGGCGTTGTGTGCCGTGGCAGTAATTTAATATCGCTGCCAGTGGTTGGTTCACTTCATGGGCCAGGCCGGTTGCCATTTCGCCCACCGAAAGTAACCGCGACATATGGGCCAGCTCTAACTGGTGACGTTTCGCTTCCTCTTCGGCCTGACGGCGCAGGGTAATATCACGACCGATAATGGAGTAGTACTCGACCTTGTCATTCTCGCGGCGGTTACGGTGGGCAATAATCTCACGTACTTCCGCAACACGGTTGAGGTTTTCGGGCAGTTGCATCGGGATACTGCCGTACCAGACGCCATGCAGCGAGGCATGTTCCAATGCGTCTTTGACCAGTGTGTTCAGAACATCTTCGGCAAATAGCTGGTTCAGGTAGTAGATAACCGGCGTGTCTTTTTCACTGCCGAGGGTGTGGTAGGCCGATTCGTTAAGATAGGTTAGCTTATGTGTCTCATGATTACAGAACATGATCATATCTGATGCAGCTTCTACTACGCGGGCCAAACGGCGCATATCGCGTTGAGCTTCCTCTCGTTCCGTTACATCACGGGATACGCAGATAATCTCCTTAGACTTACCATTTTCATCTCGGATCACCTTACTGGTGGTTTCCAGCCAGATGTAATGGCCCTGTTTATGCCGGTAGCGGTACACGTTGGTGTACACCCCCTGCCGATAGCGAACACTGTCATCGCGTCTGGACAGGTTGTCGGCATCTTCAGGATGGAAGTGTTCATACCCGGCCATGCCGATGATCTCTTCCGGTTTGTAGCCAACCACAAGCTCTACCGCAGGGCTTGCGTCTATGTAAGTCCACTCTTTGGTCGGCGTGTGCCGGGAGATCATATCGGTGGATTGCTCCACCAATAAGCGATAACGGTCAGCTTCTTCTCGGCATGCTGCCAGCTCTTGGGTGTTGTCTATCATCTGAAACCTGCGGGAAATCCCTGCTACAAATTTATGACTCTTATAGTATGACTTTAGAATAGCTTGAGTAATAAGGGAAATTACGTAGTATTGTTTAGGGAATGTACTAAATTAGAAAAATAATCTATCAGACGGTCAGACACAGGAATAAGAATAATGAGCACTACACATAACCCTTACGCCTTGGGTTTGGATCAGAACCAGGCGAACTTTGCAGCACTGACGCCCTTAAGCTTTGTTGAGCGTGCCGCTTTTGTATATCCAGAGCACACCGCAACAGTGCATGGTGATGTGCGTCGTAACTGGGCAGAAACATATACTCGTTGTCGTCAGTTAGGTAGTGCTCTCCAGAAACGCGGTATTGGTCAGGGTGATACGGTGTCAGTGATTGCACCGAACCTGCCTGAAGTGTTTGAGTCGCATTTTGGTGTGCCGATGGCGGGTGCTGTACTCAATGCGGTTAATATTCGTCTGGACGCAGAGGCGATCGCTTTTATTCTGCAGCATGCTGAAAGCAAAGTAGTGATTGTCGAACGTGAGTTTTCAGACGTCGTGCAAAAGGCGCTACGTATCGCCGGTACTTCACCCCTGGTGATTGATATTGATGATCCAACTTATGAAGGCGGTGAGCTGATTGGCTCGATGGATTATGAAGCCTTTATCGCGGAAGGTGATCCGGAATTTGCATGGCAGCCTCCTGCAGATGAGTGGGATGCGATTACCCTGAACTACACCTCCGGTACGACCGGTAACCCGAAAGGGGTTGTATACCATCATCGCGGCGCTTACCTGAATGCGATGAGCAATATTGTTTCCTGGGATATGGGCCGTCACCCGAACTATCTGTGGACGCTGCCGATGTTCCACTGTAACGGCTGGTGTTTCCCATGGTCTATTGCCGCTGCGGCGGGTACCAGCGTGTCTCTGCGGCATGTCCGTGATCAGGACATCTATGACCTGATCCGGAAAGAAAAAGTCACTCACTTCTGTGGAGCGCCAATTGTTCTGAACATGCTGAACAATGCTCCGGATGAGATGAAAGCCGGTATCGAGCATGAAATTAAAGTAATGACGGCGGGAGCTGCGCCACCGGCAGCAGTGATTCAGGGCATGGAAGAGATGGGGATCGAAGTAACCCATGTTTATGGCCTGACCGAAACTTATGGCCCATCAGTGGTCTGTGCATGGCACGACAAATGGGACGATAACAGCCTGGAAGATAAAGCTCGCCTGAAATCCCGCCAGGGTGTTAAAGCGCCTATGTTAGAAGGACTGATGGTGGCAAACCCTGAGACCCTCGAACCGGTCCCTCAGGATGGTGAAACCATGGGTGAGATCTTCATGCGCGGCAATCTGGTGATGAAAGGCTATCTGAAGAACCCATCCACGACGGATGAGTCCTTTGAGGGAGGCTGGTTCCATTCCGGTGATCTGGCGGTATGGCATGAAGATGGCTATATCGAAATCAAAGATCGCTCGAAAGATATCATTATTTCTGGTGGTGAAAATATCTCCTCTATCGAGGTTGAAGATGTGCTCTACCGTCACCCTGCTGTGATGGAAGCGGCGGTTGTCGCGAAATCTGATGAGAAGTGGGGCGAGGTTCCTTGTGCGTTTATTAAAACCAAAGAGGGCGTAGAGGTTACCGCTGAAGAGATTAAGGAATTCTGCCGTAACAACATGGCGCGCTTTAAAGCGCCGAAAGCGATTGTCTTTGGTGAATTACCGAAGACCTCTACCGGCAAGATTCAAAAGTTTGTGCTGCGTGAGAAAGCAGAAAGTTAAACACAGGCAGTCTGCGGAATAAGTTATCCACAGGCTGCGTTTAAGCTGAAAGGATGAACACTGAATGGCTGATTATAAAGCGCCTCAGAAAGATATGAATTTTGCCCTGAGCCACAATGCGCGCATGGCAGAGTTAGCTCAGTTACCCGGTTTTGAAGAAGCGACTGATGATATGGTTGCAGCGATTCTTGAAGAAGCGGGTAAGGTGGCAAATGAAGTACTCTCACCACTGAATGAAGTGGGTGATCACACCGGGGTAAAACTTGAAGGTGTGGATGTACCTACCCCGGCAGGTTTTGCTGATGCCTACCAGCAGTTTGCCGAAGGCGGCTGGGGCTCTTTGCAGTTTGACCCTGAATTCGGTGGTCAGGGCTTACCTTATGCGTTGTCTATTCCGGTGATGGAGATGTGGCAATCAGCGAATATGGCCTGGGGTTTGTGTCCTTTGCTGAGCCAGGGTGCGGTTGAAGCGATTTTCCACAATGGCTCCGATGAACTGAAGGCTAAATACCTTCCGCAACTGGTTAGCGGCGAGTGGACGGGCACTATGAACCTGACAGAACCGCAGGCAGGTTCAGATCTGGCAGCGATTCGCTCAACGGCAAAACCAGTAGGGGATCACTACCGGATTAAAGGTCAGAAGATCTTTATTACCTGGGGTGAGCATGACATGGCTGAGAACATTATCCATCTGGTATTGGCGCGTCTGCCGGATGCACCGCCGGGGGTGAAAGGCATCAGTCTGTTTGTGGTACCTAAATTCCTGGTCAATGATGATGGCTCCCTGGGCGAACGTAACGATGCCAAATGTGTTTCTTTAGAGCACAAGCTGGGTATCCATGCCAGCCCGACCTGTGTGATGGCGTTTGGCGATGATGAAGGCGCTATTGGCTATCTAGTGGGTGAAGAAAACCGTGGCCTGGCCTGTATGTTCACGATGATGAACAATGCGCGTCTGGCGGTTGGTCTGCAAGGTGTCGCAATCTCTGAGCGTGCTTATCAGCATGCTTTAGAATACGCACATGATCGTGTGCAAAGCCCGCCTGTAGGTAGCAGAGAAGCGGCTCCGATTATTCAGCATGCGGATGTACGTCGTATGCTGCTGACCATGAAAACGATGACAGAAGCCGGTCGGGCACTGGCATATGATGCCTGTGCCAGCCTGGATTTTGCCCATCATTCTGAAGATCCGGCTATTCGGGCGAAAGAATCTGCGCGCGCAGCTTATCTGACGCCGATCGTTAAAGGCTGGTGTACTGAGTTTGCTCAAGAAGTGACTTCTCTGGGCGTTCAGGTACATGGCGGTATGGGCTTTATCGAAGAAACCGGTGCTGCCCAGCATTACCGTGATGCGCGTATTCTACCTATCTATGAGGGTACCAATGCAATTCAGGCACTGGACTTGGTAGGCCGGAAAACCCTGTTTGATGGTGGCGAAGCGGGCGCAGCCGTTCAGGCTGAGATTGCAGAGTTGATTGAACAGTTACAGGCACAAGGTTCCTTTGCTGCTGAGGCTACTCAGTTACAGGCGGCTCTGGAACTTGCTAAGACCGCTCAGGCGGAACTGCTAAACGGTGCTAAGGATGATGTGCAGCTTGCTGGATCAGTTGCTTTCAATTACCTGATGCTGATGGGGACGTTGTGCGGTGGCTGGCAATTACTGCGTGCCGCTTTGGCGGCTACTGCCGAACTATCAGAAGGAGGCGATGAAACCTTCCTGAGTGCGAAGGTGAACAGTGCTCGTTTCTATAGTGCTCAAATCCTTCCGCGTAGCGCGTCTTATGCTCAGATGGTGGCAGCGGGAAGCGAGTCGGTCATGACCATGTCCGATGACGAACTGGCTTCAGCCTGGTACTCGTAAGGCCTTGTTTCAGGCATAAAAAATCCCCGCTAAGCGGGGATTTTTTTGTTTAGGGATCAGGTAACCTTACGGCGTATCCGTTCCAGCTCTCTGGCCTGCTTTTGAGAGGCCTGGGCATGTGCCGCTGCGCTCTGTGCCTGCAGTTGCTGGGCCATGGCTGCGCGTTCTGCACTTTGTGCTTGCTGCTCTGCGTAAGCGGCCTGGCGTTGCTGGGCCAGATTAGCTTCATGTGCCTGTTGCTCGACATAACTCTGATGTTCCAGCTCGCCGATACGGCCGTTGATATCAAAACGGAAAGGCTCCATCCACTCTGTCTCGAACAGGTATTCTTTGATCAACCGTAGCTGGTGGAGGTCATTCCAGTTGTTCTCGAGTTCGGTTTTCAACGCATTTTCAGGGTAATTACCCGAGGTGTCTGCGCGAGACATCAGGATATAACGGAACTCATTGAAAATTGGCGCATTTAACAGACGTGACAACATCTCTTCGTTCTGGGTGTGACGGACAAAGTTCATCATGCGTTCAAGCCAGTTGTCACTGAAGAGCGTCAGTTGTTTGAGTTCATAATGGGACAGACTATTAGGGTTGTCTTCTAATAGGTTGAGGTAGTGGGATTCTATCCGCGAATCCTCACCGATCAACTGCAACCAGGCGATACGCTGGTGATCTGGCTCTTCCGGATCAAAGCTGTCAAACCCCCCATCTTCAAAATATTCGCAGAATGGATCATGCAATTTCTGCAGCAGATGTTGTGCGGCTTCAGAGCTCTGGTAATTGGCGACTAGAACTTTTGCTACCTCAATGGCCTGCTCAGCCTTATAGCCGGAGAAATTATTTGCGATCAGGTGATCAATGAAGGCCTCCCCAAGCTCCTGAATCAGTGGGTCTGCTTGTTGGGATCGGTCTGTATGTGGATATAGCTTGTTGATCATCAACAAAACAAGGTCATCAATCTTGCCAGGCAAGGTCCCTTCATCACGGATCTGTTGCAGCATGGTTTGATAATGATCGCTGTTACGGAAGTTAAGCTCTTCCACCAGCTTATCGGCCTCTTTCACGACCGACTGAATCTTGGGTTCTTTGTAGTTAGGAACAATGAAGTATTCAAGGTACCAGGGTAGGAAAAACACCAAATGAACGGGATGCTCCTCCTCATTCACTTGCTGTAACCGGGCCTTGCGTCCTGCACCATTATTCAGCCACTGTGACAGGCCTATCTGTAAGGCAAAATAGAGAGCAATAGCTACACCAGCGGCGATCCAAAATGACAGATTCAGATCTTGTAGCCCATAGTATCCAGCGGCGGCTGCGGCAATCAGGGCAATTAGTTTTGGTGCAGAGGAGTGCTTTATTTTTTTATGGATGTCGGGGCAATTGTCGTAAATATTAGATGAGCTTGTTAACTCTGAATACTTCATCACAGCTTCCTTGGTGCGTAGGACTATTTCAGAAGATTTGAATATTAAACGCTCAAAAAAAACAGGGATATAGTTCTTGGACTAATCGACGGTTTTTATTGATCTGAAACGCTGGAATCTGCAAAAAATGATAGTAGTTTCAAGGAGCTAGGGGGCGCTAGACGTCACAAGCCTGGCACCGAATGCGACCAGGATAAGCCCGGTTATGCTATCCAGCGTTTTGCTTACTTTAGGTTGCTGAAGCCATACCCGGGCCCGTTTAACCATCAGAACCAGACCACCCTGCCAAAGCATGGCTAACACGAAATGAATACCGGCCATCATCAGTGCCTGGGGAATAGGAGGGTGATCCGGATCGATAAACTGGGGAAGGAAGGCCATATAGAAAACGATGGTTTTCGGGTTTAGCACATTGGACAGTAAACCCTCACGCAGCGAGCGGAATACTGACACTTCGGCGACAGACGATACGCTCTCATAAGGTAGTGTCTGGTGCTTTAACGCAGAGCGGATGCTTTGTACACCGAGCCAAATCAAATAAGCCGCGCCGGCCAGTTTCAGTAACGTAAACAGTTCCGCTGAGCTGAGCAGAATCAACGAGAGGCCCGCAGCAGAGATCAATGCATGGGCAAACAACCCCAAACAGATGCCAAGGCTGGTATACATACCGTCTTTGCTGCCGCCACGTGCAGAGTTTCTGATAACTAATACTGAATCGACACCAGGGGTAATGGTCAGGGCAGTAATCGTGATCAGGAACGGTAACCAAAGAAAGTGCTCAAACATAGGTAATCCAGTACTTAGACAAGGGGGATTATGCCTTGAGCACTCCAGGGGTGTCTATCTCTTTGCCGCCTACCTCTGGTGCATAAGCTATATGGGTTGGTGATGATTGGTGCAACTTTCAGTGGAAGTAGGCCCGGTTATCCAGAAAGACTAGCTATTCAAGGCATGGAACGAAAATTGCTGAAACAATTGTTTTAATTAACTCGTTTAAACCAATTCAGGGCACTAACATGAATCAGGATTCAGGTCTTAGCTTTAAGAACAGCCTGTTTACTTGTTGCCGCGAAAAAGGCAGTGGCTCGTTTTTCCTTGCAACGTCAGACAATCGTTCAGCACAAGTGGTTTTGCATCAAGGGAATCTCATCGGGGTCAACTATGCTGATATGTCGGCAAACGATGCATTGCAGGCGTTATTTTCCATGTCTGAGCTGCGCCACTCTTTTCAATATGAATTGATCTATCCGGTGCGTGAGACCTTGTTACCGAATGAAGCCGCTGCTTTGTTAGAGGGATTTGGGTTTATCGCAATTGAAGAACCTCTACCTGAATCTAATGTCCAAGATATCCCCGAAGTAGAAGAGATGGATGTGATTGAGACCGGACCTGAGCCCAAGGAAAGTAGAGTATTGATGTACCGTGGGCAGAAGGTTATTAAAGAGGTCGCACAGCCTGCCCGAGCAGCGACACGCATCTATCGTGGCCAGAGGATTGAAGGTTAGCACCTTATTTTATTCGTTGGTTACGAAGCTTAAGCGGATGCAAACTTATGCTATTGCGCCACTATAGGCAACAACGACACCAAGTTGGATACCCACGGTTAATAGGGCAATAAAAACACTCTGCATATATTTAGCCCCTAGAATCATAGAGAACATCAGGGCAGTTAGGGCTATGGATGCAACAAAGGATAGGCCTTCATTGCTAATAAGAGTACCTGCACCTGTATAGGCCGCTGCAGAAGCTATCACTGCAATTAAGCATGGAAAGAAACTGGTATTGGCTGCATTGAATACCCGCGCAGAGATCATGACGGGAACAATAGTTAAGAATATGAGTAAGAGAAATGTAGTCATTGATTACTTCCTTGAGAGATTGATCGCTTATTCCGCTTAAGCTTCTATCTAGGTCTTACCTTAAAGACTTTATTTGATTAAATTTAGTTTGTTTTAGTAGCGACAACCTCTACAACCCTGGCTGCTTTATTAGATAGATTCTTCATCACATTTTTGCCCATCGCCTGAAATTCCGGACCTAGCACCATAGCAGGGCTAACCGGTGCGGCGGTAGGTTTTGCCTGGGTCTCTTTTGTGCTCTGGCGTTGGCGCCAGGCAAGCGCCTCTTCGGACCAATCTGAGAAAGCGCTAATATCAAAGCCAGACTGATCTAATCGATTCATGAGTTGAGCTTCTGTGATCAGGTGCGAGTTTTCCGCATCTCTCGCCCAGGGAACCGGATAACTCATCTCTACAAAGTTATCTCCCTGGATCACTTCGTGCAGAAGTAACTGACCTTCAGGTTTGAGAATACGGTAGCACTCAGATAAAACCTGTTTGTCATCGGGCATATTCAACAGGCTATGCTGGAAGATAATCAGATCAAACTGATCGTCAGGGAAGGGCAGGTGATGAGCATCACCGGTAATCAGCTGAGGAGATTGTCTATCGCTACAGAGTGCTGAGAGTTGTTGGTTAATCCTATTTAAACCGTGGGTGATATCGAGACCCACGATGGTTAGGCCCAGGTCAGATTCAGCCAGGCGCATCAAGCCGCCAAGCCCAGATCCTATATCCAGTATCTGCATGCCTTTAGAGGCTGTAATACGCTCTAAAAGCTTTTGTGATGCTTTTATGCCACCGATATGCAACTGATCTACAGGTGCTAACTGGAAAGGATTTGGGCCTTGTGGATAAGCCTCTCGCAGGCGCTTAATGATCTGCGTTGTTTCCAGTTTCTGATCATAATGCTGGCTGACCGGGTGGCCCATAACATTGCCTCATTAATAACGGTGATTTAGACAAAAACGCCAACCCGTAGGTTGGCGTTAACTAGCGTGGATAACTGACCTTAGTCGTTATCCAGACCCAGTTCTTCGATTGAGATTTCACGCATCTTAAACTTCTGGATTTTACCGGTTACCGTCATCGGGAAATCATCGGTAAACTTGAAGTAGCGAGGGATCTTGAAGTGGGTAATCTTACCCTTACAGAACGCTTTCAGTTCTTCTTCAGTCACTTCATCTGCACCTGGCGCCAGTTTCACCCAGGCAACCAGCTCTTCACCGTATTTCTTATCCGGTACACCGGTTACCTGAACATCAGAGATAGATGGGTGAGTGTACAGGAACTCTTCGATCTCTTTCGGGTACACGTTTTCACCGCCACGGATGACCATATCTTTAATACGGCCAACGATCTGGATGTAACCCTCTTCGTCCATAGTTGCCAGGTCGCCTGTGTGCATCCAGCCGCCATTATCAATAGCGCCAGCTGTTGCTTCAGGGTTGTTCCAGTATTTCAGCATAACGCTGTAGCCGCGGGTACATAGCTCACCCACTTCACCACGGGCAACAACATTGCCTGATGCCGGGTCGACAATCTTGGTTTCCAGGTGTGGCTGAGTACGGCCCACAGTAGTTACCTGTTTCTCGAATGGGTCATCGGCTGCAGTCTGTGTAGAAACCGGGCTGGTTTCTGTCATACCGTAAGCGATCTGAACTTCTTTCATGTGCAGTTTTGAGTTAACTGCTTTCATCACTTCTTCTGGGCAGATTGCACCGGCCATGATACCTGTGCGCAGGGAAGAAACGTCATACTGATCGAAATCCGGGTGATCCATTTCGGCGATAAACATGGTTGGCACGCCATACAGTGCTGTTGCACGCTCTTCAGCGACCGCTTCCAGTACTGACTTAGGCTCGAATGCATCATCCGGGTAAATCATGGTCGCACCGTGGGTGATACAACCCAGGTTACCCATCACCATACCGAAGCAATGGTATAGCGGAACAGGAATGACCAGACGGTCTTTCTCTGTGAAGTTCATACTTTCTGCAACGAAGAAGCCGTTGTTCAGAATATTGTGGTGCGACAGTGCAGCCCCTTTCGGGAAGCCTGTAGTGCCAGATGTGTACTGAATATTGATCGGATCGTCGAACTGCAGTTCAGACTGAATACGTTCCAGTTGAGACATATCGATCTTTTCTGCCATCTCAACAAAATCTGCCCAGCGCCACATCCCCGCATGCTTTTCTTCAGCCAGGTTGATGATACCTTTCAGGTTAGGTAACTTCGCCGAGTTCAGCTCACCTTCCTCAGCATCTTTTAGCTCAGGTGCCAGTTCGTTCAGCATCTGCGTGTAGTTGGAGGACTTGAAAGTATCTGCAGTCACTAGGAACTTGGCTTCTGACTGGTTCATCGCGTATTCCAGCTCATGCAAGCGGTAGGCTGGGTTAACGTTTACCAGAATCGCACCGACTTTCGCTGTCGCAAACTGAGTGATCGTCCATTCTGCACAGTTGGGTGACCACATGCCTACACGATCACCTCGTTTAACCCCGATCGCGAGGAAGGCACGTGCTGCTTCGTTGACTCTTTGTTGCAGTTCGGCATAGGTGTAACGCAAACCCTGATGACGCACAATCAGCGCATCATTGTCTGGGTATTTGTTAGCTATTTCATCGAACTTGTCACCAATCGTCATACCGATCAGTGGTTGTGTACTTGGACCGCTTGTGTAGCTAGGGAGTTTGCTCATCGTTCATGACCCCATTTACGCATTATTTTTTTAATTCAAAGGGCGCCCGGATATCCAGATGATCCGGGCAAGCATTTATTCTTATCTGTACAGGCTGTGATATTCAGGATTTGGCTGCATATCCGAAGCGCTGGCAACACGGTTAGTCATGTTGTAGAACCCGGTGATGTTAGCGATATCCCAAATATCCTGATCGCTAAAGCCTGCATCACGCAGAGCCTGACGATCAGCTTCAAGAATCTTATGTGGTGTTTCCGTTAGCTTGACTGCAAAATCCAGCATCGCACGATGGCGCTCGGAAAGTTCTGCCACGCGATAGTTCATCACCATCAGTTCGCCAAGTTTTGGATCTTCTGAATACTGGCGTACAGCCGCACCGTGAGCGACCTGGCAGTAGTAGCAGGCATTAGTAGAGGATACCGCGACCGCGATCATCTCTTTTTCCAATACGCTAAGGCCGCTTTCACCGAACATCAGTTCGTTGTAGATACGGGAGAATACGTCCAGCTGTGCCTGGTTCTGGCTGTAAGCCTTAAGCACATTTGGCACCATGCCAAGCTTCTCTTCACAAACGGAGAAGTACTTCTGAAACTCGGGTGACAGTTGATCATGCTCAGGTATAGGCAGATCAAGCGCCGTGATATGGTCGGGTTGTGACTTCATTTTCTACCTCGTTTTTTGTTTTTGTCTCGAGGCAGCGCCATTAAGGCGCTGAATCAATTTTTATAACTTATTCACAGCCAATAGCCAGGGAAACCTTTGAGCCATTACTACGGCCCAGTTGTTGGGTGATCCAGTGGCTGGTGGCTACCAGTTTGTTCAGATCAACCCCGGTCTCAATTCCTAAACCATTGAGCATATATAAAACATCTTCTGTGGCAACATTGCCGGATGCACCTTTCGCATAAGGGCATCCGCCCAGGCCAGCCACAGAGGTATCGACAACGGCAATACCTTCCTCGATCACTGCATACAGATTAGCCAGCGCCTGTCCGTAGGTATCGTGGAAATGCGCAGCCAGTTTCTCAACCGGAACTGATTTGCTGACCACTTCAAGCATCTTCTTCGCTTTAAGTGGCGTTCCTACACCGATGGTGTCGCCCAGAGAGATCTCATAGCAGCCCATATCCAGCATATCGCGGCAAACGGCAGCGACCTGCTCAGGTGCAATATCGCCATTGTAAGGACAGCCTAACACCGTAGAAACGTAACCACGGACACGGATATTATTGGCTTTTGCCGTTTCCATGATAGGGGTAAAACGTTCAAGGCTCTCTTTAATCGAGCAGTTAATGTTTTTCTGTGTGAAAGCTTCAGATGCGGCGCTAAACACCGCAACTTCATCGACCTTAGCTTCAATCGCGCCTTCAAGCCCCTTCATGTTTGGGGTCAGGGCTGCATAGGTAACCCCTGATTTACGGTTGATACCTGCCATTACTGCACTGGCATCACCCATCTGTGGTACCCATTTAGGAGAGACAAAGCTCGCCGCTTCCACATAGCTTAATCCCGCATCTGAGAGACGGTTGATCAGCTCAACTTTCACTTCTGTTGGGATAATGTCACCCGGTTCATTCTGGAGGCCGTCACGGGGACCGACCTCCACAATGCGGACTGACTTAGGCAAAGAGTCAGGCAGTGCCATTACGCCGCCTCCTCGTCGCCCGCTTCAACTGCGATCAGGTCGGCGCCTTCGTTAACCAGGTCGCCTTCGGCGAAGAAGATATCGGAAACGATACCGTCGTAAGGAGCGGAGATGCTGTGTTCCATCTTCATCGCTTCCATCACAACCAGCGTTTCACCTTCGCTGACCTTCTGGCCTTTCTCAACCAGTACCGCTACCACCGCACCGTTCATTGGTGCAGCCAGAGACGCGTCGCCGCCCTCTTCGGATTCGGTGAAGGTATCGCGGTGCTGACGGCACTGGAACTGTTCGCCTTCGTGGAACAGGGTCAGATTATCGCCATCCTGGAAGCAGTGCACCGTCAGACGATGGCCGTTGACGACTACGTTAAGGGCATCTCCGTTAAGTTCAGCTGCCACACGGTAGCTGGCACCATCAACGCTGATTTCGTATTCACCCTGGTTCTCTAAGATGCTGAGCTCATGTAGCTCGTCGTTCTGCATCAGCTTCATCGGACGGGCATACTGAGAGTTCAGACGCCAGCCGTTTTGCGCAGAGAATGGAGAGAATTGGTCGCCCTTGATAGCGCTATCCGCTTTACCTGCTTCAAGGAAGAAGGCTGCAGACATCACCAAACAATACTGGCTATCCAGATGTGCTTCCGGGAATAGCAGCTCGCGGTGCTTTTCAATGAAGCCGGTATCCAGGTCCTGAGCGCGGAACGGTGCAGCATCGGCCAGGTTACGCAGGAATTTAGTATTGGTTTTCAATCCAGCAATACGGTATTCCTCAAGTGCCTGTACCATACGGTTGATGGCCGCTTCGCGGTTCTCATCCCATACGATCAGCTTGGCGATCATTGGATCGTAGAATACGCTCACTTCGTCGCCCTGGATAACACCCGTATCAACACGAACGTGGGCATTTTCAGCCGGTGTCTGCAGATACTTTAGGGTACCTGTTGCAGGCAGGAAGTCATTGTCTGGGTCTTCAGCGTAGATACGTGCTTCCAACGCATGGCCGCGAATCTGTAACTGGTCCTGAGCAATCGGTAGTTCGCTACCGGCAGCAATGCGAAGCTGCCACTCAACCAGATCCAGGCCGGTAATCATCTCGGTAACCGGGTGTTCTACCTGCAGACGGGTGTTCATCTCCATGAAGTAGAATGAACCGTCGACGTCGTATAGGAACTCAACGGTACCTGCGCCTACGTAATCGATCGCTTGTGCTGCACGTACTGCGGCTTCACCCATTGCAACCCTAACTTCATCGGACAGTCCTGGTGCTGGGGCTTCTTCAATAACTTTCTGGTGACGACGCTGTACAGAACAATCACGTTCTGCCAGGTAGATACCATTACCGTGCTTATCGCAGAATACCTGGATCTCTACATGGCGTGGCTGGGTCAGGTAACGCTCGATCAGCATATCCGGATTACCAAAAGCATTCTGTGCTTCACGGCATGCAGATACCAGTGCTTCGTCGAACTCTTCCAGGGATTCCACAACGCGCATCCCTTTACCGCCACCACCGGCTACTGCTTTCAGTAGCTGTGGATAACCACATTTCTCAGATTCAGCTTTCAGCAGGGCCGGGTCCTGGTCTTCACCGTGGTAGCCAGGTACCAGAGGTACGTTGGCATGCGACATAATCTCTTTTGCCGCAGATTTAGAACCCATCGCAGCGATGGCTGAGGATGGAGGGCCGATAAAGGTAATACCGTTCGCTTCCAGCGCTTCAGCAAACTCAGTGTTTTCTGAAAGGAAACCATAGCCTGGGTGAACTGCCTGAGCGCCAGACTGTTTGCAGATATCGATAATCTTGTCCGCGCGCAGATAACTTTCTGTACTCGGCGCAGGGCCCAGCAGGAAAGCTTCATCTGCCATCGCAACATGACGTGAATTTGCGTCAGCTTCAGAATAAACAGCGACACACTTGATGCCCAGACGGTGTGCAGTCTGGATAACGCGACAGGCGATCTCACCCCTATTCGCAATTAGAATTTTACTAAACATGGCGATTACTCCTGAATCCAGTTTGGCTTGCGCTTCTGCAGGAATGAGCCAAGCCCTTCCTGACCTTCCGCACTGACGCGAATCTCAGCGATACGGCGCGCCGTATCGTCGATAACCGCCTGATCGATATCTTTGCCGCTTACCGCAAAGACCAGATCTTTTGCTGCTTGCATACCCTGTGGGCTGTTACGGCGTAACTGCTCAACAAAACGGTTGCAGGCATCGTCCATCATCTCTACATCAGCAACGACTTCATGCACCAAACCGAAATCCTGTGCCTGACGGGCAGTGAATACTTCAGCGGTAACAAAGTAACGACGTGACTGACGTTCGCCGATAGCACGGACTACATAAGGAGAGATAACCGCTGGAATCAGCCCAATCTTCACTTCGCTTAGACAGAACTGGCTGGACTCAGCTGCAATCACGATATCGCAGCAAGCTGCCAGACCTACAGCACCACCATAAGCGGCACCCTGAACCAGACCGATGGTCGGTTTTGTCAGGTTGCTCAGCACTTCCATCAATTTGGCAAGGCGACCCGCATCATCAAGATTTTCCTGGTAGCTGTTCTGCGCCATACGCTTCATCCAGGCCAGATCAGCACCTGCGGAGAAGTTCTTACCATTGGAACGCAGCACCAGTACGCGGACTTCACTGTCTTCGTTGACTGCTTCTAACTGGTTAATCAGTTGCTCGATCACATCATCATCGAAAGCGTTATGGACTTCCGGGCGATTGATGATCAGGTGAGCAACGCCGTTTGCCTGTTTTTCGAGTAATACAAAATTGTTCGACATGGCAGCCCCCTTACATACGGAATACACCAAACTTGGTGTCACCGATCGGTTTGTTAAGTGCTGCCGACAGACCCATGCCGATCACGTCACGGGTTTGTGCCGGATCGATTACACCGTCATCCCAAAGACGCGCGCTTGCGTAGTATGGGTGACCCTGATGTTCATAGGTGTCGATAATTGGTTTCTTGAATTCTGCTTCTTCATCCGCAGACCATTCCTGGCCAACGCGATCCATATTGTCACGCTTAACGGTTGCCAGTACGCCAGCTGCCTGCTCGCCACCCATTACTGAGATACGCGCATTTGGCCACATCCACAGGAAGTTAGGGCTGTAAGCACGGCCACACATGCCGTAGTTACCTGCACCAAACGAGCCGCCAATCAATACAGTCAGTTTTGGTACATCGGCACAAGCGACCGCGTTAACCATTTTCGCACCGTGTTTAGCGATACCTTCAGATTCAGCTTTCTGGCCCACCATGAAGCCCGTGATGTTCTGTAGGAACAGCAGAGGGATTTTGCGCTGACAGCACAACTCGATAAAGTGCGCGCCTTTCTGGGCAGAGTCGCCAAACAAGATACCGTTGTTGGCTACGATGCCAACTGGATAACCATGGATATGTGCAAAGCCGGTTACCAGTGTAGTGCCGTACATCTTTTTAAATTCGTCGAATTCAGAGCCATCAACGATACGGGCAATGATTTCACGTACATCAAATGGTTTCTTAAGATCGGTACCGACGATGCCGTAGATCTCATCCGCACTGTATAGCGGTGCTTTAGGCTCGCGGATATCCAGATCCAGGTTTTTCTTGCGGTTCAGATTAGAGACACAAGTACGTGCAATCTGCAGGGCGTGCGCATCGTTTTCTGCGTAGTGGTCGGCTACACCGGAAACTTTGCAGTGTACGTCTGCGCCACCCAGATCTTCAGCAGAAACCACTTCACCGGTTGCTGCTTTTACCAGCGGTGGACCCGCCAGGAAGATCGTACCCTGATTACGTACGATAATTGATTCATCTGCCATCGCAGGTACATAAGCACCGCCGGCAGTACACAGACCCATTACCACAGCGATCTGCGGGATGCCCTTGGAAGACATACGGGCCTGGTTAAAGAAGATGCGACCGAAGTGGTCACGATCCGGGAATACATCATCCTGCTGAGGTAGGTTGGCACCACCGGAATCTACCAGATAGATACATGGCAGGTGGTTTTGCTCAGCGATCTCTTGTGCGCGCAGGTGCTTCTTAACGGTTAGCGGGAAATAAGTGCCGCCTTTAACCGTAGCATCGTTGGCAACGATCATACATTCCTGACCGCTAACACGGCCAACACCAGCGATAATGCCCGCCGCTGGAATCACATCGTCATATACTTCATGGGCTGCCAACTGGGACAGTTCCATGAAAGGAGCGCCTTCGTCGAGCAGAGCGTTAATTCGTTCGCGTGGGAGAAGTTTGCCGCGAGACAGATGACGTTCCTGATACTTAGGACCGCCTCCCTGTTCAATAGTAGCGACTTTATCACGCAGATCATTCACAGCCTCGGCCATGGAATCGTGGTTGCTACGGAAGTCTTCTGCGCGTGGATTTATTTTTGTTTGCAGAACGGCCATACCGATCTCCTGAATAAATTACCTGAAAAGAGAAAAATGGTGGGCCAGCGGCCCACCTAAAGCGACGGCTTTGTTACTTGTTCAGGAACAACTCGCGGCCGATCAGCATACGACGGATCTCAGAAGTACCCGCGCCAATTTCATACAGCTTGGCATCACGTAGCAGACGACCTGTTGGGAATTCATTGATGTAACCGTTACCACCCAAGAGCTGGATAGCGTCTAGAGCGATCTTGGTTGCCATTTCAGCGGTGTACAGAATGCAGCCAGCAGCATCTTTACGTGAAGCTTCGCCACGTACTGCAGCCTGTGCCGCCATATAAACATAGGACTTAGATGCGTTCATGATCGAGTACATATCGGCAACTTTACCCTGTACTAATTCGAACTCACCAATAGCCTGACCGAACTGTTTACGGTCACGGATGTATGGAATAACGATATCCATCGCTGCTTCCATAATGCCCAGAGGACCGCCGGACAGTACCAGACGCTCGTAGTCCAGGCCGGACATCAGTACTTTTACGCCACCGTTCAGTTCACCCAGGATGTTTTCTTTAGGCACTGGGCAGTCTTCGAAAACCAGCTCACAGGTGTTCGAACCGCGCATACCCAGCTTGTCCAGTTTCTGGTGGCGAGAGAAACCAGGGAAGTCACGTTCCACGATGAAAGCAGTGATCCCTTTAGGGCCCGCTTTAATGTCGGTCTTCGCGTAGATTACGTAAGTATTTGCATCTGGACCGTTAGTGATCCACATTTTGTTGCCGTTTAGCAGATAGTGATCGCCGTTGTCGCGAGCGTGAAGCTTCATCGATACAACGTCGGAGCCTGCGTTTGGCTCAGACATCGCCAGCGCACCAATATGCTCGCCGCTGATCAGCTTTGGCAGGTATTTCTGTTTCTGTTCTTCGTTACCGTTACGGTGGATCTGGTTAACACACAGGTTAGAGTGTGCGCCATAAGAAAGGCCGACAGAAGCAGATGCACGGCTGATCTCTTCCATCGCGATAACGTGCGCCAGGTAACCCATGTCCACACCACCGTATTCTTCTTTTACGGTGATACCCAGCAGGCCCATGTCGCCAAACTTGCGCCACAGGTCATTCGGAAACTCATTAACCTGGTCAATCTCTTCCGCGCGCGGTGCGATTTCCTGTGCGGCAAAACTGTTGATCTGCTCGCGCAGCATATCCATTGTTTCGCCTAGTCCAAAGTTAAGTCCGGAATATTGTGAGATCATGTTGCTACCCTTTGCTTGTCGATATCCAGTGCCTATCAATCAACTGGCTTTATCGGTCGTTTGTTTTTGTTTTATTTCGTTTAACGTTTCTAAACAGCGTGCCTCTGCTGTACTTAGCTCCTCTTGCAGCATGGCTATATCTTTTAGCTGCTGCTCAAGTTCGGCCCGACGTTCGTTAATTTTTTCCAGTAGCAGGTACAACTGCTTTTCGCTGCCACTGTTGGTTTCATCCCATAGTTCAAAAAGCTCACGGGTTTCGGCCAGGGAGAATCCCAGGCGTTTACCACGCAGGATCAGTTTCAATCGAACTCTGTCCTGCGAGCTATAGATTCGGGTCTGACCTCGTCTGCTGGGGAACAGAAGTTTCTGATCCTCATAGAAACGGATACTGCGTGTGGTCAGATCGAACTCTTTAGCCAATTCACTTATTGAGTAGGTCTTTTTTGTATTCATAGTTTTCTACTACTGCGTCTCTGATGGTTAGATTAATCAAAGTTGACGTTTACGTAAAGATCAATAAGGGAATTCCTATATTTTTGTATTTTTTTTGTGCAAAGCGGTAACTGTTTGATTTTTATAAGTAAATGGCCTGTTTTGGTGTAAAAATGATGAAAAGTGATACTAAAGTAGTACTAGCCTTCCTGTAGGGGAAATTGCTAATTTTGATGAAAAGCTTATCAGCACGTAGCCATCTTTTAGGGCATTTACGCTGGTTAAATAACAATAAAAACAGCGAGGATCGGATTCTACATGAGTGTCGATTACGTCCTGCAAACCTCTGATTTAATTAAAGAATTCAAAGGTTTTACAGCGGTAGATAATGTAAATTTGAATGTCGAGCGTGGCACTATTCACGCGTTGATTGGGCCTAATGGTGCGGGTAAAACCACTGTGTTTAACCTGTTGACCAAATTCCTGATCCCGACTTCAGGTAAAATTCTTTTTAATGGTGAAGATATCACTCAGATGCGCTCCGCAGAGATTGCGCGTAAGGGTGTGGTTCGTTCGTTCCAGATCTCCGCCGTTTTCCCACATCTGTCCGTGCTTGAGAATGTGCGTATCGCACTTCAGCGCAAAGAGGGCAACAGTTTCCATTTCTGGAAGTCAGACAAAGTTCTTAACAAACTTGATGCACGTGCTATGGAGCTGCTTGAGGCGGTTGGTCTGCAGGACCATGCGCACTCAATCACGGTAGACCAGCCTTATGGCCGTAAGCGTGCTTTGGAGATTGCGACGACACTCGCTCTGGATCCAGAACTGATGTTACTGGATGAGCCGACTCAGGGTATGGGTCACGAAGATGTTGAAGTGGTTTCTGACCTGATTAAACAGGTATCGAAAGACCGCACTATCCTGATGGTTGAGCACAACCTTCATGTCGTATCCAAACTGGCCGACCGCATCTCTGTTCTACAACGTGGTGCAATTCTTACCGAAGGTAACTACGAAACGGTTTCCGCAGACCCACGCGTTAAAGAAGCGTACCTGGGTGTGGCCGCAGATGAAGAAGAATCAGCGCCGGCAAAAGCAGAAACTGAAAGCGCAGATGAGAAGGTGGTGGTATGAGTCAGGGCGGTAACGAAAAACTTCGCATTAGCGATCTGCACGCTTTCTACGGTGAGTCACATATTCTGCACGGCATCGATATGCATGTTATGCAGGGTGAGCTGGTCACGCTGTTAGGCCGTAACGGTGCGGGTCGTTCCACAACACTGCGTTCCATCATGAACATGGTAGGACGTCGTACCGGCAGTATTAATATTAATGGTCGTGAAACCATTGATATGCCTGCTCATAAAATTGCCCACCTCGGCATGGGTTTTTGCCCGGAAGAGCGTGGCATCTTCTCCAGCCTGAACGTTGAAGAAAACCTGATGCTACCGCCAACTGTGCGTAGTGATGGGATGTCGGTTGAAGAGATTTACGAGATTTTCCCTAACCTTTACGAGCGCCGTACCAGTCAGGGTACACGCCTGTCAGGTGGTGAACAGCAGATGCTGGCCTTGGCGCGCATCTTGCGCTCAGGTGCAAACATCCTGTTACTGGATGAGATTACCGAAGGTCTTGCGCCGGTTATTGTACAAAAGCTTGCTGAAGTACTGACCAAGCTGAAAGAACGCGGATTAACCATTTTATTGGTGGAGCAGAACTTCCGTTTTGCAGCACCGATTGCGGATCGCCACTACGTGATGGAACACGGCCATATAGTGGAAGAAGTTCACAAGGATGAACTGGAAGCGAAAACTGAGATGCTCAACACAATGTTGGGTGTTTAATTTGAAACCTTAGGCTAAGGGACAGCGCTCAAGGTAGGACGGGCAACGTCGCAACGCCAAGCTCTTAAAACGAATAAAAATAAAAACTCTATCAGGAGAATGACGATGAAACCAATGAAGAAATCTCTGCTGACAGCAGCAGTAGCAACAGCATTTGCAGTATCTGGTGCACAGGCAGCTGGTATCTCTGACGACAAAGTCAAGATCGGCGTACTGGCAGATATGGGCGGTGTTTACGCGGATATCTGTGGTAAAGGTTGTGTAACAGCAGTAGAAATGGCTGTTGAAGATTTCGGTGGTACGGTTCTGGGTAAGCCTATTGAAGTTATCAGTGCGGATGACCAGAACAAAGCGGATATCGGTTCTGCAAAAGTACGTGAATGGGTTGAAAGTGAAGGTGTTGACGCGGTAAACGGTCTGGTAGCTTCCTCTGTTACAGGTGCAGTAACGAAAGTACTGACTGACAACAAGAAAATTGCCCTGATCTCTACTTCTGCATCTCACGCGTTCACGACTAAAGCATGTTCTCCATATAACGCGCACTGGACTTACAACGTAGTTGCACTGGCAAACGGTACTGTTAAGCCAATGCTGGATGCAGGTAAGAAGAAATGGTTCTTCATCACTGCTGACTACGCGTTCGGTCACGCACTGGAAAAAGTAGCAAGTGGCGTAATCAACTCTAACGGTGGTGAAGTGGTAGGTGCAGTTCGTGCTCCACTAGGCACAACTGACTTCTCTTCTTACGTACTACAGGCTCAGGCTTCTGGTGCTGACGTAGTTGCGCTGGCAAATGCGGGTGCTGACTTCGTAAACTCTCTGAAAACTGCAGCTGAATTCGGTCTGACTGAGACTGCTGACGTAGCAGGTCTGCTGGTATTCACACATAACGCTAAAGCACTGGATCCAAACATCGCTGGCGGTATGAAACTGACAACTGGTTTCTACTGGGACATGGATGATGAGACACGTGCTTGGTCTAAGCGCTTCAAGGATCGTCACGGTTCTATCCCAGCAATGGGTCAGGCGGGTGCTTACTCTATGACTATGCACTACCTGAACGCGATCAAAGAAGCTGGCACAGATGATGGCGATGCAGTAATGGCTGTGATGAAGAAGAACAAGCCTAACGACTTCTTCGCGCGTAACGCTGAGCTGCGTGCCGACGGTCGTATGGTTCACGATATGTACCAGGTACGTATCAAGAAAGCTGAAGAGCGTAGCAACGAAGACGATATCTTTGCAATTGAGCAGGTTATCCCAGGTGACAAAGCATTCGGTCCTATGATGGATCAGTGTAACTTCCTGGCTAACAAGTAATTGCACTACCCGGGTGGAAGCTAGCTTCCACCCAACGTCTGTTTAAGTAAGAGACAGAGCCGCATCATCATCAAGGCGGCTCTATTTAACTCTCTTTAGCGTTTGGTGAATTCCGGTCAAGCTACCAATTTAGAAGTAGCGTACTACATCGGATAGGGGTGGAGAGTTATGGCAACATTTCTCGGTATCAATCTCTTTGGCCTTTTCGGCCAGCTGCTGGTGGGCCTGATTAACGGTTCATTCTATGCACTTCTCAGTCTGGGTCTGGCGATCATTTTCGGACTGTTAAAAATTATCAACTTCGCCCAGGGTGCGTTGTATATGCTAGGCGCATTTTTCGCCTGGATGGCTCTCAACTACATGGGTATTAACTACTGGGCTGCGCTGCTCTTTGTGCCGCTTGCAGTCGGGTTTATTGGAATCCTGATGGAGCGCTTTCTATTGCGCCCTATCGCAAATGAAGACCACCTGTACAGTCTTCTGCTGACCTTCGGTTTGGCGTTGATTCTTCAGGGGGCATTTACACACCTGTACGGTTCTTCCGGTCTCTCTTATGCGATCCCTGAAGAGCTTAAAGGTGGTAACCGTTTACCGTTCATGTATCTACCAAACTACCGTGCCTGGATCATCGTTGCATCGATCATTGTGTGTGCGGGAACCTGGTACATGATTGAGAAAACCAAGCTGGGTGCATACCTGCGTGCGGGTACGGAAAACCCGCAGCTGATGCAGGCGTTCGGTATCAACGTACCTTTGATCGTAACCCTGACATTTGGTTTTGGTGTAGGTCTGGCTGGTTTTGCCGGCGTTATGGCTGCACCGGTTTACTCTGTATCGCCTGATATGGGCTCCAACATGCTGATAGTGGTATTTGCCATCGTCGTAATTGGTGGCATGGGCTCGATAGGGGGTGCAATTTTGACAGGTCTCGGCATGGGCGTGGTAGAAGGCTTAACCAAGTATTTCTATCCGGAAGCCTCTACGACAGTTATCTTCGCTGTAATGGTGATCGTACTGTTGACTAAGCCTGCCGGTCTGTTCGGTAAAGAAGCTTAAGGAGTACAAGATGACTATTAATAAATCTGCTGTTGCGCTGGTTGCGCTGGGTCTTGTTGCTCCCTTTATTCTTTACCCTGTGTTTGTGATGAAGGTTCTGTGTTTTGCACTGTTCGCTTGTGCCTTCAACCTGCTGCTGGGTTATGTAGGTCTGCTATCTTTCGGTCATGCTGCCTTTTTGGGTACAGGTGGCTACATCACCGGTTATATGATGATGGAAGCAGGGCTTACGCCCGAACTGGGTATCCTGTGTGGTACAGCTGCTGCGGCAACCTTAGGGGCTGTTTATGGCAAGCTGGCGGTAAAACGTGAAGGTATCTACTTTGCGATGGTCACCCTGGCCTTGTCTCAGTTAGCTTTCTTCGTCTATCTGCAGGCGCCGTTCACCGGTGGTGAGGATGGCATGCAGGGTGTACCACGTGGTCACTTGTTTGGTCTGATCGACCTGAGTGACAACATGAATATGTACTACTTCGTTTTTGCGATCTTCCTGTTTGGCTTCTGGGTAGTGAACAGAACAATTCACTCGCCGTTTGGTCAAATCCTTAAGGCGATCCGTGAAAACGAACCCCGTGCGATCTCACTCGGCTATAACGTGAATGATTACAAATGGGCTGCATTTGTGATCTCTTCAGCGCTAGCAGGCCTGGCGGGTTCCACTAAAACACTGGTATTCCAGCTGGCATCGCTGACCGATGCGCACTGGCATATGTCCGGTGAAGTGGTACTGATGACGCTGCTGGGTGGTATGGGTACGATCTTCGGCCCAATCGTAGGCGCGGGTGCTGTGGTAACGATCCAGAACTACCTGTCCGGTGGTGAGCTGGGTAACTACATCCACATCATCATGGGTCTGATCTTCGTAGTCTGTGTACTGGCCTTCCGTAGCGGTATCGTGGGTGAGTTCAATAAGTTTATGAAGAAAAACTTCAGTTAAGAGATTGGATATTCTGGGGTGCGGAGCCGCACCCTTTTTTTTCTCGATAAGTTGACGTTTACGTCAACTATTAATGCAAAAAAGTAAGGTGAAATTATGAGTCAGGATGCAGTAGTTATTGTGAGCGCGGCGCGTACCCCAATGGGCGGTATGATGGGCTCCCTAAGCGATGTTCGTGCACCGGATCTGTGTGCAACTGCGATTAAAGCTGCTGTTGAGCGTGCGGGTATTCAGGCAGCAGATGTTGATGAAGTTGTTATGGGTTGTGTACTGCCTGCAGGCCTTGGCCAGGCACCGGCACGTCAGGCTTCTCGTGCGGCGGGTATTCCGGATGCTGCGGGTTGTACAACCATTAACAAAATGTGCGGCTCAGGTATGAAGGCCGTTATGCTGGCTCATGATCAGATTCTGGCAGGATCTGCAGACATTATGGTCGCAGGTGGTATGGAGAATATGAGTCAGTCTCCTTACATTCTGCCAAAAGCGCGTGCGGGTATGCGCATGGGCCACGGTCAGGTTATTGACCATATGTTCTTTGATGGCCTGGAAGACGCCTACGAAGGCGGTCTTATGGGCACTTACGCGCAGAAGAGCGCGGATGCTTACAATGTAACCCGTGAATCGATGGATGATTTCGCGATCGGGTCACTAGAGAAAGCGATCTCTGCGATTGAAAAAGGCGAGTTTGTTGAAGAGATTGCGCCAGTTACGATTAAAACTCGTAAAGGTGAAGTGGTTGTTGATACGGATGAGCAGCCGGGCAATGCGCGCATCGATAAGATCCGCAGCCTGAAGCCTGCTTTCAAAAAAGACGGTACGGTAACTGCCGCTAACTCCAGCTCTATCTCTGACGGCGGTTCTGCACTGGTTCTGATGAAAGAGTCTGAAGCGAAGGCCAAAGGCCTGCAGCCACTGGCACGTATTGTTTCTCACTCAACGCACGCACAGCTACCTGCTGAATTCACGATTGCACCTATTGGCTCTATCCAGAAAGCACTGGATAAAGCGGGCTGGAGCAAAGACGACGTAGATCTTTTCGAAATCAATGAAGCTTTTGCTGTGGTATCTATGCTAGCGATCAACGAGCTGGGCCTGGATGCTGACAAAGTTAACGTTCGCGGTGGAGCTTGTGCACTGGGTCACCCAATCGGTTCCAGTGGTTCCCGCATCATGGTTACGCTACTGCATGCATTGAAGCAGAAAGGCCTGAAAAAAGGTGTAGCTTCCCTATGTATCGGTGGTGGTGAAGCGACGGCTGTTGCCGTTGAGATGCTGTAAAACTTTCTGATAGGGGGTTGCCCTTTATACCGGGGCAGCTCATTCAACCGACTTATGGGAGGGGATGTCGCCCCACCTCTAAGGCTCTGTGTTATGGTTGGTTTGCCGGACTCTTTAGTCCGGCTTTTTTTCGCCTATTAAACAGACAATCAGAGAATGGTGGTGAAGAACTGAATTAGGTTACAAACAGGTTTTTTCACATTCCAGTTTGGTTTCAAAGGGAACATTGCCGCCACAACCGCCCCAGATAAACATTTCACAAGATTGCTTTTCTGCATTAAAAAAATACTTTTGAAAAGCTGCCCTACAGCGTCCTGTTTCGGGTTTATCGCTGCACATAAGGGGCTTCTCTGGTTGTGTATTCGTTTCAATACAACCGATTAGAGAGAGGGTGGTAAGGAGTAAAATTAACTTTTTCATGTGATGAGTATAGCGTGTAACCCAACGGATCTTGACCACATCCTCAGAAAACAATGATGCGGTTATTGGCGCTATGAAGTTAGTTCCATGCATTCAACAGCGGCAACGTTATCCCCAGCGTGATTAATGAACCCAGTGTGGTGAGGAAAATGACGCTGGAAGCCAGTTCAACCCGGGTGTTGTACTGTTGCGCCAACACATAAACCATTGAGCCGGTTGGCAGGGCACACATCAGAATGACTGAGGCTGCGAGGAAGGGTTCAAGATCCATCCACAGCACAATTCCCAGGGCAATTAATGGGTGCAACACCAGCTTCTGAAAGGCGATCCAGCTGACCTGTAAAACGTTCTCTTTGATACTTAATCCATACAGAGAAAGCCCCAGTGAGAACAGTGCTACCGGTGCGGCCGAGGGGGCGACCATCTCAAACAGGTTGTAAATCGCTTCAGGAAGACCAATCTGATAATGGGAGATCAGTAGGCCCAGCGTTGGGGCGAGAATGACCGGGTTTTTAAAGAAGGCTTTGGACAGAAAGGCCCAGATCTTTGCGATTCCTTTCTCGCCACTGTCAGCTAAACCAGACACCAGCGCCAGGGCGATAATAAACACGGCGTTGGTGCTGAGGGTCGCAATGACAACCGGGAGTGTGCCTTTATCACCAAACAGGAAATAGGCGATCGGGATGCCCATATAGATAGTGTTTGGCCAGCCGGTTGTTAGGGATAAAACCATCAGATCCATAGGCCGTTCAGATTTACGCAGTATATAAGGCGCTAAGGTGATCGCCATAATGGCAAAAATGGCGAGGAAAAAAGCCAGGATAAAATCAGCGTTGATAATATCCGCCGCAGGCACCTTTGCGGTTGCCAGGAACAGCATGGGCGGCACTGCAAAGTAGTAGACGTAATTGTTGAGAATCTTGGCTGCTGATTTGTCCATTATCTCGCTGCGGATCGCAAACCAACCGGCAAAAATAATTGCAAATACGGGAAGAACAATGTTAATCAGAAGCTGCATGGTGGAACCTGATGGGTAAGGAGGGATCGTCAGCGGCAGTATAGATTTACGGTTGGGTTTACGGAAGTAACAAGATGTATCTGCGTGTAACCAACTGAATGCTTAATCGAATACTTGAATAAACCATTTAGGCTGCATCTGTGAAAAATCCGTACGGATATTCTCGTCCAGATAGCTTGCTGAATCTAAAACACACGCGCCTGTTTCTGAGCGGATAAATACAACCCAGTGCCAGTAATCCTTGCCGCCTTCCTGGTGATGTTTAATCGATAGCAGAGCCTGATCAGGTAGGGCCTCCCATGAAGAAAAAGGAATCTCTTCGGCAGAGGTCTCAACACCTGAATGGGCCAGCAAGTGCCTTACATACTGCGTATCTGACCATAATGAGGTATCCGAGGCATATATGCCCATGGCATTGGCTATCGCTTTCATCTCTGCATAGCTTTTACCAAGTATATTTGCGACAGCTGCGATACCGCAGCCGGTTGTTTCTTCCTGAATAACCGGTTTCATTACTTACTCTCTTATGTCAAATGATCAGCCCCTTACGGCAGAGTTAAACGGCTGTTACATAAGTACCATAGCGATTAAGAATATACCCGCAAACACCGGGATCGCCGAAAGTAACCCTATTCCAAAAGCCTTCCAGTTAGATGCAATTTCGCCGCCCTTATTCTTGTGGGCGTCAATTGAATCTTTTTGCTGCGATTTAGCAATCATGACCATGGCAAATATCTGCGGGACCGTGAATAGCATATTAGGAATGTTGATATCCTGCGGGATCATCATGATTCCGAATAGAAACAAAATGGTTGCGAGAATAGAGTAGAGTATCGTTTTTCGTGCCGACTCAAACCTGCCTAAACGGCGCAGATTTATCCACATAATGATCCCGCCTGCCAGAATCGAGCCGAAAAAAGTGGCGATGCCTACCCCTTCAATACTGTAAAGCTTATAGGGTTTACTTGCCTCCGGACTCAATTCTGCTTTGGGTGGCGCATATACTGATGCGTTGGATTCTGATTCTTGTGGAGGATGGGTCTCAGGAATATCTTTTTCAGGAGGAATATCCATAGGACGTATTTCACAGCTAAGGCCGCAACGCTCGATCAGCTTTTTGTATTTTTCGGCAATATCGGAATCGACCCCTTTTTTAACAGTGGTTTCGGGCTTGCTAAGGAGTTTTTCAATCTTCTGATCGCTGATCTTTAATAAGCGGGCGAGGTTTTGCTTAACTTCAAGCTGAGAGTACTCTTCTGAAATAGCGTTCTGTAATACCACTTTAAACTGTGACATCGGCATAATCCCTTATGTTGCGCCTACTTACAGCGCGGTCCTGTTTTCGTTGCGCTTTTCATGACGTTACTTCTACTAGAATCCCATGCTTTTGATTCAGTGTCACATCTTTGCAGTGAAATGTAGACGAGTGACAGCATAGCCAGTCAATCATTATGGGAGTTCTAACACACAATCCCTTCGCTCTAATTGAGCGCAAGTCTTACCACGCGCTTTTCTAATCACTTTGATTTTGGCTTTTATCGTTTCTTTTTTATTTTCGTTAGGTTCTGAACGATAAATCTGCATCACATAATCCAGCATGGTCATCCTTCTGCCGCGATTATCTTCAATGATGTCGTTGGGCGCTAAACCTGCTTTGAAAAGTGCCTGCACATCATCGTCATGGCCTCTGTAGATAACAAAGTAAATGAGCGAGCGGCCAGAGCAAAGAATGTTGTTTTTGGAATTCTCCCGAAGAAATTCTGCTGAGCTTTTGTATCTATACTTATCAGTGTATTTCTTGATAAAGCCTAAAGTGCTTTTACCGCTGTTAAGTTGCAGGATGGTCTCGCAGAGAACGACATTTTCGCCGTAGGCCAGTATGTCTTTTGCAGAAACGCTTAATGAGCAGGACAAGACAAACAATGCTACAAATCCCTTAATTGCATTCACGCTTCCCTTCCTTAAAAGACTTTGTGTTAGAAGATTAAACCATCCTAACTAAATCCTTATCACGCATCCAGACGCTCGCGCATAGCTCCTTAAAAAGAGACTGTTTTGCGTTCGCATAACCTAAGCATTACGTGGCGCTAGCATGATAGGTTCACAAAAGAGTCCGAATTTAAAACTTAGCGTTTTTTTTGATCTGTTTATTTTTTGACCGCGTAGCAGGTGAACTTCCCAAGAGTTCCTTTCGAGAAAAGGCACTGCGGTATGGGTGGCTAACTAAACCTGGAGAATTACCCATGAAATTCATTAAACCTCTGCTACTGTCCGCTGCACTACTGATCCCATTCTCAGCTCAGGCGGGTGGTCACGGTGATCATTCAAAAAAAATGGCTAATGATATTGTGCATGTAGCCGCTAGCGCTGAAACCTTCTCTACGCTTGTCGCTGCCGTTAAAGCAGCTGAACTGGTCGATACACTGAAAAGCGCAGGGCCATTTACCGTATTTGCTCCGACCAATGATGCTTTCGCTAAACTGCCGGCGGGTACTGTTGAGAGCCTGCTTAAGCCAGAAAATAAAGATAAGTTGGTCGCTGTACTGACCTACCATGTGGTACCAGGTAAAGTGAGTGCCAGCCAGGTTGTGAATCTGGACAGTGCGGTCACAGTTCAGGGTGATAGCATCGATATTTCTGTGAAAGGTCAGGATGTGATGATCGATAATGCCAAAGTGGTGAAAGCCGATATCATGGCTTCCAACGGTATTATTCATGTAATCGATCAAGTGATTTTGCCAAATATGACCCCTAAGACTGCTTATCTGGACATGGATAAAGTCAATCCAATTCGGTAAGTGCCAACAAGCTCACCCACACCGGATTATCCTTTAAAATTGCGCCTTTACACATGTTGTAATGGCGCAATTGAGTTTTGATCAGAATTCAGCCGCGTAGCGGCGTCCTGCCACCCCTAACTCCGATATGGATAAGCCCCGGTCCGCATCTTCCGGTACTGACTGGGCGATACCCCCATCAGTTTTTTCAATATCCGCGAGAAGTAGTAGGCACCTTCATAGCCCGCCGCGTTCTATCTTGGGCTGGATAAAGTGGTAAATCGGTGTCGTAGCAGTCACCTTTTGTGCTTCTCAACGAAGTGCTATTTTAAAGGCTAACTCAGCTAAGAAAGGATCAACGAAAATCAGAAACTGCCATTGCTAATTGTTGGCCTTAGCGATGCGGCTAATCAGTTTTATGTTAATGAACCAGGCTAGCAGGCCAAGCATTAATCCTTGCAGCGCTCCGATCAGTACGTCCATTGGGGTATGGACGCCTAGTAAGGGTCTTGAGATGCAGACTGCCAGTGCCCAGGGTAATAAGCTATACAGTAGCCAATAGCGTTTACTGCTGATGAGGGACGCTCCAAGCATCAGCATAAAACTGGCAAAAAACATGGCCGAAAAAGAATGTCCGGAAGGAAAGGAGTAGCCGGTTTCATGAGCCCAGTGCTTTTTAATTAAAGGGGTTAATGGGACCATCTCCGCATGTTGAGTTAGTACTCGGGCGAGCATCGTGCGTCGAACCTCTTTGTCTCCCTGTGCATAGAACGCATCGGCGCTCATCCCTAAAGGTCCCTTACCGTCTTCCCCTGCTAGCCAGACAATATTGGGTCGGGGGCTTTGTAACTGCGTTTTGATAATGTGCTCATTCAATAACGCGCCTCCTCCCGCCAGAACGGAGGTTAGACTAATCACAGTGACGGTTTCTTTTATCTTCTGGGTCAAAGGCATCTTTTGTCTGCTGAGTAGCAGGGCTATTACCAATAATACTATCGCTGGAACTCCGTATTTTCCCGACTCAGAGATCAGATAGATAATATCCATATAGGATGCTGAAAGGTCTAAATAGGGTGGGGTGCTCTGGTTAGATACGGGTAGCAGAAAGCTGAGAAGTAACAATAGCCAAGTAAGCAGAAGCGGGAGTAGAGCACGATAGCGCAGGGGCGATTTTGTCGAGAGAGTCATGACTTAATTATTTCCATATACATTCGGCCGGGCTCTTAGCCTGCCGGTTATCCATAGTGGGCAGTTACCATTTAACGCACTATTGTTTTAGCGCCTTGTTAAATTATTGCCCTTCGTGCTGTTACCCGTGATCTCCTAGGTAATACTTATACTGCCATACCTGAAATTTGCTTTGAACCGTCTTTCCTCTAGCTGCGAAGAGGCGTGCTAGCCACTCGCAGCTGCGGACTGTTCTAAAACGAGGCGGTCTGTTCTTACTCACTCTTATATGGGAATGCCCCGGTCCGCATCTTCCGGTACTGACTCGGTGATACCCCCATCAGCTTTTTAAAGATCCTCGAAAAGTAATAGGCATCTTCGTACCCCACCGCAAAGGCAACCTCATTAATACCGTTATTAGTGGTATCAAGCAGGTGGCAGGCACGTTCGATTTTAAGCTGAATAAAGTGGTTGATCGGGGTGGTGCCGGTCACCTCTTTGTATTTTTTCACAAAGTGATATTTCGACAGACTGATCGATTCAGCCAGGGTATCCAGGTCGAGTTGCTCGTGGATATGGGTCTGCATCAGGCTGTGAACACGCTCAATATCCAGGCCGCCGCGCGACTGTTTCTGTTTAGCCAGCGGTTGCAGCAGTGCGATATGGCTGAGGATCTGGCGCAGCTGGTTGGCAGCGCAGATATAAGCGTTGAGGTTATAGGTGGATTCACGGGCTTCCAGCAGTGCTTCAAAGTCGCTGGCGAGGCGAGAATGGATGCCGATCGGCATCACATAGCGGCGCTGGTTACTCTCTCGTTGCTGTAAATGCTGGGCGAAATCCTCGGCATGATGACCATGAAAGTGCACCCAATAGATAGTCCATGGTTTACGTTTACGTGCCTGATAAGTGTGTGATACCCCTTTTGGAATCAACAATATGTCACCAGAACGAATGCGGGTTTTCTGTCCATCGATCACCGCTTCACCTTCACCGTCCAGACAATATATTAGCAAATTGTCATCATGTTCCTGGCGTTCCATCTGGTGACCACTGGCCTGACGATAGTAGCCCATCCCCAGCGGATATAGGCCCTGGCTCAATGGATGCAGCGCTAACTCACTGATTACGCGGCGTGGAATTACGAAGCGAATACTCTCAGGTGGCAGGGGCCAGTTAGACGGTGAGCTCATCAATGCGACCTATGTATAAGGGAAATTACTTATCGAATCACAATATAGTCCAGTAATTGGACAAGATTATCAATCCTGCATTGGTAGGGTGCGTGGTACAAAGTAACTATCGAGTAGGAAGTACGACAGGAAGCTATGAGGTTTCATGTAGTTTCCTCATAAACAACTAATAACAAATAAACAGGTATCAGAGCATGACACAGCAAGTACCTCTTCTAATTAACGGCGAGCTAGTACAGAGTAAATCAGAGAACTGGATCCCAGTGACCAACCCAGCGACTCAGGAAGTGATTGCACAGGTTCCATGTGCAACGGCTGATGAAGTAGAGCAGGCGATCGACGCTGCTAAAGCTGCTTTTGAAGACTGGAAAGACACGCCGGTTGGTGAACGTGCTCGCCTAATGCTGCGTTACCAGGCGATCCTGAAAGAGCGTCAGGACGATATTGCACGTCTGATCTCTCAGGAAGTAGGTAAAACTTTCGAAGATGCGAAAGGTGACGTATGGCGTGGTATCGAAGTTGTAGAACACGCTTGTAACATTGCTTCCCTTTCTATGGGTGAAACGGTTGAAAACGTAGCGCGTAAGATCGACTGCTACAGCATCACTCAGCCGCTGGGTGTATGTGTAGGTATCACTCCATTCAACTTCCCGGCTATGATCCCACTGTGGATGTTCCCAATGGCGATCGCGTGCGGTAACACATTCGTACTTAAGCCATCTGAGCAGGATCCACTAACGCCGATGCTGCTGGCTGAACTGTTCAAAGAAGCGGGTGCTCCAGACGGTCTTCTGCAGGTTGTTCACGGTGCGAAAGATGTTGTAGACCAGCTGCTGGTTCACAAAGATACTCCAGCGATCTCTTTCGTAGGTTCGGTAAACGTAGGTGAGCACATCTACCGTACCGGTACTGACAAGATGAAACGTGTCCAGGCGTTCGCAGGTGCGAAGAACCATATGGTTGTTATGCCGGATGCGTCTAAAAACCAGGTTGTTAACAGCATCGCGGGTGCATCTGTCGGTGCTGCCGGTCAGCGCTGCATGGCGATCTCTGTTGCTGTATTCGTTGGCGAAGCACGTCAGTGGATCCCAGAAGTACGTGATGCACTGGCTAAAGTACGCCCAGGTGCATGGGATGATCCAGAAGCAGGTTACGGCCCACTGATTAACCCACAGGCACGTGAGCGTGTTCTGAACTTCATTCAGGAAGGTAAAGACGCAGGTGCTGAATGTATCCTGGACGGTTCTGAGTGTGTAGTTGACGGTTTCCCTGATGGTAACTGGGTTGGCCCAACGATGTTCCGTGGTGTAACACGTGATATGTCTATCTACCAGGAAGAGATCTTTGGTCCTGTACTGATCGCTCTGGAAGTAGACACGCTGGAAGAAGCGATCGAGCTGATCAACGAAAACCCATACGGTAACGGTACGTCTATGTTCACCTCTTCTGGTGCAGCTGCACGTAAGTACCAGCACGAGATCAAAGTAGGTCAGGTAGGTATCAACGTACCTGTACCAGTGCCTCTACCAATGTTCTCTTTCACCGGTTGGAGAAAGTCTTTCTACGGTGACCAGCATGCTTACGGTAAGCAGGCGGTTAAGTTCTACACCGAGACTAAGACAGTGACTGCACGTTGGTTCGAAGATGACATCGATACTGGCGTTAACACAACCATCCAGCTGAAGTAATTCACGGATAGTAGTTAAAAAAATAATGAGAAAGGGGCTCAAAGTTTTTGTGAAAGCGTTATGAGCAAAGGCTAGAGAAGGCAAAAAGTCACGAGGAAGCGGAGTTTACTGGAGTAAATGAGCATTTCGAGTGACTTTTTAACGCTCTATAGCCGCGCGCAATAGCTTTAACTTAACTTTGCGAGACCCCTTTCCACTTAAAGGAGAGAGCGATGGATTTCGAGCTGAATGAAGATCAGATTGCATTCGCTGACATGGCCCGTGCCTTTGCGCAAAATGAATTTGAACCCCACGCTGCAAAGTGGGATGAAGAGCAGATCTTTCCGGTAGAAGTTCTACGTAGTGCTGGCGAGATGGGCTTTTGTGGTCTCTATTCACCTGAAGATGTAGGTGGATTGGGGCTGAGTCGTCTGGATGCCAGCATTATCTTTGAGCAGCTGGCGATGGGATGTACTTCGACGACTGCTTTTATCACGATTCACAATATGGCCACCTGGATGATCGCGGACTTCGGTAACGAAGATACCCGTCAGCAGTGGTGTCCTGAACTGACGGCAGGTACCAAACTTGCGTCATACTGTCTGACCGAGCCAAATGCCGGTTCAGATGCGGCTTCCCTGAAAACCACCGCCCGTCGCGAAGGCGACAACTATATCCTCAACGGTAGCAAAATTTTCATCTCTGGCGCGGGTAGCACTGACGTGCTGGTTGTTATGGCGCGTACTGGTGAAGACGGTCCTAAAGGGATCTCTGCGTTTGCTGTTGATGCGAAAGCGGAAGGTATCGTTTACGGCCGTAAAGAAGACAAAATGGGCTGGAACAGCCAGCCAACACGAATGATTACGTTTGAAGACGTTGTGGTCCCTGCATCTGCTTTGCTGGGCAATGAAGGTGACGGCTTCAAAATTGCTATGAAAGGCCTGGATGGCGGCCGAATCAATATTGCCACCTGCTCAATCGGTACTGCTCAGGCAGCGCTGAATCGTGCCCGTGACTATATGCACGAGCGTAAGCAGTTCGGTAAAGAGCTGGCTAATTTCCAGGCATTGCAGTTCAAACTGGCAGATATGGCAACCGAGTTGGTCGCTGCGCGCCAGATGGTGCGTATGGCGGCTGCCAAACTGGACGCTAACCACCCGGATAAAACTGCTTACTGTGCGATGGCAAAACGTTTCGCAACTGATGTGGGTTTCAACGTTGCTGACGAAGCCTTGCAGATCTTTGGTGGTAATGGATATATCAAAGAGTACCCAATGGAGCGCTATATTCGAGATAACCGCGTTCACAGAATTCTGGAAGGTACTAACGAAATTATGCGCGTTATCGTTGCTCGTCGCGTGCTGATGGAAGACGCAGCAGACCTGCTGTGATCCTGTTGATAAGAATTGGAGAATGAGAATGACCGATAAACTGATTGTTGAAAAACAGGGCCATACAGCGGTTATTACGATGAATAACCCGCCGGCAAACACCTGGACGGAAGAGAGCCTGAAAGGTCTGGCGGTGGTTGTTGAAGAACTGAACCAGGATAAAGAGATCTACGCGCTTGTTATCCGTTCTAACAGCGAAAAATTCTTCTCTGCAGGTGCTGACCTGAACCTGTTTGCGGATGGTGATCGTTCGGTTGCCCGCGATATGGCACGCTACTTCGGCGAAGCGTTTGAGACACTGGCGCGTTTCCGTGGTGTATCGATTGCTGCAATTAACGGCTTTGCCATGGGTGGCGGTCTTGAAGTTGCGCTGGCCTGTGATATCCGTGTTGCTGAAGAGCAGGCGCAGATGGCATTGCCAGAAGCGAAAGTAGGCCTGCTGCCATGTGCAGGTGGTACTCAGAACCTGACCATGCTGGTGGGTGAAGGCTGGACTAAGCGTTTGATCCTTTGTGGTGAGCGTATCAAGGCGCCGCTGGCAAAAGAGATCGGTCTGGTTGAAGAGCTGGTACCACAAGGTCAGTCATTCGAAAAAGCGATGGAGCTGGCAAAAGCGGTTGAGCAGCAGAGCCCAACTGCGGTAGCTGCTTGTAAGCAACTGATCCAGAACAACCGCACCAACCACTGGGATGCAGGTTACATTCTGGAGCGTGAGCTGTTCGTTGATCTGTTCCACACAGAAGATCAGAAAGAGGGTGTAAACGCGTTCCTTGAGAAGCGTGCCCCTGAGTGGAAAAACCAATAAGGATCTGACGATGAGTTGCGTACTGTTTAATGAAATTTCGACTCAGGATGGCAAAAAGATCGTTGAGATCAGCCTGAATTCTGAGCGCTCACTGAACGCTCTGACGCTGGAAATGATCGACCTTATTCAGCCTAAGCTGGACGAGTGCAAAACCGACGACAGCGTTGTCGCGATCATCCTGGATAGTGCAGGAGAGAAAGCATTCTGCGCCGGTGGCGATGTTGTCAATCTGTACAAGTCGATGACCGGTGACGGCGATGCGTCATTCCCGGAAGATTTCTTTACCCGTGAGTACACGCTGGATTACACCATCCATACCTATCCTAAGCCGATCATCTGCTGGGGTGCGGGTATTGTGATGGGCGGCGGCATGGGCCTGTTTAACGGCTGTAGCCACCGTATCGTAACCGAATCTTCACACATGGCGATGCCAGAAGTGACGATCGGCCTGTATCCAGATGTTGGCGGTAGCTGGTTCCTGAACCATATGCCAGGCCGTACGGGCTTGTTCCTGGGTTTAACCGGTAATCCAATGTTTGCAGCGGATGCCCTGTTCCTGGGTCTTGCAGATCGCTTTGTGGCGAATGAAATGCGCCAGAGCATGGTTGAACGTCTGCAGGCGGAAAACTGGAGTGGTGCAGCGGATGCTGCGGTTAACCGTGTACTGCGTGATCTGGAAGAGGAGTCTCAGCCGCAGTTTAAGTCTGAATCTCCGATTCAGGAACACTATGACTTTATCCAGCAGATCACTGATCAGGACAGCGTTGAAGAGATTGTTGAAGCGCTGTTGGCGGTTGAGAGCGAAGACAAGTGGATTAACCGTTCCAAGAAGGCGATCAGCCACGGTAGTCCATTGGCCGTTAACCTGATTCAGAAACAGCTGGAGGTGACTAAGCACATGTCACTGAAAGAGGTGTTCTGTGCTGAGATGGTGCTGTCTGTACAGTGTTGTAAACACCGTGAATTCCCGGAAGGCGTACGTGCGCTGCTGGTGGATAAAGACGGTAAACCAGAGTGGACTTATAAAACTCTGGGCGAAGTTGATCAGGCCAAAGTGGCTGAGTTCTTTGTTTCCCCATGGGAGACAAACCCACTGGCTGGTTTGTAAGCGAATAAGAAAAGCGGTCCCGTGGGAGTGGCATCTTGCCGCGAGAGATTTGGCAAGATGCACCTTCTACAGCGAAGAAGATAAATTGAGCGCAGCGCTCAAACAATAATAAAAGGGCTAGAGATATGGCGACAATTGGTTTTATTGGTCTGGGCAACATGGGTGGCCCAATGGCGATCAACCTGGTTAAAGCAGGTCACTCCGTTAAAGCATTCGATTTGTCACAGGATGCAATTGCGAAGGTGGTAGCAGAAGGCGGCCAGGCTGCAGCTACGGCTGCTGAAGCGGCAACTGATGTTGAGTTTCTGGTAACTATGCTACCGGCAGGTAAGCATGTTGAAGGCTTGATGGTAACAGGCGAGACACCGCTGTTTGATGTAGTAGCAGACGGTACGCTGATTATCGATTCCTCGACTATCGATGCCGATACCGCTAAACGCGTAGCAGCTACCGGTGCTGATCGCGGTATCAGCTTTATCGATGCACCGGTATCAGGTGGTGTGGGCGGCGCTGTCGCTGGCACACTGGCATTCATGGTGGGTGCGTCTGATGAGCAGTTCGCCAAAGCGAAGCCAATTCTGGATTGCATGGGCAAGAACATCTTCCACGCGGGCGATAATGGCGCAGGTCAGGTGGCTAAAGCATGTAACAACATGCTGTTGGCGATTCTGATGACCGGTACGTCTGAAGCGCTGAACATGGGCGTTAAAAACGGCCTGGATCCAGCGGTTCTGTCTGAAATCATGAAGCAGAGCTCCGGTAACAACTGGTCACTACAGGTTTACAACCCATTCCCAGGCGTGATGGAAGGCGTACCGTCTTCTAACGATTATCAGGGTGGCTTCCAGGTAGATCTAATGTTTAAAGATCTGGGTCTGGCAATGGAACTGAGCCAGCAGAGCGCTTCTCCAACCCCTATGGGTTCACAGGCCCGTGCACTGTTTAACCTGCACAAAGCCAATGGCAATGGTGGTCTGGACTTCTCAAGCGTACTGCGTCTGTATCAGGATCAGTAATCGCTGAGCATTAATACTTATCCGCCGGATTCTAGGTCACCGGCGGATATTTCCAACCTGATAAAAAAAATAAAGAGGTTGAACCGATGGGATACAACAAAGAATACCAATCTGCCCTCGATAATACGGAAGCCTATTGGGCAGGACAGGCTGATAGCGTTGCCTGGTACAAGAAACCGACAACCACAGTCACTAAAACCGATTTTGGTACCTATAGCTGGTACCCCGATGGTGAGCTTAACAGCTGCTATCTGGCACTGGATTACCACGTAGAAAATGGCCGTGGTGATCAGGTTGCCCTCTATTATGATTCTCCAGCGACAGGCGGCACAAAAGAAGCGATTACTTACACACAGCTTCTGGATCGCGTGTCTCGTTTTGCGGGTGCACTGAAAGCACAGGGCATTGAAAAGGGCGATACAGTTCTGATCTATATGCCGATGATCCCTGAAGCCGCTGTAGCGATGCTGGCTTGTGCCCGTTTAGGTGCGATCCACTCTGTGGTATTCGGTGGCTTTGCCCCGGCTGAGATGGCTATTCGTATTGACGATGCTAACCCGAAAATGATCCTGACCGCTTCCTGCGGTATCGAATTTGAAAAGAAGATTGCCTACAAGCCTCTGGTAGATCAGGCGATCGATCTTGCTACACATAAGCCCGCACATACGATTGTTTGCCAACGCGCAGAGATTAAAGCTGAGCTGGACAAAGCGGGTGATCTGGATTGGTATCAGGTTCAGGAAGGTGTTGAGCCTGCTGCATGTACGCCGGTTAAAGGTTCTGACCCGCTTTATATTCTTTACACATCAGGTACGACTGGCCAGCCAAAAGGTATTGTCCGTGACAACGGCGGTAATGCGGTTGCACTGAAATATGCGATGCACAATATCTGCGGTATGCAGCCGGGCGATGTCTGGTGGGCTGCGTCTGATATTGGTTGGGTGGTAGGCCACTCCTACATTGTATACGGGCCGTTGATGGCGGGCTGTAGCGCGGTGTTCTTCGAAGGTAAACCGATTAAAAACCCTGATGCAGGTACATTCTGGCGTGTCATCGAAGATTACGGCGTGACCTCTATGTTCTGTGCTCCAACGGCATTCCGTGCGATCCGCAAGGAAGATCCAGAAGGTGCCCTATCAGGTAGCTACAACCTGAATAGCCTGAAGTGGGTATTTGTAGCCGGTGAGAAACTGGACTCCTCAACCTATCACTGGCTGTCTGATCTGTTGAAAGTGCCGGTGATCGATCACTGGTGGCAGACAGAAACCGGTTGGCCGATGACTTCGCCGATGATGGGTTGGGACAACCCTTCAGAGTCGCGTCTGGGTTCAACGAATAAACCGGTACCGGGCTATGATATCCGTGTTCTGGATAGCGATGGTACTGAAGTGGCGGACGGTGAAGCAGGTAATATCTGCGTGAAACTACCGATGCCTCCTGGGGTTGCCTGGAGTATCTGGAACAACAATGACCGTTACGTAAGCTCCTATCTGGAAGCTTTCCCGGGTTACTACCACACCGGTGACGGTGGCTATAAAGATGAAGATGGCTATATCTACATCACGGGCCGTACTGATGATGTGATCAACGTGTCCGGACACCGTTTATCCACAGGCGAGATGGAAGAAGTGGTTTCTGCTCATCCAGAGGTGGCTGAGTGTGCAGTCATCGGTGTCAACGATGAGCTGAAAGGTCAGCTTCCGGTCGGCCTGATCGTGCTGAAGGCAGGTTCTGAGATCGAAGAAGATCAACTGCAGACCGAACTAGTTAAGATGGTTCGTGAGCAGGTAGGTGCCTTGGCATGTTTCCGTACCGCGATGGTTGTTCAACGTTTGCCGAAGACCCGCTCCGGTAAGATCCTGCGCGCAATTCTGCGTAAGATCGCCGCACAGGAGGAATACAAAATGCCGTCTACCATCGATGATCCAGCTATCCTTGGCGAAATCGAAGAGCTGATCGAAGCGCGTAGCGGAGCTTAAATCTATAGCTATACCCTGGAGGGTTACCCGCGGGTATTCCTCCTTTGACTCTAATTCATTTTGCACTCTTAGCCGGCCATGTACTTAGCGCATGAGCCGGTCTTTTTTTGCCCTGACGGTTTTGCCATCGTTGACCGAAGTTTCAGCCTTTGTCCTGATGTGATGTGCATTAGGGTTTTCCCTAATTTTTTCTCGCAATTGCAGCGAAAAAACGCTATAAAAGAGCCTAGGTTAGACGTACAAAATTATGTGTGGCGTAGTGCTTTGAATCCTCTGCTATTCGGCTTTACTGCTACCCAAGGAGAATAAGAAATGCAGATTAAAGACAGTGTATTTGTAATCACCGGTGGTGGTCGTGGTTTAGGTCGTGCAATGGCTGAAAACCTGGCTGAGAAAGGCGGGAAGGTTGCATTGATCGACCTGAGCCAGGAAAGCCTGGACGAGGCTTGCGCAGCGTGTGCAGAACACGGTGTAGAGGCGCGTGGTTACGTTTGTAACATCACTGATGAATCTGCAGTTGAAAATACCTTTGCGCAGATTAAAGCTGATTTTGGTGAGATTAACGGTCTGGTTAACAATGCCGGCCTGATGCGTGATGGTATGCTGATTAAAGTGAAAGAGGGAGAGCTGCAGGCGAAAATGAGCCTGGAGCAGTTCCAGTCGGTGGTTGATGTGAACATGACCGGTACATTCCTGTGTGGCCGTGAAGCGGCTGCTGCGATGGCCGTTCAGGGCAAAGGTGGTGTCATTGTGAACATCTCCTCTGTTTCCCGTGCCGGTAATATGGGCCAGACAAACTACTCTGCGACTAAGTCCGCGGTAGCGACAATGGTAACTAGCTGGGCAGGTGAATTGGCGCGTCATAAGATCCGTGTAGGAGGTATCGCACCGGGTGTTATCGCAACGGAGATGACTGCACAGATGAAACCTGAAGCGATCGATCGTATGGTGTCTGCGGTTCCGCTACGTCGCCTGGGTGAAGTAGAAGAGATGGCGCATACCCTGCAGTACATCGTGGAGAATGATTTCTTTACGGGTCGTATCGTAGAGATGGACGGTGGTCTGCGTATCTGATCTTATTGATTCGGTTCTGTGAAAAAGCCCGCTGAGTGCGGGTTTTTTTGTGGCTGATTAGGAGGCCATAGGGGTTAGGATGCCGCTGTACAGCTAGAGAACACCATTCCATGGCTAGAGAAAAAACAGAAACTTGCTCTAGGTTTTAGCTTCGGCTTCCGACATAGATAAGACATAAGCTATTAACTCCCTATTCAGTTTTTTGCTGTATGTTTGACTGTAAATAACTAAAAGACATACTTCCGTATAAAGAAGGTGAAGAAATGAAAACGATTAAGGCGTTGCTTGTTTCACTAGCTGTTTCAGCATCATTCAATGTAACTCCAGTTCTAGCGGATTCACCATATAAGGCTGAAAAAGAAGCAAGAAAAGAGCAGATGAAAGATGAGCGTGAACGTGCAAAGCGTGAGCGTGAATTAGATCGGGAGGAACGTAAGCGCTCCGAAGAGCTGGAACGTGAACGACGCAAAGACCGAGCGGAAATGGAGCGAGAAGACCTAAAACATCGTCAGGAGATGGAACGGGAAGATAGGAAGCATCGTGAAGAAATGGAACGGGAACGTCGTAAGAATTCAGACTAGTTCCATAGTTGTCTTTTCAAGTATCAGTATAGGTGATTGTTGAAGGGCGCTTAATGGGCCCTTCGTTATGTCTGTTTCTGGTACATTTTTGCCCTTAGCTTTCCCTCTAGGCGCAGCCGTCCTCTACCCTATTATTCTCTTGGCAGGCGAGCCATAGAATAAAACTCAGGATTGGCCTGCATACCCATCACAATCGCCATGCGGTTAGATAAGCCGAAAAAGGCAGTAATGCCGCTGATATCTAAAATATCTTCATCATCATAGCCGTGCACTTTGAGTACATCGTAGTCAGCATGGCTAATCAGTTCCGGTGTGCGTGAGAGTTTCAGAGCAAATGCCAGCATCGCGTTTTGTTTCTCTGATAGCGGTGCGTGTAGGTAGTTAATCGCGATCTGATCAGCTAGCAGGGGCGCTTTTGAGAAAACGCGTAACAAAGCACCATGGGCAACAACACAATATTGGCAACCGTTGGCAGCACTTGTGGCTACGATAATCATCTCTTTTTCCGCAGGACTTAAGGTGCTGCCTTCTCTCTCCATGATGGCGTCATGGTAGGTAAAGAATGCTCTGAACTCAGCAGGTCTGTATGCCAGAGTTAAGAATACATTAGGTATGAATCCCGCTTTATCCTGAACCGCCAAAATACGATCACGGATATCTTCTGGTAATTGATCTAGTTGTGGAACTGGGTAACGACTAATTTCTGAATTATTCATGCATCCTCCGCACTTCACCTTAAGAGTTACTTTGGTTAGTCTAACAAGCTAAATCGCCACTATTCAGACAGAATGGTGCCAATTAACGAGCGAATTCTGACAAATGCATAAAGTATTAGGGGTTGCCTTTAATGGCTGTCAGGCTTCAGGCCTGGTGTCGCCATTTGATGTTTTTAATGTGATTAACACACTATGGAGGCAGCAAAGAGGAGGGGATGAGGATCTTTATCAGTGTCATTTGGTTGCGCTGAGCAACGATCCTGTTCGTTGCTCGAACGGTATCATCTTACAGCCTGACTTTTCACTCAATGATGCCCCTGAAGCTGATCTTATTTTGCTGCCGGGTATTCATCATGCGGATAGTCGTTCATTGATCTCCAATGTGAAAGCGTTGGATAAAATCGGGCGCTGGGTGAATAGCCGTATCGAGCAGGGGGAGGCAGTGGCGGCTAACTGTAGCGGTGTGCTTTTACTGGCAGAGCAAGGGGTTCTTGATAATCAGGAGGCGACGACGGCGTGGTGGTTAGCTGATCTGTTTCGCAAGCGTTACCCTCAAGTGAGGCATATATCAGATAAGCTATTGGTTAAGTCGGATCGGATCTGCACGACAGGTTCTATGAGTGCAAACTTGGGTGTCATGCTGCAGTTTGCAGAGGAACAGGTAGGACGACAGCTGTCCCAGAGTGCGGCCCGAACGATGTTATTGGATGCTTCACAGGTTCAGGCTTCCCCCTATATGTTCCTTCAGGACCAAAGCGAGCATCAGGATAGCTTGGTATTGGCGATTGAAAGCCAGCTACAGCGAGATATATCACAGAAGCTCAATGTAGAAACCTTAGCCAAGCATCATGCTGTCAGCGTCAGAACGCTGGCGCGCCGTTTTAAGCAGGCGAATGGTACGAGTATTAGTGATTATTTGTCTAAGCTGCGTCTCGAACACACGAAAATCCTTTTGGAAAGTACCAGCCTGTCGATTGAGAATATCGCAGAGAGAGTCGGATATAGTAGCCAGAGTTCGCTAAGGCGCTTGTTCCAATCAATGATGGGTGTCTCGCCTAAAGAGTATCGGCAGCAAATGTTACTTAAGAACCGCTAACCCGTACTCAGAGTAAACCTTTCAACGCATTGGCTAACCAGTTTAAAGCGGGGCCTATAGAGCGATCTTTGGCTAATACGGTTTCAACCGGTGGGCTCCACGGCTTGCTGTCAAAGCTGGGGGTGAGTTTATAAAGCCGGCCCGCTTGAATCTCTTCCTCCACCAGATGCTTAGGAAGGTAGGACCAGCCGATACCTGAGCGGACCATCTCCCTGATCGCAAGAAAGCTGTCTGCATAGATAATATGGGTGCTGAATTCAGGCACCAGATCCAGCCGCGTTCGCTCCTGCCCATGTAAGACGATCTGTCGGTGTGGAAACAGGTTGTGCAGGGTGATTTCAGTTGCTTCTCTCAGAGGATGTTCAGGGCTACAAACTGCATAAAAGGGCAGGTTGCCAATAAAGCACTGATTTATTTCTGCATCGAGTTCCTGATCGCAAAAGGTCATTCCCAGATCGGCTTTATCACGTTTTATCATCTGGATAATTGCGCTGGTTGAGGCAGAAATGATCTCCAACCGGGTGGCTGGGAACAGCTTGGCAAAGCAGTTCAGAATATCGCTGAGTCGGGGGCTAAGCAGGCCATCTTCGAGTGCAAGGCGAACCTGCAGCTCGTCACCCTGTTCTATTTTCCGCGCAGCGATCTCCAGCTCATTTACCTGCTGTAATACTGCCTGAGCATAGTAGAGTAGCCGTGTCCCTTCCGGCGTTAAGACAGGCTTCCTGCTACTGCGGTCGAACAGCTCTGCCCCCAGATCAATCTCAAGATTGGCAATGCCCTGACTGACCGCTGACTGTACCTTACCGAGCTTGCGGGCGGCCGCAGAGAATGAGCCCGCTTTAACGCACTCGGTAAACATCTTCAGGTGTTCCAGGTTATAACTCGGCATATCATTAAAAGTGATAGTAGCTAACTTTATTCATCAATATAGCTGATTAAAATAGCGGTTAACAGATGAAGGAGAGTGCTATGAGCTTTAAAGAACGTATTATCCATATGCTGCTTTTTGAGGTGATCGCGTTGGCTATTATTGTCCCCGTTGCGGTGTTGGCGACAGGTAGCGGTACCGGACAAATGACATTGCTAGCGGTGTTGCTGTCATTGTTGGCGATGTTTTGGAATTACGCTTATAACCTGATGTTTGACCGGATATTTGGCGAAGAACGGATCCAGCGTGGATTTAAGTTACGTATTGTCCATGGTGTGCTGTTTGAGCTGGGGATGATTCTGGTTTCCTTTCCATTGATCATGTGGATTTTGCAAATGGACTTCCTGACGGTCCTGATTATGGACCTGAGTGCGGTTGCTTTTTATCTGATCTACGCCATCGTTTTTAACTGGGGCTATGATCAGCTGCGGCATCGTTACTTTGTGGTGCAACCGGTTCTGGAAGAAAAAGGGGGCCACTAAGGCCCCGTATAAAAGCGTCGTTATCTGCACAACGACCGCTGATTTCATTGGCATGGAAGCAATGAAATGCTGGAGAAACCCTGGAAGTTTCATCGGCACTTACAGAATGCGCCAAAGCGCTGGGAAGGAGTATCAGGGATTGTCGATATTGTGTTGATCAGAAAGGTTGTTTAGGCATAAAAAAATCCGGAACCCCAATGTACAGGATCCCGGATTTGCAGGTTCTTTATAGAGTACGGCTTAGTCAGCCATTACATGTTTGGATAGTTTGGGCCACCCATACCCTCAGGGGTAACCCAGGTAATGTTCTGTGCTGGGTCTTTAATGTCACAGGTTTTACAGTGCAGACAGTTCTGAGAGTTGATCTGGAAGCGCTGGCCTCCGTTCTCTTCATCTTCTACCACTTCATATACGCCGGCTGGACAGTAGCGTTGTGCAGGTTCTGCAAACTTCACCAGATTCTGCTCAAGCGGGATGCTGGCATCTTTAAGTTTCAGGTGACAAGGCTGATCTTCTTCGTGGTTAGTATTCGACAGGAATACGGAAGACAGCTTATCAAAGCTCAACTTGCCGTCAGGCTTAGGATATTCAATTGGCTGGAAGTTGCTTGCTGGCTGAAGCTGCGCGTAATCTTCGTGATTATCGTGCAGGGTAACCGGAATCTTACCGCCAAAGATATTCTGATCGATATAGTTGAATGCACCACCCAGAATCGCGCCGAACTTATGCATCGCCGGGCCAAAGTTACGTGAACGGAACAGCTCGTCATGCAGCCAGGATTGCTCAAATAGTTCAGCATAGCGATCCAGATCCTTGCCGCCTTCGCAGCCAGAGGAGATCGCTTCGAAGATCGCTTCAGCACCGATCATTCCCGATTTCATTGCGGTGTGTGTGCCTTTGATCTTACTGAAGTTCAGGGTGCCGGCATTACAGCCAACAACCAGACCACCAGGGAAACTCATCTTAGGCAGAGAGTTAAAACCACCTTTGGTGATAGCGCGGGCGCCATAAGATACGCGTGTGCCACCATCCAGATGTTTCTTCAAAACCGGATGATGCTTCAGACGCTGGAATTCATCAAATGGGCTGATGTACGGGTTAGCATAGTTCAGGTCGACGATCAGACCGACCACGACCTGATTGTTGTCTGTATGGTACAGGAAGAAGCCACCACTGGTGCCTTTATCCAGAGGCCAGCCAGAGCCGTGCACAACCAAACCTGGTTTATGCTGTTCAGCAGGGATATCCCATAGCTCTTTAACACCGATACCATAATGCTGTGCATCGGCTTTAGTGTTCAGGTTAAAGTTCTGGATCAGTTCTTTACCCAGATGACCACGGCAACCTTCAGAGAAAACCGTGTATTTCGCATGCAGTTCCATACCTGGCATGTAGCTGTCTTTCTGCTCACCGTTCTCGGTCAGACCCATATCGCCGGTTGCGACACCTTTGACGCTGCCATCTTCGTTATAAAGCACTTCTGCTGCAGCAAAACCCGGGAAAATTTCAACTCCCAGTTCTTCAGCGCGTTCTGCTAACCAGCGGCTTACATTACCCAGGCTGACAATATAGTTGCCATTGTTGTGCATTGTTTTTGGCACAAAGGCATTAGGAATCTTGCTGCCGTTTTCTGGATCTTTTAACAGATAGACTTCATCTTCAGTCACGGCCGTTGTGAGTGGTGCGCCCTGTTCTTTCCAGTCCGGGAATAGTTCATCCAGCGCACGGCTTTCGATGACTGCTCCTGACAAGATGTGTGCACCGACTTCAGAACCTTTTTCTACGACACAGACAGTTAGCTCCTGCTCTTTTTCCTGAGCCAGCTGCATCAGGCGGCATGCCGTGGACAGGCCTGCTGGTCCTGCACCTACGATTACTACATCAAATTCCATCGACTCACGTGTCATTGTCGATCTCCCCTCATGCTCAGTTGGAGAATCTGCGCGCTATTGCTGTACTTGCGCGATTCTTATAGTTATTTGAACTATCCAGACTTACGGATGAGCTCATTGGTTATAAATCCATTATAAGGGTTTTCCCCAATAAGTGAATAGTTTTGTTATTTGCAGACTTCTATCTATATAAGAACGAAATTGTCAGTAAGGGATATTGCTTATTGGTCATAAATGAGTATGATTAGGGAAAATACTTATTCGGTATCAGGCCAATTGGTGCAAACTGAGCCTGATACTATAAAGCAAAACAGGACGTGATAGGCGTCCGTACAACTAGAACTAAAAGGTCTTTGCTGATGAAGGTACTCGTAACAGTTAAGCGTGTTATCGACTACAACGTCAAAGTACGTGTTAAGTCGGACAACACCGATGTAGATCTGGCCAATGTAAAAATGGCCCTGAACCCATTCTGTGAAATCGCGGTAGAAGAAGCGGTTCGTCTGAAAGAAGCAGGCACTGCCTCTGAAGTGGTTGTGGTGTCTATTGGCCCTAAAACTTGCCAGGAGCAGATTCGTACGGCGCTGGCTTTAGGTGCAGACCGTGGCATCCAGATCGAAACTGAAGATATGCCTGAGTCACTGAACGTTGCCAAACTGCTGGCAAAAGTGATCGATGAAGAGCAGCCAGGCCTAGTAATTATGGGTAAACAGGCGATCGATTCTGATAACAACCAGACCGGCCAGATGCTGGCTGCACTGACCGATATGCCTCAGGGTACCTTCGCGTCTGAAGTTAAGATTGATGGCGATAAAGTTAATGTGACGCGCGAAGTAGACGGTGGTCTGCAGACTGTTGCGCTGAACATGCCTGCGATCGTGACTACCGATCTGCGTCTGAACGAGCCACGTTATGCTTCTCTGCCTAACATCATGAAAGCGAAGCGTAAGCCGCTGGATGTTAAGACCCCTGCTGATCTGGGTGTTGAGCTGAAAGCTCACACTAAGCTATTGAAAGTTACCCCTCCTGCGGAACGTCAGGCGGGCATTATGGTGGCTAGCGTAGATGAGCTGGTCGACAAACTGAAAAACGAAGCGAAAGTACTTTAAGGGGGTATCGCATGGCTATTCTGGTAATTGCAGAACATGATAACAGCACCCTTAAAGGTGCTACTTTGAACGCCGTTACTGCGGCATCTCAGATGGGTGCTGATCTGCACCTGTTGGTTGCAGGCGCAGGTTGTGGTGCAGCAGCAGAAGCCGCTGCACAGGTTGCAGGCGTTGCTAAAGTACTGGTTGCTGATAATGCAGCGTACGAGCATCAGCTTGCAGAAAACATGGGCAAGCTGGTGGCTGAACTGGCAAAAGACTACAGCCACATTGTTTCTCCAGCGACCACCACAGGTAAGAACTTTATGCCTCGCGTTGCAGCACTGCTGGACGTGGCGCAGCTCTCTGATATTACAGCGGTTGAATCTGAAAATACTTTCCAGCGTCCAATCTACGCAGGCAACGCAATTGCGACAGTGGAATCAATGGATGCGGTTAAAGTGATTACTGTACGTGGCACAGCATTTGATGCCGCTGCTGCAGAAGGTGGTTCAGCAGCCGTTGAAACGGTTGACGCTGCTCACGATGCAGGCATCTCCAGCTTTGTTGGTGAAGAGATGGCTCAGTCTGATCGTCCAGAACTGACCGCTGCGGATGTGATCATCTCAGGTGGCCGTGGTATGGGTAACGGTGAAAACTTTGCGCTGCTGGAAAAAGTAGCTGACAAGCTGGGAGCTGCGGTAGGCGCTTCCCGTGCTGCGGTTGATGCCGGCTTTGTACCAAACGACATGCAGGTAGGCCAGACAGGTAAAATTGTTGCCCCTGAGCTGTACATCGCTGTGGGTATCTCCGGTGCGATTCAGCATCTGGCAGGTATGAAAGACTCCAAGATTATTGTAGCAATCAACAAAGATGAAGAAGCGCCGATTTTCTCGGTTGCTGATTACGGTCTGGTTGCTGATCTGTTCGAAGCGGTACCTGAGCTAGAACAGAAGATCTAAGCACCGAAGGCGAGTCAGTCTTGCTTGAGCTGGCTCTCTTTCACTCTGGAAAGGCTTGTTTTGGATTTGCGTCCGATAGACATGATGCCTTTATTCTTTGCCGGTACCCCGCGTACCGGCTTTTTTATGTCTAATCACTATCGCTCTCTAATACTTCTGTATAAAAACTAGCAATATCAGATAGTTAAATTTAAATAAAAATAAGCTATCAAAATCGTAGCTATAATTAATTTTATTTAAAGATCTCTCCCTCCTAGTATGACTCCTGTAACGCAAACACAGCACAGCTACAGGAGCTAAGCATGTCTAATTCACTGATTAACACTGAAGTAAAACCTTACAACGCAAGCGCTTTTCACAACGGCGAATTTATCGATGTGTCTGAGGCTGATCTGAAAGGAAAGTGGTCGGTATTTTTCTTCTACCCTGCAGATTTCACCTTTGTATGTCCGACGGAGCTGGGTGACCTGGCTGACTATTATCCACAGCTTCAGGAGATGGGTGTTGAAGTGTACTCGGTATCAACAGATACGCACTTCACCCATAAAGCATGGCATGACACTTCTGACACTATTCAGAAGATTAACTTCCCAATGATTGGTGATCCAACAGGCCTGATTACTCGAAACTTTGAGGTGATGATTGAAGAAGCAGGACTGGCCGAACGTGGCACTTTTGTGATCGATCCAGAAGGCAAGATCCAGATTATTGAGATCAATGCTGGTGGTATTGGCCGTGATGCAGGTGAGTTGGTTCGTAAGATCAAAGCGGCTCAGTATGTTGCTGCACACCCTGGTGAAGTATGCCCGGCTAAATGGAAAGAGGGTGAAGAAACACTGGCACCATCATTGGATCTGGTTGGCAAAATCTAAACCGATCGCTAGCCAGACCACAGAGGCTGCTTCGGCAGCCTTACTAACTTACTCATTCAGGAGCCAGCATTTTTGCGGGCTATGCAGAGGTACTTATATGCTTGATGCCAACGTAAAAAAACAGTTAGACGCATACCTTCAGAATATAGTGACGCCGGTAGAAGTGACTGTATCTCTTAATGATAGTGAAAAGTCTACGCAACTTGAACAATTGGCCAAAGAGATTGCTGAGCTATCCGACAAGGTCTCTTTAATTCATGGTCCTGTTGCTTCAGGAAGAGTGCCTGCCATGGCGGTCGCACCTGCGAGTGAAGCGCCCAGGGTAGAATTTGCCGGTATCCCAATGGGCCACGAGTTTACTTCTCTGGTGTTAGCGCTGTTGCAAGCAGGTGGTCACCCGGCGAAAGAGGAAGCCGCGCTGCTCGAGCAGATTAAACGACTGGATAATCCGTTGAAGGTGGAGACCTATATATCGCTCTCTTGTCAGAACTGCCCAGAGGTTGTGCAGGCGTTCAATCTGATGGCGGTTCTAAATCCTAATATTCAGCACAGCATGATTGACGGTGCTTTGTTTCAGGATGAGATTGAATCACGCAAAGTGATGGCGGTGCCTGCCGTGTATGTGAATGGCGAATTATTTGGTCAGGGCCGCATGAGCTTAACCGAGATTGTGGATAAGCTGGATAGTGGCTCAGCTGAGGATAAAGTCGCGGAACTGAATGATAAAGAACTTTACGATGTACTGGTCGTGGGCGGTGGTCCTGCGGGAGCTTCCGCAGCGATTTATGCTGCACGTAAAGGGATTCGGACCGGGATCGTTGCGGAACGATTTGGTGGTCAGGTACTTGATACGATGGCGATTGAAAACTTTATCTCAGTGCAGGCAACTGAGGGTCCCAAACTGGTCGCGAACCTGGAACAACATGTGCTGAACTATGACGTGGAATTGGTACAGAACCAGCGAGCCGCGCAGATAAAGCGTAATGAGCTGATCGAGATTGAGCTTGAGAGTGGCGCTGTACTTAAAAGCCGTTCCGTTATTTTATCCACAGGGGCGCGCTGGAGAGAGATGAATGTTCCCGGCGAGCAAGCATATAAAGGTCGCGGCGTCGCGTACTGCCCTCACTGTGATGGACCGCTGTTTAAAGGTAAATCAGTAGCGGTTATCGGTGGGGGTAACTCCGGTATTGAAGCTGCCATTGATCTGGCTGGTATTGTTGAACATGTCACTGTACTGGAATTTGCCGACAGCTTACGCGCGGACGAAGTGTTGCAACGTAAAGCCCGATCGTTACCCAACGTTAAGATCATTATGAACGCGATGACGACTGAAGTTATTGGCGATGGAGAGCGAGTAACGGGGCTCGAATATCAGGATCGAAGCAGTGGCGACCAGCATACTCTGGCGTTGGCAGGGGTCTTTGTACAGATCGGCTTGATTCCGAATACCGAATGGCTGGAAGGCTCTATGGAGCTTAGCCAACAGGGTGAAGTAGTGATTAATGAGCGTGGTGAAACGTCCCTGCCAGGCGTCTTTGCTGCGGGTGATATGACCACCGTACCTTACAAGCAGATTATCATCGCGATGGGTGCGGGTTCTACAGCAGCCCTCAGCGCATTTGACTATCTGATCAGAGAATCTGTAGAGGAAGAAGCGGCGTAAGCGGCTTCAGGAGGCGACTACTATGTTAAAAGTAAAAGATATTATACGCCGACGTATCACAGCGCTGACGCCTGAGATGGGCTTAAAAGAGGCTGTGGATAAAATTACAGAGGCTGGGGTACTGGGTTTACCTGTAGTGGATGAGCATGGTGAACTCCAGGGCTTCGTGTCAGAGCAGGACTGCTTAACCAGGCTGTTAACCGAGAGTTATCACTGCGATAGCCATATAACTGTAGCGGATATTATGCGAAAAAATCCGCTGCATCTGTCTGAAGATCTGACTGTCTTTTCTGCAGCGCAGCTTATGGGCTCGGGCAAACCAAAAGTGTTTCCCATTACCAGAGAAGGCAAATTTGTTGGCATTTTAACCCGTGGGCATGTTGTTCAGGCGCTTGCGGAGTCGCTGGAAGCTTGTAAGGCATTCTGAGGGTAAACCAGAGAAAGGCAGATATTCTATCTGCCTTTCTTGTTCTAACAGCCGCTATTGTCGGTGCTTTCGTTGATACAACATTCCTCTTTAAGAAAACCGATCAACCCATCCAGCTCTTCATACTGAGGAATGCAGTAAAGCGTTCTGCCTTCACGTCTTTGTACCACGAGTCCGACATTGATTAATCGACTGATATGGTGCGAGAGTGTAGAGCCCGGTATATCTAAAGATGTTTGGATCTCTCCGACAGGAACTCCCTGATGTCCGCCCCGGACAAGATGACGAAAAATCCTTAAGCGTGTTTCGTGACCTAGTTCAGCCAGGCGTTTTGCGGCAATTTCGAGCTGCATACTTTCATCCAAAGCGTTAAATATATTTCCATAATAATGGAAATTATTTGACCGCGCTAATCCGTTTATGTTTATATTTCTATAAATATGGAAATATAGGCCGTTCACTCTCCGTTGATACGCCTATTTTTTTGAGTTTATATTTCGATAAATGTGGAAATAACTATGAAACAGATACCTGAAACTGAGCCATCTGTATTTCTAACGCCTGATCTAAAAGTGATGTTGGCGGATAGCGCGGCTATGTTTGTACAGCTGTTCGTCGAGCTTACGGTGCTCTTTATAGTGATCAGTTATGTGGTTGCGTTAATTAATCAACGCCTTCCTGCTGAGAAAATTCAACGTTTGCTCGGGGCAAGAAAAGGGCGTGGCTACCTACTTGCAGCGGGGTTGGGGGCGGTAACTCCTTTCTGTAGTTGTTCAACTATCCCGATGCTCATTGGTTTGCTCAAGGCGAGGGCTGGGTTTGGCCCGACGATGACATTTCTCTTTACATCGCCACTGCTCAACCCGATCGTCATCGCTTTGTTTATCCCTGTACTGGGTCTGGAAGTCACCCTTTGGTACGCAGGCTTGGCGCTCGTGGCATCGATACTGGCTGGGATCTTGTTAAGCCATTTTGGTTTTGAACGCTATATCAAACAGGAGATGCTGGGCCTTTCCGCGTCAGGTTGTAGCACCGGGTGTGGTGAACCTGAGTCGGAAGCAAGTCGTTGCTGCACTAAAGAGACGCAGGAACCGAGTATGTGGCACAAAGCATGGCTGGAAAGCTGGGGGCTGTTCCGCTCAATGCTTCCCTATATGGTTCTGGCCATGCTCATTGGGGCTTTTGTGCATGGGTTTGTTCCTGCGGATTTCTTTGCCCAGGTTGCCAGTGCGGATCATCCGGCGGCAGTACCTGTCGCAGCACTCATTGGCATTCCCCTGTATATCAGGGTGACTGCTTTGCTGCCATTGATTGGCTCCTTTACGGCTAAGGGCGTCAGCCTGGGAGCGATAATCGCTTTGGTGATAGGCAGCGGGGGAGCGAGTTTGCCTGAAGTTATTCTATTGAAAAGGTTGTTCTACTGGCCGCTGCTGCTGGCTTTTTTGAGTGTGATTTTCAGTATGGCGGTCATTGGTGGGTTCGCCTTTAACCATCTACTTTTCTAGGGTTAGTGTGGGCAATTGAGGGCGGAGTTTGTTACTTCGCCCAGCTTTTTATGATCTCTATTTCTTGCTCAGGAATCCCCAGAGATTGAAGAAAATCAGTATGCGCTTCAGGCAGTTTCCGCTCAAATTCAATATGCCATTGGCGCATGTCAGCTTCATCCATTCCGCTGGCTTCTAACATCTCAACCCATTGCGCTTTATTCACCAGTCGGGTTGATGGCAGAAGCGTGGTTTGGCCTAACAAGTTAACGATCTGTTGCTGTTGCGAGCGCAACTGACAGATTTCGTGGTTAATCTGTTCAAGGCGTTGCTCAAGAAACAGCCCAGCAGAGCTGTTATTTTGCTGTAAAAGCTGTTTTATCGCCTCCAGGCTAAGCCCTGCGGCCCGAAACTGGTTGATCTGTTCGAGCTTTACCTTATCTTGCTCGCTGTAGAGGCGATAGTTTGAGCTGCTGCGGCAGGAGGGCTTTAGCAAGTCGATTTTGTCGTAGTAGATCAGTGAAGAGCGAGACAGGTTCATCTGTTTTGCGAGTTGGCTGATGGTATACATGGCTTGCTCTTAATCGTGATGTTAAATAGCGAGAAGGTCTGGAGCGAGTATCTGGGTGCGGGCCATCTCGGTTTGTAACAGTGTAGCGCTGAAGTGCTGGTTCAGAACAGCTGCTGAGTCTTCGATCAGATCTGTATTGTGTGTGATGAAGCTTTGCCAGTTGGAAGATGCCTGCTGCTCAATTCGCTTTGCCATAATGCGGACTAGCCCTGAAGTCACCGTAAAATGGAACTTGTCTGTTGCGCCTAAACTTTCGGCATAACGTTTAATACCAAAGCAGACTTTCTGCTCAGCTGTTTCAAGATCATATTGTTGAAGATATAGCCATGCCAGGCGTATATGGCCTTTATGATCGAAGTATTCCGGCTTAAGTGTCAGGGTTTCAAATTCCTGAATAAAAACATCATCGTGGATCTGCATAAGGGCACCTTCAATATTGTCTGGGGGATACAATTTAAGGCTAAACTGTGAAGTTATAGTCAGGTCAAACAGCTTCCCTGGTTTCTTAGCTAGCGACCAAGGTCTCAGTATTTAGGGGTATTCAGGGCTGGTTATTATCTAAAAAAGAGTGATAACCTTAATTTCTATGCAGTATTTATGGCCGAGCCTCTTTGATGTCCGTTTTTTCCTTCCGTGTAGTTCTGTTCTTCTGTTTGGCACTTTGTATACCTCAGTTAGCTTCCGCTGCTCTGAACCTATCAGAATCAGAGAAGTCATGGCTGCGTGACCATCCTGTGGTCAGTGTCGGCGAAACAATGCGGTTCCAGCCACTGTTTATTGAGGCTGCGGATGGCTCTATTAGCGGCATTCTTCCCGATTCATATGATCTGATTGGCGAAAAGCTGGGGATCGAATTTCGTTATGTTGCGGATGACTGGTTATCGGTATTAGACCGGGTGCAGAAAGGTGAGCTTGATCTTGTTGGCGCCATGAATCAAGAAACCGCAAAGTCATATGGTTTTGAAGTGACCCCATCCCCGGTTAATTTTTCGACCGTTGCGTTTGCCAAAAAGCAAAGGGACTTTCAGTTATACAAAGACACCGATCTTGCCGGTTTGCGTGTAGCGTTTCATGAAAAGAAGATTTTTATCAAACGTTATCTGGAACAGAGAGCCGATGAAATTACTCTGGTGCCGGCAGACAGCCCTATTGATGCAATAAACCTACTGCTAAATGACCGTGCTGATGTTGTTTTAGGCATGAATCTGGATAGCTACCTGCTTAGCAGTAATGCTTTACTGGAAATTGAGCCTGTTCATGTCGTTGATTCTCTCCCCGTAAATAGTGTGATTGCCAGTGCGCCAAAGAACCGGATTCTGCTGGATATCATTGGCAAGGCAGTCACCGAGCTGACCCATGATGAACGTAGCCGGATATTGGCTCGTTGGGTTTGGACACCGGATGACAGGCTTAGCTTTTTATCCAGTGAAGAGCGTATGTATCTGGCGGAGAAACCCGTTCTTAAGGTGATGAACCTTAACACTTTCCCCCCGTTTAGTTTTTATGAGAATAACAACCCTCAGGGGTATACCACTGACTATATGCAGCTGATGGCCGAAACCTTAGGCGTTGAGATTGATTTTGTCAGTAATAAGCCCTGGCATGAGTATCTGGAGATGCTTAAGAAGGGAGAGCTTGACCTAATCCCTCATATAGCTGTTACAGAGGAACGTAAGAGCTTTGTCGACTATACCAACTTTGATCATATCGTTTATACAACAGGGTTTGCGGTCAATAGCGATGTCGTTATTGAAACGGCGGCTGATCTTAAAGATAAGGTCGTTGCTGTGGCCAACAAAACTTTTCTACATAGCTATCTAAGTAAGCATTATCCAGATCTTAAGTTACTGCTCACGTCGAGTACCAGTGAAGCGATCCAGACTGTTGCGCAAGGGCGCGCCGATGCTGTGATTGGGAGCCTCCCGGCGCTTAACTATTACATCCAAAAAAACTGGTTGAGTAATTTAAGAATTGCGCCCATAGGTGACATTGAACTGCCTAAGATCACTCAGCTACCTATGGGGGTCGCTAAGGGAAATCATCTGCTGCTTTCGATTCTTGAAAAAACGGTGCCTCAGCTGCCTTCAAGCAAGGTAGGTGACCTGAAACAGAAGTGGATGAATACAGGCCCCGGGCAGCTGTTAGATGCGGGTTTAAACGATGAAGAGCGGGCTTTTCTACGTCAAAAAGAAAAACTAAATGTCTGTATTGATCCAAACTGGATGCCATTGGAAGGTGTTATCGAGGGTAAGCATCGCGGTATGACCGCTGATTATCTGGCACATTTCCGTAAGTTTGTTGGCTTACCTATGGAGTTTGTTAAGAGTTACTCATGGAAGGATAGCCTTGCGGCGGGTAAAGAGGGACGCTGTGATCTCTTCTCCCTCATCATGAAAACCTCAGAGCGTGAAGCTTATCTGGATTTTTCTAAACCCTATATGAGCATACCTTTAGTACTCGTGACAGGCATAAATCAGGCTTATATCGCAGACCTCACCGGTTTAAACGATAAGCGGATTGGTATCGCTGAAGGTTTCGCGATCAAGCCATTGCTCGAGCAGCAATTTCCATCGTTAGTGTTTGTCGATGTTAAAGATGCCCAGGATGGTATGCGTAAGGTGAGTCGCGGAGAACTGTTTGGTTATGCGGATGCCCTACCGGTTGTGGGATACCTGATTCAGCAAACCTATCTGGGTGAAATGAAAGTCTCTGGCCGCTTTCAGGAAAATTGGGAGCTGGGCTTAGGAACGGATAAACAACAGCCGCTGCTTAATAGTATTTTTAATAAAGCGATTCAGCAGATAAGTCTGGAACAACACCAAAGCATTCAAAACCGCTGGATATCGATTAATTATCAGCCGAGCGTTGATTATTCACTGATTTGGAAACTGCTTGCTGGTTTCACATTGATAGCCGGTTTACTGCTTTATAGAAACCGTACGGTCGCCCGCCTGAATGCAAAGCTTGCCCGGGCTAATCAGACCATTATCTCCCGACAAAAAATGGTGGATCGTTTTGTGCTGATCAGTACTTATGATATTGCCGGGCATATCCTGAGCGCTAACCGGGCTTTCTGTGAAGCGATGGGCTATCAGGAAAACGAGGTGCTGGGCCATCAGATGAGCAGATACACCTGCCCGGACCAACCCACGGCACTATTTGATCAGATCTGGGCGCAGCTACGCTTACAACAATCCTGGTCTGGGGAGCTGAAGTGCGCCACGAAGCAAGGTGAATGTGTCTACCTGAATGTGAATATTGAAGCGATGCTTCGTGATAGTGAGGTGGTTGGGTATCGGGCGATTTCAGAAAATATCACCGATCAGAAACGTATTGAGGAGCTCTCGGTAACGGATACGCTTACCGGGCTGAATAACCGTCTGAAGATTGATGAGCTTTTAGCCGCACAGATGGAGCGGCATGAGCGCCACGGACTTAAGTTTTCTGTGCTGTTGCTGGATGTGGATAACTTCAAGCATGTGAACGATAACTTTGGCCATGATGTTGGTGATAAGTTGCTGAAAGACTTAGCTAATGTTTTGAAAAGCAACGTGAGAAAGATCGACACCGTGGGACGTTGGGGCGGTGAAGAGTTTGTCGTGATATGTGAAAACACCTCCTCGGCTAATGCTTATGTTCTGGCGGAAAAACTACGCACCATCATTGCGGAAACTGACTTTGGTGTCGTTGGGCAGAAAACGGTCAGCATTGGTATCAGTGAACTCTATGACGGTGACTCATTGAGCACTATCTTTAAGCGTGCCGATCAGGCGCTATATGTGGCCAAGCATAATGGTAAGAATCAGGTGATGGTGGGTCGGAAGCAAGCGCTGACAGATCCGCAAACGGATTAGATGCAGGGATAAAAAAGGGCTTTCAAGTGAAAGCCCCAAAATCGGTTTGATACCTATATGCAATACAGGGTGAACAGAGCACTCACCCTTCGCTGAGAGAAGGCGTGTATTGCAGTATCAATCCGGAGTGGTTTAACTCATATACTGGCCGCCATTGACGGACAGATTAGTCCCTGTGATAAATCCTGCATCATCGGCAGTCAGGAAAGTCACTGCGCGAGCGATCTCTTCGGGCTGACCCAGACGGCCTACAGGAATACCTTCAACAATGGCGTTGAGTACATTTTCTGGTACCTGGCGAACCATTGGGGTATCAATGTAACCAGGAGAAACCGCGTTAACCGTTACCCCTTTACGTGCGCCTTCCAGAGCGATGGCTTTAGTAAAACCGTAGATACCTGCTTTTGCCGCAGAGTAGTTAGCCTGGCCGAACTGACCTTTCTCGCCGTTCAGTGAGGATATATTCACAATACGCCCGAAACCACGGTTACACATGGCTTCAAACATCGGCTGGCTCATGTTGTACATGGAATCAAGGTTGGTTTGGATAACGGCTCGCCACTGTTCCGGTTGCAAGCGTTTCAACGGGCCGTCGCGGGTAATGCCAGCGTTATTAACCAGAATATCGATCGGGCCCACTTCCTCTTCAACTTTGCTGATGAAGGTACAGCAGTGATCATAGTCGGTTACATCAAGCGGGTAGACGGCCACGTCGAAGCCTGCTTCTTTCATGGTGCTTTGCCACTGTTTGGCTTCAGCTTCCTGGCCTGGCAGGTAACTACCTACCACTTGGCGATCTTGCTGGCATAGTGCTTTACACATACTTTCACCCAGACCTCCCTGGGCACCTGTTACGACGGCAACACGTTGTGTCATCGGTAAACTCCTTATTTTTATTTTTAAGTTTTCAGTAAGGTTTTAAAACGGGAAGATTGAGCAATCTCGCCTCCCGTACTGTAATTTGAACTGCGGCTTTCGATGTGTGACAGGTCGTATAGATAATTCACCATAAGCCCCGCAGATTGCTTCAGCCCATTTTCAGAACTGTCCGCTAGCCAGTTAAGTTGTTCTATTTGAGCACCATTACTCAGATGGAAATTAGTGACAGGGTCTAGCGCGGTTTTACCTCGACGTTTCTCCTGACTCAGATAGTGAGCTGCCAGCTTCATTAATGGCTCCTGGCGAGCTTCTATGTCTTCTTCATTCAGGTGCCAGCCGTCCGGAAGCCTTGGCTCACTTAGCTGAAGCCAGGTCTCTCCACCGGGGAGGGTTTTAAGCTTCTCTTGGTCCTGATTACGCAGCCAGCGAAGGAAGCCAGGTATAGGTGACAGCGTCGAGAACTGGGTCAGGTTGTGATAATCGTGTTGCAGCTCAGCCACCACGCGTTTGATCAGGAAGTTACCGAAACTAATGCCGGCAAGCCCCCGTTGGGCGTTGGATATTGAATAGAAAATGGCGGTGTCAGCCTCGTTCATATCCAGAATCGGCGCGTCTTCATCGAGTAGTTTCTGGACGTTATCAGCTAACCCCTGAACTAAGGCTACTTCGACGAAAATAAGTGGTTCATCGGGCATTTTAGGGTGAAAGAAGGCAAAGCAGCGTCGGTCTGACTCTAAGCGGTTCTTTAGATCGTCCCAGCTCTGTATCGCATGAACGGCTTCATATGCGATCAGCTTTTCCAGCAGATGGGCACCTGAATGCCAGTTGATCTGCTCCATCTGCAGCAGGCCGATATCAAACCAACTGGATAGTAAACGTTTCAGGTCGGCTTCCAGAGGCAGTAGTTCAGGATACTCTTTACGCAGATCCAGTAGCTCCGCCCGCATATCGACAAGGAACTTAATCCCTTCCGGTAGCTCGGTGAACTGACTGAGCAGCTTCATGCGAGGTGGATCCAGTTTATCGCGAAGGGCTATGCGGCTGGCTGCTTTATCCTCATTACCTGCATTGCGCCAATGCTCAATGGCTTGTTCGACGGCGGTATCATCGACATCGTAGTGTTGAGCAAGCAGCTGGAGGAATTTGAGACGTCCTTGAGCATTCAACGCCAGATAGTTTTCCCCGAGAAGCGCAGCACGTCGTCGGGCGGCGACTTCGCCACCGGCATGGGTTAGACAGCTGTCCATCCAGGCCAGTAGTTGTGCCTCTTCTGTTTCACTGATCTCTTCAGAAAGCTGCAAAGCCTCGCTTTGCTGTTTATCCACAGCGAGCTCATGCCAAACCTTTTTTAACTGGTTCAGGGTGCGATCGAGAAAGCTATTACTGATCTGACTAGGCATTGTTTACCTCACTTCTTTTCCTAGTTGTCCTCTGCAAATTATGGACTTTTAGGATGGTGTGGAGGGAAAACTAGCAAAGAATTTTCATAAAACCAAGTATAAACCCTTGGTTTTTTGTTTCTAAATCGATATGTTTGGCATATTCACAGTCAATTATCGGGCTGAAGAACAAGAAAAAACTAAGTTTGGACGAGGAATTACTCATGATGCAGGAACTGCATGGTTACTATCTGGAAGATCTTGAAGTAGGTATGACGGCGAGTTATGCCAAGACAATCACTGAAGCGGATGTTGTGTTGTTTGCAGGTATCACTGGTGACGATAATCCGGTTCACATCAATGCTGAATATGCCGCGCAGACTATGTTTGAGCAGCGTATCGTACACGGCATGTTCAGTGCTGGCCTGATCTCAGCGGTGCTTGGTACGCGTATGCCAGGGCCGGGTGCGATCTATATTGATCAGGAACTGCGTTTCAAAGCTCCTGTACATATCGGGGATACGGTTGTCGCTTCTGCGAAAGTACTGGAGATTGATGAAAAGCGTCGTCGCGTGAAGCTGGAAACGATCTGCCGCGTAGGCGAAAAGGTTGTCGCTGAAGGTACAGCTACCAATATGGTCGATCGTCGTCCTGCGGAATAAAAGAGGTTTTACTATGTTAATTGAAGCGGATAAGTCAGCGCTGTTAGTCATTGATGTTCAGGAAAAGCTACTGCCGGGTGTTTTTGAGAATGAAAAGCTGGTAGCGAGCTGCAAATGGCTGATGGGTGTTGCCAAACTGATGGATATACCGGTACTGGGCTCGGAGCAATACCCTCAGGGTGTGGGACCAACGGTTGCTGAACTGCGTGAACTTCTGCCGGAAGAAGACTTTATCGGCAAGACCCATTTCTCCTGCGCTGATGCCCCTGAGTGTAGCGCACGTATCGATTCTCTGGATCGGGAGCAGATTGTTATCTGTGGTATGGAATCCCATGTCTGTGTGATGCAGAGCGCATTACGGTTACAGGCCCAGGGTAAGCAGGTGTACGTGGTCAGCGATGCGATCTCAGCACGTAACCCCATCGACACAACGGCCGCCATTGAGCGTATGCGTGAAGAGGGGATCAAAATGGTGACCCGGGAGATGGTGGGGTTTGAATGGATTGGCCGTTCAGATGCGCCGCAGTTTAAAGATTTTAGTATGAACTTCTTGCGCTAAGGAACCCGCGAACAATTCGCAGGTTCCTTTATCAGGGCCCTTCCGGGCCCTTAACTTTTGGAAGATGGGTAGAGGTATGGAGAATAAAAATAACAATCCGTACAGCCTGGGACTGGACAAGAATGCAGCGAACTATGCTGCCCTGACCCCGCTGTCTTTTATTGAACGAGCTGCAACGGTTTATCCCGATCGGACTGCAGTGATTTACGGAGATCTGCAACGTACTTGGTCACAGACCTATGAGCGTTGTATTCGACTGGCGTCTGCGCTGCGTAAACGCGGTGTCGGTGAAGGGGATACGGTAGCCGTTATGTTGCCAAACATCCCTGAGATGCTTGAGCTGCATTTCGCTGTACCTATGACGGGTGCTGTACTGAATACACAGAACACGCGTCTGGATGCGGAAACGATCGCGTTTATGCTGGATCATGGCGAAGCCCGGGTGGTGATTACGGATCGTGAATTTTCCAATGTGATGGAACGGGCCGTGCGTATGGCGAGCGTTGATCCTCTGCTGGTGGATGTGGATGATCCTCAGTTCACTGGCGGTGAACTGATCGGTAGTCTGACTTATGAGCAGTTACTAGCCGAAGGTGATATTAATGATCACTGGTCTCCGCCGGAAGATGAGTGGCAGGCGATTACCCTGAACTACACTTCAGGGACCACGGGAAATCCGAAAGGTGTGGTTTATCATCACCGCGGCGCTCACCTGAATGCGACCAGTAACATTATTGGTCAGAACTTGCCGCCTCATGCGGTTTACCTGTGGACCTTACCGATGTTTCATTGCAATGGCTGGTGTTACCCCTGGTCGGTAACCGCGGTTGCAGGAACCCATGTTTGTTTGCGCCACCTACTTCCCGAGAAGGTTTTTGAACTGATTCAGGCCTGTGGGGTCACCCATTTCTGCGGTGCGCCTGTGGTTCTGAATATGTTGCTCAATGCGCCTGAAGAATCAAAAATGCTGGTGGATCATCCGGTTACAGTAACAACGGGTGGCGCTGCGCCGCCTGCGGCGATCATCGAAGGTATGGAGAAAATCGGTATCAAGGTTGTACATGCGTATGGCCTGACAGAGTCTTATGGCCCGAGTGTGTTCTGTGCCCATCAGGATGAGTGGGATCAGATGGTTCTGGAAGATAAAGCGGCCAAAATGGCGCGACAAGGAGTCAGGGCACCGGCGCTTGAACAGCTGATGGTGGGTGATCCAGAGACCATGGCACCCGTGCCTCGTGACGGTAAAACCATGGGTGAAGTGTTCATGCGCGGTAACAACGTGATGAAAGGCTATCTGAAAAACCCTTCCGCTTCTGATGCCGCGTTCTCCGGAGGGTGGTTCCACAGCGGTGATCTGGCTGTCTGGCATGAAGATGGCTATATCGAAGTGAAGGATCGCTCCAAAGATGTGATCATTTCGGGCGGTGAGAATATATCGACGATTGAAGTCGAGGATATGCTCTATCGCCATCCAGCTATTTTGGAAGCGGCGGTTGTAGCGAAACCAGATGAACACTGGGGAGAGGTGCCTTGTGCATTTGTCACTCTGAAAGATGGCCAGAGTGCTACAGAAGCGGAGATTATCGAGTTTACCCGGAGCAATATGGCGCATTTTAAATGCCCGAAAAAAGTGGTGTTTGCGCCTTTGCCGAAAACTTCCACAGGTAAGGTTCAGAAGTTTGCACTTCGGGCCATGCTAAAAGATATCTGATCTCCCTCCTTATTCCGCGGCAGGCTGGAAGCTTGCTGCGGAATCTATCCAATTCCTGTTAGTATCACTATGTTATATAGCCATTTTTTTGAAGCCCGAAACAGTTTGATGGAACCCGCTGCCAAGCAAGCAAATAAGTATGCTGCTGATGATCAGGAGCACAATCGTCTGTTAGCCGAGATGGCTGAGCAGTCTACCGATATGATCTCACGGCATACCCCGGACAACTGGGAGTTCATTTATGCCTCACCTGCCGTTGAGCATCTGTTGGGCTTTTCGGTGGATGAAATTGTCGGGATGTCAGCCTATGAGCTTTATCATCCGGACGATGTAGAAGATTTTAAACGCCGTGCCCCCAGTGTCAGTTATGAGCGTGGCACTTATACCCATACCTATCGTTTTCGGCGTAAAGATGGCCAGTATACCTGGCTGGAGAGCACCAGCCGTTCAATTCGAGACCCGGATAGCGGCGAGCTGAAAGAGATTCTGGTGGTTTCCAGGGATGCGAGTCATCGTATTAATGCGGAGCAGACCAATCGGCGTTTGGCCCGGGTATTGGAAAGCAGTAGCGATCTGGTTGCTTTTGTAGATCTGGAGCGCGTTGTCACTGATCTGAATGAAGCTGCCCGTAGTGTTTTAGCTTTGGATTGCCGAAAAGAGCTGGTCCACCTCAGAGATCTTTTTCAACCGCAAAGTTATCAGATACTCATCGATGAGGGTTTGCCCGCTGCATTGTGTAAGGGACAGTGGAAAGGCGAGTCAGAAATGGTTGGTGCCGAAGGGAAATTGGTGCCAGTGATGCTTGAGATCCTGGCTCACCGGGCGGTGACCGGGCATGTCGAATATTTCTCACTGGTAGCCAGGGATATGTCTGCACAACGAGCGCTGGAAGCGGAGCGATATCGCTATCAAACCGAGGTAAGTCATTCTTCGCGATTGATAACGATGGGTGAGATGGCATCCGGCCTTGCGCATGAATTAAACCAGCCGCTGACCGCAATTGTGAACTATGTGCGGGGCATAGAGCGGCGTACGGCTGATACGGAATCGGTACCGGTTGAGCTGATTGAAAAGCCACTCAACAAAATTGCCGGTACAGCGCTACGCGCAGGTGAAATTATCCGTAGTATGATGGATTTCACCCGTAAACGTCAGCCTCATCAGCAAGCGATCCAGTTAAGGTCACTATTAGATGATGTGATCCAGCTCTGTTCCAGCCAGGCGAGCGCGGCCAATGTCCAGTTAGATAATCTGATCTCAGATCGAATTCCGGTGGTCGAAGCGGATCAGATTCAACTGGAACAGATCCTGTTGAATCTACTATTGAATGGAATTGAGGCCAGTACAGGTAATGAGCAGACCGAACCTGCTCAAGTGTGGATTGATGCTATTGAGGGTGAAGACCAGCAGGTTATAATCCGGGTTCATGATCAGGGCTGCGGTTTACCTGAAGATGACCTAGAGCAGTTGTTCCAGCAGTTTTATACCACCAAGGCGGATGGTCTGGGCATGGGATTGGCCATTAGCCGGTCACTTGTCGAAGCTCAGGGTGGACAACTGTGGGCGGAGCCGGCTAGCCGTGGTGGTGCGGTATTCAGCTTTAGCCTGAATCAGATAGACCCGGATTAATTTTATAGCAGAGAGAATATGTCTGAGCAGATTGTTTTTGTCGTGGATGATGATGAGGATGTACGAGATTCCTTGCAGTGGTTGCTGGAGTCGGTCGATTTGAATGTCCGTAGCTATGAATCCGCTCAGGCGTTTATGGATGCTTACCCGCAGGGGCAGAGCGGCTGTGTTTTGATGGATGTACGCATGCCGGGTTTAAGTGGTTTGAGTGCTCAGAAGAAATTGCCCGAGTATGAGATAGATATTCCACTGATCATGATTTCGGCGCATGGCAATGTGGATACCGCGGTCACGGCGATGACCCAAGGTGCTCGTACTTTTCTTGAGAAACCTTTCAATGATCAAAGCCTGATCGACCATGTGCAGAAAGCATTAGCGCAGGACCTGGCCCAACGGGAATCCCGCCAGCGAAAGCATCATATCGCTGCATTGTTTAACGCCCTAACCAAGCGTGAAAAACAGGTGTTTGAGCGCGTGATTAAAGGGGCGTCTAATCAGGATATGGCGGATGATCTTGGGATCAACCGTAAAACTATCGAAGGTCACCGGGCCAACCTGATGAATAAAATGGAGGCCGACTCACTGGCCGACCTTATCCAGATGGCGGTAATACTGGGGTTAGTTGGCGCTAACTCATAAGCTGTGAATTAGCTTGGTTCCATCCAGTAGTTCTCTTCGGTATAGATCAGGTTGGTTGCCCCCGGCTCAGGAAGGGACAGTTGAAAAGCAGGTCGCTTTGATAGCCGTTCATAATATCGACTGACGTTCGGAAAAACAGAAATATCGGTAAACAGTCGCCCGGCATGCAGGCTGTAACCCACGCCGATATCCGCCCCTGAAAAACCACTTTTCAAAAGGTAATCCTGATTTTCTAATTGTGTTTCCAGTACCTCAATAGCCTTTTCCAGACGTCGGGTTTCCAGTTTTCTGACGGTAGGTGAGCGAAGCTCAGAGTCAAAAATAACAATCTGCTGTTGGGTCAGACTGGCGACGTGCACACAGATGGTTTCTGCGTAATGTAACCATTGTAGCCACTCAGCTCGTTCAGGATCTCCCGGCTTGCGCCAGAGGTTTTTGGTGTCGTAGTTCTCGCACAGCCACTCAGTTATCGCACCACTCTCATAGAGGGTGGTGTCGCCATCAATTAAACAGGGGACCCGGCCCAACGGGTGTCGTGACATATAGTCATCGCTACGCAGCTCTTCACCGAAAGAAAGGGTAATCACTTCCGCATCCAGATTCAGTTCGTTTATCAGCCAAAGTGATCGCATCGAGCGAGCTTCCTGGCAGTGAAACAGAGTAATGGCCATAGCAACATCCATTGCAGTAATGAATCTAGGATACTGGGGTATTTACCTATTTATGTAAATACCCCAACTGCAGGCAATCGCTTAAGCGTTTTGTTTGGCCCAGAATTGAGAAGAGAGTTCCGCAAACCCTTGGGATATCCCCTGTAGGTCTGTGCTGGTGGATGAGCTTACCCCAACGGCATCAAGGTTTTGCTCAGACATATCCCTGATGCGGTAGACGCTGCCACTAATCTCATCAGCAACAGCACTCTGTTGTTCCACCGCTGCAGCGATATGCGTGTTCATATCATTAATGATCTCCATGGCCGAATGGATGCTGCTTAATGATTCCGATGTTTTTTGGCTGTGCTCTACGCAGCTAACGGTTTTATCCTGGCCTTGTTTCATCACCTTAACTGCTTGGGAAGCATTACCCTGTAATTTCTCGATCATAGTTCTGATCTCTTCAGTAGAGGCCTGGGTTCTGCTGGCTAACAGTCGGACTTCATCTGCTACGACAGAAAAGCCTCGTCCGGCATCCCCTGCACGCGCGGCTTCGATCGCGGCGTTCAGAGCGAGCAGGTTGGTTTGCTCGGCGATCTCGACAATAACATTGAGAATGGTTGAGATCTCATTACTACTCATTTCTACGTGACCGATCACTTCAGATGCGGCTGCAATATCATGCTGCAGCGCCTGAATCGCCTGGACACTGTCATCGACAATTCTTCGCCCGCGGGAGACCTCATCTAAGCCATCGGCTGCTGAGGTAGAGCTGTTCTGTGCATTACCAGCGACCTCCTGAATACTGGCGGACATCTGATTCACCGCAGCAGCAACTTGATCAGTTTCGGCAAACTGACTCTTTGCGCCGCTTTCTGACTGAGCTACAGCAGCGGCAAGGCCTGAAGACTGGGTCGAAAGATTTTTAGCAGAATCTGATATACGCCCCACTAAGCCTGCAGTTTCAGACTGAAGCATTTTTAGCGCTTGGGTTAGCTGGCCAATGTCATCATTCCTGCCGGTGTATATGTAACGGCTTACCGGATTGTTGATGACCTCTTGAGAAGCTTTAACCAGCTTTTGATACGGGGTAAAGAAGAACAGGGTGAGTCCAAGTGATAGCAGGGATGCTGCGGTAAATATTGCTGCCGCTGTAGTAGCGGACGGATTTAACAGGAAGAACAGCAGCCAGGCACATAGAATAGGCAGGGTAATGGCCGATAGACAACGAGTGCGGAAAGATAGCCCATGCTTAACCTTGCTAGGTATTTTGCCCTCCATAAGCGAGGGATATACCTTCTCTGCTCTGTCTATGTACTCCCGTTTGGGTTTTCGGCGTACTGATTGATACTCGAATACCGTTCCATTGCGTTCGATCGGTGTGACATACGCATCGACCCAATAATGGTCGCCGTTTTTACAGCGGTTTTTAACAATCCCCATCCAGGAGTGGTGATTTTTCACGGTATTCCAGAGGTCTTCAAAGGCGGCTGGGGGCATATCCGGGTGCCGGACGGCATTGTGATTTTTGCCGATTAACTCCTCTTTGGTGAAACCGCTAAGCTGTTCGAAATCTCTATTTACGTAGGTTACAGCACCTTTTAAATCTGTCGTCGAGAGTATATTCATTGAACTCTCGTAGTCGACTTCCTTGTTTGAAACGGGGAGATTCTTTTTCATACGACTACATCACTTGTGTATTTATTTTTATTGGATAGCAATTAACCATACTTGTAGCAAGGTTATAAGTGAAGCCGGCGAAAGAAGAACTATGAAAAATAGTGGAAACTAGCGGGCGTTTTTTATGAACTGTCCTGGACTCACGCCGGTTTTGTCCCGAAACATATGGATAAAGGCTGCGGAGGAGCCATAGCCAAGTTCCAGCGCAATGTGCGTGATACTGTAGCCTGCACTAAGCAGCTCGAGCGACTTGAGAAATCTTAGTTGTAGTAACCATTGTTGCACCGACATGCCTGTTTCTTTCATAAATTTTCGCTCCAAAGTCCGTTTGGAAACCGATAGTTCTATAGCTAGTTTCGCAGTGGTTTTACGTAGAGAAGGTTGTTCATAGAACATTTGGCAAAGCCGATAGAGGTCTCGGGAAGCGGGCCAGGGGAGTTGGTCATGATCGGTTTCCAGCCGATGCAGGCTGGCAAGCATCAATGCTATCAGCTCAGCTTCATAGCCTTGCCTGGAGTAATGTACCGAGAATGTGGAAGCTTCCAGAATGAGTTGTTTCAGAAGTGGCGTAATCTTCAATACCTTACTGGTTTGCCAATCGCTAAATTGATCGGAATGCTCAATGTAGAGGCTTTTTAATGAGGAGCCATATTCACTGTATACCTGATGTTCATGTCCCTGTGGAATCCAGACTGCTTTTTCAGGGGGAATAAACAGGCGCTCGCCAAGTACCTCAACGATTAGCACTCCAGATGTAGCATAAAGAAGCTGGTGCCACTCATGCTGGTGCTTAGGAAAGAAATGCTGTGGCGGCATGACTTCCTGCCTGACAAAAACAGGGCGTGGCAATTTCTTTAGGGTGAGAAGTGACAGTGGTTGTTTCATGACAGACTATGTATTGACGCTTTGTCGATATATTTTGACATAGTTTATAAAGAGAGGAAGTTAGATCTTCGATAGTCTTCTTTAAGAGGAGGAGATCGAGATGACAAACAGAATTAGCAAAGGGATCTATCAACTGGTAGAGGAAGCAAACAAGATTGTAGAAGAGATTAGCGTTCAACAGGCGAAGGCCCTGTTAGGCCAGGAGGGGATCCAGTTTATCGATATCCGGGATATCCGAGAGTTGCAGCGTGATGGCCAGATTCCAGGGGCATACCATTGCCCACGAGGTATGTTGGAATTCTGGGTAGACCCCGAAAGCCCTTATGCGAAAACTATTTTCCAGAAAGATCTTACCTTTGTTCTGTATTGTGCAGGGGGATTAAGGTCAGCCCTTGCTGGACGGGCCATTGTCGAGATGGGCCTGGAAAAGGTGAAGCATGTACATGGTGGTTTTGGTGCCTGGCGCGATGCTGAAGGCGCTATCGTTGAGTATCGGAGCCGAGGTTAGAAAGTCAGAGGGCTTTTCAGAGAAAGCCCTTCTCCAATTCAGAGAGTCGGCCTTCCACAAAATGGATAAACAGCTCCAGTTTTTTGGTTTTTATCCGGTCAGGGTAGAGTGCAAACAAGCCGATATCATCGGTCTTCCAATCGTCAAATAGTGAGACCAACTGGCCCGATTTAAGTGCGTCGGAGCAAACAGATGTCGGCATAATGGCAATACCTAGCCCCTTTTTAGCCGCTTTTAGCAGCATATCGAAGCTGTTTGCCGAAAGGCGGTTATTTGCCTGGACCATGACCTCTTGTTCGCCTTTCATCAGCTTTAACTGTTGATAACTGCTGTAAGGGAAGGTGATCAACTGGTGCTGTTTGAGTTGATCCGGATGTGAAGGGCGGCCATGCTCATTCAGATATTCGGGGGAGCAGCAGAGGAAGAACCGACTGGACATTATTTTCTTCGCAATAAGGTTCGAATCTTTAGGGCTGCCGCCACGAATAGCGATATCGAACCCTTCCTTAATGATATCCACAACATCGTTGGTCATATGAATATCCAGCTGGATCTGCGGGTGCTGTTTTGCAAAGTCACAGATGATCTCGTTTAACAGCCGGATGCCGATCTCTACCGGCATGGTTATACGCAACTCCCCCGCCGGGTGCTTCTGAAAACTGGCTGCTGAACTCTCAATTTCAAGCACCTGAGAAAGCAGAGGGGAGGTACTGTTATAGAGGTACTGGCCCGCTTCGGTCAGGCTGAGCTTGCGGGTATCACGATTAATCAGTTTTACTCCGAGCCGCTCTTCCAGCTGCTTTACTCGTCGACTGACGGTGGCTTTGGGAATATTCAGTTGCAGCCCCGCCTGTGTATAACTACTCAGTTCGGCGACCTTATTAAAGATGACTGTATCGTCCAGGTTGCTCATGTCCGGTACTCTTTATTACCAAAGAAGTAAATAAACGTGTTCCAATAATGAGACAGTTTAACCCAGTTATGCGTATTGATGTTTTGTTTTATGAGACTAGAGTGTAGGGATAGTTTTTTAACAGGCGATTTTTCATGCAGCTCAATGAAACTCATAATCCGCAGCTACGTAGCTGGGTTAGCTCTGCCAATACCGGTAAGACTGACTTCCCGATCCAGAACCTACCTTTTGCGATTTTCCGTCGTGCCGGCTCAAGTGAGACCTTTCGTGGCGGTGTGGCTATCGGTGATCAGGTGCTGGATCTGGCTCAGGTTGCTGATCAAGCGCTCATGTCGGGTCTGGCTCAGGCTGCGCTGGTTGCAGCGGCCAAGCCTCAGTTAAATGAATTTATGGGTATGGGGCGTGATGCCTGGTCTGCGCTTCGTGAAGCGTTGTCGCTGGCGTTACGTGAGGGCAGTCCTTTTGTGAATGAGCTAACCTCCGCACTGATTGCCCAGAGCGAGGTTGAATTTGATCTACCCTGTCAGATCGGCGACTACACTGACTTTTATACCTCGATTCACCATGCCACCGCCGTAGGTTCGTTATTCAGACCGGATAATCCATTGTTGCCAAACTATAAGTGGGTACCGATCGGTTATCACGGCCGTTCCTCCTCTATTGGGGTTTCGGGGCAATCCTTCCGCCGGCCTATGGGACAAACCAAAGCGCCTGATGCATCAGAGCCAAGCTTCGGCCCCTGTAAACGTCTTGATTATGAACTTGAGATGGGGATCTATATTGGTCGCGGCAATGATTTTGGAGAGGCCGTCACGATCGATAACAGTGATGAGCATATCTTTGGTATGTGCTTATTCAATGACTGGTCGGCAAGGGATATTCAGGCCTGGGAGTATCAGCCTTTAGGTCCGTTTCTGGCAAAGAACTTTGCCTCTACTGTTTCCCCCTGGATTGTAACAATGGAAGCTTTAGCTCCTTTCCGCAGGCCCTGGCACAGAGATGAGGCTGACCCTCAGCCACTGGCTTATCTGGACTCTGCCCTCACTCGAGAGCAGGGTGCCCTTGATATTGCACTGGAAGTGTTGATTGAAACAGAACAGATGCGTGAGCAAGGTGAGTTACATAGTCTGGCGCGTTCCAACTTTATACATTCCTATTGGACCGTGAGCCAGATGGTTACTCACCATACCGTTAATGGCTGCAATATGCGCCCAGGAGACCTACTCGGCAGTGGCACCCAATCCGGCCCGGAACAGGAAGAAGCAGGCTCAATCCTTGAACTCACTAAAGGCGGAAAAGAGCCTCTCAGTTTAGCTAATGGCGAGCAAAGAACCTTTCTGGAAGATGGCGATGCCATTATTCTGCGCGGATTCTGTGAGGCCGAGGGTTCCGCACGTATTGGTTTTGGCGAAGTCTGGTCAAAAGTATTACCAGCCCTCAACAAAAAGTAATTGAACCAAGATAAAAATAAGAGTGTTCTGATGATCGATATTAAACAGATCCACCATGTGGCGTATCGCTGTAAAGATGCGAAAGAAACCGTCGCCTTTTATCAGGAAGTTCTGAATATGGACTTCCTGGTAGCGATAGCTGAAGACCGCGTACCTTCTACAAAAGCGCCCGATCCATATATGCATGTCTTCCTTGATGCTGGACAGGGGAATATTTTGGCTTTCTTTGAACTGCCTAATTCACCAGAGATGGACCGTGACCGAAATACGCCTGAATGGTGTCAGCATATCGCTTTTGAAGTGGCGGATATGGCTGCACTTGAGTCCGCTAAAATTGAGCTGGAAGCGCGCGGAATTGAAGTGGTGGGAATTACCGATCACGGCATTATTAAGTCGATCTATTTCTTCGATCCGAATGGCCATCGTTTGGAGCTAACCTGTCGAACGGGTACCGAAAAACAGCTACAGCAGTTGGCGGAAGTTGCGCCGTTAATGATAGAGGAATGGTCAAAAACCAAACGTGCCCCTAAGCACGCGGCCTGGTTACATGAGCAAGAGTTCAAAGACCTGTAAACGCTGATGTTGAGACAGTACTAATCGATGATTTTGTACGATTATTTTCGCTCATCTGCCGCCTATAGAGTGCGGATTGCGCTGAACTTAAAAGGGCTGCGCTATGAGCAGGTCCCGGTGAATTTACTGGAAAATGAGCAGCAGTCCTGCATGCACAAGCGGCGTAATCCGCAGGGGCTGGTGCCTGCATTGAACCATAACGGTGAGTTATTGCAGCAGTCGCTGGCGATTTGTGAATATCTGGATGAGGTTTATCCCGATAGTCCACGGCTGCTTCCAGATAGCCCGTTGGAAAGAGCGCGGGTTAGGGCGCTTGCTCAACTGATCGCCTGTGATATCCATCCTGTTAATAACCTCAGGGTATTGAAATACCTGGAAAATGAGTTTTCCGTCGACGAAGCGCAGAAACGGCAGTGGTATAGGCACTGGATCGAAGAGGGGTTCAAAGCACTTGAGGTTCACTTGCAGCCATCGGCCAATCAATGGATGTTTTGCCAGGGTGACACGCCAGGGTTAGCTGATCTGTGTCTGGTGCCCCAATGCTATAACGCCAGGCGTTTTGATGTAGACCTAAGTCAGTTTCCAACCCTGTTACAAATAGAGGCTAACTGCGAGGAGCTACAGGCATTTAGTATGGCGCATCCAGAGATGCAGTGATTTTAGAAGCGTACTAATACAAACCTCTTAAGTAATTTAAAAACCCTACAATAAGTAGCACTATTGTGGGGTGTGCGCGCTGGTTAAAAAATGTGCTAAGCTCGAATGATCTCAAGTTGGCTATGGATGTGCCGAGGTGATTAGGTTGTCTGAGAGAATTGCTGAGCTAGAAGCAGAAAATGCGTTGTTAAAGCAGCGTGTAATAGGGCTTTCGAAAGCTGAGAAAGTTCTCCGTGAAACCGAAGCACGTTATGCCCTTGCGATGCAGGGCGCCAATGAGGGGCTCTGGGACTGGGACCCTGTCAGCAAAGAACTCTACCTTTCCGCACGCTTGCTCAGAACCATCGGGATGGGCAAAGACACCTTTAAGACCACCTCTAATGAGTGGCTATCCTGGGTTCATGAAGAGGATCGTGAACACTATCAGCAAGTTCTCTGCCACCACCTAAAAGGCGAAACCGAATATTTTCGTTGCGAGTACCGGGTTCAGAACAGTAGCGGTGGCTATGTCTGGGTACTGGCCCATGGTATGGCGCTACGTAATGATCAGAATATTGCCTACCGTATGGTGGGCTCTATTGGTGATATCACTGAGCAGAAAGAGTATCAGGATAAACTGCTCCATCAGGCGACCTACGATCATCTGACTGGCTTACCCAATCGCGCGCTGGCCCTGGATCGTCTCTCTGTTGCTATCTCTCGCTCACGAAGAAATAAAACCTCAGTCGGTTTATTATTTGTCGATCTGGATAACTTCAAAAAGATCAATGATACGCTGGGCCATGAGGTTGGGGATCTGCATCTGAAGGAGATTAGTAATCGACTCGGTTACTGTTTTCGCGAAGAGGATACGATTGCGCGATTAGGCGGCGATGAGTTTCTGGTTATCCTGCCAGACCTTGATTCACCTAAACAGGTAGAAGAGGTGTGCGAACGTATCCTGGCGACGGCGATGCAGCCGGTGACCATTAATGGCTATGAATTTTCTACCTCTGCTAGTATCGGGGTGACGATCTACCCTGATGACGGTTATGAGCCCAGTGGGCTTCTGCGAAATGCTGATGCCGCTATGTATCAGGCAAAAGCGCAGGGTAAAGATACATTCTGCTTTTTTACCCCGGAAATGGATCAGGAGACCGTGCGTAAATTTACCATGGAATCTTACTTACGCCAGGCTCTGTCTAAAGACCAGTTAAGCTTGCATTATCAGAGCATCGTTTCTGCGTCATCAGGTGATGTTGTTGGGGCTGAAGCTTTGCTACGTTGGCACTGTCCCGAATATGGTCAAGTGCCCCCAGATCAGTTTATTCCGCTGGCCGAAGAGTCGGGTTTAATTGTGACAATTGGTGACTGGGTATTGGAAACGGCCTGCTTACAGGCAGCTGAGTGGATGGCTACGGCTTGTGTGCCCTTTAAGATCGCTGTGAATGTTTCTTATCCACAATTCCGGGATGGTCATATTGTTAGCACGGTGGAAAAAGTGCTCAAGAAAAGCGGCTTACCCGCCCAATGCCTGGAACTGGAATTAACCGAACGATTACTGATGGAGGATGAACGGGGCTGCGCTGAAGCGCTCAAAAAGCTCAGTGCAATGGGGGTTCAGTTATCTATTGATGATTTCGGCACTGGCTTTTCTGCGTTGAATTATCTGCAGCGCTTCCCCGTGAATACGCTAAAAATCGACCGAAGTTTCGTGGCTGAACTTGATTGTTCTAAAGAGAGCCCGGCACTCATTTCTGCGATTATTCAAATGGCCCATGCGTTGGGTATTGAAGTGGTCGGTGAGGGTGTAGAGACCCGGCAGCAGGTAAACTTCTTAACCTTGCAGACTTGTGATTATCTCCAGGGTTATCATTTTGCCAGGCCGGTTCCGGCAGACCAGTTCCAGCTACAGTTTTCTGAAAGTTGCTATCTGGGCGCTTATATTTGATTGAGAAGACAGACCTCAAAAGGTGACCCTGAATAAGAAAGGTTGCCCTAATCACATTGCCCCCGCACTTTATTAATTGTGCTGAATCAAGCAAATGAATCCTGATCGCTTTGGTTAAAACCCCCTGTGCTAGGCTTAATTTACCCCGTCGTTTGTAAATTTGTTGGGTAGGTATGAAAAGCATCGGTGTTGTTCTTTTATCTTTTGCTCTCTTTTTGAACCCGCTAGCCTGGGGGGGCGAGACCTGGAAAATAGCCTCGCTTAACTGGGAACCCTATTCGAGCGACCGGATGACGACCCAGGGTAATGCGATACAGAAGCTTCGGCATCTGCTGAAACAGAAAGATATTGAATTGATTGTCGATTTTTATCCCTGGGAACGTGCTCAGGAGATAGCGAAAGATCCCCAGTATATTGGTTATTTCCCTGCTTGGCCGGAAGAGGTTAAAGAGGGTTTTACGGCGTCAGCCAAAATTGATTGGTCGTGGATTGCTGTCCTGAGAAAGCGATCGACGATGTTGGAATACAGTAATGCCCGGCAGCTGTTTGCTTTCTACCGGGGAGGGTTAATCAGCACCTATTCTTATCCCACGCTAATTGCCGATCAGGCCAAAGCTCAGCGCCATAGAACAACCCTGGTGGCTAATGAATTAGCACTTCTCAAAGCACTGATGGCAGATCAGATCGATTTTGCGGTGACTGATCCCTATGTTATGACTTACTTAGCTGACAAACTGGGTGTCGATGAGATTGAAGTGGATAAGGTGCTCATGCGTAAAGCTTTAGTGTTGGCGATTCGAAATGATGAACATGCTTCTGAGAGGTTACAGCTACTGCGTGACCTGCTAAATCATTAACGCCGGTTCATCCCGATCATAGGTCCAGCTTAATGGAGCTTTCCAGTTTGCCTGCCATTCTATAAATTGATCAGCAGAGATCGGTTTACTAATAAAATAGCCCTGCGCTTCCTGATAACCCAGGCTTAGCAAACGCTGACCTTGCTCTTCTGATTCAACCCCTTCGACCAGAATCTTCTTATCGAACGCTTTAGCTAATCCGATGGTGGCTGAGAGAATCGCCAGGTCTTCCTGATTGTTTAGCATGCCGTGAACAAAACTACGGTCAACTTTGAGTTCTTCCACAGGTAGTCGCTTTAGATAACTCATGGATGAGTAACCCGTACCGAAGTCATCCAGGGAAAAACTGATCCCCAGCGCCTTGCTCTCTTCAATAGCGTTTAAGGCGGTAGACATATTTTCCAGCGCATGGGATTCAATCACTTCAATGCTAAGTCTTGTTCTGGCTGCTGGGCTCACTGTATGTAAAAGTTTCTCGAGACGTTTACTAAATTCAGAATCCTGCAACTGAAGGGGGCTGATATTGACACTGACGGGGATATCAAAGCCCGAATGTAACCATAGTTCGATCTGCTTGAGCGCAGTCAAAATAACCCATTCATCCAGATCAACCGAAAGGGGGTGCGCGCTGATCGTAGGAATAAAGTCACCCGGCATAATGAGTCCCTCTTCAGGGTGCTGCCAGCGGATCAGAGCTTCTGCCCCGCAAATCTGTCCGGTAAACATATTCACTTTGGGCTGGTAGTGAAGAACAAATTCACCCCGTTCTAGGGCGCGTCGAATATCTTCCAATGCCTGATGCTGGCCTCGGATGTATTGATCCTTCTCGGCATCGAAGAAATGGTAACGGTTTTTTCCAGCAAGCTTCGCCTGATACATCGCTTGGTCGGCTTCCCTGACCAACTTATCGGCATCGGTTGATCGCTGTTGGGGGTAAAGTGTCACGCCAATACTGGCTGAAACCTGAAGCTTGTAACCCTCAACAAAGATAGGTTTCGCCAGTTGTTCGAGAATATGATGGAGCTTATCTGTAAAGACTGAGTTGGGTTCTTCGAAGAACGCCCCGATAAATTCATCCCCGCCTACACGTCCGACAATATCCTGCTGTCCCATCGCTTTGGACATGCGGTTGGCCAGGGTCACCAATAACTGGTCGCCATATTCATGGCCGTAGGTGTCGTTGATATCTTTAAAACCATCTAAATCAAGATAGAACACAGCCAGAGTTTTCATCTGCTTCATGGCATTTGCCATACCTTCATGTAACAGCTCGATGATATGGCGGCGGTTTGGTAACCCGGTGAGTGGATCAAAGTTAGCAATCAACTCCAGCTTTTTCTGCTGCTCTTTAATTGTTGTGATGTCTGATAATAACGCAACAAAGTAGCCTTCATTTTCGCCATCCTTGACGGAGCTGATGGTTAACATTTGCGCGTAGATGTCACCATTTTTCCGTTTATTCCACAATTCACCTGACCAGTAGCCTTTCTCAGTAATATCGTTCCAGAGAGAGTGGTAAAACTCCTTTCCATGATGGCCCGAGCTAAACAGGCTGGGTTTCTGGCCTATCACTTCCTCTTTTTTGTAACCGGTAATCTGTAACAGAGCATCGTTGACATCGACAATCGTGCCGTCGCGTTCGGTAATTAAAATTCCTTCCCGAGCATGGGTGAATACACTCGCTGAAAGCTGCAGGGTTTGTTCCACCTGCTTACGTTCAGTGATATCTACCAGGCGCAAAACATACTGCTTTTGATCACCGGGTATGGTCTGAGTATTTAATGAGAAGTAGCGCTTAGTTCCCTCAATTGTCAGCTCAAGATCCTGTTCTTGATTAAGAGACAGGTTCAGAAATGACTGACCATTCGGTTTATGTTCCGTGGAAAATAAAGCGGAACTATGGATCTGGCTTATAAAACTGTCGATAGGTTGCCCGAGTAGAGAAGGGAAACTGTGTTTAAAGGCCTTGTTAGCGCGGCTGATCGTATTTCTCTGGCAGATAAAAATCAGGTCTGTTGCTGAATCGGTCACACTTTGAATAAAGCGCTGTTGCTGCTCAATTCTTCGCTTATTTCGGTAAAGTACAAAAGCAAACAGGAAGCTTAAACTGATGATAAGTAGCGCAGATAAGATGATTTTTCTGATGAGGGCTTCTGTCTCAGGAAAGGCAATTTGGTTTAAGGGCGCGATCTGTAGGTAATAGCCAACAGGCTTTTCGCTAAGGCCAAAGATGGCGGTTGTGCTGATCAACTGAGCTTTTGTTACAAAAGGAGCCGTTTGATTTATGAGTTTTTCAACCCCAACTTCTTTGATCAAGGCGACATCATCTCTGATCACGTCAAAGTTGGCGACGTAATACCCATCAATGAAGGTATTGCTGATGGGTTTGGTTAACTGATCCTCAAAGCGTTTATCCGCCAGAACAACAGACTGAATACCGCTTTGCTCAAGCTCTTTAATGATCGAGTTAAAATGAGTGATCACTTCGACTACGCCGATAAACTCATGCTCTGCGAAGATCGGTACTATGGATTTAAAGCTGATAGTGAATTTACCGACACTGATCGTTTCAATTACGTGTGGTCGCTTTAAGATCTGTTGAATATCCTTGCGTACTTTGTAGATAGGGTCACCATACTTATCTACCCAGCTCCGACTGCGGCTAACCCCCGCACGATCAATCACCTGAATCCAGACATTTTTGTACTTGGTGTGTTTCCTGAGTTCAGCAGATAAGTGCTGGCTGGAGGCAACAAGTGAGTCTTCACTTGCACTGTTAAGAAGAACCGATTTTATGGTGCTGTTATCTGCCAGGGCCAGCGTTAATGCCAGGGTGCTTTTCTTTTTAGATTCGATCAGGCGCGCGACGTTCTGATTCATCTCCTCAGCAACACGTGAGTAGTGCCTTTCAGTGTGAGCGCTAATCGAGCTTTGGATTATCCCTATGACGAAAATGACCATGACTATTACGGCTGATCCGGCAGCAACAAAGAGGCGAAGGTTGTTGGCAGTCTTAGTCATATAGTCTGTGTGCTTTAATATTAGCCGTTACTGTATTTGTAGTGACTAATTATACAAAACACCTACGGAATATGTGCCTTTAAATGCGCTAATTGGGCATCTTAATAGCAGAAAATTGATCTGGCTCTGAAGGTGAGAAGTTCACTGGCTCATGAAGTCATGAATGGGAAGGAATAAGGGTATAGAGATGTTTAATCGCCGCTAGCACATACAAAAAAGCCCGGTAAGAACCGGGCTTTTTCTTAGTCTGAATAGAGGCTTTCGCGAATTCGTTCAAGCTGAGCTTCGAGCGCTGCGCGGTCGTCGCTAACCAGATTCAGGTGGCCTACTTTACGCCCTGGACGAAGAGACTTGTTATACACATGGTGTTGTACATTGCTCTCGCTAACAATCGACTTAGGTGCTTCGATACCTAACAGGTTAACCATACCTGCATGCTGATTGCATGTTGTGATACCCAAACCGTAATCGCAGATTGCACGAATATGGTTCTCGAACTGAGAGCTAATACCTGCGCCCTGAGTCCAGTGGCCACTGTTGTGGACACGCGGTGCCAGTTCATTCACGATAAGATCATCACCTGCGTGGAACATCTCAATGGCGATTACGCCAACATATTCCATCGCATTAAGAATCTTATCTGCGATATCTTTTGCTTTAGCGTGCAGTGCAGCTGGTGCATCAGCTGGGGCAATCGAACTCCACAGAATACCGTTGCGGTGAAGGTTTTCTGTTAGTGGATAGAAAACACAATCGCCTGAGGCGTTACGTGCTGCGATCAGCGATAGTTCACGGTCAAAATTAACACGACCTTCAATGACTACTTCTGGCAGGCTGTCGGCTTCAGCGACCAGGTTGTTCAGATCTTCTTCGCATTTCAGAACCCACTGACCATATCCGTCGTAACCTTCTTCGCAGGTTTTAACAAATACCGGGAAGCCAAGTGCTTTGACGCCGGAGGATAGCTCTTCAGCATTATTCGCCAGGTGGAAAGGCGCAGTCTGAATGCCTAGTGAGTTTAGGAAGGTTTTCTCACGGCCGCGGTGCTGACAGTACTTGATCGCTTCCGGGTCAGGGAAAACGGAGCAATGAGGTTTCAGCGTATTGAGTCGGGCAACATTAACGTGCTCACGTTCAACCGTGACAACGTCAGGTTTACCTAAAGCTTCGTAGAGGGCTTCGCCTTCCAGATCGGTTTCCAGTTCGACGACGCGGCCGAGACCTTCAACACAGATAAAACTCTCGCCCGGATCGGCAAGGAAGGTAAAGTGGTGACCCATAGGCCACCCAGCTAATGCCATCATTCGGGCTAGCTGACCACAGCCAACAATAGCAACGTGCATTATTCTACCTCAACAGGAACGCTGTCAGTTTGTGCTTTACGCCACTCCTGTAGACGCTGGCTCAGTGCTTCATCTTTAAGGGCTAGCATCTGTGCCGCCATCAGACCTGCATTGTATGCGCCTGCACCGCCAATCGCCTGACAAGCGACTGCAACGCCACGTGGCATCTGAACCATCGATAGCAGGCTATCCAGGCCCTTAATGTTTTTGCTGGCAACAGGTACCGCAATTACCGGAAGGTGAGTCATAGATGCTGCCATCCCTGCCAGGTGAGCAGCGCCGCCAGCACCGGCAATAATTACTTCGACTCCACGAGTGTGTGCTTCAGAAGCATGCTTGAAAAGGCGCTCAGGTGTACGGTGAGCAGAAACAACTTTTGCTTCAAACTCTACACCCAGCTCTTCCAATGGTTTGGTTGCTTCTTGCATGGTTGGCCAGTCAGAGCGTGAGCCCATAATGATACTGACGGATACTTTACTCATGTTTTGTACCTGTTTCCCCTTGGCTTACGCCAGAAATTCAATAATCAGCGCGCTGTAATGGTCTTTCATTAAGTACAGGGCAAATAATTTGGTCGGGAAGTGTACCAAAAAACACCATTAACTTCTCGTTTCTATGAGCAGATCTTAAACAAAAGAGATAGGGGGCCATTTCAATGCGAGATGGCTCAGGCGTAGTGATATTCAAACATTTGTATGGAAAAGCGGGAATGCGTTGCTATTCTGAGTTAGGTAGCCAACTTAATGAGTAGAGAAACTGTTATGGAACAACCTCTTATCCCCAAGGATGAAGATAAGCGTATTGATTGCCTGCATAGACTGAATATTCTCGATACTGCCTCTGAAGAGCGTTTTGATCGCCTGACCCGGCTGGCGCAACGAATTTTTGATGTGCCTATTGCGCTGGTTAGCCTGGTAGACACCAATCGCCAATGGTTCAAATCCTGTATGGGGCTGGATGCCTCAGAAACGGGGCGTGATATCTCCTTCTGTGGACATGCAATTTTGGATGATCAGGTATTTGTTATTAACAACGCTCTGCAAGATCCGCGTTTTGCTGATAACCCTCTGGTTACCGATGCACCGCATATCCGCTTTTATGCGGGCTGCCCGCTGCGTGATGTCGGTGGACAGCGCCTGGGGACGCTATGCCTGATAGACACTAAACCCCGTGATTTTAGCCATGATGATGTGATCGCATTAAAAGATTTAGCTGCGATGGCGGAACAGGAGTTAGCGGCGGTTCAATTGGCGACCACGGATGAGCTGACCGAAATATCCAACCGCAGAGGCTTTATTATTCTCGCTGAAAAAGCGCTTAGCTGGTGCTGTAGAAATGCCCAGGAAGCGTCTTTGTTGTTTATGGATCTGGATGGGTTTAAGGAGATTAATGATTCTCTCGGACATGGAGTAGGTGATCAGATTCTAAAAGCGTTTAGTGCTGAATTGCAGAACAACTTTCGCAGCTCGGATGTGATTGGGCGAATAGGAGGGGATGAATTTGTGCTCTTTCTAATGGGTAGTAATCTGCAAGAGTCTGATCTGTATATTCAGCGTCTGCGTGATGCGCTAAAAGGCTTATACCTGCAGGGTAAGTTGCCGTGTGAGGTTTCATTTAGTGTAGGGTCAATCCCCGTGGATTATTGCAATCCAGGGTCGCTGGAACAGCTGTTAGCAGGTTCGGATAAACTTATGTACCAAGAGAAAGGAAAAACCAGATCGTTCTGAACTGTTTGTCTTATCAGGTTTTCTGTTACGTAAAAAAGGGAGCAGAAGCTCCCTTTTATAATCACGTTCTAGGCTTGTACTTAAATTTTAGCGATTTCTGCTTTTTTCGCTTTGAAGCCGTCTTCAATTTCAGAGTTCTTCAGCGTGATGACACCTTTGCCTTTGATTTTAAGGCCAGACTTCTTACCACTGTCATTGTGCTCTGTTTTGCTGTTCTCGATCAGAGCAGCTACTTTACCATCGTGCTTGGATTCCAGAACGATGCCCTTACCGCTGTTCTTATGCGACTTAACTGAGGTGATTAGGGAGTTCAGGTCACCGTTGTCTTCTTCTGTCACTTTGAAGCCGTCATCGGTGTTCCCTGTTGCTGAAGAATCGACGATAGTGATGTCGATGTTGCCTTCACCTTCCTCATCGAAGTCCAGGCCTTCGTCCAGGTTGTTATTGATCGTTGCTGAGTAAAGTACGGTTTTGATGCTGCCGTTGCCTTCTTCGTCGATGTCGAAGCCATCATCAAAGTCGATACCAAACTCGTAGACCTCTACTGTGCCGTCTTTATGTAGCTCAACTTCACGTTCAAAACACTTGTCATCTGGGGAGCCGGTGATAGCCGCTGGTACTTTGTCCACCGTCATTTCACCGGCTTTAAATTCCGCTTCCACCGGGGATGGTAGAAGGCTTTGCAGAAGATTTTTTTGGCAGTATGCGCCATTGTCAGAGAAATCTACATTGCTGGCATTTACAATCACATCACCATTCTGGCCTTCGTCTAATTCAACGCCATCCGCACCCACTTTTGTGAAGCTGGAATCGTGTGCAGTGAAGAAAATGCTACCTTCGCTGCGCTCATCAACGCGCAGGCCATCGCCATCTACACGACCAAAGCCAACATTGTGCACCTTAACGTTGTAGGCATTCACCGCAATAGAGGCGGCTGAACCACCTCCCTGACCGCCAGCGCCTGCACCGCAATCTTTGATAATGTCGCAGTCAGACACATGGATACCGTGATAAGCGACATCGCTTACCTCAACATCATTCAGGGTGACGGTGAGTGTGCCGGTCTGGTTTTTACGCAGGTTAACAACGATACCTTTACCTGCTTCAACTTGCAGGTCACCACGATTCTGGATGCTGAAACCACCTGGGCCAGCAAACTTAAGACCGCTAATGTTCAGGTCTGCGCCTTCTGCTATTGCCAGTAGGTCTATGTTTTTATCCGATTCGATCGTCTGCCCGTTACCGTAGATAGAAATTGGGGCCTGACCTTTGTAAGTCAGTGTAGATTCAATTTCGATCTCATCTTTGGTCGTGACAATGATGCTGTCTGCTTTGCCCATAGCAACAGCTTCCAAAGCTGCGCGCATGGAGCCTTCGCCGCTGTCTTTGCCATTGGTCACCTGAATGGGTGCAGCAAAAGCAGTTGTGGTTATTAGGGCTGCGCCAATCGATAGAGCCAGCGCTTTCAACTTGTGTGAACCGTTCAGCATAGACATGAGGAGTTATCCTTTTTGGAGGCTGTTAAAAACTGGGACAACAAAACTAGCGGGGGCAAATGACGTTTGAGTGACAAAAAGAAGAAACTTTTAATAAAGCGCGGCAGGGTTATTGGTCACTCGCTGTGAGCAACCTGATTCTTGAAAGGGAAGAATAGAGCTACGGGGAAAGAGGGCAAGCCTTGCATGAGCATTCTGATTTAGCAGGGTGGTGCTAGAGCAACGGCACCCCAGTTTTTATGATGCCTTGTAACTAGTGACGAGCCCTGAAGTGCATCTCATGTGGGTCAATATTATTTTTGACGGCTTTCTTTATAGAGTCTTCTATCTCTGGAGTATCCATATCGTATAAACCACATAGTCTAAGTGCTTTCATTATATTTACAGATTGCCCCAGGTACTCATATACCACACGGGCTGCGCAAGGCATGCGTTCTCCACTTCCGGATACGCCCAATTTAAGGCCGGATAGTCGGGATACACGATTCTTGAAAGTGGGGAAAAGGATCGTTTGACTGATCTCGTGGCCAGTCAGAGACTCATAATCGACCATAAAAATACGATCGGTTAAAAAATGCGCCATGCCCAGATATACCCCATGGCAGACCCTTTCATGTTGGCTCTCTTTAAAACGCTCTGTACGTTTATAGTAGACCTTGTCCCCCTGGCGCTCGATGCATACCAGCATTCGCAGAAGCTTACTGGGGCAGGCCATAGAAATATGGTATTCGAAGTAGTAGCCCTGATATTTATCGAGTTCAGTATTACCTGCCTTACCCATCTGCTTCATATGGTCAGTTTCAGGCAGTTCTGAAACCTTGGAAGGTGTTGCTTCTGGGCGAACCTGTATGAGTCTTTGGAACTGGTTGTAAGGCAACAGAATCTCATGTTCCTCAACCCCAAAAAAGTCACAAATGCGGCGCATTGTATTGGCTGAGGGTAGTGACTTGCCTCGCAAGTAGCGGTTGAACTGAGGGCGATTAATATTGAGGCGGCGGCATATCTCAGCGACGGACTTATAGTAACTGCATAGTAATCGGAGATTTCGAGGAAAATCTTGTGTCATCTTGAGATCCTGACTCGTGCGCCTAAGTAACTCTGAAAGCGACCAGCGGCTTTCAGAGCACTAAAGGGTCTTTACGACCTTTTTTTGCACTATCTTAACGCTGCCTGCATGCATTAAAAAGCCCACATCCATAGATGGATGTAGGCGAGCTACCACAACGTTAAACGTTTACCTTGTCTTTCTCATCTTCTGTCTGATCAACCTCAGCTTTAACTCCGCAGCGTTTTTCCCAGAAGGTTGCGTTTTTGATACCCAGTTTTGCCGGATTGAACTCATATTTAGACACACCTGCTTTACGCTGTGCTTCATAATCCTTCAGGGCTTTCAGGGCAGGTTTGGACATAAAGAATATGATCAGGATGCCAACGATGTTTAGCCATGCCATCAGGCCTACACCAACATCACCCATCGCCCATGCCAGGTTGGCCGTTTTCACCGCACCATAGAATGTCGCGGCCATCAGAACCAACTTCAGCAAACCGGTCAGGCCTGGAATATCCATCGAGCGCTTCAGGTAAGCAACATTGGTTTCGGCAATGTAGTAGTAAGCCAGAATTGTGGTGAAGGAGAAGAAGAACAGCGCGAATGCGATGAACGGGTTACCCACACCCGGCAGTACGCTTTCAATTGCCATCTGTGTGAACATGGGGCCGTTGGCTGCAACATCAGCGGAGATGTTCTGCACCAGGAAGGCATCACCTGCACCGTGTACGTTATACGCGCCGGTTATCAGGATCATGAATGCAGTTGCGGAGCATACGAACAGGGTATCGATGTATACCGAGAACGCCTGTACCAGACCTTGCTGCGCAGGGTGCTCTACTTCCGCGGCTGCGGCAGCATGAGGGCCCGTTCCCTGACCAGCTTCGTTGGAGTAAACACCTCGTTTAACACCCCAGCCAATCGCAGCACCGAGGCCTGCCATGGGTGTAAACGCGTCTTCCAGGATCATGCTGATGATGCCTGGCAGCATATCGATGTTCAGTAGCACGATTACTGCAGCGATGATGATGTACGCCAGAGCCATGAAAGGTACAACAATCTGAGTGAAGTTGGCGATACGTTTTACGCCACCGAAGATGATGAAACCAAGGATCAACACCACAACAGTGCCCGTCATGATCTTAGCCATGCTCAGTGTACCCATTGAGGTTTCGATCATTTGGCCAGAACCGAACGCTTGCTCTACCGCGTTACCGATACTGTTAGCCTGAACACCTGGAAGGAATACGCCGCATGCTAGAATCGTCGCGATTGCGAAGATCCACGCGAACCATTTCTGGCCCATCGCTTTTTCGAAGTAATAAGCCGGACCACCGCGGTACTGGCCTTCGTGTTCCTCTTTGTAAATCTGTGCCAGCGTCGATTCAGCGTATGCCGTTGCTGCGCCGAAGAACGCCACAACCCACATCCAGAATACAGCCCCTGGACCGCCGAATCCGATTGCGGCTGCAACACCTGCGATATTACCCGTACCTACACGACCGGAAAGGGAAACCGCGAGTGCCTGGAAGGATGATATGCCGTGTTCGGAACTTTTACCTGACAGTAGTAAGTTCCACATTTCACGGAACATGCGTACCTGTACAAAGCGGGTTAGGATCGAGTAGAACAAACCTGCTCCCAGGCACAGGTAAATCAGCGCAGGGCTCCAGATTATGCCGTTCATAAAGTCGACAAATGTTTGCATGAGAAAGATCTCCTAAAATGTGCCTTGTGAGCACTGTGTTGGGATTATTGTTGTATTGAGGCTTGTCGCTCTTTAGTCAGGAAGGCTTGGGCCCGAATGCGACAGCGCGCTTATGCAGGGTCATCTACTCAGCTCACCACAGAGTGGAGTACACAGCTCTGTGCGTATCTCCTCTGCTGACCTGGATTGGCTGATCAGATAATGCATTTTGGTGAAGGCTGCTTCGAGGGTCATATCGCCCCCGGACACTACTCCAATTTTGTTGAGGGTCGCCCCGGTTGCGTAGGCACCCTGATTTACAGAACCATGCGGGCACTGGGTGATGTTCAGGATGGTAACGCCGCGTTCAGATGCGTGTTGCAAGCAATCAATAAATGCAGGGTTGGCGTCCGGTGGATTACCTGCACCGTAGGTTTGTAACACCAGTCCCTTCAGTGATGAATGATCTAGCACCGCTTCGAGTACGCGCGCCGAGATACCTGGGTAGGTTTGGAGGGTACTGACCGAGTCCGGATTAAACACCGGGATATCACCCATGCGACCGCTTTGCTTAAGAAGTAGGTTTTGTTGCAGCTCAATATTGATGCCCACATTGGCAAGCCATGGAAAGTTAGGGGAATCGAACGCATCGAACCCGGAGCTCTTTACTTTGGAGCTACGGTTGCCGCGCAGTAGTCGGCCGTTGAAGTAGATACAGACTTCAGGAATGTCATAATTTCCCGCGAGTAGCAGGGCGGTAGTCAGGTTATCAGATGCATCGCTACGCAGCTCGACCATTGGGATCTGGGAGCCGGTCAGGACAACAGGCTTATCCATGCCTTGCAGCATGAAGGACAACATCGAGGCGGTGTATGCCATAGTGTCAGTGCCGTGCAGTACGACAAAACCGTCGTAGTTGTTCCAGTTTTGCTTAAGACGATTGCCTAGCCGGGTCCAGTCATCTGGTACCAGATTGGAGCTATCGATCAGTTGCCGGCACTCGATCATGTCGAACTCGACGTCTGGCAAATCGTTAATGCCACGGGAGTTTAGCTCGGCTGCGACCAGCGTGTTAAAACCACTCATCGGAACATAGCCTTGCTCGGAAGGCTGCATGCCGATAGTGCCGCCGGTGTAGATGATCAGTACACGACGTTTCATGAAACTCGCTCTCCAGGGGCTAGCATCGATTCAGGGCTAAGTAGGCGATCAAGCTGGATACTGTCCAGCAGACCTTCACCAATCACCAGTTCGCGTACCGTCGAGCCCGTATTTAACGCGGTTTTGGCGATACGAGAGGCATTGGCATAACCGATGTGTGGTACCAGAGCAGTGATTACACCGATGCTGTTATCCAGATGTCGCGAGCATTGTTCCCGATTCGCTTTAATACCACTGACACAGCGTTCCTCCAGCATTTCACAGGCGTTACACAGCATCTTCATCGAGCTAAGCAGGTTATAAACGATCAGCGGTTCCATCGCATTCAGCTGCAGCTGACCTGATTCAGCGGCAAGTGTGACGGCCAGGTCGTTAGCGATCACCTGGTAGGCAGTTTGATTGACCGCTTCAGGTATCACCGGGTTCACCTTGCCAGGCATGATAGATGATCCGGGTTGCATCGGTGGAAGATGGATCTCAGCAAAGCCAGTGCGCGGGCCGCTTGAAAGTAATCGAAGGTCATTACATATCTTACCGAGCTTGACTGCCATACGTTTAAGAATGCCAGAGAACAGAACAAATGCGCCCAGGTCTGAGGTGGCTTCTACCAAGTGGCTGGCAGGAATCATAGGTTTGCCAGAGATTTCTGCTAACCTCTTAACGACACGGCTTGCATACTCCGGGTGCGTGTTGATCCCGGTACCAATAGCGGTGCCACCGAGGTTAACCTCACACAACAGCTTGCAGGCTTCCTTTATACGGTCGATATCTTCACTTAGGGTGACTGCAAAGGCTTCGAACTCCTGCCCCAGCGTCATGGGTACGGCATCTTGTAGTTGGGTACGACCCATTTTGACCACATCGTTAAATTCTTGGCCTTTGTTGTTAAAGGCTTGGATCAAGCTTTCCAGGTGCTCGGTCAGAGGTTCAGCCGCGAATTGAATGCCCAAACATACTGCGGTTGGATAAGCGTCGTTAGTGGATTGAGAGCAGTTTACGTCATCGTTTGGATGCAGGTGTTGGTAGTCACCTTTCTCTTTGCCCAACTTGCTCAGTGCCAGGTTAGCAATCACCTCATTGGCATTCATATTGGTTGAAGTGCCTGCGCCGCCCTGAATGAGATCGACGACAAATTGCTGATGCAGTGCTCCGTCGATAATGTCACGACAGGCGGCCATAATGGCGTCAGCTTTATGTTCTTCAAGCAGCTTCAATTCTTTATTGGTTTGTGCCGCGGACCACTTCACCATTGCCAGTGCTTTGATTAAGTGAGGAAAGTGACTGATCGGCACGCCTGTAATGGAGAAGTTTTCCTTTGCTCGAAGGGTTTGTACTCCGTACCAGACGTCGCTAGGAATTTGCATCTCACCTAGCATGTCGTGTTCGATACGAGTGACCATAGTGCGCTTCTCCAGAAAGAATGAAAAAAAGGGCTTTTACAAAGCCCTAAACGACATAGAAGGTTAAATGGGGTTTTTCATAATCAGTAAACAGGCCTACGTCATAAACTGTTTGGCATTATCGCCTTGAGCAATGATGAGCAATGCAGCCTGTTACGAAGAAAACTTCGCCTTCTTCTGCATAATCGTGAGTTGATATTTGAACAGAGCGTTGATATTGAAGGAATTTGGCTAGATGGTTCTGGCGGATGCTCATGTAGCACCATCTAGTTTCTGTTGCTGGTTTGTTTATGACGGTTTGTTTAGGACGGTCCTGCCACTAGAAACGTGTTTCGGTTCGCTAATAAAAAAGCCGCTCACTCCTGAGAGTCAGCGGCTTTGCTTTCGCTGGAAAGTCAGTGAAAGATTAGTGATCCAGGATCTGGCTCAGGAACAGCTGGAGTCGATCCGTCTGAGGATTATTAAAGATCTCCTCAGGCGTGTTCTGTTCTACAATCTCACCCGCATCCATGAAGATAACCCGATCGGCTACTTTCTTCGCAAAACCCATCTCATGGGTTACGCAGAGCATCGTCATACCTTCATTGGCCAGTTCGATCATTACATCCAGTACTTCCTTGATCATTTCCGGGTCAAGGGCTGACGTCGGTTCGTCAAACAGCATGATCTCCGGGTTCATACACAGGGAGCGAGCGATCGCTACACGCTGCTGCTGACCACCGGATAACTGCCCCGGGAACTTGTTCGCCTGATCGGGGATCTTAACGCGCTCCAGATACTTCATCGCCGTCGCTTCAGCTTCTTTCTTCGGCTTCTTCTGTACCCAGATCGGGCCCAGTGTCAGGTTCTCCAGAATCGTCAGATGCGGGAACAGGTTGAAGTGCTGGAATACCATACCCACCTCACGGCGGATCGCTTCGATATTCTTAACGTCTTCGATCATCTCCACACCATTCACCGTCAGGGAGCCGCGCTGGAACTCCTCAAGACGGTTGATGCAACGCGTCATGGTGGATTTACCGGAGCCCGAAGGCCCACAGATAACGATCTTTTCGCCTTTTTTAACCCGCAGGTTAATGTCTTTCAGTACATGGAACTCGCCATACCACTTGTTGAGATCCTTGATAACGATAATGTCATCGTTATTTTCGTTAGTTTTTTCTTGTTCTACGCTCACAAGGAGTTCCTCTTAATTCTTATGGCTGGTATCGAGTTTGCGCTCAATCGACGCACTGATGCGTGACATGCTGTAACAGCAGATCCAGAAAACGATAGCTACAAACAGGTAGCCTTCAGTGGAGTGGCCGCCCAGCCAGTTCGAGTTTGTCAGGGCTGTCTGAGTGGTGCTCAGCACTTCGAAAATACCGATGATGAGCAAGAACGTGGTGTTCTTAAACAGCATGACAAAGGTGGCCAGAATGTTGGGCATCGATACTTTGATCACCTGTGGCAGGATAATCAAAAGCGTTTTCTGCCAATAGCTCAGACCCAGTGAGTCCGCCGCTTCGTACTGCCCGGTCGGAACCGCCTGGAAACCACCACGGAATACTTCCGCCATGTAGCCCGCCATAAACAGTGTCAGTACGATCCACACACGTACCAGCTTGTCGACGTTGGTGCCTTCTGGGAAGAACAGTGGCAGCATCACCGAACCCATAAAGAACAGGGCCAGTACCGGTACGCCACGGAAAAACTCGATCAGAAGAATACTGACGCTTTTAATAAACGGCATCTCTGAACGACGTCCCAGGGCCCAGACAAAACTCAGCGGGAACGCCACGATGATACTGGCGGCTGCCAGTAGTACGTTTAACGCAAAACCGCCCCAGTAGTCTGTAGAGACATACTCCAGACCGATCCAGCTTCCATCCAGAATCAGAATGCAGACGAATGGCAGCAGAAGAAACGCCGGAATAGAGAACTTATTACGCCAGTCCTTGTTGAGCAGTTGTGAAGACGCGATCACACCAATCAGCATCAGGACGCACAGGTTGATACGCCATAGCTCTTCGGTCGGGTAACTCCCATAGAAGAACTGCTTCGACCAGGCAATCACGAACACCCAGCACGCGCCGTCTTTGGTGCAGGCATCCTGAGTGGTGCCCGACCAGTTCGCAGAGATCAGCAGCCAGTCCACCAGAGGCGGAACCACCGTTGCCAGCAACGCAAGAATCAGCAGCGTTGCGATGGTGTTCATTGCCGAAGAGAAAAAGTTATCTTTTACCCAGTGAATCGGACCAACGGTATCGTTTGGCGCCGGCTGATCGGGTAAGGGTTTAAATTCTTTCATATCAGTCAGCTCCCCTTATCGTTCCGTCAACGCAACACTGCTGTTGAGTCGGTTCATCAGGAATGAGATCGTCATGTTAACCACGAAGTATACGGCCATGGTCATAAAGACGATTTCGATCGCCTGACCGGTCTGGTTCAGGGTAGTGCCCACGAACACGGTAAACAGGTCGGGGTAACCGATCGCTGTGGCCAGCGTCGAGTTTTTAACAAGGCTTTGATACTCACTGTTCAGCAGTGGCACGATGACACGCATCGCCTGAGGCACAATGATCAGTTTCATGATCTTGCCCTCTTTCAGGCCAATACTACGCGCGGCTTCTGTCTGACCATGAGGAACGGCTTGAATACCTGCTCGCACGGCTTCCGCAATAAACGCACCGGTGTAAACGGTCAGGGCTAAGGCCAGTGCCATCAGCTCAGGTATCACGGTAACACCGCCACGGAAGTTAAAGCCTTTCAGATAAGGAATATCCCAGGCAAATGGGAAGCCCATCACAATCAATGCCAGCAGGGGAAGACCAAATAGCATACCCAGGCTTACCCAGAGTACAGGGAATTGTTGCCCGGTATCGTCCTGGCGTTTCTTCGCCCAGCGTTTCAGCACAAAGATGCCAATGATCGCCGCGGCAATCGCAGCATAAACAACCGATGCGCCGCCTTCAGGGGTTAGCCCCGGGAAGTACAGGCCACGCACGTTAAGGAAGATGACCTCACCCAGACTCATACTCTGGCGTGCACTTGGCAACGCAGCCAAGACCGCAAAGTACCAGAAGAAAATCTGCAGTAATAGAGGAATATTACGGAAGGTTTCAACGTAAGCGGTTGCCAGTTTACGGATCAGCAGGTTATGGGAGAAGTGTGCAACCCCCATGATAAATCCGACGATTGTCGAAAGAATGATGCCGATAATTGAAACCAACACGGTATTGAGCAAGCCTACGATAAAGGTGCGGCCATAAGTATTGGTCGCATCGTAGGGAATGAGTGACATCAGGATGTCAAAACCTGCCGTGTTAAACAGGAAGTCATAACCACTTTGAATGCCTCGAGCTTCCATATTCGCCAGCGTATTGCTGATGATGCTATAGAAGAAGTAGCCAAGCCCAAACAACAGGAGTAGCTGATAGATAATCGAGCGATTTCTAGGGTTATTGAAGAAAGAGGGCGAGGATTTCACCTGCGGCTTTTCAGACATAATTAAGCACTTATCTTCAGAAGGTTATAAGTAAAAATAGCAGAGGGACATGAAATGTCCCTCTGTTTTGTCCTTCTTAACGTACTGGAGAAGAGTACATGATGCCGCCCTTGTTCCACTGGGCGTTAAGACCGCGGGAAATTTTCAGAGGAGAACCCTGGCCCACGTTACGTTCAAAGCTTTCGCCGTAGTTACCTACCTGCTTAACGATGTTGTAAGCCCAGTCGTTGCTGATACCCATTTTTTCACCGGAATCAGTATCAACGCCCATCAGACGCTGCTGGCCTGGGTTACCCTGTGATTTAGCCTGATCAGCATTGGCGCTGTTGATGCCCATGAACTCAGCTTCAACCATCGCGTAAACAGACCACTTAACAATGTTAAACCACTGATCATCGCCCTGACGTACTACAGGACCTAGAGGCTCTTTAGAGATAACTTCCGGCAGTACCATGGCAGAAGATGGATCTTTCAGACCGATACGCAGTGCGTACAGCTGAGACTGGTCAGACGTCAGTACGTCACAACGACCGCTTTCGAAGCCGGCACGGGTCTGGTCAGACGTATCAAACGTGATTGCGTTATAAGTGATGCCATTGGCACGGAAGTAATCCGCCAAGTTCAGCTCAGTCGTTGTACCTGCCTGGATACATACGGCTGCGCCGTCCAGATCCAGAGCGCTGCTTACGCCCAGATCTTTAGAGACCATGAAGCCCTGACCGTCGTAATAGTTAACACCTGCGAAGTTCAGACCCAGCGAGGTATCACGGGTATGTGTCCAAGTGGTGTTACGAGACAGAATGTCGATTTCACCTGACTGTAGGGCAGTGAAACGTTCTTTAGCTGTAAGCGGTTTATATTGCACTTTGCTCGCATCGCCCAGAACAGCGGCGGCTACTGAGCGACAAACATCTACGTCCAGTCCGCTCCAGGTACCGTTCTCATCTTTCTGAGAAAAACCTGCCAGGCCAGTACTCACACCACAAGAGACACTGCCTCTTTTCTGTACATCCTCAAGGGTGCCTGCTTGCGCACCGAAAGAAAGGCCAAGTGCCAGACCTGTTGCGATCACTGAGGTAAGTCGTTTCATTGCTTGAATCTCCGTCAAACAGCTATTCAACAAAGTTTTGAATAGCTGCATTTTATTTTTGTTTGATAACAGATATTGCTTATGTATTGGTGTTTAGCATCACAAATAAGTGGCTGGGATATTTGGCTCACCTGAGAGAACGGTCAACGTCATAAGTACACGATTACCTGGAGTTTGCTTCTTTTGTATCTACGCACAAATTGAAAACATCCAAACGATAAAAGTGGATAAGTGAAAGTTCTCTGGGGCAGAAGTAAAGAGCGTTAAGACCACACAGAAGTGTTGCCTTAATTGTTAGACCCATGACTCAGAAAACTTAGCTTCCAGCTGCATCATTGCTTACTTTTAGATTTCAGCAGAGGGGGGTAATCAAAGGAATTTGGCTAGGTGGTGATGGTTGGTGTTTTCTGGTGTCAAAGTAGCATCAAATAGAATCACTTGCTGTTTTTGAAGGTGATTTCATTAACTCATGTTTTGGGTAGTTAATAAGTGAAGCTTTTAATAGAGCAAGTATCCAGGTGCTAGCTACTAGCATCTACAATCTAGACGGGTGAGCGAAGCGAATAATCTAACCGGTTCGATGACGCCCAAAAGGAATCACTCACGGTAACTCTAACTACAAAGCGGGAAATATAATCTAGGAAGTGGTGCCCAGAGGCGGATCAATGCCGAAGGCATTCACACGTTGACGCGAAGCGGCAATAGCCCGAAGGGTGAGCGAAGCGAATAATCTAACTAGGTTCGATGACGCCCAAAAGGAATCACTCTCGGAATCTCTAACTACAAAGCGGGAAATATAATCTAGGAAGTGGTGCCCAGAGGCGGAATCGAACCACCGACACGGGGATTTTCAATCCCCTGCTCTACCGACTGAGCTATCTGGGCGTACTGAGTTTTGGAGACAAAAAAAGCTTGTTCAAAGTGCAACAAGCCTTCTTAGAAGTGGTGCCCAGAGGCGGAATCGAACCACCGACACGGGGATTTTCAATCCCCTGCTCTACCGACTGAGCTATCTGGGCAAAACTCAAGTGGCGCGTATTAAACCGTCTTCGGTTAACACTGTCAACCACTTGTTACAAAAAAACTATTTTGAAGGAGGGACGTAACCTTCAGCCTTTTCGTAATCGCCACCATCCATGAATTTTTCCATCTCAGATTGGAGGAATTCACGGGTGGATGGGTCCATCATGCTGAGGTGTTTCTCGTTGATAATCATCGTCTGATGATCAGTCCACTCTTTCCAGGCTTTTTTAGAAATCGTGTCGTAGATTTCCTGACCTTTTGCACCTGGATATGGAGGGCGGTCCAAGCCTTCCAGCTCTTCTTTATACTTGCGGCAAAGTACCGTATGGCTCATGGTTCTTGTTGCTCCAAACTGTTATGAATTGGCCATCATTTCAAGCAGCTTCTTCACAGGTGCTGCCAGGCCAACGTTTTCTGGTTGCTCTATGTTATACCAGAGCAGCGGTTTTCCTTCCATGACAGAGTCTGTAGGGGTATTCACCCTTGCTCTTACTGGGGTTATATCCAGATGAAAGTGGCTAAAGGTGTGGCGCATGGGTTCCAGCGGTTGCATGCTTTCTTCACGCAGCTCGAACCCGGTTTCATTCAAAGTGTCGCGAAGGTCGGCTACCTGAGGAAAACTCCATAGCCCGCCCCAAAGTCCTGTTGGCGGTCGCTGGTAAAGAAGGACTTCATTCGAATCATCCTGTTGCAACAACAGCATATAGGTTTGTTTTACCGGAATAGATTTTTTCGGTTTAGGTTCGGGCAGTTGATCGGTTTTACCCAGTCTTAGTGCGTCACAACCCTGCTGAAGCGGGCAGAGCAAGCAACTCGGTTTACTTCGGGTGCACAGGGTGGCACCCAGATCCATCATTGCCTGGGTATAGTCCCCCACACGTTGTTGCGGGGTATTTTGTTCGGCATAGGACCATAGTTTTTTTTGATTAGCGGTCGTTCCTGGCCACCCTTCCAGTGCATAAAACCGAGCCAGCACTCGCTTCACATTGCCATCGAGGATAGGGGCCCATTTACCTGTGCTGATTGATAAGACGGCACCGGCTGTGGAGCGACCGATGCCAGGCAGAGCTTCAAGTTCTTCGACCGTTTCCGGGAAGGCGCCTGCATGTTCTCGTGTGACGATCTGCGCCGTTTTGTGCAGATTGCGCGCTCGTGCGTAATAGCCTAGTCCGGTCCAGAGGTGCAGCACCTCGTCCTGCTCGGCTGAGGCGAGAGACTCCACATTAGGAAAACGTTCGATGAAACGTTCATAGTAGGGGATGACCGTGGTGACCTGGGTCTGCTGTAACATAACCTCAGAGATCCAGGTGTTGTATGCGGTTTTGTTTGCCTGCCATGGCAGGTCATGACGGCCGTGCTGGTCAAACCATTCCAGCACGGCACTTGCGAATTGCTTCGATTGCATTAGTTTCCAAACAGGCCTTTTAGTTTTCCGCCTAGTTTATCTTTAATTTTCTCTTCAACTTTGGCTTTGGCTTTGTCTTTGACTTGTTTTTTCAAAGCATCGCCAATAAAGCTGAAATCCGGTTTACACAGTTCGGCAGGTGGTGTGTTGAATCCACCTTTACAGTCAATCGGAATCTCGACACCCTCCAGTTTGTCCGGGAAGGAGCAGGTCTCTTTAAACAGGTTCTTCTCGACCATAAAGCCAAGACGATAATCCAACAGCTGCTTTGGTAGATTTACGCTGCCTTTGCCGCTGAGTACCATCGCGTCCAAAGCTGCTTTCAGGTCCTGATTGTTGACCACGCCATTCTTTATACGCGCTGATGCGCCCATGTTGGCGAAAGGCGTCGAGCGGTCCACTTCCTGAGTGTTTACACCAAGAGAGCTCACATTGTTCATGCCCTGGCACACCGTTTGTGCCATATCGATTCCGTGTAGTTCGCCGTCCTTCATATTGACCTTTGCGGTGCCTGTCATGCTGTTAACGAAGTCATGAACAGAGTTACCACGCAGGGTGATGTTAGAGCTGGAATTGAGCTCGCCGGTTAGCTGATCTACCTCGGCCATCGCTTTCAGCATATCGCCGATCTGTATACCCGAGATATTTTTCTGAGAGGTAATTTTCGGTGTTTTACCTCGAACATCGACCGACACATTGTTACGCACGCTGCCGCTATACAGATCAGCGTCGATTTTGCTCGCTTTGATCAGGCCACCATGAGCGTTGACCTGCAGCACAATATTGCTGACATCCATGTTGGATACGTGGAGTGATTTAAGACCAAGCTTTGTGTCCAGCTCCAATCCACGTAGTGCTTCAACAGGCAAAATTGGATCTTTGGAATATGCGCCTGAAGATGCTTGGGCAGAGGAACCGCCTTGAGCATCCGCATTGCCTTTACTCTCCGATGCAGGAGGCATGTAGCGATCGGCATTCAGCTTATCGCCCTGCAGGTTTAGGGTGATATTACCGCTTTTCAGATCGTATGCTGCGTTACCATTGAAGCTGGTATCATCCAGCTTCAGGCTCAGTGTCTTCGCTGTCACGGTATTGGCGGGACCTGCAAGTTCAGTGTCGAAACTGATTGCTTTCAAAACGCTAGCGTCGGTTGTTTTCACCTCTGCTTGTCCTACAGATACCAAAAGCTTGTTTAGGTCAAAGGCCGGAACGGAAAGCTTACCGCTGATTTCCGGGGAGGCGAAGTTATTCACCGCCAGAGCACCAGTGGCTTTCAGATTTGCCAGGGACAGATTTAGGTTATTCAGGCTCAGCGCTTGTTTAGCCAGGTCAGCTTCTATATCTGCTGCCGTGCTAATGGTCAGTGACTTACCGCCAAGTGGCTTACCGCTCAATGCCAATTCACTGTTCAGGCCTTTGATTTTGTATAACTGGTTCGTTAGGTCGAGGAAAAACTCTGCAGAAAAGTTTGCACCGGCTTTAATCTGTTCTTCACCTTTAACTTTCTGTACCGCATTGAAGCTTAGCTCAGCAGGGAAGAAAGCATTGGTGACAACCTGGCCGGATGTCATGTTGAAATCGCTCAGCGTCGCTTCAGTCTCTGTGGTTTTATCCAGGTAATTAATCAGACCGTTGGTAATCTGGATACTATCGATATTCAGTGCAATCGCAGCGCCAGATTCAGCAGCGGATGCTTGAGTGCTGGAACCCTGATCTTCTGATGATTTCTCGACTTGTTTGGTCGAAACGTCGGCGGCCCAGTTGCTGCTACCATCAGCTTCTTTCACCAGATTCAGTTTCAGGCCGTCAACTACCACGCTTTGCATCTCAACCTGACCAGACAGTAATGCTGGCAGGCGCACCGAGACCTGTGCCTGGTTCAGGCTAGCCAACTGCTGTTTGCCAGGATACTGAACGTCGATTTTGTTCACTTCCAAGCCTAGCCATGGGAAAACTGACCAACCAATATCACCATTGATCTTCAGTTCGACACCGCTATTTTCAAGGGCAGCCTTTTCAATCTCAGGTTTATATTCGTTGGGATCAAATACTGTGCTTAGAATAGCGCCGCCGGCCACAATCAGGACGACAATAAACGCCACTAACCCCAGTACGACTTTCAGCAAACCTTTCATTGTTCTCTCCTTGGCATAGGTCTGAAGGGTTGAGGATAAACAGAATTAATTAAGTTTCAATGGATCAGGCTGAAGGAATGATGAATAATTCTAGAAACACACCTGGTTTTTCCCATTAGCTTTTGCTCTGTAAAGGGCTTCATCCGCTTGTTTGAGCATTAGTTCGCGATCTGTAAATTCAGCATCCAGTTCGCCAACACCGATGCTGGCGGTTATTTTGAGTTTCTCGTCGTTAGTTATCTGAATCTCAAGTTTGCGCAGCTCGTCCAGATAACGTTCACCAATTTTGACCGCATCCTGCTTGTTGGTTTCGGGAAGGATAATCATGAACTCTTCACCACCATAGCGACATACAAAGTCGTGGGCACGGGAGTAGCGATCCAGGCTCTGGGCTGCCTTTTTTAAAACCATATCGCCGGTATCGTGGCCATAGGTATCATTGATCACTTTAAAATTGTCCAGATCCAGTAAAATAGCGGAGATAGGCCGTTTGTGCCTGACCGCGTCTTTACAGAGCTGTTTAAGCTGTTTTCGGCCTTCGCGGCGGTTGTAGATGCCAGTCAGGTCGTCATAAGTGGCCAGTCGCTTGAATTTTTTCTCCAGGGTCTTTTGTTCGGTAATGTCTATAATTGCGCCGATTAAGCCGGCAACTTCTCCGTATTCATTGCAGAAGGTCGCTTTATGGAACTTAACATACAGCATCTGTCCATCTGGTTTTATCACCGGCGCTTCGTAAATCTGGATGCCTGGGTTTGCCAGTAGTTCGGTATCTGACGCAGCAAAAATAGCCGCAGCTCCTTTTTCGAAAAGTTCGAAAACATCCTTGCCTATGATCTGTTTTCTGGATAGGCCGACATACTCTTCATAGGCCTTGTTACAACCAAGATATTTGCAAGCAAGATCCTTGTAGTAGATAGGAAAAGGCAGGGCATCAATCACCAGCAGTAAAGCGCGATGATTACCTTGTAAAAGTTGGTGAAGTTCCACATCTTTCATTCGGTCACTTCATTCAAAGGGTAGATGATAGATAAAAGATAGTTCACCCAGGCATATATTGCCCGATAATTAACCGGCTTAAAGTGCATGCGACCGGTGATGGTTGTATAATCGCCGTTCAGATTAATCGAGGGAGAACCAGCCATGGCGGAGCGTGTTGCCAAGGTAAGTCGAAATACACTTGAGACACAGATCAAGGTGTCCGTAAATATTGATGGTACTGGCCAGTTTAAGGCAGATACCGGTGTACCTTTCTTAGAGCACATGATGGAGCAGATCTCTCGTCATGGTTTGATCGACCTTGATATTCACTGCGTAGGTGATACACACATCGATGACCATCACACTGTAGAAGATATCGGCATTACTCTGGGCCAGGCTTTCAAAGAAGCGGTGGGAGATCGCAAAGGGATTATGCGCTACGGGCATGCCTATTGCCCGCTGGATGAAGCATTGTCTCGTGTTGTTATCGACTTCTCAGGGCGTCCTGGTTTGCATATGGATGTCGAGTTTACCCGTGCCAATATTGGTAAGTTGGATACGCAGTTATTTTGGGAATTTTTCCAGGGCTTCGTGAACCACGCAGGTGTGACGCTTCACATTGATAACATCAAGGGTTTCAATGCGCACCATCAGGCTGAGACTATCTTCAAAGCCTTCGGTCGTGCACTGCGCTTCGCTCTTGAAATCGATGCGCGTGCTGCGGATGTTATGCCTTCCACTAAGGGGTGTTTATAAGCGATGTCGACGGTAGCAGTAATCGACTATGGCATGGGCAACTTACATTCGGTTGCTAAAGCGCTGGAGTTTGTTGAACCGGGTGTAGAAGTGTTAGTTACTTCGGATCCAGCGCTGGTTGCCAGCGCTGACCGCGTTATTTTGCCGGGTGTCGGCGCTATGCGTGATTGTATGGCTGAGATGCTCAAAGCGGGTGTGGATAAAGAAGTTACGGATGCGATCAATTCAGGTAAACCGTTTTTAGGTATCTGTGTTGGTATGCAGGCGTTGCTGAATAGCTCAGAAGAGAACAACGGTGTTGAATGCCTGTCTCACTTCAAAGGCGAGGTTAAATATTTCGGTGATGATCTCGCTGAAGAGGGAGAGCGCCTGAAAGTTCCGCATATGGGCTGGAACGAAGTGGCTCAGATGACCGACCATCCGCTGTGGAAAGATATTGAAGACGGCAGTCGTTTCTATTTTGTTCACAGCTACTACGTGCAGTCCGAAGAACGTGAATTGGTATCCGGCGTTTGTCGATACGGCCTGCAGTTCGATGTGGCGCTGGCGCGTGACAATGTCTTTGCGGTGCAGTTCCACCCGGAGAAAAGCTCTAAAGCGGGTCTGCAGCTTTTGAAAAACTTCCTCAACTGGGACGGTAAAATCTAATGGCTTTGGCAAAACGAATTATTCCTTGCCTGGATGTGGAAAATGGCCGCGTTGTTAAAGGTGTTAAGTTTGTTGATATCCGTGATGCGGGTGACCCGGTTGAAGTAGCGAAACGCTACGATGAGCAGGGTGCTGACGAAATTACGTTCCTGGATATCACTGCAACCCACGAAGGCCGTGACACGATGGTGCATACGGTCGAGCGTATGGCTTCTCAGGTATTTATCCCGCTAACTGTAGGTGGTGGTATCCGTACTTGTGAAGATATACGTACCATGTTGAATGCAGGTGCCGATAAGGTATCGATCAACTCTGCCGCGGTATTCAACCCTGAGTTCGTAAAAGAAGCGGCTGAGCGGTTTGGTTCACAATGTATCGTTGTGGCTATCGACGCGAAGAAGGTCTCTGAAGAGGGCGAAGAGAACCGCTGGGAGATCTTTACGCATGGTGGTCGCAAGCCAACGGGTATCGATGCTGTTGAGTGGGCGAAGAAGATGGTTGAGTTGGGAGCTGGCGAAATTCTTCTGACTTCTATGGACCAGGACGGCGTTAAGAACGGCTACGATCTTGAAGTCACCCGTGCAATCAGCGATGCGGTTAATGTACCGGTGATCGCCTCCGGTGGTGTCGGTAATCTGGATCATCTGGTTGAGGGTTGTATCGAAGGTAAAGCTGATGCGGTACTGGCTGCGTCTATCTTCCACTTCAACGAATATACCGTGCCACAGGCTAAAGAGTATATGCGTGATAAGGGTATTGAAGTTCGTTTGTAACTTTCTTTACCGTTTAAACTATTTAAAAGCCTCGCCTATGCGGGGCTTTTGTTTATCTGCGGTGCATGAGTAGCATCAAAAGTTACACCTTCTTGCTTGGATTACGTCAGGCTTGTCTATACTGAAGCTACATTAATTGATAGCGATTGGGCAGTGCTATGCGTAAATCAAAAGCGCGCCTTATTGATCATCCAGAACTGAAAATAGTCCTTTTCTTTGTGGGTTATGCTCTGCTGTCCTGGCCTATTTTTACTGAAGATGTTTCTAGCATTGGTGAGCTTTATCTATCCTTGTTTCTATTGTGGCTAGTCGCAATAGCGATGCTGTTCTTTAGCCGTGATACCAGGTGAGGCCGTTGCATGTTATCGACATCGACGTTGCTCATTGCGTTGTTTTTATACATTGTGGCTTTGCTGCTGGTTGCGTGGTTAGGCCAGCGAGGCAGTGAAAAAGCCAGAAAACTATCAGATAGCCCCCTTATTTATACGCTCTCACTGGCAGTTTTTTGTACCTCCTGGACCTTCTATGGCAGTGTGGGTAAGGCCGCGACAGGGGGAATGAGTTTTCTGGCCATCTATTTCGGTCCAACGCTGGCAATGCTATTTGCTTGGGTCATGATGCGCCGGCTTATTTTTCTCAAGAATGAACTGCGTATTACTTCCATTGCTGACTTATTAGCGGTGCGGTACTTCCGGTCGCAAAAGATTGCCACGCTGGTGACTGTGATGGTCCTGGTGGGTGCTGCTCCCTATATCAGTATTCAGTTAAAAGCGATCAACACCTCTTTAAGTGTTCTGCAAACCAGCCCGGGGGTAGATATCCCTCAGGGGTTTATCGATAACTTGCCCTTAATGGTGGCGTTAAGCCTAGGACTGTTTACGATTCTTTTTGGGGTAAGAAGGTTAGATCCCACAGAACGTCATCCCGGGATTATTCTCGCCCTGGCTTTTGAGTGTGTACTTAAGTTGGTGGCTTTTATAGCGGTGGGTTTATTTGTCTGTTTTTCGCTTTTTGATTCCCCGGTTGCGATGCTCAAGGTTGCTTCAGAAGTGAGTGTCACTACGACCGAAAATTTGATCAAAACGCCGGATTTCTTTCAGTGGACGACGCTCTTGCTGTTAAGTGCCAGCGCGTTTTTCTTTCTACCCCGCCAGTTTCATGTTGCTGTGGTAGAGAACAGTAGTCCTCAACATTTTAAAACGGCGCAGTGGGGGTTCCCGCTGTACATTTTTCTGATCAATCTGTTTGTGATTCCAATCGCTCTGGCCGGTTTACTGCTTGGGTATCAGCCAGAGCAAGCTGATAGCTTTGTGTTGTTGTTACCGCTGGAGCATGGTGATCCGGGGTTAGCGCTATTTGCCTTTATTGGTGGTGTTTCTGCAGCCATTGGTATGGTGATGATCTGTGCCATTGCCCTGTCTACTATGCTGGTAAACCACCTGCTACTGCCGGTCATTGAACGACTACCTGCTTTGGGTTTACTCAAGCGCTATCTGCTTCAGTTGCGCTGGGTAGCCGTATTTATTGTGGTACTGGGAGGTCACCTATTCAATGCTCTGGTGGGTGGTTCCTATATGTTGGTCAATATAGGTTTGATCTCTTTTGCCGCAGTTGCGCAGTTTGCCCCAGCTACACTGGGTGGTTTGTTCTGGCGAAAAGGGACTTTGAATGGTGCCTTGCTGGGGCTTTCTCTTGGTTTTTGCTTTTGGATCTACTGCCTGGTCGTACCGACCTTTGTGCGAAGTGGTTGGATTGATGCTGGGTTACTCAGTGACGGGTTGCTGGGAATCTCCTGGCTAAGGCCTGAAGCTCTGTTCAATCTGAATGCGCTGGATTGGCTCAGTCATGGGGTTTTCTGGTCATTGGCATTTAACTTTATCGGCTATGTGGTTGGGTCACTTTACTCTCGCCCTGGTGTTGAAGAGAGAAACTATTATTTGCAGTTCATGGATAAAATGGATGCCGATAAAGCGGAAGAGGAGCAGGAATCAGAAGCAGGTTTAGAAGACGATATTCCGTTAGATGGAAAGCGTGAATTGCTTCTCCATCTGCTCTGCCAGTATATGAGTGCCAATCGTGCATCTGAGGTTTTACGTGATGCTGAATTGCACGCAAAAACCTCAGGCAAAGCAAGTTGTAATCTATTTGCGCTCGCTGAACTAGGGCGACAGATAGATCAGCGATTATCCGGAGCATTAGGGGCTTCTGTAGCGGCGAAAGTGTTGGAACGCTCAGAGCTTTTATCTTCCAGTGAGCGAAAGCGGTTGGAAAGCCACTACAGCCGGGTTCTTGCCGACCTTCAGATATCCCCAGTGGAGTTGAAAAGGAAAATCAATTTTTACCGTGAACGGCAAAATATGGTGCTCAAACATAGTGAAGAGCAAGCTAAAACCATAGAGCAGTTACAGCAGGAGATCTCTCTTAGGGAAAAAGCAGAGGTCGAAAAGCAGCAAAGTCAGAATCGCCTTCAGCTGATTATGGAGTTGGCACCAACATCGATCTATCTGATCAGAAGTGATGGTCGTTTCCTTGAAGTGAATAACGAATTTCTTAAGCTCTATGGTGTTAAGAAAGAGCAGGTGATAGGGCATCTGCCGCAGGACTTTATGGCGGCAGATGAAGCCAACAGTCTTATAGAAAAGCAGCATCAGGTACTCAGTGAGCGCAGGCAGTTTTCATTTGTGGAAAACTTTGGTTCAGATCAAAGCAGAACTTATATGTCATATAAGTTTCCGGTTTTGGATGGAGAAGAGTTGGTGGGGTTATGTGGTATTTCTACTGATATCTCTGATCGAATCCGTTTGGAAAATGAACTGAAGGCTTTCAGTCTTGAGTTAGAACAGAAAGTAGAAGAAAGAACGGAAGAACTGCAGAAGTCGAATGCTTCCTTAGCTTGCACTCTGGATGATCTAAAACAAACGCAGCGCCAGCTAGTTGATGCAGAGAAGATGGTTGCCCTGGCTTCATTAGTTACAGGGGTTGCCCATGAAATTAATACCCCATTAGGTAACTGTGTTACCGCCTCTTCATCGATACAACACGACCTGGATAACCTGATCGAAGCAGAGAAGTCTAAGCGTTTAAGTCAGAACCTCTTCCATGATTTTTGTGAAAGTGCTGCCTCACAAATGGGGCTTATCAATGCCAATTTAGAGCGTGCAGTGGCTCTGGTGCACTCTTTCCGTAACCTTTCTGCCCATGAGGGGGACACGGAGATGAAGGAGATCGATCTGTGCAAGTTTATAGCGCAATTTGCAATGGCCTATCGTAGCGATATTGAAATGCGTGGTGCTGACTTTGAGGTCAGTTGCCAGGATAGCTCCCCCTTCAAAGTTAATACCTTCCCCTCTTCGTTAACTAATGCGCTCGAGTACCTTGTGGATAACTCATTGACCCATGCGTTTTTGGATGGGCAGCGTGGCGTTATTTCTATTCAGGTTAACCATACTGATACCGGGGCTGAAATTATCTATGCAGATAATGGTATGGGGTTGGATTCTCAGATGGAGAAACATCTGTTTGAGCCATTCATAACCAGCAAACGGTGTGATGGCCGTTTGGGGTTGGGAGCCCATGTTTTTTATCTGATAGTGACTCAGAAATTGGGTGGGCAAATTACAGTGAATAACAAACCCGGAGAAGGTTTAGCGCTGCATATCTATATCCCTTATGGATTCAATTACAGTAAATCCAAAACGGAACACCCTATTCTTCATGAGCTCTGATTAGCCCTGCTTACCTGCCAGTTTGTCAGCTTTGTAAAAATCTGCGAAATGATTCTGATTCCTATAGCTAATTGAACTAAGGTAGTGCATCATTTTGTAGTGTTTGGTTAAGTTTTCACCATCGTTTTCAGTTGGTCTTTAATATCTTAACTATCTATTCCAAGTTTTTACGTTGAACCTACCTACTTTGGAAATACAGGGAAAGTTAATGAAACGCTTCATCACCCCCATTCTTCTATTGGCGAGTTTAAATACAGCCGCCGCAACTAAAGTGCTTGTTGCTCCTCTGTCTGAGTTGCTTACTGCAGTCAGTCAGAGTGCGCCTGCTCAGGTCATTAATGAGAACCATGTTGTTCTCAGTGCCAGAGTCAATGGTGAGATTGAAGCCGTTTTGGTGCGGGTGGGAGATGAAGTATCAGCAGAGCAGTTGCTGTTGAAAATAGAATGCAGAGATTATGAATTAAAGAAGGCGCAGGCTGAGAGCAGTCTGTCCTCACTCAAGGCTCAGGCTCGTTTAGCGAGGCAGCAATTGTCCCGGGCTGAGCGTCTTTTACAGCAAAAGAATGCTTCGCGAGAGTTGCGCGATCAGCGCCGCGCCGAACTGGATAGCTTGCTTGCCCAACAGAAAGGTGCCGAGGCTCGTCTGCAGGAATCTCAGATAGAGGTAGATCGCTGTTCTGTGAAAGCGCCTTTTGCCGGTGTAGTAACAGAAAAAATTATCAGCCCTGGCGCTTTGGCTTCACCAGGAACGCAACTTATCAAAGTGCTTCAGTTGGGCGCTCAGGAGGTCAGTGCAAGGCTGTCAGCTGAGCAGGTTTCCTCTATACAGCAAGGGCAAGGTCTCCATTATATTTATGCTGGTGATCAATACCCGGTAGCTTTACGTTCAGCCCTGCCCCTTGTCGAGGCTAAATCGCGAACTCAGGAGATTCGTTTTAGCTTTGACAATGAGCCGGCGATGTCGGGTAGTAGTGGCCGAATATACTGGCGAGAGGCACAGGGACGCCTTCCGGTGAAATATGTGGTTTCCAGAGACGGAAAGTTAGGAGTGATGACTCTCGAAGGGGATAAGGCTGTATTTATCCACCTGCCCGAAGCGATAGAAGGTCAGGCAGCACCTACCGGTTTGCTGAATGGCCGACAAATCATTATTGAGGGCCAGCATGCGGTCAGCGATGGGGAAGTCGTCACGGTTGTTGAACAGGAGTAACGCCTAATGATGATGCGACTGTTTAAAAACCATGTGCTGGCTAACCTGACCTTTGTACTGGTTCTGGTCATCGGTTTTCTTTCTTACAACCTGCTGCCCAGGCAACAGGATCCGACCATCAACTTTAACTGGGTTGTGGTGACTACTGTACTGCCCGGAGCTAGTGCTGACGACATTGAAAAACGTATCACTGACCCACTGGAAGACGCGATTCGCAATGTATCTGATATTAAATTTGCCTCGTCGAATAGTCGCGAAGCTGTTTCTAGCCTGCTGATCCGTTTTGAAGATATTAATGAGCGTACCTTCGATAAGCGTATTAATGATCTGCGTCGGGAAATTCAGAATGTAGAAGATGAGCTGCCAGCTAATGCCATTGACCCGGTTATTCTGGAGATCACCAGTGCCAATGCTTTCCCTAGTGTCACGGTTGCCGTCACTGCTCAGGATGACGATGAAAATCTTCGCATCCAGTCGCGAAACATTGAGGAGGACCTGGAACGGCTATTAGGGGTGGATCGGGTAGATCCAGTCGGCCTTGACGACCCTGAATTGCAGATCAACTTTGACCCTGCCGCGTTACAGGCACTGGCGTTATCACCTACTGATCTGTCAGACACCGTTTCTGTTTGGTTCAGAGATATCTCGGCTGGCAGTGTCGATGTCGGTGGGCAGGCCTGGTTGGTCAGGATGGTTGGGCGAAGCGCTAATCCTGATCAGGTTAAGCAAATTCCATTGATCGGTCAGCAGGGTGAAGAGATTACCCTGGGGCGGGTTGCTGATGTTCTTCAAACTCGGGAGAAGGCGACTCAGGATGCCATTATCGATGGCAAGCCTGCGGTGGTGTTGGCGGTGATGAAAAAAGCCAATGCCAACACGATTGACCTGGTTGAGCGGGTCAAAGTGTACATGGATCAGCGTAATGAACTGGCTGAAGCCACGGGGGTAAAGCTGGTCTTGGTGGATGATCAGACCATCCCAACCCGGGAGGCGATCACCTTGATGCAGAACAACGCCTTGATTGGTCTGTTACTGGTGTTGTTAGTCGCCTGGTTATTCCTGGGCGCACATATCGCTTTTCTGACTGCCATCGGTATCCCATTTATCTTAGCGGGCACCTTCTGGGTGCTGTGGGGAATGGGCGAAACGCTCAATGTCACTGTGCTTTTAGGTGTAGTGATTGTATTGGGTATGTTGGTGGATGATGCGGTTGTGGTGGTTGAGGCGATATATCACCGGATGCAGCAAGGGGTCCCGCCCTATGAGGCCACTATCGCCTCGTTGCGAGAGGTTGGCAGGCCGGTAACCAGTGCGGTGCTAACAACCATAGCCGCTTTTATGCCGCTGATGCTCTTACCAGGGATACTCGGTGATTTTATGCGGGTTATTCCGATGGTTGTCACCATTGCGCTGGCGATCTCTTTGGTAGAGGCATTTTGGATGTTGCCTGTACACGTGAGTGTTGCACGCATTAATTTCGAAAAGCCCGGGCGAATGCAGCGCTTTCGGGTGCGAATGACTCATAAGATTCAGATCACTTATGTGCGCGCCTTGATCAAGGCGATGCGTAAGCCCCTGCTGACATTTAGTTTGATTGGTACCTTGTTTATTGGGGCGATGGGGGCACTGGGCGCAGGTTTGATTAAGTTGGATTTCTTTGCTTCGGACCCGCTACGTCTGTTCTACGTAAATATAGAGATGGCTCCCCAAACCTCACTGCCGGCGACCCTCGAGAAAGTCAAAGAGCTGGAAACCATCGTGAGCAAGCATCTCAAGGAAGAGGATGTACGTGCTGTGGTAGGTTATGCCGGGCAGCAGTTCACTGAGACGGCCCCTATGTTTGGTGAGCATTATGGGCAAGTGCTGGTCGGCCTGCAGCCGAAGACGGAGAATAATCGTTCAGTCGATGAGCTGTTAGCGGCGGTACGAGAGGATGTATTGGCTCTGCCTGGACCCGTAAATATCACCTTCCTGCGCCTGGCTGGCGGCCCGCCAGTTTCGAAACCTATTAGTATCAAAGTACGAGGTGATGAGTATGCAGAGATTCGCTCTGCGGCGAATGCGCTGCAAACTTATATGGACAGTGTACCGGAAATAACTGACATCACTGATGATGCCGGTGGCGGACGTATGACCTTGACCCTAAAAGCCGATTACGATGCGATCACCCAGGCGGGCTTGAACCCATTGGATGTGATTCGCACGGCTCAGCTGTTGGTGGATGGTGAAGTGGTTGCCGATATGCAGCATGACGGTGAGAAGCTGGAAGTCCGAGTCAGGGCTAAACCGCAGGTTTACACCGATATCGATCAACTACTGGATTTCAGCTTACCACTGCCATCGGGTGAGCTGATGCCACTATCGCGCTTGGTTAGCTTTGAGCGTGAACAGTCATTGGGCAATATTCGTCACTATAACTTCCGTCGTGCCATTACGGTAGAAGCGGATCTGGTACCCGATTCTATTGATACAGTGACGGCCAACAATATGGTCATAGAGCACTGGAATACCCAATTGCAGGTTCAGTACCCCAATCTGGATCTGGATTTCTCCGGTGAACTCGACGACATTCAGGAGAGTATGGATGCTATTGGGATTCTGTTCCTGTTTGGTATCGGCCTGATGTATCTGATTCTGGGTACACAGTTCTCCAGTTACTGGCAACCTTTCATGATTCTGATGACAATTCCGATGGCGTTCACCGGGGTTGTGATGGGGCTTCTGATCACCCAGAATCCGTTGAGCCTGTTCACCATGTATGGTGTCGTAGCCCTTGCCGGGATCGCGGTTAACGCAGCCATTGTGCTGATTTCTGCGGGTAATCAACGTCTGGATCAAGGGATGTCGGTGAAGCACGCGACCTTGTATGCCGCGCGGCGACGCGTGATCCCTATACTGATCACCTCGCTGACGACGATTGCGGGTCTTTCCTCATTGGCTACCGGGTTAGGGGGGCATTCATTGATCTGGGGGCCGGTTGCTACAGCTATTGTTAGCGGTCTGGCTTTCTCTACAGTGTTAACCCTGTTCCTTATCCCGATGCTGTATCGGATCTTTATGCAGTGGTCACACCGGAGTTAATAAAGTAACGATCGCTGCGTGATGCTTGAACGCAGCGATCAGAGGGTGACAGGGTATCGATTGGCTAAGCCATCTCGATAACCTGATCAACCAGTTTACGGATACCTGAAGCGGCTTCAGTAATTGAGCCCGCCAGCATATAGGCGGGTGTGGTAACCAGCTTACGTTCACTGTCGATCACGATCTCGTTAACGCCGCAATCCTGATGTTTACCGCCCATCGCTTCGATTGCCGCTGCGGTGTCTGCATCGTTGCCGATAGTGCATGTAGCACCTTCACCAAACAGAACGGGCGTCATCGCCGGAGCGATGCAGATCAGACCAACGGGTTTACCTGCCTTATGCATCGCCTGAGTGAAGTTGATCACATCAGGGTTCACCTGGCACTCAGCGCCTTTTACCGCAAAGTCTGAAAGGTTTTTGGCGGCGCCAAACCCGCCGGGAATAATCAAAGCGTCGTAGTCTTGAGCATTAGCAGTTGCCAGGTCGATGATTTCACCGCGGGCGATTCGAGCCGCCTCAACCAAAACATTACGGCTTTCTCCCGTTGCCTCTTCTCCCGTCAGGTGATTGACCACATGCATCTGATCAATATTGGGGGCCATACATTGAGAAACAGCCCCTCGCTCGGCGATCTGCAATAGGGTGAGGACTGATTCATAAATCTCTGCACCATCGTAAACACCACAGCCGGATAAAATTACCGCGATTTTTTTCATCTTTCCTGACTCCTTTCTCTAACCTTATGCGTTCGGTCATACACTTTTGTGCCCAGATTACGATAAGATTCAGTTTATTACTATGAAGATGAGCCCGTAGTATTTTCAGTCTTTCAGCTAGACTGTCATATGTTTGTCATCTTTTTTCTGTCCAATTTACAACTGCTTTCATAAGGAAGTTGCCGTGTCCTTTAACAACAGCCAACGTTTTTACCCCGAAACCCGTATGCGTCGCATGCGTGCCAACGACTTTTCTCGTCGCCTGATGCGCGAGAGTGTCTTAACACCGGATGATCTGATCTACCCAGTGTTTGTTATCGAAGGCCAGAATGAGACTGAACAGGTTGCATCTATGCCTGGTGTTGAACGTTTGAGTATCGATCTGTTAGTCAAAGAGGCAAAGGAACTGGCTGCTTTGGGTGTCCCAGCAATGGCTTTGTTCCCGGTGACACCGATGGATGCGAAGTCTGAGTTTGCGGAAGAGTCATATAACCCTGATGGACTTGCTCAGCGCGCAGTAAAAGCGATTAAAGATGCTTGTCCTGAAATGGGCATCATGACCGATGTTGCTTTGGACCCATTCACGACCCACGGTCAGGATGGAATCATTGATGAGCAGGGGTACGTGTTGAATGATCGCACGGTGGACACGCTGATCAAGCAGGCGGTTTCGCATGCAGAAGCGGGCGCCGATATCGTGGCTCCCAGCGACATGATGGATGGCCGTGTTGGTGGTATTCGTGATGAGCTTGAAAGCAATGGGTTTGTGAACACGCTTATTATGGCTTATTCGGCCAAGTATGCGAGTGCTTACTACGGCCCGTTTCGTGATGCGGTAGGTTCCGCAGCAAACATCGGTAAAGGTAACAAGTTTAGTTATCAGATGGATCCGGCGAACAGTGACGAAGCACTGCATGAAGTCGCTCTGGATCTGGCTGAAGGCGCCGATATGGTGATGGTAAAACCGGGTATGCCTTATCTGGACATCGTTCGCCGAGTGAAAGATGAACTGAAAGCTCCAACCTATGTGTATCAGGTGAGTGGTGAGTATGCGATGCATATGGCCGCTTTCCAGAACGGCTGGTTGGATGAGAAGAGTGTCACACTGGAATCACTGGTCGCCTTTAAGCGTGCTGGGGCTGATGGTGTGCTGACCTATTTTGCCAAGCGTGTTGCGCAGTGGCTTAACGATTAATTATCCCTCTAATTAGCAGGGATCGATTGGATTTTATAAGGATAGAGGCTATCTGGAATGGTTGAGATGGTAGAGCAGAGCGAAGCTGCGGCGGCGTTGTTGGAAAGTCGTGAAAGTGTAGCAATCACTGAGCAGGAAGTTGAAGAAACGCCGGTTGATCTTAAAGTGCCCGAGCTCTATATCAACCGAGAGTTGAGCCATCTACAGTTCAACATCCGTGTTCTGGAGCAGGCGCTGGAAGAGAACCATCCGCTATTGGAAAGATTGATGTTCCTGTTGATCTTCTCCAGTAACCTGGATGAGTTTTTCGAGATCCGTGTTGCTGAGCAGATGACCCAGCTGAAATATGGCCGTGAGGCTGTAGGACCGGATGCGATGCATCCTCGTACCGTGTTGGAGCGTATTAGTGAGATCTGCCATCTGACCGTTGATCGTCAGTACAAAATCCTTAACGAAACGATCTTCCCTGAACTGCAAAAAGAGAATATTCATTTCATCCGCCGCCGCCTTTGGACTCCGGAGCAGCGTGAGTGGGTACAGACCTATTTCCATGAAAAAGTAGTGCCGGTGATCAGCCCGGTAGGGCTGGATCCTTCACACCCCTTCCCGCGTCTGGTTAACAAGAGTCTTAACTTCATTGTTGAGTTAGATGGTAAGGATGCGTTTGGCCGTGAAACAGGCATGGCGATTATCCCGGCACCTCGCTCATTGCCTCGCCTGATCCGTCTGCCGGATGAGCTGTGTGATGGTGGAGATAACCTGATCTTCCTGTCGTCGATCATCCATGAGTTTGCTGATGAGCTTTTCCCAGGGATGACGGTGGAAGGTTGTTATCAGTTCCGTATCACCCGTAATGCCGATATGACCTTTGATATGGAAGAGGTTGAGGATTTGGCAAATACCTTACGTGGTGAGCTGCATTCCCGTAAGTACGGTGATGCTGTTCGTCTGGAGGTTGATCAGCGTACCCCTGAAGAGCTAATCGAGTTCTTGCAGAAAGAGTATAAGCTGGATGAATCACAGACTTATCGCGTTGATGGTCCGGTCAACCTGACCCGTCTGATGGCGGTACGTGACCTGGTTGAGCGCAATGAATTACGTTGGAAGCCTTTCTCTCCTGGTGTTCCGGGTAAACTGAAAGGCGACAATATCTTTGAGGCGCTTAAACAAGCTGACCAATTGCTGTTGCATCCGTTCCAGTCGTTTACCCCCGTTGTGGATCTGCTGCGTCAGGCGGCTAAAGACCCTGATGTGGTAGCGATCAAGCAGACGCTTTATCGTACCGGGGTTAAGTCAGATATCGTTAATGCCTTAGTTGAGGCTGCGCGAAGTGGTAAAGAGGTGACGGTCGTCATCGAGCTGCGAGCGCGTTTTGATGAAGAGAGTAACCTCCATCTTGCTGCCCGTTTGCAGGAAGCAGGCTGTCTGGTGGTGTATGGGGTAGTGGGCTACAAATGTCACGCCAAGGCGATGCTCATTGTCCGTGAAGAGGGTAACCGATTGGTGCGTTATTCCCACTTGGGTACCGGTAACTACCACTCCGGCACCGCGCGTTTGTACTCTGATTACAGTTTCCTAACGGCCGATCAGGATGTGGGTGAAGATGTGCACAAGGTCTTCCAGCAGCTAACGGGTATGGGCAAGATTCAGAAACTGAAGAAGCTCTACAATGCGCCCTTTACTCTGCATGCGAAGATGATTGAACTGATCCGTCGTGAAGCACGTTTGGCTAAATCTGGTAAACCGGGCCATATCATGGTGAAGGTCAATGGCCTGACGGAACCGAAGATGATTCGTGCTCTTTATGAAGCCTCTGCTGCAGGGGTGAAGGTCGAGTTAATTATCCGTGGTATGTGCCGTCTTCGTCCAGGGATTGAGGGTTTGTCAGATAACATACAGGTGCGCTCGATTATCGGTCGTTTCCTTGAACATACCCGTGTTTACTATTTTGGTAATAACGGTAAACCAGACGTGTTCTGTGCCAGTGCTGACTGGATGGAGCGTAATATGCTCAACCGAGTTGAAACCGGTTTTCAGGTATTTGGTAAGCATGGCGAGCGTCTCAAGCGCGAGCTGGATTACTACATGCAGGACAACTGTCAGAGCTGGGAACTACAGGCGGATGGCAGTTATATTCAGAACCATCCTGCAGAAGGTGAAGAGCTGTTCTCAGCCCAGCAAGCGTTGCTGGATGAGTTCGCTAAGTAAGCTGACAAATCAGGAAATAAAGCCGCGCTCCAGCATTTATCTTAAATAAACATTGTAGCGAGGCACGCCCCGTGCCGATAATGAGTTATTTCGGCACGAGGTCGTGCCTCGCTACGTAATTGTCTTTCACCATGTTGATGGTTCAGGCATAAAAAAATCCGATATTGTTAACAATATCGGATTTTTTATTGAGCCCATCGTTGGCTCAATGGCTCAATGGCTCAATGGCTCAATGGCTCAATGGCTCAATGGCTCAATGGCTCAATGCGAATCGAAGTGTGCAACTACGAAGCTTTTTTATGCGGCATTGTCTTCCAGTAAAGACGCGCTTTGAACAACGCATTGATTGCGGCTGTTCTTCGCTAAATAAAGGGCTTTATCAGCCTCGGCATAGAGCAGAGCCTTATCTGGATTGTCGGATCCTCTCGTCCAGAAAGCACCAATAGAGATCGTGACAAAGCCGCTGACATCACTCTTACTGTGCGGGATCTCCAGTGCTTCGACCTTTTCCCGGATGCTATCCAGAAATACCTGACTTTGTTGCAGATCCTGATCGGCGATAACGATGGCGAACTCTTCCCCACCTATACGGAAAGCGAAGTCTGTAGGGCGTCGCAAACATTCCAGAATGCAGTCAGCCACCATCCGTAGCGCTTTATCCCCTTGCGGGTGTCCGTAGGTATCGTTATAACGTTTGAAGAAGTCTACATCCAGAATGGCCAGTGTAATCGGCCTGTTGTGTCGGTAAGCCTGCTTAATTTCACGCTGCAAAACTTCTTCGAAGCTACGGCGATTCGGTAGCGTAGTGAGCTTATCGGTGATCGACAGCTTTTTGCTGGTGGAATCCTGAAGTAGGTTAGTAAACCCAGTGACCTTGAAGTTTTCATCGAGCGTAGGCAGTACCCGAGAGCTCGCCCAGTGCAGCAATCCGTCAGGTGCAATATGGCAGATTTCGCCCTGCCATGCTTTGCCAGTTCTAATTGTGCGCCAGATCTTTTCCGAAAGATCGTTTTGATTATCGGAGTTATCAAAGAAATGGCTGGGCTTTCCTATCATCTCCTCTTTCGTTGTGCCCAGAAACCGGCAAAGTGCATTGCTGGCATCTAGCACGACGCCTTCAGTATCCATGGTTGCCATCATAATGTTCTGATCAACCAGATGCTCACGAAGCCCCAGTTCTTTCTGGGCTTTCTGTATACGGGCGATAACTTTGAACGCGATGAGAATAGAGAAGATCAGGGTCAGAAAGCTGATGGTGGAAACCACATAGATAGAATGGTCGCGATTGCTCGCAGACTGGGAGCGGAACTCGTCAGCTTTTTTGCGGGCAAACAGGACAAATTCGTGGACCTCACCAAGCAGTTTGTCCACATGTTGTGCGCCACGGGTTTTGGTAATAATTGCCGCAGCTTCGGTCTCTCCAGCCAGCGCCAGATTGGCAACCTCATCGCGAATGTTCTTCCACTCGATAAAGGTTTGATAGGTCTGCTTTATTTGTGATTTATTGCCAAGGAAGCGCTCAAAGATGATATCGAACTCTTTAAGCACCTTTTGTTCGTGAGTGTGGACTTGTTCAAGTGTGGCGCGAACCTGTTCCGGCGTTTTAGCCAGCACTACATCCTTCATGTCCCTGTGCATAGCAAACACCAGGGTCTGAATTGACTGCCCTGCATTGCTCACAGCAAAGGGGTGATTGTAGATGTTTTCTACATCCTTAGAGATGTTGTTCAGATGGAAAAGGCTGAAACCGCCCAACCCAATCATCAAAGAGATGATGAAAACAAAACCAAATATTAAATTGCGATACGGCTGCATACTACTTAATTGGTTAATTAAAGGTCGGGCAGTTTATCAAATAGCTTTATTTTGAATGAGCGTTACAGAATTTTTAGTTGATCAGGGTTTTATATCCGGTTTTAAAGTCAGGATAGATAAACTGATAGCCACTTTCTTTCAGGCGTTTATTGCTACAGCGTTTACTGCCGGAAAACCGCGTGACCGATTTAGATTGCATAGATGCGTTAAGCTCACCGGCAAGCCAGTGGGTGATTTCATGCATGCTACAAGGATGATCATCCGACGCCAGATAACATTTATCCACAGGATGGCCTTCAAATACCCGATTGACCAGATGAGCCACCACTCCAGCGCAGTCGTCACGATGGATACGGTTACTGTATTGCAGGGGTGATTCCGGTGCCAGATTTCCTTCACGAACCTTATTAATCAGATAACCTCTGCCCGGTCCATAGATACCACTAAAGCGAACGACTGTGGCGGGGATACCCTGAGCATGAAGGAGTTGTTCGGCCTCGAGCATAACCTGCCCGCTGAACCTTTGGGGCTCGCAAGGGCTTTCTTCATCTACCCAGCTATGGTCATTCTGATGGTAGACACCGGTGCTCGAAGTAAAAAACAGGTGTGATGGGGTCATTGGCAGTGCTGCGAGTGTGTTTTTTAACCCATCCACATACGCTGAGCGATATCCCTCCTCTGTAGAGGTGGAGGCAGAGGCGGCATAAACCAGTATGTCGTATTGCTCAATTTGCTTAAGAGATTGTTTTAACGCATCTAATTGCGTCAGATCAGCGCTAATTCCTTGGATGCCCTGAGGTAGCTGGTTTATATTACGACGCAGGCCTATGACTTTATGACCCGCTTTGTTAAGTAGTTGTCCAATCGCGGAACCTACATCGCCACACCCGGCGATAACGATAGTTTTTGTCTGCATAAAGCCTCCGGTCAGATATAGTAGGGCATCATAACAAAGGAAAGCGTTCAATGACTCTCACCGAATTGCGTTATATCGTCACCCTGGCTCGCGAACAGCACTTTGGTCATGCGGCCGAGAAGTGTTTTGTTAGTCAGCCAACCTTGTCGATCGCAGTAAAAAAACTGGAAGAGGAACTGGGTGTTCCTTTGTTTGAACGCAGTAAAAACTCGGTCAGAGTTACCCCGGTTGGTGAGAAAGTTGTTCAGCAGGCCCAGCGTGTTCTTGAGCAGGCAGATACGATTAAAGATCTCGCGCAGGAAGGGAAGGATCAACTAAAAAGCCCACTGCGGGTGGGTGCCATCTATACCATCGGTCCTTATCTGTTCCCTCATCTTGTTTCGGAAGTTCAGAAACTGGCGCCCGATATGCCGCTCTATATCGAAGAGAACTTTACTGAAAACCTGCGGGTGAAGATTCGTAATGGTGAGCTGGATGCGGTTATTCTGGCATTGCCTTTCCATGAACCGGATATTCTCACGCGCCCGCTTTACGAAGAGGATTTCGAAATGCTGATGCCAAAAGGTCACCCCTGGGCACAGCAGGAACGGATTAATAGCGAAGAGTTACCTAATACGCCTTTGTTACTGCTGGGTGAGGGCCACTGTTTCCGTGATCAGGTGTTGGAGTCCTGTCCTACGTTGACCCAGGCACTGCATGATCAGCATACGATCACCGAGGGGAGTTCCCTTGAAACCATTCGTATGATGGTGGGCTCGGGCCTTGGATGTTCGGTCTTACCGCAGTCAGCTGTGTATGGACCTTCCTCCTCTGCGCTCGTTGAGACCCGCCCATTTAAAGAACCTGTACCTCAGCGCACGGTAGGTGTTGCTTGGCGTGCCAGTTTCCCAAGGCCGCAGGCGATCGATGTTTTGGTTGAAGCGGTAGGTAAGTTCAATCCGGCAGGTAGCCGATGACCCAACAGCTTGCCCAGATACCTGTTTCTGAGCTCAAAGGGGTTGGGACAGCGCTTGAGTTAAAGCTGCACAACCTGGGTATCAGAACCATTCAGGATCTGCTGTTTCATCTGCCGTTACGTTATCAGGATCGTACCCGTATTGTGCCTATTGGCTCGTTGCGCCCTAGTGATGAGTCGGTGATTGAGGGCGAAGTAAAAATTGCTGATATCAGCCGGGGTAAGCGACGCAGTTTGCTGTGCCGGATACAGGATGGCACAGGCACGCTGACCTTAAGGTTTTTTCATTTTTCTGCTGCACAAAAGAATAACCTGAAACCGGGCACCCGTATCCGTTGTTTTGGAGAAGCCCGTACGGGCGCAAGCGGTTTAGAAATTGTTCATCCCGAATACAAAAAAGTGGATAGTGATGAGTTAGTGCCGGTTGAAGAGTGCCTGACCCCTATTTACCCAACCACCGAAGGGCTGCACCAGGGGCGCCTTCGTGCCTTAACCGATCAGGCTCTTGATTATCTGAAGCGGGGGGCGTTGCAAGAACTGATTCCTGAACAGCTTCGCCAGGGTTGGAAGTTTCCGGGTTTGAATGATGCGGTTGCCTATCTACACCGTCCTCCGGTCGATGTTGACCAGCATCTATTACTGGAAGGGTTACACCCTGCGCAGCGTCGCCTGGCTTTTGAAGAGCTGGTGTCCCATCACCTTTCTTTGTTGAAGCTCCGCCAGAAAACCCGCAAAAAAGGTGCGCCTGAACTTCCCGGTAATGGGGATCTCGTTAAGCCATTTTTGCAGCAGTTACCCTTTCCGCTGACCGGGGCGCAACAGCGGGTCAGTCAGGAAGTGGCTAGAGATCTTGCTCTGCCTTATCCCATGCTGCGTTTGGTACAGGGGGATGTGGGCTCGGGTAAAACTGTGGTGGCTGCATTGGCGGCATTGCAGTCGGTTGAAAGCGGTTTGCAGGCTGCGGTGATGGCTCCCACTGAGATTCTTGCCGAGCAGCACTTTATCAACTTTAGCAACTGGCTGGAGCCGCTCGGCATTAAAGTCGCCTGGTTGGCAGGTAAGCTCAAAGGTAAACAGCGTAAAACCCAACTGGAAGCGATCCGAGAAGGTGAAGCGCGGGTTGTTGTAGGAACCCACGCCCTGTTTCAGGAAGAGGTGGTATTCTCTGACTTGGGATTGGTGGTGATCGACGAACAGCATCGCTTCGGTGTGCATCAGCGTCTGTCGTTGCGTGAAAAGGGGCGAAATGGCGAGTTGGCCCCCCATCAATTGATTATGACAGCTACACCGATTCCGCGAACTCTAACCATGAGTGCCTACGCCGACCTGGATTGCTCGATTATTGATGAATTGCCACCTGGCAGAACACCTGTAAATACAGTTGTGATCGCGGACAATCGCCGTGATGAAGTGATTCAGAGGGTCCGCAAAGCCTGTGCCGAAAAACGCCAGGTTTATTGGGTCTGCACCTTGATCGAAGAGTCTGAAGCCCTGCAGTGCCAGGCAGCGGAAGTGACTGCAGAACAACTCACGGAAGCGCTACCAGAGCTGCGTATCGGCCTGGTTCATGGGCGAATGAAACCGGCCGAAAAAGCCGACATTATGCAGAAGTTTAAAAGTGCTGAGTTAGATCTCTTAGTAGCCACTACGGTGATCGAAGTGGGGGTTGATGTCCCGAACGCCAGCGTCATGATTATTGAAAACCCGGAGCGTTTAGGTTTAGCACAGCTTCATCAGCTCAGAGGCAGGGTTGGACGAGGCTCGGTCGAGAGTTTTTGTGTGCTGATGTATCAGGCTCCGCTCTCCAATCAGGGGCGGGAACGTTTAGCGGTCATGCGTGAAACGACGGATGGCTTCCGTATCGCCGAGAAAGATCTGGAACTGCGTGGGCCTGGAGAGGTCTTAGGTACACGTCAGACCGGTGTCATGCAGTTTAAAATGGCTGACTTGCAACGGGATTCAGATATGTTGGATAAGGTAAAAATGCTTGCACAGCAGTTGCAGGAGTGGCCCGACTTTGCTGACTCTATTGTTGAGCGTTGGCTAGGCCGTGGTGAAGATTACGGTAATGTATAATTAAAGGGTTACCCTTTATTTTTGAATAGATATAACTTGAGAGTAGTCACTTTGATAAAACCAACAGAGCAGCAGTTAGAGATCATTCGCCAACAGTTGGGGCGTGAACCCCGAGGCCTGGCGGGTATTGCTGTGCAGAATGATTCCGGCGTCCCTTTGGTTTTAAAGATGGATGCGTTGGTGGATGATAAGCCATTCCCAACCTTGTTCTGGTTGGCCAGTAAAGATATCTACCAAGCCATTGCTGAGATCGAAACGGCCGGTGCGGTGAAAGAACTTGAGAAAGAGCTGGCGGAGAATGAGTCGCTACGGGCTGAGCATCTGGCTGACCAGCAGCGCTATGTCGATCTGCGCTGGGCCACGGTTACAGATCAGCAAAAAGCACGGATCGAGGAATTAGGTTTTACGCCGCTATATACTAAATACGGGATCGGCGGTATTTCGCAGTGGGATAAGATTCGCTGTTTGCATATGCAGTATGCTTATCATTTGGCTGAAGGCAGCGCGATTGGCCGTATTCTGGATGAGCGTTATGGCCTTGCTGAACTAAAGGCGGAGCAGTAGTCTCCGCTTAACTTTTATCACCTTACTAAAGAGGTCATAGGCATGATGCGGAAAAGAAGTATGCCGCAATTCTGGACAGTCAGTCTTTTCCTGATATTCCTTTGCCTGTTTTTGCGCTCCGCAAATGCTGCAACGGTGACCTATGATTTCAGCGCAGGTAGCCATACCTCTTATGCGGGTGATAATAGCTCGTTAACTTCTACCAGTGGTTTATCCACCTTTAACGATTCCAGAATCAATTTTAGCGATGGCTCCTATGCTGGTATTTCGGCCAGCCGTAGCAACTATCCTAAAATGCTTTATAGCTTCTCTATCAGCGAAAGTGCATCTGACTTAAGCCAGATTACGGCTACATGGGTTGGCCGTGGGTATCACTCATCTAATGGTCAGAATGGCGCTATTCTCTATATCCGTAATTACAGTTCAGGGAGCTTCGAGCAATTAGCAACATCAAGCTCGTCTGGTTTTATCACCTTATCGGGTAGTGTCACTTCCAGCCTGTCGAACTACGTAAGTAGTGGTCAAATTCAGATCCTCTCCGTTAACCGGCGTTTCCGGCAAAACCGCAATCATTCTGTCTGGCATGATACTGACTATATAAAAATCGATCTGGAAACAAATGCTGCTACCCCAATTCCTAATCCAGAAATCGAATACCGGATGGATGAACTGCAGTGGCAGGGAACAGCCAATGAAGTCGTCGATAATACCGGTAATAACCACGATGGCACTGCGCAGGGCGGGGTTACCACTATCGAAAATGGTGCCGTATGTCGTGCTGGTGAATTTGATGGTAGTGATGATTACGTATCCGCGATCGATCTGTCTGCGCTAAGGGGTACTTCCAGTATCAGTTACTGGGTCAAGACTTCACAGGTGGGTAGCTCGGTCACATATCTTTCACCCGGAATAACGGGTATTGAGATTAACGGTAGTACCAATGATATTTTCTGGGGGTGGCTCAATAATTCAGGACGGGTTGGGGTCAGTGTTGGTGATAATCACAGTACGGTATCGGCTTCCAGCATAAACAATAATACCTGGCGCCATGTTGTTCTAACCCGCGACGCAAGCTCAGGCGCCTATCAGATCTTTATTGATGGGGCGTTAAACGCGAGTGGAACGTCTACCACCGGAACCATATCAAACTCCTTTAGCAGTATTGGGCGAATAGAAGACAATGGTGGCAGCCCCGAATATTTTCAGGGGCAGCTGGATGAGGTCCTTATCTATGACTCCGTACTGAGTGCCGCGCATGTGACTCAGATCTATACCAACCAGTCCGCAGGCAATAACTGGGATGGTACTTCCCGTACTTGCCCAGTGAACTCAGCACCGTTGCCTAAAGCCGAGTTCCGATTAGATGAACTGAGTTGGAATGGGACGCTCAATGAAGTGGTTGATTCTGTGGGAACCTATTCAGGGGAAGCTATAAATACCAGCCCGGTAGCCGGTAAGATTTGTAATGCGGCGGATTTTTCTGCCACAAATAGCAGTGGTGATGCAGATAATGCACATGACTATATCAAGCTTGATGGTGACATCTATAGCAACCAAGGTGATTTTTCTATATCCCTCTGGGTTAAAACCGCAAATACGAGCGATCAATCATTAGTTTCTGGCGCAACCAGTGGTTCATCAAACGAACTGATTATGTGGTTTACCAGCAGCACAAGCTTCACGCCCCATCTGAATAACAGTAATGGAGGAAGCGCAACGGTTGGGAACTTTGCTGATGATACCTGGCGCCATCTGGTCTGGACCCGTTCAGGTACACAAAACTGTTTGTACATGGATAAGGTCCTTCAGGGCTGTAGAACTTTGGGGGCTGCTAATATCACGCTAGCGAATAATGGCCTTGTACTTGCCCAGGAGCAGGATTCTGTAGGTGGTGGATTCGTCGGTTCTCAAGCTTTTGACGGTTTGATGGATGAAGTCTTGTTTTATGATAAAGCATTGAGCAGCGCAGAGATCACCTTTATCCATGACCTTCAGGATGCCGGGAAAAATTTAGATGGTACCGATCGATCTTGCCCTGTAGAAAACGTGACCCCGGTTGCTGATTGGCGTTTTGATGAAAATAGCTGGAGTGGTACTGATGACGTACTAGATACCAGTGGTAATAATTATCATGGTACTGCGTTCTCAACGTCGCCTAGTGATGATGCGCAATTGTGTAATTCGGCAAACCTGACCGCTTCAGGTACCTCCGATTATCTGCGTATGAATAAAGATGCATTAGATGGCCTTCGTGATTTCACGGTGATTGTCTGGGCAAAAACCACAGCAACGCAAGACTCAACCATTCTGTCAGCGGCTTCGGGTAATTCCGGGGCCGAGACCAACGAAGCGGTGATGTATTTCGATAATAACAACCGCTTTTGGCCAACTATTACCGATTCGCCTTTTGATACCAATACTCAGTTAAGTAGTACGTCCTCCTCGATGCGTGATGGGGCATGGCATCAATTAGCCTGGACGAGAACAGCCAGCTCCAGACAAAGCTGTTTCTATCTGGATGGGGTTAATCAGGGCTGTACAACCCATCCGGATGCTGATGATTCAGACCCCATCTCGGTTGCGACCAATGGTTTGATCATTGGTCAGGAGCAGGATTCTGTGGGTGGCGGCTTTGATAGTAGCCAGGATTGGGAAGGTTATCTGGATGAGATGCTAATCTTTAGCTCGGTACTGAGCCAGGCGAAGATTAGTGAGATCAGAACCAATATTATTAACTCCAATAACTGGGATGGCACGCCACGTTCCTGTCAGGCGGCAATTGACCATTACTCTATCAGCCATGATGGTACAGGTGTCACTTGCCTTCTGGAGAATGTGACCATCTCGGCACACGACAGCGCTCATACGGCTGTGGATGCTGAAGGAAAAACCGTTAACTTATCCACAACCAATGGCAAAGGTAATTGGGTGGGGATCGTCAGCGGGGGTACCGGCTTGAATAATGGCACCGCGGATGATGGCGCTGCGAGCTTTACCTTCGCCGCAGGGGCGACTTCTGCGGTGTTAACCTTTGCACATCCGGTACTTAGTGGGAATAGTGAAACCTTTGGCTTTAATGTAACCGATGGAAGCATATCCGAAACCAGTGGGAGTGCCATTGCGGCAGATGATCCGAATATTACCTATCAGCTAGCTGGATTCCGGTTTATTGATTCATCGGGAAATAGCCTGCCGCTACAGATCTCCGGTAAGGCTTCAAATGTTGCGCCTGATGCAGATACGCTTTACCTGCAGGCTGTGCGGGCATCTGATAATGATCCAAGCATTTGTACTGCGGCGTTATCTGGGAATCAAACGATTCAGTTGGCAGCCCAGTGCGACAACCCTGCTACCTGTGTCAGCGGTCAGACGTTTAACGTACAAAGTGCAAGTAACCCTGCAGTCAATATCAGTTTAAATAACGCAGCACCTGCTACGCCGGCAAGTTATTCAAACATCGTAATGACTTTTGATGCCCAAGCCCGTGCTCCGTTTGTAATGAACTACAGTGATGCAGGGCAGATGCAGTTGCATGCTAGTCACACGGTTTCGGACACTGGAGCTGTATTAACCGGTTCTTCAAATCAGTTTGTCGTCAGGCCGTTTGCTTTTGGTATTCCGTCGGTTAGTGCTTCGGGCGCCGCAATGAGCCTGCCTGCCGGTGATGAAACCGGAGGAAATGCTTTTACCTCAGCGGGCAGTGATTTTGTTGTCTCATTGAATGCCTACCGATGGAATAGTGGTGATGACGGCAACAGCGATGGCGCTCCAGATGCAGGCGCTGATGTGACAAACAATGGTGTCACGCCTAACTTTACCGGCACGGCGACATTAGCCGTAGATTCTTTTACTCCGGCGAGCGGTGTACAGGGAACTTTGAGTGGCGATGCCTCTGTGCTGTTAGATATTTATAGCAATCGAAGTGGTGCCGATGTGCCTGCTACCCTGCAATATGATGAGGTTGGCAGCATCAACCTTAGCGCTTCGATGGATGACTATCTTGGGGACAGTAATGCGGATATCGCGAGCGTATCCACCAAAATTGGTCGCTTCTATCCGGACCACTTTGCGCTACAAACAGTTACCTTAACAGCGGCTTGTACATCCGGGGCTCACTACACCTATATGCAGCAGCCCTTTGCGCAACTGGCCTATACGCTGGAAGCCAGACCTGCCGGTGTTACCGACAGTACAGGTACGAATGGTCGGATAACGCAGAATTATGATGACGACTTTTACAATGATGGCAGTTCACCCTTAACGGCGTTAATTGAGGGATTTGCGGAGAACAATGATTCCGGTGTCGATATTGGTTCCCGAGTGACCGCATATACTTCAACCACTTCTTGGCAGGATGGTGTTTATAGTGTCAGTCGCACCAATGAAACGTTCTTTAGCCGCAATGGTGCTGCTGGTGGCCTGGAGGATGGTCCGTTTAGTCAGCTACAGCTAGGTATTGGAATTGGAACGGAGCTAGATAACAGAACATTCGCGACCAGTGAATTGGATATGAACTCCAGTACCTCGGGGGATTGTGTAGCAGCGGGTAACTGTACAGCGGCTGCACTCGGTTCAGCTCAGGATCTTCGCTACGGGCGGGTCAGAATCCAATCGGCTCATGCACCGGAAACTGAAGATCTGCCTGTGCCCTTTAGCGTTGAGTACTGGAATGGTTCGGCATTTGTAACCAATGCTGATGATAGCTGCTCTGTGATCCCCGCAGGTCAGATTGAATTTAACTCGGTGGCTACCAGTACCAGCCTGGATGTGAGTTACGATCAAAATGCCGATACCGATACGACAGGCTCATTTACCGATCTCAGTGGCGGTAATGTAACGGCGAGTAATGGTAGTTTTGGCTTGCAGTTCTCAGCACCGGGCGTTGGTGTTGAGGGTAACGACAATACCGGATCTTTCCCGGTTGAAGTCTTGAACCTGGATGACTGGTTAAGGTACGACTGGAATGAGGATGGCAGTGCAGATGATGCTAATGCCCAGGATGCGATTATTACCTTTGGTCGGGCCAGAGGCAGTGATCGGATGATCTTTTGGCAGGAACGCTATCAGTAGGCCAGATATGGTGATAGACAGACAATAAAAAAAGCAGGCTGTGAGCCTGCTTTTTTATATTCGAAAACGGAGCTTACTGACCTGTCAGCTGCTTGTACTTGTCCATCAGCTGCGCTTCAGTTTCTTCGTGATCTGGATCTTTAGGGATACAGTCTACTGGGCAAACTTCTACACACTGTGGTGTGTCGTAGTGACCTACACACTCAGTACATTTAGATGGTTCAATCTCATAGATCTCGTCACCCGGGGAGATTGCCTCATTCGGGCACTCCGGCTCACATACGTCGCAGTTGATGCATTCGTCTGTAATGATCAATGCCATGATGGCTACCTCACTGTCATAACATATTTAAATTAATGGCCATGGTGCTCAATCAGGGCCTTATTAACGGCCGGGTGGACAAACTTGCTCACGTCACCACCCAGACTGGATATTTCGCGAATTAACGTGGAGGAAACAAAGGACAGATGTTCCGCCGGTGTTAAGAATATACTCTCTACGTTCGGTGCCAGATGTCGGTTCATCGCTGCGAGCTGAAATTCATACTCGAAGTCAGAAACGGCACGCAGGCCACGTAGAATAATATTAGCGTTCTGTTGCGCTAAAAGCTCAGCTAACAGACAATCAAAGCCTACAATTTCAACGTTATCAAGATGAGCTGTCACTTCAGCTACCAATGCGACGCGTGTTTCTAACGGCAGCATTGGACGTTTCTTTGGGCTTTCTGCTATCGCAACGACTACTTTGTCAAAAAGTTTTGCGGCGCGTTCAATAAGATCCGAGTGACCATTGGTGATCGGATCAAATGTTCCTGGATATACGGCTGTATTCATATGGGGTTCACAGCAGTTAATGTCTAATTAGATCTATATAAATAAGTTCTAATAAATTAGCAAATTCGCAAGTGCGGGATAGTAGCTGAATTGACTGGTGGGTACAAATACAATAATGGAATGTTTTGATTCAAGTCAGTTATAAAAAAATAATTTATTATGACAAAAGACTATATAAGAGATAGGGGTATTAAGCCTATGCCATGGGTTCGTTTTATGGCGCTAATCGCCGTCATTGCTACGGTTTCCGGGTGTCAGACGCTGAAAAAAGTCGATCAGGGTTTGTATCAGGTTGCGGAATCTGTCAGTGAAAAAGACAGGGTGACCGGACAGCGATCATTGAGTATGGCTAACCGTTCTGCGCAAATTCAGCAGGGAAATGCCTATGTTGAAAAGATTATTGCTAATGAAAAAAAGCATAAGCGACCGGTTAATGCTGGGGTCAATCGTGCTCAATATCTGCGCTTAGTGCGTATTTTTGATCGAATTCACAAAGTATCTCATCTGAAAAATGAGCGCTGGGAGCCGATCCTGATCAAACGGGATTCGTTTAATGCTTTCACAACCGGCGGTACTTATATCGTTGTTCATTCTCAATTGATGTATGACCTGAAAGACGATGCCGAGCTGGCGGCGGTTGTCGCCCATGAGATCGCCCACACCGTTGCGAACCATGTTTATGAACGTCAGACCCATGCTCAGATCAGCGCATTAGCGGGATCAAACTCTGCGCGCCGGAGTGGCTATCAGGCTGCCTTTACCCATGAGAGCGAACGTGAGGCTGATCGTATTGGCATCCTGTATTGTGCCCTCGCTGGCTATGATCCGCTTGCAGCAAGCCGTATCTGGCAGCGTAAATATGCAACGCAGGGAAATGCCAGAGCATTATTTCATCACGACCACCCGGTTAATGCCGAGCGTTATAAGGAAGCTAAGGCGGTAGGTGAGGCAGTAAAACCTTATTATCGAAAAGGTGTGGTTAATCCTCGCTCCGCTGCCTTGTTAGATAACAATGTGTTGTGGCGTAAAAATAATAGTCAGACAGCTGCCGGCGAAGGTGGTGGTGTAGCCGCGCTACTTAGTACCGCACTGGGTGCTTATGTGCAGCACCAGGAAGCGAAGGTTGAGGAGCGTCGTCAGCAGCAGCAAGCCAGCTTTGTTAAAGCGGTAGAGTCAGGGTTGAAGCTGGAATCGACACGAAAAGCGAATAATCACCTGCTTGAGACCCGTTGGCGTTATGCTGTCAAAGGGCCCGTACTAAAAGATATGGTGATGGGGATGTATTTAAAACGGAATGGCAAAATTGAGCGTTACGTGGACCACGTGAAGGGATATATCAAACCTGGCCAGGTATTTGCGGCTCGATTCCAGTTGCCTTCCAATTTACGTGTTGATGATCTGAAAAAATATGGCGCACGCTTCTACCTGGATGATGTTGCAGCGGCCAGGTAGGGCATTGATTTCCAATTGATGGCAGAGTTAACCTTTCTGTAACTCATTATTGGAATTGAGTTTATATAATGGACTGCCATCAGTTTAGGGTTATTGGATTAATATGCCTAGAAGGACGAAAGAAGAAGCTGAACAAACGCGCTTGTTGTTATTAGAAACGGCCCTCAAGTTGTTTGCTGAGCGAGGTATTGCTCGCACAAGCTTAAAGGATGTTGCTGCTGAGGCCGGCCTTACACATGGAGCTTTGTACTGGCATTTTAAGAACAGAACTGATCTTGTCGCGGCCCTGTATGACGAGTGTCGTTTCCCTATTGAAGATCTGTTCCTTGATCAGCTTCAGTCAGCTCGCCAGAATGCTTTGGATTCTTTAGGTGGCTTTTTGGAAGACTGGTGTCGCCTGATCCTTTCTGATGAGCGCCTTGGCCAAATTTGGACGGTATTTCATTTCCACCATCGTCATGACCCTGAGCTGCTTGCTCTTGCGCCAACGATTGATGAAGAGCATCAAGCGTGGCTGACGCTGATCGGCAAAATGCTGAAAAAGGCCCGGAAACAGGATCAGATTCCAGCGCTTAGCAAAGGAAAGCGAGACCCGATCCCCGAAGCCGCCTTAGCGTTAGTGGTTGGTATCATTAGTTGCGTGAAAACATCCAATAACTTTTCTAGTAAAAAAAGTCAGATACGCGCTGCTGTGGCCGGTTTCTTGTATGGCCTGGAAAGCGTGAAAGCCGCTTAACTTTCGCGGCTGTATAAACGGTAGCTAACCTGCCCCGCGGTTTTTTCCCGTAGTTGCGTCCAATGAGAGGGCACTTCCGGCGGACCTAGTTCCGATTCGGTTTCCACATAGATTAAGGCATTGTCAGTTAGCAGGTTATGGCTTTCAAGAAGGGCGCAGCAAGGGCGTACCAAATCTTTTCTGAAAGGCGGGTCCATAAAGACCAGGTCGTACTGTGCTGATTGGTCTGTGGGCCTGTTTTCCAGCCATTGCAGTACATCAGCCTGGATCACTTCTCCGTTCTGGCACTTTAGCAGCTGTAAGTTATCTCTTAGCTTGCGGCTGGTGACCGTATTCAGATCAACGAAGGTAGCGCTCTCAGCATCTCGTGATAGTGCCTCTAATCCCAACGCACCGCTGCCGCTGAACATATCCAGGCAATGGGCGCCCGGTACGGCACTCTGAATCCAGTTGAACAGGGTTTCTCTGACCCGATCGGGTGTTGGCCTAAGGCCTTCTTCGGCAATAAATTCCAGCTTACGCCCACGCCATTGACCGGCGATGATTCGTAGCTGTGAGCTGGGTAGCTCTACTTTACCTGACTGGCGGCGAGATGGATTCCGGCGACCCATAATTGTTCCTTAAAGCGAGGGGGACTGAAGAATGCTTATCTGCCCACTAGTTTGCAAGGCTTTATCGGCGATTTCCAGAACCTGATCTTCATCCAGGTCGAGAATTTCCTCGGCGTAGTCTTCAAGTGTATCCGTTGGCAGTTGATAAAAGGCGACCAGATTCAGCGCGCTGACCTGATTGTTAATATCGCGCATGCGGTCATGCCACTGCTGGGCGAGCCGTTCCTGACTTGCTTCAACAAGATCATCGGAAAGGTTTTGGCGCAACTGAGGCAGTAATGGCCCTGGGTTTTGGTTAGCGCTGAGGATAATCGCACTATAGCCGGATGACTCCAGTGCCGACCAGAGCATGCGAAAATCCAGAGCCTTTTGTGCTTTGTACTCTTGTAGTAAATCCTGAATCACTTGAGCCGCAAGGCGTTCGTTGAGAAAGGCTTCTGCACTCCGTGGGGGTAGTGTTCGGCCAAGCAGCAAAGCATAAGATTGTTTACCCTGATCATTACTCAGCTGAAGTGTGGGGGCAGGCAACTCGGGTGTCGACTGGGAAAGCGCACTCTGCGGCAGAGTTTTATCAATACGTTCAGCCATCTCTTCAGCTTCTTCTCCGCTCACAGCATAGCGGGGCGCATTGAATAACGCTGCGTAGCTGTTGCTTAGCTGTTGATCAATTGGTTGATTCTGGAGTGGCTGTAACTGTTGATAAAACTGATTTAATAACGCCTGATCGGTTGATTGGTTATTCAGATAGTCTCGCGCCTGGATATTTTTGATCTCTTTTAACCAATCCCCAGCAATGGCTGGAGACTGAAGGCGGTTCCATATTGCGGCCAGATCAGGAATCGGTTGCTGACTGGCCCAGCGCAAAGTGATTTCGATTCGATCCTGTTTAGGGGTGACCTGATAGCTAAAATCAGGGCTGGCGATCTCCCTTAATCGGCTTTGTAAAATGGTGCTTTTAAGCTGCTGGAGCTGGCGTTGCTGATTGTTAAGCGCGGGTGTTGTTGGCAGCAATAAGCTCAGTGTCGTCGGTTGATCCTCGAGTTCCATCCAGTAGACGGTTTTGTTATCTGAATGGCTTATCTTCTGGTACTCGACAGGTCCAGGTCCCATGGTCGAAAGCACCGCTATCGCAAGCAAACTGAACCACATGAGCACGGTTAATTGTTTGCGATTAAAAAAAGGGCGGTATTCATTTGTCATAAGGGTAGTCTCTGGAACAAATCACTGTGATAAGATACCAGACTTTGCGTAAAGACTGCTGCATTTTCCGTAGTAGATCTTTATTAACGAGCCGGGATCAGGGAGCGAAGATGCCCTCTTTAGTAGATTTATTTATCAGCAAAGGTTGGAACACTGATCTGATCGGTTATGCGGGCATGCTGATTACCGGGCTCGTCCTGATAGGAATATATCGTTACCTAAGTAGTGACGATTCAGAAAATTCATAGTGCAGATTTATTTCAACCAGTGGCAGCGTCAGTTTATGCTGAGCAGCGGCTGTATGAGGAAGCTAAATGTTTAAGAAGTTAAAATCCATGTTCGGTGGTGGCGCTGCTGAAGAAGAGCAGAAACCACAACAGGAAGCCGCGCAACAAGAGCAGGAAGTAGAACCCGCTCCGCCTGCCGAACAACCAACTGTTGCAGACGTGCCTGCCGAAACATCTGCCACTGCGGTAGAAGTAACCTCTGACGCTATTGACGATGCACAGTCGGTGGATGCGCAGGTTGATACTGCAGATGTTGTTGAACCTGCTGAAAAAGAAGAACTGCAGGTAGAAACAGACCATATTGATGCACCTGCTACTGAAAATGAGGCGATTATTGAAACGCCCGTTGTCGACGAGCCTGTTGCTGAAATAGCCGAAGAGCCTGTCGCTGTCGTTGAAGAAGCTGCAGAACCTGCTGTTGAAACGGTTGAAGCCGAAGAAACAGAGGAAATTGTTCAGGAAACGCCAGAGCCGCCGGTTGAAGAGAAAAAGGGTTTCTTTGCGCGCATCAAGTCGGGTTTGAGCAAAACCAAGGCCAATTTAACCGAGCAACTGGGTAACCTTTTCCTGGGTGCGAAAGAGATCGATGAAGATCTGCTTGAAGAGATCGAAACCTTGCTGCTGATGGCCGATGTGGGCGTAGAAGCGACAACAGAAATTATTGGACGACTAACCGATAAAGTTGAACGCAAACAGCTGGGTGATGCTCAGGCACTTCAGGTGGCGCTTAAAGAGGAGTTAGCAGGATTACTGCATCGTTCAGAAGAACCTCTGAATATTCAGTGCGAGAAAAAGCCTTATGTCATTCTCATGGTTGGCGTAAACGGCGTAGGTAAAACCACTACGATCGGTAAGCTGGCTAAACGCTTCCAGAGCGAAGGTAAATCCGTGATGCTGGCGGCCGGCGATACGTTCCGTGCGGCAGCCGTTGAGCAGTTACAGGTGTGGGGCGAGCGAAACAATGTTCCCGTTGTTGCTCAGCATACGGGCGCCGATTCGGCTTCTGTTATTTATGATGCGGTACAGTCAGCCCAGGCGAAGGGCGTTGATGTTCTTATCGCTGATACAGCGGGCCGTTTACAGAACAAAGACAACCTGATGCAAGAGCTGGAAAAGGTGGTACGTGTGACCAAGAAGTTGTCACCGGAAGCACCGCATGAAGTAATGTTGGTTCTGGATGCCGGAACCGGTCAGAATGCCTTGAGCCAGGCGAAGATCTTTAAGGATAGCGTGGGTGTCACAGGTATCTCTTTGACCAAGCTTGATGGCACGGCTAAAGGTGGCGTGATTTTCGCCATTGCGAAACAGATGGATCTGCCGATCCGCTTCATTGGTGTTGGCGAACAAATTGATGATTTGCGGCCGTTTAAGTCGCAGGAGTTTGTCGACGCCCTGTTTGATTAATAGCATGAGTTTTGTCTGCTAAATAGCACCGGTTGTAAGGAATTGACGACCCACTATGATTAGTTTTGAAAACGTCAGTAAACGTTACCCTGAAGGGCATGATGCCCTAAGGGATGTGAACTTTACCCTCAATAGAGGGGAGATGGCGTTTCTAACAGGTCATTCGGGAGCAGGTAAAAGTACCCTGCTGAAGCTGATCATGTTGATGGAGCGTCCGACGCGCGGTCATGTTTCGGTCGCGAATCAGGATCTGGCTCAGTTCAGCCGTGAGGATATTCCTTATCATCGCCGCCGTATTGGGGTGGTATTTCAGAACCATCAGCTCCTTTTTGATCGAACGGTCTTTGATAACGTGGCTTTACCGTTGCAGATCTCCGGTTACGAGCCGGATGATATTGGCAAGCGTGTGCGTGCAGCCCTCGATAAAGTCGGTTTGCTAAGCAAAGAGAAACTTAATCCAATTACCCTCTCTACTGGTGAACAGCAGCGTATTGGTATTGCACGAGCCATTGTGCATAAACCGCAACTGCTACTTGCCGATGAGCCGACAGGTAACCTGGATCCGTCACTTTCTGCTGAAATTATGAGCTTGTTTATGGAGTTTAACCGCCATGGAACCACTGTGCTGATTGCTAGCCATGATTTGGCGTTAATTTCGCGGATGGGACACCGAACGTTGATTCTGGATCAGGGAAGGTTGATGCGCGATGGCTAATCGGGAACCGGTAAAACGTGGCGCAGAACGACATCAACGCCCTCAGGAAGCAGCAGTGCAGCCGGCACCGCAAAGTAAAGGTGCGGCAAAGCATAAAGTTGATCTTGCCGCGCAGAGTAAGAGCTGGATCAGACACCATAAACAAACCGCCAGAGATTCTTTTCAGCGTCTACGCACTACACCGCTGCCAAGCTTGATGACACTGGCGGTACTGGCCATCGCTTTAGCACTACCGGGCCTGATGTTTGTTGGTCTGAAAAATATTCATCAGCTTAGCGGTGAGTGGAAGGGCGATCCAAAAATATCCCTTTATCTGCAGAAAACCTTACCTGATGAAGCGGCTGAGCAGTTTAGTCAAACGATGTTACTCAGAGCGGACCTCGCTGCCGTAGAACTGGTGACTAAAGATCAGGGGTTGCATGAATTTCAGCGGATATCCGGTTTCTCGGATGTGATAGGTTTCTTGAACAAGAACCCGCTACCTGCCGTTGTGGTGGTTCAGCCTGTCGATAACAGTAAAGCGAATCTTGTGAGCTTGCAGACGGAGCTTGGAGCGCTCGCTGAGGTTGATGAAGCGGTTCTGGACATGGTCTGGGTTGAACGGTTAGCGTCTTTTGTTGAGCTGGCCAATCGTGTGGTACTGGTATTAGGTGCATTGCTGGCACTCTCTGTTTTGCTGGTGGTAGGTAATACGATCCGGCTATCGATTGAAAACCGCAAAGATGAAATTCAGGTCGCAAAACTGGTTGGCGCGACGGATTCCTGGGTAAAACGACCTTTTATCTATACCGGCTTCTGGTTTGGCTTAATCGGAGCGCTGGTTGCCTGGTTGTTTGTGCAAATCAGCTTATTGTTAATTCAGGAACCTGTGGGCCAGTTAGCCGCGCTTTATCAGAGTGGTTTTGAACTGCAGGGGCTGGGATTTACCGATAGTCTGATTCTGCTTCTAACCGGAGTTGTGCTTGGTTTGATCGGGGCAAAGCTGGCTGTTGGCCGCCATCTGAAAGAGATCGAGCCTCAGTAACCGGGTAATCATCCTGTCATATTTGCGTTTTATCGTTTTCCTCGTTATATTTTTCGGTCCGTTGTGTTAATGCACGGATTTTCTGTTGAACTTTTGTATTGGTAATTTGTCATATCTGCGACGATTCACAAGCAGAATGATGTGAGGGCTTAATGGGCACTAGCTTACAAGTTGTTGGAAACCTTTCTCCTGGTCAGAACCTGGATGCGTACGTACAGAATGTAACGGCGATTCCAGTGCTGAGTGTTGAAGAGGAACGTTCTCTGGCTGAGCGCCTGCACTTTGACGGAGATGTTGAGGCTGCACGCCAGCTGGTTATGTCTCATCTACGTTTTGTTGTACATGTTGCTAAAACCTACTCGGGTTATGGTCTGCCGTTAGGTGATCTGATCCAGGAAGGTAATGTTGGTCTGATGAAGGCCGTTAAACGCTTTGACCCGACTATGGGTGTACGCCTGGTTTCATTTGCCGTGCACTGGGTAAAAGCGGAGATGCACGAATTTATTCTGCGTAACTGGCGTATTGTTAAAGTTGCGACCACCAAAGCACAGCGTAAGTTGTTCTTTAACCTGCGTTCCAAGAAAAAATCCCTGAGCTGGATGACGAATGATGAAGTCAATGCCATTGCAGAGGATCTGGGCGTAGAAGCAAAAGTCGTTCGTCAGATGGAAGGTCGTATGGCTTCCGTTGATACGGCTTTTGATGCGCCGGAAGGTGCTGATGATGAGCAGGCAGCGTGGGCTCCGGCACATTATCTCGAAGACAAAAGTGCTGATCCGTCTATGCAGCTGGAAGAAGCGAACTGGGAACAGGATTCTCAGCGCCGCCTGATGTCAGCGATGTCTGAACTTGATGAGCGTAGTAAAGATATTCTTGCGCGCCGTTGGTTAACGGATGATAAAGCAACGTTGCATGAGCTGGCCGCTGAATATGGTGTATCTGCAGAGCGAATCCGCCAGTTGGAAAAGAATGCGATGAAGAAAATCAGAGTTTCGATGGAAGCCTGATTTCTACTACGCCTGTAACTAAGAAAACCGCTTCTATAGCGGTTTTTTTGTGCCTGTTAATTGTCGGAATTTTGCGGCTAAATTCGGTATAATCCCAGCTCGTTTTAACAGGGTCTCATATGAGCACGCATCCACTGCTTCTTATTGCTTCGGTTTTTGGCTTCTGCGCTGTAGCGATTGGTGCATTTGGTGCCCACGCGGTGAAAGGGCAGATCGAACCGGCGTTATACGTGGTATACCAGACCGGGGTTGAGTACCATTTCTATCATGCGATTGCCTTGCTCATGCTGGCATTTGCGCCCGAACAACTGGATCGCGTATTGCTTAAACGGGCAGCGATGGGTTTTGTTCTGGGGATTCTGTTGTTTTCAGGCAGCTTGTACCTTATGGCATTAACCGGGATGCGATCGTTAGGTATGGTTACACCCGTGGGTGGGGTTGCTTTCCTTTGTGGATGGGCGCTGTTGGGTTATGCGGCGCTGGCTTCAAACAGGAGATAGATCAATGCAGGTTCAGGTTAACGGTGAGATGCTGCAGGTGCAGGATGGTATCACCCTGACAGGCTTAGTTGAGCAGCTGGAATTGGGCGAGAAACGTATCGCTATCGAGCTCAATCTTGAAATTATTCCGCGCAGTCAGCATGAAGAAACGATCTTGAAAGAATCAGATCGTGTTGAAATAGTGCATGCGATCGGTGGGGGTTAAGCCTAGCGCTTAATCCGCGAATGAGTACAGCCAGAGTAAATAACAACGACTATTTGGAAATACACCATGTCATTAGAAAATGATCCGCTAATTATCGCAGGCCAGTCTTTTAACTCACGTCTGCTTATCGGAACGGGTAAATATAAAGATCTGGAAGAAACGCGTCTGGCGATTGAAGCCAGTGGTGCCGAGATCGTGACCGTTGCTGTACGCCGAACTAATATTGGTCAGAATGCGGATGAGCCAAACCTGCTGGATGTGATCTCGCCTGAGAAATACACCATTCTGCCTAATACTGCGGGCTGTTTTAATGCCGAAGATGCAGTGCGCACCTGTAAGTTAGCGCGCGAACTGATGGATGGTCATGATCTGGTTAAACTGGAAGTGCTGGGTGATCAGAAAACCCTGTATCCAAATGTTGTTGAAACCATCAAAGCCGCAGATGTATTGGTACGTGATGGCTTCAAAGTAATGGTTTATACCAGCGATGACCCTATCGTAGCAAAAGAGCTGGAAGATCTGGGTTGTGTGTCTATTATGCCTTTGGGCTCAATGATCGGTTCCGGTCTGGGTATTCTGAACCCGCATAACATCAATGTGATCATGGAAGACTGTAAAGTTCCGGTTCTGGTTGATGCGGGTGTAGGTACCGCTTCCGAAGCGGCTGTTGCAATGGAGATGGGTTGTGAAGCCGTGTTGATGAACTCAGCAATTGCGGGTGCCCAGAACCCAATCCTGATGGCTTCAGCGATGAAGAAAGCGATTGAAGCGGGTCGTGAAGCCTATCTTGCAGGGCGTATGCCGCGTAAGAAGTACGCGAGTGCTTCTTCGCCGATGGAAGGTACAATCGTAGGTAAGTAAACGAGGAGAAAACTGTCGGTACTAAGGCAGTTTATCCAGATTATTCAGACGCAGTCTGGTCTTAGGATCAGGCTGCTTTGTTTTAACGGTATTAGGTTAATTTAGATGTCAGAAGATAACAGCATCGAACAACAAAACCCTGAGCAGAGCGGTGAACAAAAGCATATGCGCACCGTGAAAAGTTTTGTGCTGCGAGCCGGTCGTATGACCGAAGGCCAGCAGAAAGCGATGGAGGCAGTCTGGCCAGAGATGGGTCTGGAATTGCAGCAGGGGATGCTGGATCTTAATGAGGTATTTGGCCGTGAAGCGCCTGTTGTTCTCGAAATCGGTTTTGGGATGGGCGATTCTTTGGTTGAAATGGCTAAAGATCAGCCTGAGAAAAACTATATCGGAATCGAGGTTCACCGCCCAGGCGTTGGCCGTTTACTGAGTAACGCTGAAAAATCTGAATTAAGTAATGTTCGGGTTTTCTGTGATGATGCTATTGAGGTTTTAGCTCAGTGTATCCCGGATGGTTCACTCAGCTGCATTCAGCTGTTCTTCCCGGATCCATGGCATAAGAAGCGTCACCATAAGCGTCGTATTGTTCAGCCTGAATTTGCCCAGACGTTGCGCAAGAAGCTCAAAGTTGGTGGTGTTTTCCATATGGCGACAGACTGGGAGAACTATGCTGAGCACATGATGGAAGTGATGAGCGAGGCTGATGGTTATCAGAATGTGGCGGGAGACGGTCAGTACTCACCGCAGCCAGAGTGGCGTCCGGTCACTAAGTTCCAGAAACGTGGCGAGCGTTTGGGGCACGGTGTATGGGATTTGATGTTTGAAAAAACTGCTTAATCAGTAAGTTATCTAATTTTAAACGGCACCTTCGGGTGCCGTTTTTTGTTACTAAATAACAATGATCCTTGTTTAGTTACTTCTCAGAAGTGCTCATGTTTACTAAGTATTAATACTGTTTAACTGTTTGAAAATGATTCTGTATGATAGAGAGATAATGATAAGAACGTAAACTGACATGATAGATAGTCCCTACAAACAAAAGCCGCTTTTGGTGCGTCAGGCCGCTCATCAGGATCTGGTTACCTGTCGCCCTGATGAAAGCATGGAGCAAGCCGTCCGCTTGATGGCCACCTATAAAATAGGTTGTGTCGTTATCTGCGAATCGGATCGGCCTCTGGGCATTGTGACTCGACGCGATGTGATGCGCTTAACCGTTGAAGGGGCAAGCTTTGCTGAAGTTCAGTTAAATGAGGTTATGACCCAGCCGGTTAAAACCGTTTCCATTACTGAAACTATTGATGATGCCGGGCTACGTTTTATCGCTGAAGGGGTACGACACCTCGTTGTTGTTGATGAAAACGGCGCCCTATTTGGCATCCTTTCTGAGACGGATGTCGTCAACAGTCAGGGTGTTGAACATGATCTTTTCTTACGTTCTGTTTCCGAAGTTATCAACAAAGATACTTTAATCCTGCCTGAAACCGAGACCGTGCGGGTTGCCGCAGAAAGGCTTAAAACAACGGGCCAGACCGCCGCGCTGATCTCTGATGGTGAGCAGATCAAAGGGATCCTGACCGAAAATGACCTGATGGTCTGCCTGGCCAGTAACGACCTGGATAAGCCGATTGCTGAATTCTCTGCGGGTGAGTTAATCACCGTGGAATCCAGTATCAGCTTATACAATGCGCGCAGAACTTTCCGTCAGCATGGTTTCCATCACTTAGGTGTTAAGAACCATGATGAGCAGGTTATTGGCCTGGTCTCATATGGGGATATCCTGCGTAACGTTGAGATGGATTATGTCTATCGTCTCAAAGAGTTACTTCATGAGCGCGATCGAGCCTTAGCGCTGTCCCAGCATAATCTTAAATTGGCCGATAAAGTGATCGAAGCGTCAATGGAAGCGATCGTTGTCACAGATCTCCAGGCGCGTATTCAACGGGTGAACCCTGCGTTCACCGAAATTACCGGTTATGAGGAGTGGGAAGTGTTGGGTAAAAATCCCAACCTTCTGAGCTCAGGGCGACATGATGCGCTGTTCTATCAGAAAATGTGGGCCTCGTTGCAAGAGACAGGTACCTGGCAGGGTGAAATCTGGAATAAGCGTAAAGATGGCACTATCTACCCTGAATGGCTGACAATCACAGCAGTCGAAGATGAGGCAGGGCAGATCTGTCAGTACGCTTCGATCTTTTCCGATCTGACCGAGATTAAAAAGTCCGAGGCACGTATCAAGCGTTTGGCTTATTTTGACGAATTAACGCGTCTGCCAAACCGTAAGTTATTCAATGACCGTTTACATCTGTCTCTGGGTTATGCACAGGAGCATGGGCATAAGGCTGCACTGGCATTTCTGGATCTGGATTTCTTCCAGCGGGTTAATGATCGTTTCGGGTTAGATGCGGGTGACCAGGTACTGAGAGAGGTGGGTCGGCGTATCGAGAATGTACTCTGTGAAGGTGATACGGTAGCCCGCTTTGGTGGTGATTCCTTTAATATGATTCTCACCGATGTGGAAGACGATCAGGCAGTCAGTGAGTATCTGACCCGTCTTCTGGAGGTTGTGAATCAGCCTATTATGGTGGCGGGTTCGGATATTAATCTGACTGTTAGTATAGGGGTGAGTTTCTTCCCGTCGGATGCAACGGATGCCGAGGATCTGTTCCAGTGTGCTGAAGCTGCAGTTAAGCAGGCTAAAGATTTTGGACGAAACAGTTACCGTTTCTTCTCATCTGAACAGCACCGTCTGGTGCAATCCCGCTACCGGATGTCTGGTGATCTTCATCGTGCTATAGAGACGGATCAGTTTCAGCTTTACTACCAGCCTAAGGTCGATCTGCAAAGGCAGACGGTAGGCGCAGAGGCTCTGATTCGCTGGTCGCATCCGGAACTTGGTTTTATTCCACCGGGTGAGTTTATTCCTTTAGCAGAAGATCTGGGCTTTATTGACCAAATTGGCCACTATGTCCTTTGTGAAGCCGTCAGGCAGGCTAAAGAGTGGTATGACCAGGGTCTATCGGTTCAAGTCGCGATTAATGTCTCGGCTAAACAGATGCAGCGCCGTGATATGGCTGAAGAGGTATTGCAGGTAGTTGAACAATACAGCTGCCCGCCTCACTTACTGGCTGTAGAGCTAACAGAAACCAGCTTCCTGCACTGTCTGGATGAAACCCGGGCAACCATCAAGAAATTGCGTGATGCCGGGATCTCAATTGCTATCGATGATTTTGGAACGGGGTTCTCCAGCCTGAGTTATATCCGCAATATCGATATGGATGTGTTAAAAATCGATCGTAGTTTCCTGATCAATATTGAAAACTCCGATGTTGATCGCACCATCGTCTCTTCGATCATTGAGATGAGTCAGGCGATGGGCCTACAAGTGGTGGCTGAAGGGATCGAGACAGAGACCCAGTTTGCCATGCTAAAAGCGTTGAACTGTGACCAGATTCAGGGGTACCTGATTGCTCGTCCTATGCCTGCTGAAAACTTCAGTGACTGGTTTAAGGCCCAGCTGAAAGAGTCTTAGAATTGAGAGGGTAAAAAATCCCCGGGGCTGAATGGCGGTCGCCCCGGGGTAAAGATCTTCGAATTTCGCCCATGAACCAAAAATCGAAGTAAGTGGAGTGGTACTCGCTCGAACCTGCGGGGCTTAGCCCGCAGTAGCGATTAGGCTGGCATTACCTCCAGCCGCAGTGGTATCTATACAAAGGTGGCGCTCCATAACAAAACGCTCAGGCTGATCTAGTTCTGTAATCAGTGGTAGTAATGCTCCCTCACGTGCTGCCAGGGCCTGACGAATAGTTTTCAGAACATCATGACTCGCGTTACAGCTAACCGCAGCAAATCCATGCGCTTCAGTGATCGCCTCTGCTGTGAGTTGGCCGACCATTCCCTGAACCGGTAGTTTAGCGTCAGCACACTGTTTCAGAAGGTCAGCAATGCCCTGAGCAATAATCACCACCGCATTACCTTGGAACAGTGCTGTTGCCGCTTGTTTTACTGCGCTCTCAGCGTCCGGACCCAGGCAGAGCACAACGCCGCGCCCTGTTTCGGAGAGCAGATTGAGTTCACCTGTTGGGCCAGGCATCTCAGTGGCTTCGGTTACTGGTTTTGGTAGTTCGGAAGCTATCCCTGCAAAAACTTTTTGCAGTTGTTCCGGATCGGCTTTTAGCCCCTGAGTTGTCAGATCCAACTGCTGAATCAGTTGCTCAAGGGTTTCTGTATTAACGCTCTGTCCTGAAGGTGCGTCTGTACCCTGGCTGATAGCCGAACGGGTAAAGCGTTTCACATAGTGCGGACCACCTGCTTTAGGGCCGGTACCAGAAAGGCCTTCACCGCCAAATGGTTGTGAGCCTACGATTGCTCCAATCTGGTTACGGTTAACGTAAATGTTGCCGACTTTTATCTGGTTAATAATGCGCTCTACCCGGTTATCCACACGGGTATGCAGGCCGAACGTCAGGCCGTAGCCTTTACTGTTGATCGAATCAACCACCTGATCCAGATCTTTTGCAGCAAAGGTTGCAACATGAAGCACCGGGCCAAAGATCTCTTCTTCGATCTCTTCTATTCCCTCGACCTTGAGTACCGTAGGTGCAACAAAAGTGCCTCCTTCAGGCGTGTTGAGCTTCTTCAGCAGCTTTCCTTTTGCTGCAAATTTTTCGCAGTGCGCTTCGATTTTAGCTTGTGCGTTACTATCGATAACCGGGCCAATATCAGTGCTGAGCAACCACGGATTGCCCATGCGTAGTTCATCCATTGCGCCATAAAGCATCTCGAGTAGGTTGTCTGCGATGTCTTCCTGTACGTAAAGTACGCGTAGCGCTGAGCAGCGCTGGCCTGCACTCTGGAATGAAGACATCAGAACGTCGCGAACCACTTGTTCAGGCAGTGCTGTCGAATCGACAATCATCGCATTCATACCACCGGTTTCAGCAACCAAAGGTGCATCCGGAGCCATGTTCTCAGCCATCACTTTATTGATTCGCTGTGCTGTCAAAGTTGAGCCGGTAAAGCAAACCGCTGAGATACGAGGGTCTGAGGTCAGTGGAGCACCCACATTGATACCCGATCCAGGTAGCAGCTGAATAACATCATTTGGAATACCCGCTTCATGCATCAGTGCAACCGCTCGGGCAGCCATCAGAGGCGTCTGGTCGGCAGGTTTAGCAATCACCGTATTACCTGACGCCAGCCCCGCCAATACCTGGCCTGCAAATATCGCCAGAGGGAAGTTCCATGGGGATATGCAGGTGATGACGCCACGCGCTTCAGACTCGGCATGTTTTTCAGCTTCGTTAGCGTAGTAGCGTGCGAAGTCGACTGCTTCACGAATTTCGCCTACAGCGTCGAGAAGCGTTTTACCCGCTTCACGGCTCGCCAGGGCAAACAGCTCAGGTGCATTCGCTTCAAATAGGTCGGCCACACGACGCAGACAAGCTGCACGTTCACTCGGTGCTGTTTTGGACCAGCGCTGGAAACCGAGTTCAGCTGCTGCAATGGCGCTTTCAATATCAGCAGGGTTCGCTTCGGTCACCATGCCGACCAGATCTTCTGGATTAGCAGGGTTGCGAACTTCACTGGTATCAGAACTGGTTGCATCGCCTGCGATCATTGGCTTGGCGTGCCACTGTGTTGTCTGGAAGGCTTCTCGAGCGGGTTCCAGCTGTTCCAGTGTGACATGATCAGTAATGTCCCAGCCTTTTGCGTTCAGGCGTTTGTCACCAAAGATCTCTGCAGGCTTAGGGATATAGTTGTTACTGATCTGGTCCTGGCTTTCAAGAACCTGGCTAAATGGGTCCTTAGCAATCTCTTCCGGCGTAATGCGGGTATCTACTATCTGATTCACAAAGGAGCTGTTAGCGCCGTTTTCAAGTAAACGACGAACCAGATAAGCCAGTAGGTCACGGTGCGCACCGACAGGGGCGTAAATACGGCAGCGCGTGTTATTTGATTTTAGTACAGTGTCATGCAGAGATTCACCCATACCGTGTAGGCGCTGAAACTCAAAGTTATCCACATTATGCTTTTTAGCCATAAACAGGATCGCAGCGGCCGAGTGGGCGTTATGTGTAGCGAACTGTGGATAGATTCGGTCGGTCATCTGCATCAGCTTTTCAGCGCAGCACATGTAAGACAGATCTGAATTAACTTTACGGGTGAAGACTGGGAAACCATCAAGGCCGAGTACCTGGGCGCGTTTAATTTCTGCATCCCAGTAGGCGCCTTTAACCAGGCGTACCATAATGCGACGATCCAGTCGCTGAGCAGTCGCATAGAGCCAGTCTAGTACGTGGGCTGCGCGTGGGCCGAAAGCCTGTACAACGATGCCGAAACCATCCCAGTCTGCTAAACGCTTATCTGCCAGAACGGCTTCGATCACATCCAGAGACAGGTCCAGACGGTCCGCTTCTTCAGCGTCGATATTAAAGCCCATGTTGGCATCTTTAGCCTGAAGAGCGAGTGTGAGTGTACGGTCAACCAGTTCCTGCATGACACGGGTTTTCTGGCCGAGCTCATAACGCGCATGTAGGGCTGACAGTTTTACCGAGATGCCTGGGTTTGTACGGATATCATTACTGGTGCAAGCAGGTGTTAGCTCACTGATCGCTTGCGAATAGGCCTGGTGATAGCGAATAGCGTCGGCATCGGTTCGGGCCGCTTCGCCAAGCATGTCGTAGGAATAACTGTAGCCTTGTTTTTCCAGCTTCTTGGCGCGCTTAGTCGCTTCATTGATATCCCGTCCAAGAACAAATTGGCGTCCCAGCTCTTTCATAGCCTGAGCGACTGCGGTGCGGACAACGGGTTCACCCAGGCGTTTGATCATACCCTTAACGGTAGAGCCGATACCTTTGGCTTCGTCATCCTTAAGCAGCTTGCCTGTAATCAATAGTGCCCAGGTTGAGCTGTTAACTAGTGATGATGCTGACTGCCCCAAGTGACCTTTCCAGTTTCCTGATACGACCTTATCTTCGATTAGCGCATCAATGGTCAGGCTGTCAGGTACGCGAAGCAGGGCCTCTGCAAGGCACATGAGCGCCACGCCTTCTTTAGTCGTCAGGCCGTACTCAGCGAGGAATTTTTCCATCATGGATGGAGAGCTTTCAGATCGAACTTTACGAACCAGGTCTGCGGCACTTGCAGAAATGGACTGACGTTCTGTTTCGTCTAAACCAGAATTATTAATCAGGCCGGTAATGACGGCTGCTTCGTCTGCCAGATAGCTATTACGAATAGCGTGACGGCTTTGTTCGATTGTGATGCTCATAATCTTCCACCTCTTATATTATCTAGTTATTCTACAAGCGCTAAAAAAGACGTTTTGACTGTAAATAGTAAAAATGAGGATTTTTGGACTTTATTTTTAGCTTTTGCTGGTTTTATTGGTTTGTTTTTGCTGTTTTTGAAGACTTTGTTTTTGGTGGGTTTAGGCGTAAAAAAGCCCCGGATGCAGTGCAGCCGGGGCTTTTAAATCTGTGCTTTATCGAGGTTGTTTAGCTTTTAACTTCAGCTTCTACATCTTCAAAACGTTTTTGAATGGATGCAGAAGGAGCAGGCGTCACTTTTGAAACAACGATGATAGCGATGAAGGCAAAGATGATACCTGGGATGATTTCGTAAAGATCGAACCAGCCACCTGAAAGCTGTTTCCATACCACAACGGTAACGCCACCGGTAATGATACCTGCCAAAGCGCCACCTTTCGTCATGCTCTTCCAGTATAAGGACATAATCAGCGCCGGGCCGAAGGCAGCACCAAAACCTGCCCATGCATAAGATACAAGCTCCAGAACTTTAGAGTCTTTATCCATTGCCAGGAAGGTAGCGATCAGCGCGATAACAATGACTGCGATACGACCAACGCGTACCAGTTGCTCTTGAGTCGCTTCTTTATTGAATAGGGCTTTGTAGAAATCTTCAGCCAGCGCAGAAGAGGAAACCAGCAACTGGGAGTCCGCTGTACTCATAACCGCAGCGAGAATAGCTGCTAGCAGAATGCCCGCAATTGCAGGGTGGAACAGCGCATCTACCATCACCATGAATACTTTTTCATTATCGCCAAGGCCTTCTGGTAGGTAACCAATGGCTGCCAGACCGATCAGGCAGGCACCTGCCATAGAGATGGCGCTCCAGATTACCGCAATACGGCGCGCTGCAGGCACAGCATCTTTGGATTTGATACCTTTGAAACGCGCTAAAATATGTGGCTGACCAAAGTAACCCATACCCCAACCCAGCAGCGACAATGTGCCGATCAGCGTGATGCTCTTACCATCAGCATCGGTAAACATGTTCAGCAGTTCAGGATTCTTTGCCTCTACGGCAGCGAGAGTACCGCTCAGACCGCCAATTTCACCCATTGCGATCAGAGGTACCAAAATCAAAGCGCCTACCATCAACAGGCCCTGTACCACATCAGTCCAGGATACTGCCAGGAAGCCACCGAACAAGGTGTAGGAGATCACCGCAGCAGCGCCGATAAGAACGGCCATGGTGTAGTCAAAACCGAATACGGTTTCAAATAGTTTTCCGCCCGCTACCAGACCGGAGCTGGTGTAGAACAGGAAAAAGATCAGTACGAATACTGCCGAAATAACGCGGAGACTATGGCTGTGATCTTCAAAGCGCTTCTCGAAGAAAGCAGGAAGTGTCAGCGCATCGTCAGCTCGCTGTGAATAAACGCGCAGTCGCTGTGCGACCAGAAGCCAGTTCAGCCAAGTACCAACCAGCAGTCCACCTGCTAGCCAGAATGAGCCGTATCCAGCAGCCATTGCGTAACCTGGCAGGCCCATCAGCAGCCAGCCACTCATATCTGAAGCGCCAGCGCTCAACGCACTTGGGATCGGCCCAAGGTTACGCCCACCAAGAACGTAATCGGACAGATCCTGAGTGCGACGATAGGCAACAACGCCGATTGCCAGCATTAGAATCAGATACAGGATAAATGTCAGGGTTACCATTCAGAAACCTCATTTTTGTTGATTATGCTTATTATCGTTCCATCCTTCGTTACACCCTCCTGCGCCATGCTGCAGTTGTTTTTACCTTCACTGATTTTTACGGCTTTGGCATAACGAGCGAAAGCTTACCGATATTTGGCTGGTTAAAAGCTCTGTATTTGGTGTTTTCTTGGTCAATTTGCTTTTTTTGAGGCTGAATCGAGGAGGATTGTTCTTTTTAGCTGTTTTGATAGGTTTAACCGTGCTGTTTTTTGTGCAAGGTCGTGCTATTTAGTTGTGTTTTTCTTGCTAGATAAGGACGAATTCACTATATTTTTGGCGTACTTTAAGTTCTTTTGACTTTATGGGTTTTGGGGGGTTCATGGATAATTTAGATAAGCTAGACATGGCTATATTGCGTGAGTTGCAAAAAGATGGTCGTGTTACCGTCACTGAATTAGCGTCCCGCGTGGGTCTCTCAAAAACGCCATGCCAGGTACGTATGAAGCGTCTTGAAGAGCTGGGTTATATCATGGGATATACCGCGTTAATTGATCAGAAGAAGCTGGGTTCTAAGCATGTCGCTTTTGTTCAGGTTACTATGCTTGATACCAAAACAAAGGCGTTGCAGGCATTTAATGATGCGGTACGAGCGATACCGGAAATTGAGCAATGCCATATGATTGCAGCTAACTTTGATTATCTGCTCAAAGTGAGAACATCAGATATTGAGAGTTATCGCGAGGTGCTGGGAGAGAAAATATCAAATCTGCCCTTTGTGAAACAGACCAGCACTTTTGTGGTGATGGAAGATGTAAAAGACGTTGCTTCTAAGCTAATTTAGAAAGTTGTCACTAGAGTAACAATAAAGTATGGGGCTACCACTCTCTGTAAAGTTCGGATATTGCTCCGGCAGCCAGAATTCCGCCAACAGACAAGCCTACGATTAACCCTACACCGACTATTAATAGCAAAGCGCTCATAGATTTTCCTTTTAGGTATATGCTTTGTATATACATAATGTAGTCTGAAATTTAATTTCCGCAAGTTATCTCATTATTTTTAAAGGTTTTGTTGTTAAGTGAACTATGCTTGAGGGGCAGTTAGTGTTCTGGAGGCGTTATGCAACCCATCGGCATCTTCACAGAACAGCAAGCTAACAGTGTCACTTTTAGCTTGCCACATAGCTTTACTGAGGCAAATTATGATCAATTGATCTGTGCTGTGGAGCCTTTTCTACAAGGTTATGAGCGCTTTGTAATTGACCTTAGCCATACTGATAGAATTGATACCGTTGTGCTCGGTTGTTTTCTGGTACTGAAAGAGAAGATCCAGGCCAGCAAGGGAGAAGTCGTCTTATTGAACCCTCATGGAATGACAATGCAGATGCTTGAGAGGGCAAACTTCTCGCAGCTTTTTCAGGTGGAGTATTCTGATCTTAGCTACGACATATAAAAAAGCCCGCCGTGGGGGCGGGCAAATGAGCCTGATGAACAAGTGCTCAATGACAATAAAAGGGGGAGTCTTAAGCACTCTGAATTAAATTAGCCAGAACATTAATCGCACTTTCCTTTTCCGTGACGGCCACGGTGTTCACCGTCACCAAAACGCTTATCCATTTTTTCCTGCATCTCTGATTTGAGCGCAACAAACTTTGTTTCCTGCTCAGGTGTGAGAATGTCGTAAAGCTTCTGCTGTTGTTCTGCTTTTGCGACGACCATCGCTTTTGCTTGTTCCTGTGCCTTTAGAACCAGGCTATCTAGCTTGCTCTGATAATCGGCAGCATTTGGGTCGAGTTGCATTAACTGTTGGCGAATCTCTTTACGAGCTTGCCACTGCGCTTGCATTCCCTCTTTCTTTCCTGCCATCTGTTCTTTTAACTGTGCGGTTTGTTCTTCGGAAAGGTCTAGCTTGCTGGCAAGACGATCCATCTTGCGTTCCATATGATCAAAACCGTCTTTAGCGTAGGCTGCTGTCATCCCTAAACCAGAAACGGTGATAACTGCGGCTGCGATTCCTGCAATAAGTTTAGTACGCATCTTTGTATCTCCTGCGTTGTGTCCGTTGATGTTGTGTAG
>NZ_CH724126.1:470492-852094 GCF_000153345.1 Neptuniibacter caesariensis
TGAGCGATAAACAACGACTGTTAATGGTTGATGATGACGTAGAGCTTTGTGAACTGATTGGTGATTACCTTCGTCACGAAGGCTACCTTATTGAATTTGCTCATAATGCGGATGAAGCCTGCGAGCAGCTAAAGCGTTCTGAACGTTTTGCGCTTATGATTCTGGATGTGATGATGCCGGGCCGTACGGGGCTCGAGTTATTGCAGCAGATCCGGCCAAAAGTACAAATTCCAGTGATTATGCTGACGGGGCGTGGCGAAGATATTGACCGTATCCTTGGGCTTGAGATGGGCGCTGACGATTATCTGAGCAAGCCTTGTAACCCCAGAGAGTTGCTGGCTCGCATTCGTGCTGTTCTGCGACGCGCTGAACCGCAGCAGCGGACCACTCTTTTCCCCGATAGTCTAGTTGAGCATGCAGGCGTTACTTTGGACCCAGGTCTCAGGGAGGTTCGCATTAATGGTGAGTTACTGGAGCTTACAGGTACAGAATTCAATGTGCTGGCCTACCTGATTGCCAATGCAGGCAGCGTGTTGGAGAAAGAGCAGCTTACAGAGCTTGTACTGCACCGAAAGCTGGCCGCCTATGACCGTGCGATTGATGTGCATGTAAGTCGGGTAAGGCAAAAATTGGCGAAGCATCTGAGCGATGCTGAGTTGATTAAAACCATCCGTGGAGTGGGCTATCAGTTTGTGAAGGATGCTCTATGAGGTGGTATAAGCGTTTATTCTGGAAAATCTTTCTCTCTATTTGGAGTGTAAGTTTTTTAGTTCTGCTAGCAACGATCTGTGTGGTAGGGGCCATCACCGAGCAAGATAGATTCAAAGAAGTTATCACGGCTAAGGCCGAGGGCTATGCGGAATTGATGATTGAGCGCTATGAGCGAAAAGGTTTCCGTACCCTATTACCCATCGCGCCCCGCCCGCCGAAAAGAGATTATGACCATGATCGCTGGCACGATAAGGATGATGATCGTGACCGTAAATATAAGGACCGACGTCATCCGGTATGGAAGCGGAGTATCTGGCTGGATATCAGTGAGCGGGTCTTTATTAGTGATGTGGAGTTAAAACGTAAAGTAGTCGCCATCAAGACGCCGGTAGTCGATCCGGAGCATCAATACCGTTTCACTATGAGTTCTGAGCGAGGTCGGCTTTATCAGATCACGGTTGATCTGAAATGGGACAGCTCACCTTATGCACACCTCATGAGTCGCATCTTGTCAGCTCAGATGGTGTTGATCTTATTGGTTTCTTCACTCGGTGCTTTGTTAGTTTCGGCAATTATTGTTCGTCCGCTAAACCTTTTGCGCGAACACACTCAGGCAATTTACCGGGGTGAGTTAGATGCACGTACCGACGATAAATTAAAGAAACGCGGAGATGAGCTGGGTGAGTTGGCAAGAGAGTTTGATCGCATGGCCGACTATGTTCAGCAGACTATCACTTCTCACCAACGGTTGATGCAGGATGTCTCTCATGAACTCCGTGCGCCTCTGGCGCGATTGCAAGCCGCAGCAGGTATTGCGGAGCAGCGTTTGGGTGAAGATGATAAAACGGTTGCCAGAATCATCCGTGAATGCCAGCGCCTGGATCAGCTAATTGGAGAAATCCTCTCGTTATCTCGCCTTGAGCAGATGGAGAGTGGTGGTGAGAAGGTTAAGCTAAGTACTTTGATCAATGAGTTAGTCGAAGATGCTCGTTTCAGCCATAGCCAGCGGAAGTTTAATCTGCAAATAGATTCCGATTGTGAAGTCACGCTGAATACCAAACTACTGGAACGTGCGCTGAATAATGTTCTGGGTAATGCGTGCAAACATACCTCTGCTGATGTGGAGATCGATGTGAGTCTTGCTAAGGCAGAATGCTGCGAGATAAAGGTGCGCGATCATGGTTCAGGGGTAACTGAAGAGCAGTTAGGCCAACTGTGTAATCCGTTTTTCCGCGGTGACAGCCAGTCAGAAGGCTATGGGTTAGGGCTGAGTATCGCCCAGCGGGCCGTGCAGCGCTTAGGGGGTGAGCTGAGTTTACGTAATCATCCAGAAGGTGGGTTGGAGGTTAAAATTTCTCTGAGTTGTGCCGACTGAGGCTCCTAACAATAGTAAAGGTTCGTAACTCTCTCGGAACCTTTCACACGCGGGCGGGTTAACCGGTGTTCACTTGGTCGTCGCCCGCTTCTAAAGTGCTTAATAAGGTAGTTCCCTCATATACATTAGGCGTATTTGGTTCTTTTGATCTGTTTTTGGTATTTTTTTGGTTTATTTATGCTGCGTTTGATGTGTTTATAGGCCAAAAAACTATGCTAAATTTTTTACGATTAGTACTAACCATTTTATAAGTCTATAAAAGCATGCGATGTCTGAGTTTAAGGGTGTATATTCAGCCTGGAACGAATTGCTCTGATTGATGATGAAAGAGTATGCTTCTTTAGATCGACGGCCTGGCGACTATTGCTAATTAGCAGTAGATACAGATGCCAAAGGCCTGAGCAAGAAGAAACAATAAATATAAAACAAAGATATCCTACAGAGGACCGACTATGAAATTGTTAAAATTGGCAGGCATTGCAGCCAGTGCGATTGCTGTGATGGCTTCTTCCGTTACAGCTCAGGCGGATCAGCTTGATGAAGTTATAAAGCGTGGCACCTTGAATTGTGGTGTTGTTCTTGATTTCCCTCCAATGGGATACTTTGATAAAGACAATAAACCTGCCGGTTTTGATGTCGATTACTGTAACGATCTGGCAGCAGCGCTGGGCGTAAAGTCTAACGTTCTGAACCTGACCTGGGGTGATCGTATTCCTTCCCTGGTATCAGGTAAAACTGATGTCGTTATCGGTTCTACTTCCGACACACTGGAGCGTGCGAAGTCTGTTGGCTTCACATACCCATACTTTGTTTTCAAATTCCAGACAATCTCCAAAAAAGGCACACCAATCAACTCATTTGCTGATCTGAAAAATGTGAAGGTGGGTGCTGCTCTGGGTACAACTTACGAGACAGAATACCTGGCTTACGCTGAGAAGATGGGTTGGGGCAAAGATAACTACACTGCTTTCAAATCTGAAAATGATGCATACCTAGGCCTGTATCAGGGTAAGGTTGATGCGATTATCTCAACAAACACCAACATTGCGACTAAACTGCAGACAAAAGAGTTTGCGGACTATGTGGCAGGTCCATATGTGCCAAACTATGACGATGTGGTTGGTTTGATTGCTAAACGAAGTGAAGTTGCTTGGATTAACTACCTTAACTTGTTCCTGATTCATCAGATCCGTGATGGAAACATGAACAAGCACTACAACAAACATTTTGGTTCAGATGCGCCTGCTGACCTGATCCAATCTCTTCGTGACAATAAGTAATCACGCTCTGACGGTGGTGAGCAATCACCACCGTCTGCCTTGTCCGGCCTAAAACAATAACTACTTGGATTTTCCCATCTTGAATCGATGGGGAATGACGCATCATTACTGGAAGGGTAGGGATGGACTACGAATTTCACTGGAATATTGTTTTCCAGAAAATGCCCGAATTACTTCAAGGGGCATTTGTAACCTTACATGTTTCTGTTTTATCCATGGTTCTGGGTATTGCGATTGCGGTTTTTCTAGCTATCGCAAAAATGAACAACACTAAACCATTTAACTATGTTGCGGTCGGTTGGATTGAAATTGCCCGAAATACGCCGGCGCTATTTCAGATCTACATGGCTTATTTTGGTTTAGGGGCCTTTGGTATTCATTTAAGCCCTTATATGGCGGTACTCAGCGCGCTTGTATTCATCAATGCTGGATATCTGGCTGAAACCTTCCGTGGTGGTTTCCAATCCATTCCTGATGCTCAATACAATGCATCTAAGTCTTTGGGGATGACCAGCTTTCAGACATACCGCTACATCATTCTTCCGCAGATGTTTCGCCGTATCTATCATCCGATGACGAACCAGTTTGTCTGGTCCATTCTGATGAGCTCACTTGGCATTCTCGTAGGCATGAGTGAACTGTCTGGTGAAACGCAGCGTTTGCAATCGCTGTCGTTCAGAACGCTCGAGTTCTTTATTGTTACGGCTGTGCTGTACTACATCATTACCAAGTTTGTACTGATATGCGCATCGTTACTTTCCAAGCGACTGTTTAAGGGAGAGATATAATGGGTAGCTTATTTACTCCTTTATCCTGGAGCGACACTGGCTTTATTCTGACCGGTGTGTGGAACACTATTTTGATTTCTGGCCTATCGATTTTTGTCGGTAGTGTTCTAGGCGTTATTGTTGGCTTCGCCCGTGCAGAAAGTAATAAATATGTGAACTTCCTGTTTGGCAGTGTGCTTGATGTACTTCGAAGCGTACCGCTTATTATTCAATTGGTGCTGTTTTCGACTTTTATGGGGGTGATGGGTTCACCGCTGCCTCCATTTGTCGCGGGCACGATTATTTTGTCCCTGTATACGATGGCCTTTATGGCTGAAGTATTTCGTGGTGGCTTTGAAAGCGTTAACAACTCAATGATTATTGCCGGTCGTTCACTGGGAATGACCTATTGGCAAACGATCCGACATGTTCGCTTTCCTATCGGTTTACGCTCAGTCTTTCCTGCGTGGTTGGGTGTAGCTTTAAGTGTGATCAAAGATTCGGCACTTGTATCAGTGATTGGGTATGTAGAACTTCTGCGTACATCTGATCAGTTAATCTCGCGGACACAGCAGCCACTGGAAATACTCATCGGTGTGGGGCTGTTCTATTTCCTAATCTCTTACCCTCTATCTGTATATGGTCGTCGTATCGAAAGGAAACACGCACTATGATTAAAATTGAAAATGTACGCAAATCCTTTGGCGAACTTGAAGTCCTGAAAGGCATTAATCTGGATGTCGAACAGGGCGAGGTACTGAGTATCATTGGTGGTTCAGGTAGCGGTAAATCCACGCTGCTATATTGCATCAATGCCATTGAAAATATTCAGGGCGGCAAGATTTTTGTGGATGGAATTGATGTTCACAACAAAGCGACCAATAAAGACCAACTGAGACAAAAGCTTGGCATGGTCTTCCAGCAGTGGAACTCTTTTCCTCATTTGACAGTACTCGAAAATGTGGCGCTTGCACCGCAGATCGTTAAGAAGATGTCAAAAGAGGAGGCGATTGAGATCGCTCAAAAAGAGCTAAAGCACGTTGGGTTGGGTGATAAGTTTGATATGTATCCGACGAAAATGTCAGGCGGCCAGCAACAGCGCCTGGCAATTGCACGTGCTTTGGCGATGCGTCCGGATTATATGCTGTTTGATGAGGTGACCTCAGCCCTTGACCCAGAGCTGGTGGGCGAAGTACTGGATACTTTGCGTATTTTGCGTGAAGAGGGCATGACCATGATTTGTGTAACTCATGAGATTGCTTTTGCTCGTGAGGTTTCTGATCAGGTGGCATTTTTCCACAAAGGGGTTATTGAAGAGATGGGGCCCCCGGAACAGGTGATTTCAAACCCTCAGAAGGAAACTACTCAGGCTTTCCTTAGCAAGGTTCTCTCATAACTATCTGAAGGCGCTGTACTTTCTCGGTACAGCGCTTTCCCTCCCCAAGGAATATCATGGATGACGGATCAACGTCGCGCGGTTCTATTGGCATTAACAGCAGTCTGTTTCTGGTCCACAGTTGCGGTTGCCTTTAAATTATCACTAAGGCATTTAGCGGTAATTGAACTGCTTCTCTTGTCTACGCTGTTTTCTACCTTGGTTATCGGTGCCATTCTGATTGCTCAGGGTAAATTTAAGCAGGTTTTTCAGTGTTCCTATCAGGAATATCGTTTGTCGCTGCTATTGGGCTTTTTAAATCCGTTTCTCTATTACCTGATCCTATTTGAAGCATACGAATTGCTACCCGCCCAGCAAGCGCAGCCTATAAATTACACCTGGGCGATTATGTTGGCTGTCTTGTCGGTGCCTTTGCTTAAACAGAAACTCACTGGCAGACAGGTTGTTTCCTTAATTGGTGGGTACCTGGGCGTCGTTGTTATCGCGACAAAAGGGGACTTGATGCAACTGGAATTTACCGAACCGTTTGGTGTGTTTCTGGCACTACTCAGTACGGTGATCTGGGCGCTTTACTGGATATTTAATACCCGTGAAAGCCGCGATCCTGTTGTCGGGCTGTTTGTGAACTTTGTCTTTAGCCTGCCTTTTATCTTTTGCTACTTTATTTGGGTAACCGATTTCAGAGCTTTACCTATAGAAGGGATATTGGGTGCGGCTTATATTGGGGCCTTTGAGATGGGGATCTGTTTTGTGATCTGGCTGAAGGCGATGAAGCTGACCAATAGTACCGCCCAGATTAGTACGTTGATATTCCTTTCACCGTTTATGTCACTGATCCTTATCAGCTACTTTTTGGGAGAGACGATCGAAGTGGCAACCCTGCTGGGCTTAGTGCTAATCGTCGCGAGTATTATCTTCCAAAATGCCAAAACTAAATCAGCGTAACGGTGTCCCAGAGGATTAGCGGCCAATCAACTTGTTCATGGCGCTCAGTGCTGTATGCATCTCCTCTATCAGCAAGGGGTCACGCAAGTCATCGGGGCTTAGGCGATCGCGGTAATGCTGGTTTATGAACCGCTTAAGTTTTGTATAGTTTGCTTCAGAAAGCATAATGGCGGGGTTAATCTGATCTAATGCCTGCTGGTCGATAGGGATGCTTAGCCGAAGGCAGGCGGGGCCACCGCCGTTTCTCATGCTTTGTTTAAGGTCGAAAAATTCAATCGCAGAGACTGGATTATCCGCTTCAAGTATCTGTCTGCATATTTTGGCGCTATTCGGGTTATCGGCACTCTCCTGTGGGGCGAGTAATAGCATTCCTCCATCCTTTAAAGCCACAAGCTGACTGTTAAACAGGTAGCTCTTTACTGCATCGCCCAGTGACAGTTCACGCTGGCTTACCTCGAAAATAATCAGGGGCTTTCTCCATAGCTGACAGCGCTTACGTATCTCGTCCAGAACGGCAGCTTGGTCATGAAAAGCTTGCTCATGAATGAGTAGAAAGTTATCCAGACCAACGGCGACCACATCGTTATGAAAGGCACCGCCGTCGATCGCTTCCGGATTCTGGCGAAGCAGTAACCAGGCTGTTTCCCTCACTTGATGTTTGCGGATAATGCTTTCGCTGGCCAGCTTACTTTGCCGAGCGGGGAATCTTGTTGTTCGGGACTGATCATTGTCTCGGCCAAAGACGAACAGGTTGAGTGCCCGGGTGCTATCCGGATCAGATAAACGAATATGGTTGGCCGCCCCTTCATCGGCAAAAGCATCTTGTGCCGGCAGCGGTTGATGGACTATGAACAAGTGCTCATTGGCGAAAAATTTGGAAAAAAACCGACTGCCGCTGTCTGCTTCCTGGGAACGATGCAGGGCACTAATCAGGTTGGCCGGGGTTATCTGTAATCGCCTGTCATCACTGTCTTCTGCGGCGGTAATCGTGGCACTGTTGGCCGCCCACATGGCTGAGGCAGAGTAACAGATCTCAAGCAACTCGGGGGCACGCAGATAAGCCTGATCGATCAGTTGGCTGTCACTCCCGCGAAAACCTGCGGCCCGAAGTAGATCAAGATTAGGGCGGGGCTGAGGTGGGATAAATCCCTGGGGTAGCCCCAGCTTGGCTAACGCCCACATTTTTTCTAGTCCCTGGAGAGCGGCCTGCTTTGGGGAGGACGCGGCTCCTTTATGGCTTGCCGAGGCCAGATTGCCAATGGCTAAGCCGCCATAGTTGTGACTGGGGCCGACTAAACCATCAAGGTTGAGCACCTTACTCATGTATTGCTCCAGATATGATCGTCGATATGTAAACCCGGAGGCAGGCTGTCTGGAAGTTCCATCGCTTCAGACTGAAGTGACGCAACCGGGTAGGCGCAATAATCAGCAGCGGCAGAGGCGCTGGGGCGGTGGTTGCCACTTAATCCAGTTCCGCCAAAAGGCCGAGCGCTGGAAGCACCGGTTAAAGGTCGGTTCCAGTTAATCAGGCCGGCTCTAACATGTCTTTGGAAGTATTCGAAGATCGCTGGGTTATCGCTCAGTACACCGGCAGAGAGCCCGTAGCGGGTATGATTGGCTAGATCAACAGCATCACTCAGCTCTTTAAAGCGATAGATCTGGAGCAGGGGCCCGAACAGCTCCTGGTCAGGTGGGTCTTCCATATTCGAGCATTCCAGCAGGCCTGGGGTGAGAAAAGCCCCTTTATCCGTAAAGCGCTGCATTTCCAGTAATGCTTCAGCGCCTCCTTCCAGCAATGTCTGCTGAGCGTTGAGTAGATTGGAAACAGCGTTTTGACTAATGAGAGGCCCCATAAAAGGCTGAGGTTCACGGTTGTATGCGCCAATACCAATATTGGAAACAGCCTCTTTGAGGGCGAGGATAAAGCGATCGCCAGGGTAACCTTCTGGTACCAGTAGGCGTCGCGCGCAAGTACAGCGCTGCCCTGAGGTGATATAAGCGGATTGAATGGTGTTATACACCGCGGCAGGGATGTTATCCGTTTCAGTCACCAATAAAGGGTTATTACCCCCCATCTCTAATGCGAGAATCTTTTCCGGATGACCGCCAAACTGCTCATGTAGATAACAGCCTGTTTCTGCACTACCGGTAAAAAACAGCCCATCAATATTCTGGTGCGATGCTAAGGCCACGCCGGTGTCCTTACCACCCTGAACCAGATTGAGAACACCATCCGGCAGTTCCGCTTTCTGCCACAGGTGTACCATAAGCTCTGCCGTGCGAGGGGTTAGTTCACTGGGTTTAAATACCACCGTGTTTCCCGCCAGTAATGCAGGCATGATGTGCCCATTGGGCAGATGGCCAGGGAAATTATAGGGACCGAAAATAGCGACGACCCCATGGGGGCGGTAGCTGAGAGAGGAGCGAATATTCTGGTTGCTGTTGTCTTCACTTGAGCAGCGTTCCTGATAGGCTTTAACGGTAATAGAAGCCTTGCCAAGCATGGCGGTTATTTCGGTTTGTGCTTCCCAAAGAGGCTTACCTGTCTCCTGACCGATGGTATCTGCCAGAAGGGTTTTATGCTCTTCTAATAGGGTATTAAAACGCTGAAAATAGGCCGCCCTTTGTTTTAGCGTGAGTTCAGCCCAGTGAGGGAAAGCTTTACGGGATGCGGCAACAGCATCATCGACCTGATCAGCATTTGCGGCGTTTCCTTCCCAAATTGATTCACCATTACCTGGATTAAGAGACTCAAAGCTTTCGCCTTCCCCTTGAATCCATTGCCCATCAATAAACAACGATGTGAGCGGTTTCATAATCAACGTCCTTTCAGCTCAACGAGCCTGATGGTGTCATTATTTTTGACCTGTAACAGGTCCGCGTATTCCCGGCTGAGTTCGGCAATTCCCTGGCGTTCATAAAGGGAGCTCAAACAACATCTGAACCCGTTAGCCTGAGTATTACTTAGCAGAAAATGGATGTGGTCAGGTGTTTCTTCCGCCTTGTCGATCAGCCTGACTTTTGCATAGCGGCTTTCGCGTATGGCTCTGATTTTCTCTAAAGGCGCGGTAATCGTAGGTCCGGCATCAAAGATATCCACATAGTTCTCGAAGCGGAAACCTTCATTTTCCAGCATTCTCTTGGCGGGTTCCGTATTGGTATGAACCCTGCCGATGACCTGCTGAGCCTCCTCCGGCAGGAGATGGAGGTAGATTGTGTATTTGGGCATTAATTCGGCGATAAAGACCTTGTTCCCTGAACCGGTCAGATAATCCGCTTCGGAATAATCCATCGCAAAGAACTTTCTCCCCAGACCTTCCCAGAAGGGAGAACGCCCGTGTTCGTCAGAGTAGCCTCGCATCTCCGCGATAACGCGTTCAGAAAACCGTTGCGGGTGTTCAGCCATAAATAGAAAACGGCTTTTAGAGAGCAGGCTGCCATTTTGTGAATGACGATGATCGGGTTTCAGGTAAAGTGTGCAGACTTCACTACAGCCGGTGTAATCATTACACAGGTATAGCGTATTGAAGCGATTGTGGATATCCAGTTCTCGCGATGCATGTACCACGGTGCCTAGTCGGTAGTGATACCAGGGAGCATCGAGCCCGACTGAGGCTTCAATGCCAGTGGTCCCCACGACCTGATCGGTCTCGCTGTCCACAAGCACAAAGAGATAGCTTTGTGCGCCAGGGCGATCCAGATCTCGAGCCAGGGCTTGTGTACTGCGTTCAATCTTTTTTTGCAGCAGTTCTGTATTTTCCGGCAATGACGTAAAGCCGGGTCCAGATTCAACAGCGATCTGATGTAAGGTATCCAGATCTTCAATGGCTATCGGGCGAATGTAGTACATAGGCGATCTCCATCTGTTTCCGCTTATGACTGAGTGTCAGTGCTCTCGAAAATCTTGTCCGCTGAGGCTGCTACAAAGCCCTGATACAACGATCCGTCGTCCAGTGGGTAACGTTTGGCAAACTCGTAGTAGCATCCTGGGATTTCAGCGGAACAATCGGAAAAATTCACAAGGACTTTTTTGGCAAGCGTGGATGACTGTTCCAGATATTCGTCAGGGCTGCCTTTGACTTCACCTCCAGCGCTATTGAGAAGGACGCCATTGTCTTTGAGGAACTGGTTCACTTCAGTGATGTTGTTGTGGGAAGTCAGGGCGTTGATGAAAATGGTGAAATGGTTGGGCCTGAAGCCAAACGCTGCTAGCCATGCTGCATATTCGCTCTGTTCAAGGAGTTGTTGGTAGTCTTTATAGCTCAGGTTCCAGGGTCTTCCTGAGTAGCAGAAGTTATCAGCCATGTAACTGTCAGGTTCTAATTCGGCGATCAAATTGTGTACCAGAAGCTGGTTTTCATTGCTCAATGACTCGGTCAAAAGCTGGCTAATGAAAATCTTCGGAAGAGCCGGGTCTTCGTGTTGAAAATGTTGCGCGTAGAGTTGTTTTGCAGGGAAGTGATATTCACCTGAAGGTTGGTACCCAGACTCTAAGAATGGCCGAGCGATCTTTTCGATGTTGACATCTTCCAGGTCAAAAGTACGCAGGGCGATATGATCATTAATTATCTGGTAGTTCAGCTCGCTAAACAGTTTATAGATACGAAGCGCTTCCGGTGTTATTTCTAAATAGTCCTGCCACATCGCTTCCAGTAATTTATTCAGGTATGGCTTCAACATATTTTTTCCCCTGTTTCTGACTGCTTCAGGAAAGGCAGGCCTTCAGTGGCTATATGCATTAAGAGTAGCGCACTCAGCTGAGCCCGGTGGCTGAGGCTGGGAAGTTCGATGTATTCCTGATCACTGTGGATAAAGTTCCCTTTCACGCCCAGGGTGTCGATATTGGGTAATCCGGCAGCACTAAGGTTGTTGCCATCGCAGCAACCCCCCGTGGCTTGCCAATGGATGGGAACTCCCAGTTGTGATGAGCATCGCTGTAGTAGGTTGAAAAGACTTTGGTGTTCACTATCAAATCGTTTCGGCATGCGGCCGAACTGGCCGTGTAGAGATACCTGATAGCCTTCGTCGCGGCTATGGGTGGTACAGATATCTTCCAGAGTCTGCACACACCAGGCGGCATCCTCAGCAGCGTTGATACGTATATTAAATTTAAACACCGCCAGGTCAGGGACTTTATTGGTGGTCTCTCCCGCCTGGATCATTCCAGTATTTAAGGTGAGTCCCGGGCGGGTATGATTCAATTTATCCAACTCCAGCATGATTAATGCGGCTTTGTTGATCGCATTACGGCCTTTTTCGGGTTCACGACCGGCATGGGCAGCACGTCCCTCTACTTTAATAGTGAAGTTCCCGCTGCCTTTGCGCTCTCCCGCCAGACTGCCATCCGGCAGGGCGGGTTCATAGATAAGCCCAAGATGATGTTTTGCTGCTTCTTTCTCAAGAATGGGCGCAGAGCCGGGGGAACCGATCTCTTCGTCGGGATTCAGGAGAACAGTCCAGCCAATGTTCTCGCGAAGGGGATGCTGTTCAAGTGCTTCTAATGCTGAAAGCATCACCAGAATCCCGCCTTTCATATCGGCGGCACCGGGAGCATTTAACCGGTTTCGATCAATCCTTGTTGCATGTTGGAAATTACAGTCTGGAGGAAAAACTGTGTCGGTATGCCCACACATAAGGATCTGTACAGGCGCGTTGGGACGCTTGTTAAAGTGCCATAGGTCGCCCAGAGGTTGTGAACTGATCTGACCTGAAAAATTCATCCGTTCCCAGGGATGAACCTCTATTCTCTCCGCTGAGTCAGCTAGCGGTGTAAAAAGTGTACTGAAAAACTCCCCAGTACGGTTCACCCCGACAGGGTTCAGTGAGCTGCTGTTGATCTCTACCAGCGATAATAACTGTTCTTCACGGATCTGCTGCTTACTGTCGATAAACTGCAACAGATCCTGGCAGGTAGTATCTATCACGAATGGTTTAAAGTTGCCCATACTTGTGCCCCCCTATTGCTGCTGGAGGAACTGTTCAGCAGCCTGGGTGAAGCGTTGCATGCCTTGGTGGATATCCTCTTCAGGTATGATCAGTGAAGGCGTCATGCGTATAACATCAGGTCCGGCAATGAGCAGCATCAATCCATGTTCCAGCGCAAGTTGTAGCAGGTCTCTGGCTTTACCTTTAAATGCAGGTTGAAGCTCGCAGCCAAGCAGTAGTCCCATGCCGCGGAACTCACTAAAAACGGGGGCTGTTTTATTTAGCTGCCGTAGTTGCTCGATAAAGATCTGATGGCGTTTTTCTACACCGTTGAGCACTTCTTCTGAATCGATCAGCGATAACACTTTGTTTGCTACGGCGCATGCCAGTGGATTACCGCCGTAAGTGCTGCCATGGCTGCCTATATTTAATGCAGTGGCTATCGGCTCCGTGGTTAACATGGCCCCCACGGGGAAACCGCCGCCTAGAGCTTTGGCCGTCGTTAATATGTCAGGAGTGACGCCGTACGCCTGATAAGCATATAGCTGACCTGTTCTTCCGACCCCGGTTTGTATCTCATCAAAGATAAGCAGAGCATTGTGTTTATCGCATAGCTCACGCGCCTTCATAAGGTAGGCTTTGCTGGCAGGCATAATCCCGCCTTCTCCCTGGATGGGTTCAATAACTACTGCGCAGGTTTTGTCGGAAATAGCGGCTTCAAGTGCGTCAAGGTCATTAAAAGGTACGTGGCTAATACCGGCAGGCACAGGTTCAAATCCCTCGCGATATTTGTCCTGACCACCCACCGATACCGTAAACAGCGTACGACCGTGGAAGCTGTTAACGCAGCTAATTATTTCGTGTTTATCAGCGCTGAAGTGGTCATAGGCGTATTTGCGAGCGAGCTTAAAGGCGGCTTCATTGGCCTCCGCGCCAGAATTGGCAAAATAGACACGTCCAGCAAAGGTTTTTGTACAGAGTGATTGCGCTAACTGAATTGCCGGCTCGTTGGTCCAGACGTTGCTCAGATGCCAAAGCTTTTCAGCTTGTTCTTTGAGCGCTTGTACAAGCTCGGGATGGCTATGGCCTAAGGCGTTGACAGCAATGCCGCCCGCAAAATCGATATACTCCCGGCCTTGTTGATCCCATACTCTGGAGCCTAATCCTCGCACAGGAATTGAGGCCATGGGTGAGTAATTTGGCACCATGACCTGGTTGAATGTGTCCCTGTTGATGTTGGAAGACATACAAGCTCTCCTATACAGCACATATAGCTATAAGTTTAGTCTGAATAGGAAAAAGTGGTTTTTCAGGCTGTTAAGCCAGGCAGGGATGTTTAATTAAACAGATCTACCCGGGGGTCTATGGACCGTTTATCGCAGGTTTTGTCTAAGTTGCAGGCACCACAGAAGTGCTGGCAATCGGTATAGTTAGAGGTGAACTGGGTGAGGCTCACCGGTTGGCTAATTAGGTACCCTTGCATCAAAGTACATTGGTTTCGATTGAGGAAGGCCATCTGGGCCTGGTTCTCGACACCTTCAGCAACAACGCTTAAGCCCAGCTGTTTGGTCATCGCAATAATGGTCGAGGTGATCGCCATATTATCACGGTCAGAGGGGATGTCCTGAAGAAAAGAGCGATCAATTTTCAGTAGATCAACCGGCATTTTTTTCAGGTAACTGAGTGATGAATAGCCGGTACCGAAATCATCAATTGCCAGGCTGATGCCCTTTTGCTTGATGCTGTTGAGGATATCAATAGCCGTCGACATGTCACGCATCAGCATGCTTTCAGTGATCTCAAGCTCTAGCCAGCGCGGATCAAGGCCCGATGTCTCAATTGCTTCCTCTATATGGCTGATCAGCGCGGGATCATCGAATTGCCTTGTGGATAAGTTAACGCAAACCTTGATCGGCGGTAGCCCCAAATCTTGAATGGCTTTCGCTGCTTTACAGGCTTCCGCCATCACCCAGCGACCGATCGGAATGATCAGTCCTGTCTCTTCGGCGTGTGGAATAAACTCATCCGGCGGAATTGGACCGTCTAATGGATGGTCCCAGCGTAAAAGCGCTTCTATTGCGGTGATCTTGCCATTATCAGCGCTGATCTGCGGCTGATAAACTAAACGCAGCTGGTTACCGTCTAATGCACTGCGCAGATCATGCTCAATACTCAGGGTGCGCTGTGCCTCTTCATCCATATGCTGTTCGTAAAAGGCAAAGGTATTACGCCCGCTCTTTTTGGCGTAGTACATGGCGAGATCAGCATTTCTTAGCAGGTCGCTGGCGTCAGGGCTATCAAGGCCGATTAAGGTGATCCCGATACTCACCGTAATACTGATCTCATGAGGGCCAATATGAATGGGTTGAGCAAGCAGACTTAGCACTTCATTGGTACGTTCAATAACATGAGTTCGGTCATTACAGTTACGGAAAATAATGGTGAACTCGTCTCCACCCAGACGGAATACAGAGGTACGTTGTCGTGTGCAAAAGTTGAGTCGGCTGGCGATAGTTGTTAGCAGTGCATCCCCAGCTTCATGGCCCATCGTGTCATTGATCTGTTTAAAGTGGTCAAGATCCAGAAGCAGTAATGCATTGAGTCCTTGCTCCTGTGGTGAGTCAAGGTACTGATCGAGGGTTCTGCGAAAACTGCGTCGATTACCCAGATTGGTAAGCGGATCATAGTAGGCCATCTTCTCCATCTGAGCGTCGTGCTCTTTAATCTGTGAAATATCTTCACTAACAGACACAAAATTGATGATATTTCCCAGTTCATCGTGAATCGGAGAGATATTTTGTAGTGACCAATAGGTTGAGCCATTCTTGCGCTTATTAAGCAGAGTGCCTCGCCACTGCTGGTGGTTCAGCACGGTTCCCCATAACTCTTTATAGGTTTCAAGCGTTGTTTTTTCTGAGCGAAGAAAGTTTGGGCGCTTGCCTTTTATCTCTTCCAGATTCCACCCCGTTATCTCAGTGAAGCGCTGGTTAGCATACTCGATCTGGCCTTTGGGGTCGGTGATAACAACGGCGCTACCTGTGTTTTCTACTGCATTGCGAAACACTTTTAGCTCGCGGGCCTGTTGGGCACTTTTACTAGAGTTACGCAGGGTGATAAATAATCTGGGGTTGGCTGTACCTTTATCTACCAGCGTGAACTCTGATCGTAGCAGTAGATGCTCGCCCGCTAAATCAATAACCAGGTGTGTTGCATAAGCGTCTCCCTCACCTTTGAGAAGGCTATCGATATGGGGTTGGATCGCTTGGGCGAAATGTTTGGGGAGATCCTGGTTTGGAGTTTTATTAAAACTTCCCCAGATCAACTCGGAAGCAAATGGATTGCAATCCAAACAATTGAGGTTTCTGTCCAGAACAAGCACACCAATAGAGGAGTGGCTGAACCAATCCATCGAAATGCTGTTGCTTGCACTATTTTGGGTATCTTGAATGGACATTAATCTTGTTTGAATTATTAAGCTTTAGATAAGCCATTCTGCGATATTTTTTGTTTGAATTGTTTAGATGTTACATAAAACTGTAGCCTAGTTGACCTGAGTCAAACTTCTATTGGCTTGAACCTGATTGTTAATGAATGTTTTATGAAAATGAATAAAAAGTGTTCATATTCTTGGGGTTAGTGATAAGGGCGTAAAGGGTGAAGGGGGATGGCTAGTCATCAAAAAAAGACCCCGCTTTTTATGGCAGGGTCACTAGAGGGGCTGGCTTAAGAGTTTTGGGCCGGAATCTTCCAGCCTGTTTGTACGGAATCTTTCTGTTTAAAGCGCTCTATATACTGCTGTGTTTGTTTGAATTTACTTAATTCCAGGATCTCTCCCGCCGCATAAAAACGATCCAGCGTGTCTATCCATGGAGCAAGGGCAATATCTGCGATAGAAAACTCGCCTGCTATCCAGTCCTGACCAGAGAGTTGTTGTTCGACCACATTGAGCAGCCTTTTAACCTCATCCACATAACGCTGTTTAGGCCGCGGATCTTCTATCTCCTTGCCAGCGTAGGCGTGGAAGAAGCCCAATTGCCCGAACATAGGGCCAGCGCCGCCCATTTGAAACATCAGCCACTGAATGATTTTGGCTTTTTCTCTCGGCGTATTACCGATGAGCTTGCCGGTTTTCTCAGCAAAGTAGATCAGTATGGCTCCGCTTTCGAAAAGGCCAATGGGTTTCCCATCAGGGCCGTTAGGATCGATGATTGCTGGGATCTTGTTGTTAGGGTTCAGAGAGAGAAACTCCGGGCTTTTTACATCACTGTCGGCCAGGGTCACTCTGTGAGCTTCATAAGGCAATTGAAGTTCTTCTAGGGCAATAGACACTTTGACGCCGTTAGGCGTGCCCAGTGAGTAAAGCTGAATCCGTTCAGGGTGCTTTGCTGGCCAGCGCTGAGCAATGGGGTATTGCTCAACGCTTGGATAGTCAATTGGGTTGCTCATATCAAATGCTCACGCTGAGAGTGTTGGATAATCGTTATAGCCTTCTGGGCCGCGTGTGTAAAAAGTAGTAGGGTTCGCTTCATTGAGTGCGGCACCGTTTTGAAAACGTTCAACCAGATCGGGGTTGGCGATAAAAGGTACGCCGAAAGCTACAGCTGTTAAGTCGCCAGCACTCACTGATCGGTTAGCTTCCTCTAAGTTGTAACCCATATTGCCAATCAGATTGCCTTTGTAGAACTCGTTCGCTGCGGCAATGACATCTCCTGTTTGCTGGCCCAGGAAGTCGCTTCGCATCAGGTGCCAGTAGGCAAGGTTGCGGCCGTTAAGCTGCTTAGCTAACCAACGTGTGTGTCCTTCAGGGTCACTGTCGCTCATGCTGTTAAAGCCATTCAGTGGTGAGGTGCGAATCCCCACTTTGTCACTGCCCCAAACATCACAAACAACATCGAGTACCTCAAGCAGCAGTCGGGCACGGTTTTCCACATTTCCGCCATAGTTATCTTGGCGTTTGTTACTGCTATCGCGAAGAAAACTATCCAGCAGATAGCCGTTAGCGCCATGTACTTCTACACCGTCGAAAGCCGCCTCTTTCGCGTTGATTGCGGCCTGTTTAAAACCGGCAATAACATCGCTGATATCTTCAAGTGTCATTGCTCTGGGAACGGTATAAGGTTTTTTACCTTCACGGGTATAAACTTCATCTTCAATGGCGATCGCGCTCGGGGCAATCGGCTGAATGCTATTATTCAGATCAGGGTGGCACGCACGCCCTCCATGCCAAAGCTGTAAGAATATTTTTCCACCCGCTTGATGCACTGCATCCGTCACTTTTTTCCAGCCTTCGATCTGAGCCTGAGAATAGATGCCAGGCTCGTTGATGAATGCACAGCAGTTTTCCATCGCCATGGTGGCTTCTGCGATGATCAATCCAGCGCTGGCGCGATCAGCATAGTGTTGCGCGATAAGTTCGCCGGGCACATGCTCCGCTTCGGAACGGGCTCTGGTTAGGGGAGCCATTAGAATACGGTTTTTAAGTTCAACGCTGCCCAGAGTTGCCGGGCTGAATAGATTTGATTCTGAAGACATCAGTTGCTCGTAAAATATTTGTTTAGACGATAACAACTGTATTAGAGAGTGATAAATGGAACAATCTTTGGTTTTGCAAAAGATTGTTGCAAATTTTGCGTATTGAATAGCCAAAAAAACGACCCATAGGTCGTTTTTTGTATTTTGATCAAGCGAGTTGCTTACAGCGCGTCTGGACCGCTTTCGCCAGTACGAATACGGATAACCTGCTCAAGTGGGGTAACGAAAATCTTACCGTCACCAATTTTGCCTGTGTTCGCTGTTTTGCTGATCGCTTCGATAACCTGGTCAATCATGTCGTCGTCTACTGCAATTTCAATCTTCACTTTAGGAAGAAAGTCCACCACGTATTCTGCACCACGGTACAGTTCAGTGTGACCCTTTTGACGACCGAAGCCTTTAACTTCTGTTACGGTAACACCCTGGATACCAATTTCAGACAGAGCTTCGCGGACATCATCCAGTTTAAACGGTTTAATCACCGCAGTGACCAGTTTCATAATGCTATTCCTCAGTTTGACCCGCCAGATCAGTCATGTGACTGACTACGGTATTAACTATAGTGAATTTTGCGCCCTAGTATACCCAGAAAGACCCCTCAGAGTACATTGGGATAGCGTTATCTGGAGTCATTTGCCTGGAAACGCAAAAAAGGGCGCAGAGCGCCCTTTAACTTATTGGTTGGAAATTACTTAGCTGAAGTAAACTCAGGGTAAGCTTCCATACCACATTCAGAGATATCCACACCTTCGTACTCTTCTTCTTCGGATACGCGGATGCCCATTACAGCTTTCAGCGCTAACCAAACAACCAGGCTTGTACCGAATACCCATACGAAGATAGTCAATGCACCGATGATCTGACCAGAGAAGCTAGAGCCATCGTTAGTAACAGGTACCAGTAGCAGACCCAGAAGACCTACAACACCGTGTACAGAGATCGCACCAACAGGATCGTCAATTTTCAGTTTATCCAGAGTCAGGATGCTGAATACTACCAGCGCGCCACCCATTGCACCGAACAGAGTCGCCTGCAAAGCAGATGGTGTAGATGGTTCTGCAGTGATCGCAACCAGACCAGCCAGTGCACCGTTAAGTGCCATTGTCAGGTCAGCTTTACCGAACAGCATGCGAGCAACAATCAGCGCTGCTACAACACCACCCGCAGCCGCTGCGTTAGTGTTCATGAATACCACTGCTACAGCGTTAGAGTTTTCAACGTCAGATGTTGCCAGTACGGAACCACCGTTGAAACCAAACCAGCCCAACCACAGTACAAATGTACCCAGAGTTGCTAGTGGCAGGTTTGCACCAGGGATCGCGTTTACTGCGCCATCTTTAGAGTATTTGCCTTTACGAGCACCCAGAACCAGAACGCCAGCCAGAGCAGCTGCAGCACCCGCCATGTGTACGATGCCTGAACCTGCGAAGTCAGAGAAACCCAGATCGCCAAGTGTGTACATGCCGAATACAGAGTTACCGCCCCAAGTCCAAGAACCTTCCATTGGGTAGATGATACCTGTCATTACCACTGCGAAAGCCAGGAATGCCCAAAGCTTCATACGCTCAGCTACAGCACCAGATACGATAGACATAGCTGTTGCTACGAATACAACCTGGAAGAAGAAGTCTGCAGAAGGTGCGTAAGTTGCTGGTTCTTCAGCACCGGTGAAACCGTCACCAGTGATGCCAGACAGCAAGTAGTCACCGCCGTACATGATCGCGTAACCGCAAACCAGGTACATGATACAAGAGATCGCATACAGAGCGATGTTCTTAGTCAGGATCTCAGTAGTATTTTTAGCACGTACCAGACCTGCTTCCAGCATGGCAAAGCCTGCTGCCATCCACATTACCAGTGCGCCACACACTAGGAAGTAGAATGTGTCTAGTGCGTATTTCAGCTGAGTTACATCAGCTGCTGTTGAATTCAGAAGTTCTTCCATTGGGTAGTTCCTCCAGAAGCTATCAGTAAGTCAGAAATTAAAGTGCTTCAGTGCCGGTTTCACCGGTACGGATACGCACAACTTGTTCGATCTCAGAGACGAAGATTTTACCGTCGCCGATTTTGCCTGTTTGAGCTGCTGAGCTGATTGCTTCAACAACCTGATCTACGATGTCGCTTGCAACGGCTGCATCGACACGTACTTTAGGTAGAAAATCGACTACGTATTCTGCGCCACGGTAAAGTTCCGTATGACCTTTCTGACGACCAAAACCTTTCACTTCAGTCACGGTGATACCCTGTACACCGATCTCAGAAAGTGCTTCACGTACATCATCCAGTTTGAATGGTTTGATGACTGCGGAGACCATCTTCATTTTGTTATCCCCCATAGATACAAATTCTTTGCTTAATCTTGAATCGTTGCGTGTTCTGTTATGAACGAATTCTGCTCAGGGTATAGCGAAGGCTGTGCCATGTTTTAAAAATCATTTAAAAACAATGGGTTAAAAATACTATGGCGATGCTGATTATTTTTTGTGCAATAAAATGGGGCGCGTGAAACTGGCTGGTTTTTGAAAATGCACCAATTTGGTGCTCTATTGAACGATCTTGGATTGTTGTTATAGTTGTGGGTAATAAATTGTTATTTTTTTAGGTAAAAAAATGATCAATCCGCAGTTGATTGAAGGACTGACAGAGCAGTTTACGCAGCTCGTTTCAGGTGAAACCAAACTTCCAGGCCAGGACTCTGTTAAGGATCAGATCCGGGTCATGTTACAAGGGACATTTGATCGTCTTGATCTGGTGTCACGTGAAGAGTTTGATGCACAAAAAGCGGTCTTGCTTCGTACCCGTGAGAAAGTAGAGCAGTTGGAAGCTCAATTGATTGAGCTGGAAAAGAGTATCCGCGACCAATAAGTGGGCCTTAGGATCTGGATTGAGGTTTTGATGAGCGAAATTGAACAGCAGTTGTTTCGGGGATCGCCTCAAGCGATCATGGTCACTGATCTGGATAATTGTATTATCCAGACGAATCCTGCTTTTGAAAAGATAACTGGATATACCTTTGCTGAAGTTGCAGGTGAAAACCTCAGTAAGCTGGGGGCAGGTCATCTCAACGAAGGCTTCTATGAAACGGTATGGCTTACCCTGAGTAATGAGGGGAGCTGGCAGGGAGAGATCTGGAATAAGCATAAAGACGGATCAGTCTATCCTTGTTGGTATAGCATTGTGACCCTTCAGGACCAGAGCGGGAATGTGTCTGGTTACATCACTCAATTCTTTGATTGCAGTGCCCTTAAATCCTCTGGACAGTCTCTAGCTCAGGCCGCTCAATATGATGAGTTAACCCATCTGCCTAATTGGGAGATGTTCGAAGGTTTGCTCTCAGCACGTCTGGAAAAGTGTAAAGCGAATGATGAACAGCTAGCGGTGATGCTAGTGGATCTGGATCGTTTTAAATGGATCAATGACAATCTGGGCCGAGCAGTAGGTGACAGCCTTTTGCAAGAAGTTGCCCGTCGCCTGGGCTCAGTGGTTCGTGGTGAAGATGCCCTGGCCCGTTTGAGCAGCGATGAATTTGTCATGATGTTGCCTTGTGTGGACGGTGTTGAGGCTGCAATAAAGGTCGCGCAACGGGTTGTTGATCAGCTTACACACGGTATCTTTGTCGATCACCGAGAGATATTTATTAGTGGTAGCGTAGGGATCTCGGTGTTCCCGCAGCATTCCGGTCGCGGCAAAGATCTGGTTAAGAAAGCCGATGTGGCGATGTACGCTGCCAAGCAGGGTGGGCGCAACACGTTTCGTGTCTACAGTGAGCTAATGGAGCGCAGCAAAGGGCCGCAGATTCTTCGTGAAGAGGACCTGACAAAAGCCTTGGTGAGTGGTGACATACAGATGGGCTTTATGCCTGTTTATAGTATCTACAGTCATCAGGTCGTAGCAGTCCATGCGCGTCCAAGCTGGACCCACCCTGAATTAGGTCAGATACCGTTTCAGGACTTCTCGGCACTATTGCAGAACCCTGAATCGATGTCTCAGTACGAGTTTTGGCTGGATAGCGAGCTTTCCGGGCTTGATGTTATCTGGGAAAAATTTCCAGGGCTGCGTTTCGTGTCTTTCCGCCTGGAATCTCAGCAGCTTCAGGGGAAAGAGAATATCCAGCGTTGGTTGTCACAGCTGAATCGTTATCAGCGCTCTGGGCAGATGATGATCGATGTCGATCTGAAAACCGCGATGGAGCGTGAGGGTGAATTGTTTGACCTGCTTACCAGCGATGCGCTGCTATCAGTGAGTGGTTTTGTTTGTCACAGCCCCTCTTTAGAGCACTTAAAAGAGATTCAGCCGGATATGATTAAGCTGGATTCAGACCTGATCTCGACCATGCGCACCGATGAGGGGCGTCAGAAAATCGTTGATAGTGTTCTGAATATGGCAGATAAGCTTGAGATTGAAGTGTTGGCTGATGGTGTTAGTTCGGCAGGCGCGCGAGGTCAACTAATGAGTCAGGGTTGTATGCTGATGCAAGGGCGCTATTTTGGCATGCCATTGACACTGCAGCAGCTACTGGACCATCTTGCCGTAGAGCATTAACAGAACGAAAACCTATTTATAAATCTTCCAGGGACGGAAGCTTATGTCATTAGCCGTTGTCTTAACCCGGGCGCTGGTGGGCATTGATGCCCCTCAGGTCACGGTCGAAGTCCACCTTTCTGGTGGTTTACCCAGTTTCTCTATTGTTGGCTTGCCTGAAGCGGCGGTAAAAGAGAGTCGCGAACGCGTTCGTAGTGCGTTAATCAATTCCGGTTACGATTTTCCTCAGCGACGTATAACTGTAAATCTTGCTCCAGCCGATCTGCCTAAAGAGGGAGGTCGCTATGATTTGGCGATTGCGGTGGGGATCCTTGGCGCGAGTGGTCAGTTGCCCTGTAAGCATCTATCTCATATGGAGCTGTTGGGTGAGTTAGCGCTGTCCGGTGAATTACGTCAGATTAACGGTATTTTGCCTGCAGCGATGGCCTGCCGCAAAGCCGGGCGCTCTTTACTGTTACCGGAAGGAAATCAGGCCGATGCTTTGCTGACCAGTCAGCTTAAAGTGTTCCCTGCAAAACACCTGTTGGAGGTCTGCGCTCATCTAAAAGGGGAAACGCTTATCTCAGAGGCCGTGCGCAGTGATGAGCCTGGTGTGCTGCCAGACTATCCGGATCTGCGTGATGTTAGGGGTCAGCAACAAGCCAAGCGGGTATTAGAGATTGCTGCAGCAGGGCAGCACAATGTACTTATAGTTAGCAACCATTGAACCCTTGAAGTTGTTGTCAGCTATCATGATCTTCAACGTCATTTTTTAAGAATAGAGATAGCTGTTGAAAGAGTATAAAAAATAGGCAATTATAAGTATTCATCAGAATTAAACGACAAGGAAATTGGCATGCAAACAACTACTCGAAACTACGAACAAGATGCTCATAAGTCTTTTCTTATCAGTAAGCAAAATAAGTTATCTGAGCTAGAAGAGCTATCAGGTTCAGTAGAAGATTTGGATCAGTCAGACTTGACATTGAAGTATACGGTTGCTGGTGGGATAGATGGTACGTCTGTATGCTTTCATTCTGACAAAAATTAAGCAATGAGTACTGCTCCTACAAGAGTCATTGAAATAGATAATAAGAAGATTTATATCTTTGACGATATAGCAGATAAAGATCAAATCAGAAGGTTTTCGCACTCACTAGAGATTGCTAACTACTCGTGTATCCAAGCGAACGATATTAGTACCAAAGAGCATAAAGAATGGGTTGCAGGTTTTGATATATCAGACATGGAAGATCACTGGTTATTTCGTTTCTGTAGTAAAGTAACCTCTGACTTACGTGGCTCGGATTATTACTGTGGTACTGCATTTGCGAACGCTTTTTCCTATGGAAGTATCGCATTCCCCCATACCGATTCGGGTCAGTCCGATGATGCAGAAGGTGACCTTACTTTTTTGTATTTCGGAAATCATGAGTGGGATACAAAATGGGGGGGAGAGCTAATGCTGTATGATGATCAGTTAGAACCATTAAGTTGTGTTGGTGTAAAACCAGGACGCTTGGTTTGCTTTGCTGGCGATGTAATACATAAAGCTGGTATCCCCAGTAGACAGTGTTATAGCACGAGATACACATTTTCTCTTCGATTTTATCCAAGTTTAACTTAGAAACTTTAGCAATAGGGGAACTCACATTTATTTAATTAAGAAATTTTTATTCTATAAATGCCCCATATAGCTCTTCGGAATTGATTGTTTTGGGATAATAAGAAGCTGATATGTTGACATATCAGCTTTTTATATTGTGCTAGCATTGGATTCTTAAACTTTAATGCTTGATAAAAACCGAACCAAGAGAAAATCCAGTACTTGCGTTGCTGAGATAAACTGCTGAGGCTGGTCGAGATTTTCTTTACTATTGTTGGGCAGAGAAGGATCTTCAGTCAGGTGGTTCCATAATATTATAATTAGCAACCTTTGAACCCCTAGTTGAAAATTAGTAGATCTATCAAAACCTAAGCTCTTCAGTTCTCTAATATCCATTGATACTATGGGGTGATAGAAGCTTGAGGGATCAAGATGAAAAAGGCAGATTTAAATGATCTGTATAAGGAATTTTATTTTCATGAACTCGATGTTAGGGAAAAAGTAACTAACAGGTTACAGCTGACTTTTGCCTTTCATGCAACAGTTCTTACGATAATTGCTTATATGATGAAGACTTTGGATACAGAGGCTTCTAGCAATCTTGTTCTTGTTTTCTATGGAGCAATGATCCTCACAGTTGCCATCCTGGCGCGTTCCATTTTCTTTACAGTGCAAGCCTTTTGGGGAAATACCTACACAGCCGTAGCTTCACCTAATAAGATCGAATCGTTCAGAAAAAGTGCTCTGGAGCATGAGGAAAAAATCAAGAAGTACAACAGCGAATTAGGAGATAAAGATAGGGTCGCATATAGTGCTGATGATGCGCTTTCGGATTATTTATATGATGAATATGCTAAATGTACTTCACATAATATAGAGGTTAATTTTAATCGTGGAGTGTGGTTACACAAAGCAATAAAGTATTTGCTAATCACAGCTGTCCCATTAGTCATAGGTAGTGGTGTTTTCGTCGTTGGAGATATGGACGGGTCATCGCCACGAAAGGAAGTTCTGATAAAGCATTCGGCTCCTTTAAAAGTTGAAACCAGCTTAGGAGGAGTTGAAAGCATCCTACATGAGATAAAGGAGAGCTGTATGATAGATAATGAACAGAATCAGGGGCAAGGTCATGGTCAAGGGACTAGTCAGCCTACACCACCTCCTGCTCCTGAGCCGCCTGAGCCTAGAAATATAATTGAAAGTGATCAGCCGCCAGTTTCACTTGATAGGGACTCATAGTATGGCTGATGACAAGAATAAGCGGCGGGAACCACCTCCGCCGCCACCACCTCCACCATCGAGGATGATTCCGAATACCGTACAGAATGGTGATAAAGACAAAAAGACTAGGGAGAAAGTATGAGTTCTAATAAACCTAGTGCGCCTAAGCCTCCAGCAGCGCCACAGCCTCCGCCAACAAGAGTAATTAAAGATAACGGTGGCGGTAAGAAAACGTCTAAATAAACGAAAGGCCCTTTTCTCTTGTGGTAAAGGGCCTTTGAATAGGTTTGGTCAGTAGATTATAGATATGACGAATCAGGATTATTGGCGCAATGAAACAGTAGCTTTTCTTGCCTTGTCTGAACTGAAAGGAGTTGGTTATTGGACGCTGTATAAGCTGTCATGTAAAAACATTAGCTTCAAAAAAATCCTGAAAGAGTATACGAAAGAAGAGCTTGAATCTCTTCTGGGAATCAAGATTAAACTACCATCTGACACGGGCTGGGACGAATTTTGTATAGCTCTTTGGGAAAGTGGTATTGAAGCACTAAGATCTTTGCATGCTCAGAAAGTACTTATGATCTTTCATGATCAGGACTCTTTTCCTGAGAGCTTAAAGGATCTCGCTGATGGGCCACGATGGCTGTTTGTTCAAGGCAAACTAGAGAATTTAAGTAAAAAGTCTGTTGCTGTTGTTGGTACAAGAAAGCCAACAGATGATGGAGTTTTTCTTACAAAGTACTTTGTTGCCGCTTTGAGTGAACATTCGTTACTTACGGTAAGTGGCTTGGCTTATGGAATAGATCAAATAACACACTTAGAGTCTTTACGTTATGGAATACCAACAGTTGCTGTTTTAGGCACAGGGATTCTACAAAACTATCCTAAAGGTTCCGAAGAGATCAGGCTTCGTATTGTCTCAGAAGGTGGGACTATCGTGTCTGAATACTTGCCTAATCAAAGTTATAGCGGTGAAAACTTTGTTCGAAGAAATAGAATTCAAGCCGCTCTTTCGACATTTGTTGTACCTGTTGAATGGAAGATAAAAAGTGGTACAGCTCATACAGTTGAGTTTGCTAATAGATATCAGAGGAAAATTATTAATATTTTTCTCCCTTCGACCTATGGATTGAGAGAGGAATTATCTTTCTCTGAGTCGAAATACAACGCCATATCAGTGGAAATCCCAAAAGAGCATGCAGTACTAAAGGACTTGCTTCAGGGGGATCACGCATCCTCACAAAAACTGTTATCTGGTGGGCATCAAACAGAACTGGAACTTTAAAAGGACATTATAATGGCGGGAGTCTTAAAAGGGATTATCTTCAGTGTTGAAGATGTTCTTGTAAATGAAGGTCAGATAAATGAAGAAGTATTTGGAGAGGTTCATAAGCTTATTAATTTTGTGAAGGCTAAAGGGATCACCCCAGTAGTTTTTACTAACAGATCATGGACTTCTAGCTTCACAAAAGAAGATGGGACTAAAGGTTCAGTCCCACTATACGATAGGTTAAAAGAGCTTTGGGGCGACTTCACCTACTTGTGCAGCGCAGATGATCAAAATGTTCCCTATAAGCCAAAAAGTGCAGCTACAGAGTATGTGCTTAATAAAATGGGCTGGGATAGTACCGAAGTTGTGTATATAGGCTGTTCAGTTAATGACATGAGGACAGCTGTAAATGGTGGTCTGCTGTTCTTAAGAGCAACGTGGTATGACAACAAAACTGATTATGGATTTGAGTTTGATTCACCATGGGATATAGCCCGATTTATCGACGTTTTTTGTCTTCGAGAGCATTTCTGGTGCCATGAAATCAAAAGTGATGGTTTCGAATACTATGCGCTTGCACCATTCAGCACTTATAAACCCGAATACACTATGTATTCGAAAGATGCTCGAGCTGCTGCAAAGGACGGACAAGGCCACCCAGAGTTTTGGTTAAGAGCGCTATTCACAAGTATTTATTTTACAGGGTTGCATAAACGCATTGATTACATAACTACGTATCCAGGCCATAAGGCTGGTTCCAATGATAGCCTTATGGCTGAAGCTATGACGATTTTTGGTAAGTGTTTTAGAAAAGCATATCTACCAGACCTAATCATACGTCATAAAGACGCAGTAAAGAGTCAGACCGCAAAACAGCTGGGATTAGTAGCTGACTACAAAAACCAACTGAATACTATTCACTTGAATAAGAACCCCTCAAACTCGAACGGAACTCAGTATAAAAACTGCCCAGTAAAGAAAGGAAAAACAGTACTCCTGATTGATGATTTTTGTACAAGAGGGCATTCCTTAGAAGCAGCTAGAGCATACTTAAAGCAATCTGAGGCTGATGTAATTATGGTCACTTGGCTAAAAACCGTAAACACCGATTACACTGCGTTAGATCTGGAAACAAAGTTTGATCCCTTTATTGAGAATACTTTTGAGAAACAGAATACAGGTGAAGTGTATGATTATAATGATCACTTGATCGATCACTTTGCCCCAGGTGAGTTGAACCAAAAATTTTCAGATTTTATAAACTGGAAATGGCCAGATTGAAAGTGAATATGCCCCGTTAAAGGAAAGGCTGAAGAAGGTATGGCAAATTCTAGCCATACCTCTGGCTCTAGCCCAAAGAATGCATACTAGATCCATCTAGCCTTTTTGAGATAATTTTTTAAATGCTGGCACTTACCCAGTTATGTTGTATCAACATCACTTTTCTCTTTCTTAGAGGCTGGTATCATCTGATAAAGCCCACTACATAACCAACATACATCTGGTAGCCAACACACATTAGATGTTTGTTTGCCACAGTTGATAGTATCAAGAATATACTTCACTTTAGAACCGTTGCTTCTGATATCTTCCCTATAGTCTATAGTGCTTTCCAAATTCATATATCTATAAAATTGTCCGTCTTTCTTTTTAGGATTTAAAATAGACTTTATAGCTTTGGAAAGTTTGCTAGAAACTTGGTTATTGCCTTTTTTAGTTAGGTCTTTTAAATATCGTAAGCTTCTGTACTTGGCAATTTTTGCTTTAATACCAATTAAGGCGTAAGCCCTTATCCCAAGAGCTTTTCGCCAAAGTAAAACAGCATCACTCTTGGATACTTTTACCTTATTACTATTTTCGTCGGATACTTTGATTTTGTGATTTTCATCATCCTCTAAGTAATCGTTAGTGAGGTTATATGTCTTAAGCAGATATTTAGTACAGTAACTTGCTGCGGTCGCTGAGTCTTCAAGGCTTTCATCTTGAACTTTTATATCTACGGCTTTATTCGAGAAGTCAAAGACGTCGGTAAATACTTCCTGTACAGTCGAAATTATTTCAGAGTCCAAAAATAAAAGGGCATGATGGTGTGGGCAGCCATCTAGGTGAGGTTCTACTACCCGTATACCAAATATATGAAAACTATTATCTGAGCCTGAAAAGCTGATATTACGCTTAGCTAAACGTTTTTTGACATTCTGCCACCTTTTTAGAATATCTTGGTGTGCAGAGCTTACTTTTGAGAGATTCCAACTAGAGTCTCCTGTTTTGGGGGAAGGGTGGAACTCGGGAGAGGCCGTCATTGTGACAAAAATATAGCTCTTTCCTTCGTCAACAGCTTTAGCTTCAAGTCCTTTAATTACAGAGTAAGTTTCATTGAATTTATTCCGTAATCGCTCGGCACCGCAAGTTATAGGGATTTCCCTGTTGTTAATCAGTAAAGCTCTTTGCTTTAGATACTCCTCATTGGCTTCGTCACGTTCTTGGACAAGGCGAGCAGTATTTTCATCAATTATCTCTGATTGTTCCTCTCTCGAACCTATAAGTTCTAAAAGATGTGCACTGTGTAATGACTCTTTTGTTACAAGCCGTTTCCACTTTCTTGGAAGGTTTTCAAGGAAGTTTAGATATCCAGAATGAGTAAGCCCTGTTGGAACCTTTATACACAGGAAAGGTTCATAGAACTTCATAACATCATATAGAGTGACGTGGTTTCTGTTTGAGGATATGTCGCCATAAGTGGAAATTATCTTTCCTGATAACTCTCTAGCTCTTAAAGCGATATCCTTGATTGAGAGATCTTCGAAGTACGAAATATTCCTCTCGATATTAGAGAAATTATGAAAGTTTTCTTTGTAAAATTCGGTTGTTTCGAAATCAGGTGTTGAGAATAGAAGGTTGGGTAATTCGTCAGTATTATATTTACTGTCTATTTCATTGCAGAGTTTTTCTAGCGGTATCTGGTTAATCCTTCTATAGCATATGTCTAATATTTGTCTCTTCATTTTGGTTGATTTTAAGGGTTGGTAGCGATAGTGATTCTATATGTAAAGCATTTGTTGTCAACAAAAATTTCTAAAAATAAATGACGGTAAATATTCTACTAAAATATTATTGGTGGCACTTAGTGATAGTTATCCGAGAATGTAGGTTGTTATCAAAAAGCAGTATTATCTTTATTTTTAAATATCCGAAATTTTATTTTTTGTAGTTTTTATACTTAATTTTTTTGTGATTGATTGTTGCTTTGAAATTGTTAATAATCTTTTCTTTTTTAGATAGAAATGGAGATGCGATGAATTTTGAGCTTTACGAAATAAATCATAAAATGGATAGGCTTCAAGATCAGATTGACTGCCTGAGAGAAAAGATGGCTGAGGCGCCCTGTGAGTCGATTCTATGGAGTTTGACTCCTAAGTTAAGAGTTCTGAACGATGAGATGGAATCGCTTGGCAGGGAGCGTCAGAAGGTGCTTTAAGATATCTATTTAGAAATGGTTTTATAAAAGTGTACTCACTACACTTTTAATAAAAGTCAGGCCTAGCCTGGTGAGCCTTATTTTTAAAATAAGGTTAATCATCATTACAATAATAATAAGAAGGTGATGTTATGTTTACAATTATAAGAGTAGAAAAACTAAAGTCGTTTGCAAATGTTAGGGGAGCTAACACTCATAATAGAAGGTTAGTAGAGCCTGCAAACTCTAATCCTAAAAGCAAATCTAATAATATTCATTGGGGAGCAAGAGATCCAGTAGAAAGAATCAAAGAGATTCACAGAAAGCATGGCATAAAACCACGAAAAAATGCAGTTATTGCAAATGAATATTTGCTCTCGGCAAGTCCTGAATTTTTTCATATGAAGAGCGATGAAGAAATCAAGAGTTGGGCTAAATCTAATTTCGAATATTTAAAGAAAAAACATGGTGAAAGTTTGGTTAGTTTCGATCTTCATCTTGATGAAAGCACACCTCACATTCATGCAATAGTTACTCCAATCTATCAATCTAATTCTGGAGGAATGAAACTCTCTGCAAAACACTATTTTGATAAGCCTAAACTAAAAAAATTACAGACTGATTATGCTAAGAGCATGTCAGGTTATGGACTTTGCCGTGGAATAGAGAACTCCAGGTCTAGGCATCAAGATATTCGCAAGTTCTATGGAGAGTTAGAGCAGGAGCTTAGAGAAGCATCACAGGAAGTTCAGAATACGATGCAATCTGTCAAAGCTATAAGGGAGCAACCAGTAGGTTTTTTAAACTACAAAACTGTGCTAAACAACGCTTTTACGATTCTTACCCAGCTTGCTCAAAGATTAGCTGAGATAGAGAAGCTAAATGCTGCTTTAAATCATAAATTTTCGAAGAAAGTTACTTCCATGAAAAAGCAGATAGCTACTCTGCAATCAGATAGAAGTAGATTGGCTGAGCTTTATGAAATAACAGGTATGAAAAGTCCTAATCAGGCACACGCCATCGTTAAGGACGCTGCTATAGAAGCTTCAAAGCTTCGAGCTAGAGAGCTTGCAGCACAGGAATCTGCATATAGGAAACATATGGAAGAATTCGATGGGTTAACACCAGCTCAAAGAATGGGATTAAAACCCATTACTGATTCTGAGACTGATATCAAGAAAAGTCCTAAAGTACGTACCTCCGAGCTGTCTCAAGACCTTAGCTTTTAAACACAGCAATCTGCTTCAAAATTACCGCATATAAAATGTGGGGGACTCATAGTCCCCTATTTAGAAACAGTGTTCTCAAATTTGTTTAAATATGCCTCTTGTAGTTCAGGGGAAGCATCAGGAACTTTCAGAGGCTCTATTTCAAGATGGCCTGTGATGAGTTTAGTCATGTTCTCAGCTGCTATTTCTGAATCTAGGCCTACTTTCAAATAGCTAGGAGGATCTATACGACAGATATAGGTTTCTTCATTTTTCATGTGGATATAGAAGACTTTTCCCCCCCAGCGGTTGTGCTCACCTTTGGTCGAACAGAACCTGATTTGAGAAATTACTCCCTTGAGTCGAGCATTGATAGTTGCTCTTGTCACACACAAACTTTCTTCAGAGCTTGCCTTAAAGTCCAATAATCCTCTCAGCGTTCTGATTTTATCTTCTGCGTGCTCTATCTTCTCTCGCTCTAGTAGGTAGTTAGATTTTAGAGCACTCAGTTTATGCTGTTCTGCGTCTAATTTATTTTGATAGGTGGAGACTCGCTCTGTAATGCTCTTTATAGCGCTATTATCACAATCATCTAAAATATCGAGGAGTTTGGATATTTTACTATTGATTTCCATGACAGAGTTTTCCATAGCTTGGACTTCCTTCTCTTGCTGCATGAGCTGTGTTTCTTGTGCTTCTTGAGGAAGTAAGTCTTGGATCGGAAGGTGCTGCATTAAATTGATAATATGACTTTCTACTTTGTCGTATCTCCAGTTCACACCTTTACAACGAGTCCCATGTTCATGGCCTCGACATTTCAGATATGTCCTTCCTTTCGGTCTTTTTCCTTTATTGATGAATTGCATTGTAGAATTGCATTCACCACACTTAACAATTCCTGTAAACAGGTTTGAAAAAAGGCTGCCTTTTCTGCCTCCTCCTCCAGTGACTCTGGATTTTCGCTTCATTTGCACTCTATCAAATAGAGCTTCGCTGATTACTTTTGGGTAGTAGTCTTTAACTACTATTCCTGTTGATACTCGCCTTTTCTTACCATTCTCCAGAACTTGGCCAGTATAAAACTCGCACTCTCCTAATACTGCTCGAGAGTTTAGAATCTTATCAATTGCTGACTTTTGCCAGAATTCTGCTCTTCCGAAAGTGGGGATATTCTCTCCATTAAGAATCTTTGTAATGGAAACAGAGCCGATTCCTTGATCTGATAAATCAAAAATACGCTTTACGATATTTGCTCGTTCTTCATGAATTACAAACTCGGTCTTATCCTTGTTGGGTTTCAGCCAATTAGGGGACACTGATGTCATTATTTTGTTGCTATTACCTACTTTAATGGCTTCTCTTTTAGCGTCCCAAACCGCTTTGCCTCTATCAGACTTTGCTTTGCTTTCATCATGCGCACGGCTTAGCTGCATTATGGACTGCATCATTGTCATAAGGGCTGTGCCATCTTTTGAAAAGAGCTGACCATCAGATACAGTTACAACATTGATGCCGTTGCTAATAATCTGAAACAGTGTTGGTGCAGATTGCAAAATGTGGTCTCTGGAAAAGCGATCAAGGTTTTCTAAGAGCAAGTAGTCCCCATCTTGCAGCCTCCCTTCTTTGATATGATTTAAAATATCACCCATTCCACTCTTCATGTTCGCCCCATGATAAGCGGATACAGAACGATCTTTCGCGCTTAAGCTTTCATCTATGCGGAGATTATTAGCTTTTGCGTACATCTCAATGAGGTGTAATTGGCGTCTTTCAGAGTCGCCATCCTCTTGCTGCATTGAACTGTAACGAATGTAGTAAACAGCTATTGGCTCTCTCATATATCCCTCATACATAACGTAAGTAATAAATTTATTATGGGGTTCAATGGTAGTCAATATCCTGTTAGTCGGACCGCCAGGGAGTGGTAAAAGCATGCTGGCTAATCGGTTACCCGGACTGCTCCCTGAAATGACCGAGGCTGAGGCCCTGTCTGTGGCTGCTATCTATTCGGTACTTCAAACACCTCAGGGGCAAGGGCTGCCGCGAAGCCGCCCTTTTCGTACCCCTCACCATACGGCTTCATCTGTCGCTTTAGTCGGTGGAGGAGGCAACCCCAAACCGGGTGAAATCTCTTTGGCGCACCAAGGGGTGCTGTTTCTTGATGAGTTGCCTGAGTTCAGCCGGGCGGTATTGGAGGTTCTGCGTGAGCCTTTAGAATCCGGAGAAATTCTTATCTCCCGCGCAGCCAGACAAACTGTGTTTCCTGCTCAGTTTCAAATGGTGAGTGCAATGAACCCCTGCCCTTGTGGCTATTTTGCCGACGGTACGGATCGTTGCCGGTGTAGCCCCGATCAGGTGCGTCGTTATCAGGGTAAAGTCTCAGGGCCCTTATTGGATCGAATTGATATACAGCTGAGTGTCCAGGCTATATCGCAAAAAGAGCTGATGGACGCACCGGTAGGCGCAGAAAGCAGTGCAGATGTGAGGCAGAGGGTTGTAGAGAGCCGGGCTCGGCAGCAAGCGAGGCAGCAGTGCCCAAATCAGCACTTGGCGGGTGAGCAGTTGGAGACAGTATGTAAAGTTGCCGAAGACGATAAAGAGATGTTGGCAGCGGCACTGGATAAGTTGCAACTGTCAGCCCGGGCATATCATCGAATTTTAAGAGTTGCGCGAACGATTGCTGATTTGGATGGCGCTGAGCATGTCGAACGTAAGCATCTGTTTGAAGCGCTGAGCTATCGTGTCTCTGCGCGTAATTCTATAGGCTAGATTGTGGTGAATTTATTCGCCGCTGGCCTTTTTGCCGGGTTTGCTGAGCATGCGCTTAAAATCAGCAAAAGGCACCGGTGGGCTGAAGAAAAAGCCCTGGATCTCATCACAGTCATGTTTGATCAGGAACTCTAGTTGTTGGCGGGTTTCAACACCTTCCGCAATCACCTTGATCGACATGTTTTGGGTCAGGCTAATGATCGAGCGGACAATCTCTGCAGCCTCAGATGACTCGTTAACCTGGCTGACAAAAGAGCGGTCGATCTTCAGGGCGCTGATCGGTAGCTTATGCAGCAGAGAGAAGGAAGAGTAGCCCGTGCCGAAATCATCCAGCGAGAATGTGATTCCCTCTTCAGCGAGAGAGGTCAGGCAGCTTCGCACATGCTCTTCGTCGCTGAAAATGGCGGATTCAGTCAGTTCGAATTCCAGAACGGAGGTGTCAATCTCCTCCTGCTTGATGATGCGTTTGATTGTCTCGACCAGACGATCATCTTTGAACTGGCGGAACGAGAGGTTGATCCCCAGGCGGTTGATAGAGAGGCCTTCTTCTCTGAGCGCTTTTAGGTGCTTTCCTGCCTGGTAAAGCACCCAGTAACCAATGGATACAATCATGCCATTGCGTTCACTCAATGGAATGAAGTCGCTAGGCATAACTAAACCATGGACTGGGTGGTTCCAGCGAATCAAAGCTTCTGCTCCGGTAATCTCTCCACTACCGAGGTCGATACGTGGCTGGTAGTAGAGTTCAAACTGGTTCAGGTGCAGGGCGCGGGTCATATCCGCACCCAGTTCAGTGCGGTTATCCGCATTTTCTTCCATGCCAGGGCGGTAGTATGCGTAACTACATCCATGAACTTGCTTAGCATTCATCCTAGCGTGGGTAGCAAAACGGGTGAGTTTATCGATCTCTGAGCTATGCTCTGGTGCAAAGGTGACACCGATACTGCAATGAATACGGGTCTCTATATTGCCATGGCAGTAGGGTTGATCCAGGCAGGTAAGAAGTTTATTAAGGTAATCTTTGGTTGTTCGTTTTAAATCTGCCTCTGGGGGAAGGTCCAGCAGCATGGCGAACTCGTCACTGCCAAGTCGGGCGACAATTTCGTCTGCGCGAATGGTTGATTGAATACGGCTGCCCATCTCCAGAACAACACGATCCCCAGTACTGAACCCATAGTGAGAATTGAATTTACGAAATTCATCCAGATCAACGGTAATCAATACCAACTGGCGCTTATTGGCGTTTTGCTGCGCTAGCTTGTTTTTCAACTGAAGATAGAAAGACTGGCGGTTGCTGACCATCGTCAGCATGTCTGAGTCACGAAGCACTTGTATTTCATGATGCTGTTTTGAGGTATTCAGTGCGTAGCGAAGAGAGCGAAGTAGAATCTCTGCATTCAGGGTATCGGTCGACAAATAATCCGCAGCGTATCCATCAAGTAACTGTTGCCCTTGTTCATCATCGATATGTTCACTCAGTGCGATGATCGGGATAGATGGGTAACTGCGATGCAGGTCTGCAATAATGCTCGGACAAGGAAGAGGGCTGCAACTGCAGCTGAACAGGATGAGATCAACATCGCCAGCCTGCAGTCGCGAAAAGGCTTCCACATGGCTGTGACAACTCTCTACACTGTACTGGGTATGTTGTGCCAGTACAGGGTGGATTTTGTCAAAGTTCCGCTGACTATCATCTATCAACAGAACGACTTTGGTTTGATCAATAAGCTGACTCTGCGCCGAGCGCATCTTCTACTACCCCAGTCTGATACGTTAGACAAAACATGGATATTTTTCCGGGGAAGGCTCTCCCTGGAAACGGTTTCATGTCATAATTGTGCCGCCGTATTACAAGCAGATTAACACTCTGGGAAATGGATTTAAACAACTGTTTTAAACTATTTATATCAACAAGTTAGCTCTGTTTTTTAAATCGGTTTTTCGCTAATCGTCTAAGCTTTTTCGGCGGGCTTGGGCAAAGCTTTAGTTATTTTTGAAGGTTTTTTAATTAATGTCTCGATTGAATCCACGTCAGAAAGAAGCAGTGGAATACATAAGTGGGCCTTTATTGGTACTTGCGGGTGCAGGTTCCGGTAAAACCAGTGTGATCACGCGCAAAATTGCTTATCTGATTAATCAGTGCGGAATCGAGGCACGTAATATTGCGGCGGTAACTTTTACCAACAAAGCCTCTCGCGAGATGAAAGAGCGTGTTACCTCTTTGCTCGAAGGGAAAAATGCTAAGGGCTTAACGGTCGCGACTTTTCATAACCTTGGGCTAACAATTATAAAGCGTGAATATAAAACCCTTGGCTTTAAACCCGGTTTCTCTATCTTTGATGATCAGGACACCAAAGCACTCCTCAAGGATCTGATGCTGCACCACAATGAAGACACTGATCAGGTGGACTTTGTGCAAAATCAGATCTCTAACTGGAAAAACGAGATGTTAACGCCCGAGGAGGCGTTAGTTCAGGCGCAACTACCGCAGGATATTCTGGCCGCGCGGGCTTATGAAGTCTATGAACAGCACCTTAGGGCCTATAATGCGGTGGATTTTGACGACCTCATTCTGGTGCCGGTTCGTCTGTTTACTGAACATCCTAATGTGCTGGAGCGTTGGCAAAACAGATTACGTTATCTGCTGGTGGATGAGTATCAGGATACCAACTTATCTCAGTATCGATTGGTGAAACTACTGGTAGGCCATCGTGGTGCGCTGACGGTGGTAGGTGATGATGACCAGTCGATCTATGCCTGGCGAGGCGCGCGCCCGGAAAACCTTAACCAGTTGGAACAGGATTATCCGAGCCTAAAGGTGGTCAAGCTTGAGCAGAACTACCGTTCGACCAGCCGTATCCTGAAAGCCGCCAACACGCTGATCGCGAATAACCCCCACGTCTATGAGAAAACCTTATGGAGTGAGATGGGGATGGGTGATCCGATCCGGGTTATCCACACCAAAAATGAAGACGGTGAATGTGAACGTATTGCTATGGAGATCACCGATCTGCATCTGCGTAACGGGGTCCAGTTCAGGGATATGGCAATTCTCTATCGCGGTAACTTCCAGGCTCGACTACTGGAAATGAAACTACAGCATTTCCAGGTGCCTTATAAACTCAACGGTGGAACATCCTTCTTCGCTCGGGCTGAGATCAAAGACCTGATGGGATATCTGAAGGTTCTGGTTAACCCGGATGATGATAACGCCTTCTTGCGAATCATTAACTTACCGCGCCGTGAGATCGGCCCAAGTACGCTTCAGAAGTTAGGGCAGTATTCGGTTGATCGTCAGATCAGTATGTTCAACGCGTGCAGCGAACTGGGTCTGGAGCAGGCAATGCCGGCCAATGCTGTCGAACGGCTGAGACGTTTCTGTGACTGGATGCAGCATATCTACCGGCAGTGCCATAGCGGTGATCCTATCGCTGCGATCAATGAGATGATCCGGGATATCGATTATGAGGGCTGGATCGCTCAGAACAGCTCCAGCGAAGCGATGGCCGAAAAACGGATGCAGAACGTTTGGTTCCTGATGGACTCGCTTAAAGCAACGTTGGAGCGTTTACAGGAAGATGATCCGGATGCGGGTATTCAGGAAGCGATCAACCGTCTGATGCTGATCGATATGCTGGATCGCCAGGAAGAAGAGGATGACTCTAACCGCGTTCAGCTGATGACCCTTCATGCATCAAAAGGTCTGGAGTTTCCGCATGTGTTCCTGATGGGAATGGAGGAAGAGCTTCTGCCCCATCGCAACAGCATAGAAACGGACAATATCGAAGAGGAACGGCGCCTGGCTTACGTTGGGATTACCCGGGCCAAACAGTGTCTGACCATCACGCTGGCAAAACAGCGTAAGCAGTATGGTGAAGTGATGGATTGTATGCCGAGTCGTTTCTTAGATGAACTCCCGCCGGAAGATCTGGAAGTCGAGGGTTCAGGGGAAAAATGTCAGGTGCAAAATCAGAAGAAAGGTCAGGCGACCCTAAGCAGCTTAAAAGGGCTATTTGATTAACCGCTTAATTCAGACATTAAAAAAGGCCGTTAATGCGGCCTTTTTTATAAAGCGTAACGCTTACTGAGCACTATCGATCATGTGCTGGATCGAAGCCTGAAGTTCTTCGTCAGAACAGTCAGCACACAGACCTTTTGGCGGCATAGCGTTGATACCGTTGATCGCGTTAGCCAGCAGTGTTTCCATGCCTTTACCTGCACGGTCAGTCCACTCGGACGTACCGAACTTAGGAGCACCTGCAACGCCTACAGCGTGGCAGCTTGCACATTTAGCAGTGTAAACGTCTGCGCCAGAACGTGGGCCGCTTGCAGCAGCTGGAGCCGCAGCCGCGCCACCACAGGTGTCATCACCTTCGATACAAACAGAACCTACTGCCTTGATACGCTCAGCTACAGCTTCATCATTAGATGTAGCCTGAACAGATGCGCTCAATGCAACACCCAGACCTAGAGCAACCAGTGCTGAAGTGATTTTTTTCACAGTCACGACCTCTCAATCAACCATAAATATTTAATAAGGGCAGCTCGGCCTGTCAGGATGCCCAGCCTCAAGAGGTGCTCAGGGGCGGATATTCAGACACGACTGCTCAAAGTTTCACCGGCTGCGGATTATAGCGATAAATAATCACAACTGAAATGGGGCTTTGGCAGTGATGGAGGTTATCAGAGTGATTTAGCGCATTATTTCTGTGATTTGCTATAAAAATTTACATTTTTGATCGTTTTCTCAGAAAAACATTAGCTTTTCAGTTTTGAAAGGAGTACAACGTTTTTATACTAAGGTCTAAATAATTAGTGGTGCGTCAAAATGAGCAGCAATGGAATGTTAGCTGAGTGTGTTTGCCAGTCATTGCATGGAGAGCCAGACAAATCTCTGGACCTCAATCTGTTAAGTCAGATCCCCAATCAAAGAATTTATCGCTGTGGTTATTGCCACTCTTTTCTTGCCTACACCGAAGACGTCCGTGAATGGGAAGTTCTCCTTCAGGCAGATCTGGAAACTGAGATCAAAACCCTCTACGAACCAGAAGTGATTCAACGCGCTGCAACCTAATCGCTAATAATACTTGGCGAATCCCAACCGCATGGGTAGAATACGCCCCGCAAACACTTCTTGAGTGCGCCTGTAGCTCAGCTGGATAGAGTAGCAGGTTCCGATCCTGTTGGTCGGGGGTTCGAATCCCTCCAGGCGCGCCACTTTTTTATATTTCTTCACATCTTTCAGTTTATTCCCATTCGGCATTTAGAGTACCGAACTGGAGGGTGAACCGAGCGAAGCAAGATAACATCGGAGCTTGCGACGATGGCCCGTAGGGTGAGCTTTAGCGAATAACACCCCGATTGGGTTCGAGCCGAGCGAAGCGAGACAACGGAGCGCAGCGAATAATCCCAAACGCGCCATTTTCATCCCACTCTTCCCCTCCCCACACAAAACTAAACCACTTTTGCCAATTATCCGTATCGATCCTATGTTTAAGTTCGATCACGAGTAAGAAATGCTCCTAATTAAAGGCAAGTGTCTCACCCTCTCATAACTGAAACATGAGCGGCGATTCGCGATTAGGAATTTGCAATAAACGGCTTCAGAAGGATAAGAATAATGCGCAAATCTATAATAGCCGCAGGGCTTTTCTCTTTGGTTCCATTTTTCTCCCAAGCAGGCAATGTGGTTAATTACACGGTCGGGGGGTGAGGCTTTTGAAGGCTATGCGGCCAAAGCATCAGGCGCTTCAAAAGGCCTGGTGTTGGTTATACATGACTGGGATGGCTTGACCGACTATGAGGTTAAACGCTCAGAGATGCTTGCCTCAATGGGGTACGATGTTTTTGCCGTCGATCTATACGGTAAGGGTAATCGTCCGGTGGAAACCGGTGCTAAAAAAGCCGAAACAGGAAAGCTCTATAAAAATAGAGAGCGGATGCGTTCGCTTATTTTGGGTGGTTTGAACGAAGCCCGTAAATCAGGCACTCAGCCCACGGTTGTAATGGGTTACTGTTTTGGTGGTGCTGCAACTCTGGAGCTTGCTCGTTCAGGAAAAGCAGACAATATTGCGGGTTTCAGTACTTTCCATGGCGGCCTAAAAACGCCAGAGGGCCAGAGTTACAGTGGCGTCACCGCACCAATCTTTGTCGCTCATGGTGGTGCTGATGCGGCGATACCGATGTCAGACGTTGCGCAGTTATCAGTCGAACTTGAAGCGTCGAAAACACCCTATGAGATTCAGGTATATTCCGGTGCGCCGCATGCCTTTACGGTTATTGGCTCTAAGCGTTATCAGCAAGTTGCCGATGAACAATCATGGGATGCGTTCTCTGACTTCCTAAAAGATACCCTAGGGAAGTAAGCGCTTCCCAGCTCACTCTGCTTTCACAGTGATCCCAGGTTCTCTTTGCTGTGAAAGCTACCTGGTCCATTCAAGGCGTTACCTGAATCAGCTTGCCATTGCTCTCATCTGTAATGAGATAAATGGCGCCTTGCTGATCTACCGCGATATCTCTGATCCTCAAATCCAGATCTTCAAGGTATCGCGATTCCTGGAGTTCACCTGACTGGCTTTTACCAGAGAGCCGATTAAGGTGACGTTCTTTCAATGCACCCATCAGAAAGTCTCCTTGCCAGCTCTCAAATAAGCCAGATTCATATCGAATCAGCCCTGAGGGGGCGATGGAGGGCACGTAGTAATACAGTGGTTGTTGCATGCCCTCTTTGTGAGTGCCCTCGCCAATGGAGGGGCCCCAGTATTCACGCCCATAGGTGATAACCGGCCAGCCGTAATTCTGCCCTTTGAGAACACGATTAAGTTCATCGCCACCTCTGGGGCCATGTTCATGAATCCAGAGTGTTCCTTCTGAGTCGATATACATGCCTTGTGGGTTTCTGTGTCCGTAGCTATAGATCGTTTCTGGTACAGGTTGGCCCGAAGCGGATGTTATGCCGATGAATGGATTGTCTTTAGGGGCTGTTCCATCTGTGTTGATACGGTGTATTTTCCCCGCATGATCGGACAGGTCTTGAGCCCGATGACGGTTACCTCTGTCACCTACACTGATATACAACTGGTCATCTTTTATAGCGAGCCTCGAACCGTAGTGATGGACTTTCTTGCTGTAAGGTAGTGCGGTGAACAACATCTGCCAGTCTGTCAAAGCGCCATTTTCAGCTAATTGTGCAGACGCAATCTGGGTGGTGAATCTGTTGTCCTGATTCTGATGACTGTAGCTGAAATAAAGCGTTCTGTTATTTGCAAATTCTGGGTCGCTCAACACATCCAATAATCCGCCCTGCCCCTGTGTATTGATGCTTGTGGGCCAGCCGGTCACCGGTTTCTTCTGTCCATCCCTTATATCTACAATCCACCCCCCGACAAACTTTTCGGTAATCAAAAGGTGATGGTCGCTTATCCAATCCATGCCCCACGGAGATGAGATACCCTGGCTGATAATATGGGTTTTTAATGGAGGAGAGGTATCGGCATAAGCAGTCAACGAGAGTAACAATCCCGCTAGATAGGTAAAGAGAATCGATCCTGTCCGCTGTTGGGTCGGGTATAGCCATTTCATTGGGAAGGTCTCATTCAGCAATATGATCGTTGATGTAATAAATGTAGCGCTAAACTGCTTAGTATCTATATTTAATGCGGCAAATTTTTAGCCAGTTGCTACCGGTTTAAGCAAATCCCCTAAACGAATCTCGCCCGATTCCAGAACTCTGGCGCATAAGCCTCCATACCCGAGCATAGCTGCCGCCCCTCCGCTGCCGAGGGTTTGATCCATTCGTACACAGGGGTGGCACAGGGCGGTGGCTTCAAATAGTGCATGACCAATGCGAAACTGCTGGTGGCGCAAGGCGTTTAGATTGATCCCACTCACTACCAGGTTTCTGCGTAACAAAGCGGGATCTATCTGGGTGAGTCCAGTGTAAGTTTCGATTATGTGGATAAATTCAGTGGAGATCAGCGTCACCTGCCTGCCAGAGTCAGGCGTTTTGTAGCAGCGGTGATCACCCTCTAAACCCAACCGGGCAATCGCTTGTGCTGTTTCTACACGAACCATCTCCTGTTTATGACCGGGCCTGAGGCCGATCCATTGTAATCGGCCATCCGGCAGGTCTTTAAGATATCGGGCAAATAATTGCTTTTGTGTCATACGGGCTAGCTACCTTAAAAAGACTTGTTCTTTTACAGACAATCTTTTTAAGCGAATGTTGCATAGCTGATTGAGGTTCCTTAGTTAAAGCGCAAATGCAGTTTCTCAAATGCTTCCTGGTTCAATGCTTCGCGGAAATCAGGGTGGGCGATTTCGATTAGGTTTTTGGCCCGCTCACGCAGGCTGCTTCCGCGCAGATCGACGACCCCATATTCAGTGGCAATATAATGCACATGAGCACGTGAGGTGACGACCCCCGCGCCATCTGAAAGCGTCGTTGTAATACGGGAAACTTTTCCTTTAGCTGCAGTGGATGGCAGGGCAATGACGCCTCGCCCACCTTCGGAAAGTGAAGCTCCACGTACAAAGTCGACTTGCCCGCCAAAACCGGAGTAGATTTTAGTACCCATGGAGTCAGCTGAAACCTGGCCGCTCAGATCGATCTGTAGAGCGCTGTTAATAGACATGGCTTGGGGGTTGCGGCGGATACTGCGCATATCGTTTACATATTCGGTATCCAAAAAACGGACCGCCGGATTATCATCGACAAAGTCATACAGTGCCTGGCTACCAATGACAAAGCTGGTGACGATTTTACCCGGGTGGTTTTTCTTGTAAGCGCCCGTGATCACGCCTTTTTCCACCAAAGGAAGCAGCCCGTCGGAGAACATTTCCGTGTGGACTCCAAGGTCTTTTCGATCCCCTAAGCAAGCCAGAACGGCATCGGGAATCGCGCCTATACCTGTCTGAATACAGTCGCGATCTTCAACCAGTGCAGCAACATTTTCGCCAATGGCTTGGTAGACATCATTTTGTTCAGCGGGTGCATGCAAACTCAATTCGGCAGCTTCTTCATAAACCGTATGGAAACGGTTATAGGCAATCACTCCATCACCATGGGTACGTGGCATTTTAGGATTGATATGGGCAATGATCTTGCCCGCTTTTTCTAGCGCAGCATTGGTTGCTTCAACAGAGATACCTAAAGAACAGTTTCCGTGCCTGTCAGGTGGGCTCACCTGAATAATGGCAGTATCGACCGCTTGGGCGCCACTGCGAATAAGTTTAGGCACTTCAGCCAGAAGCATGGGTACATAATCTGCATCGCCACGCTGTACAGCCTTACGGGTGACCGCGCTTACGAAATAGCAGCGACAGCGTAAGTGTCCTTGAAGTTCGGGTGCGACCATCATCGCAGCACCTTCGCCTTCGGTATGTAGTTGTAACAAGGTTAGATTGCGACGTGTTAACGCATGTTTAGCCAGGCCTTTGAGTAAAAGATCCGGCGTGGCCGCCATGTTATGTGTCCAGATCGCTTCATTATCCTTAATAGAGGAAACCGCATCTTCAGGGCTATGGGCAATGCGTGGGGACATAGGGTCTGATCCTTAGAATAAATACATCGTTAGGGGGTTATAGCCTTTTACCGATTAAAAAGACAGGGAGGAAGGGTTCAGATCAACTGACAGAAACACTTATTCCGCTAAGAGATGCTGATATCTCTCTGGAAAGTTATCCACAAGCCAGTCCATCAGAAGTTTAACTCTGTCCAGTTGATGACGTGCTGGTGGGCAAACCAGAGATAAAGGGGTCGTGATGCTCCATTCTTCCAGGATCTCTTCAAGTGCGCCGCTACGTATAGCCGGCTGCACGTAGATATCAGCGAGCCGGGCAACGCCTAAACCTGACTTAGCAGCATCCAGCATGACCCGACCATTGGGGATCTTAAAGCCTTGTTTAAAGCTGATCTGACACTGTTCTTGGTCTTTGTTAAAGGTCCAGTCAGTAACGCTACCGCAGATCATTGGTATGCCTGAGATATCCAGTGGATGTCTGATTGGCTTTTGTCGCTGAATAAATTCCGGACTGGCCACATAGCAGGTTTTAATCTGATGCAGTCTGCGTGCGATCAGGCTGGAGTCGGGGAGGTCGCCCATGCGCAGCACCAAGTCGTAATCATCTTTTAACAGATCGACCCTACGGCTGGAGAAATCCAGCTCAACACAGATGTCAGGATAGTGTTTTTGAAATTCAATAAGCAAAGGAGCGATCACCGATTCGCCGATTAGCCCGCCCACACTGTTCATCTTAATTGTGCCGCTGATGATCTGTTTGTGAGCCACTGCCCATTCCTGTGCGGCATCTAACTGAGCAACGGCTGCTTCACAGCGTTGCAAATAGCCTTCACCCACTTCCGTGAGACGGATAGAACGCGTCGTTCGATAGAGCAACTGAAGGTTCAAGGTTTTTTCTAATTGGGAGACCTGTTGGCTTAAACTGGCTTTTGAGGTGCCGGTTTCCTCGGCGGCTAAGGTGAAGCTTCCACATTTGGCAACGGCAAGAAATGAGCGGATTCCGCTCCAGTAATGATCGTTCATTATTTTCAAACAATGTTTTTGGATTGTGTGTATTTATCATAATAGTTCTTTTCACGAAAATATCTCCACTGGCTGCAGCTAATGACTAATGAATTGATCGGGAGATATTGAAGATGAATAAACCTCTGGTAGTGATAACCGGTGCCAGTTCCGGTATTGGCGCGGCAACGGCAAAGCATTTTAATAATGCAGGTTTCCCTCTGTTACTGTTGGCTAGACGTATTGAACAGCTGGAAGGGATGAATCTGGAAAACACTTTGTGCCGTCAGGTAGACGTGACTAACCCCGAGGCACTACAGGCTGCGATTACTGAAGCGGAAGCCATTTATGGTGCGACCGATGCGATTATCAATAATGCAGGTTGTATGTTGCTCGGACAGCTGCATGACCAGGCCCCGAGTGAATGGCAGCAGATGTTTGCCGTTAATGTTCAGGGGGTCTTGCATGGCATCGGCGCGGTTCTTCCTGCAATGAAACAGCGTAAAGCGGGCACGATTATCAATATTAGCTCGATCGCTGGGCGAAAAACCTTCCCTAACCATGCGGCTTATTGTGGTACTAAATTCGCAGTTCATGCCATGAGTGAAAATCTTCGTGAAGAGGTCGCAAATGATGGTGTGCGGGTCGTGACCATTGCACCAGGAGCGGTTGAAACAGAGCTGCTATCACATACCACTTGTGATGAGATTAAGCAGGGCTATAGCGAGTGGAAAGAGGAGATGGGTGGCGCGATTCAGGCCGACGATGTAGCTGCCGCTATTTTATACGCCTATCAGCAGCCTCAAAATGTATGTATCCGCGAGATTGTGATTGCAGCAACCCGACAGGAACCCTGATTTTTAAAAGGTGGGTGGGTTATAGCCTGCCCTCCTTTTTTAGGCGCCGTTTCACCATCCAGTGGTATAGGGCAGCAGCGACAGGTTTAATAGCAGGTAGGCCAATCAACCAACCAATGAGCCTGTATTGAGGAATTCGCGCCATCAATACCTGATAGGCATCCAGTTCTGAGCGTATTTCGCCGTTATGATCGCGGATATGCAGTTCTAATAGTGCTGCTTTAGGATCGACTCCCAAGGCTTTTAGCTCTTCTTCTTTACCCGTGATATCAAACCAAATAACGTCTCCTTCGTTTGAGTCTAATCGCTCATAGTTCAAGCGGTCATCTACACAGCGAGGGCAGGCGCCATCGTAGAAAACAGTAATTTTGTGTTCAGACGTAGGCACGGCTTTTATCCTGACGAGAATGGTTTTCTAAAGTTTAGATTAGCTCGTGGGTGTCAGGTTGTAGAAAAAAATAGATAATGGTCTTTAAATGCCCATGTTCCATGGAGATAAAATGGACTACCCCTCTAGCAAACTTCCCTCGGTTGGCCTGACTATCTTTTCGCAGATGACCGCATTGGCTAACCAGCAAAAAGCGATCAACCTGTCGCAAGGCTTTCCTGACTTTGATGGGCCTAAGCCGCTTTTAGATGCGGTAGGCCGTTTTATTGCTGAGGGTAAGAATCAGTATGCACCGATGGCGGGTTTACCTGAACTCTGTCAGGCTGTCTCTGATAAAGTGTTTCGTTGTTACGGGCGAAAGCTGGAAGCCGAATCTGAAGTCACGATCACTTCCGGCGCAACCGAAGCCATTTTTGCAGCGATTAGTGCCACAGTGAATGCTGGGGATGAGGTGATCGTATTTGATCCCGCCTATGATAGTTATGAGCCTGCAGTGACACTGAACGGCGGAACAACCGTTCACATACCACTATTACCCCCACAATTTGCGATTGATTTCCAGCGGTTGCAGGATGCGATCACGCTCCGTACGCGGATGATTATTTTTAATTCACCGCACAACCCAACCGGGAGTGTGATGAGTAGTGAGGACCTTCTTCAGCTGGAACAGTTGCTGGAAGGCACCAATATCCTGCTGTTGTCCGACGAAGTCTATGAACACATTATTTTTGATAACCAGGTTCATCAGAGTTTTAATCGAAGCCCTATGTTGGCCGAGCGAAGTTTTATCGTATCTTCATTCGGGAAAACTTATCATGTCACGGGTTGGAAAGTGGGGTATTGCGTAGCGCCTGAAGCGCTGATGAAAGAGTTTCGTAAGGTACATCAATATCTGACGTTTAGTACCTCGACACCGATGCAGGCAGCAATCGCCGAGTACATGCAATCGGATGCAGAACATGATCAGAACCTACCGGTCTTTTATCAGCAAAAACGTGATCTGATGAACGAACGGCTCTCATCGAGCCGCTTTGGCATCATGCCATCACCTGGAACCTATTTTCAGTTGTTAGATTACACAGCAATCAGTGACCTTTCAGATCAGGAATTTGTCCTGTGGTTATTAAAAGAAGCTGGGGTTGCCACCATACCTCTGTCGCCCTTTTATAAAGATGGCACCCAAACGGGGATGGTTCGTCTGTGTTTTGCTAAGAGTAGCGATACCCTGGAAAAAGCAGCGGAGCAGTTATGCAGAATTTAAGAGTATCTCTGATCCAATCTGATCTGGAATGGCAGGATGCTGAAAAGAATCTTGAACATTTAGGCGAGAAGATAGCGTCTTTAAAGGGAACGACCGATCTTATTGTTTTACCCGAAATGTTTAATTCCGGGTTTAGTATGCAACCTGAGCGAGTGGCTGAAAAAGAGGGGGGGATAACTTGTCAGTGGCTTCTGGATCAGGCAGCGGCTTCAGATGCTGCAATCTGCGGAAGCCTCGCTATTGAGACTGAGCAAGGGTTTGCAAACCGCTTTATGTTTGTTACTCCGGATGGCCAGCAAAGGTTTTATGATAAACGCCACTTGTTTCGTATGGGTAGCGAACATGAGCATTATACGCAGGGGCATGAGCGGTTAGTCTTTGAGTACAAGGGCTGGCGTATTCTGCCGCAGATCTGTTACGACCTGCGCTTCCCGGTTTGGAGCCGTAATCGCAACGATTATGATCTGGTCGTCTATGTAGCTAACTGGCCTGCACCAAGGCGAAAAGCCTGGCGAACCTTGCTGCATGCCCGGGCAATAGAAAACCAGTGTTACTGTGTTGGTGTGAATCGCGTTGGTTCAGACGGCAACGGACTCGATTACTCTGGTGACAGTTTGCTGGTGGATTATCTGGGTGAACCGGTTATTGACCATGCTATCGATAAAGTATTTGTAGAAACGGCTCAGCTAAATGGAGAGGCGCTTAACGCTTTTCGTGAAAAGTTCCCCGCCTGGCGAGATGCCGATCAATTTCAGATCAGTCCCTAAGTGGTTTTACTTTACCTGGGCAGGGAAGGCCTGCTTCAGGTAAAGGATAAAGTCGCTTGCATTCAAGGGGCGAGAAAAATAATAACCCTGAATATGACGGCAACCCAATGACTCAATAATCTGCAGTTGCTTTTCATCCTCAACCCCTTCGGCAATGCACTTCATACCTAGTATGCGAGCCATCTCAATAATCGTTTTAACTAACTGATAGTCGTCCGCTGTCGAGGTGATATCAGTAATGAAGGAGCGATCTATCTTCAGGAAGTCGAAAGGAAATTTTTTCAGATAGGATAAAGAAGAATAGCCGGTACCAAAGTCATCCAGCGCTAGATTGAAACCGAAATCTTTCAGCGAAGTCAGGAGCCTTATGGCGAGCTCTGGGTCTTTGAGCATAAAGCTTTCAGTGAGTTCGATAGTAATGAGCTCGGCTGGTATCCCCATTTCTTTGGACAGGTTCAGAATAAAATCTTGCTGGGCTGTTTGTTCCAGATACTCAACCGGGGATCGATTGATAGAGATTTCAATCGGTTCGATGAGTGCAGAGTTGATCTCGCGTAACTCAGACAGTGCACGTTTAACGATCAAATAGCTTAACGGATGGATCAGCCCGGAATGTTCAGCGACCTTAATAAACTCACAAGGTGTTATTGGGCCTAGTTCATCATCCGTCCAGCGGGCAAGGGCTTCGCAACGGCTGACGCGACCTGTGGCGATATCAACAATGGGCTGATAATGCAGTTCAATCCGTTCTTGTTCGATGGCATCGGCCAGTTTAAGGCGGATTTTCTGATGCCGTTCTGCTGCGGTACGAAGCCTGGGGGTAAATACCGCATAGCATGCACCACCGTTTTTCTTCGCTTCATATAATGCCTGGTCTGCACACTTAAAGAGCTCCTGACTATTATCCGCATCATGGGGAAATAAACTGAGTCCGATTGAGGTTGAGCAGCGTAAGCGCAGGCCTTGTAGTTCAAAGACCTGATTGAAGGCTCCGACCAGAGATTGGGTCAACGTGTGAATAACACTTTTGTCCGCATACTCGGCGAATATAGCAAACTCATCTCCGCCTAACCTTGCTAGCAGGTAGCTGTCCGGTAAAAGGTCATCAATCCTTTTTGCCATCAACATCAATAATGCGTCACCTGTGCTGTGGCCCTGAATATCATTGATACTTTTGAAATCATCCATATCCAGCATGATGAAAGCAGCGGAGTTGTTGCGGGATTGAACACTAGTAAGCAGGGATTCCAGCCTCAGATTAAATTCATACCGGTTTAGCAAACCGGTAAGTGAGTCATGAGTGGCCTGGAACCTGATCAGCTTTTCCGCTTGTTTCTCTGCTGTGATATCACGATGAATAGCAACATAATGCTTTGCTACATTCAGTTCATCAGGAATCGTGGTGATTGAAGTGGAAACCGGGTAGGTGGTTCCATCCTTGTGCTGGTTCCACAGCTCACCTCGCCAGAAACCTTCTTTAACCAACGAATGCCATAATTTATCAGCGAGCCGTTTTTCTTGCTGGCCTGCACTAAGCCTTCTTGGGTTACTGCCTTTGAGTTCGTTGAGCGAGAAGCCGGACATCTCTTCCAAAGCTTTATTAACATAAAGTATTTCATTGTCGGCGTTGGTGATGATGATGCCGTCCTTCGAAAAATCGTAGACCTTTTGTGCGATCTGTAGCCGGTCGTTTTTTTCCTGAAGGAGAGATATCTCGTTTTTTAACAGGTGTTCGTATTTGATGCGTTCCAGTTCTCGTGAAGCTCGGGTCGAGAAGTTTAAGAAATACCGTTTAATCTCCCTGGCATCCTGCTCTGGAATAGGGACGGTGAACAGTGCAGTTAGGATGCCGATAACCTCATTATTATCGTCTTTGAGGACAATGCCTAAATAACCTTCAATTGAGAGGTCTTTAAGGAATTCATCTTCCGAATAGATATCGGCAACACCGCTTAGGATGCAAGCCTCTTCAGAGCAGCGAAGATCTTCACAGGGTGTGCCTGACAGGTTGTACCTGATCGCGGGGTAAAACTCGCCTTTACCATAGAAAGCGACAGTTTCGGCTTCATGTGCGCCATCCAGAATTCTGGCTACATAGGTATAATCAGCATTGATCAACTCCAGGAGTTTTTTGACCAATACATTGAAATATCCTTCACCACAAAGCTCGCTGAGTTCATCCGCACTGAACGTTAAGCTCTCTTGTATGGACACCTGGAGTGGGCACCTCAGTAAACAGATTAGAGAATCTTTTCATTGTCTAATGAATATAGGTGACAGGTCGAGGACTTGCGAATAATCAGCTTTATCTGGATTAAGAGGTAGTTCGGAGCACGTTGTTGTAGAAATAATATACAGCTCGAAAATAATAGGCAGATAAGGGTAAAAAAATCTTGATTAAACGAATCAAACTGCCTATTATTCGCGTCCTCTTCTGAGATGTGCCGGTATAGCTCAGTTGGTAGAGCAACTGACTTGTAATCAGTAGGTCCCGAGTTCGACTCTTGGTGCCGGCACCACTTTCTCCTTTTATCTAAATCAGATTCTTAGCTAAAAACATTAGCCTAAGTCGCTCTGATAGTTCAATTTCCAGATGCTTTAACGATTCCATATTATCTGGATGTTGGAAGTCCCAGCGTATATGCGCAGTATCTGTGGATAATTCTGGTAAGGCCTGGTGGGTCTTGTCACAGAGAGTAATAATCAGGTCAAAGTCATGGCCTTCCATCTCCTGCAACGATGTTGTGCTTAACGCACTGGATTGGGTGGAATATCCTCCTGCCCATTCTTGAATAAAATCAGGTACAGGTTGAGGCTCAACTCCAGCACTCAGCGCCTGAACTTTTCCATGGCTAATGGAATTGGCTAGTACTTCAGCGACTTGGGAACGAACCGCATTGTGGCGGCAAACAAATAGCAGTTTCATAGGTTGTAAATTCGACATACGGTTTCTTCATGATTCAGATCAGCCCTGAGTATAGAGCATGACGAAGGTGAGTGAGCTTACATAGATCAAGTACAGAAAGAAAAAGGGCCCATATGGGCCCGGAAGAAAAGGTTAGCAGAGTGTTAGTAGCTGAACTTACGAGTCATTTCTCCCATATTTTCCGCACTGCCTTTGAGGTTGTCAGCAGAGGTCACAATCGCATTCGATGCACAGCTATTTTGCTCAATACCTTGAGCTATCTGATCCATGCTTGAAGCCATCTCGCGGGTCGTTGTCGCGACCTCATCAATGGCGCCGGTGATCTCGGTACTGGTACTTAGCGCCTGTTGTGTTTGTTGCTCTATTCGTTCTACCGCGCGCTGAGCTTCACCACCCTGCTGCTTTACTTCATCGATGCTTTTGGTGCTTTGGTTCATCACGTCTATTACCGAGCGGGTTTGCTGCTGGATTGCCCTGACAGTATCTGTGATATCTCCTGTGGCTTTGACCGTGCTTTCGGCCAGGGTGCGGACTTCATCTGCCACGACAGAAAATCCACGTCCCGCTTCACCTGCGCGGGCCGCTTCGATTGCTGCATTCAGTGCAAGTAAGTTGGTCTGATCGGCCAGATCATTGATGATCAGGAGTACCTTGTCGATCTCTTCTGAGTGCTGCTGTAGCTGTTGTAGTTGCATGGATGACGCTTCTACAACTCTTGCCGTTTCGCTCAGGGCAGTCATTGCATAGCTGATAATGGTGCCGCCATCGACGGCGGCCTGATGGGCATTCTGGCTGTCCGTTTGGAGGCTCTGTACCCTGTGTGCCACCTGCTCAGTGGTTGCACTGATCTGCTCGGTAGCGCTAGCCAGGTGATTAGATTGATCCGATACCTGACTGTTATTCGACGCAATTGTCTGGATCGCTTGAGAAAGCTCTTCACTTTGCAATTGCAGTTCGGACTGACTTTGTGCGACCTGACGGATCACCTGGCGCAGGTCGTCCGTCATTGTATTAACCGCTTTGGAAACCTGATCGAACTCGTCTGCTTTATTTTCAGAGATCTTGAGACTGGTGGTTAGGTCGCCTGAAGCAATCTTATTGACCTGTTGAACGATGCTTTTCAATGTCAGGCCAGCTGATACGCCAATTTTGGCTAGGATTGCACTAATGGCCAGCGCCAAAATGACGCTCACTAAGATAATTGTCCAGCGAGTATCCGCAGTAGCCGCTTCGGCTTGATCGCGAGCTTTGCTTAAAAGCTCAGTTTTCAGGTAACGCTGTGTATTGGTGATATGAGCTTTGAATGTTGTACGGGCTTTATTCAGTGCGAGATAACTGGATGCTCTGTTTTCTGCAGCGACAATCAGCTTCTGAGTTTGGGCCTGATAGGTTTCTATTGAAGGGCCAAAGGTGTCATAAAATTCTGCATCTTTAACTTCATAAATCACCGTTTCCAATTGCTTACTCAGCTTATCAGCGGCTTCCTGGCTGGGAGATATCAGGTATTCCTTTTCCAATTGGCGGGTAACAATGAATGGCTGAAGCAACATACTGAAAACGGACAGTTTATCTTCAAGATCGGCGGCGGCTTCATTGAGGGGTTTTAGTACCCCGGATTCACCATTAAAGCCGAGAGCCCGCTGAGCGGAGAGTTGAGCACTGAGTGCGTTTATATACTGAGTAAAGAAGCTTGAACTCTGCTCCAGCATTTCTGCAAGCTTAGGATCAGTAGTCAGCACTGATTTTTCGGATAGTCCCTGCTTAAACGATGCGGACATCGTTTTTAATTCTTTATCAAATGCACTGGCATTCGTTTCAGTCATCTGGGACAGGGCGCTTTCCGCAGTCAAAAGCTCCAGCTGAAGAGTGGATAAAAGGTCGCTGGTTTCGGTCAGGTTGGAAACGCGCTTGGCGGAATTATTTTGTTCGCTTAGGTTGCTTAATGATACAAAGCCGAGATAGGCAATACTGACCAGCGTGAGCAGGACCACAAAGATCAGCTTCTGCTTGAAGGTTACTTGCAACATTGATGGACTCGCTTTTTATTTTTGTTATTGGTTCTAGGATAGCTTATAGCGACAATATGGTATATTGGTAAGACCAATTAGTATAAGCAATGTATAAACTTATACTTTGGTGGCAAGTGTTGTCAATATTTTGTACAGCTTGAAGATCGGTATTTTTCGGAAATAGGGGGGGATTACGGAGCAAGCTCAAAGCTAAATTCATTGGCTGGAACAGGCTTGCCCATATAGAAACCTTGTAACCGATCACATCTCAAACCACGCAGGTAGTTATACTGCTCAGCGGTTTCAATACCCTCGGCGGTTACGCTTAACCCCAGTTGGTGAGCCATAGCGATTGTCGCTGTAACCAGTATGGCGGAATCAGAGTTGTCCGGCAGCTCTTTGATAAATGAGCGGTCTATTTTCAGGTTATTAAAGGGGAACTTTTTCAGATAGTTTAATGAAGAGTACCCTGTACCAAAGTCATCCATAGACAGGTTAATACCCATGTCAGTAATCAGCTGAAGTGTGTTGTTTAGCTCGGGGCTGGCTTCAATTAGCAGACCTTCGGTCACTTCAATATTAAGATGGTGTGGGTGAAGTCCGCTGCTTTCTAAGGCTGATGTAAGGTCACGTAACAGATCATTGCCTTTGAACTGTCTTGGCGAGACATTGACCGAAATAAATACATCTTCCTGTCCGTCATCTACCCACCGTTTAGCCTGCTGGCAGGCTTGTTCCAGCACCCAGCGACCGATCGGGATGATAAGCCCTGACTGCTCAGTATGTGGAATAAACTCAACAGGAGAAACCTGGCCCAAGACCGGAGAGGTCCAACGGATCAGCGCTTCAGCTCCCTGCACCTTGGGCTGGCCTTTGACGTTGCAGATGAGAGGCTGGAAAACCAGATTGAACTCTCTGTTTTGTAGTGCTTCCCTGAGACTGTTGTCGAGTGCCAGCTTGCGGGTGGCGATGTCATTCATCTCCTGGGTGTAGTAATGGAAGCGATTTCTACCGTCATGTTTTGCTTTATACATGCCGATATCTGCAGCGCGTAGCAGATCGCTGTAGTTATTAGCATCATCAGGGTAGATAGAGATCCCGATACTGGCGGTTACAATCAGCTGCTTGTTCTCAATGCTGAAAGGGTTTGAAAATTGCTGAAGAATTTTTTCAGCTACGATCTCAGAATCGGTCGGGTCAGCAATATCTTCCTGGATAATAATGAACTCATCGCCGCCATGGCGAGCGAGCGTGTGCTGTTTCTCAATACAGCTAACAAAACGGCGGGTAGCTTGCTGTAAAAGTTGATCGCCAACTTCATGACCCATGCTGTCATTGACCTTTTTGAAACCATCCAGGTCGATAAACATCAGGGCTAATTTACCATCATGTTTGTCAGCGTTTCGTATGGCTTGCTCCGCCCGGTCTTTTGCCAGAAAGCGGTTTGGAATATGAGTGAGCAGGTCAAACTGGGCCTGATAAAGAATATGTTCTTCTTGCTCTTTATAGCGGCTGATATCTCTTATCGACAGGACAATAAACAAGCCATCATCAAACTGCATGCTGGCGGTTGTTATCTCTGCGGGAAATAGGGTGCCGTCAGCCCGTTCAAGTGATAACTCCAGAGCCGCCGCGGTATCTGGGTGGTTGTTTATGGCAGTAAGTGATTGCTCGGAAAAAAGCTCTGAAAGATCAGATTCCAACAGATCCTCACGACGTTGACCAAACAGTTCACAGAGTGACTGGTTAACATCGATTATTTTGTTTTCGCTGTAGATCAGGAGCCCTTCCGCTACCAGATCGGATAGTTGTCGGAAACGATCCTCGCTGGCCATTAATCTTTTTTGATATTCGATCCTGCGGGTAATATCCCTGAATGAAGCGGCACGGGCTTTCTGTCCGTTCCATAAAACAGCTTTACCGTTCACAGTTACAGGGATAGCCGTACCATCCCGGGTTATCACGGTTGCCTGATAAGGTGTTTCTGATTGAGTACGTACCTTCTCCATTGCAACAGGAAGGCTTTCAGCAGAAAAGAAGTCATCCGGCTTGAGTTGGAGTAGCTCAGTATGGGTATAGCCAAACATCTTCTCTGCTTGCTTATTAACATCCACTATCCCTTCACTGTTATGGATAAAGATAGCTTCTGAGCTTACTTTGTCGAAGTTCTGCAAGCGGTGTTCGCTGCGTTCCAGATCTTTTTGTTGCTGCGCATTGGAACGCAGCGTTTCAACCAGCCTGCTATAAAGTTGCTTTACAGCGAACAGGGTCAGCAGGAAAAGAATGATGATAATTGAAAGCGCCGCGATTCCCTGATTAGGGTGCTCCATACTTGTTATATGTTCAGTCCGGTAAAGGTAAGTGATACTCCAGCCGGGAAGCTGAGAGACTGAAACTTGTTCGAGCAGGTGGTTTTGAGCGCTTGGCCCAGAGACGTTGTTATCACTATCGACGGTAAAGCCCAGGGATTCGGGTGCCTGGTCACCGAATTGACGAGACTCGGCAATTTTCTTGAGGCGCTGGGGGCTGAGTTTGAACAGAGACTTATAGAGCCAATCCGGTTGGTTTGAAGCAAATACAATACCGTTAGGATCTACCAGTGATGCGAAGCCAGTGACTTCAGCGAAACGTTGTTCTATAGGGGCAGGCAGAAACTTAATAACAGCAACGCCGACAATTTTATTATGTGCTGAAATAATAGGGCTGCTGAAATAGATGCCTCGTTTTTTTGTTGTCACTCCCAATGCGAGATGGATGCTCGATTCTCCCCAGATCGCTTGTTTAAAGTAAGGCCGGAAGCCGTAGTTATTGCCAACGATTGATGTTTCCGGAGGACGGCTATCAGCAACCGCGTCACCTTTGACATTCATTATGTAGCAGAGAGAAGCATTGAGCGTTTTGCAGTAACGGTTGAGAAGTAAACGCGCTTCGAAAAGGTCTTTCGGTTCGTCATTTCCGATTAGTAAGGGGGAATTTCTTAACAGAGTCTCCCCGGCTAACAGCTCAACGGCATCCACCCGGTTACTAATAAACTCATTGGTATGAGTTGAGAGAAGGCTGGTTATATTGCTGCCGTGGATGCGGGCTTCAGCCTCGCTCTCGGACAACAGGTTAAGGTAGATCGCACCGCCACCTAAAGCCACTAATAATAGAGGCAAGATAACAAGCATCAATAGCCCACGGTAAGTGCTAGGTGTGTTAGTTGATGAAGGCGGTGTGTTTTTCAACAAGGCGAACCCGTCTAAATTATTGAATGTTTATATTTTAATTTACTGCAGCGTTTATAGATATGTATAGCAGACAAAATCTTCTATCGCTGTGCGAAATAAGTATTGGCTAATCAATAAGATAGTTTATTGACTGCCCGTTAAAGAGAATTAAATAACTTCGCAGTACTTTTGGATTATCTCTTGTAATTGTTCTTCACTAGGATCAACAGAGCATAGTTCACGGTGCTGCAATAGCTTGCTGGCATCAACACTGACACAGAGATTACGCCCTCTGGCTTTGGCTTCGTAGAGCGCGACATCTGCCCGCTTTAGAGAACCTTCGGTGTTGCAATGAGGGCATAGTTGAGTAATACCGAAAGATGCGGTTACTGCTAAAGGACCGAATTCGCTCTCAATCGGGGAGGTGCTTAGTTTTTTTCTAACCCTTTCTATAGTGTTTGTTGCATCTTTAATGGTCATATCTGGTAGCACGAAGAGAAATTCTTCACCGCCAAACCTTGCCACTGAATCGTAACGACGGATCGCGCTGTTAAATACTGAAGCAACGTGTTCCAGTACTTTATCTCCGAGATCATGTCCGTATCGGTCATTGAATGCTTTAAAGCGATCAATGTCTGCCATTGCTATCGCGCAAACTGTGTCTTTTGTTTTCTCCATACGCTGCTTCTCGTGGGCGAGTATGGAATGGATGCTGCGTCGGTTCATCAGTTTGGTTGTTGGGTCAAACTGGTGGGTCGAGATGACAGAAAACTCCAATAGCTCTAGTACAGCATTGAAAAACTGACGTTGAGTATCGAGAAACGAGGCATAGAGCGACTCATCCAGAGGATGCCCCAGATCCAGCGAATAGATCAGCTCACTTCCCTTCAGGTGTAACTTAACATGGAGTTGATTAATCTGATCGAAGATGGGTGAATCAAACTCCTCCTCGGCCATGATGTTTGCCAGCCACAAACCAAAATGACAATGTCTGTGCCCATCTTCAGCGATAAAGGAATGCTCTTTAATAGGTGTACGCGTTGCTATCGCAAGGTTAATACGTTGCAACCATATATGGTGTTCGGCTAGGGAGCTTTTGATATCTTCTGAGAGGAGTATAAATTCCTCATGATCTATCCGCTCCAAAAGCGATTCGAGCATAACTGCGACTTCTCATCTGCCCTCGGCCCTGAGGAATCTCCTAGTTACATCCTAGATCGCTAATGTAGGGGGGTAAAGAATTCACCGTCTTCTTTTGACCTATATTAATTTTTTAGTAACTTTTCAAGATTGGTAAAGACAATCTCAGGTGTCAGAGGTGCAAAAATAGCCGGTTCTATCTGCCCAGAAACGGGGGGGTAGCCTTTTGCTTCCAGGCAGAGTTGATCTTTGCCATAGCCGCCAACCAGGCCCGGATCTGTTGGGCCAAACAAGATGACATTAGGGCGATCAAGCGCAGCTGCAAGGTGAGATAACCCGGTATCAACTGAAACACAGCCACTAGCAGATGAGAGTATTTGAGCAACCTCTGCAAGGGTCAGCTTTGGAAGTACTTGTGCATTTTCGTGAACTTTAGCGAGTCGCTCGGCGCGTTCTCTCTCTGCAGGGTTACCCCAGGGGAGCTTAATCTGCCATCCAGACTCGCTCGCTTTTTTGATAAGTTCCTGCCAATAGACTTCAGGCCAGTGTTTATCAAAGCGAGTGGTACTGTGTTGAAAAACCAGATATGGCTGCTCAGACGGGTTTGTATCCTGGAAGTGAGCCTGTACGGCAAAGTCCCCTTTTGCATCTGGTAAGGCATAGCCAAGTGCCTTGGCAAATAGCTGGCGGGTTCGCTCTACAGCATGCTGCTGTTTCGCAACAGGAACCGGATGGTCAAAGAACTTTGCAGCCAGCGGTTCACGGGCTGAGTTTTTGTCCTGTCCGTAGCTAGGACCTTTAGCCAGGCGAGTCACTAAAAAGGCACTTTTAATCAGCCCTTGTGCATCAATCACGGCATCATATTTGGTTGATTGAAGTGCAGCTTTGTAGGCTTTCCACTCAGCTCGGGTCTGGCTGCTAAGCAGTGACTTTCTCCAGCGCCGGATAGCGACTGGTATGACTTTATCCACAGCCGGGTGCCAGGCAGGAATCTCTTTAAAGCCCTCTTCAACAACCCAATCAAAACGAATGCCGGGTATGGCATGCATGGCATCGGTCAGCGCGGGAAGGGTATGGATCACATCGCCTAGAGATGAGGTTTTAACAATCAGTACTTTCATTGCCTGCTTACTCATCCCCTAACCACTTTTCGGCTGTGCTATAGGCCATCTCTGGTGAGATATCGATCAGACTTTGATGATAGCCCTGGTCAGCGTCCCCTTTGCGGATTTTATGAAAACCTTCAATAAGCCTGATAATCTCGGCTTTTGCTGACAGAGGTGGCGTAAAGCCAGGACTGGTTGGACCATAAAGGGCAACCAGGGGTGTTCCTACGGCTGCAGCTATATGCATTAATCCAGAATCATTGCTCACGGCTAGTTTACACGCAGCAATCAGATCGATTGCCTGTGGAAGTGAAGTTTCGCCCGCAAGATTATAGCACTGATCTTTTTCATGATCTGAAAGCTGGTCGATAATCTGTGCGCAGGCAGCGCGGTCTTTTTGTGAACCAAATAACCAGATCGAATAGCCATCGGCGATTAGCATTTGCGCAAGCTTGGCGTAGTGGTAGTCGGGCCAGCGCTTTGCCGGACCAAATTCGGCACCTGGGCAGAAAGCGATGCTTTTCTGGTTCTGCAAAGAGAACTGATCAATGGCTTTTGCTTGTTCTTCTGCTTTTACTTCAAGCTGAGGGAACAGAATCTGTTCTTTTTGCAGGGCTGCTTGCTCAGGTGGATAAGCCAGGGCTACATAGCGCTGCACCATGAGTGGAAACGCTTCTTTATCCAGAGGGCGTATGTCATTTAACAAACCATAGCGCATCTCACCCCGCCACCCTGTACGCATCGGAATTTTTGCAAACCAGGGAATCAGTGCCGACTTCAATGAGTTGGGCAGGACAAATGCTTGCTCATAGCTCTGTTGGGAGAGCTCCCTACCGATCTCTTTTCGTACACCCCATTGCAAGCTTCCATGCCCAACGGGCATCGCTATGGAGTTATTGATCTCTGGCATCCGGGCTAAAACCGGGCGACACCAGTCCGGCGCCAGGACATCAATCTCTCGTTCAGGTTGAGCTTGTTTCAGATGCCGATAGAGTGATTGGCTCATCAGCATATCGCCTACCCATGAGGGGCCAATAATTAACGTCTTCATTGGCTATGCTCCTCAGACTTCAACTGCGCTGAATCCGGATTTAACCGCCGTTCAAAGAAAGCTCTGTATTCGGGTTGCAGCTCTGCATAGGGCTTGATGGTTTTACCGTCCTGAAAGGTAACACTCTGACGATCAAAGTCGACGTGGATATAACTCATATCTGGGAACATCAGTACAGCATTAGGTTCATTGTGCAGTGTTTTCATATAAGCCGATACAACGCGTAATCGGTCCTGTTCAATGGGTTCTAAAAGGTTGGCGCCATTGATCTCAGATACGGGGCTTATCTGCATCAGTTCAAGAATGGTGGCAAAGATATCCGCCTGACTAACCGGGCTTTGCAGGTTTGCCTTTAACCGGTTTAGTGCTGATTTAGGTGGGAAAACCATTAATGAGTTATGGATAACCCCTGAACCATATCCACGGTTGAAGTGGGTTTTGGTTTGCGAGATATCCTGACCATGGTCAGATGAATAAAAGATCCAGGCCTCGGGATCTAAGTTTCTGACATGGTTCACCAACCCTTCAAGATAGAGGTCGGTATAGAGTACGGTATTGTCGTAGGCATTGATTCCGTTCGGCTCTGTTTCCGGTAGGAATTGTTTGATGTAATCCGGAGAGTGGGTGTTATACGGGTAATGACTCCCGTTCATTTGCGCGACGAGCATCATAGGTGCGGATTGAGGCTGGCTTAACGCTTGATCAAGATATGGGAAAATACCTTTCTCTAATACCTTCATGTCATCAGCACCCTCTGAAACAGATACTGAAGCGCTAAAGTCTGGTCCGCTTCGGTAAAAATCCAGATCCTGATCGACGAACATCTGATCGATATTGCGCCACTGGAAGTCCTGGGCTGTGATGAAGGCGGTTTGATAGCCCGCTGCCTTTGCGTAATTGAATATGGTAGGGCTGCTATAGATAACCCCATATGGGTCAATACCCTGAAGGCCTGTGAGCATATAAGGGACTGAGCTCAGTGTACGGGTGCCAATGCTCACTGCGTTGCGATAGAGCAGCATCTCTTCACGGTCCAGCATTTTCTGTAGACGCGGGGTGGTTTGGCGCTCGTAACCATAGATACCGAGATTCTGTACATTCAGTGATTCGCCCACCACAAAGACAATATTTGGCGCATCAGGGGCAGGCTTTTGTGCTGGAACCTGGGGTTTTTCAGTCAGTTTGTCTTCAAAGGCATGTCGTTCGATCAGCCCGGGAAAAACACCGGCGTAAGCGACTGAACTAAATTGGAATTTGTTTATACCGTACCAACTGAAGGTGACGAGTAAAAATAACAACGTCGCCAGGATGCCACTGCCGAGCCGGAGCCACCAGCGTGGTTTGAGATCAAGACGGAATAGCAACAGTAGTAGGGGGAGCTCAATGGCCAATAAAATCAGGGGCTTGAGAATGATGGCATTGTCCAGCCAAAGCTCCAGAGTTAGCAAAGGGTCAGCTGCGACAAAGCGCAGATCGAAAACAGAGACAAAACCGCCGTAAACGGCAAAGTATGATTGCTGGGCAATCTGAGTTCCAAGAATAAAAAAGAGAAAGACGGAACGTATGACCGCGCTCTTCGTTGGAGCAAGAATCAGCATTAGCAGGAACAGTGCTCCCAGGCTGAAACTATAATTCACCCAAAAGCGCTTACCCTCTAGATTCTCGAGTAGCCAACTAATATCCCTCACCAGCACCAGATCCAGCAGGGCCAGGCAGATAAAGATAAAAATAAACGTGAGTTTTGGGGCAGCTTTTCCTTTCTGCACCATGGTAGCAAATACTTTTTCCATTGCGTCCGAATGAATCTCTTATCCCTTAACTTCTCATCGATGAATTGCTGAAGCTGGAGAAGTCTGTCTGGGCTTAGGCAAAGGGTGGAATCATACTATAAAAGGGCCAGATTCGCCTCAATTAACTCGGTTCTTCGTATAATGGGAATTCCAATTTTTCTGCGTGGCGATTAGAATATCAGCCTTTGTATTTTTTCAATCAATTCATTTTTGCCCACGCCCGGTTCTGGGTTTGTCGGCACACAGAAGAAGGAAGGTATCATGGCTACTGCATTCGGCTCCGTTTTTATGCCTGAAATGTCAATCACCTGGTTTGACGGTTCTAGCTGGAGTGCGGTCGAAATGGTCCCTAGTGACAGCATTAGTATGCACCCGGGTGCCCATGTGTTGCACTATTCCAGCACCTGCTTTGAAGGTTTGAAAGCATTCCGTCATGAAGATGGTTCGGTAAAGATTTTCCGTATTGATCGTAACGTTTCGCGTATGGCACAGAGTGCTCGCTTGCTAGCACTGCCAGAGCTGGATGAAGAGTTCATGACGAAAATGATTCTGGATACGGTGACGCGTTTTAAGTCGGACGTTCCAGCGCCTCCGGGTTCTATGTATATTCGTCCAACACTGTTTGGTACTGAACCGGCGATTGGTAAAGCGGCGGCTCCTTCTGAAACCGCTTGCTTCTATGTACTGCTATCCCCGGTAGGTGACTATTTTGCTGGTGGTGATCGTGCATTACGTTTGCTGGTCGATGATCAGGGCCTGCGTTGCGCACCCCACAACGGTATGATCAAAAGCGGTGGTAACTATGCAAGTGCGCTGCTGCCAACGATGCGTGCGAAAGAGAAATATAACGTAGATCAGGTTCTGTTCTGCCCGAACGGTGATGTTCAGGAGACAGGTGCGGCAAACTTCCTGCTTATTGACGGTGATGAAGTAATCACTCGCGATCTGGATGAAAGCTTCCTGCACGGTGTGACTCGTGATTCTGTTCTGCAGATTGCCCGTGACAACGGGTTGAAAGTATCAGAGCGCCGTCTGACTGTTGAAGAGCTTCTGGAACGTGCTGCAAAACCTGGTTGTGAAGCGGCTCTGTCCGGTACTGCGGCCGTTCTGGCACCTGTAGGAACATTGGTTTACGGCGATAAAGAGTATACCGTTGGCGATGGTGGTATTGGTGAAACTACCCTGAAGCTGCGTAAAGCCCTGAATGACATTCAGTGGGGTAAAGCGGAAGATAAGCACGGTTGGCTGACTGACGTTTAATCGGCTTTAACCTTAAAAAAAGCAGGCCTAGGCCTGCTTTTTTTATGCCTGGGATATTACTGCATCGTCTTTTCCCAGATGCAGGCAACAGCCTGACGCATATCTTTCATCTCAGAATCTGAAATTGTATTTGAACGTTCCTGCAAGGTTTGCCTGTGTCCTACCGCCCGGTAGGCTTTATAGGCTTCGCGCAGTGTTTCAGCTTCTTCAGAACTAATGAGCTCAGTTCGTTCAGCCGCATCGAGAATTCGAATGTTGTCGGTAAACTCATAGAGCTCAGGGTACTGCTGAGCATTTAGTAGCGTTAAGTACTGTACCAGGAACTCGATATCCACAATTCCACCGCGATCATGCTTGAGATGGAAAACCGGATTCTCTTCGTTACTACTGTTTTTACTGCCCAGATGCGAGCGCATCTTCTCGCGCATCTCTGCCACTTCTTCCAGTAGCTTTCCTTTTTCCCTCGGCAGAGAAAGGATCTGCGCGCGTACCTCTTCGAAGCGTTGCTGCAGTTGGGTATCGCCAGCAACCATGCGGGCACGAACCAATGCCTGGTGTTCCCATGTCCAGGCCTCTTTGTTCTGGTAATCAGAGAAGGATTTCAATGAACTTACCAATAGTCCGGAGTTGCCGGAAGGGCGCAGGCGCATATCCACTTCATAGAGTTGCCCGGAGGTTGTGAAGGTATTGAGGATATGGATGATCTTCTGTCCAAGACGGGTAAAGAAAACCGAATTAGCTATCTGCTTGTCGCCATCGGTAAACAGGTTAGGATCGGAATCATGGATAAATACCAGATCTAAATCGGATCCATAAGAGAGCTCAATCCCCCCCATCTTGCCATAACCCAACACGATAAAGTCAGGATTGCACGGCACACCTGCTGATTTCTGCGGAGATCCATGCTTCTCAGTCATGATCTTCCAGGCGATATCCACAACTGCTTCGAGAATAACCTCAGCTGTCCAGGTGAGGTAATCGCTGACTTTCATCAAAGGAAGAGCGCCTGTTATTTCAGAGGCTGCAACTTTTAGCGAATGGGCGTTTTTAAAGTAACGCAAGCAGTCCATCAACTGTTCGGTATCTTCTTCCGGGATACGCAGCAACTGCTGTCGGAGTTCACTATTTAACTGCTCTTTATTGGGTGGTGAGTACAGCGAGTTCGGATCAATCAGTTCATCCAGCAAGATCGGTTGCTTAGTGAGCTTTTCCGAGAACCAGTTTGAAGCGGAGCAAAGTTTCACTAACTGTTGCGATGCAACGGGGTTCTCGGCCAGCAGCACTAAATAGGCTGAACGGCGCAGGATCGCTTGAATTAACTGAAGGACCCGTCCAAGGGTCTCCGTCGAATTTTCAACCTGAGATGTCTCGCGCAATAGAATAGGCAGAACCGCAAGAAGTCTTTCCTGAGCGATTTGCTGCAACATCTTAACCGTGCGGGACTGACGTAAAGAATCGATGAGCTCCCATGCTTTAGCTGCATCGTCAAAGCCCTGTTCATTAAGAATCTCAACCGCGTGCTCTTCTTCCAGATCATCATTCCATAGCGACAACCAGGTTTGATCTTCGCAGCCTTGTTCATCTTGCTCGCTTTCCTCACTAGGTGCGATCAGGTCAGCAAAATGGATACGGACATTATTACGATAGTTTTCCAGGCTCTCGGTAAAGCCTTCCCAGCTATCAAAGCCCATACTGTAGGCAAGGCGAAGTTGTTCCTGTTCGTCTATCGGGAGCTCCTGAGTCTGCTTATCAGCCACCGCCTGGATAGCATGCTCTGCATTGCGCAAGAATTCATAAGCTTCCATTAGTTCATCGGATGCCTGTTGAGGCATCCCTACGGCCTCAGGTAGAACAGGGAGTACTTTGCATAGTTCTCTTTGTTGCAAGCGTGCGTCACGGCCACCTCGTAATAACTGGAAAACCTGTGCGATAAACTCGACTTCCCGAATGCCGCCGGAGCCAAGCTTAACGTTATTGTTTAAACCCTTGCGACGGACTTCGCGGTTGATCATCTCTTTCATCTCACGAAGAGAGTCAAAAGCGCTGAAGTCGATATATTTACGGTAAACGAAAGGGCGCAGGATCTGCATGAGCTCGGCGCCGGCTTCCTGATCACCTGCCATGACTCGAGCTTTGATCATGGCATAGCGTTCCCACTCGCGACCATGCTCCTGGTAGTAACCCTCCATTGCATCAAAACTGATGACCAGCGGTCCAGCCGAGCCGAAGGGGCGCAGGCGCATATCGACACGGAACACAAACCCGTCGATGGTGGTGTTATCCAGTGCCTGGATGAGTTTCTTACCCAGGCGGATAAAGAAATCCTGGTTATCCAGGCATTTTTTACTGCCCTCTGTTTCACCGTTTTCCGGATAAACAAAGATCAGATCAATATCAGACGATAGATTGAGCTCATTCGCGCCTAGTTTACCCATCCCCAGGACAACCATACGTTGCGGCTTGCGAGAGTGGCGGCCGGTAGGTGTGCCCCAGCGTTCACATGCCTGATCGTAGAGCCAGTTCATGGTCTGTTCTACACAGGCATCGGCAAGCCAAGATAATTCACGCGTTGTGTTGCGCATGTCACTGGCACGGGTCAGATCACGAAAGATCAGGCGGGTTTGTTCCCTTTGGCGAAATTTACGTACCGCCTGGTGCAGCTGCTCTTCGGTTTCAACAACGGAGAGAAGGTTGTTCAGGCTTTCCTGATACTGATTGTCATGGTAACTGGAGTAGAGATCGCCACTGTTCAGTAGTGAAGGGAGTATTTCAGGGGAGCGACCAAACTGTTCTGCAACAAAATTACTACCGGTGAGTACGCGGCTTAGGTCCTCAGCAAACTGTTCCGGGATATTGTCTAAGGTTTCCAGTACAGAGCTAACTTGTTCCCAGTTATGTTTTAGTATTGGATGCAGCGCTGATGGCAGGTTGTTTAAGTTGGCTTGCAGCATAGTTGAGGCTTCTCCTGAAACGAATCCTTCTAGTTTAACAATGGAGATCAGGGCGAACCCTGATGCTTGTCATTATTCCTTTATAGGGCTTAGTGCAATTTCCTGGTGTTGCTCGTTCCAGCGGTCGCGCCAGGGTTGTTCGATTAACTGATCAGAGATGAGCAATGCAAGAATCCCCGGTTCAGCGGTTTGTAGCAGAACTTCCATTCTTGCAGCAGCTTTACTTTCATGCTTTTTCAGCCATTCGCTGTCTTCAATGCCTGAGAGGGTCTTAACCCGGGTCCAGGCATTAATATCGCGAATTTGGCGGATGAGCTTTGTCAGAAGTTGCTCTATCTCACCATCGGGCTCAGCAGGAATCACATCACTGAAGGTTTCAAAAAGCGCACCTGTATTTCGCAATGAATCCAGGGCCAGAGGAATATAGTCCCAGTTTTTTGTGAAGCGCCAGGCTTCAAAGTAACGTGGCCATAGCGTCAACTCAGTGACCAGTAGCTGGCAAAACGCTTGCTCTAAAGTGGTTTCTTCATCAAAAACTGCTTCGGGGCGCTTAACCTGATATTTCTCAGTTGAAAGAAGTCGGTAACCGCGTTCGGCTTTGCTGATATCACTGATATAGAGAGGAACATGTCGCGCGAGCTGCAAAGCAACTTTTACTAACTCGCTGGCTTCCCCTTCCAGTAACTCAAGCTCCAGTTCACAAAGAGGATCTTCGAGCCCCGCTGCTGTCACTGTGCCTTCATCAAGGGCGATCTCAGCCTTTAGAGGGTTCCCCTGGCTATCCAGAGTATCCAGTATCCAAAGGGTACGGTTAAAATTGGTGCTGAAAACAGGGGCAATCCTTTTTTGTAGTTCACTGTCTTCAAGCGCCTTTGGCCATTCAGCCTCTGATAGCAGGTTATAATTCAGCTCTTCTGAATCGAGTAGCCATTCCCACTCTTTTCGGCTGTGCATGCCCGCTTCACTAGAACCGCTGGTTTTTAATGTCTGAATCAGCTGATCACCTTTTTGGCGGATACGCAGGGCAACGCGATGTTCGGTGAGTTTCTGGTCAGGCGTGTCGAAGTAGGTATTACCTAACTGTTGTTGCCCTAATTCCCGGATCTGTTCAGAGCGGAACAGGGGCTGTTGTTTTAAAGAGCCTACATGATGAGGGCTGAGGGTTAGTTTAAGCTCGACTTCCAATGCCATTTATTTCTTGTCTCTACTCTAGCTTGAAGCTCAGACTCTTTTAAGTGGTCTTTATGGCTTCCAGGGTTGTTCTGTATCTGTCTTAGTCTATATCAGACTACACCTGGGTAAAATGGAGCTGGAATCATAAACGGGTGACTGAGTTAGATAATTTTACTCGGATAGTTACTCAGCCTATTTTTATTACTCCTGACACTTTGCTTCTGCGTTGTTTTACTCACTTGACAAGGTTTCCTTTATTAATCAGTTAAAGCAACGAGATCAGTATTTGGCTTTTGAGCAGATAAAGCCTACAGTAGCCATATCAAAAATGATTAAACAGAACTGCTTGTAGACCTGCTGTGAACGACGACACCAAACAATACGTCAACTGGTTCCGCCACTCTTCCCCTTATATTAATGCGCACCGGGGCCATACTTTTGTCCTGATGCTGAGTGGAGAAGCGGTTGCCGATCCGAATTTTGCTAACATTGTGCACGATATTGCTCTGCTTAATAGTCTGGGGGTGCGCTTAGTACTTGTGCATGGGTCTCGTCCACAGATTGAAGAACGCCTGCAGCAGAAGCAGATCGGTACTCGTCTGCATCATCACCTTCGTGTTACTGATCAGGATACCCTGACCTGTGTTATTGAGGCTTCAGCTATTGTCAGGGCTGAGGTCGAGGCGCGCTTATCGCTTGGGTTACCTAATACGCCCATGGCAGGATCGCGAATTAAAGTCGTTTCCGGAAACTTTGTGACCGCCAAGCCTGTTGGGGTTCTGGATGGTGTCGATATGGCGCATACTGGCCAGGTACGCCGACTTGACAGTGATGCGATCCGTCAGCAGTTGGATGATGGCAATATTGTTCTGCTCTCTAATCTGGGTTATTCACCGACTGGTGAGCTATTCAATATCGCAGCGGAAGATGTTGCGACCTGCACTGCTGCGGCCGTTCAGGCGGAAAAGCTCATTTTGTTTGGCGCTGATCAGGGGGTGAAGGACAGTTCCGGTCAGTTACGCAGTGAGCTGCTTACCCGAAAGGCGGAAAGGCTGGTGGCTCAGTATCTGTCATCATTACAAGATAGTGATAAGCCGCACACGGAACTATCCCGTCATCTTGAGGCCGCTGTGAATGCATGCCGGAGTGGTGTTAATCGTTGTCATCTGATCAGTTATAAAGAGGACGGCGCGCTGCTGGGTGAACTGTTCACCCGTGATGGTGAAGGCACCATGGTCTTGCAGGAGTCCTATGAAAAGCTCCGCCAGGCTAGCATTGAAGATGTTGGCGCGGTAATGGAGTTGATTCAACCACTTGAACAGGATGGTACGCTGGTTCGTCGATCCCGTGAAGTGCTGGAAAATGAGATCGAACGCTTTACTCTGATTGAGCGAGATGGCGTGGTGATCGGATGTGCTGCGCTTTATCCCTTCCCGGAAGAGAATATGGGCGAGCTGGCTTGTGTAGTTGTATCTGCGGAATACAAGGGTGGCTCCAGAGGCGACAAACTGCTGACTGCGATTGAGAAACAAGCAACGGATGCAGGGCTAGAGCAGTTGTTTGTCCTGACCACCAAAACTGCTCATTGGTTTGTTGAGAGAGGGTTCTCTGAACACAAGGTGGAACAATTGCCGAGCGAGAAGAAAGCGATTTTCAACCTACAACGAAATTCAAAGGTATTCGTAAAGTCCCTTTAGTCAGGGAAGTGCAATACAAAACAGGCTCCCCCTAGAGGGGAGTCTTTTACTTCGATCTGGCCCTGATAACTGCTAACAATATCGGTTGCCACTGATAGACCGATACCTTGTCCCTGTATTGAAGTGTCCAGCCTCGCGCCCCTCTGAAGAATCACTTGACGCATCTCTGGCGTGACACCAGGTCCATCATCACAGATGGTCAGTTTAAGCTCACCGCCTTGCTGTTTGCCGGTGACTTTTACCTGACAGTTTCCATATTTGAAAGCGTTTTCCATGATGTTTCCGAGCACTTCCATCAGATCTCGTTCGTCACCAAAGAAGGTCAGGTCCTGGTCAAGTTCTACCTCTGATTGCACTTCTTTATTGCGGTAAACCTTGCTTAACGCTGCCAGCATACGCTCGATAATCGGCGTAACAGGTACGGCTTTGCCTAATGGTTTGTTCTGGCTTTTCACTGCCCGGCTCAATTGATACTGGACAATCTGATCCATTCGCTCGACCTGCTCACTGACCAGCGATTGATAAGTGTGTAGCTCGTGTTCTTCAAGCTCGGCACCTCGCATCACAGCAAGTGGTGTTTTTAGACTGTGGGCCAGATCACCCAGCGTGTTGCGATAACGTTCTTGTTGTTTTCGCTCGCTCTCAATTAGTCCGTTGAGGTTGTGGGTAACTGGTTCGACCTCATCGGGGTAATTGCCGAGTAGCTTTTCGGATTTGCCAGACTCGATCGCTTTTAGATCTTTTGCCAAACGGCGTAATGGGAAGAGCCCCCAATGCATTATCAGGGTTTGCGCGAGCAGGGCGACCAGAAAAATGATCCCCATCCATAAAATGAGTTGGTTGTTGTAGGCCTTCATGTCACGGATGACTAGAGCATCAGATTCCATCACCGTGAACAGATAAGACTTCTCCTGACCCTGGGCTTCCCAGATGATACGAAGCTGGAAGCTAAACAACTGATTCTCAGTTAAATGCTCAAATTTGGGCTCGCCCGTATTGAGGCCGCTTAAGTTAATTGCTTCAGATAATTTAGGATCGTCGAGCAGGACCGAAGATAAGGAACGCCAGACAATATTGCCCTGATTGTCATGTATGGCTCCGTATAGACCAGAGTCAATTTTTTCGTAGCGTGGTTCCGGGAGCCGTTCAGAAAACTGGATATGGTCTTCTTTTAATTCAACTGCGCCGAGCAGTAAGAAGACCTGCAATTGCAGGCGATCTTTCACTGAATTTTCCAGACTGTACTGATAAGCATTGCTCAGGGCAAAGCCTGCGATCAGTAAAACAATGGGCAGAATGACAGTGGAGGCGATCAGAAGTCGCCCCTGCAGGGAGTGCAGGGGGGATTTAATATTCACGCGTACGTTTACTCACTACTGGAATCAGCTGTCAGGGCAAAACGATAGCCGAGCCCTCGGACAGTTGTGATCGGCTGGAGATCCTGATCAGGGTCGAGTTTTTGGCGAAGGCGACGGATAAAGACTTCCAATACGTTACTGTCGCGATCAAAGTCCTGATGGTAGAGGTGCTCAGTGAGTTCGCTTTTAGAGATGGTTTTGCCAGCATTCAGAACCAGATATTCAAAGGTTCGATACTCATAGCTGGTTAATTTCACTGGCTCATTATGGCGATAAACCACCCGGCCTGTGGTATCCATTTTTATCGGACCAAACTCTAACACCGGTTTAGAGTGACCTGCAGCGCGTCGCAACAGCGCATTCAGGCGAGCCTGAAGCTCTTCCATATGGAAAGGTTTGACAAGATAGTCATCTGCGCCGGCTTCTAAGCCCTCTACCTTATCCTGCCAGTCGCCCCGGGCAGTTAAGATGATGATCGGGAACTCTTTGCCGTCATCGCGCCATTGGCGGATCACCTCAATACCGGATAGCTTAGGTAGCCCAAGATCAACAATGGCTAGATCGTACGGGTACTCCTGCCCCAGATAGAGTGCTTCTTCGCCGTCAGCGGTTTCTTCAACGGTGTAGTTTTTATTTTCCAGAGCAGTGACCAATTGGCGACGTAGATCCGGATCGTCCTCAACTACCAATAATTTCATTCTTTATCTCTCCGTGTCAGGGGTAATGACTTGACCGTTTTGGCTATCGATCATAATTTCTTTGACCCTGCCTTCATTTACCAAACGAATCTTATAGACCGCACGGCCCTTAAATTCAGCGGTTTCCGTTTTTATGACTTCTCCGCCTGTTGTCTCAATAGCAAGCTGCATTGCTTGTTTCAAAGACAAAGGGGAGGGATCAGCAGCGGCAGCAACCGGAGCCGCAAGGCCTGTCGATAAACTCAGTGTCAGCACAGCATTGAGTAACTGCCGTTTTAACATGTACTTAAACCTCACGATGACCCGTTATTACTAGAGATAAGTATCCGTAACATAGGATAAAGAGTAAATAGAAATGAACGTAGAAAGAAGTTTAAGCGTTGGAAACTGTATGAAGGGTGAACGGCTGGGTGGGCGTAACCCACCCAGAGGGAGGTTACGATTCAGAGCATTTAGCGCAGGTGCTGATTCCCAGAACTTTATATAAAGGGCACCAGCCAAATAGCGCAATCAAAATGACCGGTACGCCCAGCCAGCCCCAGATGGTTTGCGGGCCTACGAACACCAGTGCGATTAGCACGAGTCCAATAACGATACGGAGCATCTTATCCAGATTACCAATATTCTTTTCCATGATTCTGTCCTCGATAAATAACTTATGGGGCTAGTGTAGAATCTGGCAATTATCGGGTCTGTGATTAAGTCACAGAATTAAGTTGTTCCAGGTCACAAATGCGGATGCGCCCGCGTTCGAGTTGAACCAGTTGTTGCTGTTCAAGCTTTTTGAGTTGTCGTGAGATCACTTCGCGTGCGGTGCCTAGCTCATCAGCAATGGTTTGGTGAGAACAGTTGATTTCCATGCGCTCATCGGTATGTGCCAGCAGATATTCCACCAATCGGCTTTCTATGCTCTCGAAGGCGATGCTCTGTACCAGTTCGATCATGTCTGACAGGGGGTGTGCATAGGAGGAGAAAATAAATTGACGAAGAATTGGTGATTGAGCGAGTGCTTTTTCAAAAGCGTCTGCAGGCAAAAGAAATGCTTCAACATCGGTCTCAGCAATGCCTTCCGCAGGATAAATTTGTCTGCCTAGGAGGCAAGAGGTGGTCAGTACGCAGCTGCCTTTATCTTCAATGCGGTAGAGTACCAGCTCGCGACCATTTGCACCTCGGGCCAGAACTTTGACGGTACCTGAGGTGACCAAAATGAAGTTATTACAGAGATCGCCTTGGCGGAAAATGACAGCGTTAGCCGGGATTCGCAGCTGTTGTGCTTGAGCTATTAACTGTTGTCCCTGAGGGTCCAGTTGCGAAAGCTCAGGATAACGCTGCAGTAAAGCTTCAGGCATCGCTGTTGTCTTCTGCTTTTTTCTCTTTCTGTTTTAACTGGCGCACTGACAAAATAACAAAGCGCACGTTATAGATCAGGCCCAGGGCTAAGGCCACTGCTGCAGTGATAATGAACAGGTTGCCCAGAGCCGGGATTTTAAAGAACCACCCCACCCACAGAGCGATAACACTGATGATGGCAATTGGAATTCCTGTTTTGATCAGCAGGCTCATCCACTTATCTGAGCGAATCTCTTTCTTATCGATGCTGGACATAAAAATACTCAATCTGATTGTTGCAGCACAGAGTAGAGTGCTGCATCTGATTGATCAAGAGCCCAGCGGTAATTACAGACTGTCAATTGGTCTGAAATCGAGGTCGAAAGCTTTGGCGACTCCTTCACAGAAGATATCACCCCTGTGAACGTTCAATCCTTTGGCAAAGAGCGGGTCCTGCTTCAGCATCGTTTGCCAGGGGGCGTTGGCCAGCCGGCAAATGTAAGGAAGTGTGGCATTAGTGAGTGCCAGAGTTGAAGTCCGCGCCACAGCCCCCGGCATATTCGCTACACAATAATGCACAATCCCCTGCTCAATAAATGTTGGATCGTCATGAGTCGTTGGCCTACTGGTCTCGAAACAGCCCCCCTGATCGATAGCGACATCGACAATGACAGAACCTTTCTGCATTGAACCTAGATCAGCTTTGGTGACCAGCTTGGGTGCGGCTGCACCTGGGATTAAGACAGCTCCAATAATCAAATCAGCCTCTGCAATCGCCTGTTGAACATTATCGGTAGTGGAGTAACAGGTCTTTATACGACCATGAAATTGGCTATCCAGTTCGCGCAGTCTCTGTGGGGATTTATCAAAGATAGTGACCTCAGCGCCCAGGCCCGTCGCCATCTGTGCTGCGTTTGTTCCAACTACACCGCCACCCAGAATAATCACTTTGCCTGGTGCAACGCCAGGAACACCTCCTAGCAATACCCCTCGACCTTGTTGGGCTATCTCAAGACAATGCGCGCCGGCTTGCACCGACATTCTGCCAGCGACTTCGCTCATTGGTGCGAGCAGAGGGAGGTGGCCGAGATGATCGGTAATCGTTTCATAAGCAATGGCGGTACAACCAGAGTTCTGCAGAGATTCGGTTAAGTGGCGCTCCGCAGCCAGGTGCAGATATGTGAAGAGGAGGTGTTCAGGTTTAAGCCTGGCGGTTTCTTCAGGTTGCGGCTCCTTAACCTTAATGATCATCTGCGCTCTGGACCATAGCTCACCCGCCGTTTCGACAATCTCAGCACCTGAGGTTTGATACTCAGCATCGAAGAAACCTATTTTTTCTCCTGCCCCTTTTTGGATGATGACGTCATGACCCTGAGAGCAAAGTTCTTTTACCCCTGAAGGGGTTAATCCTACCCGGTATTCTCTGGTTTTTATCTCGGTGGGTACGCCAATCAACATAACAGATCTCCTTACCAGCCAGCCGCTAATCTACTGTTTTCAAGAGGTTACTTAGATAGTGTAGACAAGTTTTCAGTGATCCAGTTCATGGCATATTTTGTTGCGAACAAATCAACATGCCGTGGGGCACCCATTGGTTAGGGTTCTGGTATACTCGGAGATCGCTAATAAAACTATTACTCCAAGGGTCAACATCATGCCGCAATATCGCTCTAAAACATCGACTGCGGGTCGTAATATGGCGGGTGCACGTGCGCTTTGGCGTGCAACGGGAATGAAAGATGAAGATTTCCACAAGCCAATTATCGCTGTAGCTAACTCTTTTACGCAGTTTGTTCCAGGTCACGTTCACCTGAAAGATATGGGGCAGCTGGTCGCGCGTGAGATTGAAAAAGCAGGTGGTGTAGCAAAAGAATTCAATACGATCGCGGTAGATGATGGTATCGCAATGGGCCATGATGGCATGCTTTACTCACTGCCCTCTCGTGACATCATTGCCGACTCCGTTGAATACATGGTTAATGCACACTGTGCAGATGCCATTGTATGTATCTCGAACTGTGACAAGATTACACCGGGCATGCTGATGGCGTCCATGCGACTGAACATCCCTGTAATCTTTGTTACAGGCGGGCCAATGGAAGCGGGTAAAACCAAGCTGGCTGAGCACAAGCTGGATCTGGTTGACGCGATGGTACTGGCAGCAGACCCAACTGCTTCTGATGAAGAAGTTGATGCGGTTGAGCGCTCTGCTTGCCCGACTTGTGGTTCTTGTTCGGGGATGTTCACAGCCAACTCGATGAACTGCTTGGCAGAAGCGTTGGGCCTGGCTCTACCTGGAAATGGTACTGTCGTTGCGACTCACGCTGACCGTGAAAACTTGTTCCTGGAAGCGGGTCGTACCATTGTTGATTTGGCGAAACGTTATTACGAGCAGGATGATGAATCTGTTCTGCCTCGTTCCGTAGGTTTCAAAGCGTTCGAAAACTGCATAACGCTTGATATCGCAATGGGTGGTTCTACCAACACTATCCTGCACTTGTTGGCTATTGCTCAGGAAGCAGAAATTGACTTCACAATGGATGATATTGATCGCCTATCCCGTGTAGTACCGCAGTTATGTAAAGTTGCACCTAATACACCTGAATATCATATTGAAGATGTACACCGCGCAGGTGGCATCATGGGCATCCTTGGTGAGTTGGATCGCGCCGGTAAACTGCATACTGATGTTCCAACCGTACATGCGCCGACAATGAAGGAAGCATTGGATAAGTGGGATATCATGCGTAACCCTTCGCCTGAGGTGCTAGAGTTTTATCGCGCAGGTCCTGCAGGTATTCCAACTCAGACCGCGTTTAGCCAATCTACGCGTTGGCCAACGCTGGACGGTGACCGTGAAAACGGCTGTATCCGTTCATTAGAGAATGCGTTCTCTTTAGAAGGTGGTTTGGCTGTATTGAAAGGTAACATTGCGCTAGATGGTTGCGTGGTTAAGTCTGCTGGCGTAGATGAATCTATTCTTGTCTTCGAAGGCCCTGCACATATCACAGAGTCACAAGATGAAGCGGTTCAAAATATTCTGGATGACAAAGTGGTAGCGGGCGAAGTTGTTATCGTTCGTTACGAAGGCCCTAAAGGTGGTCCGGGTATGCAAGAGATGTTGTACCCAACCTCTTACATTAAGTCTAAAGGACTGGGTAAAGCTTGTGCCTTGCTGACTGATGGTCGTTTCTCTGGTGGTACTTCTGGTCTTTCAATTGGCCACGTTTCCCCTGAAGCAGCGGCGGGCGGTGCAATCGGTCTGGTACGTAATGGCGATATTATTCGTATCGATATTCCTAACCGTACAATCGATGTTCTGCTATCCGATGAGGAACTTGCTGAACGCCGTGCAGAGCAGGATAAGTTGGGCTGGAAACCAGTGGAAGAGCGTCCACGTAAAGTATCTGCAGCTCTGAAAGCATTTGGCATGTTGGCAACCTCTGCGGATAAAGGTGCAGTACGTGACCTATCCAAACTGGAAGAATTATTCTAAATATTTAGAGTAAATTCGATTTTGAAAGGCAGCTTCGGCTGCCTTTTTGCGTTTAAAGTATCAATAGAAATTAGCTAAGGTTACCTTAACTTTGCATAGTCGTTTTTAGGCAAAGAAAACTTGTGAAGCCTGCCATAACAGGCGGACAGCCATAAGGGTGATGACAGTTTTGAAAATAATCCTGAAGTGCTGCGTGGGAATTTTGTTGAGCATGCGAAGGCCCAGCCAGGTGCCAGCCATCCCACCTAAGACCATCAAAATCACCAGTGGCAACCATTGCCAGAAAGCAAACCCGACTAATGAAAAAACCAGCATTTTTAGCAGGTGTTGGAAGCTCATGCAGGCGGCAAAGGTTGCTGTAGTTGTGAGCTTTTCATAACTTTGTCGATGGACAAAACCCGCGACAAGCGGGCCTGTAGCGCCGACAAACATCGATATAAATGTTGTGCCCGCTCCGGCGGCGACCTGGCCTTTCTCGCTCATCTGATGCTTTTTCGGCTTTGGTCCCCAGACGAGAAAGAGAATAAAGAGAGCGACACAGAGCTGAATCAGATAAAGGGGAAGCTGAATAACGACGAAAGACGCTACAAAAGCGCCGATCAAAGCCCCAGCGGTAAAGCTTTTTACCATACACCAGTCAATGTGTTGGCGGGTCATAATGGCGCGATTACCGTTGGAACCAAGCTGGACCAGACCGTGCACGGGTATCAGGGCCGCTGGTGGTAAAACCGAGGCAAGAATGGCCAAAAGCAGAACTCCGCCGCCAATTCCCATCGCTGCGGTTATAAACGAGGTTCCCGCAGCGCTGAAGATAAGAAAAAGAGCGAGCTCAAGATTATCTTGAAGTGGCATCTACTTGTCGCTAAGCGATTTCATGACTTGTTGCGACCAGTTCAAACTATGTCGGTATGCAACCTCATAAAATTGTTGATCCAACAGCAGGTCAATCTGCTCAAAGTCACCGTCTTCGTATTTACTAACTTGCTCTAAAATTTGGCCAAGTTGCCCATCATAGTTTATTAGCGCAGCTTTAACGTCATTTTGCAGAGGCACTTGTTCTAATAGTTCTGGAAGTTCCATATCCAACAAGACATCCAGTTTAGAGAACAACCCGGTTATAAAATTATTGATAGGTTGATCCCGGCCAAGCATCTCAGCCAGTAGTTCACACATTCTCCCACGTATGAGCATGCTGCGAGTTAGCTCTACGGGTTTGTCTTGAGTATCAGTCACCAGGAATAAACTAACCCACTTACGAATCTGTTCGAATCCAAGGAGGCTAATGGCATGGGACAGAGATTCAATTTCGCGATTCAGGTTGAAAGCTGCTGAGTTGACTACTCTTAAAATTCTGTAGGTTAGCAGCGGATCATTAATAACAAGTTGCTCTACAGACTGAGCTGTCGCTGTAGGGCTTTGCAGTTCGACCATCATCTGTAACAGTAGCATTTTACTGCTACCCAGCTTTTTACCTTTAACTGGTTCTGGCTTGCTTAAAAAATAACCCTGGAAGAGGGAGAAGCCTAGTTCGTAACACTTTCTAAACTCTTCCTGTGTTTCAACTTTATCTGCCAGGAGTTCAAGGTGGTATGGGCGAAGCTTTTTAACCAATTCAGGAATCGATTCTAAAGGAATTGATTGAATATCCATTTTCAAAATATGTACCAGATTTAAAAGTGGGTCATATTTTGGAACGGGTTTGTAGTCTGACAGAGCCAGCCTATAACCTAACTGATTGAGTTCTTTGACTCTTTCTATAAACTCAGGGGTGATATCTGAATGACCTAAGACTTCAAGAATAAAATGTTCTTTTGGAAGCTCTGGAAAGTGTTCTGACATGATTGTTTTGTCAGTGAGCTTGATATAACAGGGTAAAGATCTAACTTCCCCTTCCTGACAGATGCTGGCGTAAGTGTTCAGAATGACCGAAGATGTGGCCAGATGATCACTGAATTTCCGTTCAGTTGCTTCATCACCCCGGTAAAGTAAGGCGTAAGCAATAACATCCTGGCTTTTATTAAAGACAGGCTGGCGCGCGAGTAACAGGTCTAATGAATCTTCAGTATCGATTTCGCCGCTCATTATTTTCTCCAAACCTCCAGAAGGTATCTTAGGTTATTTCTTTAAGAATCCACGTGATTGTAAGAAAGAAAGCATGTGTGGGCGAGCCTCTTTTTGTAGCATGCCAGAGATCTGCTCACTCCAGCTCATATCTTTCTGTCCGCCGGTGCGTGTTGCGTAATATTCTCTTACCTGATGGTCATATTCAGCGATCAGGTCTTTGTCTGAACTGTCATCGTAGGCGTCCTGTTTCAGAACAACTTCCAGCGGAAGGCGAGGTTTTACTTCTGGGTTCTGATCAGGATAACCCAGGCACATACCAAATACAGGGTAGACAAGTTCGGGAAGCTCAAGTGCTTCTGCGACTAGGTCTATTTTATTCCTTAGTCCGCCAATGTAGACCAAGCCAAGCCCTTCAGACTCGGCTGCAATAGCAACATTCTGCGCAAACAGACCGCAATCGACAGTGGCGGTGATAAATTGCTCGGTGAATCCGGAAAGCATCTCAGCTTCATGCATATCGCAACTGATCTTATGTCGGTTCATATCAGCGCAGAAGACCAGAAAAACCGGTGCTTCTTTTACATAAGCCTGATTACCGGCCCATTCTGACAGTGATTCGCGTTTGCCGGTGTCATTGACCTGAATAACCGTGCAGGCCTGAATAAAGCTTGAGGTCGCAGCTGCCTGGCCTGCGGCAACAAAACTATTTACTTGAGACTGGGAGACCGGCTGTTCGGTGAATTTGCGTATCGAACGATGAGAATTGAGTAACTCAATGACCTGATTCATATAGTTCCTGCTTACTTGGGTTTCTGCTGATGTTGTAACACAGCCTGACGCATTGCTGAAGAATAAATAATTCGTCATGGGCTTTGCACTAAGATGTGTCCAGATGGGAACTATCAGGATAAGCTTAGGTCTATCAGTGAGTTATCGGTTAATGAGAAATTTCCTTTGCCTAATATGTCAGACTCCGCAACAGAGAACGTTGCACTGTTGATCTTTTGCAAGCGGCCAAAACTGAATCAGGGAAAACAACGTATCGCAGAAACATTAGGGGCTAAGGCCGCTTATGATATTGCTGATCGCTTGTTGGCTTGTGCATTAGAAGATGCTCAGAATTGGCCTGGGCCAGTCGTACTATCGCCAGCGAGTGTTGATGATATCGGATGGGCTCAAGGCTTACTTAAACATTCAGATGTTACTGTTATTGCTCAGCCAGAGGGGAATCTGGGTGAACGGATTAATGCAATTGACCTTGAGCTACGACAACGTGGACATAACGGTATTGTTACGATTGGTACCGATGCGCCTATTCTTAACAACCTTTTTTATACCCAAGTGCTCAGCCGGTTAAAAGATTCAGATATTGTACTTAGTGCGGCTGAGGATGGAGGCGTCACTATGATGGCTTCGTCCGTGGCCTGGCCAGATATAAAAAATCTTCCCTGGAGCACCGACCGGTTAGGTCAGTCTCTAAACGATTTATGTGTTGAGGCAGGTTTAAACGTGGAATTTATCGATCCTAGCTATGATATTGATCTTGAAGGCGATCTGGTTAAGTTAATGGCAGATCTTAAGAGTGATCGAAGGCCGGCAAGGCAGAAACTGCTTAATTGTGTGCTCGAGATAGTAAATGATAGACAAAAGCTAGTGCAGGCAGGGGCTGAGTAATGCAAAGGATACGAACAGAAAACTGGTACAACACCCCACAAGGTGAAAGTCGTGGGTATATTGATCCATTCTCTTTGCGTGAACTGTGGTTTCATACGGGGACGGCGTGTAACTTACAGTGCCCATTTTGCCTGGAAGGGTCAGGCCCCGGAGATAATCGTCTTGAGCTGGTCAAATTTGATGATGTGAAACCTTATATTGATGAAGCCCTTGAGTTAGGTGTGGAACAGTTTTCTTTTACCGGCGGTGAGCCTTTTCTGGCTAAACAGCTCGTTAAAATACTGGCTTATGCCGCACAGTATAAGCCATGCATGGTACTGACCAATGGCACAGAGGCGCTTCAGCAGAGAATGGAAGAGGTAAAAAGCCTCTTGGAATGCCCCAATCAGATTAGTTTTCGAGTGAGCATCGATAAGCCTTCTGCCGAAGCGCATGATGCCGGTCGTGGTGAAGGGAACTTTCTCAAGGCGTTAACCGGTCTGAAGATGCTTTATGATGCTGGGTTTAATGTCTCAGTTGCTCGGCATATGGATAAAGATGAAAACAGATCAGAAGTCGATGCTTTATATTCGGCGTTGTTTACCGAGCATGGCCTTCCTGCAGATCTTAATATTGTCGCTTTCCCCGATTTTGCTACCCCAGGTAGTTTGCCCCAGGTTCCCCTGGTCACTACGGCATGTATGACGACCTACCAGACCGAAGAGAGTCGGAAAGATTTCATGTGCGCTTTCAGTAAGATGGTTGTTAAGAATAAAGGCCGTATGCGAGTTTATGCCTGTACGTTGGTGGATGATGATGAAGAGTATGACCTGGGGGCGAGTCTTAGAGAGAGCCTTGAAGAGAGGATTAGTATGAAACATCATCGCTGCTATAGTTGTTTCGCTTACGGTGCGTCCTGTAGTGAAAGTTAAGCTGTGGTGGCTCGGGGTTTTGAGATAAAGATTTTAAGGAGAAAGTTGTGTTAGCAATTATTGGTGGTACCGGGATCTATCAGCTAGAGGGGCTTGAAGTGATGGGTGAGCATGAACTTGAAACACCTTTCGGTTCACCATCGGCTGCTATTACACAGGGTAAAATGGCTGATCAGGACCTGTTGTTTCTACCTCGCCACGGTCGTCGTCATGAGTTGTTGCCATCTGAGGTTAACTATCGGGCGAATATCTGGGCGTTAAAGAAACTCGGTGCAACGCAGGTGATCGGTCTATCTGCGGTGGGAAGCCTGCAGGAAGAGATCGCCCCAGGAGATCTGTCATTGCCGGATCAGTACTTTGATTTTGTTAAAGGTAATCGAGAGAAAACGTTTTTTGGTAATGGGCTGGCAGCGCATGTTTCTACAGCGGAACCTACCAGCAAATGCCTGGCTGATGGTCTAGAAAAGGCCGCTGAGAGTGTCGGGCAAAAAGTTCATAGAAACAAAACCTATGCTTGTGTTGATGGTCCGAGGCTTGGAACCCGTGCTGAGAGTTTTTTCCTGCGCGGGGCTGCGGGTTGTGATCTGGTTGGTATGACAAACGTTCCTGAAGTATTCCTCGCACGGGAAGCGCAGCTTTGTTACTGCACTATAGCTATTGCTACGGATTATGATTGCTGGCTGGATGACCCCGCCCAGCACGTGAGCGTTGAACAGGTTATCGCCCGTTATGGCGCGAGTCTGGAAAAAGCTAAGCAAGTATTAACGGCTTATATTACACAAGGGAATTCATGTGCTGATGATTGCAGCTGTCGTAAGAGCTTGGCGAGTGCGGTGCTGACACCAAGAGAGGTGCTGAATGCTGAGCAATTGGAACTATTGGAACTGCTAAGTGCCTGACCCCTTCCTATCTGTAGTTATCCCTGTCGGCCCCGAGGAATCTGAAATTACTCGGGGCTTGATCGATGATCTGCACCTCCTGCCTCAGCACAGTGAAATTATCTTTGTGGGTTGTGACGAAAAGTCTCAGGCGGGTTTGAAGCGGTCTACCACCGATCGAATTAAAGCTTATTCCGTGCAATGGGCATATGCCGAGCCGGGGCGAGCAAAGCAGATGAATGCAGGTGCTAAGCAGGCAGCTGGACAGTACATTTGGTTTCTGCACATTGATAGCCGCTTCTCTCCAAAGCTGATCGATACGCTTGTGGGGAATTTACGGTGCTATCCTGAGCGTTTGCACTATTGCCTGTTGGCATTTATGGATGATGGTCCCTCTAGCATGGAGATGAATAGCTTAGGTGCTAATTTACGCTCTCTATGCCTGGGCGTGCCATTTGGTGATCAGGGGCTTCTTATTAGCAAGCAATTGTTTGCTGAGGTGGGAGGTTACCCGGAAACCGCACCCTATGGTGAAGATCATCTGTTCGTCTGGTACGCTCGACAGCATGGCATCAGGCTTAAATGTTGCCGAAGCAGGCTACTGACCAGTGCTCGCAAATATAAGCGTAAAGGTTGGTTACCGCTTACGCTTTTGTACCAAAAATTATGGATAAAGCAGGCCTGGCCGGAATTTATTCGCCTGTTAAAAAAGCGCTATTTCTGACCTCTCATCCAGTTATGGTATTTTTCTACCCAGCCTAGAAGTCCTTGAGGCGCATTGGCGCGTTTCCATTCGCCTGCTGTGTATTTGTTTGCCTCACTAAGAGTTGGGTAAATATGAATGGTGCCAAGAATTTTATTCAAGCCCAGGCCATGCTTCATCGCAGTAACATACTCTGTGATTAGTTCGCCCGAATGTGGTCCGACAATCGTGGCTCCTAGAATACGGTCTTTGCCTGGCACCGTGAGGACTTTTACAAACCCATGGTTGTCACTATCTGCTATCGCTCTATCGAGTTCTTCCAGATCAAACCGGGTAACCTCATAGGCAATGTTTTGCTCTTTCGCTTCCAGTTCATTTAGTCCGACTCGGGCGACCTCTGGATCAGTAAAGGTGGCGGCTGGAATGACGGAGTAATCCACTTTGAATTTCTTAAACTTGCCAAACAGGGCGTTAACCGCAGCATACCAAGCCTGATGGGCTGCTGCATGGGTAAACTGATAAGGCCCTGCAACATCACCACAGGCGTATATATTTGGGTATTTAGTTTGTAAGTACTCGTTAACTTCAAGTGTTCCGTCAGCCTTGCTGGTTATGCCCAGATTATCCAGACCGAAACCTTCAATATTAGCCTGCCGGCCTGTCGCTATAAGCAGTTCATCGAAAGCAATCTCTTCAGTCTGCCCCTGATATTCGCATATCAGCAGTTTTTCCCCGTCACGTTCTACAAACTCCCGCATCTTTCTCTCAGGTAAAATTGATATACCTTCATCTTTGAAACGAGCAGCGACCAGTTCAGATACATCCGAGTCCTCTTTAGGCATAATGTGCGAGCCGCGAAGAACGATGGATACCTGAGAGCCGAAACGGGCAAAACTCTGACTTAACTCACAGCCAATCGGTCCACCGCCCAGTACCAATAAACGCTTTGGCCGTTCGCGTATCTTCCAGAGGTTATCTGAAGTCAGCGGGGACATCGCTTCAATATTTTTAATCGCAGGAATTCGCGGTCGGGCGCCAGTGGCAATAACGATGTTCTTGGTTGTGATGATCTCGCCGTTGACCACCACCTCGTAAGGGTTAAGAATTTGAGCTGAGCCCTGAACACAGTCAACGCCTAAGCCTGTATAACGCTCGATAGAGTCATGTGGCTCAACAGTTTCAACTACCTTAGAAACCCGCTCCATCACCTCGGCAAAATTAAATTCGACCTCGCTTTTAGCGATGCCGTACTTCTCGCTATTTCGGCTCTCGGCGAGAAAACGTGCAGAGCGTATCAGCGCCTTGGAAGGTACGCATCCTGTGTTCAAACAGTCGCCCCCCATCTTGTGTTTTTCAATCAGGCTGACTTTGGCTTTAACAGCTGCGGCAATATAGGAGGTAACCAATCCGGCTGAACCTGCGCCTATGACAACGATATTTGTATCAAATTTTTCAGGCTTTTTTATGCCAGCATAGACTTTTCGCGCTTTAAGTAATTCGATCACTTTCTTGGCTATCAGAGGGAAAATACCCAGCAGGGTAAAGGACAATATAATTCCCGGAGATAAAATACCTGACAGGCTTTCGAGTTGACCAAGTTGAGTGCCGGCGTTTACGTAAACAATGGTGCCGGCAAACATGCCTAGCTGGCTCACCCAGTAGAATGTCCAGACCTTAATTGAGGTTAAGCCCATGCCGAGGTTGATAACGAAGAATGGGAAAATGGGCACCAGGCGTAGCGTGAAGAGATAGAAGGCACCTTCGCGCTTTACGCCTTCATTAATAGATTCAAGTTGTTTGCCAAAACGCTGTTGAATGGAATCTCTGAGTAAGAAACGTGAAAAGAGGAAGGCTAAGGTGGCTCCAAGGGTGCTGGCAAACGAAATAATGATTAACCCGGTCCATAGACCAAACAATGCGCCACCCACGAGTGTCATGATTGTTGCGCCGGGCAGTGAAAGTCCTGTCACAAGTACATAAATGGCAAAGAAAATTGCAATGGTTAATACAGGATTAGCCTGGTAATAATCCGCGAAAGCCTGCTGGTTATCTTTAATATATTCCAGACTAAAAAACTGACCCAGGTCGAACATAAAAAAAGAAACGACTGCAAGGAATAGAATGGAGATCAGAGCGAGTTTTTTGTTCATACCATCAGTGCCAGTTGATAAAGCGGAGTTGAGATCTTAGTCCAAAGCGTATCGACTAAGTTCAATTATTCTCAAAGATACTGATCAATTCCCTGCACAGCTTTTTTCTTATCGCTATTGATTACATCCTGTAATCTCTGCCAGTTTTCCTGCTCCTGAGAGCGGTCATGCTCTTTATGCCACAAGTGCAAAACCGTGGTGGCCAGGCGCCCATTGAGCCTGCAAACATTGTTGCGTAGTAGTCTTATGACGAGATCAGAATCTTCATATCCCCAGCCAATGAAAGCTTCGTCTAACCCGTTTGCTTTAATCAGGTCAGTTTTCCATACCCCTAGGTTGCAGCTCTTAACTCCCTGCCATTTTTGACTGTTCCTTTTTCTAAGTGGGCCTAGCGGAATGTATCTAAGGGGCCATGTTCTATTTATTTGATCTTCCTTGAAGCGTTTTGCGGGCCAGCATTCAGCTTCAATTTGTTCGGCAAGTAACTCTGTGGTAAATGACTCGGTCAATAAGGCCCTGTTACCTGCTACAAAGTAGCCAGGGGTTGCTAGTTTCTGGTGTCGTTTGATGAAATCGGGACGAAGTAGGCAGTCGCCATCCAGAAAGATCAGATAGTCTCCACTGGCTGCAGCGGCTGCTTTATTTCTGATACGAGCCGCTTGAAACCCATCATCTTCCTGCCATATGTGCTTAACAGCAAAGGGGGCTTTATGCTGCCATTTGGAGATAAGGTCGCGAGTTTCTGAGCGTGAACCATCATCGGCAATAACAACTTCAGATGGAAGAAGCTGCTGATTGCTAACCGAGCGTAAAACAGCGTCGAGTGCTTCAGGCCAGTTATAGGTTGTTATGATCAGGGATATTTCAGCGTTCATTCTGTTTCCCTTGTTCGCATAACAAAGCTAGCTTTGCGTATTTATAATAGGTTCCTTCAGCGTTAGAGATTGCCAGCATTAAACCATGTTTGCCATCTAGAAACCCTCTGCGAATAAGGTAGGTACGAATGAAGGACCAGAACCCTTTGTATATAGCTTTACCGACAGTAGCTTTTTTGCCGCGAGCATAGAGTTGCTGAGCACCTAGCGTGGAATAATGATCAACTTTGCTAAGCACTTGTTCGAGATTGCTGAAAGAGTAGTGAAGAAGCGGTTCAGACAGCTTCCCCTCACTGCCTTTTACGACTACTTTTTCATGAACTTTGTCGTCAGTAAATCGGCTCTGAGCTTTTTTGAACAGGCGTAATACATAGTCTGGATACCAACCCGCATGGTCAATGAAACGTCCACAATACTGGGATCGTCTGGGGATCAAATACCCATCATGTGAACCATTCTTGACGGTTTCTATAATTTCCCGCATCAATTCATCTGAAACCCGTTCATCCGCATCAATTGAAAATACCCAGTCATGCGATGCTTGTTGTAATGCACGATTCTTCTGCGGGCCAAAGCCTGGCCAGTCCGTGTCTACCAGTTTGCAGTTAGCATAGCCTCGACAGATCTCTTGCGTACCATCATTGCTTCCAGAGTCTACAACGATGATTTCATCGGCCCAGGAAACTGAATTGAGGCAGTCCTGGATGTTGTTCGCTTCATTTTTGGTAATAATGATGACTGAAATCATATCTCTCGACTCAGGTGCTAGCCACGCTTATCTTCATAATTAGATAAACATTTCAATAGAAAAAGGTGTGGTAATGTGTGATGAACTACGGGAATACGTGGTAATTCAAGTGATGGGCTTTCAATCGGTATAACCCTGCCACGTTTCATGGTGGTTGATGTTGTAAACCCAGCTGCACGAGTGGCTTCAATAACACTTTTATTATATTTGCCATATGGATAGCAAAAATGCTCTACAGGGTAGTCGAATAGTGTTTCCAGAGTTTGCTTAGAGCCAATAATTTCGCGAGTAAGTTCTTCAGGTGCGCAGGTTGTTAGGTCAACATGATGTTCAGAATGAGCGCCGATATCCATACCCGCACTTAGCCAGCTGAAAACTTCATTCTCAGTCATCAGCTCATTTCGGGCAATCCCTTTATCTTCGTCCCAATCATTATACTGCCCGAGCTTATTACTAATCAGGTAGCAGGTTGCGGAGAAACCTAGCTTAGTAAGAACAGGAAGGGCATCGTTTAGGTTGTTGCGATAGCCATCGTCAAAGGTGAGACCTACAACCTTACCTACTTTTTCCCCAGTAAGGTATGGGTGAAGATCCTTCATGCTTAGCCCTTTATAGCCAAGCACCTTTAACATTCTCATTTGTAAAGCAAAGCGTTTAGGTGGCACGTGCAGAGAGCGCATGACCGAATCTTTGGGTACCTTGGTAATGCTGTGGTACATCAAAATTGGAATTTTATGACTCATGCTTTCTTCCGCTTGTTTAGCTTCTGTTTGATAATGGTTAAAGGGCCCCGCTTCAGCTTGACCGCGCAGGCATTGGTGAGTTGTTCTGCAAAAGTTTTGCCGCTATTTTCCCGGAAAAAACAACGTAAAACTGATTCAGCATGAGCCTTTTTCCCTGATGTAGAGTAGTGCGAAACAAACTCTTTACCCTCAACCAGCGAGTATTGAGTTTGTAATGCCTCGGCAAGAGCAAATTGCTCAATCGTATGTATGTCGGTCTCGTGCATGAGTGCCAGCATTAGCTCATCCGCATAGTCCAGCATGTTAAACATTGATGGGCGTAAACCAATCATCAATGACCCCCACATCGTGGAGGTGCTGGACAATGAGTAGGTGCCAAAATTTGGCAGTTGTAGCGTTTTGTTAGCCATGCCGTCTTGCAGAAGTGAAAACTTTTTCTTCTTATTGACGTTACCTTCATTTAAGAACATCAGTGCCTGATTGTCCTTAATTAGCCCAAAGAGTTGATTGGCATTTTGGGTGAAATAGGTATCGGCATCTATAAACAGTAGCTTGCTGTTTTCAGCAAACTCATAGTTCTCTGTAATGTAACGCATCCCTCGGTTCTTGATGCGAAAGTGGTACTTCCCATCCATTGACCAGGCATTCTGCATCGCTTCTGTTATGCGTGCTGCCTCGACAGGGTAGCCCTCAAATAAATCAGGCTTTTCTGTCAGAACAATAATTTTAGGTGGGGTATCACTAGAGGCTAAACTATTCAGAAACGAGAGGATGCTGAATTTCGCCCCGTTGTAATAAACCTCATCTTCGCCATATACGATATACAGAAGTACCTGTTGATCACTCATGATGCTTTACCTCAGCCCTCGAGCTTTCGCTGAAAGGAAGGGATTGCCATTTTTTCCCCGCTATCAAAGCGATGAGCAACATAAAGTAAATTCCGTCACCATGATCCAGGAATGAGGAGTTAAAAAGGCAGGATATCGTTACTAATAAAAATAGCGCTGAGCAAAACTGCTTTTGCTCTGATTGATAGTCTGAACTTTTTAGTAGAATGCTAAGCACAAATGCGACAAATAAAGTCGCACCGATTAATCCTGTTTGGACCGCTATTTGGAGAAACTCATTGTGTGCATTAACGGTGGGACTCCAGAACGTTCCCACTTCTGAATGTTTTGCGGCATAAGCTTCTGGGAAGCAACCAAGACCACAGCCGATAAACCAATTCTGCAGAAATGTCAGAAAGGACAGAATATAGTACTCAGCACGTATATCTATTTGTTGAATAGCGGTCATCGATATAGGTCCAGAGCTGCTAAGTGCGTTAAGGTTTCCCAATATTCGAATGTGTGATAAATCCGCTAGAGAATAAATCAATCCACAAGCTATGATGAATAGAGCTAAGAGTATACAAAGTGTCTTCAGGTTCAGTTTCTGCCAGAAGAATAGAGCGCTGAGAGAGATGATTAGAATATATCCTGTTCTGCCATTTTCAATAAAGAACAAGTTATGAAGAGTGATTAGAAATAGGGTGGCAAACACCCATTTATACTTTTTGAAAATGACTGAAGCCTGAAGTGACATATAACCATAAAATGACATGGTGACACCATGGAAAATACGATTCCCTATGCTGTGATTATTTTCCCAGTAGTTCACGATGTCGTAGTGAATTAGATACGAGAACAACAATGAGAGAGTGAGTGCTGAGTAAAGTGTTGCAAGGGTAAAGTTACGATATTTTTCGTAACTAAAGTACAGCATGAACAAAGGGATAAATAGGAACTCTCTGTATTTCGAGAGAATTTTGGTACTGTACTTTCCTTCTGCATCGGACCAACTGATGCTCACCGCCATAAAAAGAAAAATCAGTGTGCCTATCAGTGCTGTTTTATTATCTCTTAGTAAAGTGGGAAACTGACGGATCTGCTTGGTAAATAGTAAGAAAATAACTGGAAGGCCCAGTAGGATATTGTGTGCCGCATTGCCCAGAAGGGGAATGCTAAAAGCCCCCGCCACGGTCATCCAGGCTCCAATGGTAAACAGTAAACCTGGCTGTTCTTTTTCAAGAGTTGGATTTATTGTGGTCATGGTTGTCTTACTGTCCCTTTAGTATTTCGTAATACAGGCAGCTATGCTGATCTGCAAGTGTTTCCCAGGTTAGATTTAGCGGCGCGACCTGTTCCATTTTCAGGGTTTTTTGCACAGCATTCTGCCAGGCGTCTAATTTCTTGAGCGGTAAAACATAACCCGCTTCGTTCTCAATTAATTCAGCAATGCCACAATGATCAGAGACAATTACGGGTTTGTCGGCTGCATTTGCTTCGGCAACGACCATCCCAAAAGGTTCTGAGGTTGCCGGATGGATCAGAACATCAATACGGGGTAAAACTTCCTCGGCTGAAGACCAGCCGAGCAATTTGTATTGTTCCGTAGGCCAGTCTTTGAATAGGTGTAACACTTCTTCAGGCTGTGGACCTGCAACGAAAAAAGTTAATGCCTCATCAGCAAGGATTAGAGGCTTTAAAACTTGGCAGGCAAACTCCAGCCCTTTTCTCTGCCATTCTTTGCCAATGAAGCCAATCGAAGCTCCGCTACTCAGCTTTGGGAGAGCGAAAAAGGCTTCACTGACCCCCGGGTAAGCGGGGGGCCTGATTTTTTCTTTAACCTGTGGGTAAAGGCGGATAAGGTTTTCAGCGACCATTTTTGAATTTGGCAGAACCGCAGATACATTCGGTGATAGGATTTCGCGCTTCTCGAGGAATTCCCAGGCTTTAATTCGGGGCGATAAGCAGTCAAAAAACCGTTTCTTTCGGTCCAGAATTGACGGGCCGTGAAATGTTGTAACCTGATGCTTTTCGCAGCGTTCATGGCTATGCACGACCCAGCCGGAAGAATCGATGCTGTCTAGGTAATCACTAACTTTCTGTGAAAATTTCTGCATAGATCGCCATCGAGGTTTAGGCTTTATTGTGCCCAGTTCGATGACGTCTAAATCTGCTGAAAAAACATCATGAGCTTTTTCACAGATTATTTTTGTAGGTTGTTTGGCTTTAGCCAGAGCATGGGTAAGCTCCCACACGTAGCGTTCCATACCGCCGGTGCGACCATATTGCCGAACTATGTGAATTGAGGCCGTTGTTTGAGCTGAATAATCAGGACTTGTGTTCGTTGTCATTTTTTTTCAAGTCTTTGTAATGTTTCTTACTGATTTCAATATCAAACATGTCTTCAATTTTAAGTTTAAGGCGTACCTTCTTATCCCTTTTAGTCAGTTTATAGTCGGGATTAGGTTCGAAATTCCACTCTGCATCGTTGTCGAGCCAATCTTGCATGATTGCTGGGTGGGAGCCTTCGAAAGGTCGTAGTACAGCCGGATCAATATTTCCGTAGCCGGGAAAAGGTTCTGGTTTGTGATCCCAGTAGCGTGAAACCTGGTTGATTTTTTCCTGCATTTTTTCCACATTACGGACATGCCCATAGTGGTAAATATTGCCGCCTGCATGTACTGCTTTGGGGTAGCGGCCCTCTTTATTCTTATCCAGAACAACAAAGAATAGCCCGTCCGGAGCTATGCTACGAACTGAGTTGCGAATAATCCGTGGAGCTCGACGATAGCCCGAAATACCTACCTGATCAGGACGGCCATAAAAATGGAAGAAATCAAAGTAGAATGCTTCAACTTCTGGGTCATCAAGGTAACGTTCCATATTACCTCTAATAGTTTCAAGCTCGTTCTCGTGTAGAACTTCATCACCTTCAATATACAGAGCCCAATCGCCTGAACAGTTAAAATGAGCCACCATTTTCTGTTGGCCATATACATAGCCTCGGTCTTGCATTTTGTCGTTCCAGGTAGTGTGGATAACTCTGATTTTCGGGTCATCAATCTGCTGAATGAGCTCTTCAGTATTATCGTCACAGTTGCCAAGCGCGATAATAAATTCATCGCAAATAGGAAGCGCAGAGCGAATGCTTTCCACAAATGGGTAACCTAGCGTTGCTCCATTTTTGATAAAAGTAAAACCACTAACTTTCACGTCTAGCTCCTGTTGTCAGCAATTGTTTGCTTCGTAAAGTGCCTGGTTGCCATCAGGCTGCGTTTTGAATCGTTTATGGACCCACATATACTGGCTTGGGGCTTTTCTGACGCCCTCTTCAATTGCCAGGTTCATAAGCCGGGCATCTTCAGTTTCATCACCGCTTGGGAAACCATCAACTCGGGCTATTTCGATGATATAGCCACTATCATCTTCTGCTCTGCGTTGCTGTAGCGACAATATGGGAGAGTCATTAAATCCAACCATTTTACTGGTTGCGGTAATAGTTGCAGCGGTTTGACCGAAAAAAGGAACGAAGACTGCTCCCTTTCTGCCAAAGTCCTGATCTGGGCCATACCACACTATTTCATTTTTCCTTAGTAAACGAACGATCTCTCGTAATTTCTTTCTTTCTACAGGGGTACTGAAGCGGGCTCTGCCTTGGCTGATTACTTTTTCCATCAGTGGGTTATTATGCTGACGGTACATACTAACCAGAGGTTTTCCATACAAAGAAAAAAGCATCCCTCCAAGATCAAGGTGTGAATAATGTGCGCCTAATAGAACCACCCCTTTTCCTTTCGCTAAGGCTTCTTCAAGTATTTCAAAACCGATGAACTGGGTGCGTTTGCCAAGAGATTTATGGTTTCCCCAATAAGACCAGGCGGTTTCGATGATTCCTATGCCATTATTTTTGAATACATCTTTAACGAAATGTTCTCGTTGCTCATCTGATAGATCTGGGAAGCATAGGGCTGCATTAACTTCAGTTACCCGGCGACGCTTTGCGATAAGATAATAAAGGATAGTGCCAATCATGCGGCCCACGGCTAAGCCTGCCTTGAATGGCAATAGTGCTATCAGTCGCAATAAGCCGATGCCAAGCCAGGTTGGCCAGTACTTCGGTGAGAGAAATGAGTTTGTTTTATCCACTAACAGAATCTTCAGGATTGAATACGAACCGGGAATTATACCGTTGCTGGTTAGTCTCAGCTAGGTATTAGGTTGGGAGAGCGGGCATAGAAGGTTACAATAACCACTTTATTTGATTTCATAAGAAGATTTAGTCAATGACTGAACCGACATTACCTGAAACGGGCATGAAGATATATCTTCGTCTCTTAACCTATGTAAGACCCTACCTAATCGCTTTTTTTCTTGGGATTGCAGGGTTTATCCTTTATGCAAGTACCCAAACAGGTTTTGCCATGTTGATGGAATACCTCGTCGATGCCATAGGCGAGGAGAAGAAAGATGCTTATATCTATGGTCCACTTGCCTTGATGGGAATCGCTTTAGCGCGAGGGGTGGGAACCTTTACAGGTAATTATTTTACTTCTTATGTGGCACGTAATGTTGTGCATCAATTGCGTTTGGTTATGTTTGATAAGTTACTCGTCCTTCCAATGCAGTATTTTCATGATAATTCTTCTGGCCACATTATTTCGAAGATTTCTTATAACGTTGAACAGGTTACCGAAGCGGCAACTGATTCATTAAAAATTAGTATTCGTGAAGGAGCGACGGTCATTGGCCTCTTGGGCTATTTGATTTTCCTCAATTGGAAACTGACTTTGATATTTGCAGCGGTCTCACCGGTGATCGCTGTCGTTGTTATCGTTGCGTCAAAGCGTTTTCGGCGCTTAGGTCACCGAATACAAGATTCAATGGGTGATGTGACCCACGTAGCATCAGAAAACGTAGATGCTGTCCAAGTGGTACGTGTTTTTGGCGGCACAGATAGCGAAAAATCCCGGTTTTCTGCAGCGAGTAAACAAAATTTGCGACAGAGTATGAAAATGGCGGTAACCGAAGCCTTGAGTACTCCTGTTGTTCAGTTAATAGTTTCCGGAGCATTGGCATTACTAATTTTCTTTGCCTTACATCCTGTTATGAATACAGGAATGAGTGCCGGGGAGTTCATCGCTTTTATTACTGCAGCGGGGCTGATTGCAAAACCATTACGCTCATTAACTGAGGTGAATGGGGCAATCCAGAGAGGCATAGCGGCGGCACAAAGTATTTTTGAATTGGTCGATCAGACGTCTGAACCTGAAGCCGGAGATTTTAAAAATCAGGAGTGTAAGGGCCGAATAGAAATGAAAGACCTGCATTTCTCTTATATTCAGGATAAGCCGGTTTTGAAAGGCCTGGATCTTGTTGTAGAGCCCGGCCAGACAGTGGCGCTGGTCGGACGGTCAGGAAGTGGTAAGTCGACCATGGCAAACCTTTTGCCCAGGTTCTATGAACCGAGTTCCGGAGCCATTTTGCTTGATGGGAAGCCGTTATCAGCGTACGAATTAAAGAATCTGAGGGACAAAATTGCGCTTGTTACGCAGAATGTGGTGCTTTTTGCCGGATCGATTCGTGACAATATCGCGTACGGAGCTACCAGTGGAGCCAGTGATGAAGAGGTCATCGCGGCGGCTGAAGCAGCCCATGTGATGGAGTTTGTATCCAGGCTTCCGCAAGGTTTAGATACTGAAATTGGCGAGAAAGGCACCAAGCTTTCAGGTGGTCAGAGGCAGCGTATTGCTATTGCCAGGGCAATCCTGAAAAATGCGCCAGTCCTGATTTTAGATGAAGCAACATCTGCATTGGACACCGAATCAGAAAGGCATATTCAGGCGGCGCTTGAAAATGTCATGCAGGGCCGAACGACTCTGGTTATTGCGCATAGGCTGTCCACTATTGAGAATGCCGATCAAATAGTTGTGATGGATCAGGGTAAGATTGTCGAACAGGGTAGCCATACACAGTTGTTGGCACTCAATGGAGCTTATTCGGCCCTGCATAATATGCAACTAAGTGAAGAGAAAGAGCAGCCAAACAGCGCTGTAGAGAGACAGGAGATTTCAGAATGAAAATTCATATGCCGCGATTTGATCAGGCACAGGTCTTAGTTGTTGGGGACCTGATGCTGGATCGCTATTGGCATGGTCCGACGTCGCGAATCTCTCCTGAAGCGCCTGTTCCTGTGGTAAAAGTCGAGCAGCATGAAGATCGCCCGGGAGGTGCAGCAAACGTTGCGCTGAATATTACTGCGTTAGGTTCCGGGGTATCTTTAGTCGGGCTTGTGGGTGATGATGAGGCGGGGCAGGCTTTAGAAAAGCAGTTGTCTTCTGCCCGTGTTAATTGCGAATTTTCATTGACGAAAGCTGAGCCGACGATCACCAAACTGAGGGTTATCAGTCGTCATCAGCAGCTTATTCGATTGGATTTTGAAGAGCCGTTTTCGAACGATTACGGTGATCAGATCGCGGCTTCAGTTACGCCTTTACTGGACAATGTTGGTGTGTTGGTGCTCTCCGATTATGGCAAAGGGACATTATCTGACTGCCAGGCTTTAATTGAACAAGCTAAAGAACATAAGGTACCTGTGCTTGTCGATCCTAAAGGAACTGATTTCTCTCGTTATCAAGGCGCTACGTTACTCACACCTAATCTGTCTGAATTCGAAGCGGTGGTAGGCCCTTGTGGATCGGAAGAGGAGTTGATTAGTAAGGGGAAGGCCCTGTTAGAAGAGCTTCAACTAGAGGCGTTGCTTGTTACCCGTAGCGAGCAGGGAATGACCCTTATTCAGGCGACCCAGAACGAATTGCATTTCCCAGCCCGAGCCCGAGAAGTCTTTGATGTCACAGGTGCAGGTGACACTGTGATCTCAACCCTTGCATCTGCATTGGCTGCGGGTGAAAGCCTGCCGAATGCCGTCGCACTGTCCAATATCGCTGCCAGTATTGTCGTGGGTAAACTCGGGACTGCGGCAATCAGTGCGCCGGAATTACGTCGAGAGGTCAATAAAGAGCAAGGCGCTGAACAGGGGGTGGTTACTGAAGAACAGCTGCTCATCGCCTTGGCAGATGCCCGTGCGGCGGGTGAAAGCATTGTGTTTACCAATGGTTGTTTCGATATCTTACATGCGGGTCATGTGGGTTATCTTCAGCAGGCTAAAGCACAAGGTGACCGCTTGGTCCTGGCAATTAACAGTGATGAATCGGTGAGTCGCTTGAAAGGGCCTGGACGACCGATAAATCCAGTAGAGCGTCGTATGGCTGTTTTATCGGGTCTGGAAGCTGTGGATTGGGTGCTCTATTTTAAAGAAGATACGCCTGAGCGACTGCTTGAACAGGTTCGCCCCGATGTTTTGGTTAAAGGGGGGGACTATGGGATCGAAGGTGTTGTTGGCGGTGAATTTGTTCGCAGCTATGGCGGAGAAGTGAGAGTGCTTTCCTTCCTGGATAATTGCTCAACTACAGCCATAGTGGAAAAGATTCAGGGTGATTCCGAGTGACGCCGGACTCACATTGTATGCTGATTGTTCCAATCTTGACGCGGGCAGTTGCCTGTTATGAACGACAACCAACGAATACTCACTGATAGTATCGTCCCTCTGTTTTATCGCTTTAGCATCCCGGCGGTACTCGGGATGCTGGCGGTAGCCTCCGCCAGTGTTATTGATGGTGTTTTTTTAGGTAATTATGTCGGTGCGCATGCGTTGGCGGCAGTTAATCTGAGCATGCCCCTTAATGCACTGTTTTTTGGGCTGACACTGATGTTTTCAGTGGGCGGTATGGTGACAGCGGGTAAAGCACTGGGTGCAGGGGATCACGCTTCTGCAGATGCTATTTTTAGCAAAACCATGACAGCCATCGCCGGGATCAGTTTGTCCCTGACAATACTGTTCTTAGTGTTCCTGCCCTCACTGATCGGTTTGTTGGGCGCGAATGATGAGCTGTACCCACTTACTGAAACTTATATTAGTATTTTTCTATATTTTCAGCCTCTCTTTATGACCGGATTTTCGCTGTCATATTTTGTTAGAGTGGGTGGCAAACCGAACCTCGCCGGGATATCTCTGCTGATCAGTGCCATTGCCAATATTGTTTTGGATTGGTTGTTCATTGTGCAGTTAGGCTGGGGAATTGAAGGGGCTGCCTGGGCGACAGGTATCTCTTATGCGTTAATGTTTTTTACCTTAATTCCTGCTTTTATCAAGCATTCCCCGCTCTTTAAATATCAACTTTTCCAGAAGCGTTGGTCTGATTTAAAAGGCTGCGCGTTAAATGGTGTTTCTGAATTTAGTAATGAACTATCCGTTGGCTTTACGACATTACTGTTCAACTGGGTAATGATTAGCCGCCTGGGAAGTGAGGGTGTCGCTGCGTTTGCGGTTATTAACTATATAGTGTTCTTTGGCTTGATGGTGGCTTATGCGTTAGGGGATGCATTGCAGCCTATTATTAGCACTCACCTTGGCGCAAAGCTGAGCCGACGAATAGAGCAGATATTGCTTATAACTACTTTGCATTTAATTGTTCTGGCTGTAGCTATTATTTGGATGATGTTATTTGAGCCAGAGTGGATTATTGGCTTGTTCCTTGATCAGGGAGATGGGAAAACAATCGAAGTTACCCGCCTGTTTATATCGTTATTTTGGCCGGCATTTCTGTTTAATGGCCTGAATATTGTCTGCTCAGCTTACTTTACAGCTATGCATAAGCCCTTTCATTCAGCAGCGGTGGCGATAAGTCGAAGTTTGGTGCTTCCCGTTATCCTCCTCCTGACATTGCCCATCTTCCTGGGTGATACCGGTGTATTTATTGCTATCCCCGTGACTGAACTACTGACATTCATTCTGGCATGCATACTTTTCAGGGAACAAAAGCCAGCCGCGGTGATAATCGCTTAGTTAACTTGTTAGCAGTTCTTTAATGCCCTGTTAGCGGCGCTGATATTCCCTTGCAAGTGGGATGGGTTAATTGTGCCGATGATCGCAGAGGTCACGCCAGGGTGGCTAAATATGAAATTGAAGCTCTGTTGTACCGGATCACTCTGATCTTGTTGGCAAATATGCCCTGAAGCCAGCGCTTTTTTTAATAGAATGCACTTGTTGTGCTCGGCTGCATAATCTATGACAGCTTCCTCCTCAGTGTGGCTGAGGTTATAAGTCACCATGGCACAGTCAGATTGTTGTAAGGCTAATAAACCGCCGGATACCGTTTTGGTCGACATGCCACTGGCGCGGATTTTACCTTCAGCCTTTAGGTCGGTCAGCAGTTCCAGAATGCCATACTTTTTGATTATTGCTTCATCATTACCATCGGAGTGCACCAGCAACATATCGATATAGTCTGTTTCGAGACGCTTTAGGCTGCGTTCAACGCTGTATCGAACATGTTCAGGGGTAAAGTTATAACTGGAATCGCCAGTCTTGTTGTTGAACTCTTCCCCTACTTTAGAGCAGATCACCCAATCATGGCGCTGTCCCTGTAGCAATGGGCCAAGGCGTTGCTCGCTTATTCCATAGGCAGGGGCTGTATCAATCAGATTAATCCCCAGGTCTTTAGCCAGCGAGATAAGATTGGTTGCGGCGTTATCATCAGGGATAGTGAAGCCTTGTGGATATTTAACCCCTTTATCCCGTCCCAGTTTAACCGTGCCAAGCCCAAGTGCCGATATTTCCAATCCAGTGTCTGCGACTTTACGTTTAATCAAAATGAGTCTCCCAAAGAGGGCTGGCAGTTGCGGGTTTGGCAAACGCCTTAAGAGGGGAAAGGTCAGGTGAAGCATCTGACTTTTCGCACAGCGGTAAGACCTGGTCTGCTAGATCGGGGGACAGAGCCAGCTTAGTTGGCCAGGCAACAATGCAATTGCCTGTTTGTTGCGCATAAGCAGAATCAGGGCGAACGAGTGATGACTGCTTGGGTTCTGCTCGGTCGACTCGGAAACTACTCCATTGGGCGTTACTAAGATCAACCCAGGGTAGTAGCTCGTTGATCGCTTTTTTAGCGAAAATTATCTGGTTATTCTCGTCCCTTTCAACACCCGTTTCAGCAATGTCTCCGCCCAGATACCAAACCTGCTTCCCATCCTTGCATGGATGGGTGGTAATCGTTGCGACAGGCTTGCTGCTGGTACCAATACAATGGGCGAAGGTAGGCAGATCATGATCGTGTTTAACCATTACCATATGCAAGGGTCTGCGCTGCATTTCGGGGAGATCAATCTGGAGTTGTGACACGATCTGTTCATACCCTTCGCCAGAGGTAAGTACTAACTTCTTTGGTTCGAAGCAGATAGACTGTTCGGCAAAAGTAATGGAACTGATGTCCGAGCCTTCATATTCGATATCAGCCTGGGTTATGTCCGCTTGCCAGATTCGATCTTCTACCGGCTTTCGTAAAGCATCAATCAGGCTTGGGACGTTAAGCACAATCTCGTTTAGACGGTATAGTGATCCCTTAAATGCTTGGTTTTGGAATACCGAGGGCCTTTCCTCTTTGGTGAGCTCTTCAACGCGTCCCCGAAACGCTTTTCTAGCGAAGAACGTGGTCATCTTGGCGCCTAATGAGCCTTTGGACCACATGTAGTGAGCGTCTGATAATTGTTCTACTTCTCGAAGGTCGAGTTCCCCATTACCTTGCAGGCAGTCCTTCCAGCGTTGGGGCATCTCTTTAATCGTATTTGAGGCTTGAGTTAATACGCCGTTAAGAGCGTATTTCGTGCCGCCATGGATGATGCCTTGGGCTCGGACAGTCTGGCCTCCACCTAAAGTGGTTTTCTCCAACAGGATTGCGTTGTAGCCATCCTGAACCGCTCTATTCAGTAGCCAAAGGCCCGCGACACCGCCGCCAACGATAAGTAGATCAATTTTCAGTATATTCATGGTCGGCATTATAAGCCTGGGGGGGAATATCGACCAGTGTTATACTAGCGGTCGTTGTTATCTATCGATCTGGATTCTCGATGAATCGTACGCTTTACACCTTATTCTTTTATCTTTCGTTACCTGTCATTTTGTTGCGTTTGTGGTGGCGAGGGCAGAAAGCTCCTGCATACAGAGAGCGTTGGCTGGAAAGGCTGGGCTTTATGCAGCCGTCAGAAAAAGGTTCTCAGCAACCTTTATGGATCCATGCGGTATCTGTGGGTGAAACCCTGGCTATCGTGCCCTTGGTTAAGTTAATTCAGGCGCGCCATCCGGAACTACCGATTGTGATGACGACGATGACGCCTACGGGTGCCGAAAGGGTTAAGGCCAGCTTCGGCGATTTAGTGACACATTATTACTGCCCTTATGATCTTCCCGATGCCTTGGACCGTTTTCTGAATAAGGTTAACCCTAGGGGCTGTGTTATCGTTGAAACTGAACTGTGGCCAAACCTTGTCAACGCCTGTCATAGCAGAAAGGTTCCTGTGCTTGTAGCTAATGCCAGGCTCTCCGAACGCTCTGCAAAAGGTTATGCTCGTTTTGCTAATCTGTCTCGATCTATGTTGCAACAAATCAATCTGATCGCCGCGCAAAACGCTACCGATGGTCAGCGCTTTTTAGATCTCGGCTTACCCTGCGATGCACTCAATGTGACAGGATCGATCAAGTTTGATGTTTCTGCTCCAGAAGGGGCGGAGCGCTTGGCCTATGCTCTGCGCGAGTTGTGGGGAACCCAACGTAACGTGTTGATTGCCGCCAGTACCCATGAGGGAGAAGAGGCTCAGTTATTGGAGGCTTTTCAGGTTTTAAGAGAAGCGCACCCGGAGCTGTTACTCGTTATTGTTCCCAGACACCCTGAGCGGTTTGATCACGTTGCGGAACTGATTAAGGGCAAAGGTTGGAATCTTAGTCGGCGAAGTAAAGGGGATCAGCCGAGTGGCAAGACGGATGTTTACCTGGGTGACACAATGGGTGAGCTGATGAAGTTGATTGCAGCAGCCGATATTGCTTTTGTCGGAGGGAGTCTGATTGAGCGGGGTGGACATAACCCGCTAGAGCCCGCTGTATTGAAGAAGCCTGTGGTGATGGGACCGCATTATTTCAATTTTCTGCAGATATGTGATGCGCTTTCAGAGGCGGGCGGTTTAAGTGTTGCACACAACCAGAAAGAGCTGGAAGCTGAATTTGCTCGGTTGCTTTCAAACCATGAAGAGGCCTTATCTCAAGGAGAAAAAGGACTGCTTTTTGTTGAGAGTAATCAGGGTGCGTTGGAAAAGTTATACACCCTGATTAGTAAAACCTGTCTTTAGGTTTCTTTTTGACTGCGTGCATCCATCTCTTCGCAGAGCCAGTGTCCAATAAAGATGTGTGCTTCCTGAATGCGAGCGGTTTCATCTGAAGGTACGCGGATCAGGTGGTCCGCAATCTCATTTAACTGGCCGCCGCTGGAACCAGTCCAGGCCCAACAAATACAACCGATCTTTTTTGCTGCAGTGATCGCGTCGATCACATTTTTGCTGTTCCCTGAGGTAGATATACCGATAATCAGATCCTCTGGTTTAGCTAATGCCTCAACCTGACGGGTGAATACTGTATCAAAGCTATAATCATTGCTGTGGGCAGTAAGAATGGATGTGTCAACTGTCAGAGCAATCGCTGCAAGTGGGCTGCGTTCCGCTTTGTAGCGTACGACAAACTCTGCGGCTAAATGCTGGCTATCTGCTGCGCTTCCACCGTTCCCCATAAAGATCAGCTTGCCGCCATTGGCAAAACACTGATCGATCTGCTCAGCAAGCTTGATAACTTCAGTTTCTATTGTAGGTAACTGATTAAAGGTCTCAAAATGGCGTTGCAGAGCGTTATTAAATGACATTTCAGGCACCTGTTAAATCAAAAGTAAGTTCTTCTCCAGCCTGTTCACGGTATGCGGCAGTGAGAAACTGATCCAGGCGCTGGCCATCACTATCTAATACCCAGCTTTCCGCGGCTTGATCATAGTTAAAATGAAAACCACCGCCTTTAGTGGCGAGCCAAAGCTGCTTTACCGGCGTTTGGCGGGTGAAGATCAACTGTGTACGGTTCTCACAGATGATCGTAAGAATACCCCCACCTAACTGAGCGTCGATGTCAGTTTCTGCATCGTCCAGTCGTTCTTCAATCTGATCAAGGGTCAGATCAACCAGATCATTAAATTCAGTCTCAGTCATGGCTTACTCCGGCGTTTCGCCTCATCCTTAAATTAACAGGGGCTAGATTATAGCAAGCAATCGTGAAAAGCCGAAGAATGCTTCTCATTGCTTTTCATCCATGAGAAAAATACCCAATAACCTATGCTTTGGCCCAACAAATTAAAAACGCTTTTAGCAAAATACCCGCTTGCAGGTATAATCACCGCATTAGACCGTTATTCGGGGAAAATGCTGTGAAAAAACAAACGACATATTTAGGGCTAGCGGTAATTTTTAGCCTGGTATTGCTGGGAGGCTGCGGTCAAAAAGGGCCTTTGTACCTGCCAGATGGTAAGGATCAGAAGCAGTCACAGCAGAAGTAAATCAAGTTAAGAGATTGTAAATGGATAATTTTGAGTACCGTAATGGGCAGCTTTGCTGTGAAGATGTTGCTCTGGCGGGTGTGGCTGAAGAGTTTGGCACCCCAACCTATGTTTATTCCCGAGATGCGCTTGAGCGTGCTTATCTTGCATATGCGGATGCGTTGGAAGGGCATAAGTCACTGGTTTGTTATGCAGTAAAAGCTAATTCTAATTTGGCAGTTTTGAATGTGCTGGCTCGATTGGGTGCGGGTTTTGATATCGTATCTGTGGGTGAGTTGGAGCGTGTACTGCGCGCAGGTGGTGATGCCGCTAAAATAGTTTTCTCAGGGGTAGGTAAACAGCCTCATGAAATTCAACGTGCTCTAGAAGTAGGCATCCGTTGTTTCAACATCGAATCCGAAGCTGAGTTGGAAAGAGTAAATGAGGTAGCGGGTTCAGAAGGTAAAGTCGCTGCTATCTCGTTCCGGGTAAATCCAGATGTTGACGCGGGGACACATCCTTACATTTCAACCGGTCTTAAAGAGAATAAATTCGGTATTGATATCGATGATGCTGTTCGTATTTATAGCCGCGCAGCTGACATGGACCATGTTGATGTTGTTGGTATGGATTGCCATATCGGTAGCCAGCTTACGGAAGTTGATCCGTTCCTCGATGCGCTTGATCGTGTGCTGATGCTGGTGGATAAAATCGCTGAACAGGGCATCAAAATTAAGCATCTGGATCTGGGTGGCGGACTGGGTGTTTGCTATACCGATGAAGTACCGCCAACACCTCAGGAGTACATCGCTGAGGTCCTGAAGAAAGTTGAAGGTCGCGATCTTGAACTGATCTTTGAGCCTGGTCGCTCAATTGCTGCGAATGCTGGTGTCATGCTGACACGCGTGGAATTCCTGAAATGCACGGGCGAAAAGAATTTCGCCATTATTGATGGGGCAATGAACGATCTAATCCGTCCTTCTCTCTACAGCGCGTATCAGGAAATTGTTCCAGTGATGTTGCGTGAGACGGGAGAAGAGCAGCAGTGGGATCTGGTAGGACCTGTTTGTGAAACCGGTGACTTCCTGGGTAAAGATCGTAGCTTGAATCTTGAAGCGGGTGATCTGTTGGCGGTTTGCTCAGCAGGCGCATATGGTTTTGTGATGGCGTCAAATTACAACAGCCGAGGCCGTCCTGCTGAAGTGATGATCGATGACAATAAATCCTATCTGATTCGTAAGCGCGAATCTTTGGCTGATCTGGTTAAAGGCGAACAGCTGCTGCCAAAAGATCGATAAGGTGGACTGATGTTAGTTCGTTTTACCAAAATGCATGGTTTGGGGAATGACTTTATGGTGCTGGATCTGGTGACCCAGCGCGTTAAAGTGACGCCTAAACTGGTTAAAAAACTGGGTGATCGTAACTTTGGGGTGGGCTTTGATCAGTTACTGATTGTTGAGCCACCATCAGAGCCGGATATCGATTTCCGTTACCGTATATTCAATCAGGATGGGTCTGAAGTAGAAAATTGCGGAAATGGCGCACGTTGTTTTGCCAAGTTTGTTCGAGATAAGCGTCTGACGGGTAAGTCAGAAGTCGTAGTGCAAACCGCCAATGGGCAGATGACGCTAAAGATTCATCCCGACAAACGAGTCGAGGTGAATATGGGAGCGCCTATCCTTGCGCCTGTAGATGTTCCTTTTCAGGCGGATCAGAAGGCGACAACCTACGCCATCGATGTTCCATTATCTCAAGGTGATCAGCAGGTAGAGCTGAGTGCGATCTCCATGGGTAATCCGCATGGTGTATTGATTGTGGACAGCACAGAGAATGCACCGGTTGAAACACTGGGACCCGCATTGGAAGCACATGAGCGGTTCCCGGCTAAAGCCAATATTGGTTTTATGCAGGTTATCTCGCGAAATGAAGTTAATCTAAGGGTATTTGAGCGCGGCGTTGGTGAAACCATCGCGTGTGGTACAGGCGCTTGTGCTGCAGTGGTAGCTGGCAAACTGCGTGGGGTTCTGGATATGCCGGTGACGGTTCATTTACCGGGTGGTGATCTGGAGATCGAATGGCACGGTGAAGGGCAGCCGGTTATTATGACCGGACCGGCGACAACAGTTTATGAAGGGCAGATCTTTGTATGAGTGATAACAATCAGGGGCAGATTCTCGAATCACAGGTAGCAGAATATCTGGCGCAACATCCGGACTTCTTTTCTCGTAATGTTAAATTGCTCGAGAAATTGCATGTTCCTCATGAAACGGGACGTGCTGTATCTCTGATCGAACGTCAGACGACCGTTTTGCGCGAGAAGAATCAGAATCTGACTGCCCATCTGTCGGACCTGATTGATATTGCCAGACACAATGATCTGCAGTTTGAAAAAACCAAACGCATGGTGCTGGCGTTACTTGAAGCGGAGACCTTGGATGATATTGCGGTAGCGATTGATGAAAGCCTCTGCCAGGACTTCGCCAGCGATTCCACTGCGCTTATCCTCTTCACCAGCAAACCGTTGGATGTGAATAACCTGCGTTTAATGTTGCGTGATGATGCGACGGCTATCAGCAACCTTATTGGTACTAATCTGCCAACCTGTGGTCGCCTAAGCGAAGTGGAAAATCAGTTCATTTTTGCGGATGAATCCGTAAAGGTTCAATCTGCAGCGGTTATTCCCCTGGTTCAGGGTGAAACGCTTGGGCTATTAGCGATCGGAAGTTTTGATGCGAATTACTTCAGCAGTAGTCAGGGAACCGTGCTGCTCAGCTATGTGGGTGAGGTTTTAAGCCGCGTGGCTTACCGCATTCTTCGTCAACAGGAACACTAATAATCGGGGGTAGAGTTGAAAGAAGCTCAATTAGAGCAGTTCATTCACTACTTGGCGAATGAGCGGCAGCTCTCCCCGCATACGCTTGATAATTACACGCGCGATATCAATCGGTTCTTTGACTTTACGGAAGAGCAAGGAATTCCCGCGTGGTCTTCGGTTACGGCTAAACAGGTTCGTCAGTTTGCAGCGCAGATCCATCGACAGGGATTAGCTGGCAAAAGTATCCAGCGTAGCTTGTCTGCGTTACGGAGTTTCTTCCGTTTTCTCTCCCGTGAGGGTGTTGTCGATCAGAACCCAGCGGATGCCGTTCAGGCCCCGAAATCTCAACGTAAGCTGCCGGAAACGCTGGATGTCGACCAGATTGATCGTTTGCTTGATATTCCGGTAAAGGACGCTGTTTCGGCCAGGGATTCCGCGATCATGGAGCTGATATATTCTTCAGGGCTGCGTATCTCTGAGCTGGTTGGGCTCGATATACATAGCCTGGATCTCGCAGATCACAGCCTTAGAGTGCTGGGTAAAGGGAATAAACAGCGCGAGCTGCCAATCGGTCGAAAAGCTTTGCAGGCTATTGATCGTTGGTTGGATTACCGCCATGAGCTGGCCAGCTTCGATGAAAATGCCTTGTTTGTCAGTAGCAGAGGTAAGCGTATCTCTGTTCGTACTGTGCAGCAACGGATGTACCATTGGGGTAAATATCTGGAAGTTAATGGTCATGTTCATCCACACCGCCTGCGTCATAGCTTCGCGAGCCATATGCTTGAATCAAGCGGAGATCTTAGAGCGGTTCAGGAGTTGTTGGGTCATGAAGATATTTCCACGACCCAGATTTATACACATCTGGACTTCCAGCACCTGATGCAGGTTTATGAAGGGGCGCACCCCCGGGCACATAAGAAAGGTAAGAAATGATCCGTTGTATAACCTTTGATCTTGATGACACGCTTTGGGCAGTTGATCCTGTGATTCGTCATGCAAACCAATCCATGTTTAGTTGGTTAACAGAGCATGCGCCTGCGTTCACCAAAAATTACCAGCTACGTGATCTGGTTACCCTGCGTAAACAGGTGCTTGAGGATGCTCCTGATATCTCCCATAGCGTTACCCTGATTCGTCAGGCCCAGCTAACTTACGGGCTAAGGCAGGTGGGGTACTCCGATGAAGATACCGAGTTATTGGCTGCAAAAGCATTCGAAGTCTTTATTCGAGCCCGGCAACAAGTGGTGTTCTTCGAGCATGCCAGAGAGATGCTGAGTGACTTGAAAGAAAAAGGTTTTCTACTGGGTGCGCTGAGCAACGGAAATGCCGATATCCACCAAGTAGGTTTGGCGGATTTGATAGATTTTCAGTTTAAAGCAGACGATGTCGGCCAGATGAAACCTCATCCACTGATGTTTCAGCAGATGCTGGAGCATACAGGGCTGACCCCAGAGCAAGTGATACACGTCGGTGATAACCCTGAACATGATATCGAAGGTGCCGCGGCTCTGGGGATTAGAACAATCTGGGTTAACATCCACGGAGATGATCAGGTTGTTCCTGCGGATAAAACGGTGACTTGTCTGTCTCAGTTAGTAAACGCTGTAACCGAGATAAATACTCAGGCCGGCTAACCGGCCTGAGTTGACCTTTTGGTGCATCAGTGCACTTTGAACTGGCTGACAATCTGCTGTAAGTAAGCGGCTTGTTTCGCGACCTCTTCACTGGCCTCAGCATTCTGCCCAACCTGTACGCTCGCAGTTTCAACAATCCCCTGAATACGTTCAGCATTGTGATTGATTTCACCTGCAACCGCTGTTTGTTCCTCTACAGCAGCAGCTACCTGCGTGGTCATATCCACGATGTGAGTCGCATCCTGCATGATCTGATCTAGTGCACTAATACTGCCGGACGCTTCTTCAGCACTTTTATTACTCAGTTCTACGCTGCGATGCATCTGGTGAGCGACTTTGCCGGTTTGATCCTGAAGGTCGTTGATCATTACTTCAATTTCGGCGGCTGACTCCTGGCTGCGTCCAGCCAATCCTCGCACTTCATCAGCTACCACTGAAAACCCCCGGCCATGATCGCCGGCGCGTGCAGCCTCTATCGACGCATTCAACGCCAGCAGGTTAGTTTGTTCTGCGATCTCTTTAATCACATCCAGTACGGTGCCGATTTTGGTGCTGTTCTCTTCCAGAAGGTTTACTGCACCGGCACTTTCCTGTGCATCTTTCGCCAGATTGTTGATGTTGTTAATTGCCATACCGATGATGCGTTGTCCTTCACCTGCACTGGATTGTGAATTGTTCGCTGTTTGTGCGGTTAGGTCAGTGTTGTGTGATATTTCGTGCATGGCACTTTCCATCTCACGAACTGCGGCGGAGACCTGAATTACCTCTGCTTTTTGCTCTTCTAGACCCTGAGATGTATCCACTGCGATAGAAGAGACCTGTTCGGCAGCAGCGCTCAATTGGATAGAGGATTTATTAACCTGGTCCAACATTTTCTGGAATTCACCCATCATGCTGTTAAAGCTGTCCCCCATCGCACTGAGCTCATCGTTCGAGGTGACTTCATAGCGAAGTGACAGGTCTTTCTTGTCTTTTGCATCACCCATAACGTTTTTTAGGTTATTCAGGCGCGTTACGATATTTCTTGCAATCCAGAAAGCGATTGCACAAACGATCGCGGCAATAATGAGCGCTTTAATGGAAGCGAAGAGTAAAATCGATGTAATTTCCGTATCCAGGATCTGACCGATCTCTTCAGATTGCTCTTTCAAAAGTGTCTCTGACTCATGAATAGTCTTGCGCATCTCACCTAGCAGGCCTTTTTTGCTATCCAAACCAAGCTTTTCATAATTACTGATCAAGGTTAGGAAGCCAGTCCGGTATACATTCAGGAGATCTTTGGTTTCTTGCGCGACTGAGCTATCAAAGATCAGGTTATCGACATCCTGAATCAGTTTGCTGAAGTTCTTTTCGTATTTTTCCCGGTATTTAAGATCTTTGCGAATCAGAAAGTCTTTCTCGTTGCGTCTTAATTGCAGGATATCGGCGAGTAATTGGTAGTTTTTCTGTTCTTTTACTTTTGATTCCGCTCCATGCACAGCCTTTCGCAGATTGCCCCGTAAGCCTTTTTCATGGGTTAAACCAATCTCTTCTTTGAGTTTTACTAACTGGTGAAATTTATCCGCATAATTACTGATTACGCCATGAAGAGCTGCGGTTTTCTCGCTGTGAATATTACTTTCAGCAAGGAGCTCTTCTAAACGGGTTATCTGGTTTTGAAAGTTGGCTTCGGTGGCATCAAACTTTTGTAGATATTTAAGATCATCTCTGGCTAGGAAGTCCTTCTCATGGCGGCGTAAAAGTAACATGCTACTTTCAAGATTACTGACTTCTGTTTCAGCGTTTTTAAGTGCGCTGACACTCTGCAGGGCAAAGTGCAGAAGCCCATACATAGTGGCAATGGCAATCAGAATAAACAGAATAAGCGCAGACAGCTTCGCTTTTATCGTCATTGGAAAGCTTCCTTTGAACTATATGGTTTTAAGCATCCGTTCTTAGATAATTAACTTCCTGTTCTATATAAGTTAGTTCAAATATCGCAGCTTAAAAGTGAATCTGACGTTAATGTAGGAAAAGTGATAGGAGGTCGTTTAAAAAAAGCCTTCCATGCTGAGTGGGGGCCAGTCTGTCGGTGCCTTTTTCAAGTAAGCCTTTGCCGCGCGCATTATCAAGTAATGCTGAAACGTCAGTTAACGGCAGGCCTGTCCTCTCGGCGAAGAGTTCAACTGGAACACCGTGATAAAGTCTGAGGGCATTCATCATAAATTCAAATGCACGCTCTTCCCTGGTGATAGGTTGATCGCCCGTCAATCGCGTGGTTGACTGCATATAGGCTTTGGGTTGTTTTTGCTTCCAGCGGCGGATGATACGGTCTTCATCGGGCAATGTTATTTTGCCATGTGCTCCCGCCCCGATGCCGATATAGTCCCCGAAGCTCCAGTAGTTGAGATTGTGGCGGGATTTAAACTGTTCGCCTTTAGCGTAAGCGGAGATCTCATATTGCGCTAATAGGTGGTCCGCCAGGAGCTGTTGACCTTGTTCCTGGATGCCCCACAAGGTTTCATCTACAGGGAGTGACGGAGATTTAGAGTAGAACTCAGTATTGGGTTCGATCGTCAGCTGATACCAGGAGAGGTGATCAGGGTCTAAATCGATCGCTTGTTGAAGGTCAGCAATAGCGTCGGTTTCGGACTGACTAGGCAGCCCGTGCATCAAATCGAGATTTAATCGGGGAAAAATCTCTCGAGCTAATGTGGCTGCTCGAACCGCCTCGTCTGATGAATGAATACGGCCCAGGGCTTGTAGGTGGTTATTATTAAAGCTCTGAATACCGATTGATAATCTGTTAATCCCGGCATCTTTGTAGCCTATGAACTTTTCTTGCTCAAAGGTCCCAGGGTTGGCTTCAAGCGTGATCTCTGCATCCCGCTCGATAGGAATGATTGCGTTGATACCCAGCAGGAGCCTTTTAAAACTGTCTGCCTGGAACAGGCTGGGGGTGCCGCCACCGATAAAAATGCTCTGAATGGTTCTGCCCTGAGCAAAGTGAAGTTCACTTCGCAGATCTTCAAGCAGACATTCAATGTAGGCCTGTTCTGGGAGCTCTCCACGCTGTGCATGGGAGTTAAAATCACAGTATGGGCATTTACGAATGCACCAAGGTACATGAATGTAGAGTGAGAGTGGCGGTAGTTGCAGGCTCATCGTCTTACTTTAAATAGGGGGCAATGGCACGTTTTAGTTCAGCTACGGCCTGGCCGCGGTGACTTAAACGGTTTTTCTGCTCAGGTGATAATCCAGCAGAGGTGATATTCAGTTCCGGAACCCAAAATAATGGGTCGTAACCAAAGCCGTTTTGCCCTGATGCTTCCTCAACGATGCGTCCTTCCCAGGTCCCCTGACAGATCAGCGGAGTTGGATCATTGGCATGACGCATAAACACAAGAACACAGCGGAATCGCGCTGTACGTTGCTCAGCAGGCAGGCCGCTAAGCTTTTCAAGAAGCAGGGTATTGTTTTTCTCATCGGTTGCTCCTTCACCTGAAAAGCGGGCAGAGTAGATGCCTGGTGCGCCCTTGAGAGCGTCAACCTCAAGACCAGAATCATCCGCCAATGCAGGAAGACCTGTTATTTCAGCTGCGTGACGCGCTTTAATAATTGCATTTTCGACAAAACTTAGGCCGGTTTCATCGGCATCCGATACCTGAAACTCTGATTGAGGTAATACTTCCACCCCTAGGTCAGCTAAGACTTCATTGAACTCTTTAAGCTTGCCTTTATTACCGCTGGCTAAAACAATTTTTTTACTCATCGTTATTCCGTAATAACAAAAAAGGCGCACCACGAGTGCGCCTTAGTGGTCGAGAAATAGTTTTATTCTTCGTAAAACTTCTGCTCAAACTTAATGGTGTACGGTGGTTTATTAGGATCAGGCTGGACATCCAGTGCCAGGCGAAGCACCTGATCATCTGTAAAACCAAACTGGCCCAGATAGTAGATCGCTGTACCCTCATCCACCTTTTTGAAGTTGATATCCTGAGATTGCTGGATCAGGTTGGTTGCTTTACCTTTTACTGTCGCAGTCACCGCTTTTTTAGTGTCACCTTCAACTTTCAGTACGGAAACATTCACCAGTGCACGGCGCTTACTGCGCTGAACGCCAACGTTTTTGGCGACATCGGGCTTGATAAAGGTGCTGTTAAAAGCGATGTAGTGTATTTCGTAATCGCCATAGGCCACATACTGCTCAGCAAGCAGTGGCTGGCTGATCATAGCCAGGCATGAAACAACAGCGGCTGACATCCAACGGAAGACTTTATTCATGGTCAACCTCACTTATTTTGTTATCCGGTAGATAGCAATTTCACCCAGCATGTTGGGCCACAGGTGAATCCACCACCGGTGTTGGTGCTCATTATCCACAACGGTACGTTCCATAATGTAGATATTCCTTTCTACGCAAAGTCGCTCAAAGTCCTTAAACGTACAGAAATGGGTATTTGGTGTGTTATACCAAGTATAGGGCAGGAACTTGGATACCGGCATCTTACCGCGAAACGCCAGATAACCCCGGGCACGCCAATGGCCGAAGTTAGGGAAGGTGACGATGCACTCTTTGCCTATTCTAAGCATCTCGTCGACAATTTCGTCAGGGCGCATCATGATCTGGATGGCCTGGGTCATGATGACGGTATCGAATGTATTGTCTTTTATCGATGCGAGGCCCTCTTCAATGTCTTTCTCAATGACATTGACGCCTTTGCGGATACACTCAGTGATATTCTCAGGGCCGATTTCCAGTCCGTAGCCGGTGGTTTTTTTCTCAGCTTGCAGGTAATGCATCAGCTCGCCGTCACCACAGCAGAGGTCAAGTACACGCTTTCCTGGTTCTACCCAGTCTTTAATCAATTCCAGATCAGCACGCATTATGCATTTCCTCCGAAGAATACAGCTTTAGTATCCGCTTCAACTTGCTGCATATACGCCGAAAATACATCCAGGTAGCGGGGAATGGGGATTAGGAATGCATCGTGCCCGTGAGCGGCTTCGATCTCTGCATAGGATACCTGTCGGTCAGCTTCTACCAAAGCATCGACGATCTCTTGTGATCGTTCAGGTGAAAAACGCCAATCGGTGGTAAAAGAGATCACCATGAATTTCGCTTTAGCTTTTTCCAATATGCCAGACAGATTACCATCGGCATCTGCAGCTGGATCAAAATAATCCAAAGCTTTGGTCATCAGCAGATAGGTGTTTGCGTCAAATGCAGTGGAGAAACGCTCACCCTGGTAGCGCAGATAAGATTCGATTTCGAATTGCGGCGTAAAATCATAGCTGATCTGTCCGGAACGAAGCTCTCGGCCAAATTTGTTGCGCATACCATCATCTGATAGATAAGTAATATGACCCAGCATTCGGGCCAGCATCAGGCCTACCTTGGGCACTTCATCCTTTTCATAGTAGTGACCATTGTAGAACTGGGAATCCTGGCTGATCGCCTGACGGGCGACCTCGTTAAAGGCGATGTTTTGCGCCGAAAGCTTCGGAGCCGCAGCGATAACCATGCAATGACGCAGGCGGTCAGGGTAGTTAATTGACCACTGGAGGGCTTGCATGCCGCCTAAGCTGCCACCAATGATCGCCGCGAACTGTTCAATGCCAAAATAATCTGCCAGGCGTGCCTGGCTTTCTACCCAGTCATTAACGGTAACAATAGGGAAATCGGGGCCGTAGGGTTTGCCCGTTTCTGGATTTATCTGGTTCGGACCACTAGAGCCATGACAGCCACCAAGGTTGTTCAGGCCAATAACAAAGAATTTATTGGTATCAATGGCTTTGCCCGGGCCAATTGCTGAATCCCACCAGCCAGGCTTTTTGTCTTCCATGCTGTGGTAGCCCGCAACATGATGGTTGCCAGATAATGCATGGCAGATCAGTACGGCGTTAGAGCAGTTCTCATTAAGCTCACCATAGGTTTCAACCATCAGGTGATATTGCTCAAGCGTGCGCCCACACTGCAGCTTAAGTGGTTCGGAAAATTCTATTTTCTGTGGTTCTACGATTCCGACTGAATCGTCAGGGATAACATCAGGCATTGCTTGTCTCGACTCAAAAAAGAATAAACAGATAAAGTGCGCAAAGCGCAGACAGAGTCGAGCTTCACATCTCGTAAAAGATGAGTACGCAACCAAGAGAGAGTAATGTACGTTCTGTCACGTTGGGCGGTCTCAATAATCAATGCTTAGGGTATGTATTAACGCACAGCCTATATCAACGGCATTCGGTCCGTTAGCCTGTAAAGGACAATAGTAACCGTATTTTCTGCTACGCCAAATAGTTTCCTGAGAAAAATTATCTAATCGAGCCAGTGAGAATGACTATCTGGCAGCTCAGAGAGGCTCTGGCTGTCAGATAGTGAAAGAGTCAGACTACAAAGGCTTTCAATTGTGACTGGATGATTTGTATCACAATAAAGATAAGAATGGGTGATAGGTCTAGTCCGCCAATCGGTGGAATCACCTTACGGGCTAAAGCGAAAATCGGTTCGGTGATCTGCTGAATCAGCTGAGGTCCAGGATGGTAGCTGCCAGGGGCTACCCAACTGATAATCACTGAGCCGAGTACTGCCCAAAAATAGATTGTCAGTATTGCATCGATAACGCCAATGACAGCGTAGAGCAAAACGGCTAGTAAGTTAGGTAACGCGTGCCCGGCAAAGAGAAAGAGCAGTATTATCACTGCAAACTTGATAACGATAGCGTAAAGCAAAGCTGAAAGATCCAACTTCCCTATGCGGGGAACCGCCCGGCTAATTGCAACAACCGGAACGTTAGTGATTCTGGCAATTGCCTGAGATATAGGGTTGTAATAGTCAGCATGGGCCATCTGCAGGAGGAAACGCATAATAACGATAAATGCGTACATCTCACCCAACGTGCGGATAATCAGAATGATTGGATCCTGTGCCATAACATTTCCTAAGTGAATGAACTGATAGTGAAAAAGGTTCAACTTTAAAAACAGTATAGTGCCTTGAACAAAGCAGTTGAACCTAAGTCTGTTACGAGATTAAGCGTCGCCTAGTTCTTTTGCTAATTCTTCGGAGCGGTCATTACAAGCCTGCAGCGCTTTTTCAAAGGTTGCTGGCAAACCTTCATCCATAAATGTCTTAATTGCCTGCTCTGTTGTTCCGTTAGGTGAGGTTACCCGACGGCGCAACTCTGCTGGGTCAACATCGCTGGATGATGCCATTTGAGCTGCCCCCAAAGCGGTTTGCAATGTTAGCTTAGTGGCGACCTCTTCGGATAAGCCCAGCTTTTTGCCCGCTTGGATCATAGATTCCATCACCAGGAAATAGTAAGCAGGGCCTGATCCGGATACGGCAGTCACTGCGTCTAGTTGTGACTCCTCGTCGACCCAAAGGGTAATTCCCGTTGCCTTGAGGATAGTTTCAGCAGCGGAACGTTGTTCATCAGATACCTGGCTGTTTGCGTACAAACCACTCGCGCCTGTGCCTACCAGAGCCGGTGTATTTGGCATGCAGCGGACGATAGCGGTGTTACCTCCCAGCCAACGATCGATACTGGTAGATAAAATGCCTGCAGCGACTGAAATAATGACGGGCTGTTTTGCCTGGACCGCATCTTTCATCGCTTCGGTGACCGGTTTAAGAACCTGCGGTTTCACCGCAAGTATTACCGCGTCGGCGGCCATCACTGCCTGGTTATTATCCGTTGTGGTCTGCAAACCTTGAACTTTTAAGTCTGATAAACGTTCTGCATCGGGTTCACTGGCCCAGATCTTATTTGCAGGGTAGCCGTTGCTAATCAGACCACCAATGATTGCCCGAGCCATATTGCCCGCGCCGATAAATGCTAATACAGGTTGTTTATCCACAGGTCATTCCTTAGTGGTTGTCTGAAGAGGCTATTTTGGGGGGACGAGGACCAAATATGGCTGTGCCCACTCTAACAATGGTTGATCCGGCAGAAATGGCTTCATTCATATCACCAGACATTCCCATTGATAATGTATCTAACTGAGGGTGGCTTTGCTGTAATTCAAGTTGCAGTAAACGCATTTTCTGAAATGCTTCGGCCTGCTCTTTTGGGTCTGAGCTGGCTTTAGGGATCGCCATCAAACCACGTAAGCTGATGTTCGGAAGTTGACTGATCTGATCCGCAAGTTCAGCTACCTGCTCAGGGGAGCAACCAGACTTAGAGTCTTCGTTGCTGATATTTACCTGAATGCAGATATTTAACGGCGCCAGTTGCTCAGGACGTTGTGCAGACAGACGTTGGGCTATTTTCAGCCGATCAACTGTATGCATCCAATCAAAGTTCTCAGCGACAGTTCGTGTCTTGTTGGATTGCAGAGGCCCGATAAAATGCCAGCATATATCTAGATCGCTAAGTGACTGAATCTTCTCAAGACTTTCCTGAAGATAGTTTTCACCGAAATGGCGCTGGCCTTCTTCATAGGCGCTACGAAGATCATCAGCAGGTCGGGTTTTGCTGACCGCGAGTAGGGTTATCTCATTCGATTGTCTATTGCTCTGAACGGCGGTGTCTGCGATTTGCTGCCGCACTTTTTCCAGATTCTTTGCTATGCTTGACATATATTTTGTGACCTAAGCAATTGGATTGTAACCCGTATTCTGCTAGAACTTACCTATACTCTAATATAAGCAGTGACGGTTTACAGGAACGCTATGGATATTACCGAACTTTTATCATTTACCGTACAGCAAGGCGCGTCTGATTTGCATATTTCTGCAGGTATGCCGCCGATCATCCGTGTTGATGGTGACGTACGACGTATTAAACTCCCGTCACTGGATCATAAACAGGTACACACACTTGTTTATGACATTATGAATGACAAGCAGCGTAAAGAGTATGAGGATGTGCTCGAAACTGACTTTTCATTTGAGGTGCCGGGGCTCGCGCGTTTTCGTGTTAACGCATTCAATCAGAACCGCGGTGCTGGTGCAGTTTTTCGTACCATCCCGAGTAAAGTACTGACTCTTGATGATCTGGATATGGGTAAAGTATTCAGAGACCTTTCTGAAAAGCCCCGAGGTCTTGTGTTGGTCACGGGGCCTACGGGTTCAGGTAAAAGTACCACGCTTGCGGCGATGGTCGATTACATCAATGATACCCGCTCTGATCATATCCTTACCATTGAAGATCCAATCGAATTTGTCCATGAAAGTAAGAAGTGTCTGGTGAACCAGCGTGAGGTTCACAGGGATACCCACAGCTTTGCGAATGCATTGCGTTCAGCGCTTCGTGAAGATCCGGATATTATTCTGGTGGGCGAGATGCGAGATCTGGAAACCATTCGTCTGGCGCTGACTGCCGCTGAAACAGGTCACTTAGTATTTGGTACTCTGCATACCACATCTGCCGCGAAAACAATTGACCGTGTTATAGACGTATTCCCAGCCGCTGAGAAGGATATGGTCCGTTCGATGCTATCCGAGTCACTCATGGGAGTTATTTCTCAGACACTTTTGAAAAAACCTAAAGGTGGTCGAGTCGCAGCCCATGAAATCATGATAGGTACACCGGCTATCCGTAACCTGATTCGTGAAGATAAGGTCGCACAGATGTATTCTGCGATTCAAACAGGTGCTTCATTTGGTATGAAAACGTTGGATCAGTCCCTCCAGGAACTGCTTCATAAGGGCTTGATCTCTCGGGAAACTGCAAGAGAAAGGGCTGCAAACCCTCAGCAGTTCTAAACCGGGTTTAGGAGAATAGCGTGGATTTTACGCAACTTTTAAAAGTTATGGTTGAAAGGGACGCATCAGACCTGTTCGTAACAGCTGGTGCTCGACCAACAATTAAGGTTGACGGTACTTTAAAACCGTTGACGAAAGATACGCTGAAACCATCCCAGGCTAGGGCTCTGGTATACAGCACCATGAATGATAAACAGTTGGCAGAGTTCGAAAGCACCCATGAGTGTAACTTTGCTATCAGTGCGCCAGGTTTAGGTCGTTTTCGTGTGTCGGCTTTCTTTCAGCGTAACTCAGCGGGTATGGTGTTGAGGAAGATTAACAACCATATTCCGAGCCTCGAAGAGCTGAACCTTCCGCCGATCCTGCGTGATCTGTCGATGACTAAACGAGGGCTGATATTATTTGTGGGTGGTACCTCTACAGGTAAATCGACTTCATTAGCGTCGATGATCGACTACCGAAACAGCAATCATCGTGGTCATATCATTACGATTGAAGACCCGATTGAGTATATCCACGAACATAAGCAAAGTATCATCACCCAGCGTGAAGTGGGTTTAGATACTGATTCATTTGATGTGGCATTGAAAAACACCCTGCGTCAGGCGCCGGATGTGATTCTAATGGGTGAGATTCGTACCCGTGAAACTATGCAGCACGGTATCGTGTTTGCTGAAACGGGACACCTTACATTGGCGACCTTGCACGCAAACAACGCAAACCAGGCGTTGGATCGTGTTATTAGTTTCTTCCCACCTGAGCACCATGATCAGCTATGGATGGATCTCTCGCTTAACCTTAAAGCGATCATTGCCCAGCAGTTACTCCCGACAAAAGATGGTAAGGGGCGTCGTGCTGCGATTGAAGTGTTGATTAATACTCCATTGATTCAGGATCTTATCCGTAAAGGTGAAGTTCATGAGATTAAAGACGTGGTCAAGAAATCGACAAACTTAGGAATGCAGACCTTCGACCAGTCACTGTTCGGGCTCTATAAAGATGGTGTGATCACTTATGATGTGGCCCTGGCTCATGCGGATTCACCGAATGACCTGCGATTGATGATCAAGCTAAGTGCTGATACTAACCCAGAGTTAGCGATGGATGAGGATACCCAGTCATTCCACCTGCAGGATGAAGAAGACTATTTACATAACGAAGGGAATGCGAACGTTTCGGGTATGTAAGTCTGGATTATTGGAAGATAAAAAAACCGTGGTAAATACCACGGTTTTTTTATTTCAAAATGGTTAGTCTTCTAACTGGTAGACGACCTTGCCTTTAAAGAGTGTGGTGCAGACTCTGCCTTTAAGCGGGTAGTCCATAAACGGTGTGTTCTTTCCACGAGAATGGCAGGTTTCAGCATTAAGCGCCCATTCCATTTCCTGGTCGAAAATAGCAATGTTTGCAGGTTTGCCTACTGTCAGAGTACCTGTCTCCAGCCCAAGAATTTCTGCAGGTGCAGACGTTAGTTTCTCGATCAGTTGTGGAAGCTCAAGCATGTTTTGCTCAACCAGAATCAAGGTCAATGAAAGCAAAGTTTCAAGGCCGATCATACCGGACTCGGTATCCGCAAAGGGGGCTTCTTTGGCGGCTCTTTCGTGTGGCTGGTGGTCTGAGCAGATCGCCTGAATAGTGCCGCTAAGTAAACCTTGGATCAGTCCTGCTCTGTCCAGTTGGCTGCGCAACGGTGGAATCAGATGGAAGTCATTGTTGAAGCCATTAACGTTTTCGTCTGTTAGCAGTAGGTTCTGAATAGAGACATCTGCTGTAACTGGAAGACCACGCTCCCGCGCTTCGGAGATCATTCTCACTGAGCGCTCACATGATAGCTGACCAAAATGGGCACGAACACCCGTTTGCTCTGCCATGAGCAGGCAACGAGCTACCTCGATAGTTTCTGCCGACTCCGGAATGCCATTTAGCCCAAGGCGGGTGCATGTGCTACCGTCATGCATGCTGCCACCTTTAGCAAGTGCTTCATCCTGCGCTTGAAAGACGACTAAAAGGTCATGCGTCGCTGCATATTCAAGACAACGCATCAGAATAAGTGAATTGGCTACAGGCTTTCGGCAGTTGCTGAAGGCAACGCAGCCGGAAGACGCTAAGGCTGCCATTGGCGCAAGCTGCTCGCCATCCAGCCCTTTGGTCAGGGCTCCCATCGGCAGGATCTGCATTTTCCCTGCTTCTTCGCAACGATCCTTAATAAGCTCGGCAACGGCGGAAGTATCAATGACCGGGGCCGTAGTAGGTGGCGTCATAAGTGTGGTAACCCCACCTGCCACTGCTGCATCTGATTCGGTTTTAATAGAGCCTTTTTGTGAAGGGCCAGGTTCACAGGTATGTGCTGACAGATCGATAAAGCCGGGGCAAACAACTTTGTTGCTGGCATCAATAATCTGATCTGCACTGAAATTATCTGGGGCTTCGCCAACCGCCAGTATTTTTCCATCGCTGATATACAGGTTGGTAACGTTATCCAATTGATTTGCCGGATCAATAACGCGACCGCCTTGAATAAGAATGTTCATCGTTATTTCTCCTCTTAAAGCTCGTTACCACGGCTTTTCATCTGACCACTCATCGACATGGACATCACCGCCATACGTACAGCGATACCATTAGTCACCTGATCCAGAATCAGCGAACGGTCACCATCCGCAACTGACGAGGCGATCTCAACGCCACGGTTGATGGGGCCTGGGTGCATCACAACTGCATCGGGCTTAGCTAAGCGAAGCTTGTCCATAGTCAGGCCATAAAGCTTATAAAACTCACTCTCGCTCGGTAGTAACGCGGTATTCATGCGTTCTTTCTGTAGGCGTAGCATCATAACTACATCTACATCTTTAATTCCTTCCTGCATATTGGTGAATACTTTGACGCCTAAGGTCTCAATATTGCGAGGAAGCAGGGTATTAGGCGCAATAACCCGAATCTCATTCACGCCAAGTGTGCGAAGTGCGTGAATCTGTGAGCGGGCAACCCTTGAATGGAGAATATCGCCTACGATGGCAACCGTCAGGGGCGCAAAATCGCCTTTTGCCTGGCGGATGGTCAGCATGTCCAGCATCGCCTGGGTTGGATGGGCATGACGACCATCTCCAGCATTGATAACCGCGACATCCGGTGTGACGTGTTCAGCAATAAAATGCGCTGCACCACTACTTGAGTGGCGTACCACAAACATATCTGAATGCATCGCATGCAATGTCATCAGGGTGTCTTTAAGCGTCTCCCCTTTAGAGGTAGAGGAGGTACTGATGTTCAGGTTCAGTACATCGGCCGAGAGGCGCTTAGCCGCCAGTTCAAAAGTTGAGAGAGTACGAGTACTGGCTTCAAAAAACAGGTTAACAACGGTTTTTCCGCGCAGTAGTGGTACCTTCTTGACCTGCTTAGCGCTCATGTCGACGAAAGAGTCAGCAGTGTCGAGAATTTCGGTTAATAGCTCTCTGGAAAGCCCTTCGGTAGTGATAAAGTGCTTTAGTTCGCCTTCTTCAGTGAGTTGAATCTGATTGGGATCCGTTTGCTCAAACATGGGTTAACTCAGCCTTCAGAACGGTTGCGGATTTCCAAAGCCAGCGGCTCTGGACCGGTTAATTTAACAATTTCATTACTGCCAATCGCCAGCGTTCCGCCAATGATATCGGCCTGGATAGGTAGCTCACGTTGTTGCAGATCAAGCAGAGTGACCAAAGTGACGGATGCGGGGCGGCCGAAATCAAATAGCTCGTTCATCGCAGCTCGGATCGTTCTGCCACTCATAATCACATCATCCACCAGAATAATGTGCCTGCCTTCAGTTGTGCATGGCAGTTTTGAAGGCTGTACTTTGGGATTTAGCCCACTCTGGTCAAAGTCATCACGGTGGAACGAGATATCCAAAACCCCTAAAGGGCTATTCAGGTTTAGTTCCTCGTGAAGTTTTTCAGCGAGCCATACGCCACCTGTTCGAATACCAATCATCAGAGGGTCTGGCTTTGTGCCCGAAGTGATTAGTGAACTCAGCTCCTGTTGCATTTTACCTAGCAATGCTTCCGCATTAAGTGTGTTTGAGGTCATACACTTCCTCCAATCGGGTGTGACTAGGAATACGAATGTCGCAGTTAAACCAGCTTTCAAGAATTAGCTGTGCAGCGATCCCATCAACGGATTCCTCTCTAAAGTTATCGCTTCCACCTGAAGCAAAATGAATCTCTTTAGCTTCCGCTGTGGATAATCGTTCATCCATTAAAAAACATGGCGTTTTATACCGTTCATGGAGTCTGTTGGCAAACTTGCGGGCCCGATGGGCCATATCGCTGATTGTGCCATCAGCATTCAGTGGAATGCCGACGACCAAAGCATCGGGTTGCCATTCGGATATTAGCTTGCTGATCTCATCCCAGTTTGGGATGCCATCTTTTGCTATTAGGGGAGTCAGTGGTGAAGCAGTACCAGTGACAGATTGACCAGAAGCTACGCCTATTCTGCGAGTCCCAAAGTCAAAGGCCAGAGCCTGGTTAAAGGTATTATTCATTCAGTGTCAAAGCCTTACGCTAGCATGACTGACATGCCTGGGGTAAGTGCTCAGGCGTGTCCTGGATGGGCCGTCAGTAGGTCGAGATTGATGCCCAATATTGATGCGGCTGCCTGCAAGCGGTCTCCAGCCGGAATGCCGAATAGTATATCCGAATTTGCCGGGCAGCTTAACCAGACATTGTCACTGATTTCCTGTTCAAGTTGACCTGGGCTCCATCCAGCACAACCTAAGGCTATTAGGTATTCGTGTTTGAATCTTCCTTCGGCAGCAGCCTCTATGGCATCAACCGAAGTTGAAAGGAAAATTTCTTCTGCTACGCAATGGCTAGAGGGCCACTCGAAGGGGTCGGAGCTTCTGTGAAGCACATAGCCCCGTTCGGGCTTCACAGGACCGCCACTGAAAATTTCATCCTGTTGATTTTCATTAGAGATACAAGGCAGATTCAGGTGGTCGCAAAGGTCAGATAAAGTGATTCCCACCGGCCGGTTAACGACCAGCCCCATCGCCCCATATTCACTATGATCACAAATATAGGTAACTGTTTGTGAAAAGTGCGGATCATTCAGATGAGGCATAGAGATAAGAAAATGATTACGCAGAGAATAGCTCGGTGACGTCATAAGAGCAGGCTCAGGTTATATGCACTGTATTAACACTTAGTATATGTAGGCCCTTTTCTCAAACTTCCAGGTACGGATTATCTCTAAAACATCCGTACTTTTTCTCATCTCTACAGGGAAGGGCTGGAAGGGGGCCGCAAGCTGAACAATACGTTTAGCAGCGTCATCAAGTACAGGTTTGCCTGAGGACTGAAGGATCTCGATGCTTTTAACTGAACCGTCTGGATAGATTGAAACGAGCAGACGCAAGCTCCCATACATTTTCTTGCGTCGGGCCTCTTCTGGGTAGTTTATATTACCCACGTTCTCAATTTTCTTGCGCCAATTATCCAAATAAAGCGCATCCTCACGCTTTTGGGTCGAGGCGGAGGTTAGCCTTTTAACGCGGGGTTGTTTAGCCATCATCTCTCGATGGCTATCAATCTCTGCCTGTAAGCTGGCAATTTCCAAACTTCGCGCGAGCAGGGAGGTAGTGGGGCGATCCTGGTTTTGCGGTTTGGTTTTCTCTTTTGGTGGCTTTTTGCTGATATCCGCTGTTTTCTGCGCTTTAGGCTTTATGGTGGCAACGGTTTTTGGGCTTTTCGAAGAAGCAGCTTGAGCCTGTTTGGCTGGGGTAGCTGTTTTTTCAGGTTTGCTTGGTAGTTCAGCGGGTGTTGGTGATGGTGGTGTTTGCGCAACCACGGGTTGAGGCAGTTGGGGATTTACTTTGTCATCGCGTAGGGATGATTTTTGTGGCGTTGCGGGTAACAGTTTTTTCTGAGATTCGCCGCTACCTTCCTGGTTAGCCTGGGCAATAAAATCTGCCTTTTTAGGGGCTTTTTCTTGCTGAAACTGAGCAAGGGTGATCTCGATTGTTTTTAGCGGTGGTTTAACGGCTTCTGAGGTAAAGGAGATACCAATAATCGCCACAGCATGTATGGCTGTGGCGAAAAACAGCGTAAAGCCAAATCGCTCTATTGCAGATACTGCAGGTGTCGCAATGCTACTCACGCTGTTATTGTTCCTTGGGGTTAAGCAAGTTTTTCTTCGATGGCATTCATCAATTGCATCCCAATATCCAGGCCATACTGGTTATCAAGCTCGCGGATACAGGTCGGGCTGGTGACATTAATCTCGGTTAGATAATCACCGATGACATCCAGTCCTACGAAAAGCAAACCTTTCTCCTTCAGTGTGGGTGCAATCTGTTCGCAGATCCAGTATTCCCTCTCGGTAAGTTCTCGTCCCTCTCCTCTACCGCCTGCTGCCAGGTTACCCCGCGTTTCACCTTGAGCCGGGATACGAGCAAGTCCATAAGGAACAGGCTCGCCATCAACTAAAAGAATGCGTTTATCACCGTCGACAATTTCCGGGATGTACTTCTGTGCCATGATCGTCTGTTGACCGTGGTCGGTCAACGTTTCAATGATAACGCCGAGGTTCAGTCCATCCTCTTTAATGCGATAGATTTGCGAACCGCCCATACCATCCAGAGGCTTAAAGATGACATCGCCATGCTCTTTATGGAACTGTCGAAGCATCTCATCATTTTTGCTGACTAACACCGGTGGGCAGCACTCAGGGAAGTGCGTCGCGAATAGCTTCTCGTTGAAATCACGGAGGCTTTGGGGTTTGTTGACGATCAGTGAGCCTTCTTTTTCTGCTTGCTCTAGCAGATAAGTTGTATAGATGAACTCATTATCGAAAGGAGGGTCCTTCCGCATCAGGATGACATTCAAATCGGAAAGGTCACGAGTGACATATTCGCCTCGATCAAACCAATCGTTTTCATCCATTCTCACTTCAAGCGGAGCCATTTTAGCCTGGGCTTTGCCATCCAGTGAAAAAAGGTGATGCTGTTCCATGTACCAAAGCTCCCAGCCTTTTTGCTGAGCAGCCCATAGCATCGCCAGAGAACTGTCTTTTTTGAAAGTGATGTTATCAATCGGATCCATCACTATGCCAAGTTTGATTGTCATCTTGTCTTAATCCTGTACCGTCAAACGGTTCTCTGTATATTCTGTTAACTAGCCCAAATCGCCCCATAGATAGTTAAGCAGGGTTAGCGCTGCAACTGGAGCGGTTTCCGTACGCATAACTCGGGGGCCGAGTGTCAGAGGTTTGAACCCAAACTCCTGAGCAAGTTCAACTTCGTCCTCGGTTAGGCCGCCTTCCGGGCCTATTAATAAGGCAACACTTGAAGGGGGCTTCATCTCCTGAAGCGGCATCTCGCTATGATGGTGCAGAACCAGTTTGAGCTCTGCATCCTGCTGCGCTAGCCATGATTTAAGGTTTTCCGGCTTAGCTATCAGAGGTGGATTCACCCGGCCACTCTGCTCACAGGCACTAATAGCGATCTGTTGCCAATGATTGATTCGTTTCGCTTGCCTCTCTTCAGGCAGTTTTACTTCACAGCGTTCTGAGAAGAGCGGGGTTATCTGGTGTACGCCCATCTCGGTGCTTTTTTGTACTGCGTAATCCATCCGCTCACCCCGTGACAAGCTTTGCCCGATATGAACAGTCAGCGGAGTTTCGCTATTGCTTTGGATCGTCTCAACTATATGGGCGCTGGCTTTACGCTTTTCAACCTGACTGAGCTCTGCAAGATACTCGACCCCATTGCCATTAAATAAAATGAGCTGGTCACCTACCTTCATTCTGAGAGCGCGGCTAACATGCTGAACAACTTCATCACTTAGCTGGATTTCACTCTTTTCGCTCAGGGGCTGGGGATCGTAAAAGCGCGGGATTCTCATAGGTAGGTTTTAAGCACCTTCAATTATTAGGTCTTCATCAATCAGGGATTCAAAGTCTTCGACACTGAGCGGTCGGCTTAGCAGATAGCCTTGTACAACATCACAGTGTTCCTCGCGCAGGATAGACAATTGCTTCTCAGTTTCAACCCCTTCAGCAACAACTTTCAGTTGCAGGCCCTGGGCCATCAGAATAATAGCCTGAACGATTTTGAGATCTTGCGGGTTTTTATCAATATCGTCGATAAAGGATTTATCAATTTTAATGTGATCTACCGGTAGGTTTTTAATTCTGCTTAGTGAAGAGTAACCTGTACCGAAGTCATCGATTGAAACGCTGATGCCCATGTCTCGCACCCGTTGGAGCTTTTCCTGAATACGGGCGAGATCTTCAATTAATACACCTTCAGTCAGTTCCAGCTCAATATGATGGAGCGGTACGTTGTGTGCTTTAAAGGTGTTGGTCAGACGTTGTTCAAAATCATTTCTTAAGAAGCTGATTCCTGACAAGTTAATGGCGATTCGCGGAAGGGTCAGTTCATTGTCAAGCCATAGTCTGCATTGTCTGGCGACAGCATTCAGCACCCAATGATCAAGGCGGGAGATGAGTCCGCTCTGCTCGGCAAGCGGAACAAAGGTTGCGGGGGATATGGGGCCATGCTCGGGATGAGTCCAGCGCAACAAGGTTTCTGCCGAAAGGGGGGTGTTGCTTTCCAGGTCAAAGAGCGGTTGGAAGACCAGATAAAACTGATCTTGTTCCATAGCAATGGAAAGGTCCTGCCACAGTTCCATTTTCTGCTTAACCTGAGTATCACGAATCTGATTGAAATAGAGCCAGCCCTGCTCACGCTTTTTGGCAGTTTTTGCCGCTATCTCAGCACGACCAATGAGCTCAAACTGTTGATCTCCATCTTCCGGGAAGGAGGTGATACCAATTCGCGCTGCAATTTGAATCTGTATGCTATCAAGTTGAATAGGCTGCTCGAGGGTATGGAGTAGCTCTGTGGTGAGACTATCAAGGTCTACATCATCTGGTTTATCGATAATCATTAAACCAAAGCAGCCTTCAGAGAGACGTCCCAAACTGTGATTCACTGAGAGGCGCTGGCGGAGCCGGTTGGCCGTCTCTATAAGGATCTGGTCACGTTGTTCGTCTCCGAGCTCGATTGTCAGATTGCGCAAAAGGTCCAGACGGATAAACAGGAAATAGACATGTTCCTGGCTTTCGAAGTTACGTATAACTTCACGTTCCAGCGCCTCGCCCATTGCCCGGCGGTTGTATAGGCGGGTTACAGGGTCAAAGTTTTCCAGAAACTGAACATGCTCCTGCATATAACGCAGGCGCTTATTTTCAATCAGGTGTTCCCGGAAATGTTCAAGTGCCCGGGCCATAGATCCGATTTCGTCTTGCTGTTCTGTATACAAGATCTCTTGATCAATATCGTCGTGCGCTACATCGTTCATCTGTTTAGACAGCGATGCTATAGGCCTGACAATGTTGCGGGAGATTAGTGCGGCAGTGAGCAGCGCAGCGCAGAGTACCACGATGGTAATAATCAGATAACTAAAGGCTCGCTGAATATACAGGGGAACAAGGTCATCAATATAGATGCCTGTACCGAGGATCAGATTGCTCTCAGGGATCAGTTCGGCATAGGTGAGTTTGGCAACGGAAGGGCCGCCACTGGGCTTGGGCCAGTATAGCTCCCAGAAGTGCGAACCAGAGGGGGAGGAAATAACCTGTTTAAAACCGTCGATCATCATCTGCGGGTGACTCAGTGATGGCAGTTCACTAATTAGGAAGCCTTCAAGCTCAGGGCGTTTGGGGTGAAGGTGGACACGCAGGTCCTGAGTCATGAGGTAGATGTAGCCGGAGTGACCATAGCTAACGTCGTTAATTAGATTTCTAAGTCGGTTGTTATAAACATTCTCAGAAATATTGCCTGCAGCTTTTTCTGACCTAAGGGCTATGACCTGGCTGGATGTTGCCTGCACTACACTGCGAATTTGGTCTTTCTTACCGGCCAGCGTGTCTTGGTAGGAAAAATAAAACGCTAGGCTGGAAGTCGCTAGTATTCCCAGTGCCAGGATAGCGACTAAACCTATCAGCTTTTGTTGGATACGAAAGTTACTAAGCTGCATCTTTATAATTATTAACTATTAGAGTGCTCATTATTGACATATAAAGGTGCGGAGGCAATAAAAAAGCACCCGAAGGTGCTTTATTTTAAAACGTTTGTTTTGAGTCGTCTTACAGACCGGCTGCTTCGCGAAGTGCGTCGGCTTTGTCAGTCCGCTCCCAAGTGAACGCAGTAAAGGTTTCGCCTTTGTACTCCATCTCAAATGGGTTACGACCAAAGTGACCGTAAGCGGCTGTTGGCTGATACATAGGGTGTAGCAGGTCCAGCATTTTAGTGATCGCGTATGGGCGCAGGTCGAAGTGCTCACGCACCAACTGGATAATCTTCTCGTCCGAGATCTGGCCTGTACCAAAGGTGTTGATGGATACAGACGTTGGCTCCGCAACACCGATTGCGTAAGAAACCTGGATTTCACAACGGTCAGCAAGACCGGCAGCAACGATATTTTTCGCTACATAACGTCCTGCATAAGCTGCGGAACGGTCAACTTTTGATGGGTCTTTACCGGAGAACGCACCACCACCATGGCGTGCCATACCGCCATAAGTATCAACGATGATCTTACGGCCCGTCAGACCGCAGTCACCTACAGGACCACCGATTACGAAGTTACCGGTTGGGTTGATGTGGAACTGAGTATCTTTGGTGATCCATTCAGCTGGAATCACATGTTTAACGATAAGCTCCATTACCGCTTCACGAAGGTCTGCCTGGGAAACATCAGGGTTATGCTGTGTCGACAGTACCAGTGCATCAACAGCAACCGGCTTGCCATTTTCGTAGCGGAATGTCAGCTGGGATTTAGCATCCGGGCGCAGCCATGGAAGAAGGCCTGATTTACGCGCCTCCGCCTGACGTTCAACCAGACGGTGAGAATAGGTAATCGGTGCAGGCATAAGTACATCCGTTTCATTGGATGCATATCCGAACATCAGACCCTGGTCACCCGCGCCCTGATCTTCTGGTTTTGAACGGTCAACGCCCTGGTTAATGTCCGGGGACTGCTTACCGATGATGTTGATCACGCCGCAAGTGTCACCGTCATAACCTACATCAGAGGAGGTATAGCCAATATCGTTGATGACTTTACGTACCAGTTCTTCCAGATCAACCCATGCTGACGTTGTGATCTCGCCGGACACAACAGCAACACCCGTCTTAACCAGCGTTTCACAGGCTACACGTGCATGTTTATCTTCAGCAATGATGGCATCCAGTACGGCATCGGAGATCTGGTCTGCGATTTTGTCCGGGTGACCTTCGGAAACAGATTCTGAAGTAAATAAGCTGTATTCGCTCATCGTTATTAATACCTTTCAACAGATGTTCAGGGGTGGCTGATTTTGGACGCCAATGACTTGAAAAGTTTAGCAGGCGGTTAGCCATCCGGAAAAATAAGCGCATATTCTACCTGCGACTAAGGTTAAATGCATATCTTTCCCGTTTGCCAAGATGAGAATTATCGATTTTTGAATGAAAAACGCTCATTTTTACCCTTAAAGTGCAATTCTTATTTGAAGGTTTCCTCTATCTGCGAGAAAATTGCGCCCAATTTTTTCCTGAACCTTCAATTTTGGGCAAAACGCCCAGGAGCTGAGTTAATGTCTTCTCGTAGAGAACTTGCCAACGCGATTCGCGCGCTGAGCATGGATGCCGTACAGAAAGCTAAATCTGGTCACCCGGGTGCCCCAATGGGTATGGCGGATATCGCTGAAGTGCTGTGGAATGATTTCATGCAGCACAACCCAACTAACCCGCAGTGGTTTGATCGCGACCGTTTCGTACTGTCCAATGGTCATGGCTCTATGCTGATTTACAGCCTGCTGCACCTGACTGGCTACGATGTATCGATCGAAGACCTGAAAAACTTCCGTCAGCTTCACTCTAAAACAGCAGGTCACCCTGAATACGGTTACTGCCCAGGTGTTGAAACGACAACAGGCCCTCTGGGGCAGGGTATCACTAACGCAGTAGGTTTTGCTGTTGCAGAGAAAACCCTGGCGGCTCAGTTCAACCGCGAAGGTCATGAGATCGTTGACCACAACACATATGTGTTCATGGGCGATGGCTGTCTGATGGAAGGTATCTCTCACGAAGCTTGCTCCCTGGCAGGTACGCTGGGTCTGGGCAAACTGATCGCGTTCTGGGATGACAATGGCATCTCGATCGACGGTGAAGTTGAAGGTTGGTACACCGACGATAACGTTAAGCGTTTCGAATCTTACGGTTGGCAGGTGATCCCAGGTGTTGATGGTCACGATGCTGATCAGATTCGCGCAGCGATTGAACAGGCGAAAGAAAACACAGAGCAGCCAACGCTGATCTGCTGTAAAACAATTATCGGTTTTGGTTCTCCTAATAAAGAAGGTAAGGAAGACTGCCACGGTGCGCCACTGGGTGATGATGAAATCGCTCTGACACGTGAGCGTCTGGGCTGGACTCATCCTGCTTTTGAAGTTCCTTCTGAAATTGCTGAAGACTGGAATGCACAGGAAGCAGGCATTCACGCTGAAAATGAGTGGAACGAACGTTTCGCTGCATACCGTGCGGAATTCCCTGAGCTGGCGGATGAGCTACTTCGTCGTATCTCTGGTGAACTGCCAGCTGATTTCTCTGAAAAAGCAGATGCTTACATCGCTGAGATTGCAGAGAAAGGCGAAACAATTGCGTCCCGTAAAGCGTCTCAGAATGCACTGAATGCATACGGCCCTATGCTGCCTGAACTGCTGGGTGGCTCTGCTGACCTGGCGGGTTCTAACCTGACACTGTGGTCTGGCTGTAAAGGTGTAGAGAAGAATGATGCATCTGGTAACTACCTGTTCTACGGTGTACGTGAATTCGGTATGTCCGCGATCATGAACGGTATCGCACTGCACGGTGGTTTCATCCCTTACGGTGCGACCTTCCTGGTATTTATGGAATACGCGCGTAATGCGGTACGTATGGCTGCACTGATGAAGCAGCGTGCGATCCATGTTTACACGCACGATTCTATCGGTCTGGGTGAAGACGGTCCGACTCACCAGCCAGTTGAACAGGTGGCTAACCTGCGTCACACACCAAACATGAGCACTTGGCGTCCATGTGACGCGGTTGAATCCGCAGTTGCCTGGAAATCAGCACTTGAACGTGCCGATGGCCCAACGGCGATGATCTTCTCTCGTCAGGGCCTGCCGCACCAGGCGCGTTCTGAAGAGCAGGTGGCTAACATCGCTAAGGGTGGTTACATCCTGCGTGATACAGACGGTCAGCCAGATGCAATTCTTATCGCTACCGGTTCTGAAGTTGGTCTGGCGATGGATGCAGCTGAAGCGCTGGCTGCTGACGGCGTGAAAGCACGCGTTGTTTCTATGCCTGAAACCGGTCTGTTTGATCAGCAGTCTGCGGAATACCGTGAATCGGTACTGCCGGCGGCGGTTACTGCACGTGTTGCGGTTGAAGCCCTGCAGGCTGACTTCTGGTACAAGTATGTTGGTTTGAACGGTGCCATCGTAGGTATGCGTACCTTCGGTGAATCTGCGCCTGCAGGTGAGCTGTTCAAACACTTCGGTTTCACTACTGAAAACGTAGTTGAAACGGTTAAATCTGTTCTGTAATAGAACGCGTAAAAAGACCCGGGTATCCGGGTCTTTTTATTTCTTAAGGTAGGGTTTCAGATTGAGTTATCGCGTTGCAATCAATGGCTATGGTCGAATTGGTCAGTGTGTCCTGCGTGCGATTTATGAAAGCGGCTTAGAAAACCTGTTTCAGGTTGTGGCTATCAATGAGCTTTCTGATCTGGAGACTGTGACCTACCTGACCCGCTACGATACTACCCATGGTCGCTTTCCTGTCCCGGTGGGGCACAATGGTAAGCAGCTACTGGTCAATGGCGACACCATTCAGATTCTCAGTGAATCGGATGCGGAGGATCTGCCCTGGGCCGATCTGGGTATTGATCTTCTATTTGAATGTTCCGGCTCGTTTAAAGCCCGCTCTCTGGCCGAACTGCATCTGCATAGCGGAGCCCAGCGTCTGCTGTTTTCTCAGCCTGCGACCGATGAAGTGGATGCCACAATCGTCTTTGGCCTGAACGAGCAACTGCTACGCCCAGAGCATACGGTTGTCTCTGCTGCTTCTTGTACCACCAACTGCATTATCCCGGTACTGGATCTGCTGGATAAACATCTGGGGATCGAAAATGGTGTCACAACTACCATACATTCAGCGATGAATGACCAGCCGGTCATCGATAGCTATCATCAGACCGATCTGCGCCTGACCCGAAGTGCGATGCACTCAATCGTGCCGGTAGATACAGGGCTGGATAAAGGTATCGATCGCTTGCTTCCACATCTGGCCGGAAAGTTTCAGTGCTTGCATGTGCGTGTACCGACGATCAATGTATCGATGATGGACCTCTCTATTAATGTGACACAGTCGACCAGTGTCGAAGAGGTGAATCAGTTGCTGCAGCGTGCCTCTATGGAAGGTCCGTTACAGGGACTATTGGGTTATACCGAAGAGCCACATGCTTCGGTAGACTTCAACCGCGATTCCCGTTCCGCGGTAGTGGATGGTACCCAGACCAAAGTGTCTGAAGGGCGTTTGATCAAACTGGTGTGCTGGTTTGATAATGAATGGGGCTTTGCCAACCGTATGTTAGATGTAGCGCAGCACTGGTTGGCTTTAAAAGCTGGGCCTGAAACTGACCCAGAAGAAACGAATTCCTGATTTAAACTTTTCAAAACTTAAGTAGGGCACGTCAATGAGCGTACTGAAAATGAGCGAACTGGATCTGAGCGGCAAGCGCGTTCTGATCCGTGAAGACCTGAACGTACCAGTTAAGAATGGTGAAGTAACTTCGGATGCGCGTATCCGTGCATCGCTGCCGACCATCGAACTGGCACTAAAAGCGGGTGCTAAGGTGATGGTTATGTCTCACCTGGGTCGACCAACGGAAGGTGAATACAACGAAGAGTTCTCTCTGCAGCCTGTAGCTAACCACATCGGCAAGCTGCTGGGTCGTGAAGTTCCACTGATCAAAGAGTGGTTGGATGGCGGCTTTGACGTTGCTGAAGGCGAGCTAGTCTTGCTGGAAAACGTTCGCTTCAACGTGGGTGAAAAGAAAGACAACGAAGCGCTATCCCAGAAGATGGCTGCACTGTGCGATGTTTACGTGATGGATGCGTTTGGTACAGCCCACCGTGCTCAAGCGTCTACGCATGGCGTAGCAAAGTTTGCTGAAGTGGCTTGTGCTGGTCCTCTGTTGGCGGGTGAGCTGGATGCGCTGGGTAAAGCGCTGGATAAGCCAGCGCGCCCTCTGGCTGCGATTGTTGGCGGATCTAAAGTTTCTACCAAGCTGGAAGTACTGACCGCGCTGTCTGATCAGGTTGATCAGTTGATCGTCGGTGGTGGCATTGCGAACACTTTCCTGGCTGCGGCAGGTAAGCCAGTGGGTAAATCTCTGTGCGAACATGACCTGATTCCGGTTGCCCAGGATCTGATGAAGAAAGTAAACATCCCGATGCCGGTTGATGTTGTGGTTGCCAAAGAGTTTGCTGAAACGGCTGAAGCAACCGTTAAGTCCGTTGATGATGTGGCTGAAGATGACATGATTCTGGATATCGGCCCACAGTCTTCACAGAACCTGGCTGAGCTGCTGAAAGATGCAGGTACGATCATCTGGAACGGCCCAGTCGGTGTATTTGAATTTGACCAGTTCGGTGAAGGTACCAAGACACTGTCTTTGGCGATCGCTGAAAACCAGGGCTTCTCTATCGCTGGCGGCGGTGACACACTGGCGGCTGTGGATAAGTACGATATCGCAGATAAAGTATCCTACATCTCAACGGGTGGCGGTGCGTTCCTTGAGTTTGTTGAAGGTAAGAAGTTACCTGCAGTAGCTGCTCTAGAAGCAAAGAATTCATAAGAAACTGATTTTAATGTCGGATGGGTGGTAAACTCTGCCCATCCCCGTCTTTCGACGAAGTTAACAAATATTTAAAGGTGACAAAATGGCTCTGATCTCCATGCGTCAGCTGCTGGATCATGCTGCTGAAAACGACTACGGCATTCCAGCATTCAACGTGAACAACCTGGAACAGATGCGCGCTATTATGGAAGCGGCAGACAAGACTAACTCTCCAGTGATTGTTCAGGCATCTGCCGGTGCACGTAAATACGCGGGTTCTAACTTCCTGCGTCACATGATCGAAGCGGCGATTGCTGAATTCCCGCATATCCCGGTATGTATGCACCAGGACCACGGTACGTCTCCTGCGGTTTGTCAGCGTACTATCGCGATGGGCTTCTCCTCTGTCATGATGGACGGTTCACTGATGTCTGATGGTAAAACACCATCAAGCTACGAATACAACGTTGATGTTACTCGCCGTACGGTTGAGATGGCACATGCGTGTGGTGTTTCTGTAGAGGGTGAGCTGGGCTGCCTGGGTTCTCTGGAAACAGGTCAGGCGGGCGAAGAAGACGGTATCGGTGCGGAAGGCACACTGTCTCACGACCAGATGCTGACGGACCCTGATGAAGCAGCAGACTTCGTTAAGAAAACGGGCGTAGACGCGCTGGCGATCGCTTGTGGTACTTCCCACGGTGCTTACAAGTTTACCCGTCCACCGACAGGTGACATTCTGGCGATCGACCGCATCAAAGCGATCAACGAACGTATCCCAGGTACACATCTGGTAATGCACGGTTCCTCTTCTGTACCGCAGGAGTGGCTGGCGGTGATCAACGAATTCGGTGGCGAGATTCCAGAAACTTACGGTGTGCCGGTTGAGCAGATCGTTGAAGGTATCAAGTACGGTGTACGTAAGGTAAACATCGATACTGACCTGCGTCTGGCATCTACCGGTGCAATCCGTCGCTTCCTGGCTGAAAACCCGGCTGAGTTCGATCCACGTAAATACCTGAAGAAATCGATGGAAGCGATGACTGAAATCTGTGTGAACCGCTACGAAGCGTTCGGCACAGCAGGTAATGCGTCTAAGATCACTGCGATCTCTCTGGAAAACATGGCAGAGAAATACGAAAGCGGTGAGCTGGATCCGAAGATCGCATAAGTTCTAATGCATTAAAAAAAACCGCCTTCAGGCGGTTTTTTTGTGCCTGTTCTCTAGGCATCTTTGAAAAACAGTGTAACTTAATTATACTGTATATAAATACAGTATTTGGTTGTGCGTTATGTCTGTGGTTATGCTCGGGCAGAGTGGGCTTCGCTCTGCATTTAAGATCCCCTTATTCCTCTCTTCTGTTTCGGCCGGCTTCCCCAGCCCGGCGCAGGATTATGTGGAAAAGACCCTGGATCTCAATGAGCTGCTGATTCAAAGGCCGGCGGCAACCTATTTTGTCCGTGCCGAAGGTGACTCAATGATCGGCGCTGGCATCCATAGTGGCGATATTCTGATAGTGGACCGTTCCCTGACCGCGAAAGAGGGCGATATTGTGATTGCGGCGGTTGAGGGGGAGCTGACAGTTAAACAGCTGCAGTTGAAGCCGGTATGTCGCCTGCTGCCGCGTAATAATGCCTATCGACCTATCACCATTGCTGAAGGCTCCGATCTGGAGCTGTTCGGTGTGGTGACTAATGTTATCCACGGCTTGCGCTAGGTACGGTTATGTATGCGCTGGTGGATTGTAATAGCTTCTATGCCAGTTGTGAGCGGCTGTTTCGTCCTGAGTTAAAGGATAAGGCCGTCGTGGTGCTCTCCAATAACGATGGTTGCGTGGTGGCACGCTCGGCAGAGGCGAAAGCGCTGGGGATTAAAATGGCGGTCCCCTTCTTTGAAGTGAGGGAATTTTATGAGCGTGGGCAGTTACAGGTATTTTCCAGCAATTACGCCCTATACGGGGATCTCTCCGCACGGGTAATGACCACGCTGGAAGAGCTGGTGCCTGAGGTGGAGGTTTATTCAATTGATGAGGCCTTCCTTGGCTTGAGCGGCATGCGAACCGAGCCGGATCTGACTGAGCTAGGGCATAAGATCATAAAGCGGATCAACCACTGGATCGGTATCCCGGTCGGGGTCGGTATAGCCGAGACAAAGACGCTGGCGAAGCTGGCAAATTATGCGGCCAAGCATTACCCGCAGACTCAGGGTGTGGTGGATCTTTCGAAACCGGGCTGGCGTGAACGCCTGCTTAAAAAAACCGATGTATCGGAAGTTTGGGGGGTGGGGCGTCGAACGGTGGAGAAGCTGCGTGCAGAAGATATCTACACTGCGGCTGATCTGGCGAGAGCCGATGCGGAAACCATGCGACGTCGTTATTCGGTGGTGCTGGAACGAACGATTCTGGAACTGCGGGGTATCCCCTGTATCGGATTTGATGAACAGCCGAATCCTAAGCAGCAGATCTTATGCAGCCGTACCTTCAGTCATCGGTTAACCTGTCTACAGCCGATGCAGGAAGCGATCCGGGAGTATGCGGTACGCGCGGCCGAAAAACTCCGCGAAGAGAAACGCCTGACCAGTAGTGTTTCGATCTATATACGCACCAATCCAAATGCCAAGTTTGAGATGAAATATGCCAATGGTGCGACTTATCCACTGCCTAGCCCGACCAATGACAGCCGAGTGATAATGAAGATCGCCCTGCGTCTGTTACAAGGGATCTACCGTGATGGCTATCGTTATATGAAAGCTGGGGTGATACTGAATGCTTTGCAGCCAGAGGATAACTACCAGGCGGACCTGTTTAACCCTGATTTGTGCACAACTAAATCCCTGCAACTGATGAAAACTCTCGATCAGGTTAATCAGCGTTTTCATCGTGGGCTCAGCTTTGCCGGACAGGGGCAGAAGCAGGATTGGGCCATGCAGCGCCAGCACTTGTCGCCCAGATATACGACAAGTTGGCGGGAGTTGAAGGTGGTTCGGGCTTGATAGATGCGAGGGGCTGGGTTCTAGTGGCTAGTGTGTTTTATCAAATTATCAAAAAACTCCTTACGTAGGAGCTTTTCATAACCCGCCAATGATGACCTGAAATCCTGATGGTTCTTCGCCTCAGCCAGCGCTTGTGAAATAAGCTCAGATTCATTGGCAAAAATGGAAGACTTGCCAATCGCCATATATACCGGAACTTCCGCTAAATAGGGGGTGATGGTTTCGACTTCATCCAGTACGCCATTCTCTGCGGCGCCCCATAACCCCATCAGTTCATCCCCAGCGAAAAGGTCTAGGCGATTACGCGCTACAGCAAGTGCAAGCAAGCCAAATGAGGTGCGCTCTTCGATCTGAAGCTGTTGTTGTGAGACCGCTTCATCAAAGGTGGGTGATACTCGGGCTTTGCGAATTTTTCCGATACGGTACCTAGTTAATGAATCAAGATCGCCGGTGAAAGCGATCTCGGCATCGGGATGTTTCATAAAAGCCATCTGTAATCGTGTAAGAGGCTCTGCAGGGAAGATAAAAAAGGTCTCTCTGTCCTCACTCTTGATGGTTGGGATAATGGCATCGGCTCTGCCCTGCTTGGCTTCTTCAAACGCGCGGGCCCAGTTAGAAATTTTGAAAACCGGTTGGATATTAAGTGGCTGTAACCCTTGGGTTATCAGGTCGACCAGAATACCGGTTGCCTTACCTTTCTCATCCAGCATCACGTAAGGAGGCGCCTGCAATCCGCTAATAACCATCACCCGAGGGGAATCAGCCAGCACCGGCGAGGTGGCGGCAAAAAAGCTGATGATCAAACAGAGATAAAGGTGGCGAAACGGCATTGATGCTTTCCTATTAAAGGACTGGAAAATGACCACTTTCAGGATTATATAGTGTTTATCTAATATGTTGCACGCGTGTTAGGTTAAAGAGACACAGGGGCAAGTTGTGATTCGCTAGATGCGAGCAATAAAAAAGCCACCCGAAGGTGGCTTTTTTATGGGTATTTGGTGGGATGGCGTCTAACGAATAGTCTTTTTAGTTGTTTGTTTTTTAAAGCTTTTTATGGTTGGTTTTTTTCGGTGAGCCCCTGTTTATGCCCCCGCTACATCATGCTCAAGGTAGTAAATGCTATATTCGGTCTATGAGTATGAAGCTATTTTCTTATGGCTTGAGGGACTTATTAAAGAAGGGTGTCATGTTCTTCAAAAAGTATGTTGTAGAACTTTCTATTAAAATTGTCGAAAGCTAGTGAGGCGTCATCCAGAACACTTTCTTCAAGTTCATCTATGAGGGTGTTCATTCTTGATGGCAAATTTTGTGAGATGGTACTTAAAAAGGATGTCATATCCCTGAGTTCGTTCAGGTCTGAGACAAATTTCTCAAGTTTTTTTTGGGATTTCTTGCTGGAAGAGGAATTGAGTTTGGTAAAGTCTGCGTTTTTCCACTGTTTATGGAGGGCTACAATTTTTTCATTCAATGGAGGAAACAGAACTGTCCGAAACCAAAAATCATCTTTTATTGATTTCTTCGCATCTCTACGTTTGGAATAAACATTCCAGCCAATATTGAACAGGCCTAAGGATATGCCGATTAAAATACCAACTTCCCTAATGCCAAATTCAATATTGCTGAAAACCCCAGTCCCTTTCGAATATAGAACTTCTTTGGTGTTATCGGGGTTATAAGTAATTTTAATTTCGGACTTGTCAGCCAGGGCCTGACTGGATAATAGGATACTAGCTAATAGGATTAACGATTTCAGAAAACCCACGATTGATACCACGCAATAGCTCTTTTCTATTGTTTTGACTGACGTCGTCATAATCCATGTGGTTTAGCAGGTCAGCTTTTACTTCATATTTCTTGATGATCTCTTCGAGCATTCCAAGGAAATATGAATTAGTAATCACCAGATCGCTGCCGTTTTTGAGAACAAGCTTCGTTTCAGATGTATGCTGAGCAAGCTCAAACAGCTCGTAGGCTTGATGACCGTTATCACGACCCGAAAGAAGGCGTTTCCCTTCTTTTTTTAAGGTGTTTAAATCAATTATCATCACTCTCTCCATTACGAACTCCTCTTCTTAAGAGGGAAGCGTATACTAATCGCTACCCCAGGGAAGAAACAATCCTTCATTCGTCTCACACTAGAAGAGTCGGGCGGCAATTTTAATGTGTTTTGGTTATTAAAAGCAATGATCATCTGCTCATCATCAGAGTCTTCATGAAGATCTCTCAGCTTGTAAGTCCCATCAAAATAAATATGGGTTGCCCCTGAAACTACACTCATTCGGTGGTTGTTTTGCTCTTCTGTTTCTCCTTGTAGCGCGTGAAACTCTTTGTAGAGCTCTTGGAAAAACTCAATAAGCAGTATAGTTCCTTGTCCGTTAGTGTCACGAGAAGTTTGATTTCTACAGCTATAACGTTGCTGTAAGGCAGCAACGGTAATTAGTTGCTCTCGAGTAAAACGATTCTTGTGAAGCTCTACATAATCGTTTACTAGGTTTAGGCTGAAATGCCCAGTTGGCAGATCCTCAAAGGACTCTGCAATGGTTCGACCAAAGTTAAATATAGAAAGTTCAAAATCTTTATTGTCAGAGTGGCTGTTAAGATATCCCCTTATAAACCAGCTGTAGTCATTTTTTTTCTTTGATGAGTGGCGTTGAGCGTTATCAAGAACTTCTCCTACACACCTTAGTAACTCAGTCTCAGCGTCTTCACTTAGTGATTTCTCAAAATCCTGCACACATTCATTAACGTGCTTAACAAAAGCTTCAGCTGCAAGGGAATGGTCATCTACACTATATGCGTTTGCTGAGCTGAAGTTGATGCTGTGTTTGGCAAATAAATGCTGCTTTTCCCGGCTAAAAGGTGCGCCGCTTTTCGTTTTAGCCTCAATTTCTTTAACAACTCCCATTTCCATTAAAAGTTGTTTGTGATCAGGATCTAAAGGGAAGTAACCAGATACACGCTTTTTTATTTTTCTTCCGCGCCGAAGAAGCAGTCGTGCCCTGTTCACTCCTAACCCTAGAAGGACCTCAGATGTAAGGCTGAATTCAGAGACTTGTGAATGATTAAGTGTTATGTGTTTGACTCTATCGTCTCTGTAGGATTTGACGATATTAACAATCGCTTTAATGGCGCCATTTGGGTTTGAAATGAAGCAAAACTTCTCAGGGAGAACAATCTGGTGGTTTCGGGACAGCCTTCGACGACTTCGATAACCCGGGTTCATTAACTCAATGTAATCAAGCACCTTCTCTGATTCGGCGCGAGAAAAGCTTTTACCCTTTCCCAGCGAACCGTATCTGCGAAAATGTTTCACTCGAGCATACTTCTTTCTTCTATTTGTGGAAACTAGGTGGTTGTCCCAGGCTTTGGATGCTTGATGTGAATTGGTTTCTCTGTAACTTTTCATATTGGCTCAAGGTATAGAAAGTGATCGTCGCTATGAGGCTATTGCGTCAAGTAGATTGTTTATTTGTTGAAAAGGGGGCTTTTTATTGAAATCAAAGCCCCATGGGTTAGCTCTGATGCCATGTACAAGGATGAGGAAAGAGGAACTGCCAATGAAGCTGAGAGGTAGTGCTGATGTAAGTCCATGTATAACGTAACATCCGTATTAAATTTATTCTATGAAGCTATATTGTTAACAGTATGAGCCTCGTGTCAATGAGCTCATGGCAGGCAATGTTATGCGGTCATTAAAAAGCTGAAAATCGTAACTGGTTCTTTTGCGGTGGTTATATCACTATTGGAGCTTTTGATCGTACAGAGAATAAGTATCTAAAACACTTTCAGTAATTTTATAAGAACGATATCGCTGGTAATTCAGAAAAAATCCTATTTTATTAATATTAGTAAACCAATACCCTCAATAATTTTATACGTTTCAAGGGACTATATGAATGACGCCAGGTTTCTCAATTCCTACCGATAATATCTATAAATTTTATGCCTTACTGGGTTTGGCTTTAATTCTCTCATCGGTCTTAGCATTTGTTTATGTGTACGATACGAATAGGGCACGAACATTAGGCTGGTCTGAAGAAATACGTTTAATAGAGAAAAAAGCGCGAGCTGACCAGGCTGACAAAGAGCGGAAAGAGCTACTGGAAACGATGGTTCAGATAGAAAATGAGAACAAAAAATTCTATATGAAGATACTAAGCATGTCATTTGGTGTTGGTATAGGAATTGGTGTTCTTGGTTTACTGGCTTGGCAATTTTCGGTACAGCCGCGAGCCGATCGTTTGGTAGAGCTACAAATAAACTCCTTGGAGTTAGAAATTGCTATCAAAGAAGGTCAAACAAAGAAAGATCGCCCAAGGTACTTCTAATCAATGGTTTTCAGAAGATCTCCATGAAGAGGATAAAACATAAGGGGAGCAATGAGAGTTAAGGAAAAGTATCAAAAGACGGGATTTTTCTGGCTTCCAGGAAAAGAGAATAAAAGAATCCCCGGTACTCTCATCATCAATGACGGAGGGGTCATTGATTTAGAAATAGTGGGTTTGTTCGATGAGGGTTTTAAGCCTCTTGTTAGAGGTGATGATATACCAAAGATAATTGGTCAAGTGGAAGGGGATGGTTATGTCACCCTTGAGAGATGCTTCTTCAAGAAGAAGGCGTATGCGTTTGGGGGAGTTGCTCGATCGCTGTTAAGGGTCCGCCGAGCGTTTGTAAGAGCATCTTTTGAAGACGTTGATGAAATATATTTTGATACGGTTAGCTTTTCTGTTGAAGGGTTAGATGAGTGGCTTGGGATAACAGGAATCAGTGTAGATTTTAATGAGAATCATACTGAAGCAACGATAAGTTATTCTCCAAAGGACGCAATAACATTATCTCTGAACAACGGATTTTTACTAAGTATCGTTTTTGCGTATAACCTACCGAATCTTGGAAGCAACACAGCCGCACAGATTACGCAAAAAGCTTATTTGAGGCTTTCTTCAGAAGAGCCTCTGGAGTTGGATGAATATCTTCCAATCATACATCAGATAACCAGCTTGTTATGTTTAGCTATAGATTCAGCCGTTAGTGTTCAGGAACTTAAAGGCACTTCTCCGTCAATTTTATGTAACCTTCAAAATGAGACTATTCCCGAACTTTTAGATATCTATTATCCAAGCCTGCCTTTTGAAGAAAGAGAGCCTTCGATTGATAAGTTTAGAATGTTATTTACATACAAAGACATCGAGAAAAATGCACAATCAATTTTTAATAACTGGCTAATGGCTTATGAGACGATAAGGCCTGCTCTGAGTTTATATTTTTCAGCAGTATCAGGTTCTCATAGGTATATGGATGGCAGGTTTTTAGCTTTGGCTCAGGGTCTGGAAACGTATCATCGAAGAACAAACATGGATACTTTGATGGAGCCTGATAGATTTCGAAGTGTGCTGGCTTACCTTCTTAGGCTCTGCCCGAAAGAGCATAGAGTTTGGTTGATAAGCAGGCTTCGATATGGAAATGAAATTAGCTTAGGGCAAAGAATTAAAAAAATTATCGAGCCTTACAAAGAAATTATTGGTAATAACAAGGAACGAACAAAATTAATCAGAAGTATTGTGGATACGAGGAATTACTTTACTCATTTTAGTGAAGAGCTTGAAAGTAGGGCGTCTAGAGGTTCTGAGTTATGGTCGATATGTCAAAAGATGGAAGCAATTTTTCAACTGCATCTTTTAGAGCAGCTGGGCTTCGATAATACTCAGATAAAGGACTTATTAAGTAATAATTATAAGCTTGAGCAGAAGTTGGGTTAATTCTGTTTTGTAGATCTTCTATGGTTGAGTAAGTGGGAAAAGGGCATTGTTCAATTCCTTAGTTCTTTAGTCAGAATTATATCGTTCCCATCTTTGTCCTTTGAGTGAATGCATATTTGCCTTGGCTTGTTTTCACTCATTGGAGATTGCTTTCGTGGCCAGAATAAACAAGTAGCGAAAACAATCATCACCAGCAGTCCTGCTATCAAATATTCCATTGTTGCTCCATGCCGTTTTGTTGCCGTTGTGGTCTCTATATATCTCTATGTAGCTTAGGCGCTTTTAGTGTAATCCTGAAGCCACTCATCGACAGTTTGTTCAGAAGGTAATTTGTCTTCTATTGGTTGTATGGTTATACCCTGTATACCTTCTTTACTGTTTACCTTATTACCGTAGTTTCTCTGCCCCGTACTTGAATTCTTCTGTATCCCCTGTGATATCAGACTATCAGGGTAATCGTTCCCTGAAACTTTTCCCTGTAGGTTCCCTGAAATTTCCCTGAGTTTTCCCCGAGATTTCTCAGTTGTATTAAGTGGCAAGAGCATGTCCGTTAAATGTTCATACTCGATTGAAAGGGGGGCTAGCGATTGTTTGATGATTCTCTCATTTCGATCGTATTCAGCAGTGAAGATTATCTTTTTTAGCTTTCCCATTCGGTCATGAAAGGATGAGTTGTCTTTTGGTAGTTGAAGTCCTGATCTGATCCAGAATTTAACAAAATCGCTTCTGCTGCCAGCTCGGAATTTTCCTTTAGGTAATGAGCTACCTTTCGATCCATGCTTGGAGGCGTGCTTGCGGGTAAGAGCTACATTGTAAATACAATATGCGTCAGAGCCTGTTAATAGGTCTATGAAGTGGAGTGTGACACCACCAGCTTTGCAGTAATTGCCAGTACTATATTTGTAGAACTTGAATGAATGAGTTCCGCATGATTTGCATATTTCAGATACTAATTCACCTTGATGCTTCATTAGCCATGTGTCTGGGACAGGTTTCCCACTAGCTGGATCTATTTGCAAGATACCTTGATGAATCGATATTTTATCCCCCCGTTTTAAGAGGGAGTTCAATAAACTTTGGGTCATAGCAGGAATTGCGGCTGTTAAGCCGCTTTATCTGTGGGAGTGTAAGTTGAGATAAGCTGATCAGCTCGTTCTCTACTTGCTTCAATAAGGGTGTATCTAGTGAATCGTGAATCAAACTTGCCGTAAGTTTCCGCGACTCTTTCAAAAGCGATTCCATGGTCATTCCATAAAGTGCTTATGGTGGTATGGAGACACGTTTCGCCGTAGAGCTCATGCGCTTCAGGCTGGATCATTGATCGTAACATCAGGTATTTCAGTGCTATGATCTTCTTCGGTAGTTTCTTAGGACTGGTGGCCGTTGTGGTGGCGGCTGCTAGTTTCTTCATTATCAGATCCCCTATGCCGCTTGAGCTGCTTCAATTCGATCTGAAATCCATTGCTGGATTTCAGACTCATCCCAAGCAACTAGCCTCCCTCCAATGGGAATGGCTTTAGGGAATTCATTACGGGACATGCGGGCATAGATACAGCTTCGGCCTAAGCCCGTTAGCTGCTCCACTTCTTTTCTGCGAATTAATCTTTTTGTGTTCATATGCTACCTCTCGCTTCCAATCTGGATTTGATGAGGTAATGGTGAAACAGGCTGGCGTTGGCTTATACAGGACTTTAAAAATTGTTTTTCTGGGGGATTTTTTTACGAAAAAAAGTTCGAACTATTTTTCAGGTAATAAACTCAAGCTTTCTAAAAAGGCCGGTGTACATGCCTGATCGACAAAGGGTAAAACCGATTCAATAAGTTCTTTTTCTCCTTTGCTCCCGTCAAAAACTTTGGCTGCAAGTGTAGACTTTTTTATCCTTACATTATGTTCTAGCTCCCATATGCGCAAATCAAGAATGGCTAAGACTTTATATTCGTATAGCTTCTTCATTTTTTGGTGTGTAATTTTGGTAGGGATGATGGGTTTTGTTTCTAGGGCGTTTCTAGCGTCACTCAGATGTTGCTTGAAGGCTTCAATCAAGGCGGTATCTGGATACTCAAGGTCTACTTTTATAAAGGTTTCGGTAGGTGTGTTAAGAAAAGACAGGGATGGATAGTTTTCATGTGGAGAGTATGTCTTTAGTTGTTCCTGGGTATAGAAACCAGGTTTGGGCATTATCTTTTTAAAAGAACCAACATGTTCAGCCCTTAGCGCATCAATTGGAGGTTTATTTAACTTAATTGAAAATTCTTTTCCTGAATATGAGGCCCTGATGCTCTCGTTGAGTTTGCGTATGTCTTCAAGAAGTGGGCTTTTGTCTTCAGGATGTTGCTCTACAAAATGGACTAAGGTGAATCGCTCTATTTTTATTTTCCTTATTGCAAGCTCATCCCTCCACCATGATGGGGAATTACTGTTCAAATGTAGATATTGCTCTATATCGAACCATGCTAGTTCAGACAGATAGCGTATTAGTTTAGAGCTTCTCATGGCATTCCCTTAATGCTTCCCTTCTGAGATAAAGCACCAGCCTGTCAGGGAGCAGGATGTCGGGGGCTACCCTAGGTGCTGGAACTTCACTTTTATTGTATAGGTTCGAAGACGGCTCTCAACACTACTCCATGATTGCAAGGAGAATTAGATTTATGTCTATTTAGAATACCGGAACTAGAAATGCTTACTTTCCCTGGTGCTGGAGGCCTATCCTCGATATAAATCCGATCACCAACTTCTAGCTTTAATTGCGGAATACTTCTGGTCATCTCCATTAGCGCCCAACAGGAAGTTGGTTTGCAAACAGCCCTATAGGGAAGATTGTTACTTCTGAGTAGTTCTATAATGAAATGTTGATTTGCCACTTTTTTCTCCTTGGCTAATTAGCCTTTCCAAAGTTTGCTGTTATCACATTACCAGCCAAAGCCTGTGCTTTAAGCTGATCTAAATAATCTGCCCAATGTTGCATCATCTTTGTACGCTGCTCTATGTGTTTTGTCCTGTTATAGGCTCTGCCATTAGCATCTTTTACAGCATGGGCTAGCTGTTGCTCAATCCATTCAACGCGGTAATTCAATACCTCGTCTAAAAGTGTTCTGGCCATGGCTCTGAAGCCATGAGCTGTCATTGTGTTGTTGTCGTAGCCCATTGTTCGCAGAGCTACCCTGATAGCGTTCTCGGACATACAACGGCTGCGGCCGCGAGCAGATGGGAATATATACTCATCTTCACCAATGTAGGGATAGAGATCTCTGAGTTCTCTAAGAACTGTCAGGGCTTGTTCGCTTAAAGGGATGATGTGCTGCTGGTGGGTTTTCTCTGCTACTAGCTCAATTCGTAGCTCTTCATGATTTATATCGGACCACTTAAGGTGACGAAGTTCGCCAGGTCTACAGAAGAAGAGGGCAGAGAGCTTTAGAGCGGCTTTAACGACAGGTGTACCTTCGAATTGATCAATCGCAGCCATTAAGCGGCCAGCTTCTTTCGGGGTCGTGATTGCTGAGAAGTGTCTCTTCTTTGGGGTCTTTAAAGCTCCCTTTAGATCAGGTGCCGGATCTCGTTCGGCTCTGCCGGTAGCAATGGCATATCTGAATACTTGGCTGGCGATCTGCTTATCTCTGTGAGCGGTTTCTATCGCATTTCTATCTTCTACCTTTCTCAAGGCTTCGAGAAGCATAGGGGCTGTTACTTCATTTATGGGGGTGTTGCCAATAGATGGGAATAAATCATGTTCCAGTGCTCGTAGAACGCGTTGCTGATATCCAGGTGTTTTATCGGCTTGTTTGGTTTCAAACCATTCGAGAGCAATTGATTGGAAGGAGTTTTGAGAATTGAGTTGATGAGCCGCTTTCTTTGCTTTCTTGTGAGCTGATGGATCTATGCCCTGTCTTAAAAGGGCTCTGGCATCGTCGCGTTGTTCTCTGGCTTTCTTTAGAGTTACTTCAGGATACGGGCCAAAGGAAAGCTTTTTCTCTTTACCGTTAAAGCGGTATTTCATGTAGAAGAGTTTGGAGCCATTTTTCTTGATTAGGACGTAAAGGCCTTTTTCATCTGACTGTTTATAGTCTTTTTCCTTAATACTGGCCTTTTTGATACTCACATCAGTAAGTGGCATAGCAATATCCTTTGCTTTAAGTGGGGGCTTCGGTGTTGGTGGCTTCCAAAAGCCCCATATCAGGCCCCATTAAAGTGGGGGGCTTGTAAGGAATCTAAATGGAAGTTATAGGAATAGAGAGTAGACCGCAGGCCTTGGTATTTCAAGGCCTGCGGGACCTGTTAGGAAGTCACAGGATTTGTGTTTGGTGGAGATGGCGGGGGTCGAACCCGCGTCCGTCAATCCTCCGCCTCAAGATCTACATGTTTAGGCTACTCTATTGAGTTAACCCGTCGCGACCCGAGAGCCAGGGTGCTATGGGCGAGCCTCTAAAGGTTTTAACCGTTCAGCCTGAGACAAGGCTTCCGGGCGATTCTGTCTCGAATGATACCTCAAACCCTCTAGTTACAGACACCTGGAGGAGAGGCACAAGCTGACTTATGCAGCTAGAGCGTAGTTATCGTCGTTAGCAACTATAACTGATGTAGCGATGTATTTACGAGATTCACTACAATCTCGACATGCACCTAAGGTTTTGCAATCGGCGTCGAAGCCAAGTCATCCCCAGATAGCGGGCGATTATACCTATTGTTATAGGTTTAAACGAGTCCCTTTGTGACTTCGACATGGATTTTTTATGACAGTTCCGACGGAATTCCGGAAACGGTGGAGCGGCTGGTTATTTTGCAGCCATTAAACGCTGTTTCTGGCGAGCCCAATCACGGTCTTTATCAGCGGCACGTTTGTCGTGCTGCTTCTTACCTTTCGCTAGCGCAATCTCACACTTAATGTGATTCTGCTTCCAGTAGATAGACAGAGCAACGCAGGTATAACCTTTCGCTTGAGTTGCGCCGATGATCTTATCGATTTCACGGCGGTGTAGCAGCAGCTTACGGTCACGGGTTGGGTCGGCAACTACATGGGTGCAGGCAGTTTTCAGCGGTGTGAAGTGCGCGCCTACCAGCCAGGCTTCGCCTTTGTGGATGACTACGTAAGAATCAACAAGCTGAGCGCGGCCTTCGCGCAAGCTTTTCACTTCCCAGCCGGTCAGGGACAAGCCCGCCTCAAATTTATCTTCAATGATATATTCGTGACGTACTTTTTTATTTTGACAGATGGTGTTGCCCGATGGGGCTTTCTTCTTTTTAGCCATGGCGGGCGATTATATAGTGCTGTTGTGTTCAAGGAAAGTGCTGATGTATGCTGGCAGGGCTTTCTGCCGGTGTATTGATCCGCTGCCAAATGATCATCCCTTCCCTGTTTTTAACTATTAAAAAGCCCTGTTTTTATGCCTTTTTTTAGTGGAATTTTCTGAAAAAAAGCCCATCTTTAGAATTGTTTAAAAAATGTTCAATAATGAATGTACTTGGGCGACAAAAGATGAAAAAATCGCCGCCTTTTTGCCATCTTACAATTAATAACGAGAACATTTCATGCAGGAAAAGAAGTCTATCCACGGTGCCTGGGCATCACGTTGGATCTTTATACTGGCGGCTACGGGTTCTGCCGTAGGCCTGGGTAACATCTGGAAGTTCCCTTACATCACAGGGGAGAACGGCGGCGGTGCTTTCGTTCTGGTTTACCTATTCTGTATTCTGCTGGTCGGTGTGCCGATCATGATGGCTGAAGTGTTAATCGGCCGTCGTGCGCGTCAGAGCCCAATCAATGCGATGAAAGAGGTTGCTATCGAAGCGAACCATTCAGGTAACTGGTCACTTGTGGGCTGGATGGGTGTGCTTGCTGGCTTCATGATCTTCTCTTTCTATTCGGTTGTAGCGGGCTGGGTGCTCTACTACATCGCGGGCATGGGCGTGGGTGACTTCGCCAGCATCGATGGTGATGCAGCAGGTGCTAAGTTCAACAGCCTGCTGGCAGATCCGCAAACGCTGGTGATCTGGCATACGGTTTTCGTTGCCATGGTTATGCTGGTTATTGCGGGTGGTGTTAAGAAAGGCCTGGAGAACGCGGTTAAATTCCTGATGCCAGCACTGTTTGTGCTGCTGCTGGTAATGCTGGGCTACTCCATGCAGACAGAAGGTTTCTCTGCAGGCTGGAACTTCCTGTTCCACTTTGATCCGTCAGAGCTAAGCTGGGATGCAGTGCTGGTAGCACTGGGTCATGCCTTCTTTACCTTGTCTCTGGGTATGGGGGCGATTATGGCTTACGGTTCTTACATGCCTAAGAAGTCTTCTATTGGTGGTTCTGTTGTAACGATTGCCCTGATGGATACGCTGGTTGCATTGATTGCCGGTCTGGTGATCTTCCCTATCGTGTTTGCTAACGGTATGGATCCGGGTGCAGGCCCTGGCCTGATGTTCGTTACTCTGCCGGTTGCGTTCGGTCAGATGCCGGGTGGTCAGATCTTCGGTTTTGTTTTCTTCCTGTTGGTGGGTATCGCTGCATGGACTTCAGCGATCTCTCTGATCGAGCCGGCTGCGGCCTGGTTGGTTGAGAAGTTTGGCTGGCACCGTGTGCCTGCGTGTATTGCGCTGGGTCTGTTGGTGTGGAGCCTGGGTATTGCTGCGCTTGGCTCATTCAACTTTATGTCGGACTTCACGATCTTTGGTTTCAATACCTTTGATTTCCTCGACTTTATGACTGCCAATGTGATGTTGCCGTTAGGTGGCTTGTTTATAGCGATATTTGCGGGTTGGTTTATCACCCGTAAGATGGCTGAGGACGAGTTGGCAATCTCTTCACCATTGCTGTTCAATGCATGGTATATTGCTCTGCGTTTTGTATCGCCAGTAGCGGTAGCCATCATTTTCATTCTCAACCTTGTTGAGAAGCTCAGCTAGGACAGTATTAAAGGCATGACTCAGGTAGATCGCAGTGCATTGGTATTGCACACTGCAGAAGAGATGTTTGATCTTATTAATGATGTAGAGCGATATCCTGAGTTTTTGCCCTGGTGTTCCAAAACTGAGATCGTCAGTCAGACTGATGATGAGCTGGTTGCTACCCTGTATCTGTCCAAAGGCGGACTTAAATACAGTTTTACCACCCGCAACCAGCTTTCCCGCCCCCTTAAAATGACCCTGGAGCTTGAAGAGGGACCGTTTGCCTCTTTAACCGGTGTCTGGGATTTTAAGGTACTCAGCGATGAGGCCTGCAAGGTAAGCCTGAATCTGCAATTTGAGTTTTCTGGTAAAATTGCTTCACTGGCGATGAGCAAGGTGTTTAACCAGGTGGCTACGACACTGGTTGATGCCTTTGTCACTCGAGCTGATCAGATTTATGACTAAGAGCAGATTATGATTGTTGAAGTCGCGTTTGCACTGCCTACTGAGCAAAAAATTATCTCACTGAATGTGCCGGATGACTGTACTGCCTATGAGGCGGTTATTAAATCGGGCATTACGGATATATTCCCGGAGATTGATCCGGATAATGATCCGATGGGGATCTTTGCCAAGGCGATTAAGAACCCTAAAGAAACAGTGCTTAAAGAAGGTCAGAGGGTAGAGATCTACCGTCCGTTGATTGCGGACCCGAAAGAGGCAAGAGCAAAACGCGCAGCTAAGATGAAGGCTCAGAAAGAAGCTGGATAACCGCGCGTAAAGACAATAGTGGTCGTTGCTGGTTAGCTGCGACCACCACCTGGACGGAAGTCGCCGTTAAGGGCATTCAGTTTGCCATCGGTGAAGTAAAGCGAGATGCGTTCGCGCACATAGCTGCCGTCAGATCCGCTTTTCTTACTGTAAAGATAATCCCAGCGACCTTCGTGGAAAGTATCAGTGATAAGAGGGGAGCCCATAATGAAGCGAACCTGGCTTTCGGTCATGCCTGGGCGAAGCTTATCGACCATATCCTGAGTGACGACGTTACCCTGAGGAATATCGATCTTATAAACACCAGGAAAACCTGAGCAGCCTGCTAATACAAAAGAGAGGGCTGTGACGATAAGAAGTTTTTGCATCTGATTTTCGCTTCCACTATTGTGCGTAAATGCGGATAATAAAGATTCAGGCGTAAATGAACAAGTTATCTTGTTTTTTGCCTATTGAATATTAAGTAGTCACCCACAGCAAATATAGAGAACAATTATGTCACTTGAGAATCAGGAACTCAGAAAAGCGGGCCTTAAAGTTACCCTGCCACGCGTTAAAATCTATCAGATACTGGAACAAGCGGGCGAAGGCGACCACTTCAGTGCTGAAGATATCTACAAGTTGCTGATGGAAAAAGGTGAAGATGTAGGTCTGGCGACTGTTTACCGTGTACTGACTCAGTTTGAAGCCGCTGGCCTGGTGACACGTCATCACTTTGAAGGTGGTCACTCTGTATTTGAACTGGCACGTGATGAAGAGCACGATCACATCGTTTGTGTGAAAAGTGGCATCGTTAAAGAGTTTAACGATCCTCGCCTGAATGAACTGCTGAATGAGATCGCTGAGAACATGGGCTTTACTGTGACTGACCGTACGATTTATCTATACGGTGTTCACAAGGATGCTGAAGATAAGTAAGTATGCTTGCCTACCGCTTAGGTGATGACTAAAAGACCAGCATTATGCTGGTCTTTTAGTATCTGCTATATCCATGCAGTTTGTGATGATGTTTGACGCTTCACACGACCCCTAACATCTCCCGGGCATGCTCGACAGAGCGCTCAGTAATATCAATGCCTCCCAACATCCGCGCAATCTCCTGAATCCGGTTATCCTGATCGAGTTGATCAATACGCGTGTGGGTTTTGGTTTTATCGCTACGCTTGCTTACAAACAGATGTTGATGGCCCTGCGAGGCCACTTGCGGCTGGTGAGTGACACATAGAATCTGTGCAGTTTCACCCAGCTGTCGTAACAGGCGGCCAACCACTTCGGCAATCGCGCCGCCGATACCGACATCGACTTCGTCAAAAATTAAGGTGGGTGTGGTGGACGTTTGTGCGGTGATCACCTGAATAGCCAGACTGATACGGGATAGCTCGCCACCAGAGGCGATCTTTGCCAGCGGTTTAGCCGGCTGGCCCTTGTTGGTAATAATTAGGAACTCTATCTCTTCCAGCCCTGACGCCGATGGCTTTTCCAGCGTACTCAGATCAACGGAGATCTGTGCCGATGGCATGCCTAAGCTATGCAGTTGCTGATCGACCAGCTTGCTGAGCTTTTTTGCCGCCTGGGCGCGCTTTCCGCTGAGCTTGTCGGCGAGTTTGAGGAACACAGCCTGTGCAGCTTCAACATCCTCGGCTAATTGCTCGAGTTCTTCGTCTGAACGATTTAGGTTGGCGAGCTCATTACTAAGACTTTGATGAAAGTCGGCAAGTTGCTCCGGGGTAATGCGGTGTTTTCGGGCAATTTCATAGATGCTGGATAAGCGTTCTTCAACTTCCTGCTGGCGTTCTGGATTGATCTCGACACGGTCTAAATAGTGGCGAATTTCGGTACTGGCTTCTTCAACTTGGATTAGCGCTGAATTGAGCATTTCGCTGGCCTGGCGTACCGAAGGGGATTCTGACTGAATATCGGTCAGCAGGTGCAGGCAATGATTGAGTAGCTGCACACAGTTGTTATCTTCGTTATCGCTGGCCAGATTGATCATCTGGTGGCCGGTATTAAGGATCTCTCCTGCATTCGCCAGAGTCTTTTGTTCCTCTTCCAACTGCTTGAGTTCATCTGGCTGTAATCCCAACTGATCGAGTTCTTCGATCTGGTAGCTGAGTAATTGCACTCTGGCGGTTTGTTCGGCGCTTTGCTCGGATAGTTGCTTTAGTTCTTGCGCAAGTTTCTGCCAGTCATGGTAGGTTTCACGCACTTTGCTGGCGAGTTTTGCTTCACCGGCGAAGTTATCCAATAGCTCGCGGTGATGATCCTTTTTAAGTAGTCGCTGATGTTCATGCTGACCGTGGATAGCGATCAGGTGCTCACCTAAGAGTTTGACTTGCCCGGCAGGCGTGGGGCGGCCGTTGATATAGCAACGCGAGCGCCCCTCTTTGGTGATGACGCGGCGAAGGATGCACTCTCCGTCATTATCCAGGTCATTGTCGGTTAACCATTGCGCGGCTTCAGGGATCGTATCGATATTAAAGCTGGCACTAATGTCGGCCTTGTCTGCGCCGTGACGTACCGCGCCAGCTTCGGCCCTGTCACCTAGTGTCAGGCCCAAGGCATCGAGCATGATTGATTTACCCGCACCGGTCTCACCGCTGACCACGGTCATACCTTGTTTGAGTTCCAGATCGAGCTGTTCGACGATCGCAAAGTCGCGAATAGTTAACTGATTCAGCATAATAAAATACATGTGTTTTTATACAGTGTTTTCTGTATAAGCCAAATTTTGAGCAGATGCAATCTTTATCTGTTTTTAGGTTAAAAAATTCACAGAATAACTGTTGAAAGGCTCGGACTTGTCCCCATATAAGGGGCAACGTTATTTATATAGAACCCTTTCACCTCTGGAGAAAGATGATGGCAAATGAAGAACTGAACCCTGTTGATCAGCAGCAAGATGCAGAGCAAACCGTTAACCCGACTGAAGAAGTGGTAAACGAGAATGCAGAGCAGGCGGAGGAAGCTGTTGCTTCTGAAGACGCTGAGGCACAGGCTGATTCAGTCGTCGATGCCGATAAGCTGGCTCAGGATCTTGAAGCGGCTACCGCAGAAGTAGCAAACCTGAAAGACCAGATGCTGCGTATTCAGGCGGAAGCACAGAATGTTCGTCGTCGTGCGGAACAGGATGTAGAAAAAGCACATAAATTTGGCGTAGAGAAGTTTGCCAACGAGATGTTGCCAATTGTGGACAGCTTAGAACGTGCGATTGAAGCATTTGGCGATGATGAAAGTCTGAAGCCAATGCGTGAAGGTGTAGAGATGACGATGAACATGTTTGTCTCGGGCCTTGCGAAATTCGAAATGAAGCAGGTTAACCCGAAGGGTGAGATGTTTGATCCGGCTTTGCATCAGGCGATGTCTATGATTCCTGTGCCTGATACAGCGGCAAACACAGTCGTTGACGTGATGCAGAAAGGCTACACCCTGCACGGTCGTCTGGTGCGCCCTGCGATGGTTATCGTGGCAAAAGGCTAAGATTTTTTATTTTTTCGGACTTGAAACCTTATAAATCGTACTTATATAGGTTTCAAGCTGGCTGAAAAACAGCCAAACAGAATTAAACACTGTCCGTCCTTACCGGGCAGCTAGAAACAACTGGAGCAGATTCAAATGGGTAAAATCATCGGTATTGACCTGGGAACCACAAACTCATGTGTTTCCATCCTGGACGGTGACAGCGCAAAAGTAATCGAGAACGCGGAAGGCGATCGTACAACACCATCTATCATCGCTTACGCTGATGAAGGTGAAATTCTGGTAGGTCAGCCTGCTAAGCGTCAGGCGGTTACCAACCCAGATAACACTCTGTTTGCGATCAAGCGTCTGATCGGCCGTCGTTTTAAAGACGATGTTGTACAGAAAGATATCAAAATGGTGCCTTACAAAATTATCGAAGCGGACAACGGTGACGCTTGGGTAGAAGTAAAAGGCGACAAACTGGCTGCACCACAGATCTCTGCAGAAATTCTGAAGAAAATGAAGAAAACTGCGGAAGACTACCTGGGTGAAGAGATCTCTGAAGCGGTAGTTACCGTTCCTGCTTACTTCAACGATGCACAGCGTCAGGCAACTAAAGATGCTGGTAAAATTGCTGGCCTTGAAGTTAAACGTATTATCAACGAGCCAACCGCTGCTGCACTGGCATACGGTATGGACAAGTCTAAAGGCGACAAAACAATCGCTGTATACGACCTGGGTGGCGGTACTTTCGACATCTCTATCATCGAGATTGCGGAAGTCGATGGCGAACACCAGTTCGAAGTACTGTCTACAAACGGTGATACATTCCTGGGTGGTGAAGATTTCGATCTGCGTTTGATCGAGTTCCTGGCTGATGAGTTCAAGAAAGACACAGGTATCGATCTGCACAACGATCCACTAGCCCTGCAGCGTCTAAAAGAAGGTGCTGAGAAAGCTAAAGTTGAACTGTCTTCTGCACAGCAGACTGACGTGAACCTGCCATACATCACGGCAGATGCGACGGGTCCTAAGCACCTGAACGTTAAGATCACCCGTGCGAAGCTGGAATCTTTGGTAGAAGAGCTGGTTCAGCGTTCTCTGGAGCCATGTAAAATTGCTCTGCAGGATTCTGACCTGAGTGCATCTGAAATCGACGAGGTTATCCTGGTTGGTGGTCAGACTCGTATGCCAATGGTTCAGGAAAAAGTTGCTGAATTCTTCGGTAAAGAAGCACGTAAAGACGTTAACCCTGACGAAGCGGTAGCGATGGGTGCTGCAATCCAGGGTGCGGTACTGGCAGGTGATGTTAAAGACGTTCTGCTGCTTGACGTGACGCCTCTGACGCTGGGTATCGAAACGATGGGTGGCGTAGCGACGCCGGTAATCGAGAAGAACACGACTATCCCAACCAAGAAGTCTCAGATCTTCTCTACTGCAGACGACAACCAGAGCGCGGTAACTATCCACGTTGTACAGGGTGAGCGTAAGCAGGCAGCACAGAACAAATCACTGGGTCGTTTCGACCTGGCTGAGATTCCACCTGCGCCACGTGGTGTGCCTCAGATCGAAGTAACTTTCGACCTGGATGCCAACGGTATCCTGAACGTATCTGCACAGGATAAAGCGACAGGTAAGCAGCAGTCTATCGTGATCAAAGCATCTTCTGGTCTGAGCGATGATGAAATCGAGCAGATGGTAAACGATGCAGAAGCGCACGCTGAAGAAGATAAGAAGTTCGAAGAACTAACTGCAGCGCGTAACCAGGGTGATGCAATGGTTCACTCTGCTAAGAAGACGATGGAAGAAGCGGGCGATAAAGCAACTGACGAAGAGAAAGCGGCTGTTGAAGCAGCAACTGCTGAACTTGAAGAAGTGCTGAAAGGCGACGACAAAGACGCTATCGAAGCGAAAACGACTGCATTGACTGAAGCGATCTCTGGCGTTGCACAGAAGATGTACGCAGAAGCAGCGCAGCAAGCAGAAGCTGAGCAAGCTGCAGGCGGTGCTGAACAGCAGCAAGCTGGCGGTAACGATGATGCAGTAGACGCTGAGTTCGAAGAAGTTAAAGACGACAAAAAATAAGTCGCCTTATAGCTGAATCGAGCTAAACAAGCGTAGCCTCTGGAATGCGGTGAGTGTTCCAGAGGAAAGATACTCGGCACCGCGGGCTTCATGCCCGCGTTGTCGTATCCGGCACAAAGCCGAAATCAGTGTGATGACTGTATTAGTGTAGCGACTCTATTTGAGTATTGAGCATGTCGAAACGAGATTATTACGAAGTATTAGGTGTTTCCCGAGATTCATCTGATCGCGATATCAAGAAAGCTTTCCGCCGTATGGCGATGAAATATCATCCGGACCGTAACCCGGACGATAAGGAAGCAGAAGAAAGCTTCAAAGAAGTTAACGAAGCCTACGAAGTCCTGTCTGATGCGCAGAAAAAAGCCGCTTATGACCAGTATGGTCATGCCGGTGTCGATCCAAATATGCGTGGCGGCCACGGTGGTGGTTTTGAGGGTAACTTCTCGGATATTTTCGGTGATGTCTTCGGCGATATCTTCGGTGGCGGCGGTGGTCGTGGAGGTCGCAGCTCTGTGCAGCGTGGTGCCGACCTTCGTTACAACATGGAGATGACACTGGAAGAAGCGGTTCGTGGTGTTGAAAAAGAGATCCGTGTCCCAACACTTGTCGGTTGTGAAACCTGTGATGGCTCTGGTGCTAAACCAGGTACCTCAGCAAAGATCTGTGGTACTTGTGGTGGCCAGGGGCAGGTTCGTATGCAGCAGGGATTCTTCTCTGTACAGCAGACCTGCCCAACCTGTCATGGCGAAGGCAAGGTGATCTCTGACCCGTGTAATGACTGTCATGGTCATGGCCGTATAGAGAAAACCAAAACCCTTAACGTTAAGATTCCGGCGGGTGTTGATACGGGTGATCGTATCCGTTTGGCCGGTGAAGGCGAAGCAGGTACTCATGGTGGTCCTGCGGGCGATCTGTATGTTCAGGTGCATGTTAAGGATCACCCGATCTTTGAACGTGACGGTAAGCACCTGTACTGTGAAGTCCCGATCAGCTTTGTTGATGCAGCATTGGGTGGTGAACTTGAAGTTCCAACACTGGATGGTCGCGTTAAGCTGAAAGTGCCTTCTGAAACTCAGACCGGTAAGATGTTCCGTCTGCGTGGTAAGGGTATCTCACCTGTACGTGGTGGCTCGACGGGTGATCTGCTGGTTAAGGTTGTGGTGGAAACGCCGGTTAACCTGAGCAGCCGACAGAAAGAGCTGTTACGTGAGTTCCAGGATGAGATGGAGCAGGGTACGCATAAGCACAGCCCGAAAAAGCACGGCTTCTTCGATTCAGTGAAGAAGTTTTTTGAAGATATGACCTAAAGTTAAGGGGCAATCATTGTCCCTTTCTTTTCTGTAATTGGAGATGGCATGAGCCAGAATCCAGAATGCCCAACCTGGCTTTGGGATGAAATTTCTGCTGAAGCAGAGCGAGAAGTGATAGAGGAGCCTGTACTGGCTGGCTTCTACCATGCGAATATTCTTGGTCATCAGAGCTTATGTTCGGCATTAGCTTATCTGCTAAGTCGCAAGCTTTATGATGATGCTGTGCCTGCGGTAACTTTTCGATTAGTGATCGAAGAAGTATTCCGTGAAGCACCTGAGATCCTGCAGGCGGTCTGTGCAGATATTGCAGCCGTTCGCAACCGTGATCCGGCGATCGATAAATACTCGACGGTACTTCTCTACCTGAAAGGCTTCCATGCGATACAGGCGTATCGTGTGGCTCATCATATGTGGAATCAGGGCCGTAAGAGCATGGCGCTCTATATCCAGAGCCGGGTTAGCTGTGTTTTGCAGGTTGATATTCATCCTGCGGCGAAGATCGGTCAGGGGGTAATGTTCGACCACGCGACAGGTATCGTTGTAGGTGAGACCAGTGTGATTGAAAATGACGTTTCTATTCTGCAGTCGGTAACGCTCGGTGGTACCGGTAAAGAGTGCGGTGATCGTCATCCAAAAATCCGCGAAGGTGTTATGATCGCAGCGGGTGCTAAGATTTTCGGCAATATTGAGATCGGTAGCGGCGCTAAAGTTGGTGGTGGCAGTGTTGTCTTAGACGGTGTTCCAGCACATACAACGGTGGTAGGTGTGCCTGCGAGAGCGGTTGGTCATCCTCAGTGCGATAAGCCTGCACTGGATATGGATCAGAATATTCTGCACGACAAAGAAAAGTAAGGCGGAAACAGTTAATGATTAAAGTAGCAGTGACTGGCGCAGCTGGTCGTATGGGTAAAGCAAACATCGAAGCGCTTCAGATGGCTGAAGGCATTGAACTTGGGGCTGCCATTGTAGAACCCGATAGTTCACTGATCGGTGTTGATGCAGGTGAAATGGCCGGTGTGGGTAAGCTGGGTGTTTCTGTTGTCGGCTCATTGCACGAAGCTGTCGCAGATTTTGATGTACTGATCGACTTTACTGCGCCTGAAGTGACCTTGGAAAACGTACGTTTCTGCAACACCCATGGCAAGAAGATTGTTATTGGTACCACAGGCCTGACCGATGAGCAGAAAACGCATCTGGACAAGGCTGCTGAGACCAGTGCCATTGTTTTCGCACCTAATATGAGTGTCGGTGTGAACTTATGCTTTAAGCTGTTGGAAGTTGCAGCAAAAGCCTTAGGCAATGACGATTACGATATTGAAGTGATTGAAGCGCATCACCGTCACAAAGTGGATTCTCCGTCTGGTACTGCATTACGAATGGGTGAAGTGGTTGCGGATGCTTTAGGTCGTGATCTGAAAGAGTGCGCGGTATACGGTCGTGAAGGTATGACTGGTGCTCGTCCTCGTGGTGAAATTGGTTTTGAGACCATTCGTGCGGGCGATGTTGTGGGTGATCATACGGTTCTGTTTGCGACAGAAGGTGAGCGAATTGAGATTACTCACAAAGCAAGCAACCGTCTGACCTTTGCCAAAGGCGCTGTACGTGCTGCTAAATGGGTACAGGGTCAGGAAACAGGCTTGTACGATATGCAGGATATTCTTGGGCTTAAGTAAGCCTCCCCTTACTTCAGTAAAAACCGCCGTATGGCGGTTTTTTTATGTCTGTTGAACGGATCTGTTAATTTCTTGTAGGCTTTGATCTGTGACTATAGTTATCTCGGTCACTCTGGTTTAGGCTGGTATTAGGCGATGCCCTATGAGGAATTGTGATGGAAGATAAGCTGCCTGAATTTCTGTTCCGCAATGAACTGCAACGACTGTTGGATTGCCTTATTACCAAGGGGTTTAAGGTAATTGGTCCGAAAGTAGAGGATGGTGCACTGGTCTACTCGCCGCTAGAGCAAGTGGCTGAGTTACCCTTGGGCTGGAGTGATCAGCAGGCACCGGGCCGCTACCGGCTAAATCAGACAGATTCTGTTCGCTATTTTCATTGGGCAAATGGTCCCCAGGCCTTGAAGCCTCTGCTTAACCCACCGCGCAATATTCTTTGGCAAGCTAAACGCCAAGCTGATGGCTCCCTTGAATTTATTGTTCCTGACGACTCGATTTCGCCAGTAGCCGTCATTGGTGTCAAATCTTGTGATCTCTCAGCGTTAGCCCTACAGGATCAGCACTTTCTGGAGGGGGAATACCCAGACCCCGCTTATCAGGCACGGAGAAAAAGCTTGTTTCTGGTCGCTGTAAACTGCTCGACTGCAGCGTCTACCTGCTTCTGCGCTTCTACGGGTGATGGGCCAGAAGCCAGTACGGGTTTTGATATGGTGATGACGGAACTTGAGGATGGTTTCATTCTGCAGGCGGGGTCTGAAAAAGGTAGAGAGGTGATGGCAATGCTTCCTCTCACTGCGGTGTCTGAATCAATGTTGCAGCAAAAGCAGAAGCAGAAAGAAACGGTCTTTGCGGCCCAATCAAGGCAGCTGAGGACAATTGAGAAAACAGATCTGGCAGAAAAGCGAGCACACCCGTGCTGGGACGATATCGCGGAGCGCTGCCTGGCCTGTGGAAACTGCACGATGGTGTGCCCAACCTGCTTCTGCCATCACCAGACAGAGGAAGCACAGGTGAATGGGGTTGATAGCCAGCATGTTCGGGAGTGGGACAGCTGTTTTGGGGGATCCCATGGTCAACTGGCCGGTTTTCAGGTTCGGGATTCGGTAAAAAGTCGCTACCAGCAGTGGATGATCCATAAGCTGGATTTCTGGCAGGAGCAGTATGGGCGTTCTGGCTGTACTGGCTGTGGCCGTTGCATGACCTGGTGTCCGGCTGAGATAGATTTTGTTGCGGAAGCCAATCTGATTGCGCGAGGTGAGCAGGAATGAACGATCCATTCTTAACCCCTATGCCGGCAGTGGTGGAAAGTTATGTATCAGAATCCCCAAGTATATTTACCCTGAAACTCAGACTGACAAATGCTGCTGATCGTGCCGCGTACCAATTTATGCCGGGGCAGTTCAATATGCTGTATATGTTTGGCGTTGGTGAGGTGCCGATCTCGATCGTATCGGATCCGGACGATCCAACCTTAATCGAGCATACTATCCGAATTGTTGGGCGGGTTACCCAAGCCATGGCAAAACTTAAAGAGGGTGACCAGGTCGGGTTACGTGGCCCTTTTGGTCGTGGCTGGCCGATGGCGCTTGGCCGTGAAAAAGATCTGTTAATTATCACGGGTGGTTTAGGTTGTGCGCCGGTTGTCGCGGCGATTAACTATGCATTACAGCGGCGTGAGCACTATGGGAAAGTCAGTATTGTTCAGGGCGTCAAACACAGCGACGACCTTATTTGGGAAGAGCAGTATAAAGAATGGCAACAACTGCACAATGTAGAAGTGAATCTGGCCGCTGATGAATCGGGTCCGGCCTGGCCTTTTCATCAAGGCCGAATCACCGAGCTGCTGGACAAGGTTAGCGTGGATATTGCCAATAGCGTTGCACTGATCTGTGGCCCGGAAGGAATGATGGACGCCGCCGCACGACGCTTGCTCAGCCTGGGTATGCCGGGTTATTCGATCTATGTCAGCCTTGAGCGCAACATGCAGTGTGCAGTGGGTCATTGTGGTCATTGTCAGATGGGCGCTGATTTTATCTGTAAAGATGGCCCTGTGTTTGTCTATCCCGATGTCGCCGATCGATTAATGCTGGAGGGCGTTTGATATGAGCAAACCTACTCTAGCGGTGCATAAGTTCAGCTCTTGCGATGGTTGTCAGTTAGCTTTGTTAAACATGGGCGAGGCGCTGGCAGATCTCGCCCAGCATGTAGAGATTAAGCACTTTGTCGAAGCGGGCTTGGTCAACGAAGACGCAAAAGTAGATATTGCTTTGGTTGAGGGCAGTGTTGTCACCGCTAAAGATCAGCAGCGTATTCGAAGGGTACGAAGTAATAGCCGTTACCTTATTTCGATGGGGGCTTGTGCCACCTCGGGTGGTATTCAGGCCCTAAAAAACCTGGCGGATAACCCCGCTGACTGGATAGGGCAGATCTATCCTCAACCGGAGTTTATCGACAGTCTGGATCGGTCTTCGGCTATTAAGCAGTATGTCGAAGTGGACTTTGAGCTATGGGGGTGCCCGGTAAGTAGTCTTCAGGTCAGTGAAGCCGTTGCGACATTGCTGAATGGCGCTGAGCCTTTGGATAACCAGGAGAAACTTTGTATAGAGTGTAAACGAGCAGGCAAGATCTGTACTCTGGTAACAGGCGGAGAGCCTTGCCTTGGTCCTGTCACTCGTGCAGGTTGTGGGGCCTTATGCCCAGCGTTTGGGCGTGCCTGTTATGGCTGTTATGGCGGGGCTGAACTCTCCAATCAATCAGGACTTCGAAAAAGGCTGGAGGGATTGGGGCTGCCTCCTGAATCGATCCAGAAACGTATGCATCTTATCCACCCAGATCCCCAGCAACAGAATGAGAGGTGAGTGGCATGACCGAGCGAAGGATTAAGATCGATGTGCCCAGCCTTGCGCGAGTTGAGGGCGAAGGAGCCTTACACCTTAAGATAACGGAAGGGGCGCTGGATGCGCTGCAGTTTAAAATTTATGAACCGCCCCGTTTTTTTGAAAAGTTTCTTGAAGGCCGGCATTACACTGAAGTGCCGGATATTGTCGCACGTATCTGTGGGATCTGCCCTGTCGCTTATCAGGTAAGCGCGGTGAATGCGCTGGAATCATTGTTTCAGGCACCTCTAACGCCCTGGATCAAACAGATGCGGCGTTTGCTCTATTGTGGTGAGTGGATTCAAAGTCACAGCCTGCATATTCACCTGCTAGCACTTCCGGATTACTTCTCAGAGGAGAGTGTCTTGGGGCTGGCTGCGAAAGAGCCTGAAGTGGTTAAACGCGGCTTTGCCATTCAAGAAGCGGGCAATCGGCTGATCCGTTTTTTAGGTGGCCGATCGGTGCATCCGGTAGGGCTGAAAGTGGGTGGTTTCCACAGGGCCCCTTCTGCAGAGGAGGCAAAGGAATTACTCGAATTCTTGCAAGAGAGGTTACCTGAAGCCGTTGCATTGGCTGAATGGGTCGCAGGGATTAAACTGCCTGAGGATGAGCAGGAATTTGTCTCAGTTGCTTTAAGTACTGAACAGTTTGCCATAGAAGCGGGGCTGCTCAGGAACTCGCAGGGTTTGCAGATCACAGAAGATCAATACGAAGCTCACTTTACGGAGTCCCAATCACCCCACTCCACTGCGCTCTGGAGTCTTATGGACGGTCAGGATTATCTAGTGGGCCCGCTCGCTCGTCTTAATCTGAATCATGATTGTTTACCGGCTTTTCTGAAAACGCTGCTTAACAGGCTAGGTGATCCGTTCCCCAGCCGGAATATGTTTCACAGTATGTTGGCCAGAGCGATTGAGATCTGTGTGGTACTTCATGAAGCGATCAGCATTTTACAAAGCTATCAGCCTGATACACCTAGTGCTGAATTTTCAGTACGTGCAGGTGCCGGCTTTGGTTGGAGTGAAGCACCCAGAGGATTGTTATGGCACCGCTATACTGTTGATGAGCAGGGGATCATTACTGCGGCGAAAATTGTCCCGCCAACTAGTCAGAATCAGGCGCGAATTGAACGTGATCTTGAGAAATCGTTAACTGCGTTTGGCCTGGATAAAGCGGATGAACTGCTGCGTCTGCACAGTGAAAAAGTGGTTCGGAATTATGACCCCTGCATCTCCTGTGCGACACACTTTCTGAAACTGACGACGGAGCGGTGAGTTGAGTTGTGCCGTTGTGGGTCTGGGTTCCGCCCATGGAGATGATCAGTTAGGCTGGCTTTTGGTGGATATGCTGGAGACGCAGGCTGAGCGAATCAATATCAGTGCTCCAGGTGCCGAATTGTTTGCTGTTTTGCAGCAATATGAGCAAATTGTGGTCGTGGATGCTGCTGAGATTGGATTACTGCCAGGTGAGTTCCGGTTTATTGCAGAGGGTGCGGAGCTGCTTGGTTCGGCTCAGCCGCATCTGAGTAGTCATACATTGGATCTGGTGCAATACTGGTTGCTGCTTGGACAGTTAAAGATACCTGAGCCTAAGATTAGTCTGTTTCTGGTACAGCTAAAAAAATGCAATGCAATGCAGGGGCTATCGCCGGAACTTGAGCGACGGATGCAGGTGTATAAAAGTGCATTGGAACAAGTTTTAGATAATTTATTGTCCTCTGACATAATACGGAAAAACAACAGTGTATAAACTGAGCTTTTTTGTCCCTGAAGAAAATCTTGAAGCGGTCAAGCAGGCTGTCTTCGCAACCGGGGCGGGCAAGATAGGCGATTATGATAACTGCTGCTGGCAAGTGCTTGGACAGGGGCAGTTCAGGCCACTTTCAGGTAGCAATCCGCATATAGGTGAGCATGGAGTGATTGAAACCGTGCAAGAGTGGAAGGTCGAGTTAGTCTGCACTGATGAACTGATTCATCAGGCGGTTTGGGCCATGAAGCAAGCCCATCCTTATGAAGAGCCAGCTTATGATGTTTGGAAGTTAGAAAACATATAAAAGCCAGGCAAGCGATAAAGGGAAGATTACGTGACGCAGCTGTTAGTACGATACTCAAAAATACTGGAAATTGTTGGGGACATCGTCAAAGTTCATGTTCCCCTGTCGGAACAGGGTAGCTCGCCGATCTGTTTTGGCGATCTTGCCTTAATCGAAAATGAGGAGAATAGCGCACAGAGGGCCGCCCTGGCTCAGGTTATTCTCCTCGAACGGGAGGAAGTATCGCTGCAGGTTTTCAGCGGTACTAAAGGTCTTTCAACTCATTCAGTGGTGCGTTTTCTCGGGCGTTCCATGGAAGTGACATTTTCTCCGAATATTCTTGGCCGTGCTTTCTCAGGAACAGGGCGGGCGATCGATAATGGCCCCACGCTGACCGAAGAACCTAAAATTGAAATCGATGGTCCAACTGTCAATCCGGCCAGAAGGGTACTTGCTTCGCACATGATTCGTACCGATGTGCCGATGATTGATGTCTTTAACTGTCTGGTCGAGAGCCAGAAAATTCCGGTCTTTTCTGTGGCCGGAGAGCCATACAACCAGCTGCTGGCCCAGATAGGAACGCATGCTGATGCCGATGTTGTCGTATTTGGCGGGATCGGTTTGGTGTTCGATGATTACCATTTTTTCCGACAGGCTTTCGAGGAAGCCGGTGTGTTGGCCCGAACCGTGATGTTTGTTCATCAGGGATCTGACCCGACGGTGGAAGGGTTGTTGGTACCGGATATGGCTTTGGCAGTGGCAGAGCGCTTTGCTGTTGAGGAAGGCAAGCGGGTACTGGTGTTGCTGACGGACATGACTGCCTATGCCGATGCACTGAAAGAGGTCGGTATCTCAATGGAGCATGTACCTTCCAACCGTGGTTATATCGGCGATCTGTATTCGCAGTTGGCGCGGCGCTATGAAAAAGCTTGTGATTATAAAGGAGCAGGTTCGGTAACGATTCTTTCAGTTACAACCATGCCGGGTGATGATGTGACCCATCCGGTTCCTGATAACACGGGCTATATCACCGAGGGGCAGTTTTATCTGCATGACGGGGTCATCGACCCATTCGGTTCCCTTTCCCGTTTGAAGCAGCATGTTATTGGCAAAGTGACTCGTGAAGACCATAGTCAGATTATGAACACTATGGTGCGCTTCTATGCCGAATCGCAGGATGCTGCTCAGAAACAGGCGATGTCATTTGAATTAAGTGAGTACGATGAGCGATTGCTGAGGTTTGGTAGCTTATTCCGTGAGCGGTTTATGAATATCCGGGTAACCATGCCTTTGGAAGAGGCGTTAGATCTCTGCTGGGAAACGCTGGCTGCTTGCTTTGAACCTCACGAGTTACTTATGAAACAAGCGCTTGTGGATAAGTATTTCCCAACAGATATTAATACGTTATCTGGTGTTGGACAGAGCGAGGGTTGATTCTGTGGCGAAGCTGGCACTGAATAAAACCACCCTTAATCGTGAAGGGCGCAAACTAAAATCTTTTCGTCAGTTTGTGCCTGCGTTAGATCTGAAGCGAAAGCAGTTACTCTCGGCCCGTCAGGAAACACGAAAGAGTTTGGAGCAGACTGAGCAGCTATTGGCTGATCTGCAGCAAGAGGTTGCTGATCAGTTGCCTATGTTGGCTAATTCCGATGTTGAACTTGCTTCACTATTACAGATTAGAACCTGTGATGTAGGGTACATCAATCTGGTGGGGTTGGAGCTACCCGAACTGCGCCAGTTTGAGGTTGAATTAGCCCAGTATTCACGTTTGCTCTATCCCCACTGGGTTGATGTATTGCTTGATCTTCAGCAACGGGCGCTTAAAGCTGAAATTGAGATTCAGATTTACCGGCAGCGCCTGGCGTTGTTGGAAGAGGGCTTGCAAAAGACCACTCAGCGCCTGAATTTGTTCGATAAAGTACTTATCCCGCAGGCTCGCGCCAACATTCGCAAGATACAGATCGCCTTGTCTGACGCGGAAAGAGCAGGAGTGGTTCGGGCTAAAATTGCCAAGAATAAGCGCGCTAAACTGGCTGCTGTGCAGCTTCGGCGAGGTACTTTATGAGTATCTGTGCTTTACAAAAAGCCACGTTGGTTGGTTTGACGGAAGAGAAAGCCATCATTCTCGATCAGTTGCAGGCACTGGGTGTGATGCACATTATCCCCCTCTCGGCCCCTAAAACGACGGCTACCCCGGTTGAACACTTAGCGCAGGGGGTAAGTCCGGAGCAGTTACATGGTGGGTTGCATTATCTTTTAAGCTGCAAGCAGAAGCGAAAACAGGTGCTGAGTGAAAGGCATTTTGATCTGCCTGCGGTGGTTGATGCTGTAGAAATTAATCGTACAAAACGGCTGACACTGGTTGAACGGCATGATTTTCTGCAGAAAAGGATTAAAGATCTGCAGCCTTGGGGAAGCTTTGTTCTTCCGGCTGAAGAAGATCTTTATGGTCAGCGTTTGTGGTTCTATCTGGTGCCGAACTACAAAATGAAGGAGGTTGAATGTACCTCACTTCCCTGGCAGCTAGTCCACCGCGATAACCGGCATAGTTATGTTGCCGTTATTTCAAAGCATGAGCCTGAACTCAATGAAATGCCGGTAGTAAGAACCCATACGGGCTCGGTTCCTTTACTCGATCTGAAAAGCGAACTGGAAGATATTGAAGTTGAACTGGAGACTGTCGAAGCGGAGCGGGAAGCGTTAACGCGCTGGATCTATCTGCTGCAGCGCTCGATTGCAGGGACCGAGGATCATGCACAGCTTGCTGAAGTGTCTGACCAAACATTAGACCGAGAGCAAATCTTTGCGGTGCAGGGCTGGTTTCCTGAGGAGCGTAAGGGCGAGCTTGAGGCCTTTGCCGATAGCTGTGGCCTGGTATTGCTCATTGAGCAGCCTGATGAGGACGAAGTGCCTCCCACGTTGTTGGAAAACCCTACAGCGCTGGCTGGAGGGGAAGAGGTTGTGCAGTTTTTCCAGATGCCGGGCTATCGCAGCTGGGACCCTTCGAGAGTGGTGTTCTTCTCTTTTGTTTCCTTCTTTGCCCTGATTATGTCGGATGCCGGCTACTCATTATTGCTGGGAGTCATTTTGATTTTCTATTGGCAGAGTATGGGCCAATCGGCGACAGGCTTAAGATTAAGAGCGATGGGCGCTGCATTGGCGGGAGCCGGTTTCATATGGGGCGTGCTGGTGGGGAGTTATTTTGGTGCCCAGGCTCCCTTTGCCTGGTTAGCTGGCTTTAAACTTCTGGATCTGAATGATTTCGATAGCATGATGCTGTTGTCGATCAGTATTGGCGCACTGCATCTGGTATTAGGCAATTTAATGATGGCCTGGGTCAGGCGTAAATCGGTTCAGGCGTTAAGTTCAGTGGGTTGGGCTCTCGCAGTTTTTACAGCGCTGATCGGCTGGGTCCAGGGATTTCATTGGCTGCATTGGCTGTTTATTGCGATTGGGCTTTGTCTGGTGTTGCTGTTCTCTTCTGCGCAGCGCGGCTGGGGATTAAAAAGATTTCTGGATGGTTTGTTGGCCCTGACCGGTATCACCAAACTGTTTGGCGATGTGCTCAGCTACCTGCGTTTGTTCGCGCTGGGGCTGGCAAGTGCGTCACTCGCGATGACTTTCAATCAGCTTGCGGTGGATGTGGCTGCGGCACTACCGGCAATCGGCCTGTTGTTTAAGGTGCTGATCCTGTTGGTTGGGCATCTTCTGAATTTTGTGCTTACCGTGATCAGTGGTGTGATCCATGGATTGCGTCTTAATCTAATCGAATTCTATAACTGGAGTCTGGCGGATGAGGGCTATGCCTTTCAACCGTTTGCTAAACGGGAGGTTTCACCTTGGATAACCTGATCATGGCCCTGGGATGGGCTGGTTTATATGGTCCTATGGCACTGGGGGCAATTGGCAGTATGATCGGCTGTGCTCAAGCAGGTCAGGCAGCTTGCGGTGCTCTGCTGGAAACCGAAACAGGCCATGGGCGTTATATCGGGATAGCTGCGATGCCTTCGTCGCAGTCGATCTACGGCATTGTGGTGATGTTTGCTTTAAACCGGGAAATTACGCCAGAGAATGCGCCGGGTTTGGCAGCCATCGGCTTGCTATGCGGTTTGGCTCTTCTGTTTAGTGCCGCCTGGCAAGGACGCTGCTGTGCATCAGCTATCAACGTCTCAAAAATCCGTCCTGAAATTTTTGGTATGTCATTGGCGCCGGCGGCTATTGTTGAGGGGTTTGCTGTGTTTGCGTTTATCTTTGCCTTGGTGATTAGTGCGGGTGTGCCTGCTTAGGAGGGCGTATGAGTGATCAACATAAAACCCATGCTTCTTCTGGGGTAGAAGCGCTGATAGACAAGCTACGTCAGCAGGGCGTTGAAAAGGGGCAGCAGGAAGCCTCTCGCCTGATTGAGGAAGCTGAACATCGCGCTGACTGGCTTCTTTCGCAAGCCAAGCAGGAGGCTGAGCAGTTGGTGGCAAAAGCGCAGAAGGAAGCGGCACAACTGAAACAGGCGGGGGAGGATGCCCTGCGAATTGCCGCTCGTGACATGCACCTTGAAGTACGCGAAACCCTCTCTCACTCGTTTACCGATCAGGTGGAACGTCTGGTCGCAGCGCAGATGGATAATCAGGGCTTTATGCGTGATCTGATCATGGCATTGGTCGCTAAAGCTAATCATGATCACGGTATCAGCCACGCGCAGCAGATTGAGGTCTTACTTCCTGATGATTTCATCGGTCTGGATGAGCTGCGCCGCAACCCGAAAGAGTATCGTGAGGGTAAGCTGAGTCAGTTTGTACAATCCCTGGCTGCTGAGCAGATGCGTGATGGTGTTAACTTTGAGCTCCACAACGGTAAAGGAATACGGGTGCGGTTGAGTGGTGAAGAGGTGGAAGTGGATCTGAGTAGTGAAGCGGTCTCGAAATTACTGCTTAAGCACCTCCAGCCGCGTTTTCGCGCGATTATTGAAGGGGTGATTCGCTAGTGTCGGATTACTATACGCTGATCACCGCGCTGCCCTGGTTGCCAGAACTGGAGCAATGCAAGCAGCTGCCGCTGTCCCGGATTGCCCTGGACCGCCGCTTAAGCATGTTGTCTGATCAGGATAGTGAGCAACTGATGCGCCTGGAGGGTTTATATCATCCGAGCCAAAAAGCGCTGCTTGATATGACCGATAAGGCTTTGGTGCTTGAGTGGCAGAACGGAGTGAATGCGGTTAACTCGCCGGTATTGGCAGAGAAGGTGCATTTCCATATGGAGGTCAGAACTCTGCTTGCTGCTTTCAGGAGTCGCGCCGCAGGTATGGATAACCCCGCTCTGTTTTTTGGATTAGGGCGCTGGGTGGCTCATATTAGAAAACATTGGTTTGAGCCTGGCTTTTCTCTGGAAGGGCTGTGCCCATATCTGCCTGAAATAAAGCGACTGCTAGATAAAGGCAGGTCTTTAGAATTAGACGCTAAGCTGGATCAGTTACTTTGGCAGGACCTGGTCCGAACCGAGCATGAGTATAACTTTCAGTTTGAAGCGGTGGTTTGCTTCGTTTTACGTTGGGGAATTGCTGAACGTCGGCTGCAGCAGGATGGTGCTCTCGCATTAAGGCAATTTAATCAAACGACATCCAGGCTATTGGCAAAATCAGGTCTGGACATCCAGTTACAGGGGAATGGTTAGTGGATCAGAAAAGTACTGCTCAGGTTGTTGCCGTTAGGGATGATATTGTCACTATCGAGTTGCTGAAAGATGCTGCAGGCAGCTTTTACCCTATTCTGAAAAACGAAGTTGTCTACATCTGCCCGAAGCGTCTGGGGGGGGATGACCGGCAAGAATATCTGCAGGCGGAAGTGCTTCGTGTACGGCATGGCGAAGCCGACGTACAGGTATTTGAAAATACCCGTGGCGTCGCGGTGGGTGATGGTGTGCTGCAAAGTGGTCATATGCTTTCCGTTTCGCTGGGACCTGGCCTATTAGGTCAGGTCTATGACGGTTTACAGAATCCCCTCGAGCTGATTGCTTCTCAGCATGGCTTTTTCTTGCCACGCGGTTTGGAAGTCGATGGTGTGGATCAACAACAGCATTGGTCATTTCAGCCGGTTGTTAAAGTGGGAGATATCGTACGTGCCGGCGATGTCATCGGATGTGTTCAGGAGGGCCGATTTAAGCATCGGATTATGGCGCCTTTTGGTCTGATCGGGGACGCGGAAATCAGCTGGATTCAGGAAGGTTCATTTACTATTGCGACGCCGGTGGCTCGTATTCGGACGCAAAATGGTGAAGAGCAAGAAGTTTCCATGCAACAGCGGTGGCCTGTAAGGATTCCAGTAAGTGAGCCTTTACTTAAGGAAGGCTTGAGTCAGCGACTTTATCCGGACGAGCCGTTGCTAACCTCCATACGTCTGATCGATACTTTCTTCCCTGTAGCAAGGGGCGGTACCGCTTGTATTCCTGGACCTTTTGGCGCAGGGAAAACCGTACTTCAGAGTCTGATCTCGCGCTTTTCCGATGTCGACATCGTAGTGATTGTTGCTTGCGGAGAGCGAGCGGGTGAGGTTGTGGAAACCATTACAGAATTCCCCAATATGCCGGACCCGAAAGGGGGAACGCTGATGGATCGCACAGTTATTATCTGTAATACTTCCTCTATGCCGGTCGCAGCCAGGGAAGCGTCTATTTACACCGGGATCACCATCTCGGAGTACTATCGGCAGATGGGCTATAACGTGCTGGTAATTGCTGACTCAACCTCGCGTTGGGCGCAGGCGATGCGAGAAACATCGGGGCGGTTAGAGGAGATCCCTGGTGAGGAAGCGTTTCCTGCTTACCTTGATTCCGCTGTACGAGCGCTTTATGAACGGGCAGGGTTAATTCAGAACAACGCCGGTGATCAGGGCAGTCTGACACTCATCGGTACGGTTTCACCAGCAGGGGGCAACTTTGAGGAACCTGTTACACAATCGACCCTGCGTACGGTAAAGACATTTTTGGGGTTAAGCGCGGAGCGTGCCTATAAACGTGCATATCCTGCAGTAGACCCCCTGATATCCTGGTCGCGGTATCTTGATCAGTTGTCTGGCTGGTATGCGGAGAATCTGGGTGATGAATGGGTGGCTCAGGTAAAGGAGATGCAGCAGTTACTTATTCAGGGAGAAGCGGTTCAACAGATGATGCAGGTGACTGGCGAGGAGGGAGTCACCTTGAAAGACTATATTCTCTATCACAAATCGATCTGCCTGGATCAGGTTTACCTTCAGCAGGATGCTTTTGATGATGTGGATATCTCGGTCCCGATCGAACGGCAACAAGCTATTTTTGAGATGTTACGTGGATGTTTAATGAATGATCAGGAATTCACGGATAAACAACAGGTTAGAGATCACTTTGTTAAGCTTACTGGCTTGTTTAGGAACCTAAATTACAGCCGTAGTGATAGTCCGGATTACCGGCGCTACCATGAAGAAATAATAGCGTTGAACGACTATAGTTAATTAGAGATTGATCTGGGTCATTTTTATTGACCGGTCATCTGGTCTGTTGGGCTTTTTTTCTGGTAGAGTCGGGAGTTGGCTCCGTTGTAGCTGAAGCGGCGGTTAATGCACAATCAGGATGTATGTGCACGGTTTGGGAATTCAAGGCCGAGCTTCCCTTCTTAAGAAACGTTGAAACAATCTATGGCACAGATGAATGTTACTGCGCTGCCGCGCTACTTGTTACTGGGAACAGTAGCAATTACTGTGCTATTGCTCGCCTCCGTTGCCGCTCACTTTCTTTATAAAAATCAAACCGATAATGAAAACCGTCTTGCTGCTCTTGAAGAAGAGTTTATGGAGCGTGGACGTGAGCAGCTCAGCAAAGAAACGCAAAGCGCTAAAGATTACATCGGTTATATGGTCTCTCAGGCAGAGACGGTGCTGAAAGAAAAGTCAAAAGATGAAGTTCTTAAGGCGCATGTCATAGCAACAACCCTATACGAGCGTGAGAAAGACCGCCGTCCCCTCTCGGAAATTAAAACGCTGGTAACCGAAGCGCTTAGGGATATTCGATTCTTTAATGGCCGCGGTTATATCTTTATTGATGATTTTGAAGGTCTCTGCATTCTGCTGCCAACTGCGCCGCATGTTGAAGGGCGCTCCCTGTATGATAATCAGGATGATACGGGTCATTACATCATGCGTGGCCTTTTAGAGGCGGTTGAAAACCCGCAGCGAGAAGGTTATTCCCGTTATCGTTGGTACCCCCCGCATGACCAGAAAAATATGGCGGACAAAATCGCCTTTGTGAAAGCGTTCGAGCCTTTTGAGTGGGTTATTGGTGCCGGTGATTATCTGTATCAGATTGAAAACGATCTGAAAGCTCAGGCCCTGAAACGTTTAGAAGCTATTCGGTTTGGGGAACATGGCTATATCGCGGTGTTTGATTCAGAGGGTAAGTTATTGTCCTCTGCGGGTATTACATCGCAAAAAGAGCAGTCGCTGAGCCCTCAGTACCTCAAACAGGAAGAGCGGATTCTGGAAAAAATTCATAATAAAGCCCGATCTGGCGGTGGTTTTATTGAGTACGAATGGTTTCTGCCAAATGGTGATGGGCCCTATCGAAAAGTGTCATTGGTCGATCGTGTGCCTGGCCTTGATTGGGTTCTGGTTGCCGGCTTTTATCCGGAGGATATCCGCGAGTTAGTTCAAAAGCAGAAAAATCTGTTGCAAGTGACCCATCAGGAAGATCAGGTGCAGATCTATATATTTCTGCTCTTGGCGACAATTTTTAGCTTAGGCTTTTCGCTGCTGTTTTCCGGCTGGTTGAATCGTAAGTTCACGGAATACCATAGGGAAATTGAATCTAAACAAAGAGCATTGAGTCTGGCTTCACAAGTGTTTGATAATGCCAGTGAAGGCATCATGGTAACGGGTTCCGATAATCGTCTACTGACCGTAAACGATGCGTTTGTTGATATCACGGGTTACAGTGCAGATGAAGTTGTTGGCAAGAATCCAAAATTTCTGCAGTCCGGGCGCCATGATGAAACTTTCTATCGCAGTATGTGGCAGATGATTAATACCTCCGGTTACTGGCGTGGTGAGATTTGGAACCGCCGGAAAAATGGCGAGGTGTTCCCGCAATGGCTGTCGATTCAGGCAGTGACTGATTCTGCTGGGATGGCGCGTAATTATATTGCTTCGATCACCGATTTGACGGAACGAAAGCAAGTAGAAGAAAAGCTGCGTTACCTGTCTGACTTTGATCCGCTGACTAATTTGCCTAACCGAAGGCTGCTGGGCTATCGGGTAGACCAGACGTTATCTCTGAGTCGCAGGCAGCCTGATCAACAATTTGCATTGTTGTATATCGATCTGGACCACTTCAAGAATATCAACGACAGTCTGGGTCATCGTTTTGGTGACGAGATTTTGCAGAAAGTCGCCAAGCGTATTACTGAGTTAGTTCGTGAAGGTGACACAGTAAGCCGCCTGGGTGGTGATGAATTCATGATCCTTATGCCTGAGCTACATAAGCTTGAGCAGGCAGCTAATCTGGCCGAGCGAATTCTGCACAATATTGCCCAACCGCTGGAAAATGATAGTCACCTAATGATTACCCCAAGTGTGGGTATAGCGGTTTATCCAAATGATGGGGATTCATTTGATAAGTTGCTGCGTAATGCCGATGCAGCCGTGCATTTTGCTAAACGTCAGGGGCGCAATAACTACCAGTTTTATACCGCGGAAATGAATCAGCGTGCATCTGAACGATTGCAGGTTGAAATATCCTTACGTAAAGCAGTTGAAAACCAAGAGTTTGAGCTTTTCTATCAGCCGCAGTTGAATCTCCGTGATGGCTCTCTTGCAGGTGTTGAGGCCTTGATTCGATGGCGTCATCCGAATGAGGGTTTGGTACCACCAAACCGATTTATACCACTGGCGGAAGAGACCGGCTTGATTCTGCAGATAGGCAGCTGGGTGTTAGTTGAGGCCTGCCGACAGGGGGCTGAGTGGGCGGCAAAATCTACAGAACCTTTCACAATGTCTGTGAATGTTTCTGTGCGTCAGTTCCGTCCCGAATTGGTTGAAGAGGTCCGTTCAGCGCTTTTGACCTCCGGATTAAGTCCAAAATCTTTAGTGATCGAAATTACCGAAAGTACCTTGATGCAGGATGAGGAGAAAACCCTGACTCTTCTGCACGAGCTTAAGGAGCTGGGCGTTCAACTGTCTCTGGATGATTTCGGCACCGGTTATTCAAGTATGGCTTATCTGAAGCGCTTCAATCTGGATCAGTTAAAAATTGACCGCGCCTTTATTAGTGATCTGCCACAAAACCCGGATGATGCGGCTATCACATCGGCGATTATCGATGTGGCGAGCCACTTTGGTTTGGTCACTGTGGCTGAAGGGATTGAGAAGCCGGAACAGGCTGAGTTTCTGGCTTCGGTCGGATGTATCGAGGGGCAGGGCTATTACTATGAAAAGCCAATTCCTGCGAATGATCTGACCGAACGATATTTTGCCGACTAACGTGAGCTTTTAAAGCGCTGTTAATTTCCCCGAAGAGTGATGCTTCTGAGTGGGAAATGATCTTCTTTCCTGTCGGCAAAATAATAGGTAAGTGCATTCCTGATGGTAGTGAATGCTAATTCTTCCCAAGGGATATCTTTCTCGCTAAAAAGCCTGACCTCTAGTGATTCAGCGCTGGCTGAATATTCTGCTACAGGCATAGTGGCCAGATAGATTAGCTGCACCTGATTAACATGAACAATGGAGGTTTGTGTGTACAGGTGGCTGATTTCAACTTTGGCATTCGCTTCTTCAAACGTCTCCCTGAGAGCGCCTTCTTCAGTACTTTCTCCGTTCTCCATAAAACCCGCAGGAAGTGTCCAATAACCTTTCCGTGGCTCAATTGCACGTTTGCACAATAGTACTTTGTCTTCAAAGACAGGTAGGCAGCCGGTTACAATTTTCGGATTCTGATAATGGATCATTCCGCATTGGCTGCAGACATGGCGTGGCAGGTTGTCACCCGCTGGGATTGTCAAATCGAGTGGGCCTGCACAGTTAGAACAGAACTTCATATCACACTTCCTATAGTCATGCTTTATTCTATCCTGAGCAGCTAGAGGAAAACAAAACAAGCTGCGGGGTTAATTTATAGGGCCGCTTCAGAGTAATATTATTATGGTTAAGCAATAAGAAGAACGGTTTATGCTCAAAAAGATACGCGATCGATTAAAAGATTTTCAACCCAGAAGCTTCCCAAGTAATCAGCCCAAAGCCGGGGTGCTTATTGCTTTGACTGATCATGATGATCCTCGCGTGATCTTAACCAAAAGGGCCTCTCACCTATCAACCCATAGTGGTGAGATCGCCTTTCCAGGCGGCAAACATGATGATACAGACCCTGATCTACTGTTCACCGCATTGCGGGAAGCGCATGAAGAAGTGGGTCTGCAGCCTGATTCGGTGGAGGTGGTCGGTCCATTAGGACAAGTGATATCAAAACATGGTCTACAGGTGACGCCCTGGGTTGGGATTATCTCTTCAGAGTTAGAGCTGGTAGCTAACCCTGGTGAGCTGGATGAGGTATTTGAGGTGCCGCTAAGCTTTTTTCTGGCGGATCAGCGATATGCGACGGATGAGATCCGCTTTAAGGGTAAAAACCTCTATGTGCCAGCCTGGGAGTATCAGGGGCATGTGATTTGGGGGCTAACGGCTTATATGTTGGTGGAGCTTCTCAATGAAGGGTGCGATGCCAGGATTCCGATGAAGCCTCGACCTGAGCATAAGGTACGCCGTTTTTCGAATGACTCTTGAGGGGGAGTTGTGTTGTATTCATTAGAAGATAAAAAAGTTACCTGTATTGGTAATGAGCATTTTGTCGCCGAGAATGCCACTGTTATCGGTAATGTGGAGTTACATGACCGAAGTAGTATCTGGTTTAACGTAGTGATTCGTGGTGATAACGACCCGATTATTATTGGTGAGGGTACTAATATTCAGGATGGTTCGGTATTGCATACTGATCCGGGTTATACACTTAAGCTGGGTGCTGACGTCACAGTTGGGCATATGGCGATGCTTCATGGATGTGAAGTAGGGGATGGCTCGTTGATTGGCATTGGTGCCGTTGTGTTGAATGGTGCGAAAATCGGCAAAGGCTGCCTGATTGGTGCCAATGCGTTGGTGCCAGAGGGTATGGAGATTCCTGATTACTCGCTGGTGGTGGGATCTCCGGCCAAGATTAAACGACCCCTTAATGATGAGCAGGTTGCTGGCTTAAAGCAAAATGCTCAGCATTATGTGGATAATATGCGTAGATTTAATAGCAGCTTTAAAAAGCAGGAAAATTAATTATGGTATCTCAGGATCTGAGTCCTGTTCGCAGCCCTTGTGTTGGTGTTTGTGCGTTAGATGAAAATGATGTTTGTATAGCGTGCCATCGCACCGGTATCGAAATTGGTGAATGGGGCACGTACGATAACGAACAGAAAATAGCGATCTGGAAAAAAATTGTCCTTCGCGAAAAAGGCGAACCGGTAGAGTAGCTAGCCATGAAAGTGATGATCGATATCTGTATCGTTCCTCTGGGTGTAGGGGTGTCTGTCTCTGAATATGTGGCTGCATGTCAAAGAGTGCTGCAGGATGCGAAGCTTGATCATCAGATGCACGCCTATGGTACCAATGTGGAAGGCGACTGGGATGAAGTTATGGCGGCGGTAAAACGCTGCCATGAAGTCGTTCACGAATTGGGCGCGCCACGTATTACCACATCTATGCGGCTGGGAACGCGGAACGATCGTGAGCAGAGTATGGATGATAAGATTCAGAGTGTTAGGAATAAACTGGATTCGTAAAAAAAGGGCCCCTAGGGCCCTTTTTTATAGTATTTTAGTCATCAGCTTCTGTTTTAGGAAGCGCAATGATTCGAGCCGTTTTTATCACATTGTCACTGATCTGTAGCGTCTCTATTCGATAGTTCTCTAACTGAAGACAGACGTTGGCATCGGGGATCGATTCAAGTGTTTCGGTGATCAGTCCGTTCATGGTCTTTGGACCGTCGGTTGGCAGATCCCATTCAAGTGACTTGTTCACGTCACGGATATAAGCTGATCCATCGACAAAATAACTACCATCTTCCTGCAAGAAGATTTCCTGATCTTCTTCCTTATTGTTGGATGATAATTCGCCGACAATCTCTTCCAGAATATCTTCCAGAGTTACGATGCCCTGAATATCGCCATACTCATCTACGACCAGACCGATACGCCGGTTATGGGACTGGAAGTGCAAAAGCTGAGTCTGAAGTGGTGTGCTTTCAGGGATAAAGTAAGGTTCACGAATTACCTGTAAAATCGCAGCTTTTGATACCTGACCTTCATGAAAAACCTGAGCCAGGTTACGCATATGCAGAAGCCCGACAACCTTGTTTAGCTCGCCTTGGTAGACGGGTAAGCGGGTATGCTCAGTGCGGCTCAGTTGAGAGATGATGGTATCAATATCATCATCGAGGTCGATTCCGATCACTTCATTTCGCGGAATCATGATGTCGTTTACGGTGACTTCAGATAGCTCCAGAACACCGAGTAGCATGTTCTGGTTATTCTGCGGTAATAGTGCGCCTGCTTCGTGTACTAAGGTACGCAACTCTTCAGTACTTAAATGGTGATTGTTATCACCGGTCACATTGATACCAAATAGTTTCAGGAAGGTATTTGTGATGCCATTAATAATCCACACCAAAGGATAAATCAGTTTAAGCAGCGGAGACAGCAGATATGAAGCAGGGAAGGCTATCTTTTCAGGATGAAGGGCCGCCATTGTTTTTGGTGACACTTCGGCAAAAATCAGGATAACAACAGTCAGGGCAGCGGTAGCGATAGCGATACCTGCATCCCCCCAAAGGCGAACCGCGATAACCGTTGCGATTGCTGAAGCCAGAATGTTGACAAAGTTGTTGCCGATTAGGATAACGCCGATCAGACGGTCAGGGCGTTCAAGAAGTTTACTGGCTTTTTTGGCTCCACGGTGTTTCTTCTTTACAAGATGTTTTAGCCGATAACGGTTAAGCGACATCATGCCGGTTTCAGAGCTGGAAAAGAATGCGGAACAGAGAATCAAGAAACAAAGGACTCCAAGGAGAAATCCTATCGATGCGTCTTCCAAGACTGTATGCCTATATTATGAATGGAGTGACATTCTTAATTGTGATCTGAGCACTGTCAAGCAAATCAGCTTAATAATAGACTCAAGTATTGTTGCTGGTTAGATCGGTTAAATGAACCATTCAATCACCATTTTGCTGCCGAAGAAACCCAGTGCAAGAGTGATGAAACTCGTCAGAGTCCAGCGAACTGCTGTGTTACTGCGCCAGCCGAAGCTGATTCGACCGAAAAGCAGGATCGCATACAGGCACCAGGCAACCAGAGAAAGAACAGTTTTATGCACAAGGTGCTGGGCAAAGAGATCGTCAAACAGGATGAATCCCGTAATCAGAGAGGCTGATAATAGTATTAAGCCTGTCCAGATCATTTCAAAAAGTAGACGTTCCATGGTCTGAAGCGGTGGTAAAGAGGAAACCAAACCGCGAGTGTGATGATGCTTAAGCGCATATACCTGTCGAGAGAGCAGAATGGCCTGAAGGGTCGCGATAGTAAAAATGCTATAAGCAAGAATCGATAATAATACGTGTGCGATCAGACCTGCGTCGTAGGCTTTTCCTGTCCCAGTGTCTGTTAGCCATGCTGCAAGTGCAGTGATGGCCGCCATAGGGAAAAAGCCAATAAACAGGTTTTCAATATTTTGACGGAGGCTGCTTAGAAGGACGATCCCGGCGACTAGCCAGGAAATGAGTGAACCCACACTGAGTACGCTAAGATTAATACCTCCTGGCTGATGAAGTACCAGATAAATAGCGACTGTGTGGCATGCAACCCCGCCAACTCCCAGTAGTTTGCTGAAAGATTGAGACGGTTGACGTAAGCCTTTAAGAACCTGCCACTGCAGAAAAGCAGCTGCGGAGTAAAGCAAAACGGCAACAAGTGTGAAAATGGGTAGCATGATGGTCTCTTCTGTCCAATGTTCCTGCAGAACAGCGCTTTGGTGGACGCTTAGTTTGGCATAGAACGGCATTGGATAGAAGGGGGCTGCTATGCGCGGCCTGAGTGCTGTATAATGCGTCGATTATTAATCGGATTATTTGTTTTTCCGCACCATAGGCCCTTCAGAGTCATCATTGCGGGAAGTTTGAGGCAAGACATGTTTGAGAATTTATCAGAACGACTTACGCAAACGCTTCGCTCCGTCACTGGTCAGGCGAAACTGACAGAAGACAACATTAAAGGAACATTGCGTGAAGTGCGTATGGCGCTGCTTGAAGCGGATGTCGCACTGCCTGTTGTTAAAGAATTTGTAAACAGCGTTAAAGAACGTGCTGTTGGCACAGAAGTGACCAAAAGCCTGACTCCGGGGCAGGTGTTTGTAAAGATCGTCAATGAAGAGATGATCAAAGTCATGGGTGAAGCGAATGAAAAGCTGAACCTGGCGGCAACACCTCCGGCAGTCGTTATGATGGCAGGTTTACAGGGTGCGGGTAAAACCACCTCTGTTGCGAAACTGGGTCGTCACCTGCGTGAGCGTGAGAAAAAGAAAGTACTGGTTGTATCGGCTGATGTTTATCGCCCAGCGGCGATTAAACAGCTTGAGACCCTGGCGGGTGAGGTAGAGGTTGATTTCTTCCCATCAACTGCGGATCAGGATCCGGTTGATATTGCCAATGCCGCAATTGCTCACGCACGTATTCAGCACCATGACGTCGTGCTGGTGGATACTGCGGGCCGCTTGCATGTCGACGAAGACATGATGGGTGAGATTAAGCGCCTGCATGAAGCGGTTAATCCGATAGAGACCCTGTTCGTTGTTGATGCAATGACGGGTCAGGATGCTGCGAATACCGCCAAGGCATTCAATGAAGTATTGCCGCTTACCGGTGTTGTTCTGACCAAAACCGATGGTGACGCCCGTGGTGGTGCGGCACTCTCTGTTCGCCAGATTACGGGCAAGCCAATCAAGTTCCTGGGTGTCGGCGAAAAAGTTGATGCATTAGAGCCGTTTCACCCTGACCGTATCGCCTCCCGTATTCTGGGGATGGGTGATGTTCTGTCTTTGATTGAGGAAGCAGAGCAGAAAATAGACAAAGAGAAAGCCGAGAAATTTGCCAAGAAGATCAAGAAAGGCAAAGGCTTTGATTTGGAAGATTTCCGTGAACAGATCTCTCAGATGAAGAATATGGGCGGCATGATGGGTATGCTCGACAAGTTGCCAGGTATGGGGCAACTAGCTCAGGCTGCTGATGCGGCTAATGCCGAAAAGGGTATGCATCAGATGGAGGCGATTATTAACTCCATGACTCCGGAAGAGCGCCGTAAACCCGATATTATTTCAGGTTCCCGTAAAAAACGTATCGCTGTGGGTTCAGGTACCCAGATCCAGGACGTAAACCGCCTGCTTAAACAGCATAAGCAGATGTCAAAGATGATGAAGAAGTTCAGTGGCAAAGGCGGTATGTCAAAAATGATGCGTGGCATGAAAGGGATGCTTCCACCAGGAATGGGCGGAGGCCCAGGTGGTATGGGTGGCATGGGTGGCCCTGGCGGTTTTCCTCGGATGTAATAATTGCATATTAAATAAGCAAAAAGGCTTTATCAGGGCGGCAAATTCGCGTAGAATTGCCGCCCTGATTTTTTCGGTCCGAACTGCGTTATAAACAGTTCGGTTCATCAAACAGTGGGCGATATCAAAACCCACTCAATAAAAGGGTCTAACGCATGGTAATAATTCGTTTGTCTCGTGGTGGCGCTAAGAAGCGTCCTTTCTATCACATCTCAGTAGCGGACTCGCGTAATGCGCGTGACAGCCGTTTTATTGAGCGTGTTGGTTTCTTTAACCCAACTGCACGTGGTCAGGAAGAAGGTCTTCGTATCGATCTTGATCGTGTTGAATACTGGCAGAGCAAAGGCGCACAGCTTTCTGATCGCGTTGCTAAGCTGGTAAAAGAAGCTAAAGCAGCTAAGTAATTTTTGGTTTTTGAATCAGGTATTAAGTGATGGGTAATCCTTCTAATAATGAGCATCTCATTGTCGGTTCGATTACTTCAGTCTATGGGGTTAAAGGTTGGGTGAAAATTTTCTCCAACACTGATCCGATGGAAAACATTGCTAATTACTCTCCCTGGCTATTGAAAGTTGACGGGCAGATTAAACCGCTAGAGGTGGACTCTGTTAAGAAACATGGCAAAGGGCTGATTGCAAAATTGGTTGGAGTAGATGATCGTGATGTTGCCCGCAACTTTTGCGGTATGGATATCCTGGTCAATGCTGACCTGCTTCCGGCATTGGAAGAGGGTGAGTTCTACTGGAGCCAGTTAGAAAACCTACTTGTTTATACCGAGTCTGACCAATTGTTAGGCAAGGTGGTTCGCCTGATGGAAACCGGTGCTAATGATGTACTGGTGGTAAGAGGCACAGCAGACAGTATTGATCAAAAAGAGCGTCTGCTGCCCTATTTGCCAGATCAGGTGATTAAAGAGATTAACCTGGAAACAGGTACCATGCGGGTCGATTGGGACCCAGAGTTCTGAACCATGTGGTTCGGCGTGGTGACGCTTTTTCCCGAGATGTTTGAAGCAATTCGTTGCTACGGGGTTACGGGGAGAGCGGTAAAAAATGGTCTGATACAGATGCAGTGCTGGAGTCCCAGAGACTTTGCGCACGATAAGCATAAAACTGTAGATGACCGCCCTTATGGTGGCGGGCCCGGAATGCTGATGAAAGTTCAGCCCCTCCGAGATGCCATTCATGCGGCGAAAGCTGCTGCTGGGGATGGAGCTAAAGTTATTTACTTATCTCCTCAGGGGCGCCGTTTGGATCATAAGGGGGTGCAGGAGCTGGCTTCGCGTGAGAAGTTGATTCTTGTAGCGGGACGCTATGAAGGTATTGATGAGCGTCTGATTGAAACTGAGATTGATGAAGAGTGGTCGCTGGGTGATTTTGTCCTCAGTGGTGGTGAACTGCCAGCAATGACTATGATCGACTCTGTTTCTCGATTAGTACCCGGTGTTTTAGGACATCAGGACTCTGCTACGGAAGATTCATTTCATGACGGTTTGCTGGACTGTCCACATTACACGCGCCCGGAACAGTTTGAAGATATGCAGGTACCTGAGGTGTTGTTAAGCGGTAACCATAAAGAGATCAGACGCTGGCGTCTGAAGCAGCAATTAGGACGGACGTGGAATCGTCGACCTGATCTGCTTGAGTCTCTTGAGTTAGATGCTGAACAACAATCATTGTTAACCGATTTTATCCGGGAGACCCAAGGGTCCGAAGGTTGAATGTTTAGGAGCAAGCGATGAGCGGCAAGAACCTAATTATTCAGCAGCTTGAAGCTGAACAGATGAATAAAGAAGTACCAGAATTTGCACCAGGCGATACTGTTGTAGTTCAGGTAAAAGTAGTAGAAGGCAACCGTACACGTCTGCAGGCGTTTGAGGGTGTTGTGCTTGGTAAGCGTAACCGCGGTGTAAACTCTGCTTTCACTGTACGTAAAATCTCTCACGGTGTGGGCGTTGAGCGTACTTTCCAGACTTACAGCACGACTGTAGACAGCATTGAAGTTAAGCGTCGTGGTGACGTTCGTCAGGCTAAGCTGTACTACCTGCGTGAGCGTAGCGGTAAATCTGCACGTATCAAAGAGAAGCTTAACTAAGCTAACTCTGTTGAACTTCAAAAAGCGGCTTAATGCCGCTTTTTTTGTGCCCGTAAGTTGCTGCAGCTGGCGAAAGGGTTGGACAGAGTGCTAGGTTCGCGACCATAATAAAAAACTGTTAATGAGTTCCGTTTATGAGGGAAGTGGATCGGAGCCACTATGCCACGAAAATTGATCAAAAATCTGGTTACCTTGTTAGTTATTATTGGGCTTCCTGTAGGTTTGTTTGCGGGGGCTTATGGATTTGTCTGGTGGAAGGTAAGTACCGTCGCAGATGACTTTGCTAAAGAGATAGCGCCTTTTGCTGCCATGGAATATAGGGATGTGCATATCGATCTGGGCAGCTCTGAGCTTGGCTTGAAGGGTATTACTTTCCGGCCTACCGGCATGGAGGGGGAAATAGTCGTTGATGCTGCAACGCTTAAGGCTCCCTCATGGGGTTTTCTACTGGATTTAGAGAGTAAGTTATCTAAGGGTGAGCTTCCAGAGTCTTTTAATGTCGATTTGAAGGGCATTAACCTTAATCTGCAAAGCGGCTATATGCAGGATTGGGGGCGAATGGCTGAGGATATGCAAAGGCAGGTGGGTGCGGGACAAAGTTATGAAGTGCTTGCTTGCGGTAATCGTGATTACTTCAGCGTGGCGGACCTACGCAACATGGGATATTCCGATATTATCAGTGATGTTGCATTCCAATATAGTTTCGATGCGATAGACAGGCAGCTTAACTTCGACATGCAATCAAAGGCCTATTCAATGGCAGATATGTCAATGTCAATGTCGGTTGCTGTAGCTAGTGATAACTTGAATATGCAGACAATGATGTTTGCTCAGCCGCAACTGAAGCGAGTTGAAATGCGCTTTTATGATCGCGGCTACAATGTGCGTAAAAACCGTTTTTGTGCCAAAGAGATTAAAACAGAAGTCGATGCGTATAGAGAGCGATATAAAGGTCTGCTCGAAAAACGGTTGAAATATGAAGGTTGGTCTATCCCTACCCCGTTGTTTGATTCCTTTGATCTACTGAATAACCCAGGAGCTTCAGCATACTTACGTGTTGACCTGCCTGATGGTTTTGGCGTCCAGTCAATGGCTATGGTGCAGCAGCCTACAGATCTCATAAATTTGTTGAGCCCTTATGTGGAATTTAACGGTCAGCCTGTTCAGCTTGATGGGCTGGCATGGTCGGAGCCTGACCCGGAAGGGGAAAGGTTACTAAGAGAACTGCAGGAAACGGAAGCCGATTCAGATCTTGTTCTTGGTGAAGAGTCGGTCATCGATGAGCAGCAGGCGGAATCGGATGTTGTTCCTGAGTTTGAAAAGCGTTCACGTTCTTTGGCACGCTTTAAAGCGAACGGTGGAAAATCCTTTAAGTCTGTTGAGGTTCCGGAACTCTCAGGTCATTTGGGTAAACCGGTTGTTTTATACACCTATTTTGGACGGAAGGTTGAAGGTCGATTGGTCTCAGTAAAAAATAACATTGTTACTGTTGAGCATCGATTGGTTTCAGGTAGGGGTACTGCGACTTATCCTATAGCGGCGGATAAAATACAGAGTGTTAAGCTTTACTACTAACCCTTCAGCGTTGGGCTAAATCTATTAGTATGGCGAAACACTTAAAGCCTAAAATTAATACTGAAGATGCTCAGTTAATTGATATCTATCTGGACGCTATCTGGATGGAAAAGGGGTTAAGTGATAACACCCTCTCTTCCTATCGTCGCGACCTTGTCCAATTTTCAGTCTGGCTAACCGACCAGGGCGTTATCATGAAACGGTGCTGTCGGGTTGATATTCAAAAATATCTGGCCTGGCGAGTTAAAGAACGCCGCAAAGCCAGTTCCACTTCCAGAATGCTATCTTGTCTACGTGGTTTTTATCGATATCTTCTTCGCGAGGAGATGATATCTGAGGATCCGTTGTTGCTGATTGATAGCCCCAAAAAAGGTCGGCCCCTACCTAAAACACTGACCGAAAGTGAAGTAGAGTTGTTGCTTGATGCGCCGGATCTGTCTGATCCGGTGCAGTATCGTGACAGGGCAATGTTAGAGGTGCTTTACGCCACGGGGTTAAGAGTTTCTGAATTGGTTGCGCTTCGCCTTCATGAGATCAACCTAAATCAAGGGGTCCTTCGTGTTATGGGTAAAGGAGGCAAAGAGAGATTGGTTCCTTTGGGAGAGGAAGCTATTCACTGGGTTATGCGTTATATGGGCGAAGTCAGACCTGCCTTGTTTACACATGATGTCAGTGATGTGCTGTTTCCTAGCCGACGAGGCCAGCAAATGACCCGTCAGACATTTTGGCATCGAATTAAGCGTCATGCACTGACGGCGGGTATTGATAAAACACTTTCACCACATGTTCTCAGACATGCTTTTGCGACCCATCTTCTCAATCATGGAGCGGATTTAAGGGTGGTCCAGATGCTATTGGGGCATAGTGATCTCTCAACGACGCAGATATATACTCACGTTGCACAACAGCGGTTGCAGTCATTGCATCAGGAGCATCATCCGCGGGGGTGATGAACTTTGTGGGAACTTTGTGTCTGTTGGATGGTCGTATTCTGATGTTGGTAAAATAGTTTAATCTTTGGGGTAAATATGAATAAAGTTATTGGCGCGCTGTTTTTGTTGATCGGTGCTGTATCAACGGCTCATGCTACAGAAGATGCAAAAAAGTTTGTTGATAAAGTATTACAGCAAATTGCTCCGCGCTTAACTGTGCAATCCGTTGCTGATTCTCCTATGCCAGATGTTTCCGAGGTTGTTCTTAGCAACGGTGATATTCTTTATGTAAATCCTAAGGCAGAGTCTTTTATGATCGGTCAGATGGTTCGCTTTTCAGAAGAGGCGGGTCTGGTCAATGTAACTGATGCTAAGAAGCAAGAGATAAGTGATGCGCAGAGCGCAGAGCGAAAGCAAATTCTTGCAGAGATTTCAGAGCAAGAGAAAGTGACGTATTCTCCAGAAGGTGAAGTTAAGGCGCGAATTCATGTGTTCACCGATATCTCATGCCCTTATTGTGTAAAGCTGCATCGAGAAATACCTGAACTGAATAAGATGGGTATCGAAGTGAGCTATTTGGCCTTCCCTCGAGCGGGGCAAGGGTCTACTGCTCATAAGCAGATGAATGCAATCTGGTGTGCCGGTGATGAAGATGCGCGCCGAGATGCTATGGATCAGGCTAAATTGACCAGAAGCCTTGCGGGTTCAGATTGTAAAACGCCGGTTATTGAACAGATGGCTCTTGGTCAAAGTATGGGAGTGACCGGAACTCCTGCTCTGGTAATGACGGATGGCAAACTTGTGCCTGGTTATGTTCCAGCGAAGCAGTTAGCTAAAATGCTTGGAATTAACTAATTCAAGGTGGTTTTACTTGAAGGGAGCCTGAGGCTCCCTTTTTTGTTGCGTTGGATAGAGTTCAAAGATAGAGCTGATGACCGCTTTTGGCTATAATAGCCGACTTATTTTTTATAGACCGTATTTTTAGAGGCCAATTCTGGTGCTATTACGGTTTAATTTAGTTCAACAGCATGCGAGGTGCAGGTTTGAAACCGGTTAAAGTAGGTATCTGCGGGCTTGGTACAGTCGGTGGTGGCACATTTAATGTGCTGAAGCGTAATGCCGAAGAGATTGCTCGTCGGGCAGGACGTAAGATTATTGTTGAAGAGATTGGTGCGCGTCGCATTAATCCAGACTGCGATACCAAAGGCACCCAGATGACCAGCGATGTTTTAGAAGTCGCTCGTAATCCGGAAATTGATGTTGTTGTTGAATTGATTGGTGGTTATGACGTGGCGAAAGAGCTCGTTTTAACTGCTATCGAGCATGGCAAGCATGTTGTAACAGCGAATAAAGCGCTGATTGCTGTTCATGGTAATGAGATCTTTGAAGCTGCGCAGAAGAAAAATGTCATGGTGGCATTTGAAGCATCAGTCGCAGGCGGAATCCCGATCATTAAGGCGATCCGTGAAGGTCTGTCTGCGAACAAGATTAACTGGCTTGCGGGTATCATTAATGGTACTGGCAACTTCATCATGACAGAGATGCGCGATAAAGGCCGCGACTTTGATGATGTGCTAAAAGAGGCGCAGGAGCTGGGTTATGCTGAAGCTGATCCAACCTTTGATGTTGAAGGTATTGATGCAGCCCACAAGTTGACTATTCTTGCTTCTCTGGCATTTGGCATGCCTCTGCAGTTTGAGAAAGCGTTTACTGAAGGGATCAGTAAAATTACCCGTGATGATGTTCAGTACGCTGAAGAGCTAGGTTATCGCATTAAGCATCTGGGTATTACGCGCCGTGCAGAAAACGGTGTAGAACTGCGTGTACACCCGACTTTGATTCCAGAAACTGCTTTGATCGCTAATGTTAATGGTGTGATGAACGCTGTGCTTGTTGACGGTGATGCTGTAGGACAGACAATGTATTACGGCCCAGGAGCAGGTGCAGAACCAACGGCTTCTGCGGTTGTAGCTGATATCGTTGATGTGGTTCGTACCCTGACAGCTGATCGCGATAATCGTGTTCCTCATCTTGCGTTCCAGCCTAGTGAGCTATCTGATGCAGCAATCTTACCGGTTGAGCAAACAGAATCTGCTTACTACCTGCGTATGAATGCAGAAGAAAAGCCGGGAGTGCTCGCGAAAATTACCAGTATTCTGGGTGAACAGGGAATCAATATTGAAGCGATTATCCAGAAAGAAACTTCTGAAGATCAGGTGCCTGTGATTATCCTGACGCAGTCTGTCCTGGAGCAGAAATTAAACGACGCTATTGCTCAAATTGAAGCGCTAGCTGAAATCGGTGGCAGCGTGACTCGTATTCGCGTTGAGCACTTTGACAGCTAAGGAGTTGAGCTCGTGAAATATATTTCTACCCGTGGTAAAGCTCCAGCAATGAACTTTGAAGAAGTCTTGCTGGCAGGCTTGGCGAGTGATGGTGGCCTTTATGTTCCAGAACAGCTGCCAACATTCTCCCAGGATGAAATCGCATCCTGGGCAGGTCTGCCATACAACGAGTTGGCCTACAATGTGATTAAACCGTTTGTTTCAGATTGCATCGATGATGCGGATCTGAAGAAAATGATCGATGAAACCTATGCTGGTTTCAATCACATCGCGGTGGCACCCCTGAAAGAACTCGGCACCAATGAATGGGTACTCGAGCTGTTCCATGGCCCTACGTTGGCGTTTAAAGATTTTGCTTTGCAGTTACTCGGTCGTCTAATGGACTATGCGCTTGAAAAGCGCGGTGAGCACCTGGTAATTATGGGAGCAACGTCTGGTGATACAGGCTCAGCGGCGATTGAAGGCTGCTGCCATAGTAAACATCTGGATATTTTTATTCTTCACCCGCACAACCGCGTATCAGAAGTCCAGCGCCGTCAGATGACAACCATTATTAAAGACAATGTCTTTAATATTGCCCTTGAAGGCAATTTTGATGACTGTCAGCAGATGGTTAAAGACAGTTTCGCCAATCAGGATTTCCTGAATGGAATGAAGCTTGGTGCAGTTAACTCGATCAACTGGGCGCGTATCATGGCGCAGATCGTTTATTACTTCTCTGCAGCCCTGGCTGTAGGTGGACCGCACCGAGAAGTAAGCTTCTCTGTTCCAACGGGTAACTTCGGCGATATTTTTGCAGGTTATCTGGCAAAACAGATGGGCTTGCCAGTTAAGCAGCTGGTAGTCGCAACCAACAAAAATGATATTCTGCATCGTGTTATTGCTGGTAACGATATGTCTAAAGGGGATCTGGTACACACGCTGTCTCCTTCGATGGATATCATGGTCTCTTCAAACTTCGAACGTATGTTGTTTGATGTATATGATCGTAATGGTGAAGAGATCTCTGATCTGATGAGTCGTTTCTCAAAAGAGTCTGTGGAACTTGATCCTGCTCGCTGGGAAAAGGTTCGCGAGCTATTTGATAGCTATGCAGTAGATGATGAAACAACCTGTGATGTCATTAAACAGGTATTTGCGGAAACTGAGTACCTGCTGGATCCGCATACAGCCATCGGTGTGAAAGCTGCGCGTGAATGTAATCGTGATAAGTCAGTTCCTATGATTACACTTTCGACTGCGCATCCTGTGAAATTCCCAGAGCCGGTTGTTAAAGCGGGCTTGGAATCGCCACAACTGCCTGCACATATGGTTGACCTTTTTGAGCGAGAAGAGCAAGTGGAGGTTCTGGATAATGATCTGGCAACCGTTCAACAGTTTGTTGCTTCGCACGTTCACACAGAATAAACCCTTATGTTAGTCTAAAAACCCGACGCTTAAGTCGGGTTTTTTGTATCTGTTTATGATCTGAGGAGAAGGCTGCGTGACGGATCTGTTCTTTTATCTATCTAAGCTCTTATGGTTTATCGTGCAGCCTGATCATTTATTACTACTGATGCTGACTCTGGGTTTGTTTTTATGGAAGAAAGCCCTAGGTGTTTTTTTAGTCTGGTGTAGTGTTCTTCTCACGATAGTGGTTAGCCAGTATCCGGTAGCTAATCATGCTTTGGAACCACTAGAATCCTATTTTTCCAAACCAAATCTATCTTCTTTAGAGCAACCTTTGGCAGGTATTATTGTGCTGGGAGGAGGTGAGGATGCTGAGCTATCGGGGATACACGGTAGTAACGAATTTAATAGTGGCGCTGAGCGACTGATGGTCCTCCCTGCGTTGATGCTTAGAAACCCAAAACTGCAAGTGATCTATACCGGAGGTTCAGGCTCTATATTTCGCCCGGGTTATCGTGGGGCGGATGTGGCTCAGAACTGGTTGAGCGAGCAGGGCTTGGCTGGACGTTTGATTATTGAGCGTGACTCACGTAACACTTATCAGAATGCGCTTTACACCCGTGAACTTATTAATGAGCTTGGAGCTGATTCACAAGGCTCCTGGCTACTAATCACTTCAGCGTTTCATATGCCGAGGTCTGTCGGGGTCTTCAGAAAGGCGGGTATCGATGTGGTTCCATACCCTGTTGATTATCGTGTTGCGGAGAATCGTTGGCGACCTAGCCTGAACCGAAATATGGCGGATTTAAATCTAGCTGTCAGAGAATGGATTGGTTTGTTGGCTTATTACTATACCGACAAGACAGACCAGATTTTGCCTCTACCTTCTAAAATGAATGTGCTAACTGAATGAAACAGATCCAGATTACCCAACGAACGTCCGTCGACCCTTCACTTCCGGTGTTTAATCAGGTCAATCCCGTATTGGCCCGAATTTATGCGAGTCGAGGTATCACGGATCTGGATAGCTTGGGGCGAAAGCTCAGTGAGCTCCTTCCTGATCAAGGATTGGCTGGTATTGATCAGGCTGTTAACCGGCTGGTTGCAGCAGTAACGCAACAGGAATCGGTTCTTATTGTTGGTGATTTTGACTGTGACGGGGCGACCAGTACCTCTGTTGCGGTTTTAGCGCTTCGTATGATGGGGCTAGACGATGTCAGATATTTGGTACCAAACCGCTTTGAATATGGTTATGGATTAAGTCCGGAAATCGTTGCAGAAGCGAAAAAGCTAAGCCCAGGTCTGATCGTTACCGTCGATAATGGTATCTCAAGTATCGAAGGCGTAGCCGCGGCTAATCAGGCTGGAATTGATGTGATTGTGACTGACCATCATTTAGCTGGATCTGAGTTACCAGAGGCGTGTGCGATTGTAAACCCGAACCAGCCCCATTGCGGATTTGTCGCGAAAAGTACCTGTGGGGTGGGGGTCATTTTTTATGTGATGATCGCCTTGCGACGGGCTTTACAGAACCAGAACTGGTTTGAACGGATTGCCAGGCCAGCCCCGAATTTAGCGTCTCTTCTGGATCTGGTTGCCTTGGGTACGGTTGCGGACGTTGTACCGTTGGAGCAAAACAACCGAGTGTTTGTTTATCAAGGGTTACAGAGGATAAAAGCAGGTTACTGCCGCCCAGGCCTCAAAGCCTTAATCGAAGTGTCGGGTAGGCAGCAACATAAAACGACCTCCTCTGATCTGGGCTTTGCTATCGCTCCGAGGCTTAATGCGGCTGGGCGATTAGAAGATATGTCCATCGGTATTGAATGTCTCCTCACCGATTCTGCGGAAAAGGCAAAAGAGTTGGCTATAACTCTGAATGAGCTGAATCAGGAACGGAAAGGTATCGAGCAAGAGATGCAGCAGCAGGCTCTCGAGTTATTGGCAAGGCTCCAGCTAGATGAGCAGCAATTACCTTTCGGTCTGTCCCTCTATGAGGAGGAGTGGCATCAGGGGGTGATAGGTATTCTTGCGTCGCGGATCAAAGAACGAACCCATCGCCCGGTCATTGCATTTGCTCAAGGTGATGAGGGCGAGCTTAAGGGCTCTGCACGTTCAATTTCTGGCTTTCATATCCGGGATGGTTTAGATGCGATCGCAGCCAGATATCCTCAGTTGCTGAAAAAATTTGGTGGTCACGCAATGGCTGCTGGATTGACAATAAGGGTTTCAGATCTTGAGTTGTTTCAGTCTGCTTTTGATGAGGAAGTTAAACGACAGTTATCAGAGCAGGATCTCGAGCAGCAGGTTCTGACCGATGGATTATTAACTTCAGAGGAAATGACGCTGGAGTTAGCTGAAATGCTCAGGGATGCCGGCCCTTGGGGGCATCAGTTCCCTGAACCTCTTTTTGAGGGGCAGTTCTCATTATTGCAACAAAGAGTTGTTGGGCAGCGGCACTTGAAAATGGTATTGATGGAACCATCTTCAGGGCTAGCTATCGATGCCATTCAGTTTAATGCTGACATGGGTTTATGGCCAGATGAAAGCCGGACTCAGGTGCGTGTGGTTTACAAGCTAGACGTGAATGAGTTCAGAGGGCAGCGTAATGTACAGATGTTGGTTGAGCATTTGTTGCCAGAATAAGTATACAAACACAGGTGGGATAACGTGAACGAATTTACATTAGAAGAATTGAACCTGCTGCTGGGTGTCTTTGAGAAAGCTGGTGTAGAAGAGAGTGCTGGTGAAGAGGGTGAGATGCTCAAACGGCTGAAAGCGGCTCAAGAAAATCGCCAGGAGCTTGAATCCATGGAGTTTGATGATTGTTTAGGTGGTGCTTGTAAGCTGTAAACCTATTAATGCCATTCCTATAGCTTCAGCTATGCCTACCACCCACAGCCAAAAGTGGATGGTAGGGTACCTACCTATAAAATAGAGCTCTATTTTACTGGCTGAAATTTAAGCCAGTCATGCCTGTGAGATCTAGTGCTGGCGTTGCCGTATTGTTAAGCCTGATATTTTCTAGAGTTATATTGCGGATGGTGTCAGAGCTGTCCCCTGCGTTGTTAAAGCTAATGCCTGCCTGAGATGTGTTACTGATAGAGATATCCCGTAACAAAACGTCCGTCGTATAAACACCGTTGGCCATATTGGTATAGCGATCAAATGAACCGTTAAAATCGATTCCAGGTCCATTTGTTACACCGGTGATCGAAATATTCTCCATAACCAGGGTTGTACTGCCGGTATTATTGCTGAGATCGTCAAAAGAGAAACCAAAATCTATACCTGCATCCTGAGCATTCTCAATCTGTACATTGCTTAAAGCTAAGCGGTATTCAACATCGGAATTGCTGTAGTCATCACTCGAACCCGAAAAGTCGATGGCCGCTGCCAGGTTATTCACAGTGCCTGTATTTTTAATGCTGATATTATCTAAAGCTAGGCTGTATTTTACTTTGCTGCTAGAGAAGTCCTGCAGCAAGTTATAGTTGATCCCATAATCTGCTACCTGATCGATTGTGATATTTGAAAGGGTTATTTCTGCGTCCAGACTGCTGTTAATAAACTCGTCGGTGGAAGCACCAAAATCAATACCTGTCCCCCAGCCTTTAGTGCCGATGTTGGATAGCTGGATATTATTCATGAAGAGTTTGAGCTTTGATGTTGCATTATCGAACTCATCAAATGAGCCACGGAGATCGATACCATCGCTACCGGTATTACTAATACGAATTCCATCGAAAATTACAGTGGCATCTGAACTACCATTATCAAATTCATCTAATATGCCTATGTCCATGCCTTGATCGCCCGTATTATTGATAGTGATATTTTTAAAGCTCACATAGGCTAAAGCAGAGCCATTGAAAAAATTATCTAGCGAACCGCTCATGCGAATGCCAGTCGTTCCTATATTCGCTAAATCGATATCATCAAACTTGAGCTTTAAGTCCCCACGTTTGAAGCCTTTCAAATTTCCTGAGAAATCAAAACCTGCGCCTGTGATTTCGTCCATTGTGATGTTACTGAAAGAGCTATCAAAGATGATATTGTCGACGTTTCTTAAGCCACCGTTGCCAGTGAAATCAATGCCGTTACCGCCAATACGATTGAATGCGATCTGATCAGCGCGAAGTTTCAATGTCGACGCTCCGCCTAAATAGATGCCAGCACCACCTGTATCGGCAATGGAAAGGTTGCTGAAGGCTAAAGCTTGCGGGCTGGTAATGATCGTTCCTGCCGTCTGGTCGGCATTGTTCCGATCGCTAAAGCCTTGGTTAAAGGTTAAACCTGAAGCTTTACCCGCACCGGTTAAGTCCAAAGCGATAAAGTGGTTACCGTTATCAACCTGAAAAATGGGGGTGTTACCGGTATGTTGTATCTGTGGTCTGGACCCCGGTGCGTTGTAATAACCGAAACCGCCTGAGCGTGAGCCCCGTAATGCTACGGAGCCGCTTCCGCCCAAAATGGTTTGGTGAGCGCCAGTGATCTGGCCCCCTGTAATAGGGCCTTTACTACCATCCAGAATTATCAGGCTGTTTTGTGTGTTAGTGATCGCTTGCTGGAAGCTGGTGTCGTCATCTGTAAACTCAACGGAGTTTAATGCCACTTCGGTGGCTTTATCTTTTACAGACTCGGTACCTGAAGGCGCGGCAACAATATCTGTATCTCGCTCAACGGCCGAGAGCAGTCTTTTTTCCAGAGCCGAAAGGGGGATCGAACGCTTGGCCTTTCCTCCAAGCGGGATGGTGAGCTTAAGGCCCGCTTCCCACTTGTCATCCCGAACTTTATCGTGGCTATATCCGGCTTCGGCGGTAAGCGAAGATCCGGGGATATCATTAAGAATATTATTCCAGCGCCATTCAGCTCTCAGTTTGGGCCCCTCAACGGGAGTGCTTACAAGCTCATCATCAAAACTAAACGCCCCTGCATACAGCCAGATATCCTGATCAGATAAAACTGAAAACCTGTGTCCCAGCTCAAAGTCATACCCTGATAAAGGCACTTCAGCAGCGCTGGTTATAAAAAGCTGATTACCAATAAGCTCAGCTTCTACGGGTTGGGGGTAGGCTTGCGCAGAGGAGAGGGCGTTATAAGCATTAATGCGAAAATCCCAGTTGGGGTGCAGAGCTTCCAGGCCCCAGGCCTCCTGATGAAAGCGGTTGCCGTATTCAGAGGTGCGAATGTCTCTTCCGACCCACATGCCTATGGCCCACCTATTGTTGATCATCTTTCGGTAGCCCAGGGCCAGGTTACCCTCTTTGCTTCCAGCGTCGAAAAGTTTGCCGCGCAGTTCAGTGAATAAAAGACCACTATCAGTTTGATATATCGGCAGGAGTAATGCTGCTTCGCCTCGGCTGGAATTGTCGGTGCCAATGGAAACACCGCTTTCAAGCCAGGGATCCCACTTATCGCTGGATGCCAGGCTATGTTCTGTAAATGTTATGGACAGGGCAAATACAGACAGTGTTGCTAAAGGAAATGTGCAGGACTTCATTTCAGCGCTCAATCAAATTGGGAAATAATCTTGATCAGCTGACAGTAATAATACTGAGAAAAGAGAAGTGCAAAGCTGCCGGATTGAGAGTCTCCAACTCTTTATGCTGATCCTTCAGTTGCGTGGACAGGGGCACCTGAATCCGCATCAATCCGGAGCTGGGTAGAGTATTACTGAGGATTCTTAAGAGAGTCTTAAGAATCCTCAGATGGTAGAAATGACTATATGGGGAAGTGAAGGGAGACTGTCAGTCCGCCGCCAGGTGTGTCACTAAGCCGGATAGAACCATTATGAAGATCCAGGATGTTTTGCACGATCGTCATGCCAAGTCCTGCTCCAGAGCTATCACTGGTGTCTGCCCGATAGAAACGCTCAAACACCTGCTCTTTCTGGGTATCGGACAGCCCTTTGCCATGATCCACAATCTGGATGGAATTACCTGAGTCGGTTGCAGTTAAAGTCACAACAATATTATCACCAGCAATACTGTACTTAATTGCGTTTTCAATCAGGTTGCGTAACAGAAGGCTAACCAGCACGGGCTCTCCTTTCATATTCTGCGGTGCTTCAGTTTCTGACTTTAGCTCAATATCCATCTGACGATTGACTGCAATCGGATAAAGCTCTGCGATAACATTGGTGATGTTGTCGTTCAGAGAAAATAGGGTTGAATTGAGTTCCGATTCATTCTTGGGGTTTAGCCGTGCGAGTTCTAAGAGCTGATTGATAAGCCGTTCCATCTTGATGACACTTTGGCGGCCTGGATCATCCTGATCAAGGTTGACTTTAAAAGCTGCTAACGGTGTACGTAGTTCATGAGCGGCATTATCGGTAAAACGTTTTTCTCGCTCAATGTAAGTGTCTACCCGTTGAAATAGCATGTTGAGTGACGATACCGGGCTTTGTAGCTCAAACGGAAGTCCCTGCTCTGGAATAGGGGTGAGGTCGTTTGCATCGCGCAGATGCAAATCACGGCCAAGTATATTGAGTGGCACCAGGCTCTTCTTAACGATAAGAATCACCAGTAACGTAAGAATGATTCCGGCGATGATCAGAGGGGAGATAAAGCTAGTACTAATCTCCATCTCTAGCATTTTTCTTAAGGGCATACTTTGTGCACTGGAGAACCAGAGTTGCCGCTGTTCATCAAACAGTGAGAAAACCCGCCATTCTTCATCATTGGAAACGTGCTGTGAAAACCCGACCGTTAAATCCTTCGGTACGCTATGGTCGGGTAGGGAACTGAACAATAGATTGCCCTGTTGGTCCTGAATGATGATGGCCAAGCCTTCACTAAAATAAGTGAGCGACTCCTCCTCTTCATCATCATCCAGATTCTTGCTCAGGTAATCGGTCAAAGTTGCCGTATGTATCTGACTTTGTTCAGCAACCCATTTATTCAGTACTGCCGTATAATCGTTTGGTTCATGGGGGAGCAATTTGTCCAAAAGCGAAATGGCCTGAATCAGGGTCGAGTCAAAAACCTCGGTTGATTCGTGCTTGGTTGTATAGACCGCGCTAAGAAGTGATAAGGCTCCACCGAAAATAATCACGGCGATCGTCCAGCACAGAATGGTCTTCTGGATTGATTTTCTAGCGTTCGGCAACATAGTACCCGACCCCTCTTACAGTAGAGATTAATTCTTTGCCAAGTTTCTTACGAAGGTTATGGATGTGGACTTCGAGTGCGTTGCTTTCTACATCATCGGCGTACAGCGTTGCTTCAATTTTTGCCCGGGTCATAACTCGGCCGGTGTTATTCAATAGAAGAACTAACAGGTCGAATTCGCGTCGACTGGCTTCTATTGGACTTCCCTTAAAGAATACCTGGCGAGCTGCAGAATCTATCTTGATATCACCGAAGGTAATCTCCTCTTTACTTCTGCCATGTAATCGACGTTGAACTGCCCTGAGTCTCGCTTCTAACTCATCCATTTCAAAAGGCTTTGTTAAATAGTCATCAGCGCCCAGGTCTAATCCGTTGACACGCTCTTCCACGGCATGCCTCGCAGTAAGGATCAGTACTGGCGTTGAAATATTTTCGGCTCTGAGCCTTTTGAGTATCTCCAGACCGTCAATATCGGGAAGGTTAAGATCCAGAATAATGATGTCTGGATGTAAGTTACGTACGGTACTAAGTACTGCCGAGCCGCTCTGAATCCAGTCAACCTGGTATTGGCGTTCTTGTAATTTAATCTCAATGACCTGGCCGAGAAGGGGGTCATCTTCGACTAGTAGAACATGCATTAGCATTTTTTAATCTTTCAACTATTAAAAGTAAGAGTGGAATTACAATGTTTCAGAAACGACGATGCAAGCTTTATTGCTATTGCGTCAGGATTTTTAAACAGGCACTAAAGAACAATATGATTAATCTGGATCAGTGAGCCTTTACTTAGTTAAAGTTATTGTTGTGAGGCTGCTCAAAAAATCAAAGGATGATTAAGGCGATATTCGATTTTATCTGAGCAGAATCTACACTTGTATTGCTAAGCCCCACTCGAATAGGAATCTTATGAAACGGTTGTTTCCTGTCATTAATGTCCTGTCGCTGTTCTTGCTTGTCATTCTTGCGGCAGGTGCTGTCTATGTAGAGTCCCTGATCGCTAAACGTCTGGAAACTGAAACACGGGCGACCTTACAAAATCATCTTTATACCGTAAAAAATCGTATAGAAAACAATCTGCTAAGTGATTTGCAGCTCGCTAAAGGGTTAGTGGCGGCTGTTGCGACTAAGCCTCAGCTAAGTCAGCGCGAGTTTGCTCAGGCCGCAAAATCTATTTTGTATAAACACAACCAGCTTCTGAGTGTGTCTGCTGCCCCAGAGATGGTTTTGGAGATGATCTATCCCCTTGAGGGCAATGAGACTGCTCTGGGGCTGGACCTGAAGAAGGTTCCTGAACAGTTTGTTGCCGCAGAGCGTGCTAAAAAGACCGGCCAGATTGTATTGAGTGGCCCTGTTGATTTGGTGCAGGGGGGATCGGCATTTATAGCGAGAATGCCCGTTTTTATTGAAAACCCTCAAGGTAAAAACACGTTTTGGGGGTTGGTCAGTGCGCTGATCGATGAGAAAAGTCTGTACATTAACAGCCAGCTCATCGGTACTGATCTGCCAGTAGAGGTTGCTATCAGAGGCAGGGATGCTTTAGGTGAAGAGGGAGAGACCTTCTTCGGTCGTGCTGATTTGTTTGAAGATGCGGCAGTATTTGCTGAGTTACAACTGCCCGTCGGCAGTTGGCAATTAGCTGCGATCGCAACCGGTTCTTTACCTGAAGTGGGGGCTTTTGTCTGGCCCATGCGGATCGGTTACGCCTTGAGCGCTTTTGCTATTCTTTTATCGTTTTTTGTGATGAACATTGCTTTAAAACGAACAGTCAGTGCTCAGGAAAGAGCGGAAACAGCCCAGTCTGAATTGCAAGCATCGCTTAAGAGTCTGAATGAGCGTGAGACTTTACTGAGAACAGTTATTGATGAAATGCCAGATGTGCTTGTACTTAAAGATCACAAAGGTAATTTTCTCTTAGGTAACAATACGGTAGCGCGTTTATATAACACCACTCCGGAAGAGATGGTCGGTAAAAACGATGCTGACTTTGGCGTTCCTCAAGAGATGGCAGACTTCTTTCGTGAAAATGTCCTGGCCATAATGGAAAAGGGCGAGCCTGAAGTAGTTATGGAAGATAGTACTGATACAGCTTCTGGAGAAGTCAGGCATTTTAAATCGATCAAAAAACCATTCAAGGATGCGGATGGAAATAACCAGATTCTAGTTATCGCACAAGATATTACTGAAATTGTTGAAGCCCAGCGGCAATTGGAGATCAGTGAGAAAAAGTTTCGCACCATACTGGATAGCGTCGATGCCTATATCTATCTGAAAGATAAAGCGGGGCATTACCTCTTTGCAAATCGCAAGGTGCGAGAGCTATGGGGCGCGGCCATGGAAGATATCGTGGGGTTTGGGGATGATAAGTTTTTTGATCACCCAACCGCGAAAAATATTCAGCACAATGACCGTTTGGTGCTGGATGATGGTCAGACTCTCAAAGTTGAGGAGGTGAATACGCTGCCGGGAGGGGGGACTACAACTTATCAATCAACTAAATTACCCCTACGCTCAGAAGACGGGGATATCTACGCTTTATGCGGTATTTCTGTTGATATTACAGAGCTAAAAAATATTGAAAAGGCCCTCCGCATAAGCGAACAGCGTTTCAAAATTGCTGGAGAGGCAGCCTATGATCTGATCTATGAATGGGATGTAGAGACCGATTCACTGCATTGGTTCGGCGATATAGATGATCTTTTGGGCTATCCCAAAGGCAGTATTTCCCAGGATATTTCTGCCTGGCTCAATCTTATTCATCCAGAAGATAAAGATCTGTTAGGCGATGCCGTTGAAAGGCATCGGACTTCTACCCAGCCAATAAAATATGAATATAGGATCCAGCATAAGAAAGGTCACTACCTCTATTTGAGTGATCATGCCCTACCTTTACTGGATGAAAACCGTCGCCCCTATCGTTGGATTGGGGTATGCACCGATATCACTACTCAGAAAGAGCAGCAACTGCTTCTCGAGTTTAATGCCTACCATGATAAGTTGACCAACCTTCCTAACCGTGTGCTCCTGGCAGATCGCTTAAGCCAGGCAATGCACCAGCAAAAACGCCGTGGACAGACATTGGCTGTGGTGTATATCGACCTGGATGGGTTTAAACAGATTAATGATCAGTATGGTCACGATGTGGGTGATGTTTTACTCGTCGAGATTGGTCAGCGTTTCCAAACCCTTTTAAGGGAAGGGGATACGATCGCGCGTTTGGGCGGGGATGAGTTTGTTGCGGTAATGCTCGATATTAACTCAAGTATGGATTCAATCCCTCTGCTACGACGAATTCTGCACGCGATTTCTGTTCCGGTGCTTGTTGATGATGTTGTCCTGCAGGTATCTGCTAGTTTGGGAGTGACTTTTTATCCCCAGGCTGAGGATGTTGATGGTGATCAATTATTAAGACAAGCTGATCAGGCGATGTATCAGGCCAAGCTGGAAGGTAAGAATCGCTATTACTTCTTTGATATGGAGCATGATCGAAGCCTCCGTGGACAAAGAGAAACAGTAGAAAGAATAGAGCTGGGTTTGCGTCAACGGGAGTTCGAACTTTACTACCAGCCCAAAGTAAATATGCATAGTGGAGATGTGATCGGCTTAGAGGCGCTGATTCGCTGGAATCACCCTGAAGATGGATTGTTGATGCCGGGGCAGTTTCTGCCCGTTATTGAGGATAAACCTGTCGCCATTGAGATTGGCGAATGGGTAATCGAAGATGCTTTACGCCAGATGGATGCCTGGAGTTTTCAGGGTCATGACCTATCAGTCAGTGTCAATATTGGTGGGCTGCAATTACAGCAAGACAATTTCGTAGAGCGACTAGAAGCCCTTTTGAAAAAGTTCCCGCGCGTCGCATCTGAATGTCTTGAACTTGAAGTTCTGGAAAGTAGCGCCCTGCAGGATATCCAGCTGGTCTCCAAAGTTATGCAACGATGTAATGAACTAGGCGTTAGCTTCTCTTTAGATGATTTCGGCACCGGTTATTCCTCTTTGACTTATCTGAAGAGCTTGCCGGCGGCTAATTTAAAAATCGATCGTACGTTTGTGAGGGATATGCTGGATGACCCGGATGACCTGGCAATCCTTGAGGGTGTTGTTGGAATGTCGACAGCGTTTCGTCGTGGCGTTATTGCTGAAGGTGTTGAAGAGATTGCCCATGGGGAAATGTTGATCAAATTAGGGTGCAATCTTGCTCAAGGTTTTGCGATTGCTAAACCGATGAAGGCAGCATTAATACCTGACTGGATCAGTAGTTGGAATCCGCCAAAAGAGTGGCAAGAGCAAGGGCCGATTAGTCGCGATGATATCTCTTTACTGTTCGCCGAAATAGAACATAGAGCCTGGTTGCATAAGGTTGACCGCTTTGTCGCTGCAGAGGAACCGGAAGAGTTAGAACTACCTGAATTTGATGTAAGCAAATGTCGCTTTGGCTCATGGTTGGATAAACATGGTAGAGAGCAGTATGGGGAAGCGAAAGCATTTATCAATCTGGATGATCTTCATGAGAAAGTCCATGTAAGCGGTGAGTTAGCATGCAAAGCGGCCTTAAAAGGGGATGTGAAAGCGATAAAAAAACATCAGACTGATCTGCACAAATATAGTCACGATTTGCTGAATGTCCTGATGTTAATCTTGCAAGAGCAAAGCCCGGGTTAAGGTTTGTTGGTCTATATCTTGCTGCTGATAACAGCGATATCAGTATTAAGGTGGAGACTATGGGAACAACTGTCAGTGAATACAAGCTCGCTGCAGTCGCTTTGGCTGGTGGGAAAGCGGTGCGAATGGAGGGGCTTGATAAAGGCCTTCAGCAATACAAAGGGCGTCCATTGGTGTGCTGGACACTGGATTGCTTAAAACCCCTGACACAGGATATTGTGCTGAGTTGTAATCGCAATGAAGAGATTTATGCAAACTTAGGTTATCCCACTTGTGCAGATTTGCATGCTCCGGAAAAGGGCCCGCTAGCCGGAATTGAATCGGCTATGCATTATTTTGGTGCTTGCTGTACTCACCTCTTAGTGCTGCCCTGTGATACGCCAGACATATCAACTGAGCATCTGAAATTATTGTTGGATGCTTCCCGATCAGAGCCTCAGAGTGTTGTCGTTTTAAAGAGCCCCGAAGGTACCCAATATCTTCATGCCATTATTCCTGTGGAATATTACTCTGAGCTAGAGCGGTTTCTGGCTCAGGGAAGACGTGCAGTCAGGCACTGGTATCAAACACTCCCCGTGCTTGAGGTTAAGACAACAGAGTCACTGCCTAATCTAAACTATCAACATCAACTCACTGATTCTGCGGCTTAATGACTTTCGGTCATTCTTCTTAGCTGATATGGTTGCGCCGTTAATAATCAGGCTAAAAAGTGATGACCGATCTAAAACCATACTATGTAGGTGCTCATGTAAGTGCCAGCGGTGGCGTGCAAAATGCCCCTATCAATGCGAACCATATTGGCGCAAATGCGTTTGCCTTGTTCACAAAGAACCAGCGTATTTGGTTGTTTTAGCAAGGCAGTACATGCAGGGGGTGATTCCACCCTAAGCTCCTGTAAGCCGCTGTAAGACCCCCTAAGACATGAAAACCTCTCAAAACCCCTTAGAGAGCCTCTGAGGGCCTCTGACAGCTCCGATTAGGGTCTCTAATACCCCTGAGAGCCTCTGTAAGCTCCTGTAAGCCTCTCTGAGGAGTTTTTGTGTTTTACCCTAGTGTTTGTATAGGTGAAGGCGAAAACCTCTTACAGGGCCTTACAGGAGGCCTCAGGACTAAGACTAAAAAAAGCTTGACAAGGGTCGGAAATAGGCTTAAACTATATTAAGGACTACTTAATAAATACTTATAACGTCTTTAATCAATCCAAGTAAGTAACACATAGAAACCAAATAAAACATTCAAGTTCTTATTAAATATTTATTAAATATCTTATAACGTATTTTAAAGAATACGGTTTTGGATCACTACTATGGTTCTCTTCTGATCTACTCTATTTCAAAGATCTTTCCTAAAGATTTTATAACAGCTTTCCTCAAGCCAAGTAGGTAAAGTCATAGTAACCAAATAAAACATTCGAGTCCTTTGAAATATCTTATAAAGCTTCTATAACATATTTTAAAGAATACGGTTTCGGGTCACTACTACTCTTCTCTCCTGATCTATTCTCTTTTAACGTTATTTCTTAAATCCTTATAAATTGTACAGTTATTTGGTGATCCTCTGTTATGTGTGATCAAGTTTGTACAATTCTTGTATAGTTACTCCAGAATACCTCTCTAAAAGTAGTTCGAACTACAATCTCCCCATATTTCAAATTCCCAAATCTCCCCCAAAATTTACACCCCCCTTTTCAGATTCCTGATAATTCCCTTGTTCAAAAAAGATAATCACCCTCTTACGTGTTTGGGTGTTTAGCCCTTGCATACGGTCTTTGTGAAATTAGATACAAAATCAAAAAGATGACACCAGCCTTCACAGATCTTCCTGTATCACCTCCTGAGCTTCTCTGAGTGTTACTTGATCCAGTTTCAATATTATTGCTGGTGGACTGCTCAATGGCTGGTAGAAGCTTCAGGAGTATTTGTGGAAGGTGTATCAGCTTAGGTTACACCAAATCACCTGTCACCATGGGTATACCATTAGTGTACAGATAGAATTCACCAGAAATATGTATTTTATAGATTGCATTGCAATCTTAAGTAGACACATTATACTATAGATAGCTTAGGAGATTTAAGGGAGACATTTTCATGAAAGTATATGCATATCTACGAGCTTCTACAGAAGAACAAGATGCAACTAGAGCAGCAGAAGTATTAATTAAGTTTGCTCAGGAGAAAGGGTTCGAAATTGCTGAATACTTTGTTGAGAATGCTTCAGGAACGAAGCTAGATAGACCAAAGCTAATTGAGCTGATTAATACAGCCGGAGAAGGAGATGTACTGTTAGTTGAGCAAGTGGACAGACTGACAAGGTTAACGGCTGAAGATTGGAGTACTTTGAAACGTACTATTGAGGATAAGGGGCTGTTGGTTGTGTCTCTGGACTTACCTACCAGCTTTGCAGCACTACAAGCTGATGATCAATCTTTTACAGGCGATATTCTGAAAGCGGTTAACCGCATGTTGATGGATATTCTTGCTACCACCGCCCGCAAGGATCAGGAAGATAGGCTTCGTAGACAGAGACAAGGAATTAAAAGAGCACAGGATGCTGGCAAGTACAATGGTCGTCAACAGACTGAGGAAGGGGCCAAGAAGGTTAAGAAGTTTTATCAGCAGATAGATCTTGGAAATAATGTGGCAGATAGCGCCAAGGTCGCAGATATTTCCAGAGCCTATGGGTACAAGCTGATTAAGATGAGGAAGATGGAAGCTAAATTATAATATCGTTACACCTCCCTAATGTGAATAGGCTGCCATATGGGTGGCCTTTTTTTATGCCTATAGGAAAATATTTAAGACAAATAAAAAAGCCCCCAAAGTAGTTGCGAGTTCTACTAAGAGGGCTTTTGGCACAATGTAAGGAGATTGTTATTTATGGCTATTACATGTGATTTAATTAATATGTTAATTGTTTCTGGTATTGTTTAGTATCTCTGAAAGGTGCATGAATACTGAATAAGTTATAGTTTTCAACCTCGATCAGGTATTTTTTATTTTGAATAGCTAAGAAAGGGTGGATCAGCTAAATCAATAAAGGAGTATTTAATAGGAAATTAACAGGTGTTCTGAGAGCTTCTGTAAGGCTCTATAAGAGGTTTTAATTAAACCTAATGAATCTATCTAATTTAAATTAAGAGGCTTTCTTGGAGGCTCTCACAGCTTCTCTGAATGCTTTTGAATTCATGTTAATAATTTTATCACCATTAAGATCTTCAATCAGGGATTTTAATTGATCTTGAGACAGTAATTCTAAATCATTATATTGCTGATATGGATTTGCTCTAACTACTTTAACTTCTTGATAGTGGCCTTTTGACTTAATCAGGTCAGTAGATTTAGAGCTTTCAATAATTAAAGGTAACTCAGATTCTTTGTTGTCAGGAGTGATATGTTTATTCTTACGAATTCGCTTCATGACCTCTTGGCCTATGCGCTGAGATATATCGTTATCAGAAGTAAGGTCAGTTCTAGAAGAAGATAAGTTATCAGAAAGAAGCGTTTGTAATCTCTCTTTATGAAGAAGTTCTGAACGTGCTCTCTCAGCTTTAGCTTTAAATACTCTCTTACGTTCTGTTTCAGCTTGTTTAGCTTCTGTAATCTGTTTCTGAAGATCCCTCTCATACTGTTCTGCTTGTTCCTGTAAATGCTGTTTGATGCTTTCTCTGTAATTCATCACTGTAAACTCCTTAAGAATTCGTCTTCTTCTGCTTCTGCTTCAATAGCTAAACGTTCTTGTTCACGTTGGTATGCTTTGAAAGCTTCATAGTCTTCCACATAGGCTTTCTTAGCCTCTGATAGGGCTTTCTTAAAACCTTCTACGTCTTCACGTACAAGAGCCTCTGCTTCTGTCTGAAGGGCTTCCACTTCCTTCTTCACAAGGTCATTAGGTTTGATTAATTTGACCTGATTGATTAGTCCTGTACCTGCAAAGATAGCTTCACCGTTGATAGGTTCTAGGTATGAGTGAGATCGAACAAATTCTATTAGTGAATGGGGATTGTCAGTCTTAAATCTTACGTATTGAGTAGAACCGATTTCACCAAAGGATTCATTCCCATATTGTGATATCTCAGAGACTCCGTTGATGTATTTATCAAGTAACTCCTGGCATTTGTTGTTAACCATTTGTGTTCCTACACGGGGAACAGGAGCAGAAAGAGAATAAGTATTACCTTTGTAAGTAAATTCACGACTAGGTTTTTCCATTGTTTTCTTCCTCCTCTTTATCTATTGCATTTTTAAGAAGTTCAATCATGTTTTCGATTAATCGAGATGAACTGATATCTTGTGAATCTGCATATTCTTTTAGGAAGGTTTTTAATTCAGGTTTGATACGTACGTATAAGTTCTGTCGTGCCATTATTGATTACCTCTTAATTCTTTAAGCCCTTTCTCAATAATTGATCTGATAATCTCAGAGCTACTTGTATTAGAGAGTTCAGCTATCTTGTAGATGAATTTTTTATCTTCAGCTTTAACTGTTGTGCCAATAGCGTATTTGGCTTGGTACTCTTTCTGATATGTCCGTTTATCTGTCATGGTTATAACCTCGCAATAGATTGATTAAAATAGAAACGGAAATACCCCGTAGGTACGAGGTAAGTTGAATAGAATGGTGTAAAAAGATCCCCCTCAGTAGCTGAGGATATCTATAAAAGATATTTGATGATGAATGCTAAGAGGGGGTATGTTAATCCCTAAATATGACTTAATAGGAACAACCCATTAATAAAGATTAAAATTAATAGGTCATAATATATTGTACAATGGATATTGCGATTTGTCAAGTAAATAATAATCATTCGCAATAAGTTTTTAATAGATTTTAGGTGTTTTTATACTAATTTCACTCTGGATCGAATTCGAAATAATCTTCAATGTTCAGAGCTAAATCAGTTTTATCAATATAGTCAGACAGAAGTTCTGGATTGTTATAGTTTGCCCCTAAAGGAGCGCGTATTGGGTCGGGGATTTGCTGTGACAGGAAGGTGACGTAAACATCATTTTTCGTAACTTCAATCTTCTTAATGTACTGCTTTAAAAATAAGTTTAAATCACGCCTTCCCTGTTCTGATTCTAGATCTAATGAATCAATCGATTTCATAGCTTCAGAGGGTTCAACGCTAGATAGTTTAGCTTTAGTGCTATCAATATCTGTTTTGATCTCATCTAGACTACTAGATAGCCTGTTGGCATCTTTAACAAAGTTGGGAGCAGTAACACCAGCCTGAATAACAGCAGATAGGTTATTAAGTTTGGCTTCTGTATCTATCCTGTTTGTTTCCAGTTCTGCAAGTTTAGCTGTAAGGGCTTCATAATCTTCTGAATTGATCTTATTGAAGTTCAGGTAAGCTGTCATAGCTATCACAGAGCTAAGAACACCAGAGTAATTAATCATTCCCTTGAAACAGGTAGTCTTTCTTTCATAGGTAGACTTACAGCGTAGATATTGATTAGGAGCGTGTTTCCTTCCTTTCTTTGGTGGTACATGATCAAACTTAATTGGACCTCCACAAACATGACAGCTTAGGAGGCCTGTGAGAGCGTTTCTGAAGGTTGTAGTCCTGCCTTTAGTTACTTTGGTGAAGGTGTCTTGAACTCGATAGAACAGCTCAGGATCAATCACAGTAGGGAAGTAATCAGTGATAGGGTCACCGACAGGTACACCCCTCTCTTTCAGTTGGTATTCACCGATAACAGCTCTAGACTTAAGATAATTTACAACGGTAGTCTGTGACCATTTTGAAGGAACTTTTTTAACCTTCCCTGTCTTATCCTTGACGGGTTCACCATTCTCATCCTTAACTATCTTCAAACCGAATGCTCTGATTCCCTCTTCATTGAGAGTCTTCAAGATCTTAACTATTCCATAGCCTTTTGATCTCATGTCGTAGATACGTTTAAGGGTTTCCACAAATTCTGGGATCTCTTCAAAGGTTTGAGTGTCTTTATTCAGCTTTAACCACTTAGGACAATTACCAGTGAACTTAACTTCCCCTGCTAAGGTTTTCTCCCTCTTAGCTTGTTTCGCCTTCCTAACCCTATCTGACTTAGTTTGTGATTCTTCAGCCCCTCGGCTCATGTAGGTCAAAGCAACCATGAGGTCCATTTGATCACAGTCAGGGGAGTAAACCTTCTCATCCATCAAGGTGATGATAGTTACATCAAGATCCAGAAGCTGTAGTAGTAGGCCGAATGCTTTACGTACATGCTCTCTGGATAACCTATCAAGGTTTTCTACAAGCAATGAGCAGGGGGTTTGGATAGCTCCACTCTCACACCCTTTGATGAAAGCACCCAGAGCACCAGTATCAGCGTTAGCTCCCTTCCATGCTGATATACCTAAGTCTTCGAAGGTTTGAGTAGATAGGGTTAGGTTATTCTTAGTACAGTAAGAGCGGATAGCTTCCGTTTGTCGCCTGAGTGAATCTCCTTGAGCTTGTGATTGTTTACTGAATCGGATGTATGAATAAGCTTTCATTCTGGCTATCCCCTGTCGGTTGTTAATGGGGACATTCTACGCTTTGCCATAACAATTAACAATCAGCGTAGATGGGTAGCCAAACCGTTAGATAACAAGACGGTCAGTTCATTTAAGAAAAATTGCCAGGCCTTGGGGTTTACTCCTGAACAGATCCTTCCGCACGATTCCTACCTGATTAATTTAGGGCATCCTGAAGAGGAAGCTTTGCAGAAATCTCGTGATGCTTTTCTCGATGAGATGCAGCGCTGCGAGCAGCTAGGGTTGGTTTATCTCAACTTTCATCCGGGTAGCCATCTGCGCAAGATTAGTGAAGATGAGTGTATTTCGAGGATCGCAGATTCCCTGAACTGGGCAATTGCTCAAACTGATTCTGTAATCGCCGTCATTGAAAACACGGCGGGTCAGGGTAGTAATCTGGGATTTAGCTTTGAGCAATTAGCAGCAATTATTGATCAAGTAGAAGATAAAAGCCGGGTAGGTGTGTGTATCGATACCTGCCACATGTTTGCAGCGGGTTACGATATTCGTACTCAAGAAAGTTGTGCAGAAGTTTTTCAAAGCTTTGAAGAGATTGTCGGATTCAAATATCTAAAAGGTATGCACCTGAACGACTCCAAAGGTGGTTTGTCTTCCAATCTGGATCGTCATCATAGCCTTGGACAGGGAGAGATCGGTTTAGAAGTCTTTAGGTTTATTATGCGTGATGATCGTTTTCGTGGGATTCCGTTAGTACTGGAAACCATTGATGAGACGATATGGGCCGAAGAGATTCAGATGCTTCGTTTCTTTAATGCCGAGCAAACCTAGGCTCTATAGGTTTTGGTAGTTTGCCTGCTGCTTAGATAAACATTTTCACTCAAATGTAATATACAAAAGCTAGGCTACCGGGATAGTAATGATACCCGCTAGGTTTTGTAATGTTGCCTTCAACTGATGAAGTCGGTGCCGATACTCGTCGCCAGTTGCTGTTAGAAATATTGGAAACAGAATCCCTTTTTCCTCATTTCCAGCCCATTGTGGATATGAAAAAAAATGAGGTGATAGGGCATGAAGCTCTGATTAGAGGCCCTGCTGGCAGTGTTATGGCATCGCCTGGCGCGCTCTTTCAAACAGCGATAGAAAATAACCTTCTTCATACGCTCGAATTGCTTTGTCGTCGGTTTGCGATAGAAAAATTTGCAGAGTTAAAGCCGGGTGGGAAATTATTCCTCAATATCAGCGCTTCCTTGCTAGGTACACCCGAGCATACAGAAGGGTTTACGTCTGAACTTCTTCAGGAGCTGGGTATCTCGATCCAGGATATTGTTATCGAGCTGTCCGAGCAGCACCCTTTTGATCAACATGGGCTGACAAACAGTGCCGTCCAGTATTATCGCAATATGGGATTCCAGGTTGCTGTTGACGATCTGGGGACCGGATACTCCGGACTCAAACTTTGGTCAGAGTTAAACCCTGAATATGTAAAGATCGACCGGCATTTCGTTTCCCGTATCGATACTGATGCTGTGAAGCGGGAATTTGTACGCTCCATCTGCAACATCAGTAGTGCAATGGGTTGTAAAGTCATTGCGGAAGGGATTGAGCGAAGGGAAGAGGTCCAGACCCTGATGGAGTTAGGCATATCCATCGGTCAGGGCTTCTATCTTGGTTATCCTAGTCCTGAACCACAGCCTACCTGGACACCACTGGCGATCAATGAAATTCAGGTTGCAGAATCCATCGCTGAATCGGAAACAAACGAAACGGCTCTGGCCTTATTGCGACAGGCGCCAGCCGTCGCTCCCGACGACACAGTACTGGCGGTTAGCGAGTTGTTCAGGGCAAACTCAGATATGAGTGCTTTAGCCGTTGTTCAGGATGGGATCCCTTTAGGTGTTGTGCGCAAATCAGACCTACTTGAGTTGTTCTCAACGCAATATGGTCGCGCGCTCTATGAGAAAAAACCGGCTTCCAGAATTCTATCTGACGATGTCCTTTTGGTTGAAAACGATATGAGCCTGGTTGATGTGTCGCGATTAGTTACCGGGCAGGAACATAGTGCACTGCAGCAGGATATCATTATTACTCAGGACGGCTGTTATCTTGGGATGGGTAACCTAAGAGATCTTTTGAAACGCATAACCGAATTGAAAATTCAGAATGCCCGCTATGCGAATCCATTGACTTTGTTGCCCGGCAATGTCCCTATTAATCAGGAGCTCGAAGCCCTGTTAAAACGGACTGCCGATTTCTATGTTGCCTATTTTGATCTGAATAACTTTAAGCCATTTAATGACAGCTATGGTTACTCAAAAGGGGATCAGGTTATTCGTCTGTTGGGTGAGCTTTTAACTTGTCACGCTTCGCATGCGAATAACTTTATCGGGCATATAGGCGGTGATGACTTTGTGGTGATCTTTAGAAGCCCTGACTGGCAAATGAGTTGCGAAAGAATTCTGCGCGAGTTTGATAAAGAGGTCAGAGGGTTCTACTCACCTAAAGATCTGCAAAATGAGGGGTTGTGGTCCACAGACCGTAAAGGGGTACGTTCATTTTTTCCATTGTTGGGCCTTGCTATCGGTGTTGTCCATCCTGACCCATACCGTTGTGGTAGTTTCCATGAAGTTGCAGAGCTCGCTGCGATGGCTAAGAAAGAGGCAAAAAAACATACTCATAGCGCGTTGTTTGTATCGAGAAGAAGAACAACGGGTTTATCGGTATCTGGCTCGGACGATAAGCGTCAGGCTTAAATGCCGGCCAGTTCACGCATCGCCTGGTCTGTTGTGAAGTAGATCTTCCCCTGACCCATCTGCTCGACAAAGCGGGTGCTGTTAAGCTGGTCCATCACAGGGCCTTTAACCTCTGACAAGTGCAGAACAACTTCATCATCTCTAAGGTTTTTTACCAGTTGCTCCAGAGTTTCCAGTGCGCTGGCATCGATAAAGTTCACTGCTGTGCAAATTAGCACGACATGCTTGATTTCGGGGTTATCCGCACAGTGCTTCAGTATGAATTCTTCAACAAACCGTGTATTGGCGAAATACAGACTCTCATCAACACGCAATGCCAGAGTGCTCGTATCGGTCACAACATCGTGACGTGTAACGTTACGGAAATGCTCGCTAGCGCCGACCCTGCCGACAACCGCAATATGTGGCTGGCTGGAGCGGTACAGAAGTAAGGCTATGGATATGGCTATTCCCATTAGTATTCCGAGTTCTACACCGAGAAATAGCACCATCAGAAAGGTTGTCGATAGCGTCAAAGCATCCGCTTTATTGAAGGTCCAGCTGGTTTTAAAGGCTTGTAGGTCCACCAGCGGAATAACAGCCATGATAATGATTGCTGCCAATACTGTGTTCGGCAGGTAATAGAATAGAGGGGTGAAAAAAGCCACGGTAATTGCCACCAGTGTAGCACTGACAAGCGAGGCAACCGTACTTTGCGCGCCTGCGCTGTGGTTAACCATCGAACGGCCAAATCCGCCTGCGACAGGGTAGGTTCCGCTTAATGCGGAGCCAATATTAGCGGCTCCCAGAGCAATCAATTCTTTATTTGGATCAATCCTTTCTTGGCGCTTACTGGCGAGTGCTGTACCAACAGATACGCTTTCCAGAAATCCTATCAGCGCGATTAGCAGGGCAGGGGTGAAGAGCTGTTTCCAAAGCTCCAGATCAAGGTGGATACCTTTAAGCCCAGGCAATCCTTGCGGGATCATTCCGACGGTAGTCACACCAGCCTGAGTTTTTAAATCCAGTTGCCAAACAATCAGGGTGCCGAATAGTACGGCAAACATGGGGCCTGCTTTACAGATCGGTTGAACCAGCCAATCAGGCATCGCCATTCTTTGTAGATGGCAGCAAAGGCTATTCTTACAGTACCAAAGAGTGAAAAAGGCAAAGCCGGCCAGTAAAACAGTGGTTAAGTTCGTGTCTTGGCTATGCTGTAGCAGGTTCTCAATGTTCTGGTCTAAGGTCGATGCGCGAGGAGTATCAAGGCCTGCAATATGTTTGAGTTGGCTTACGGCTATCACAATGGCGGCAGCGCTGGTGAAGCCTGATAAAACCGAATGACTAATAAAATTTACGACAGAGCCGAGCCTAAGGCTGCGAAGCACGAGCAAAATAATGCCAACTAAAAATGAAAGATTAATAGCCGCATTCAGATAATCAGCGCTGCCCTGTTCAGCAACCTGGCTGATTGCTGTGCTTACCATTAACGAAGCAATAGCAACCGGGCCTACTGCAAGGGAGCGGCTGCTACCTAATAATGAGTAAAGATAGAGAGGTACAATACTGGCGTATAACCCATACTCCGCGGGTAAGCCTGCCAAAAGAGCATAGGCCATTGCTTGCGGGATAAGTAGGATGGCTACAATGACTCCGGCCATCAGATCACTGATGAATGTTTCTCGCTGGTAGTCCTTGAGCCAGCCTAGCAGTGGGAAGTATTCAGCCAGGGGGCGCATCTGCTTTTTGTTATTCCTGAAAAACCAAGTATTCTTTTAAAGAATAATAATATATCAACCAATTATAAACGAGGCGCTGGTGCATATTCCAGTCGTTGCTATAGTTGGTTTTTCTAATCGGCCTGACAGGGATCAAAAATATGTCTGAACAATGGCAACCGGATTATGGTCAAAAAGATTTCAGCATAGAGAAGAAGGAAACCTTGTACGATGGTTTCTTCAAGATGTACAAGCTTCACCTTCGGCATAAAACGTTTGCCGGTGAGGAAATTCTCATCCAAAGGGAGTTGTTTTGGCGTGATGACGCTGTTTGTGTGGTGCTCTACGATGCTCGCAGACAAAGTGTTGTGTTGATCGAGCAGTTTAGGGTGGGCGTTTATGATGATCCACAAGGCCCCTGGATGCTGGAGTTGGTTGCAGGCATTGTTGAGCCGGGTGAAGGACCTCATGATGTAGCCCGAAGGGAAGCTGTTGAGGAAGCGGGGGCTGATCTGGGCGAGATTATGCATATTACTCGCTTTTCACCGAGTACGGGCGCCACCCGTGAGTATATCGACCTTCTCTGTGCTCAGGTCGATTCTGAGGGAATTGGTGGCTTGCATGGACTAGAGGAAGAGGGGGAAGATATTAAAGTACATACCCTACCTGTAAAGGAAGCCTATGCTTTGGTTCGAAGTGGTAGAATTAATAATGCACCTGCAATTATTGCCCTGCAGTGGTTAGAGTTAAACCAGGCTGAGTTGGATCAGCGCTGGGGCTAGGTAGCTTGGAAATAGAGAGTTAAGTGAGTAATGAAGCGTAAGTATATACCTGATCTGACAAGGCAGATGTCACAATGTGAGGCGAACTATCATCGCATCATGAAGCTGTTGCCGGATCTGGATAGTTGTGATGAGCGTGAGTTCAAGGTCAGCTGGCCTGAACATCAGGCTTACTTACGTCTTCGGGTTGATGAACGTTTCAAATACACATCGACACTCCTGGTGAGTCATAGTTATGAGAAAAGCTCTCCCTGGTTGGATAGTCCGGGGCTGGTGGTTCGCCTCTATCATGACGCTGCGATGGCCGAAGTGATCTGTATGCAGAAGCGTAAACAGTTATCCGGTGTTTATCCTTATCCAAACCGTAATATGCATCAACCGGATGAGAAAGTTCAGTTAAACGAATATTTGGGTGAGTGGCTGAGTGAGTGTTTGAGTCATGGTTATTCAATGGAGACGGTCTTTAGTGGCTGACACTGCGCCTATCTTATTGCTCCAAGTCAGTGATATGCATCTGCAACAAGAACCCGATATGTTGTTGAAAGGAGTCAATGTCGAGCAACGTTTTCAGCAAGTACTGGTGGAGATTGAATCTCAATCTGCAGATGCCTTGCTGCTCACCGGTGACCTTACTCATCATGCGCCTCGAGCCTATGAACGTTTAGTCTCTTACGTTGATTGTCTTCCGTACCCTGCCTATTGGATCCCGGGTAATCACGACCTGCCAGAGGAGATGGCGCGCTTTACCGGTACAGAATTAGCTCAGAGAGTTAAAACATTTGGCGGTTGGAAACTGATCTTTCTAGATAGCAGTTCCAATCCCGACGGCAAAGGTAGTGGTTCGCTTTCTGAGACAGAATTGAGCTTTTTAAAAGCCGAATTAAGTCAGACAGCGGCCGATCAACATGTGCTTTTAGTTCTGCATCATCACCCTGTGCCTGTGCAAAGCCGCTGGCAGGATGAGATCTGTTTGGCTAATGCTGAGCAGTTTTGGCAGATTGTTGATCTTTATCCACAGGTCAAAGGCGTTATCTTTGGCCATGTGCATCAAAGCTGGGAGCTTCAGAGAGGAGATATTCAGCTCTTCTCTGTACCAGCAACTGCCGCGCAGTTTAAAGCTCAGACAGATAGCTCCGAAGTAGAAAATGATCCTAAGCTAGCGGGCCCTGCTTATGGCCGCTATCAGCTCCATTCTTGCGGGAAAATTAGCCAACAAGTGATTAGATTACCCGCATAGCTTTACTGGCTATTGCGCCTAGCTTTCCCCTCCGGTAAGTTCTTTTCCAGAGGAAGAGAATGAATACACCGCTTTATATTTATGTTCATGGCTTTAACAGCTCGCCGCAATCGATGAAGGCGAGGTTGTTTGTCGAATATCTGCAGGGTAAAAGTCTTGGCGATCAGGTGATGATACCGGAGTTATCCCATTGGCCCGCAGAGGCTATGCAGCAGTTACGCGCTCTTGTAGAGCAAAACCAACAGCGAACCGTCATCTTATTAGGCAGTTCGCTCGGCGGTTATTACAGTACATGGCTAACTGAGCATTATGATCATGTCCGTACGGTTTTAATTAATCCATCGGTAAGACCGTTTGAACTGTTGCCTCAGTATCTTGGGCCTAATGTGAATCTGTATTCTGGTAAAGAGTACGAGCTTACCCAAGAACATTTGACGCAATTGTTGGCATTAAATTGCCAAGAGATCGAGCGGCCAGAAGCTTATCTGCTATTAACCCAAACGGCAGATGAAACATTAGATTACCGAGAAGCGGTCGAGAAATTTTCTGCATCACCGCAATTTGTTCAGCCTGGTGGTAGTCACGGTTTTGAACAGTTTGAAAACCTGATTCCTGCCATTATGGCATTTGCAGAAGGGCGTATTGATCTGCCCGAAGCACAACCGATTTAAATATCGTTAAACGTTGATTCATAGATAAAGTTTTGCGACAGGAAAGTATTTGATGTCCAAGCAATACAACGCTGGTTCCATAGAAGTTCTTAGTGGTCTAGACCCGGTTAGACGTCGTCCGGGTATGTACACGGAAACGGATCGTCCAAACCATTTGGCGCAAGAGGTCATCGATAACTCGGTGGATGAAGCGCTTGCCGGTCACGCTAAACAGATTGATGTGGTTCTGAATAAAGATCAGTCCTTAAGCGTAACCGATGATGGTCGAGGTATGCCGGTGGACATTCACCCGGAGCAAGGTGTCAGCGGGGTCGAGCTGATCCTGTGTAAACTGCATGCGGGTGGTAAGTTCAATAATGATAACTACAACTACTCCGGTGGTTTGCATGGTGTTGGTGTATCGGTTGTAAATGCCTTATCTAAGTTGTTAGAAGTTCAGGTACGTCGCGACAGTCAGGTTTATCGTATTGGCTTTGCGGACGGTGAGAAAGTATCTGATCTCGAAGTGATTGATACCTGCGGTAAGCGTAACACTGGTACTACGGTACGTTTCCTGCCTGATCCGCAATACTTTGATACCCATAAATTCAGCGTTTCGCGCTTAAAGCATAATCTGCGTGCTAAAGCGGTTCTGTGTCCAGGGCTGAAGGTGACTTTTACCGATCTGACCGGCGCTAAACGTGAGAAGGAAGAGTGGTATTACGAAGATGGTTTAGTTGATTACCTGAAAGGTACAACCCAGGTATTTGAAGTGCTGCCAGCTGAACCATTCTCAGGTTCTCTACAGGGTGAGCTCGATGCGGTCGAGTGGGCCGTACAGTGGCTGCCGGAAGGTGGCGAGATGACATGTGAAAGTTATGTCAATCTGATTCCTACGGCTCAAGGCGGTACCCATGTAAACGGTTTACGCACAGGCTTGCTAGAAGCGATGCGCGAGTTCTGCGAATTCCGTAATCTTCTGCCTCGTGGTGTGAAGTTAACCGCAGATGATGTTTGGGATAAATGCTGTTACGTCCTTTCTGCAAAAATGCAGGACCCGCAGTTTGCAGGTCAGACTAAAGAGCGTTTGTCTTCCCGCGAAATCGCGGCCTTTATTTCCGGTACGATTAAAGATGCTTTCTCTCTATGGCTGAACCGTCATGTAGAAGAGGGTGAACAGCTTGCTGAAGTGATTATCTCTAATGCTCAGCGTCGCATGCGCTCTAACAAGAAAGTGGTACGTAAAAAGGTCACTCAGGGGCCGGCACTTCCAGGCAAGTTAGCCGATTGTTCCGGTGGCGATGCGATGCAATCGGAACTGTTCTTGGTAGAGGGTGACTCTGCGGGAGGTTCTGCTAAACAAGCACGAGATCGCGAGTTTCAGGCAATTATGCCGCTACGCGGTAAGATCCTGAATACCTGGGAAGTTGATCCAACTGAGGTGCTAGGTTCACAAGAGATCCATGATATCTCGGTAGCGATTGGTGTGGAGCCTGCTTCAGAAAACTTCGAGGGTCTGCGTTATGGCAAGATCTGTATTCTGGCCGATGCGGACTCAGACGGTCTGCATATCGCCACCCTTCTTTGTGCATTGTTCGTGCGTCACTTCAAGCCGCTGGTAACTGCGGGTCACGTTTATGTGGCTATGCCGCCGCTGTATCGAATCGATGTGGCGAAAGAGGTGTTTTACGCACTGGATGATGCCGAGAAAGATGGCATTATCGAGCGCATTAAAGCGGATCGTAAGAATGCCAAAATCGGCGTACAGCGATTCAAGGGTTTGGGTGAGATGAACCCACTTCAGCTACGTGAGACAACCATGTCACCGGATACTCGACGTCTTGTGCAGTTAACGGTAGAGCCAGGTGATGGCACTAATGAAGTGATGGATATGCTGTTAGCTAAGAAACGCTCAGGTGACCGTAAAGACTGGTTGCAGAGCAAAGGTAACTTGGCAGACGTTTAGACGTTGAAAGTGGTATTAGTTTTCTCTGTGATGAAACACTGTAGGCAGAGAAACAGGATAGTTTTTACAGCTGGTTGCTAGGTTTGCGTTACAGCAGCGAGTTGAGCTTATTACGAGTGTAATGTGAATTATGACGGTACAAACAACCTTCGAAGATGGCACTGAGCGCCTCGCGTTAAAAGATTTTACCGAGAAAGCGTATCTGGATTACTCCATGTACGTAATTTTGGATCGTGCGTTGCCTCATGTCGGTGACGGCATGAAGCCGGTTCAGCGTCGCATCATCTATGCGATGTCCGAGCTTGGCTTGAAAGCGTCTGCTAAATACAAGAAGTCAGCACGTACTGTGGGTGATGTGTTAGGTAAATTCCACCCGCACGGTGACTCAGCTTGTTATGAAGCGATGGTGTTGATGGCTCAGCCGTTCAGTTATCGCTATCCGTTGGTGGATGGTCAGGGTAACTGGGGTTCTCCGGATGACCCTAAATCCTTCGCAGCGATGCGTTATACCGAATCCCGTTTAGCCCGTTATGCCGAAGTTTTACTGTCTGAAATCAGTCAAGGTACGGTTGATTGGGTGCCTAACTTCGATGGCACTATGCGTGAGCCGGCGATTTTGCCAGCGCGTTTACCAAATGTGTTGTTGAATGGTACAACGGGTATTGCCGTAGGTATGGCGACCGATATTCTGCCGCACAACCTCCGTGAAGTGGCTAAGGCTTGTGTTCACTTGCTAGATAACCCGCGTGCTGATCTGGATGAGATTACCGAGATCGTTCCTGGCCCTGATATGCCAACCGATGCGGAGATCATCACCTCCCGTAGAGAACTGAAAAAAGTATACGAAACCGGGCGTGGCTCGGTGCGTATGCGTGCGGTGTACACGAAAGAGCAGGGTGAAATCATTATCACGGCGCTGCCTCATCAGGTATCGGGCGCTAAAATTCTGGAACAGATTGCGGCTCAGATGCAGCAGAAAAAGCTGCCGATGGTAAGCGACCTGCGTGATGAATCGGATCATGAAAATCCAACCCGCTTGGTGATTATCCCGCGCTCGAATCGTGTTGATGTTGAGCAGTTAATGGCTCACCTGTTTGCCTCTACTGATCTTGAGCGCACTTACCGTGTGAATATGAATATGATCGGTGTGGATGGTAAGCCACAAGTTAAGGATCTTCGCCAGATTTTGGTTGAATGGCTGAGCTGGCGCACAGAGATTGTACGCAAGCGCCTAAACCACCGCTTAGCTAAAGTTCTGGATCGCCTGCATATCCTTGAAGGTTTGATGGTCGCGTACCTCAATATTGATGAGGTGATTGCGATTATCCGCCATGAGGAGGACCCGAAAGCGGAGCTGATTAAGCGTTTTGGCCTGACTGAAATTCAAGCAGATGCGATTCTGGACCTTAAACTTCGTCACTTGGCAAAATTGGAAGAGTTTAAGATCCAGTCTGAGCAGAACGAGTTGGAAGAAGAGCGTAAGAAGCTGGAAGGTATTCTGGGTTCTGACGCGAAGATGCGTAAGCTGATCAAAAAAGAGATTCAAGATGCAGCTGAAGAGTACGGAGATGACCGTCGCTCGCCAATCGTAGAGCGTGAAGAAGCGCAGGCATTCAGTGAGAAAGATCTTCTGTCTTCGGATCCTGTAACCGTAGTGATCTCTAAGCAGGGCTGGATTCGTGCGGCTAAAGGGCATGAGATTGATGCGGTGGGGCTTAATTATAAGTCTGGTGATGCCTTCAAACTTGCCTGCAAGGGGCGAACAAATCAGCCGACTATTCTGCTAGATACGACAGGAAGAAGTTTTACAATCGAAACACATAATCTTCCATCTGCCCGAGGTCAGGGCGAGCCGGTGACGGGTAGGATAACCCTTCCAAAAGGGTCGACTATTGATGCGGCTGTGGCCGGGAAAGATGCAGATAAAATACTGATGGCTTCAGATGCTGGATATGGCTTTGTTGCCAAAATCAGTGACCTGACCAGTAAAACTAAAAACGGTAAAGCAGCGCTTACCTTGCCTAAAAACGCCAACATAATTTCGCCGATTAAAGTTGCTACCCCTGAAACTGATCTGCTGGCTGCGGTAACAAATGAGGGGCGCTTGCTGGTGTTCCCTGTGTCCGAGCTTCCGGAGCTTGCCAGAGGTAAAGGGAATAAGATAATCAATATCCCGTCGGCACGCGCTGCGGCACGTGAGGAACTGGTTGTAGCTTTAGCGACTTTGAGTAAGGATGATACGTTGATGGTGCATGCGGGTAAGCAGCATTTACGGCTTAAACCATCCGATATTGAACATTATCGTGGCGAACGTGGCAGACGAGGTAATAAGCTGCCACGTGGATATCAGCGTGTTGACAGTCTTGAAGTAGATTCCAAACAGCAAGAGGCTGAGCAGCCTGAGGAATAAGGAATAAGGAATGAAGAATTTTGCGCCACTGCTCTTTTCATTGTTTTGTATCCTAAGTGCTAATGCTAGTGCGCTAGATTACTTCAATGTAAACGCCGATAAGGTCAATGTCCGAAAGGGGCCAGGGCAAAACTGGAAAGTGGTGGCGCAAGTGGATGCCGGTCAGTTGGTGCTTGAAACCCAAAGGGCAGGGCAGTGGTCAGAAATATTCTTCGTTAAAAACAGTAATCGAAAGTTTCAGGGATGGATCTTTAACGCTTTTCTTACGCCACAACAACTTGATGGTTCGGAGAAGAAACAGCCTTATCAGTTGGATGTGTCGGCACTCAAACCTGTTTGCACAGATCGAACGGTTGTGGGGATTGGTTCGCTCTGTTATCTGGATGTCTCGTTTGTCGTCACTTTTGAAGATGAATCGACCCGACAAACCAAAATCAATTGCTGGGCCGATTTTGTGGTCCCGGGTGATAAGGAAGTTGTTCCGATTCAAACGAGTGATACGCAACTCTATCATGTCTTAGGGGGTAAGGCTGAAGGGGTTATGCGTTTAAATGCAGGTATGCAACGCCGCGTAGATTCTGAAGGTTTGAATCTGGCTTACTATAATTGCGCGGTAGAATAACCTTGTTACAAATTAATCCTTGCAGCTGAATTCAAACGGCTTATTATAATAAGCCGTAGTAAATTTGTGGTTTATTGAAAACGATAGGTTTTGGCGTCATGGATGGACGTTTACTGCGCAAGCGGTATGGTCGGCGGATCGCAGCTTTAGCAAGCACATTGTCCATAGGAATTCTCCTCATGGGCGGTGTGTTACTGTACCTGTCTTCTGGGGTATTGTACGCCTGGAAAGAATATAGCTCTGTCTCTGAAACACGCTCCTCTACTCTTTCTGAACTTCACCGGGCGATTGGTTACGGTGGGTTTATCCATAATTTCAAGAATTATGTACTTCGTAAAGATACGACACTTCTCCAGGAGCTGGGGGAGGATCTGGAACAGTCTTCGCGGGTTATTAATAAGTATTCAGATCTCGATCTCAATGCTGAAGAGCTTAGTGCACTCAGTGTCATCAGCGGAACTCTATCCCAATACAAAGAAAATGTTGAGGTTGCGACTGAGGCAATTCACAGAGGTGAAAGTCCAGCTGAGATAGATCGTTATGTTCGTGTTGATGATCAGCCTGCGTTAGCGGCCTTTGGCATAATGCAGCAGCAGAACAAACAATATACTGAGAGCGTTGGGCAGGTTATGCAGGAGCGAATTAATCAACTGATGAATACGCTGCTGATTGGTTTGCTGGCTATGCCGTTTGTGGTGCTAGCGGCTTTTCATTATCACAGGGTAATGAACCGCTTTGTTGCGCTGATGATTGAAAAGCGCCAGGTTGAAAGGGTGCTTGAGGATACTGCTGCTGAGGTTGCGGAGGTTCAGGAGAAGCATCTGGCAATGGCCTACGAAGCGCATCATTGTGAGTTGACCCGTGTACCAAATCGTAAGGCTTTCATGAAAAAAGGGCAGCAGATTCTTGATGATGTTGCCAGTAAGAGCAAGTGTCTCACAGTCCTTTTTGTCGATGTGGATGACTTTAAGGCGATTAATGATAATTTTGGACATGAGGCCGGAGACCTAGTGCTTGTTGAGGTGGCTAATCGGTTGACTGTGGCGCTCAGGGAGGGGGACTTTGTAGCACGTATTGGTGGAGATGAGTTCGCCATGATAGTCCAGTGTCCCGAGTCAGGGGCTAACTCGCAAAGATTAGCTGAGCGACTTTTGGATGTAATGAATCAAAGCTATGAACACCTGGCTGAAGGATTAAGTGTAAGCTGCTCAGTGGGTGGAGCGGTATTCCCTGAGGAAGGAGAAGACTTGGCTGCGTTGATTCGGGTGGCAGATGAGCGTATGTACCGGGTGAAGAAAAGCGGTAAAAACGGGGTTTTTCTTCATGAAAGCTAATTGTAGAAATGACTTATAAGCTACCAATAATTGTCTAGCCTCTAGCCTCTAGCCTCTAGCCTCTAGCCTCTAGCCTCTAGCCTCTAGCCTCTAGCCTCTAGCCTCTAGCCTCTAGCCTCTAGCCTCTAGAAAAAATCTTGGTTAACAAATGGTTTGCTTGTTTCTGAAGCAGGGCCTGGTGTTTAGGCGTTACTTTTAATAGCAGTACCTTGTCTTCATCTTCCCGACGGATATCGGCCTCTTCAAACATGGCTTCTTTCAGCTTTGGTGCTTCGGTTAAAGCAGTGTGGCTGATCAGCTCATTACTTGATGTCGTACGGGTGAGAAAATGTGCTTCTTCCTGCACTAGGTTGTGCTTATCGTGATGTCCTCTTGCCAGTGACATCTGTAAGCTAAGAACAGGCTGGAAACCGCGAATTCTGGACTGATTGAAACCTTTATAGAGAAGGCTGAAGAGCATGGCTGCGCAAACCGCGTTGACTCCATGGCTATCTCCATCATCTCTTAATTCGAACCGTAATAAGATGTCTTTATTGTCCAGTAACTCAGCGTCACCGTTATAGATCCGCGCAACCTGTTTAGCCAGATGGTGGTAGACATTTAGCAGTGTCGCTTTTTCATCGGCATGCATATTCTCAGAGCTTGCGGTATGGCTGTCGATGTAGAACAGATAAATAGCATCCTGAGGTGCAAGGATCAGTTCTAACTCATGCTCAAATGAATACAGGTCAAGTTGTACCTCTTCTCTATCGTTGAGGCTTTTCAGTAGAGGGTTTTCGGAAAGAGGATAAGAGGCTTGCTCAGCCATGCTGTTGTCGTGAATCTCCTCTTCCTCAATGACCAGTGGCGCCTCGTCAGGCTTTTGGGCTTCATCTTCTGGGAGGTCTTCAGGATGATGCTCAAATTTAGGCATCTGCGGGTTTGCGGACGCCTCAGGCTTAAGAAGATCAACTAATGCGTTTGTCTGCAGAAGATCTTGAGGCTGTTCTTGCTCAGCTTGTTCTTCTTGTTGCTGGTCGAAGTGTGGCGGGCTACTTTCATTCTCTGGTGAGGAGGGTGGGGGAGTCCGCTCGAAATACTGCTTTTCATCTTCGATATCAGTGGTGTGATTCTCTGTTTCAGTAGAATAATCATTTGCCTGCTGGGCAAGGGCTTCTTTAAAGCTGACCTGCTCTTGCTGAATGGTTTCAGTCTCACTTCCCGCATTAAGTTCAAACTGACGGCAGCTAAACCACAAGGTTAATAAGGCGATCAGAGCGGTGAATAGCGAAATGATGCCAATTGGCCATAGCTGACGGAGAAGTGTTTGCTTAGATACGGATGAATCAAGCCAGAGTGTTGTGCTACCAATAGTTTTTTCCTGCTGTAGCAGGCGAGTTTTAATGGTTAGCTCTGAACTAATACCCGCGCGTGCCACTACGAAACCTTTCGCATCGACGACCTCAATACCAGCAACCTGCTCCAACTCATTAAGTTCATTGAGTAGGTAGTTAAGGCTTACGCGGTCGGAAGATAGGAGCAGCGGCCGGATTAGTAGCTCACTTTGTTTACTAAGTTGCTGCCCAGTTATGAGTGTTTCGGCTTTAGCCTGGCGGGAAGAGGCCACGGACGTGTAAAACACGCTCAACAAAAAGCCCGCAAGCAATACCAAACCGACAGACACCGTCAGGTTACGTCTGAAGTTGGAGTTGTGGTTTTTGTTGTCGTTTTTCACGGATTGGGTCGGCTCAAAAAGATATGCAGGAGCAGATAATAACAGCAGTTTAGGGGGTGGGTGAATATCTATTACGCCGAGGCTATGGTTCAGATAGTTTACGGGGTTATAATAGGCGGCTTATCGAAGGAAGGACGGCTATGAACGTACAAGAATATATGATCGAACTGGGTGAGAATGCACGTGATGCAGCTCGCTTAGTAGCAAAAGCAGACACTAACCTGAAAAATCAGGCGTTGCTGGCAATGGCTGATGCAATCGATAACAGCCGACCGGCACTGCGTGAAGCTAATGCTATCGATCTGGAAAATGGTCGTAACAATGGTTTGGATGCCGCGATGCTGGATCGCCTTGAACTCACTGATGCTCGCATCGATACAATGATCGAAGGCTTGCGTCAGGTAGCTGCTCTTCCTGATCCGGTTGGCGCCATTAATGATCTAAAATTTCTTCCAAGTGGCATTCAGGTTGGGAAGATGCGAGTGCCTCTCGGGGTGATTGGCATTATTTATGAATCACGCCCGAACGTAACAGTCGAGGCGGCGAGCCTTTGTCTGAAATCGGGAAATGCAACTATCCTGCGTGGTGGTTCGGAGGCGATCAACTCAAATAAAGCTGTTGCTGAATGTATCCAGCAAGGCCTTAAACTTGCCGGTTTACCTGAAAATGCAGTTCAGGTGGTAGAAACTACCGATCGTGAGGCGGTTGGACAGATGATCACCATGCCTGAATATGTTGATGTTATCGTACCTCGTGGCGGTAAAGGGCTGATTGAACGAATTAGTCGCGATGCCAAAGTGACCGTTATCAAACACCTTGATGGTATCTGTCATGTGTATATCGATGATGCGGCGGATAAAGGTAAAGCGATTAATGTTGCGTTGAATGCCAAAACTCATCGCTATGGAACATGTAATACGATGGAGACGCTTCTGGTTAATGCTGGGATCGCTGCTGAAGTATTGCCAGAACTGGCTGAACGTTATCAGGCGGTAGGTGTTGAGCTGCGTGGCTGCGAACGTACCTGTGAGCTTGTTCCATTTGCGAATCAAGCGAGCAGCGAAGACTGGGCTACCGAGTATCTAGCGCCAATTTTGGCAGTGAAAATTGTCGATACAATGGATGAAGCAATTTTGCATATCAACCGTTACGGCTCGCATCACACAGATTCCATTATTACTGAGAATTACACTAAATCGCGTGCATTTTTGCGCGAAGTGGATTCCAGTTCGGTCATGGTCAATGCATCGACGCGCTTTGCCGACGGTTTTGAGTATGGCCTGGGAGCTGAAATTGGTATCTCTACCGATAAGATCCATGCACGCGGCCCTGTGGGGCTGGATGGTCTGACATCTGAGAAGTATGTGGTGCTTGGGGACGGGCACATCCGTCAGTGATACTGATATGAGTGCGGACGCTTTCATTTTTATGGGAGGGACCTTTGATCCTATCCATAATGGACATCTGCGCACGGCCCTTGAGATAAAAGAGTGGGCTGGGGTTGAGCAGGTATACTTAATGCCTGCGCGTGCCCCGGTTCACAAACAAGCGCCAGGGCGTACGTCTGAACAGCGTTTGATGATGGTCAAGCAGGCGGTGCAAAATGAAGCTGGGTTAAACGCTGATGAACGTGAGATAAGAACTGAACAGCCCTCGTACTCATTGCTAACTTTGCAGTCTCTGCGAGAGGAGTTCGGTCCAGACAGGCCGATTTGCATGGTGATGGGAATGGATTCTTACCAGACCTTACCGAGTTGGCATGGATGGCATCAGTTCACTGACTATGCGCATTTAATTGTCGTTAAACGGCCTGGCTATGAACTTCCTGAGGAAGAGGTAATAGCTGAATTCACGCAGCAACATAAGACCGAGAAACTGGAAGATCTGTTCTCCACCGCTGCAGGTAGAGTGATTTTTCATGAACTAACACCGCTGGGGATATCAGCGACGCAGATTAGGGGAATTATCTCCCGGGGTGAATCTGCCCGTTATCTTCTACCAGACAGTGTTTACCAATTTATTCTTGAAAACCGTCTTTACGGTTTAGATGACAAACAGGGTTGAATTATCAGCCCGTCAATTGAAGCGAACTAATGCAAACTGAGAAAATTTTAGAACTGGTGCATGGTGCACTGGAAGATATGAAAGCCAAAGAAATCACTGACCTTGATGTACGTGGTCGTTCTACGGTTACCGATTATATGATTATCGCTTCTGGCACCTCGAAACGACATGTCGCAGCAGTTGCTGAAGAAGTTGTTGTTAAAGTGAAAGAGGCTGGATTAATGCCTCTGGGCTCAGAAGGGCAAGGCGCAAGTGATTGGATTTTGGTCGATCTGGGAGATGTGGTTGTTCATGTCATGATGCCAGATGCCCGCTCCTTCTACGATTTAGAGCGCCTTTGGGGCGTTGATGCAGACGCATAGAACTTTCTATGAAAATCAGGATCATAGCTGTTGGCGGAAAAATGCCTGCTTGGGTAAACGAAGGCTACAACGAGTACGCTAAACGTTTACCGTCGGATTTTCAGATTGACATGATCGAAATCCCTTTGGGGCATCGTGGAAAAAGTAGCGATGTCGCCCGGGCGAAAAAGCAGGAAGGGGATCAGATGCTTGCGGCCATTCCTAAAGGTGATCGTGTGATCGCTCTTGAGGTGCTGGGTAAGAACTGGTCGACCGAAAAGCTGGCAGCTCAAGTCGAGGACTGGCGAATGGATGGGCGCAATATCAGCCTGTTGATTGGTGGTCCTGATGGCTTGGATAGTCGTTGTTTGGCTATGGCTGATCAGAAATGGTCGTTGTCCGCGTTAACTTTGCCTCACCCTCTGGTTAGAGTGTTGTTGGCGGAACAATTATATCGGGCCTGGACAGTCATTCAGGGACACCCTTATCACAAGTAGAAGATCAGATAGGATATGGCTGCAGAGCGCCTAAAAGACCATTCCAAAGAGAGTCGTACGTTTCGTTTTCGTGCGACTCTAGCGTTTATAGTGGTTGTTCTGATGTTGTGCGTACTTGCTGGCAGGATGTATTACCTGCAAGTGGTTGAGCATGAACGATTTTCAGCTATGTCAGAAGATAACCGGGTTCAATTGCAGCCGGTTCCCCCTACACGGGGTCTGATTTATGACCGTAACGGGATTTTATTAGCTGACAACCGTCCCAGTTATTCAGTGACACTCCTTAAAGAGGAGATGAAAGATCTGGATAAAACCCTGGCGGATCTTAGTGAGCTGATTCCGATAACCGAGCGTGAAATCAGCCGTTTCAAAAAACGCTTAAAACAGCGCCGTCGTCCATTCCAGTCGGTGCCCGTCCGATTCCGTTTAACCGAAGAAGAGATCGCCAAAATTTCGGTGAATTATCATCGCCTGCCTGGTATACGTGTTGAAGCTGAGTTAATTCGTTATTACCCCTACGGGCGGTCTTTGGTTCATGCTATGGGGTACGTAGGGCGCATTAACGAAAAAGAGCTGAAGCGTGTTGATGAAACCAACTATGCGGCAACCCATTACATAGGGAAGCTGGGTATTGAGAAGTTTTATGAAGATCAGTTGCATGGTGAGGTCGGTTTTCAGAAGGTAGAGACCAATGCCCGGGGCAGGGTTATGCGCGTTCTGGAAAGGACTGATCCTAAACCCGGAGAGGATCTGGTTTTGCATTTGGATCTTCGACTACAACAGATTACTGAGAAGCTTTTGGAAGGCCGGCGTGCCTCCGTGGTGGCAATAGATCCGGAAACCGGGGGAATTCTTACCATGGTTTCTACACCTGCTTATGATCCTAACCTGTTTGTTACAGGCATCTCATCGAAAGATTATAAAGCGTTGAGGGAATCCAGAGATCTGCCTTTATTTAACCGGGCGATTCGTGGCGGTTATCCTCCAGGTTCAACGATCAAGCAGATTGTTGCGCTGGCGGCTATCGATACGGGGGTGGTGAAGCCTAGCTACACCATCTTTGATCCGGGCTTTTACACCCTGACTAAAGGTGGACGGAAATACCGCGACTGGAAACGAACCGGGCATGGCCGTGTGGATATGTATGATTCAATCGCGCAGTCTTGTGATGTCTGGTTTTACGATGTGTCACATAAGATGGGTGTCGACCCTATGTCTGACTATCTGGGTAAATTTGGTTTTGGTCAGGTAACCAGTCTGGATTTGCCAGAAGCCCTTGGGGCTATTCTCCCTTCAAGAGAATGGAAAAAACGGGCCCGTAAAACGCCTTGGTATACCGGTGATTCTCTGAATATGAGTATCGGGCAAGGCTTCTTTGTCGCGACCCCATTGCAGTTGGCAACGGCCACTGCTGTAGTGGCAAATCGTGGTAAATGGCACTCGCCAAGGATGCTGAAAGGTATTAAGTCATTAGATGATGCCGGGGCGGAAGTATTGTCTATGCCTGATATCAGCGGGGTAAAGCGTCCCTTGGCTGATGTGAAACTGAATAATGAGAAGCATTGGGACGACATCATTAAAGGGATGCGTGAAGTAATGCACGGCAAGCGAGGTACTGCACGTAGCTCTGGTGCCAATTCAGCCTATGAGATTGCTGGGAAAACCGGTACTGCTCAGGTTGTCGGCATCAAACAGGATGAAGAATATGATGCGGAAAAGCTGGCTGAAATCCATCGAGATCATGCGTTGTTTGTCGCATTTGCGCCGATTGAAGACCCTAAAATAGCCATTGCTGTCATCGTAGAAAATGGCGGTGGTGGGTCCAGTACTGCCGCGCCTATTGCGCGAAAAGTTATGGATGCCTACCTTCTGGGTAAAGACCCTGAGCAGGAGATTGAGGGTGAGGTGGCGCTACGATGATGGGAAGAGAGTTTGAGCGCTACATGCCGGAAGCGCATGATCATCTGCGCCAACGGCCAAGCCTCTGGAGCTATACGAACCTGGATGGTTGGCTACTGCTTCTGTTAATTGCATTATGTGGTTTTGGCTTATTTATTCTATACAGCGCCTCCGGTCAGGATATGGGCTATGTGACCCGTCAGGCGATCCGTATGGGTGCCGGTTTTTTTGTCATGATCGTTTTGGCACAATTAACCCCCAGATTTCTGGGTCGTTGGGCACCCTGGCTCTATGTGATAGGTGTCGCGTTGCTGGTGGGGGTCATACTCTTTGGTGTAGGTGCAAAGGGTGCACAGCGCTGGATCGCGCTCCCGGGCTTTCGCTTCCAACCTTCTGAAATCATGAAACTTGTGCTGCCGCTTACCGTTGCATTCTATCTAGCTCACAGACCTTTGCCGCCAGGTTTCAGGCATATCATTATCAGTTTGGTGTTAGTAGGACTGCCTACCGTTCTGATTATGAAACAGCCGGATCTGGGAACTTCGTTACTGATTGCTTCTTCGGGTATTTTTGTATTGTTGCTATCGGGTATACGTTGGCGTTACATCTTCTCTGCTTTAGGTGTTGCAGCGGCAGCTTTACCAGGCCTTTGGGCCGTGATGAAAGATTATCAAAAACAGCGGGTACTTACTTTTCTCGACCCGGAAAGTGATCCTTTAGGTTCAGGATGGAATATTATCCAGTCGAAAACAGCAATCGGCTCTGGCGGTGTTTCTGGTAAGGGGTGGTTAAGCGGTACGCAGTCACAGTTGGACTTTTTACCGGAATCGCATACGGATTTTATCATTGCGGTGGTGGCTGAAGAGATGGGACTGATTGGTGTATTAGTTCTGTTGACACTTTATCTGTTGATTATTGCTCGTGGGTTAGTTATTGCTGCACGTGCTCCAGATAGTTTTGGGCGTTTGTTGGCGGGCAGTTTGATTTTAACTTTCTTTGTCTATGTGTTTGTTAATATCGGTATGGTGAGCGGCTTGTTACCTGTAGTGGGAGTGCCGTTACCATTGGTGAGTTACGGTGGGACGTCTATCGTAACCTTGATGGCCGGGTTTGGTATTATTATGTCGGTTCACAGTTATCGAACGATGTTGCTCAAGTAACGAATTTTTGAACTTTTGAGTCTGAGTTTTATCTGTATGCTCTGGCTTGAGGAGATGTTTATGTTGGTATTGGAAATTAAGGAGATCAGGGATGAAGCGTAGTTCAGTTGTATCGGTTTTAGTAACTACCGGACTTTTACTTATGGGTTGTACAGCAACCGCTGAAAAAGAAGTGGCCTCGTCATCTGCTAAACCGCAGGTCAAAACAGACAAGGCTGACACTTCAGTTGCTCAGAAGAAAGCCGCAATGCCTGCTGCATCAAAGCGGATGACTCAAGAGGAACTACTGGCTTCAGTGAGGGGCGGTTCTTATCTGGATTATCCTGAAGCCAAAGTGTTTATCGAAGAGATGAAAGCAGAAGGCTTTGATGAAGCCTATTTGAGAAAAGTGCTTGGCGAAGCAAAGCGCCAGACTTCAATTCTGAAAGCGATTTCCCGTCCGGCAGAACGACGTCTGACCTGGGGGGGGTACCGTAAGATTTTTATTGAGCCTAAGCGTATCAAGCAAGGCGTTAAGTTTTGGCAGGACAATCAAGAGAGTCTTGCTAAAGCGGAACAAAAATACGGTGTTCCAGCTGAAATCATTGTGTCGATTATCGGTGTGGAAACCCGCTATGGTCGGATTATGGGTAGCTATCGTGTCTTAGATGCCTTGGCAACACTGGGTTTTGATTATCCTCGCCGTAGTAAGTTCTTTCTCGGGCAGCTGAAAGAGTACCTGCATCTCGTCAAAGAGGAGAAGGTCGATTTTACTTCTCTAAAAGGCTCCTATGCTGGAGCGATGGGCTTTGGACAGTTTATTCCTTCAAGCTATCGTAATTTTGCCATCGATTTTGATCAGGATGGTAAGCGTGATATCTGGAGCAATAAAACGGATGCGATTGGTAGCGTGGCCAATTACTTTGCTGAACATAAATGGAAACCCGGGCAGCCTGTCATCAGTGGAGTTTCTTTCACTAAGGCCGCTGATGAAGCTTGGTACAGCGTTGGTCGCAAGGGTTTGATTCCGCAAAATACGCTCGCTGAATGGGTCGATCGTGGTGTAGAACCGCAACTGAACTTATCCCCGGAAGAGAAAGCGATCCTGATGCAAATGGAGATCGGTGATGATAAGCAATACTGGTTAGGTCTGCATAACTTCTATGTTATAACTCGTTACAACCACAGTAAGTTGTATGCCATGGCTGTTTATCGCTTAAGTCAACAGATCAAAGACGCTTATGAGAAAGCGACTGTTAAATCAGTGGCCATGCAGACTAAGAGTAACTAAGAGACGGTGCTATGTTGCGCAAGTTAGTTGTACTTTGTATTTCGCTAGTTATTGTAGGTTGTTCGTCAACCAGTACGAATAATGGCCGCTATTCGATGCGTCATGATAAAGCGCCGGACCAGCCTGTTGATGTCTCGCATGTCAAAGATGCTGTTCCAAAGGTTGAGCCTAAAAGCCGTGGCGGGAATAAAAGCCCCTATACTGTTTTAGGCAAGCAGTATCATATAATGAATAGTGCCGCGGGTTACCGGGAAGTGGGAACCGCTTCCTGGTACGGGAAGAAATTTCACGGTCATAAAACCTCTAATGGTGAGGTTTACGATATGTATAAGATGTCGGCCGCGCATAAGTCCTTGCCTATTCCTACCTATTTGAAAGTGACCAACCTGGATAATAACCGTCAGGTTATCGTTAGGGTTAATGACCGGGGCCCTTTTCATGGCAACCGATTAATTGATCTGTCTTATGCTGCTGCTTCTAAGTTGGATATGCTAAAGAAAGGCACGGCACGTGTTCGCCTGGAAGCAATAGATCCACACGCTTGGCATAAAGCTGCGGGTACAACCGCCGTGGTAGTACAAAATTCGTTACCGGATACGGCCTCTGGGCGTTATTTGCAAGTAGGTGCTTATTCCAGCCGCAATACCGCAGAGTTTGTTCAGAGTCAGTTATCTCCTTTATTGGCGGGGCTCAGCGTTCAGGTGAGACCAACAACGAATAGCGGTCGAACGCTGTACCGAGTGCAAGTAGGACCATTGAAAAGTTCTACCTCCGTACCTGATTTAGTTAATCAGGTTGAGCAGATGGGCTATCCGGGCTCACGTTTGGTAGACTTCCCATAAGGGCTTAAGTACAGTTGTTCGCGGCGATATGTGGACTTCACTTTAAATCAATACAGTAATACTGGATGACAATGTTTAATAAGGTTTCTAAATATTTCTACGCGTTAGTACTAACGCTCTTTGCTATTCAGGTTCATGCCGTTGCGCGTCTTATTCCTGCCGAGCCGCAAATTGCCGCCACTGCCTATCTGGTTATGGATGCCGATACGGGGAAGGTTATCGCCTCCAAAAATGCGGATAAGCCTTTCGCACCGGCGAGTCTGACCAAAATGATGACGGCTTACATTCTTGAATATGAACTAAGTAAAGGAAATGTGGGTCTAGAGGATTTGGTACTTATCAGCGAGAAAGCATGGCGAACTCAGGGCTCGCGTATGTTTATTCGTGAAGGCACTCAAGTACGTCTGGGTGATCTGATGAAGGGGATTATCATCCAGTCCGGGAACGACGCCTCAGTAGCCGTAGCGGAGCATATTGCTGGCAGTGAACCCGCTTTTGCGGACCTGATGAATCAGCATGCTGATCTGTTAGGTATGAAAAATACTAATTTCTTAAATGCTACGGGGTTGCCAGCCGACGGGCATGAGTCATCTGCGGCTGACCTGGCAACACTGGCAAAAGCGATCATTAATGATTTCCCCGACCTTTATAGTATCTACTCTGAAAAGTATTTTACTTACAACGATATTCGCCAGCCGAATCGAAATAAGCTGCTCTGGAGAGATAAAACGGTTGATGGCATGAAAACCGGCTACACCGATGCAGCAGGTTACTGTTTAGTAGCGTCGGCAAAGCGTGACGGCATGCGTTTGATCTCTGTTGTATTGGGGACTAAAGATGAAGAAGCGCGTGCACGTGAAAGTCAGAAACTGCTCTCTTATGCCTTCCGTTATTACCGTACTCATAAGCTTTATGAGTCAGGAGTCATGCTCAATACCACCAAGGTTTGGTCGGGTGTTCAAGATCAACTGAAAATTGGCATTAATGAGTCGCTCTCTGTAACGATTCCGCGTGGTCAGGCTGATAAGCTTCAGGCGACGATGGATGTTGATCGAGTGATTAAAGCACCCATAGAGAAAGGTCAGGAACTAGGTCAGGTTAGAGTGACATTGGATGGTGAGCTTGTGACAGAGGTGCCACTGGTTGCGTTGGAAGCTATACCTGAAGCAGGTCTTCTCAAACGTATCTGGCATGCCATTTTGCTATTTTTTAGCAGCTTGCTAGGTTAGTGATTACTTGGCTGTCAGGCCTTTAAATTTGCAAGGATGCCCACATCTATAATCACTAGATGTGGGCATTTGTGTTTAGGTGATATGAGCACAGTATATCTCAACGGTCAGTTTATCCCCGAAGAGGAAGCAAAGGTTTCGGTCTTTGATCGAGGTTTCTTGTTTGGTGATAGTGTTTACGAAGTTGTTCCTTATTATCAGGGTGTTGGCTTTCGTTTGCAGGAGCATATTGATCGTCTGGCTCACAGCCTGAGAGCTGTGAGCATTAAAAATGCACAGGATTGGCAGGCTATAATGGATAAGCTGGTTGCCCTCAATGGAGGAGGTAATCTGTCTGTTTATCTACAGGTGACCCGAGGCAGTGCCGGTAAACGCAGCCATGCTTATGGTGATGAACTGGAACCAACTATCTTTGCGTGCTGTACAGATATTAAAGATGTCTGGCAGGCGGGGGTAGATGAAGTTGTGCCCTTAAAAGCGATCGTAACAGAGGATCTGCGCTGGCATCGTTGTGATATCAAATCGACCTGTTTGTTACCCAATATTCTGGTCTTACAGCAGGCGAAGGATGAGGGTGTTCAGGAAGCGCTGTTTTCACGTGATGGAAAGTTAACTGAAGGTTCTGCATGTAACCTTTTTCTGGTGAAGCGTGGAGTCATCTATACACCTAAGCGAAGCTCAGAAATTCTGGGTGGTATCACCCGGGAATTGATATTGGAGCTTGCGGATCAGCACGGCATTCAATATCAAGAGATAGATATAGACTATGAACGTTTATTGGCCGCCGATGAGGTTTGGGTTTCCAGCTCAACCCGCGGTGTAATTCCAATAGTGGAAATTGATGGTCAGCAGATAGGAGAGGGCAATAAAGGCCCAGTCTGGATGCGAATGTTCACTCTTTTTTCCGGTTTTCAGCGAGCACTGATGACAGGAAGTAAATAACCGAAATAAACAGTATGACCGATACTCAGAAAGAACCACCTAAGATTGAATTTCCATGCCCTAACTACCCAATCAAGGTTGTGGGTACCAACAGTGATAACTTTCGCGAGTTTGTTATCGAGATTGTTAAGTTGCATGCGCCGGATTTAGATCTGGCAACCGTGTCTGTGCAGGATAGCCGCAACGGCACATTTCAGTCAGTACGCTTCAAAATCACCGCGCAGGGTGTGGAGCAACTACGTGCTATTCATGAAGCACTGATCGCATCTGATCGAGTGAAGATGGTTATCTGATGCTGACTGAACAGCTGATTGTACGTAATCTGGGTTTACAGCCCTACGAGCCAACCTGGCAAAAGATGCAGGCTTTCACCAATGAGCGTGATGAAAACGCGCTCGATGAAATCTGGTCATTACAGCATGAACCCGTTTTCACTCAGGGGCAGGCGGGTAAAGAGGAGCACTTGTTAGGTACAGGTGATATTCCGGTTGTGCAGGTCGATCGTGGGGGGCAGGTAACTTATCATGGTCCGGGGCAGGCCATTGTTTACCTGTTATTGAACCTGAAGCGTAAGAAACTTGGGGTTCGCGAGCTGGTCTCCATTATGGAAGATGCCGTTGTGGAAACGCTGGCTGATTTTCAGATAGAGGCTTATGCAAAACCTGATGCTCCCGGTGTGTATGTTGCGAATAGCAAAATTGCATCTTTGGGGCTAAGGGTAAGGAGGGGATGTTCTTTTCATGGTCTGGCACTCAACCTGGCTATGGACCTTGAACCCTTCCTAAGAATTAATCCATGCGGCTATGCCGGAATGGAAATGACACAGTTGGGAATGCTGGTTTCGGATCTTGATCAGAACGAAGCGACAGAGCGACTTCTCGACCATTTGATCACTAAGCTTGGGTATACCCAAATAACCCGGGCGCAAACTCTGGATTGATCCTAGATGTCAGAACATAACAACAAAGAAACAGCGAAGAAGAGAGTGGAGCAAGGTGTTAAGCTCCGGGGTGCAGATAAAGTCGATCGTATTCCTATCAAGGTAATACCGACCGAAAAAGAAGACATGCCGCGTAAGCCGGACTGGCTGAGAGTGCGCATGGGATCGAATGCTAAGGTTAAGCGTATAAAGGACAAGTTGCGTAAGCACAAATTGGCGTCCGTTTGCGAAGAAGCAAGCTGCCCTAATCTGGGTGAATGTTTTAGCCACGGTACCGCCACTTTCATGATTATGGGTGATATTTGTACCCGACGTTGCCCCTTCTGTGATGTTGCTCACGGTCGTCCAAATGCGCTGGATGAAAACGAGCCGAAAGAGATGGCCGATGCTATTGCCGACATGGAGCTGCGCTATGTCGTTGTGACCTCGGTTGATCGCGATGACCTAAGGGATGGTGGTGCTCAGCATTTTGCCAACTGTATCACTGAAACCCGTAAGCAGGTACCAACCATTGAGATGGAAATACTGGTGCCCGATTTCCGCGGTCGTATGGATATTGCGGTTGATATTCTGACAGAGACGCCACCTGACGTATTCAACCATAATATGGAAACGGTGCCGCGTTTGTATAAAGCTGTGCGCCCTGGTTCTGACTACGAATGGTCTTTGCAGTTATTGAAAAAATACAAAGCTAAGAACCCTGATGTACGGACTAAGTCCGGTTTGATGGTGGGTATTGGCGAGACTAATGAAGAGATTATTCAGGTTATGAAAGATCTGCGAGCTCATGATGTGGATATGCTGACGATTGGCCAGTACTTGCAGCCAAGCCGCAGTCACCTCAAGGTTGAACGATTTGTTACGCCGGAAGAGTTTGATGAGTTCAGTCGATTGGCGAAAGAGATGGGCTTCAAACATGCCGCTTGTGGTCCGTTGGTGCGCTCCTCTTATCATGCTGATTTGCAGGCTAAAGGTGAAAAGGTCGGATAATCTTATCTGTATCTAAGTTAGAAAAAGGCTGTTCTTAGAACAGCCTTTTTTATTGCTAACTGTTCTTGTTGATTGTCAAAAAAACATCTAAATTAGTTTGCTCTAATTTAATTGATCGGTGAGGACTATCGATGGGTTTAAAAACGATCTCAGTGACTGCCAATATGGCAGCCGGTTGGGCGATTAATGCTGATATTCGTGATCATAAAGTTGTGATCGATCAGCCACAGGCAGGTGGTGGTACCAATGAAGGCCCTACCCCACTGGAATTCTTTTTGTTCTCAATCGCTGGGTGCATAGGTACGATTGGCCGCATCGCTGCAAGCCAAAAGCGTATTGAACTTCGTTCTATGGAGATCAAAGTCGATGCCGACCTGAACCCGATGGGACTCATGGGGAAAGCAACCGATGATCGTGTGGGCTTTCAGCAGATTCGAGTCATGGCCGAGATCGATGCCGACCTGACAGATGACGAGAAAAAAGCTTTTCTTGATGAAGTCTGTGATCGCTGCCCGTTGCACGATAATGTAAAACTAGCTACGGAAGTGGTGCACTCGCTCTCCTGATGGCAAAGGCTAAGTCAGGTGATACTGGCTTAGCTTTATTCCTCTGCTCTTTCCTGGCATGACCGGCTATACTAGCCACATGGTCAAAGCTCTTTTTATTTCCGCCGTTACTTTCCTTCTGTTGGCTTGCCAGCCAGTTAAAAAAGGTCACGCCTGCGCCTGTCATGATTAATAAGATTCAGGTGCTAAACCTATCCAGTCATACACTGGAGGCAGTAAGAATATCGGTTCCTTCAAGTGGTAGTCGGGTAAATTGTGATCAACTGGCCCCTGGGGGATTCTGCGCTAACCAATTTAAGCCCAGGGTATTCCGAAATAACAGGGCAGAGGTGATCTGGGAAATTGCCGGGCAGCGCTGGCATAAAACAGTTGAGCCTGATCAGATAGAAATACCCAATGGATGGACATTAGTAAGCCTGGAACTGGTGCTGGATGCATCAGGTGGGGCATACGTCAGGCCTGTCAGGGCCGACTAACATTTGCAGATTGGGAATTCCTTGTGCGTCAGAAAACCATGTTTAATACACCGCTGGTGCAACCACTTCTTTATGGTTTCTCGAAAGTGTTATTGAAAATTTTGGGGTGGAAGGTGGTGGGTGAAATACCCAAAGATCTCAAGAAGTGCGTCGTGATTGCTGCGCCTCATACCACCAACTGGGATATGCCGTTCAGTTTAATGATCGCCTTCTGCTTGCAAAGGTCATTATATTGGGTAGGCAAGGCCAGCATTTTTAAATTTCCTTTTTCTGGATTGATGCGCTGGATGGGGGGAATACCTGTTGATCGTAGCCAATCCAATAATATGGTGGATGCTACTGTCGCTACTTTCGCTGAAAATGATGAACTCCGCATTATGATGGCCCCTGAAGGCACTCGCTCTCAGGTAAAGGAGTGGAAGTCTGGTTTTTATCATATAGCGAACGGGGCTGAAGTGCCCATTATTCTCGGCTTTATTGATTACAAGAACAAAGTAGGTGGGGTGTTGGGCGTGTTCACGCCGACAGGGGATTATGAAGCTGATTTAAAGGAGATAAAGGCAAAGTACGCTTCATACTTGTAGGCTTTATTGCTGTCGATGGGACATCTGAAGCATCACAACATGGCGGGCTACAGCATCGGCTTGCTCTTCCGATAGCTGGTCGAAGACGGGCATGCTGTGCTTGTCTTGGTTGTATCCATACTTAATCATCAGGATGATTTTATAGGGTTTCATCGGCTCCTGATCTGCCAGGTACTCCATGTGAGCTCCCGGGCCACGATTTTCGTGACAGGTTTTACAGTAGTAGTTATACAGATCTTCACCTGATTTCATCCTTTCAGGGGGGATCTCCCGGTCACAGCCGGTGAGTAGTAATGAGCCGCACAATGTCAGGAGCAGAGTGAAAAATCGCATAAGCTATCTATCTGTTTGATATACAAGCCATCATAACGGATAGATAGTGTTGTCACTAGCGCTCTATGTTAATTAGAAGATATAACGGGGCAAAGCCCACTACTATGTACTATGTAGTGGGCAAACTAAGAAAGGGTAAATATTTTCGATGATCAGAAACGATAGATATACATAGCGCTTAAGTCATAGTTGCTGTCTTTTTCAACAATGCTGCTATTTGAAATCTCATTACCGTAATGGGTGTAACCTGCTCCTAGGCGAACCATCTGCTGCTGATCGATCATGTAATCGGCATTGATTCCAAAACCGTATACCGACCCACTATCGGCTGTATAAACAGCTCTGTTAGCCGTTGCTTCGCTGGCTTTAACACCGTAGTAATAGTTGTTCAGATCTTTGCTGCGATAGCTGATAGTGGCTTCAGGTGTTAGGCTCCATTGACGGGATAACTCAATACGTTTTTCCCATCCCAGTGCCAGTTCGTAACCATCATGTTCGTTGCTAACATCCGCAAGAGCGGTTGCTGACCATTCACCGTAAGCGGTGTCAAAACTAGCGCCGATACCCAGTTCGATAGCACCCTTGCGTTCGTCCATTCCAGCCAGTGCTGTACTGTCTCCAGCCTCATAGCCTTCCAGTCTGTAGCTGGCAATCGCGGTGAGCTGGAATTGTTCGTTATTAACAAGGTGGTAACCCAGTTCAGGCCCCATCAGGTAAAAATCACCTTTCTCATAGGCGAACATCGGGATGACATCTGTTTCGGTTCCAACGCCTTTGTAAATACTCTTGCCTGATGAGACGCCAAGGCCGAGCATGAACTCTGCATCTTCATTAGCCTGAGCCTGTGAAATAAAACCGATTCCCAGAATGAATGGGAGCATAACTTTAGTTGTGCGCATTTAATATTCCTCTGCTAGAAGATCCGTAGCTGAACGGTAATTGATTGTGGGAGAGAGAAAAATATGCAAAAGCCCGTATTGCATCTAAACGCAGGGCTGTGCATTTTGATTTTCTGAAAGAGGAATGAGCTCCCTGTAGGGGTACTGATAGCTGGTTTTATATCACCACCTCCGAAAAGAGATGGGGATATCATTTGAGCTATGAGCATACGCTTTGCCTCAGTTAGAAAATCTGTAGGCGCACGGTACTATCTGAGAGGTAAAAAAAAGGTGAAATAACGTTCTAAACGGACAGCGGTTGGCCGGCAAGCGTTAGAGATATCGAAGTGAGTAGTAGCCAGGCATCGCCATTGCTCATGCCCTTAACAATTTTATCGACCTCAGCGCATTGGCGAAGTGCCTGATTAATTTGCTGAGGTTTCAAGCGTTGAGCGGCCTGGCGGGCCATGGGTTTCCGTTTTCCCCAGATACGCTCCCTCTGGCAGACCGCATCAAAGGACTGACCGGAACTTTGCGCTTGCTGGATGGCTGCCAAAGATCGGAGTTCTTTTGAGAGTGCCCATAAGACGACCGGAGGCTCTGTGCCATCCTGGCGTAACACCTGCAGAATCTTGCAGCAGCGGGCAGATTGTCCCTGAAGGGCAGCATCGGAAAGCCCGTAAATGTCATATCTGGAGCTGTCAGAAACTGCATCTACAACGGCGTCAGCGGTTACCATCTGGTTAGGGAACAGCAGGCTGAGTTTGCTGAGTTCCTGTTTGGCTGCAAGCAGATTACCTTCGATTCGGTCGCAAAGCAGCTGGATCGCTTCATCATCCAGTTGCAATTCGATCTGCGCTGCGCGTTGCCTTATCCAGTTGGGTAGCTGGGCTGTTTCAACCGGCCAGATTTCAACAATTGCGCCGCATTTATCGATTGCTTTGAACCACGCACTTTTCTTGCTGGAGCCATCCAGTTTGTCGGCGATGATCATCAGAATATTGTCGGGAGCTGGGTTGCTCAAATACTGCTGAAGGATTTCACTGGATTTCTTATTCAGCTTGCTGCTACCCAAGCGCAGTTCAATGATTTTCTTCTCTGCAAACAGGGAGAGCGCGTTAGCGCATTCCAGCAAGTACTCCCAGCTGAAACTACCATCGACATGAAGAACTTCGCGCTCGGTAAAACCTTGTTGTTGTAGGGTTTGTCGTAACAGGTCGGAGGCTTCTTCAGAAAGGAGAGGTTCATCACCGGTAATTAGATACACCGGTGATAAGCCTTTATTTAGATGGCCAGCGAGTTGCTCCGGGCGAAGTTTCATAGCTGAAAACTACTGAGCCTTGTTGGTGGCCAGGTAGCGGCGCAGCATGGATTGCACGACAGAGTTGTACAGCTCTCGTTTTAAGAGGGCTTCCTGCTCTGAGCTTGCTGCTGCTGCGTTTTTATCGTAACTGTAAATGCGTTCGCGCTGGATACGAATATCAGAAGTCAAAGGTTTGCCCTGCTTGTCAGCAATAAGCATGGTGACTGTGACAGAAATTTCGTATTCATCGACATCGGAGTTACTGCTGATCGTTGCCGCTCTACGGTTGTAGCGTTGATTTAATATCTGCAACTGATAAGGAGCGCCACTGACTTCAGAAATACCATTGAACTTCATGTTCTGGCGCAGACTGCGAATGAGCTGCTGATCGGCATTGCCAGTGATTAAAGTCACCTGGCGTTTGTCTTCAGACACCTCTTGCGCGCCACGCAAGTGAAAGCCGCATGCGCTGATTATTGCTGTCAGCGCGCTTAATAGAATGACTTTCGTGAAGATCGCTTTCCAATGCTGGACCATGGTCCGCTCCTTAAACTGCATTAAGCTACAACGATATTTACCAGGCGGCCGGGCACAACAATCTTTTTACGGATAGTCTTATCGGCCATATGCTTCTGAACGTTCTCATCCGCCAGCGCAGTATGCAGAACCACATCTTCGTCGGCATCGGCAGCGACATTGATTTTTGCACGCACTTTACCGTTGACCTGAACGACCAGCTGGATTGTATCCTGAACCAGCGCGGATTCATCAACGATCGGCCATGGGGCTGTCAGGACATCACTATCGTGGCCTAGTTCCTGCCAAAGCTGGTGGCTGATATGTGGAACAATTGGAGCCAGCAGAAGGGTAGCGGCTTCCAACGCTTCCTGCATCACAGCACGGCCCTGTTCGCTGATATCAACAAATTTAGCAATCGTATTAGACAGTTCCATAACAGCTGCGATGGCTGTGTTGAATGTCTGGCGACGCTCGATATCGTCAGAAACTTTCTGGATCGTCTGGTGTACTTTCAGGCGAAGTTCTTTCTGAACATCGGTCAGATTATCTTTGTCGATCGCTACAGAAGAACCACCTACATTCAGGTGATCGAAGACCTGCTTCCACATGCGCTTCAGGAAGCGCTGAGCGCCTTCTACACCGGAATCAGACCATTCAAGGGATTGCTCTGGTGGTGCTGCAAACATCATGAACAGGCGTACAGTGTCTGCACCGTACTTGTCGATCATGACCTGCGGGTCAATACCGTTGTTTTTGGATTTGGACATCTTCGACATGCCATCATGCTGAAGTGCTTGCCTCGTTTCACGGTGAGAGGCGCTGATTACACGGCCTTTCTCATCCGTTTTAACGTCTACATCAGTAGGAGCGACCCAAACCTGACCACCGTTGTCATCTTCATAGTAGTAGCTGTCAGCCAGAACCATGCCCTGACATAGCAGGCGGGTGAATGGCTCGTCGCTGTTTACCAGGCCTTCATCACGCATCAGTTTATGGAAGAAGCGCGAGTACAGGAGATGCAAAATGGCGTGCTCGATACCACCGATATATTGATCAACAGGCAGCCAGTAATTGGCTTTTTCTGGTTCCAACATGGCATTTTCGCTGCTACGGGAAGCATAGCGTGCGTAGTACCAGCTGGATTCCATGAAGGTATCGAACGTATCGGTTTCACGTTCTGCTGGGCCACCGCATTTAGGGCAAGTGGTATTGATGAAGCTTTCCATCTTCTTGATTGGAGAGCCGCTGCCATCAAATTCAACATCGGTTGGTAGGACTACTGGTAGCTGATCTTCAGGAACCGGCACAGCGCCACAGCTTGCGCAGTTAATGACCGGGATTGGAGCACCCCAATAACGCTGACGAGAGACACCCCAGTCACGCAAGCGGAAGTTAACGGTTACTTTACCTTTGCCTTTCGCTTCCAGGTCGGCGGCGATCGCTTTAAAGGCGACATCAAACTCAAGATCGTCATATGCGCCAGAGTTAACCAACGCGCCTTTCTCTGTGTATGCTTCGACATCCAGATCCACTACTTCATCATCAAGCGGGCGGATAACCTGTTTGATCGGCAGGCCGTACTTGTTGGCAAATTCCCAATCACGCTGATCATGTCCAGGCACAGACATCACTGCACCTGAACCGTAGTCCATCAGTACAAAGTTCGCCGTCCAGACCGGAACTTCTTCACCGGTCAGTGGGTGAATGGCAGTGATTCCCAGCGCCATACCCTTTTTCTCCATAGTGGCCATATCAGCTTCAGCCACTTTGATGTTCTTGCACTCTTCTACGAAGGCAGCAAGCTCAGGGTTGTTTTCTGCAGCTTTCATTGCCAGCGGGTGCTGGGCGGCAACGGCTACGTAAGTCACTCCCATCAGTGTGTCAGGACGGGTTGTGAATACTTCCAGTTCGCCGTAGCCCTGTACATCAAATGTCAGCTCGACACCTTCTGAACGACCGATCCAGTTTTTCTGCATCGTACGCACCTGCTCCGGCCACTGATCAAGTTGATCAAGGTCGGACAGAAGTTGATCTGCATAGTCGGTAATTTTCAGGAACCACTGCGGGATTTTTTTTCGCTCGACCAGAGCGCCGGAGCGCCAGCCGCGACCATCGATAACCTGCTCATTGGCCAGTACGGTTTGATCTACCGGATCCCAGTTAACTTCGGCTTCTTTCTTGTAAACCAGGCCTTTGTCCATCAGCTTGGTAAAGAACCATTGCTCCCAGCGATAGTACTCAGGGTGGCAAGTTGCCAATTCGCGGTTCCAATCGTAACCAAAGCCCATCTGTTCTAGCTGGTTACGCATGTAGTCGATGTTTTCGTAGGTCCATTTAGCCGGCGCTACGTTGTTTTTCATTGCTGCATTTTCAGCAGGCAGGCCAAACGCATCCCAACCCATTGGCTGCAGAACATTTTTGCCCTGCATGCGCTGGTATCGGGAAACTACATCACCGATGGTGTAGTTACGAACATGCCCCATGTGCAGTCGACCACTTGGGTATGGGAACATGGACAGGCAGTAGAACTTTTCCTTCTGCAGGTCCTCTTCGCATTTGAAGCTGTCGTTTTCTTGCCAGTGTTGCTGGATTTTCTGCTCAATCTTTTGCGGGCGATATTGTTCGTTCATGTTCGAGAATCGTTATGCGTAGGATGAAAAACCGGCATCCATTGACGCCGGTTAATAAAAATTTGCTAATTGCCCCATAGGATACAATATATACATAGAAGCAAACAGGGTTTCAGTGCAGATAGAGGTGATTTATGGATCAATCTGGCGATAAAAAAACCAAACTGGCCTCAGCCGACTACGATCGAGTGCTCCTGCGTCTAACAAAAGATCTTAAGGGTGCCGAAGCAGGTTCCTGGGATCTGCTTCAGGAAAAGATTCATGATGCCGTGGAACTAGAATTGGCTGCTGAGGAGCTAACCCGGGATGAACTGGATCTGTTAAAAGCATATCTGGCGCGAGACCTTAAACAACTTGGGTTTTATGCCCACGAAACCGGCGCGGGTATTGCTGCCTGGTTAAAGTTTGATTTGAATGCCCTTGAGCATACTTTCGCCGAGCAGCTAAAACTGATTGCGGATCAAACCCGGGTTGGCCAAGAGGCGCTAAGAGAGCGTCTAGATCATGATGAAGATCACTACCTGAGTGGAGAGCTTGCGACTGTAGGCACGCTGGAGTGTCTTAATTGTGGCGAACAGATCGTGCTGCAGAAGACAGAGAAACTTGAGGCCTGCAAAAAATGCGATAAGACCTATTTTAAGCGGGTTTCGCACCCTTGGCCCTAGGTTAACTGGCTTAGCGGAAGCTAGGGTAAGGGTTTTCAGCTGACAGGTTTTGGCGTTTGCCTAAGCCGCAGAGACACAGCAGCAAGGCCAGTAAAATTACGGGTAGTGAGCCGTATTGCTGGAAAGGCGTTAAGCCCTGCATCGCATAGACTTCGCCCCGCAGTACCCCTGCTCTGAATTGTGGCAGACTGTCGATGATCTGCCCCTGTGGGTCGACTAGGCCGCTGATGCCGTTGTTTGTGCCGCGGATTAGCCAGCGCCCGTTCTCCAAAGCGCGTGTTCTGGCTATCTGCATATGTTGTGCGGGTGCTATCGATTGGCCAAACCAGGTATCGTTGGACACTGTTAGCAATATGTCTGCCTTCTTCGCGCTATTTCGAACCAGTTCAGGGTAAGCAATCTCATAGCAGATGGCGGTACTGATTTTGTACTTCCCTACGTTGAGAAGGGGTTGCTGTTCACGGGGTAAAGAGAAGCTCGACATCGGCAGATTAAAGAAATCCAGAGTGCCACGTAACAGGTCCTCCATCGGGACATACTCACCGAAGGGAACTAAGCGTTGCTTATGATAAACACCGCTGCCAGCCGTTAGAATTGCCAGACTGTTATAGATCCGGTACCCCCGAGGGTAGGAAGGATCAGGTTCTGCACTGGGCAATCCGCTAATCAGAATGGCTCCATTACTATCCAGATTATTAAGTAACTCAGCCAGTGGTGATGCCGCATACTGAATAAGTGCGGGAATAGCTGTTTCCGGCCAAAGCACCAGTTCAGCATCTAGATGGGGAGAGGTCAGCTCTTCGTACTGGGTAAATATTTCAGGGCGATAATTCGGATTCCACTTAATTTGCTGAGGTATGTTTGGCTGTACTACCGCTACTTTTAGAGCAGAGCCCTTGGGTTGGGTCCAGCTTTGTTCAAGTAATAGACTGCCGATAAGTGGCAAGGGCAGGCACAGAAGCGGGAGCAGCTTACGAGTGCGAAGAAGTTCGGCGCCGCAAACTGAAGTTATAAGTATAGCAAGCGAGGATAACCATACGCCGCCTATAGGCAGTAGGTTTTCATAAGGTGTGTCTAATCCTGCGGTGCCCAGGTACAGCCAGGGGAAGCCCGTAAAGAACCAGCTTCTTAGCCATTCGAAAGCTATCCAGATGCCAATATAGCTTAGTAGTTGCCATCGACCGGAAAAGAGCTTTTTCCATATGAATAGCTGTAATAAAAACAGAATGGCTAGGCCAGCTACAAACAAGCCTGTGAGTGCGACTGCGACAGGTAATGGGGTTTGGCTGTGTTCACTGATGCTGACGAAGACCCAGGAGACACCACTGCCAAAAAAGCCAAGACCAAACAGATAGCCCAGCCAACTGGCTTGTTTTACGGTTTTATTTGCGCTGCACAGGTAAAGCAGTGCCGGAGCAATAAAGACGAGATAGGGAACCGAAAAGGGTGCTAATGAGGGGGCGATGCTTGCCCCTGCAAGCAAAACTACGAGCAATTGCAGAGGCATAAGGTTTATCCGTTTCGGCTGACCTGTAAAAGTCGGATGCGACGTGTATCCGCAGACAGAACTTTAAACTGGAAATCTTCGATCTCAACCGTTTCATCTTTTTTCGGTAAACGGCCAAATTTCTGTGTGACGATCCCGCCAATGGTGTCGAATTCCTCGTCAGGGAATCCGCAGTCGAAATATTCATTAAAGTCGTCAATCGGCGTTAGTGCTTTGACAATATAAGCATTCTCTTCGAAAGGTTTGATGTTGCCATCTTCCTCTTCGCTATCATGCTCATCTTCGATCTCGCCAACGATCTGCTCTAATACGTCTTCAATCGTGATTAGGCCCGAAACACCGCCATATTCATCCATGACAATTGCCATGTGGTTACGGGTGACCCGAAACTCTTTTAGAAGAATGTTCAGGCGTTTAGATTCAGGAATAAAGGTAGCTGAGCGTAGTTTGCTCTTTAGATCGAACTGGTCCAGGTTGCCTTCAAGAATGAGCGGGATCAGGTCTTTAGCCAGCAATATGCCGAGAATCTCATCGGGTGTTTCCCCGATGACTGGGAAGCGTGAGTGGGCGCTGGAAATAACCACCGGAAGAAACTCTTTCGGGGTTTGGTCGGCCTCGACTACGACCATCTGCGAACGTGGGATCATGACATCGCGAACCTGCATATCAGATACCTGCATAGCCCCCTCCATAATAGTAAGGGCTTCGTTATCCAGCAGATTTTCGTCGGTGGCTTGTCGTAAATCGGTTAACAGGTCCTCGCGGCTACGAGGTTCATCACTGAATGCCTGGGTTAGTTTGCCCAACCAGCCCTTAGGCTGTCCCGTTCGATCTTCGCTCATTTGGTCAGTTGTCCTGAATTAGGTTTCGTCCCTATAGGGGTCGGCAATGTCTAAGCTTGCCAGTATTTGCCGCTCAAGGTTTTCCATCTCTTCGGCTTCATCGTCCTTTATATGATCGAAACCGATAAGATGCAAGCAGCCATGTACTACCATGTGTGCCCAGTGATCAAATAATGCTTTGTTCTGCTCACTTGCTTCTGTTACAACGACTTCAGCACAGATAATCAGATCGCCCAGAAGCTGAATAGGGATGCCTTCAGGGATGTCAAAGGGAAAAGAAAGGACATTGGTGGGTTTATCTTTATCCCTATAAGTATGGTTGAGCTCCTGGCTTTCTTCAGGTGAGACGACACGAATGCAGATCTCACCTTCGTCACGAAACTCAGAGAGTGCAGCTTCAACCCAGCGCTGGAAGTCGGATTCTGAGGGAAGATTACCCTCAACTTCGAACTGGATATCGCAATCAAAACTCATGCTTTCTTGTCCTGTTTGTTTTCCTGCTTTTCGAAGCGATCGTAAGCACGAACAATATGTTGTACCAGCGGGTGGCGCACCACATCTTTAGCGGTGAACTGTGTAAAGCCAATATCCTTCACGCCATCCAGAACCTGCATCGCATGGATTAAACCGGAGCGGGTGCCTTTTGGCAGGTCGACCTGGGTAATATCACCGGTGATCACTGCGGTGGAACCAAAACCGATACGGGTCAGAAACATCTTCATCTGTTCGCGAGTTGTATTTTGGCTTTCATCCAGGATTACGAAAGAGTTATTCAGGGTTCTGCCGCGCATATAAGCGAGGGGAGCAACTTCGATAACATTGCGCTCAATCAGCTTGCCGACGCGCTCAAATCCGAGCATCTCATAGAGTGCGTCATAAAGTGGGCGAAGATAAGGATCTACCTTCTGGCTCAGGTCGCCGGGAAGAAAGCCAAGCTTCTCGCCCGCCTCAACGGCAGGGCGGACCAGCAGAATGCGGTCAACCTCTTCACGCTCTAGTGCATCAACTGCGCAAGCAACCGCAAGATAGGTTTTACCTGTGCCTGCAGGACCAATGCCGAAATTGATATCGTGCTGCAAAATCGAACGAACGTAGCCCTGTTGATTCTCGCCACGCGGACGAATCAGCGCTTTCTTAGTGCGAATGCTGATATCGGTGTCTTGAATCTGTTGGTGGCTGTTTTTCTGCTCAAGGCCGCTTTCCTGAATTAACAGATGGATCTGTTCAGGAGAAATACGCTTATCGGTTTTAGCATCCTTATAAAGGGCCTCAAGCATCTCCGATACAAAGGTGATGTTTTCAATATCACCGAGTAGTTGAAAGTGATTGCCGTGGCTACGGATCTCAATTCCAAGGCGTTTTTCAATCAGCTTATAGTGCTCATTAAACGGGCCGCCGAGGTTAGCCAGGAACTCGGCATTTTCGGGTTCCAGGGTAACTTTGATTGATTGTGCTGTGCTCAAGTTAGCTTGCCTTAAAAATTGTGTAGTTATCGTCGAGTTCGGAGCTTTCCAGTTTGCCAACCAGCGAGTTAGCGTAAGCTTCTACGATCTCTACATCAGCAAAATGGCCGATCAGATCCGGGTTGTCGCAGCGGAAATTCACTACACGGTTGTTTTCGGTTCGTCCAGAGAGTAAACCTGGGTCCTTCTTCGAATAACCATTGACCAGAATCGTTTGTGTACTACCAACCATACGGCGACTGATCAGTTGCGCATTCTGAATGATGCGGCTCTGAAGGATCTTCAGACGCTCTTTCTTGGTCTCTTCGTCGATGTTATCAGGTAGATCAGAAGCCGGTGTACCAGGGCGGCGGCTGTAGATAAAGCTATAGCTGTTATCGAAACCTATATCTTCGATGAGCTTCATTGTTGCTGCGAAGTCAGTATCGGTCTCATTGGGGAAGCCGATAATAAAGTCAGACGAGATTTCGATGTCTGGGCGTGCTTTACGGATGCGGCGAATTTTTGACTTATATTCTAGTGCCGTATGGCCACGTTTCATCGCCATGAGAATTTTGTCCGAACCGCTCTGTACCGGAAGATGCAGGAAACTCACCAGTTCAGGGACGTCTTCATAAGCTTCGATCAGGCTATCGGTAAATTCAACCGGATGGCTGGTAGTAAAGCGGATACGGTCAATGCCCTCGACGGCTGCAACACAACGAATCAGCTCTGCAAGGTCTGCTGTGTCACCATCATGGGTTTCGCCTAAGTAAGCATTTACATTCTGGCCCAGCAGATTAACTTCACGTACGCCTTGTTCTGCAAGTTCGACGCATTCGGTAATGACATCATCCAGAGGGCGGCTAACTTCTTCTCCACGTGTGTAAGGCACAACGCAGAATGTACAGTATTTAGAACAGCCTTCCATCACAGAGACAAAGGCTTCAGCCCCTTCCACTTTTGGTGCTGGCAGGTGGTCAAACTTTTCAATTTCCGGGAAGGAAACATCCACAATACCTACACCACCGGCGCCGGTCTCGGTAATCATCTCCGGTAGGCGGTGCAGCGTCTGAGGGCCAAAAATCATGTCCACATATGGGGCGCGTTTAAGGATGTTATCCCCTTCCTGACTGGCTACACAGCCACCCACACCAATCTTAAGGTTTGGGTTGTTCTCTTTTAGTTTGCGCCAGCGCCCTAGCTGATGGAAAACCTTCTCCTGGGCTTTTTCGCGAATAGAACAGGTGTTCAGGAGCAAGACGTCCGCATCATCGGCATCTTCCGTTAACTCCAGATCATGACTTTCCCCCAGCAGATCGGCCATACGCGCCGAGTCATATTCATTCATTTGACAGCCGTGGGTCTTAATAAACAGCTTTTTAGCCATTGCTCACCTGTATCTTGCGTGGATCATCAACCGGGCAGAAAGGCCCGGAGGTATAAAAGGACCGCGCATTATACTGAAACGTCTAGATAATGAACAGTTAACTGATGTTGAAATCGGCTCATTTAATCGTGCTTTTACCCGTCATTTCCATTGATTTATAAGGGACTTTTACATCTGGAAGCTGATGACAAGCGTAGTTAGACTAGTGGCTGGTATTAAAGGGGCAGTGATGTGGAAAAGCTAGGTGTTGTGCAGGCGGTCTTATCTGGAAAAACAGGTCCGTTTCATCGTGGGGTGGAAAGCGCGATTAACAAACAGGTCTTAAAGGATGCTGCGTCAGTAAAGCGATTGGGGATAGCGGGAGATCAACAAGCGGATAAACGTCATCATGGCGGCGAGGATAAAGCATTGCACCTTTACCCCGAAGAGCACTATACGCACTGGTTATCCGAGCTGGGGGAGCATGCTTATTTCTCTGCAGGTGGGTTTGGAGAAAACCTCAGTACAAAAGGTGTGTCTGAAGCTACTGTTTGTATCGGGGATCACATAAAGATTGGAACACCCCTGCTTGAAGTAACTCAGGGAAGAATGCCCTGCTGGAAACTTAATGAGCGTTTTTCACAACCGATATGGCACTTAGGCTGCAAATGACGCGGAAAACCGGGTTGTACTTCCGAGTACTCGAAGAGGGGGAGATAATCGCGGGTGATGAGGTTCTGTTAGTTGAAAGGATGTTTCCTGAATGGACAGTTTCGCGTGTAATGCAGCTGATCTTTTCCGGGGAGCTAAATCCTGAATACCTGCGACCTGCCCTTGAGCTTCCACTGCCTGATTCCTGGCGGTCGCTGATCGAAAAACGCCTGGAGACAGGCATAGTAGAAAACTGGTCATTCCGACTTTTCGGCTCTTATTTATAAAACCCTATCTTTAGGCGGGCATTATGGTGCGTTGATTGTGCGGATGCACAATCATATTGCGCTGTATCAGCTGGGTTTTGTGCTTTTTTATATTATCTATATGAAATAATTGGTTTTTTTTGTTTTGGCATGGCTTCTGCTTTAACAAGCGCAGATAGATCAATGGCGATCTAAGAATAAAAATAAAACTCTGATGAACTGGACAACGGCGTCCACACTTTTCCGGCCAAAGCCTGAAGAGGGTGGATGCTTTTTTTTGCCGCTGGGAAGCGGGAGCTGCGAATAGGTCTGCATTTTTGGGATTTATTCGCAGCTTCCAGATCAGTGCATAGCTTAAAAACTACAGAAGAGAGGCTTTATTATGGCTTACTTAGAACCGAGTGAATTTGCGACCAAAATGGTCGATGCAGGTGAACAGAAGATATTTATGTCCACCAAGGATACTTATATCCGTGCGTTTATGGCGGGTGCTATCCTTGCATTGGCGGCGTTCTTTGCGATCACCGTTATCACCAAAACCGGTAGTGCACTGCTAGGTGCAGTTCTATTCCCGGTTGGTTTCATCATGCTCTATTTGATGAAGTTTGACCTTCTCACTGGTGTATTCACTCTGGTGCCGCTGGCGATCATTGATAAACGTCCGGGTTGCACAATGAATCAGCTGTGGCGCAACTGGGGATTGGTGTTTCTTGGTAACCTGTCAGGTGCTTTGATGGTTGCTTTCTTTGCCTCTTTCATCCTCACCTACGGCTATCAGATTGATGGTGGTGCGGTTGCAGATAAGGTAAGTACGATCGGTGAATCAAGGACGCTGGGTTATAAAGAGCAGGGAGTATTGGGTTGGTTCACAATCTTTATTCGCGGCATGCTGTGTAACTGGATGGTATCTATGGGTGTTGTGGGTGCCATGATTTCTACGTCTGCAGGTAGCAAGATGGCTGCGATGTGGATGCCAATCATGCTGTTCTTCTATATGGCTTTTGAGCATTCAATTGTAAACATGTTCCTGTTCCCATTCTCTATGATCATGGGTGGTGACTTCACTATCATGGAATACCTGATCTGGAACGAGATCCCAACAGCCCTGGGTAACTTGTTTGGTGGCTTCCTGCTGGTAGGTCTGCCGCTTTACCTGACGCATGTAAAAGAAAGCAAAGCGCGTAAAGCAGCGACAGGTTCTGCTAAAACTGTTGCGGCCCTGTAAAACAAGACTGTTCAGATAGTTATCTGACGTATAGATCCGGCAGCTTAACAGGTTGTCGGATCTTCCTTTCTATTCATCCAGTCGGCTTCAAGCAGAATCCATGTGAGCTGTACCTATGAGGAAGCAACTTAAAATAAGTACAGGGCAGTATTCTGATAAAGGGGTTAAGCCTCTGAATCAGGACTTTCATGGCGCTATTGTGCCTAAGGAACCGCAACTTAGTTTAAAAGGTGTCGCCCTGGCGTTGGCTGATGGGATTAGCTCCAGTGATGTAAGTCAGATTGCCAGCGAAACAGCCGTTAAGAACTTTCTGGAAGATTTCTATAGCACATCGGACGCCTGGACAGTACAGCGATCGGGTGAACGGGTATTGGAGGCAATTAACGGTTGGCTGTATTCGCAAACCCAGCGAAGTGAGTACCGGCTCAATAAAGATAAGGGCTATGTATGTACTTTAAGTGCGCTGGTGTTTAAGGCCAGGATTGCCCATCTGTTCCATATCGGGGATAGCCGTATCTATCGGTTACGAGAGGGAGGAATTGAACAGCTAACTAAGGACCACAGGGTATGGAAATCGAAAGATGAAAGTTATCTGAGCCGGGCACTTGGGGTCTCTTTAGATCTGGATTTGGACTATCAGCAGCAGCACCTTAAGGAAGGGGATATCTATCTGCTCTGCACTGATGGTGTTTATGAATTCAGCGAAACACAGTTTGTCTTAGACACGCTGGAAGCATGTAAAAACAATTTAGATGAAGCGGCAAAACTGATTGTCCATCAGGCACTCAATGAAGGCAGTGCCGATAATCTGACGTTGCAGATCGCCAGGGTTGAACAATTGCCGCAAGCTTTGGAGAGCTCTCTGAAACAGCAGGTCGATCAGCTCGCTCTGCCCCCCATCCTTTATGCGCGGGATGAAATTGATGGCTATCGTATTCTGCGTGAGCTGCACGCGAATAGCCGTAGTCGGGTCTATCTAGCCGAAGATATTGAAAGCCAGGCTCAGGTTATTTTGAAAACACCCTCTGTTGATATGAGTGATGACCCCGCCTATCTGGAGCGTTTTCTCATGGAGGAGTGGGTCGCCAGGCGGATCAGTAGCGCCCACGTTATGAAAGCGGCGAAGCAAGATCGCCAGCGGAACTATCTTTATACCGTCATGGAACATATTGAGGGCCAAACGCTGGCGCAATGGCTCAGAGATACGCCGAACCCTGATTTAGAAACGACACGCAACATCGTTGAGCAGATCGCGCATGGATTGCAGGCGATGCACCGTAAGGAGATCTTGCATCAGGACATGCGCCCGGAAAATATCATGATTGATACTACCGGGACGGTAAAAATTATCGATTTTGGTGCTGTTTTGGTTGCCGGCATTGTCGAAGCTGAGAATACGCTTGAGCAGCCTGACATGCAGGGAACCGCTTTGTATATGGCGCCAGAATATTTTGTTGGCGAGGTCATATCCCGGCGTGCTGATTTTTATTCGTTGGCGGTGATTACCTACCATATGCTTTCAGGACGGTTTCCCTACGGAACCAATATGGCTAAAGCCAGAACAACGGCTGCTCAGCATCGGTTGAAATACCGTTCTGTATTGGATGATGAGCGAGAACTTCCCGCTTGGGTGGATGAAACGTTGCGTAAGGCTTTGCAGCCCAATGTGTATAAGCGTTACGCGGAACTCTCAGAGTTTATCTATGATCTTCGCCATCCTAATGCGTCTTTTATCGGTAGATCTCGCCCTCCCTTGATTGAACGAAACCCCCTGTTTTTCTGGAAAAGCCTGTCGTTCGGTCTGGCCATCACGGTGGCTGGCCTGCTGGCTTATATCCAAACCCATCTATAAATCGAGAATGAGGAACTTAGTATGATCAGTAATCGTGAAGAAGTGACCGCATTAATACTCGCTAAAAAGGTCGCTAAAGGCGTGCAGTGGAAGGAGGTTGCAGATGCGATCGGTCTTTCTAAAGAGTGGACGACGGCGGCTTGTCTTGGTCAGATGACCTTTAATAAGGAACAGGCGACCATTGTTGGTGAGATTTTTGAGCTGCCTGATGAAGCAGTAGCCTGGCTGCAAATTGTGCCTTACAAAGGCTCCCTGCCAACTGAAGTGCCCACCGACCCATTGATCTATCGCTGGTATGAGGTGGTGAATGTCTACGGCAGCACCATCAAAGAGCTGATCCATGAAGAGTTTGGCGATGGCATCATGAGCGCCATCGATTTTTCTATGGATATCCAGCGCGAAGAAAACCCTAATGGTGACCGGGTTAATGTAGTGCTGTCGGGTAAGTTCCTGCCTTATAAAACTTACTAAAAAAAACACTTCATATTAAGAGAATGACCCTGTAGTTTCAGGGTCTACTCCCCCATAAAATCGCGTTTTTATACAATTGAATAGAAAATAGCCGTTTTCTATAAGATAAGCCTTGCTCACCCGCGTACCGCTAGTAAAATTAGCGCCTGTAATTCCGCTTTCAAAGAGAAAATTCGATGCTTAAGTTAAATGCTCTTGGGAAGAGTAACCTTCGTGGTGATGTATTAGGTGGTTTAACCGCCGCGGTTGTTTCTCTTCCATTGGCTCTGACCTTTGGTGTTGCTTCCGGAGCCGGTGCTGAAGCTGGTTTGTATGGCGCAATACTGATCGGTTTGTTTGCATCTCTCTTTGGTGGTACCTCTACGCTAATCTCTGAGCCAACCGGCCCGATGACCGTGGTAATGACTGCGGTGATCAGTACCTTGATTGCGGCTAACCCGGAAAAGGGCCTCGCCATGGCCTTTACGGTCGTGATGATGGCGGGTTGTTTCCAGATAGTCTTCGGTTTTTTAAAGCTCGGTAAGTATATTACCCTGATGCCCTATTCCGTTGTCTCCGGCTTCATGTCCGGGATAGGGGTGATCCTGATTCTAATGCAGTTGGCACCCGCGCTGGGTCAAAGTTCCCCCGGAGGCGGTGTTGTCGGGACATTAGTCAATCTGCCCGAACTGGTAATGAATATCCAGTTGGGTGAATTTTTGCTGTTCGTGGTAACCCTGCAGCTACTCTTTTTTACACCGGAAAAGGTTAAAAAGTATGTACCCCCGCAACTGGTTGCGTTGGTCTTCGTCAGCATACTTTCCGTTATTGTTTTTGATTTTGCACAGATTCAGCGTATTGGCGAGATTGATGCGTCACTGCCTTCGTTTGTGATGCCTCATTTTACCCATGCGGAGCTCAGTATCATGCTGGTGGAAGCAATGGTGCTGGGGATGTTGGGTTGTATCGATTCGATGCTGACTTCGGTAATTGCAGATAACCTGACACGTTCGGAGCATGATTCAAATAAAGAGCTGGTGGGGCAGGGCCTGGGTAATATCATGTCCGGCTTATTTGGTGGCCTGCCGGGTGCGGGTGCCACGATGGGGACGGTCGTCAATATTCAATCGGGAGGGCGAACCGCGTTATCTGGAGTGATACGTGTGATCGCTTTAGCGATAGCCGTGTTTGGTGCTGCATCTTTGATAGAGAATATTCCCCTGGCAGTACTTGCGGCGATCGCGGTGAAGGTCGGGATGGATATTCTCGATTGGTCGTTTATCAAGCGTGCGCACAGAGTCTCACGTCACAGTACCCTGATTATGTATACCGTACTGTTGCTCACGGTATTTGTGGATCTGATTGTTGCTGTGGGGATCGGTGTTTTCGTGGCAAACATCATCATTATTCAGAAGCTCTCTATGGTCGAAGCGCAGAAAGTACGCGCGATGTCTGATGTTGATGATGAGCTGCCACTGGATGATGAACAACGGGAGCTTTTGAATAAAGCCGATGGGCGAGTGCTGCTGTTCTATTTATCAGGCGCGATGATTTTCGGAGTGTCCAAAGCCATTGCCCGTGAGCGACAGGATATTGCTCATCATGATGCGGTTATCTTTGATCTGAGTGATGTGTCGTTTTTAGATGACACTATGGCTTTATCCATCGAAAACGTTGTTTTAGAAGCATTAGATATGGGTAAGCATGTTTCCATTGTAACTTCGCAAGAAGAAGCTCAGGAAAAACTGCTGAAACTCTGTATGGATTCGCGTTTGACCCGTGAGCACTTTGCCGACTCAAGAACCGTTGCCCTTCAGCGTGCGACAAAGCATATTGATGAGTCTCAGGTTCTTATGTATTCAGGCGCATAATGCTAGCGCTGTGCTTGAATTGAGTGGGCGTGCCCACATAAATAGGTCTGAATCAATATTGTAAGTTTTTAGCGGGTTTCTCAGAGATAAGATGGCAAACAAAGAAGATCGAATCTACAAAGTGATTTTTGTGAACCAGGACCAGGTTTTCGAAATCTACGCAAAGCATGTCTATCAGAGTGACATGTGGGGCTTCCTTGAGGTCGAAGAGTTTGTTTTTGGGAATCGCTCAGAGCTGGTGATCGATCCGGGTGAAGAGAAACTGAAAAATCAGTTCAATGGTGTAAAGCGATCTTATATTCCAAGTCATGCGATCATCCGTATTGATGAAGTGGAGCATGAGGGAACGCCTAAAATCACAGAGGCCAAAGGCACGATCACCGCGTTCCCGATGACCCCTGCCCCTAAAAAAGACTGATTTTTATCTGATCAATAAACATTTGAAAGCCACAGGCTCTGGTAGGGTTGCAGAATCAGAGTCTCGTGCAGATCTTCGCAACGTTTCCCCGATAGCAAATCATACCAGTCATCAGTACCGATTAAGTTCAGATTGGACAGGAGTAACTCCGCTGGTTCTGAACTGATATTGTTCAGGCAGAAGATACTTTGTCTACGGTCGATGCTCTGTCTCCAGAAGCCAAAAACCTGTGAGCCTAAATGCAAGGTGAACTGAGTTGCATTAGGGTGAAACGCGGGTTGATAGGTGCGTATGGATATCAGCTTTTTCATCGCCTCAAAAATGCGGTGATGATGCGTTTGCGGATCATCGAGTGCCTCTTTTAGCTCGTCATATTGCCAGTGATGGCGGTTAATAGAGCGATAGTGCCCGGTCATTTTTACGCGTTCATAGTCGTTTTGTGAGCCAAACAGGCTCTGGATATAAATCCCGGGGATTCCCTCCAGGGCCAGCATGATCCGGTGGGCGCACAAAAAGCGTTCCTCTCCCCACTGGTCAGGACCCTGGGTTGTCCCCTGCAGGGCATCGAACAATGAAATATTAATTTCGTAGGGTTTATTCTGGCCATTTTCGAGTGCCCGCCACGAAACGTGTCCGCCAAAAGACTGCATCAAATCGATCAATTGGCTGACTTCCTGATCACTTAAAATGCCCTCGGCAGGTCTGAGCCCAATACCGTCATGGGAGGCAATAAAGTTGAAATATGCAGTGCCATCCTGTGCGGGGGGCATGCTCATCATCCATTGCTTTAGATAGTCGCATTCTCCGGTAATCAGGGTATGCAGTAGCAAGGGGGGTAAAGAAAAGTTATACACGCAGTGAGCTTCGTTAGCGTTGCCAAAGTATGAGAGATTTTCCCGACTCGGAATGTTGGTTTCAGTAATGATCATTGCGTTGGGTTGAGCATATTCAATCAGTGTCCTTAGCAACCTAACGAGTTCATGGGTTTGGGGCAGATTTAGGCAGCTGGAGCCTGCTTCTTTCCACAGAAAGGCGATAGCATCCAGGCGGAATATATTGACCCCTTTATCCAGATAAAAACGGATGATCTTTACAAACTCTTTGAGCACTTCAGGGTTCCGGAAGTCAAGGTCAACCTGATCATGGCTAAACGTGCACCACACATGTTGTATACCGTCGTGGGTTTGTACGGCGTTTAATAATGGGCTGGTTCTGGGGCGAACAACCTGGCTAAGATCGGCCTCAGGGTTTTCTGTAAAAAAGTAGTTGTGGCCTTCCCCTTGTGCCATTTTGAAATTTTTGAACCACTGGCTTTCGCTGGAACAGTGGTTGATGACCAGATCAGCCATCAGGCGAAATTCAGCGGAGATTTTCTCGATATCTTCCCAGGAGCCTGCACTGGATCTGACTGCATAAAAATCCGACACCGCAAAGCCATCGTCAGAGCTATAGGGGAAGAAGGGAAGAATATGGATGCCATTAATCATGCCTTGGCATTGTTCATGTAGGAAGCGATACAGGGTCATGAGCGCCGTTTCATCTGGGTGATGGATTGAGTCACCATAAGCGATCATTATCAGGTCTGAAGCATCCCAGTGGTTCTGGTGAGGCGCGGGTTCCGATAGCACCTGCTCAAGGCGCATTAGTGTGATTAGCTCTGAGGCGAGTTGTTCCGTATCCAGAAGAGGGTAAACGCTCTCGAGGTGGCTTTTAACCCGAAAGTGAAGGTTATCGTTTAATAGGTTCATCAAGCGCTCCTGGTCAGGCTAACCCATACTCTTTGTTATCCAGCTCGACAGCTTCTAGTAGTCTGTCGTAAACATCAGGCATGGCACTGGTGACGCGGTTCCAACTTGGAATAAAAGGTGTCTCCATCGGGTTCGAAAGGAACTGTTCGCCTGCAGTCATGATGTTGCGGGCAAACATTTCAACGGCTTTTTCTTCGCTGTGAATGTCCAGCTTCAGGCCGTTCATGACAGCATCGTTGTGATAGGTTTCAATGAAATCCAGAGCGATTCTGAAGTAGGTCGCTTTTAATGAGCGGAATGTTTCGGTGCTGAAGGTATGTCCGTGGGTGGCAAGCTTACGTAGGAGCGCCTTAGTGATGTCTATCGACATCTTTGACAAACCGGCCCCTGCATCATCCAGGGATAAATTCTGATGTTTATGGTCGTAGCGGTCTGCAATATCAACCTGGCAGAGGCGGTTATTAGCATAGTTACGATGCATCTCAGAGAGAACGCCAATCTCCAGTCCCCAGTCACTAGGTATGCGTATGTCATTTAACACATCACGGCGGAAGGAAAACTCCCCCGCGAGTGGGTAGCGGAAACTATCCATGAACTGGAGGTATTCGATTTCACCAAACACTTTTTTGAGTGCCCGGAGCAGGGGGGTCACCAGAAGGCGACAGACCCGGCCATTTATTTGCCCATCGGCTACGCGTGCGTAAAAACCTTTGCAAAACTCATAGTTAAACTGAGGGTGGGCCACCGGGTAAATCAGGCGGGCTAGCAACTCTCGGTTATAGGTTGTTATATCGCAATCATGGAGGGCGACAGATTCTGCTCTGCCTGAAGCCAGAATATAACCCATACAGTACCAGACATTACGACCTTTACCGGGTTCTTGAGGGGCCAGGTTTAATGCCTGCAGTTCTTTATCTAGTGCCTGTAAACGCGGCCCGTCATTCCAAAGAATACGGTGGTGTTGAGGAAGCCTGCCGAAAAAATTCTGGGCAAATTTAAATTGTGCTTTATCGGCACGATCGAGACCTATGACAATTTCATTTAAGTAGGGCACCTCACAAATTTCATTGATGATATGGCTTAAAGCGGGGCCTTCAAGTTCTGAAAAGAGTGAGGGTAATATTAGTGCCAGCGGGCGTTTTTTACTGAACTTCAGTAACTCCGACTCAAGTTCATTGAGAGGTCGGTCAGAGAGATTGTGAAGCGTTGTTATAATGCCATTCTGATAGAAGTCAGCCATATTCTCACCCTTAAGTCTGTTGAAATTCTTTTAGTTAATGGAGTTAAACAGTGACGTTGATAGGCAGTACATGACCCCTTCAACCCACCCTTCTGGACCGCAAGCCTTGGTTAAATACTGATATGGGTTGCGCACCCGAGGGGCCGCATTGACAGGAGAGCGAATAATAATGGCCTGTTGGGCTGCTTCGAGCATGGCAACATCGTTTTCGCCATCTCCGGCAGCGATGGTGGTGATGGTTTTTTGGGGCGTGTTGTTTTTGTAGTACTGGGTTAGCCATTGAAGTGCCTGACCCTTATCACAGTGCCCAGAAACATGCAGAAACCTTCCGCCTTGAAGCACGTTAGCGCCTGCTTCTTGTAATGATGCGATGAATGCTCTTTTTCGTTGTTCGGTACTTTTCCAAAGTACCGGCTCGCTAAATGAGCGAAGGTTAGCTTGCTGTGCTCCTTCTAGAGAAAGCCCCGTGCTTGTCGAAATTCCATGGGTGCCTAATTCAGCAAAGGTAATAAATTCGTTGGGAAAGCTCCGCTCTAGGTGTTGTAAAATGGATTGCCAGGTACTGCGGGGCTGCGAAAGCTTTTTAAGGTGGTAGCCATCAACAATGGGCTGGTTCAGTTGTTCAGGGAAATAATCCTGTGGAATATATATACCGGCGCCGTTTTCAACGATGAACGGGTGATGGTTGTCCAGTGAATCTCTCAATGGAATGAGTTCAGCAAAGGTTTTGCTGGTGGCAGGAATAACAGGGATATTGTGTTGTTCCAACCGTGATAGCAGAGGTTCGGCTGCACTAAACCCGTAACTATGATGGTCGAGTAGTGAACCATCCAGATCTGTGAAAATCAGCGTTAAATCGATCACGAGCCCCTCCAGTCAAAAATGATGCGCCTGCCCTTTTGTGAACGCTGCTTTGCACCATTTTTATGCAAAGCAATCCAGAAATGTGATTATTCAATGGGTATCAATGCGTTATCTTGGTATCAGCAGGAACTGTGCCGATGTCGTCAATTGGCATGTTTGGGGTTCGGTAGAGCGAGGCTAGAGGAAAGAGGTGATAAGCGTCTGATGGTAATAACGTTTACGTTTAGCCGGTTATAGCGAAACTATTTTGTCTCGGCCCGAGTTTTTGGCTTGATACAAAGCATCATCGACTCGCTTAATAAGCTCATGGTGGCTTTCACCTTGTATATACACGGTAGCTCCTGCACTGAAGGTGATAGGAAAGTCTACTGAGTACTTCTTAGCTTTGGTGGACTCGCAAATTTTATTGGCTATGAGTTTGGCTCCGTTTAAGTCCGTATGAGGACAAAGCATGATAAATTCCTCTCCTCCCCAGCGTCCAAGAGTATCCGCCTGACGGCTTTCGCTGATTAGTAGCTGACTGACTTCTTGTAAAACAGCGTCTCCGGCCTGGTGCCCAAATTGGTCATTAATCTGTTTGAATAGGTCAAGGTCAAACAGGATGAGTGCTAATGGTGTTTCATATCTTGAGGCTGAAGCAATGGCTTTCTCCATCTCCTGATTGATCAAATATCGGTTGGACAGTCCGGTTAGGTGATCAGTTGTTGCTTGCTTTGCTAATAGCTCATTGAGGTTCATTAATTTGCTGTTATATGACGATATAACACGGTTACGGTAAATGAGAAGTCCCATTAAAATCAGTCCACCTACCACGGCCCAAAAAAACATCCAGTAATTAACCGGCTTATCATAACGGACGCCGACCCAGCGATTGGTAATAGCAGTGAACTCTTCTTTTGTAACGGAATAGATCGCTTTGTTGAATAACGGGATATATTGTCTCATGCCCTTTTGGAATCCTACGGATAAGGGGTAATTCATGGGTAGAGTGCTACTGACTTTAAGACTGACGAATTGTCCTGAATTAATATGGTGAGCAATGGCTTCATATGAATCAATGTATCCAAATAATTTTTCCTGAGTGACATCCTTTAAGGCTTCGCTGATGGAATCTGTAGTTTGTATGTTCATGTCAGGATAGTTTTGCTTTAGCAAATCATGAACCGCGCTAGAGCGAATAACAGATATAGGGTTGTCCTTCAGTTTGGCAATGTCGGGAACAAATAGTTGATCTTGACGAGTCACCAAAACTATTGGCGAGGTGAAAATAGGATTAGAAAAATCCAAGAATTTTTTTCGTGCTTGGGTTTGAGCAATAGGCACAACCGCATCGCATTGTCCCGTTTTTAGGGCTTCTAGGGTTTGATGCCAGTTTCCAGAATTATTAAGTTGGATTTCGGTTCCTAGCTTTTCGCCGATTAATGTAAGGACATCTGAGATAATTCCGCTGTGCTTTTTCCTCGTAAAGCTGATAAATGGCGCCCATTCTTCTTCAGCGCATAAGGTAAATTGTCCAAGTTCCTTAAGGAGCTTTTGTTCACCCTTAGAGAGTTTTATGTTTCCTTCTGGTTCTGCATTGTTGTTTTCTGGGGCAGATAGACTAAACCATCGGGTTTGGATAGCAATTTTCTCATGTTGAGGTATGGCTGTGAGCCCTTTGTTTAATATGGAAATGGCTTCAGGCCAGTCATTCCTTACGCCCATTACCAGATCCAGCTTTTGATCCAAATGAAAGGCTGTCTGTAGATAGGGCATCCCGAGTTTGTTTGCCAGATATAAAGTGGCACCATTGCCAAAAGTAGCATCGGCTCGTCCAGATGAAACCGCACTAAGAAGCTCTGTAACGGTATCAACAAAAAGAACCTTAACGCCATCGAACTGTTTAACCAGTTCAATATCGGATAAGTTGCCCTTCTGTATGACCACGGTCTTGTCAATAAGTGATTGCGCATCTTGGATTTGCGCGGGGTTTCCTAATGCGACGAAAACAGATTTTTGTAAAGTTAAGTAGGGGAACGAAAAATTAAGATAAGATAATCTTTCTGGTATTGCCGCACCAGTGCTGAGACCGTCTATTCTTCGGGCTTTTGCCGCCTCTTGCATTTCACTCCAGTTACCTAAGGTTAACTGGAAGTTTGCCCCTGTGATCTGATTGATCTTATTAAGTATTTCTGAGTCATATCCACTAATGATTCCGTTATCGGAGGTTATGACATAGGGCTCCCACGACTTATCAGTCCCTAGGGTGATGATCGGATGGTTTTTTATGAACTCTATTTCAGATGCAGTAAGTTCTAGCTCAGCTGAACTGACGTTCGTGATGGTTAAGAGCAGATAAAGCCCGTATATCCAAAAAGGCACATTCTTTACAGCTTGTGTCATCAGGCTTTGGGTTCCGTTAATAAAGTATCATCTCTAAAGGTAGTCTAAAATGGCGATTATGCCTCAGAGTAAGAGCTCTTGATTATCAAACGACTAAGTCAACCTGTTGCAAGGTACCTGTTTCCCCCTCTTCAGTCAGAAAAAGGCCGGTTGCCCGGATCTTACCGCCTAATTCTTGGCTGTTCTCGCCCGCTTCCAGGTCCCAGTCAGTGTGTGCGTAACCCAGATAGAGTGCGCCTACCCCTTTTTCTGCAAGGCTGAACATACTGCTGCTACCGTCGGCATGTTGAACCCAAATTCGCAGCTTATCCCAGATAGCATCACCCTCATCGATGAAACCGTTCTTATCATTATCGTATTCAGCTAGCTCTTTGAAACCATTACCTGACGTGGCGCCAAATAACTCATTGCCATCATCAACTTCACCATTAGCATTTTTATCCAAGGCAATGTATCCACTACTTTCTGCCAGGCGGTGGATAAGTTCCTGGTCACCATCGGAGTCAATGTCGAATTCTAATGTGTCGTTACTTAGCTCTGCGGCTTTGCCTCCAAAGTTGATGACTAGGGGGTCTTTCAAAGCTGCGCCCATACGGATCATGAAGCTGCGGTTCTCGCTTGTCGATCGGCTCATATTTAGTTGCAGGTTGAGGTCGATCACTTTGCCGTCAGCCGTACGTACCTGCCCCGTGGCCTGAAATTGGACTTGCTCTTGCTTAACTGTGGTTTCGCTATAGCTATATTCGAAACCATGCTCTAGAGGGCCTTCAACTGAACTGATAGTAAGCTCTGAACTATCTCCTGATAGTGATTCAGTATTGTTATTGCTCGAGCCTCCTACCGCAGGGGTGTTCATCATACCGACATTGAATCGTTTCCCTGTCAGGCTTTCAAAGAGTCGAATTAGCATCTCTATCTTCAGCTTATCTTCAGGGGTGAGCTCGAGAAGACTATTGCTGACACCGGTACTCTTGGTCATCAACTGATCCAGGGTATATTTACCGGCATCTTGCTTGGCAATCATCTGGCGGATATCGCTATAGGTCGCCTTTTCTTCTTTGATCTCTGTAAGAGATTCTCTCTCGATGCTTTCCCGGTGGGAACCGGCAACTAAGTTGTCTTTGTTAAAGGCATCCCCCTGACGAACATAACCTTCGGTTAGGTGTTCGCGAACTTCCTTATAGGAGGATTGGTGTGCGGCACTTTCCAGTGCGATGTCTGAGGCTGCGATACGCATGGCATCACCTTCCGTTTTTTTGTACCTTCCATGGCGGTTTGTCAGGAAGCCTATAGGGCCCCCATGCTAATGGAGGGAGTTATTTGTCCATTAGCGGTGTATCGGCTGAGACTTTGAAAACTGAAGATGAGCTGAACGGATAGTGAACAATTTTCATTTAGAAAAGGAGCGTTTTTTCTGTCTTTCCAGGGATCTCCCGGGCGAGTTTGGGGACCAGATAGCCAGGCAGCACCGCCTGCATCTGCTGATGGAGTTTCACCGCTTCTTCGTCAGGGATGTCGAAGTGTGCAGCACCTTTAACCGGATCTAATGTAAATAGGTAATAGGGCAAAATACCTTGTTCAAACAGCTTTTCACTGAGTTGTTGCAGGACATCGACCTGATCGTTAATCCCTTTTAATAAAACAGCTTGGTTCAGTACCGTGATATGCGAATCTTTCATACGCTTGGCCGACTCTGCTGTGGACCCATCCAGCTCATTGGGGTGATTTGCATGGAGAACCATAACGGTGCTAAATCGGCTATCCCGAAGAATCTGAAGCAGTCTGTCCGTGACTCTCTGAGGAATAACGATCGGTAATCGGCTATGAATTCTAAGCCGGCTCAGGTGGGGAATTTCTTCAAGGTCGCGGATCATCCTTTCCAGGCGATTATCGGAAGTAGCTAGCGGGTCACCCCCTGAAAAGATCACTTCAGAGATAGTTGGATCGGATTTGAGATAGTTGAGAACCTGCTGCCACTGCTCAGAACCTAGTCTGTTTTCCTGATAGGGAAAGTGGCGGCGGAAGCAGTACCGGCAGTTGATCGCGCAAGCTCCGCTGAGTATCAGCAGTACTCGGCCTTTATATTTGTGGATAAGTCCGTCGCTATGGTTCGCATCCATTTCCGCCAGTGGGTCAGCCACAAAGCCGCTTACGTCAGCTAACTCGTCATTAAGTGGTAGTACCTGACGGAGGAGAGGGTCCTTCGGGTTCCCTGGTTCTATTCTGCTTAGGTAAGGTTCTGGGACTTTCATTGAGAAAAGATCAGAGCCTTTTTGAGCACCATCGAGTAGGTTCTGCGGCAAATTCAGGTGTTCCAGAAGAGCTTTAGGGTCATCAATGGCGTTACTTAGCAGATGCTGCCAGGTTGGTTCGTCCTGTTGTAAAGTGATGCTAGAAATAGAATTCATGATGATTTGCTGCAGAAATGCGGTAGAAAGTTGCTCGCATTTTCCTTTCAAGTAGAATGTCTGTCAATTTTACGACTGACAGGGGCTGTGAGTCGAAAAAACCTTTTACACGAGATACAGAGAACATTATGGGCAACGTTTCTACTAACCAGTTTAAAAATGGTCTGAAAGTAATGATCGACGGCGATCCATGTGCAATGGTCGACGTTGAATTTGTTAAACCAGGTAAAGGTCAGGCATTCACGCGTGTTAAATTGCGTAACCTGATGTCTGGTCGTATCTGGGAGCGCACCTTCAAGTCTGGTGAGAGTATCGAAACGGCTGACGTAATGGATACCACCATGGAATACTCATACTACGACGGTGAGCTATGGTACTTCATGGACCCTAATACTTTCGAGCAGGTGGGTGCAGATGAGAATGCGGTTGCTGAAGCGAAGCCATGGCTGAAAGAGCAGGATGCAGTAACGGTTACGCTGTTTAACGGTAACCCTATCTCCGTAACACCGCCTAACTTTGTTGAGTTGGAAGTCACTCAGACTGACCCAGGTCTGAAAGGTGATACTGCTCAGGGCGGTTCTAAGCCTGCAACACTGAGCACGGGTGCGGTTGTACGTGTCCCATTGTTCATCAACGAAGGTGAAGTTCTGAAAATCGATACACGTACCGGTGAATACGTTTCACGTGCATAATTGATGATTATTTCAAAACGGCAGCTTCGGCTGCCGTTTTTGTTTCTGGCCATAGTAAAGAGTTAAACATGAACGACTGGCAACCAACCGCTGAAATTGAAATATTGCAAAAGCGTGCAGAGCTTCTCCATCAGGTTCGTTGCTTTTTTAAAGATCGAAACGTAATGGAAGTGGATACGCCCGTGATGTCTCATTGTGCGGTTAGTGATCCGTTTATCGATAGCATCGAAGTGCACTATAAGCCCAGTGTCGAGGCTGATAGCACACTGATGTTTATGCAAACCTCCCCGGAATATGCGATGAAACGGCTGTTGGCAGCAGGTAGTGGTGCTATCTATCAGCTAAGTAAGGTGTTCCGGAATGGGGAAGTTGGTCGACGTCATAACCCTGAATTCACCATGCTTGAGTGGTATCGCCCGGGTTTTACTGACACTGAGTTAATGGATGAGGTTGAAGCGTTAGTCAGGCCAGTACTCGGTTTGCAGTCAATCGAACGAGTGACCTATTCAGACTTGTTTTATCGCTATCTGGGATTTCGCCCCGAACAGGTAGGTATTGAGCAGCTTATTACTGAAACCCGTATGCATATTGAGATCGAGCTTGAAGATACCGATCCTGATACCTGGCTCAATCTATTAATGTCTCACGTTATTGAACCGCATCTTACTGAGCATGAAGCCGTTTTTGTTATGGATTATCCAGCGTCGCAAGCTGCCCTGGCAAAGGTTCGAAAGAATGCCCAAGGTGTTGAGGTTGCCGCGCGATTTGAACTGTTCGTGCGGGGTGTTGAGTTGGCTAATGGATATTATGAGCTTACTGATGCAAAGGAGCAGAAGCGCCGCTTAGACGCTGATCAGGCGCAAAGGAAACAGCTAGGCCTGCCTCAGCGGCCGCTGGATTATCGTTTGGTTAATGCGCTTCAGGCTGGAATTCCTGACTGTGCGGGAGTCGCGTTGGGTTTCGATCGTTTATTTTGGTTGGCAAGTGACAAATCATCTCTGGCTGAGGTTTTACCTTTTTCATTTGATCGTGCGTAAAAGAAGAGAGTGAGCTTATGGATGGCTTTAATCGATTGGCACTGAGATATATGGGGTGTAATCATCAATTGGGTGATTACTTTTCGGTGATGGTGGACGATGTTCCTCTGTTGGGAACGGTTAGTGCATTCGAAAGCGGTTTTGAGAGTAAGATCGCTGGCGCTTACATGGACGGAATCAATGCTGAGTTTTTACAGAAAGCGCTATTTTCAGACCCAGTCTCTCTGACGCCTTTTGTTTGTAATTGTGGGGACATTGATTGCTGGCAGTTACATCTGACCCAGACTTGTATCGGAGATATTGTCACCTGGCATGGTTGGAACAACCCGCACCGAAGCATTGATCAGGGATGGGATTATAGCGGCTTTCCGGTATTCAGTTTTTATCGGGCTGATTATCTTAAAGAAATAGGTACCGCGCTGGAGCAACTCCAGCGCTGATCATATCCTACATTATGCTGGAAGCTCGTTGGCGAGCGCTGTCTTGATGCGTTTTACTGCTTCTTCGAGCGTGCTGCGTGTGCAGCCAAAATTCAATCGCATATAGTTACTATCACCAAAATCGCGTCCGGGAGACATACCTACACCCGCCTGTTCGAAGAAGTGGGCAGGGTTGCTCAATTTGGCTCCGGAAATATCGATCCACGCCAGATAGGTTGCTTCAATTGGAAGAAGCTTGAGCCCCGGAATTTGATTAATCTCTTTAACCAGGAAATCGCGGTTTTCACGTAGATAGTCTAACTGTTTTTGGTTCCAGTCATTCCCCTCTTTGTAAGCCGCTATGGCTGCGGTATAGCCGAGTAGATTGACGTCGGGGACAATACCTTTCTTTTCATTGATAAACTGCTTACGAAGATTCGTATCAGGAATGATCGCAAATGAGCAGCCCAGGCCTGCAATGTTATAGGTCTTACTTGGCGCCATCAGTGTAATTGTACGTGCTGCAATTTCTGGACTTAAGGTTGCGATTGGCGTGTGCGTTAGGCCCTGCTCAAGAATCAGATCGCAGTGGATCTCATCCGAGCATATTTGCAGATTGTGCCTGATGGCAATGTCGGCAAGTTTTTTTAATTCCTCGACTGTATATACAGCGCCACCCGGGTTATGGGGGTTGCAGAACAGGAGTAATTTCGTTCGTTCATTGATGTTGGCTTCCAGTTCTTCGAAGTCGAGAATAAATCGACCATTGGATTCTGTTAGAGGGATTGTGCACACCTCTCTGCCGGAGAGCCTTGGGGCTGACATAAATGGTGGATAAACAGGTTTAGGTGCAAAGACCGTATCGCCGTTTTCACCAATGGCACGGCAGGCCAGATTGAGTCCGCAGACCAGGCCAGGAAGCCAAACCAACCAGTCAGATTCAATCTTCCAGTTGTACAGATGTGCCATACGCTCGATGACCAGCTCACTGAGTTCTGCCGGAACGTTGGTGTAACCGAAAACCCCATGATCGATACGTTTATGTAATGCTTCAATCACCGAAGGGGGCGACATAAAATCGGTATCGGCAACCCACATAGGTAAGATGTCGGTGTCACCATATTTTTCCCACTTTTGGCTTGCCGTTCCCTTTCTGTTTATCTGACGATCAAATTCTTTATTCATCATAACCTTTTATTCATTTGTCAGGTTGCAAAACGTTGCTCCGGCGCTATAGTGGGTGGTCATTGGATAACCACGAATACCCCAGACCTTCAGGCTTTAAAAAGAGTATTATATTGCTGTATTTATTTACCAGTGATATCTCTTAATTGGGGCCAAAATATTCGATCCTTATATCGGATTCCTGTTGGAAGTAACGAGTTATCTCACGCCTTGAGCCTATCTGGTTTTGTAAAGATTTTAGTGTATAGCGATAATAATAGGTAAATATCGCTATAAGTTCGTTTGGAGCGCCGCTTATGAGTAATGACAACCGAGTAATTATTTTTGATACAACCTTGCGCGATGGTGAGCAAAGCCCCGGCGCGTCGATGACTCGTGATGAAAAGCTGCGCGTTGCCAAACAGCTGGAAAAAATGCGTGTTGACGTTATCGAAGCCGGTTTTGCTATTGCCAGCCCGGGTGACTTCGAATCTGTTAAAACGATTGCTGAAGCCGTGACTGAAAGCCGGGTTTGTTCACTTTCCCGAGCGCTTGATGCAGATATCGATCGTGCAGGTGAAGCTCTGCAGAATGCCGCTATGGGGCGTATCCATACCTTTATTGCTACGTCACCTATCCACATGAAATACAAACTGCAGATGGAACCTGATCAGGTTGTAGAGCAGGCAGTTAAAGCAGTCACGCGTGCACGTAATCTGATTGACGACGTCGAATTTTCGCTTGAAGATGCGAGTCGCTCTGAACTGGACTTCATGTGCCGGATCATTGAGAAAGTAATTGATGCGGGTGCGAGTACAATCAATATTCCGGATACAGTGGGTTATGCAGTACCGGAAGAGTTCGCGCATACGATTGGCCAATTAGTCCAGCGCATTCCTAACGCTGATAAGGCAATTTTCTCGGTGCACTGCCATAACGACCTGGGTCTTGCGGTTGCAAACTCTTTGGCCGCGGTTGGCGCAGGTGCTCGTCAGGTTGAATGTACGATCAATGGTTTGGGTGAGCGTGCAGGTAATGCTTCGCTGGAAGAGATCGTGATGGCGATCCGTACCCGTAAAGATACGCTAGGCCTGGAAACCAATATCGACACGACCCAGATCGTACCGGCATCGCGCCTGGTGTCCAGTGTTACGGGCTTCCCGGTACAACCTAACAAGGCGATTGTTGGGGCGAATGCTTTTGCGCATGAATCGGGTATTCATCAGGATGGTGTACTAAAACATCGTGAAACTTACGAGATCATGACCGCACAGGATGTTGGCTGGAATACTAACCGTATGGTTTTGGGTAAACATTCTGGTCGTGCCGCTTTCCGTAGTCGCCTGGAAGAGTTAGGTACAACGTTTGCAACGGATTCAGAGCTTAATAATGCTTTCTCTCGTTTTAAAGATCTGGCCGATAAGAAGCATGAGATCTTTGACGAAGATCTGGTTGCGCTGGTCAGTGATACCCGTGCAGAGGCAAGCAGTGAGCAGTTCAAACTTTCCAGTCTGTCAGTGACTTCTCAGACAGGTGAAACGCCCGTTGCGAAAATTGTGATGCAGGTTGGGAACGAAGAGAGAAGAGCTGAATCCACAGGTAGTGGCCCAGTCGATGCGACCTTTAAAGCGATTGAGTCGATTGCTGAGTCCGGTGCAAGCTTGCAGATCTACTCTGTAAATGCCGTAACGGAAGGCACAGATTCTCAGGGTGAAGTGACGGTGCGTCTGGAAAATGGTGGCCGAATTGTGAATGGCCTTGGCGCCGATACAGATATCATTATCGCTTCTGCAAAGGCTTATATTCATGCCCTGAACATGCTTGATGCCAATGTGCAGAAAGCACATCCGCAAGTGTAATTGAGTTTTAGAGGTTTAGGTGAGTTTAGAGCAGGAGCAGCTCCGGCACCAATATCTGGAAGCCATCGGTGTTTCCAGTTGGCTGCCTTGTGCTGCTTTACCCGGCGCTGCGGAATCGCCTGACTGGGTCAATGATTTTCAGTACCCAGCGCCGGAGATACCTTTTCAAACCGATCGAGCTGTAAGTGCGCGCGCCCAGTTGGGCTCGGTTAAAGGTGGTTTGTCTCCAGAAAAGGCTGCTACTGATTCTGCAGTTCAGAAACAGGGAATGTCTGCGGCCCGTGCTGCGCTAGGGTTGTCGGAACCGTCTGTTCCTGACGAGCCTGCAGGCGTAGCCGATGACAGCGCTGTTGAAAATGTAGTCGCACCTGAATCGGTATCTCAGTCGCAGAGCATCGAAGAAATACCGGTATTTAAGCTGGCCTTTCAGCGAATTGGTGAAGTGCTGGTGGTTGATAGCTTGCCACCCCAAGGGGGAGCTTTTGGGGATAACTATCAAAGGCTCGCTCAGGCAATTGTGACTTCGATTGGTTTGAGCGGTGAAGTGTCACAACCTTTCATGCTTCCCTGGCCGATGTTTGCCAGTAAGACTCTGGATCAGAGTAGAACTCAGGCGATGATTGCCGTGCAGCACAAACTCAATAAAGAGTTAGAGGGTGCCGGAATCAAAGCGGTTCTGCTGTTTGGCGAAGTGGCTGCTCAGATGGTTATGAATCGTGATGAAGGTCTGGATGAGCTGCACGGTGTGGTGCTGACTGTAACGTCTGGTGCTAAGTCTGTAGCTACGCATAGCCTAACTGAAGCGATGCAGATTACGGGTGTTAAGAAACAGATATGGTCTGATCTGCAGCCCCTGATGGCTTCTCTATAATATGCCCGAGTTAATCCAGTTGAGTTCTGAATACTCCGATGCCTTACTGGAAATGGAACAACGCTGCTTTACCTCTCCCTGGAGTGCTCAGCGTCTCAATGAGTATCTGACCCCATCCCCACGAAAGCTAGCTTTAGGACTGTATGAAAATGGCCTGATAGGTTTTGCCATTTTTTCCATTATCCTTGATGAAGCGGAGCTGTTACAAATTGCTATATCTCCTTTGGAACAGCGTAAGGGCTGTGCGCTAAATCTTTTAAAAGGTTCTCTTGAATCGCTTAAAGGGAAAGGTGTGGTAAAACTGATGCTTGAGGTAAATTCGACCAACCTTCCTGCTGTAGGCCTCTATAAACGGATAGGTTTTAAAGAGGACGGTGTGCGCAACGGATACTATCCATCTTCCCTTCCTGGAGGGGATAGAGAAGATGCGATCCTTATGAGCTATCAGTTGGGATAGGCTTTTCTCTTTCTATTCTTGATACAGTTCGAATCGGTTACGGCCATTTTCCTTAGCTTGATAAAGGGCTTCATCTGCTTGCTTTATTAGAGCATTAGGCGTTTCAGCCGCGAAGCGAGTGCTGCTTATCCCCATGCTAACAGTGACTCGATCTGCCACAGTGGAAAATTCGTGCTTCAAATTAGCTTCTTTTAGTGCATCTAAGATTTGTAAGGCGACGGTTTCAGCGCCTGATAAATTTGCATCGGGGAGTATGATGGCAAATTCCTCACCGCCATAGCGGGCCACCAGATCATGTGAACGGTTAAGGCACTTTTTCAGTGTTTTGGCGACCACCTTAAGGCAATCATCTCCCTGCTGGTGCCCGTAATTATCGTTGTAAGGCTTGAAATAGTCGATATCGAGCATAATGGCAGCGAGTTCTGTTTGATCTCGTTTACTGCGTTGCCATTCCTTCAGCAGATTGTGCTCTAGGTCACGGCGGTTAGATATTTTAGTCAGAGGATCCTGAGAGCTGAGCTTTTCTAAGCGGGCATTCGCTGAATCCAGGTCCTTCTTCATTTTGGCAATACGTTCCATCGCCAGAATTTTTGCTTTTAATACAATAGGGCTAACCGGCTTGGTCAGATAATCATCCCCACCGGCGTCAATCCCTTCTTCATAGTGTTTTTCATCACTTTGCCCGCTGAGAAAGATAATTGGAAACCAGTTATCGGGGAAACGATTACGAATTTCGCGGGTGAGTTCAAAACCGTTCTTTCCGGGCATCTCTACATCGGTTAGAACCAGATCTATACCGCCCTGATCAAGAATAGGCAGTGCTTCTTCTGCGTTGGCAGCGGTGATGGGATTGTGCTTTGCATCTTTGATTACAGCACTAATTATTTCTCGAATAAATCGATCATCATCAACAACGAGTATGTTCATCCACTATACCTTGTGACCGGCATAATCCGTTGCCGCATGATGTGTATCAAAAAGAGTACATCCATAGCTTAATCATATGCGTAAAGAATGAATGTTCAATGTAAAATAGTAATTATTTCGTCGAAGAGACAGAAAATGGGATTCTCGGAAGGCTTAGTAAATAGCTATTGGCTGTTTGGCAGTGCGGTAGTTTACATATTTGTACTTTTTGCAGCGTTCAAAAGTGCTCCGTGGCGAGTGATTCTACAAAACAGAATTCTCCAGCATATGCTTTTTGGAGCGACTGCTTTACTCATGGCGTTGTGGTCTATGAGAGCAGGTATATCACCCGGCCTTGAGATTCATTTCCTAGGTATGACCGTTATGACATTGGTGTTTGGCTGGGATCTGGCGGTCATTTCTGCGTCTATTGTGCTTGTCGGTATGGCAATTATTAGCAAAGAAAGCTGGGATGGCTTATTTGTTAATGGGGTTTGCTCAGTTTTATTACCTATAGCCGCAACATACTTAGTGCTTAAATTTACCGAGAGAAAACTGCTCAAGAACTTTTTTGTATTTCTGTTTGTCTGCGGTTTTATTGGGGCAGGTATTTCAACAGCGGTATCAGGTATGGCGACCAGTATGGTCTTAGTCATCGATGGCGTTTATGACCTGAACAAAATCTACCACGAGTATATACGCTATCTACCATTGATCATGTTCCCTGAGGGGCTAATGAACGGGATCTTTTTAACAGGAATGCTGGTTTTTCACCCTGACTGGGTTCGTACTTTTGATGCTAAAGGCTATATAGATGATCAATAGCTCAGCGTTTAACCGGTCGTTTGGCGAGTTTTCGTTGTAATGTCCTTCTGTGCATACCTAATGCTCTGGCAGTAGCAGAAATATTACCCTCATTTTCATTCAGTACTTTTTGGATATGTTCCCATTCCAGACGATTTACGGACATCGGTTGTTCGGTCAGCTCAACATCCGCATCGGCTTCGACCTTGTGCAGCGCGTTTAATATCTCATCCGCATCAGCGGGTTTAGGTAGGTATTGGGTTGCGCCAAGCTTAATGGCTTCAACTGCTGTAGCGATACTTGCGTACCCAGTGAGCATGAGGATTTTCATGTCGGGGTTAGCAGAACGAAGGGAAGGTATAACACTCAGCCCTGAATTACCCTCCATTTTCAGATCAACGGTTGCATAGTCTGGGATCCAGTGCGTGATAATTTGCTCGGCTTCTTCTGCGCTACGAGCTACCTGAACCTCAAACTCGCGGCGGCTCATCGCACGAGATAGCACACGGGTAAATGCTGGATCATCGTCGATAATTAAAAACCGTTCACTCATGATGCTTCCTTATGGGTAAAGTCACTTCGGTCAGAGTTCCACCATTGGGGTGATTGTAAAGCCTGACATCTCCAGCGTAGCGTGCCAGAGTCGTAGCAGTCAGGAATAAGCCGATTCCCAGCCCTTTCCCTTTCGTTGTGACAAAGGGTTTGCCCAGGTTTTCGCTTTGCTCAATGCTAATGCCGGGCCCTTTGTCATGGATTCTGAAGAAAACATGCTGTTGATCCCAGTCGAGTTCAATTGCAATGTCTTTTGGCTGGGCATCAGCAGCATTGTTAAGTAGGTTTAACAGCGATTGGCGTAATGAGGTTGAACAATTCAAAGAAGGCGAGTCACCCTGACCTGAAACGAGCAGAGAATAGCTGACCTCCGGTCTCTGTATCATCAATTGTTCGATTGTCTCATCAATAATGAGTGTTGCGGCCATGAGTCGGGTCGATGACTGTTCCTGTTTTACGCTTTGTGCCATCTGCTTTAAGCGTTTAGCACAAATATCGGTTTGCTGGCGCAGTAGTTCAATGTCCTCGAGAAGTTCTGGGTTGGCTTGGTGTTCGTGCTCTAGCTCTTTCAACAACACCTGCATAGTACTTAAAGGGGTGCCGAGCTCATGCGCAGTCCCTGCGGCCATGGTCGCTAAGGATAAAAGTTGCTGATCCTGAATCCGCTTTTCACGCTCTTGCTCGAGCTTTTCTTGCTGTTTTTGCATCGACTGTTGCATGCGGACAATAAAATATGTGACGACTAATACCGTGAGTAAAAAATTAATCCACATGCCGACAATATGAAAATCGAACAGCTCCATCACCCGATGTTGATGGTTGTTCTCAAGTTGTATCAGGGGTTCGTAGTAAAATAGTAAAGAACTGTATATAACGACGACCGTTATCGCTACGAGCCAAACGTAGCGCTTCGAAAGTGTTGCAGAGGCGATAATGAGCGGAACCAAAAGCAGGAAAATAAATGGGTTCGTAGCGCCTCCCATGTGAAAAAGAATCGCTCCATAGAGGCTCATATCTGCAATAAGCTGAGTGAAAAACTCGGGCTCAGTAACGGGCCAGGGGGACATTAAACGGGCGTAGGTAATCAGATTTAATAGTGCTAAAACGGCCAGAGCGGGGCCGATCAGCCAGATATTAAGTTCAGCTTGAAGTCCATAAATTGCGAAGATGACAGCAAGGCACTGACCGAAAAGTGTCACTGTACGGATATAAGAGAGTTGTAGCAGGTTCTCGCGATGATTGGCCATAAACAGATTATACCTTAGGGCGAGGCTAAACAGGCGAGGCAAAATGTCGCAGTTGAGGTAATTTTATTCAGTAAGAGTATAATGCCTGCTTTCCTCATAAGACTACCGATTTTGACCAATGAGCATCTTGCAAGAAGAAGTTAACCAGCGCCGCACGTTTGCAATTATTTCCCACCCCGATGCGGGTAAAACGACCATTACTGAAAAACTTTTATTGTTCGGACAGTTGATTCAGCAAGCGGGGAGTGTAAAAGGGAAAAAAGGCGATCGCATGGCAACGTCTGACTGGATGTCGATGGAGCAGGAGCGTGGTATTTCGATTACCTCATCGGTCATGCAGTTCCCGTATAACGATCGCATGGTTAACCTACTGGATACTCCGGGCCACGAAGATTTCTCCGAAGATACTTACCGTACATTAACCGCGGTTGATTCTGCGTTGATGGTCGTGGATGGTGCTAAGGGTGTCGAAGATCGCACCATCAAATTGATGGAAGTGTGTCGCCTGCGTGATACGCCAATTTTTTCGTTTGTTAACAAGATGGATCGCGAAATTCGTGATCCAATTGAGTTGTTGGACGAGATTGAAGAGGTACTAAAAATCGCAGCTGCACCGATCACCTGGCCGATCGATATGGGGCCGCGCTTTAAAGGTGTGTACAACCTCTACACAGATACAATTCATGTATTCCAGCCTGGTAAAGGCCATACCATACCAGAAGACGTTCAGGTTAAAGGTCTTGAGAGCGATGAGGCAAAAGCGCTTTTAGGTGATATCTACGAAGACTATCTTGATGAGGTAGAGCTGGTTCGTGGCGCGACGCATGAGTTCGATCAAGAAGAGTTTTTAGCGGGTAAGCTGACACCTGTTTTCTTCGGTACGGCTTTGGCTAACTTCGGTGTACGTGAAATGCTCAATGATTTTGTTGAGTGGGCTCCCGCGCCGATGCCGCGTGCGACGCTAACACGGGAGGTTGAGCCAGACGAAGATAAGTTCAGTGGTTTTATCTTTAAGATTCAAGCAAATATGGATCCTAAGCACCGTGACCGTATTGCCTTTATGCGTATCTGTTCAGGAAAATATTCCAAAGGTATGAAGATGCGGCATGCGCGTATCAAAAAGGATGTTAAAATCGCTGATGCGGTAACCTTTATCGCAGGTGATCGTGAGAATGTTGAAGAAGCCTGGTCCGGCGATATCATTGGTTTGCATAACCACGGTACTATTCAGATTGGTGATACTTTTACAGCAGGTGAAGACCTTAAATTTACCGGTATCCCGCACTTTGCCCCAGAGATGTTTCGTCGTGTGCGCCCGCTTGATCCTCTGAAGATGAAGCAGCTTCAGAAAGGTCTTCAGCAATTATCGGAAGAAGGTGCGGTGCAGCTTTTCCAGCCACTAAAGAATAATGACCTGATTTTGGGGGCTGTGGGTCAGCTTCAGTTTGATGTAGTTGTCTTCCGTCTTAAGGATGAATATAAGGTGGAATGTAAGTATGAGCCGATCAGTGTTCAGACAGCACGTTGGGCTGAGTGTGAAGATGACAAGATGCTAGCGGATTTCCAGAAGAAGAATCATGATAATCTGGCAATTGATGGCAGTGGTTTGTTAACTTATCTGGCACCTACCCGGGTGAATCTGAGCCTGGCTCAAGAGCGCTGGCCAGAGGTGCAGTTTAGAGCAACCCGAGAACACTAATTTTGATTAATCAAAGAAGCCGCCAGCAAATCTGCTTGCGGCTTTTTTTGTATCTGCTTAAGCTGATTCTATGAACTTAATCGATACCCATTGTCATATAGATTTCAGCGTATTTGATGAAAAACGTAGTGACGTTATCACCGAAGCTGCAAGGCTTGGCGTGAGTGATATTGTAGTGCCTGGTGTTACTGCCGAGGGTTGGGGTAAGTTGTTACAGGTGGTATCTGAACATCATGCTTGTCGTTTACACCCTGCATTAGGCCTGCATCCGTGCTTTATGGATCAGCATCAGCCAGAAGATCTTGATAGGCTTGAAAAGTTAATTGAGAAAGAGAGTGTCTGTGCAGTAGGGGAAATAGGTTTAGATCTGTTTATTCCTGAGGCTGATCTGCACGGTCAGCTTTTCTTTTTCGAAAAACAGTTAGAGCTAGCAGCAAAATATAACCTTCCCGTGTTGTTGCATGTCAGGAAAGCACATGATCAGGTTCTCAAGCTCCTAAGGCGCTATCGCTTGGACAGAGGAGGGGCAGTACATGCTTTTTCAGGGAGCCTTCAGCAGGCACGACAATATATTGCACTTGGTTTTAAGCTGGGTTTAGGTGGTACTGTGACCTATGAGCGAGCTAGGAGACTACGGCGGATAGTAGATGAGCTCGATTTGAGTCACTTCGTTTTGGAAACCGACGCGCCGGATATGCCATTGGCGCCATATAGGAATGAGCCTAACAGACCCGCAAGGGTCAAAGAGGTAGCCGATGTTGTGGCTAGCTTAAAGGGTATAACGACAGAGCAGGTTGCCGTTTCCACAGCACGGCAAGCCTGCACACTGTTTTGCTTTGAGTCCTAGTTGTATAGGTCTCTTTCAATAACTTCCAGTGTTCTCCATACCGTCTGCGTCATTTCGTTACGGGGAATTCTGTAGAGTCGACCGGTTGTGCCTTGCTGTGTGCTTTGGTAACTGCCATCCTGGGGGTTAAGGAGCATTCGAATTAAGGAAATAGGATAGTTTGGCCCCGCAATCGGTTTTCCGTAAGCTTGTTCAATCGGCGTGAACTTATCCTGAGCAGAGACAATTTTTGTCATGTCTTTACACTTGGATGTGTTCCCTAAACATAAATATTTATATTTGGTATCTATCAGGTAGTAACTGGTATCTTTCGGGGTTCCCTGATCAGATTTCATGGTATCTAGACCTAAGCAGCCGGTTAAGGTCATTGCAGTGATCAGTAGAAGGCCTTTACGGAGCATAGCTTTATCCTTTAAAACATATCTTCGAATGGGTTATCACAGTCAAGGCTAACAGGGTTGGCATACCCCGGTAGCTTTATCTGACGATCAGTAATTTGCAGGTCTTCACCTTGAAGAACATTATTATCGTAAAGATAGATTGGCTTGGATTCGCCTTGAATAGCCGCCTGGTCATAAGCTTGCGCTGATTGACGAGTGACCGTTAGTTTATCTTCGTATTTCGCTAATTGCTCCTGGCTATAGCGCTTTTTCAGCATAGTCTTCACGATATGTGGTGCGAGAACTGGCGCTGAGGCGTTATTGCCACCAAAGCCTTTCGAGTTAAGCAGTACGCTATCGATTCCTGTGCGGCCTACCTCGATATGTTGATTACTGAGTTTCAGGTTGCTTTGGTGCACATCTTCAGCAAACTCAGGTGTGGTAACAATTCCTGGGATATAGCCATATGCCCATGTTCCTAACGAAGTGCTTAACTGATCGCCACCGGCTGTGCCCTGAGAGTGACCTAAATAACATTTCACCGCTGCTACGGGCCAATTCTGGATACCAAAAGCTTTTGCTGTTTCGTTGATTACATGAGACTCAGTCACTCGGTTTTGAGGTGTGCTGGTACCGTGTGCCTGGACGAAGCTTCTTTGCTTAAGGGATTCTTCACCGAGCATCTTTCTTACTAAAGATGCTGATTTTGCCAAGGTCACATAGTTGCCAACACCAGGAGCGGAGATAGATTTCTTATGTCCATCTGCATTAACGAATACTTCAGGAACGGCACCGTAGATCTCTGCACCTAGTTCGATAGCAAGATCGTCACTCATCAGAAGGACGAACTGGCTACTTTCGCCGATGGTGAATCCGCAGTTGTTGCCAAAGGGACGGCAGGCTTTTCGATAATCGTTATCGGTGAGTTTGGATAACCCATCTAATGCAAGCAGATCTTTGTCTTCAGCGAGGGCACCCATAGCGCGGAAGCCTTCGATTATCTCGGGGGTGACGGGGGCATCGCTGCCACCAATTAATGCAACTTTACGTTTTCCTGAACGGATATCATTTACGCCGCTTCGAAGGTTATAAAGGAATGTCGCACATGCGCCCAAAGCGCCACCAGTCGTCCCAACGTTGCCAAGAATATAAGCATTCACAAAGTCCGCAGGCATTTGTGCATAGCCTAAAGGCATCTGCTTGGATGTTGTTCGCTTACCGATGGCCGGGAATTTAGTTAGCCCGCCAAAACCAAAGTCGTCCAATTGACCAATTGAGTTACTGGCGTAAACCGCTATTTGGTCAGGTGCTACATGTTTGGCAATAGTATCAAAGGCAATACCTGTCGATGACAATGCATCAGATGCTGCAAAAACGGTCATCTGCAGGTTTTTAGGATGATTGCGTGATTGGTAAAGTTTGCCAGGTTGGAACCCGCTAGGCAGTTGGCCCGCCGACTGTACCGGAGCCGTTTTTGTGTCAGGAAGGATTGCTTCCAACTGACCGCTAACTTCAATATCAAATTGGCCGGGAGTGGTTTCCGTTACAGACCAGTGATCAGGGATATTCTGCGGCATCTGACGCTTGCGAAGACGGAACTTTAACGAATTGTCTCCGCAATTAAGCGTTGCTGCTTTGTTGAACATTACTTTTTCAACGTCGAAGCAGCCTTTCTCTACTCTGCGGATCAGTGTGCTGTCTAAAAGTTGTTGTTTTAGAGATTCAACCAGTTCCAAGGCGTCACAGCTTGCACCGCTCTGGTTGATATACTTGCCTTCGTTGCAAGTCGCAAGACCGGTCAGAATAGCCAGATCAGTCAGGGTTTCTGTTCGTGATTTCTGATCTAGCTTATCTAGAATCAGACGTCGGTATGCGTGATGAAATGAGGCACGTCCAGCAGGGTTGATACCACCAAAACCAACAATGACAGGGAGCTGGGACAATTGATTCTCCTCGAGGGGTAAAGCTACAGAAACCAATGATGCAGAGCTAAAATGAACTTATTCTGATTCTATGCACCAAAACAATCTCAACATTTTATCGGTGTTTCCCTTTACTGACTAGCGTCAATGATCTATTTATCCATTTTTTAGTCAGTGATTGTTCAGTCATAATGTGGCTCAATTCAGGGAATGAACGATTCTTAGGAGTTAAACATGAAAAAGCTGGTTTCTGTGGCCGTTGCAGGTCTTCTTTTAGCAGGCTGTCAGACAATAGATCCTTACACCGGAGAGCAAAAGGTAGGTAATACCACTAAGGGCGCCGGAATTGGTGCGGTGGCCGGTGCTGTTCTTGGTATGGCGGTTTCAAGTAAAGATGATCGTGGCAAAGGTGCTCTGACAGGGGCTTTGGTTGGGGGTGCTGTTGGTGGCGGTATCGGATACTACATGGATCAGCAGGAGGCGCTACTTCGCCAGGAGCTCGAAGGTACGGGCGTGCGAGTTGAACGAATTGGTGATTCCATTCGTTTGATTATGCCTGGGAATATTACCTTTGCTCTTAATTCTGATCAGATTGCACCAAGTTTTTATTCGGTCCTTGATTCAGTGGCTAAGGTGTTGGTTAAGTTTGATCAGACGGAACTCAACGTAGATGGGTTCACTGATAGTACCGGCTCATTCGAGTACAATCAGCAGCTTTCCGAAAGAAGGGCCGCACGCGTCGGGGATTATTTAGTGAGCTCAGGTATCTCGAGACTGCGTATCAATGCTAAGGGCTATGGCGAGCGTTATCCTATTGCTGACAACAAAACGGCAGCGGGACGTGCGCAGAACCGCCGAGTAGAAATTAATATCAGCGGTACTCGCCGTTAAGTTCTGGGTGCCTGGAGAAGATTCTTCAGGCGCCCCTTAGCTATCTTACCTCGCGATAGCAAGGTCACCAGGGCGGATGTTGAATGATTCAGCTGCTGACGTAAGACGGCCTGAAGCTGTGTTCATTTGTACATCTTCAATGATAAGCGTTTGCTGAGTGTTAATCAGATCAGTAGTCGCCCGCATATCGTTGCCGAAAAATGTAGATTTTCGATAAACCGTCATCTTGTCGCCACGCTTGATTCCATGGCGTTTGCCTGAATTTATCCACAACTGCTTATCAAGAGTTCTGGTAATTTGGGCTGTGAAAGGCTCGCAATGAAGGTCTGTACTTAGATTCTCGATAATCTGCTTTTCTAGTTTATTAACCTTTTGCCCATAATCCTGCTTTCGAAAACCGGCTGTGTTGAAGCCTGTTTTGATCGTGCGGTCGAGATTCCATAATCCGGCTGTTTGATATTGTTTTTGGGCAACTAAATTTCCCGAATAACCATCGTAAACAAAAAAGCTGATATCGAAGTTTCTCAGGTGCTTTTTGCTTTTATAGTCCAGACGGTTGTAGAGATCGACAAAGTAGTTGTCTTCAGTGTGAGTGCGAGGATCAATCATTGATACGTCATTGATGATTCCGCTGACAATGTAGTTGGGAGTGCTGCCGTTCAGTTGTGAAGTTACTGCATTTATAGCGCGTTCATCCAGCTGGTCTGGCAGGCTTGCCGGGTTGGTAAGAGAAATGTTGAGCTTGCTGATGTTGTGGGCAACGATTCCGCTTTCCTTTTGCGCATGTTGGCTAAGGCTTGCTGAAAAATCACTGCTGATATTTTGTAGTCCGCCCAGGCTGAGTTGTCTGAGGTTGGTTACCGGAAAAGCTGTAAAAGCGATAGATTTTGAATATTGGTTTGTTACGCCGTTCTCGCATCCTTGATCAACAAGCACATCCGCTCTAATTCTGATCTGTAAGCGATTTCCGATCACTTTTTCATCGACAATTTCGATGTTGCTCACTTTACCTAAAGTGCTGATCTGCATGTTATCGATCTGCAGGATGCCGTCACGAACAATTTGACTACTGGAAACGTAGACAGCCGCTTGCATTGAGGCTTGCTGAGAGGCATCGAGAATGGCCGCTTCACGAGCCGAACTTATATCGTTGTTATGAATGATGGCCATCCCTTCTGCTTCGACAATCGCACTTAATGCAATTCGTGGCATGATAAGAAGGATGCAAAGCACTGTAAGCCGAATGAGCAAATTAAACATATTCCACCTGTGACCGATTACTCTATGAGACGGTATGCAATTGCTATAGTGTTGTAAATGGTTGTTGGGGATATAGTTTTGGTTTGGCTCCCCAAATGAATATGTTAGATTGTGAAGCTTAACCCCATAGTTTGGAAGGTCGGGATGAAAAAAGTTTTACTGCTGGTGTTTGTTGCCATGTTGAGTGGGTGCCTTCAGCAGATAAAAAAGGAAGATGCTCCCCCTGAAAGGGTTCATATTGAGAGTATGAGCCCTGAAGTTGTAGCGGAACTTCACAAGTTGGAAGAGGCGCATATTGCAGAAAAAGAGGCCTTGTTGGATAAAGAGCAGGCGATGCTGCAGCGTCAGGTGGTTCAGGTAGATAGTTTACCTAATGGTCTTGATCCTCTAAGTGAAGCCGTGGCGCAGATGGCTGTGCAGATGAATGTGGGGTTGCAGCAGAATAGAGTAAAGCGTTTTCCTGTGGCGGTTGTACCTTTTACGAACCTTCACAATGAAAGACGTGTCGGGCGCTTTGGTGAGCGCTTGGAGCAAGCCTTTATCTACCAGTTGCAACAGCATGGATACAATATGGTGGATTACCGTGCAGCGGGCTTAACTACATCGACCAAACAGCCGCTATCGAAACAAAATCTATCGGCGCTCAGGGTGCGTTATAAAATTTACTTCCTGGTTACCGGAACTTATGCACAACATTCTGACGGAATGGTAATCAATGCGCGGGTTATTGATACAACAACACGGCAGGTTCTTGCTACAGGGCAAAGCCATGTGTCGAACGCGCGCCTTGAAGGTGGTATTCCAGGGTACAACCCTTTAGAAGCCCTTAATAAGGGGATGATCATAGAGAACCGTGGTGGGCCAGTAGGCAGGTAAATGATGAAAATTGTCAGAGATAAACTACACCGTCTGTTAAGTGCCTCAGTGCTTGTGCTGATACTTTCTGCTTTGCAAGGATGTGAGACGGCAGTAGAAACAACCATCGATATGGTCGAAGCCTTACCGGATATTAACTTTCCTACCCGTGTTGAAGAGCCGAAAGAACCTAATTGGGTTCGTGCTACAGGGTATGCTCCTATTAGCCTTCAGCCTGGTCAAACCAAACAGCATAAAATTCTGATGGCCATGCGTGCTTCTAAGTTACGCGCTTATCAGGAATTGGCGGGCGTTGTGCATGGGCAGTATATGTTCGGCACGACGACAGTTCAGGATATGGTCCTGCAGAGTGATCAGTTTAAAACCGCTGTGTCAGGTATCGTAAGGGGGGCGAGAGTGGTGAAAACCTTTCCTGTGCAGGAAGATACTTATGCGACTACCCTGGAAGTGGATATGAATCAGGTGCAGCGTGCCTGGATCAGCAAGTAAATATCTTTAGATCATAAAAAAGGGAGCTATTGCTCCCTTTTTTATTTGTATTGTTTGCATTATTTTTGCTGAGTTGCCTCGAAAGCAGCTAGTTGTTCCGGTGTGGCTTTCGTCTGATATTTATCTTTCCAGCTATCGTACGACTCGCCATAGACAAGCTCTCTTGCTGCATCGTAGTCAACTTCCACACCACGCTTTTCTGCTTCAGCTTTATACCATTTGCTCAGGCAGTTGCGACAGAAGCCTGCCAGGATCATCAGATCTATATTCTGTACGTCTTTGCGGTTGTCCAAATGTTCTAGTAGGCGTCGGAATACTGCTGCTTCGATCTCATTTTGTTGTTGCTTGTCCATATTGGCTCCGCTTATCTAGCTCTCATGCTGGATATGTTCATCCAGTTGCTGGCATATTTCATTTTGTAATTGTTGGCATAGCTCAGGGTCTGATATGGGTAGACCCTGTTCATCAGTAATGAAGAAAAAGTCCTCGACACGCTCGCCAACACTGGCAATTTTGGCTTTACGTACTGACAGATTATGAGCAGCAAAAATGCCGCCAATTCTTGCCAGTAGGCCTGGGCGATCCGGTGTGATGACTTCCAGGACGGTTTGATGGGCGATCGCATCATTGCTAAGGAAAACCTGGGTTGGCGTAGCAAAAAGCTTCATTTGTCTAGGTACTCTTCTCTGAATGATTTCAGGGTAGTCATTCGGGTCGTCGAGTTCTTCTATCAGGCGTTGCTTGATGCTTTTCAGATGATCAGGGTTTTCAGACAGTGGGGTGTTGTCATCAGAAAGCACTGTGTAAGTGTTCAGAACTTCGCCGCTGTCGGTGACGATAATACGTGCATCCTGAATATTCAGATGTAACTGATCCATAGCCGCCACCGTTGCGGCGAACAGGTTCTTGATGTCAGCACTGTAGATAAAGATCTCAGTCGCCCCTTCGAACACCCGATGCGAGGTTTGTCGAATGAGTACCAGTGGCTCGTCTGGGTTCAGGTGTTCAAGAATTGCTTTAGTGTGCTCCGAGATGCTTTGGGCGGTTTCCCTCAGGAAATAGTCATCCCCTATGCTGGACCATAGCTTCTCAATATCATCTCCGTTGACGCCCTGGCGCTGTAATAAAACCAGGGCTTCATTCTGGATCTGCTCTATGCGGTCTTCTTTGTTGATTGGGTTCTCAAGCCCGCGGCGTAATGCGCGTTTGGTATCGGTGTATAGTTTGCGCATTAACGTCGCTCGCCAGCTGTTCCATAGGGAATGGTTAGTGGCGTTGATATCAGCAATAGTCAGAACATAGAGATAATCAAGATGAACGACGTCGCGCACTTGTTGAGCAAAAGTGTGGATAACTTCAGGATCAGAAATGTCCTTACGCTGTGCGGTCATCGACATTAGCAAATGGTTTTCAACCAGCCATGAAACCAGATGTGTATCCCATTTTCCTAAATAATGGCTTTGGCAGAACTCAATCGCATCGACGGCTCCTAGCTCGGAATGGTCTCCGCCACGGCCTTTAGCAATGTCATGAAATAGACCGGCGATATAAAGCAACTCTATTTTAGGCAGTTGATTGACTATGCGGTGGCAGATCGGGAACTCTTCGCGGTAATCATTGTGCCTAAACTGACGGCATTTCTGGATGACCTTCATAGTATGCGCGTCGACCGTATAGATATGGAAAAGGTCGTGCTGCATCTGGCCTATGATGCGCCCAAACTCAGGCAGATAACGCCCAAGAATCCCGTAACGGGTCATTCTTTTGAGTTCGGTTGAAACGCGCTCAGGGGAGCGGAGTAGCTCCATAAACAGGCTGGTGTTTCGGATGTCTGAGCGGAATTCATCATCGACCTTATGCCGGTTGTCGCGAATAAGTCGGATGGTTGAAGCGCGTACGCCCTTAATCTGCGTGTTCTGCGCGAGTAGGACAAATAACTCCATCAGCGCGAAAGGGTGGTGCTCAAACACAGTTTCATATGTGACTTCTAGGAAGTCGTTATGGATCTGGAAACGATTGTTGAGAGGAACGATTACTTGCTCTTCATCGGCACGTAAAATCGCTTCATCAAAGTGCTGGAGAAGCATGTCGTTAAATTCCGACATGGCCATGGCTATACGGTAATACTTAGCCATGAATTGCTCTACGGCAAGTTTTCCCTCTTCATCTTCGTAACCGAAAAACTCTGCAAGCGAGCGTTGATGATCGAATAAAAGGCGATCTTCCCGGCGTTTGCAAAGCATGTGCATTGCATAGCGTACTGACCAGAGATACAGCTCGCCTTTGTTCAGGATATCAAGCTCTGTTTCTGTTAAGAAACCGTCGGATACCAGATCACGGATATAGGTAGAACCAAAATGGCGTTTAGCGACCCAGCCGATAGTTTGCAGATCGCGAAGCCCACCGGGAGAGTTTTTAAGATTAGGTTCAAGGTTGTACTCGGTATTATTGGTCTTCTGGTGACGACCTTTCTGTTCTTTTAGTTTGGCGATAAAGAACTCTTTATCTGTCCAGGCGCCCTCAGATGTGACCATCTCGTACATGCGAGTATGTAACTGATCATTGCCGTTTAGGGTCCGGGATTCGATCAGATTAGTCGCGATCGTTATATCGTTTTGCGCTTCTTTGTAGCATTCGCTCAGGTTGCGAACGCTAGAGCCGATATCGAGATTAATATCCCATAAGAGTGTCAGGAAGCCGCTTATAGAATCATGAAATGATTCGGGTTCGATACTGTCATCTAAAAGGATCAGTAGATCGATATCAGAGTGGGGGTGAAGTTCACCTCGGCCGTAACCACCGACAGCAATCAGGGCAATCTTATCCAGTGGCCATGAAAATTGTTCCCAGGCTACCTGAAGCAGGCGGTCAATTTCCCAGGCTCGGCCATAGATAAGTTTCCTTATGTCTTCCCCATTCTTGAAACGTTCATCAAGCTCTTCCCTGATTTTTGTCAAAGCGGCTTTGTAAACCGGAATGGCAGACGGTGCATTGCTGAGTTCTTCGCGAAACTCAGCAATATTGATGATCTCTTCTTCTGCGAGTTGCTGTAGTAATGTGTTCGGCATAAGGTGAACTTTAAATATCTACTCTGCTTTGCCTATGCGTTCGATGCTGTCATCTGAACGATAGGTAAGAATTTCATAACCATCTGCGGTTACTAGAATTGTGTGCTCCCACTGTGCTGATAGTCGGCGATCTGACGTTTCAACTGTCCAGCCATCTTTCTTGGATAATTTAACTTGCCGTTTTCCGGCATTAATCATCGGCTCGATGGTAAAGGTCATCCCTTCTTCCAGAATTTCACCCGTGTCAGCTTTGCCATAATGAAGGACTTGTGGTTCTTCATGGAATTCAGCTCCAATCCCATGGCCGCAGTATTCACGAACAACCGTATAGTGATTTTGTTCTGCGTAAGTTTGAATGCTATGGCCAATATCACCTAAGCGAGCGCCCGGTTTAACCAGTCGGATGCCGCGGTACATGCACTCAAGGGTGATATCTACAAGGCGTCGTGCGTGGGGTAATTCTTTACCAACAAAAAACATCTTACTGGTATCGCCGTGATAGCCATCTTTGATAACCGTGATGTCTATATTGATAATGTCGCCATCTTTCAGCTTTTTGTCGTTGGGAATGCCATGGCACACCACCTGGTTTACTGAAGTGCAGATTGATTTGGGAAAACCGTGATAGTTAAGTGGTGCTGGGATAGCATTCTGTTTATCAACGATGTAATCGTGGCAGATTTGATTTAATTCGTTTGTGGTTACACCTGGCTTCACGTATGGCTCAATCATTTCGAGTACTTCGGCGGCTAATTTGCCGGCGAGGCGCATTTTTTCGATCTCTTCAGGTGTCTTGATTTTGATGCTCATAAGTGGCCAGTTGTTCCTGTGATTCTGCTTTTACCCATGCAAACTGCATGGATACGTAGTTTCAATTAAAACTGATTGTAGCAATCCTCTGTAGTGAAGATAAATAGGCTTTATATTATTGGTTGATTATGGTATAAATCCGCGCTCAATTTGCGTAAGCAAAAAATACATATCACACACGTTCCGTCACAATGCTCAGGGTGCCTTCGGGTTGGGTGTTGGGGGTCGTGGAGGTTTAACCCAATTTTAGGAAATACAATGGCTAAAATTACTATGCGTGACCTGCTTAAAGCAGGCGTTCACTTCGGTCACCAGACTCGTTACTGGAACCCAAAAATGTCCAAGTTCATTTTTGGTGCTCGTAACAAGATCCATATCATCAACCTTGAGCACACGCTGCCAGCACTAAACGGTGCGCTGGATAACATCCAGAACATGGCTGCGAACAAGAACAAGGTTCTGTTTGTTGGTACTAAACGTGCAGCTAGCAAAATCGTTAAAGAAGAAGCTAGCCGTGCGGGCATGCCTTACGTAAACCATCGCTGGTTGGGTGGTATGCTGACTAACTACAAAACTATTCGTCAGTCTATCCGTCGTCTGCGTGATCTGGAATCACAGAGCCAGGACGGTACTTTCGAAAAGCTGACTAAGAAAGAAGCTCTGATGCGTCAGCGTGAAATGGAGAAGCTGGAACGTTCTATCGGCGGTATCAAAGAGATGGGTGGTCTGCCTGATGCTCTGTTCGTTATCGATGTAGATCACGAGCGTATCGCTGTAAACGAAGCGAACAAGCTGGGTATCCCAGTAATCGGTGTTGTTGATACAAACAGCAACCCTGATGGTGTTGATGTTGTTATTCCAGGTAACGACGATGCGCTACGCGCTATCCAGATTTACGTTAAGTCTGCTGCAGATGCTTGCCTAGAAGGCACTGAAGCAACTGCTGGCGACAAAAACGAATTCGTTGAAGTTGAAGAGAATCAGGCTGCGGCTGAGTAATCTAACTGTCAATTCAGTTAGTTATTCTCTTTGACAATAGAGGGGGCCTGGCCCCCTTTTTTGGATTTTTTGATTAACCCGTGACTATTTTATAGGGGTATCCGATATGGCGAACATTTCCGCTGCAATGGTTAAAGATCTGCGCGACCGTACTGGTCTGGGCATGATGGAGTGTAAAAAAGCACTTAAAGAAGCTGGTGGCGACATCGAAAAAGCGATTGAAGAGCTGCGTAAAGCTTCTGGTATGAAGGCTGCTAAAAAAGCAGGCCGTACTGCAGCTGAAGGTGTTGTAGTTGTTAAAGTTGCTGACGATAGCAGCTACGCTGTAGCAGTAGAAGTTAACTCTGAGACTGACTTTGCTGCACGTGACGAAGGCTTCCTGGCTTTCGCAAATGTTGTTCTGGACAAAGCGTTTGCTGATAAAGCAACTGACGTTGAAGCGCTAATGGCTGGTGAATTGAACGATGCGCGTGATGCGTTGGTTCAGAAAATCGGCGAGAACATCGGCGTGCGTCGCGTATTCCTGGTTGAAGGTGGCGTTGTTGGTGCTTACGTACACAGTAACAACAAAATTGCTGCGCTTGTTCAGCTTGATGGCGGAAACAACGAAACAGCTAAAGACATCGCTATGCATGTTACTGCTGTTAACCCACAGGTTGTTAACAAAGAAGATATGCCTGCTGAAGTTGTTGAGAAAGAGAAAGAGATCATCCTGGCTCAGCCTGATATGGCTAGCAAGCCTGCAGAGATTGCAGAGAAGATGGTTACTGGTCGTATCAACAAGTTCCTGGCTGAAAATAGCCTGGTAGAACAAGCATTCGTTAAAAACCCTGATCAGAAAGTGGGTCAGGTTGCTAAAGATGCTGGTGCTACAGTTACATCTTTCACTCGTATTGAAGTGGGTGAAGGTATTGAAGTTGAAGAAGTTGACTTCGCTGCAGAAGTTGCTGCTCAGCTGAACGGCTAAGTTGTTGTAAAGCCTTTCGATTGCGCATGTTCTGCATGCGCAATCCCCCCTTTTCCTGCTACACTCTCCTGATCTCAAATTCTGCGGAGATATACGGATGCCATCTACCGAAAAACAATCCAAATATAAACGAATTTTACTTAAGCTTAGCGGCGAAGCGCTTATGGGCGAAGAAAGCTTTGGTATCGACTCTAATGTGCTGAATCGTATGGCGCTAGAGATTGGTCAGCTCGTCGGTATCGGTGTCCAGGTGGGCATGGTGATTGGTGGCGGAAACTTGTTCCGCGGTGCGGCTTTGAATGCCGCTGGTTTGGATCGAGTGACTGGCGATCACATGGGTATGCTGGCGACGGTTATGAATGCGCTTGCTATGCGTGATGCGCTGGAAAGAAGTAATATCAATACGCGTGTCATGTCCGCTATTCCGATGAGCGGTGTTGTAGATCATTATGATCGACGCAATGCTATGCGCTATTTGAATCAAGGTGATGTTGTGATTTTTGCGGCAGGTACCGGTAACCCATTTTTTACTACAGATTCTGCTGCTTGCCTTCGTGGTATCGAAGTGGAAGCGGATGTTGTGCTAAAAGCGACCAAAGTTGACGGTGTGTATACTGCCGACCCTGTTAAGGAGCCAACTGCACGACGTTATCGTCATCTGAATTATGACGAAGTAATTGAACAGCAGTTAGGTGTGATGGATCTGACAGCGATCTGTCTGACCCGTGATCATAATATGCCTGTTCGGGTTTTTAATATGAATAAACCAGGTGCTCTCGCCAACCTAGTGGTAGGTGGTGATGAAGGGACCCTGATTGATTGCAGTGAAACGGTTGGAGAAAAATATGCTGAATGAAATTACTCAGGATGCTACCGAGCGCATGCAGAAGAGTGTGGAAGCGCTGGTAAACAACTTTAAAAAAATTCGTACAGGTCGTGCGCATCCAAGTATCCTTGAAGGCATTCAGGTATCTTATTATGGATCTGATGTGCCGCTAAGTCAGGTTGCGAATATCTCTGTTGAAGACGGTCGAACTCTGTCCATCGTGCCATGGGAAAAGCCAATGGTGCCAGTGATTGAAAAAGCGATCATGACTTCTGATCTGGGCTTGAATCCAGCGACTGCTGGCGAAAACATTCGTGTACCAATGCCTCCTCTAACTGAGGAAACACGTAAAGGTTATATCAAGCAGGCGCGCGCAGAAGCTGAAAATGCTCGTGTTGCCATTCGTAATATTCGCCGTGATGCAAATGGAGATCTAAAGGATCTTCTTAAGGAAAAGGAAATTACTGAAGATGATCAGCGCCGCGGTGAAGATCAGGTTCAGAAAATTACGGATAAGCATGTTGCGGAGGTTGATAGCCTTCTGGAACAAAAAGAAAAAGATCTAATGGAAATCTGATCAAATGCGGCACTGTGAAAGTGCCGCTGGTTTTTGCTCATGTCATCAGAAAATCTATCGACTGAAAATGGACTTAAGATCCCCCGGCATATTGCCATCATTATGGATGGTAATAATCGTTGGGCAAAGGAGCGTCGTTTGCCTGGCCTGGCAGGTCATAAAGCCGGTGTCGACTGTGTTCGTTCAGTAATTGAAGGCTGCATGGAAATGGGAGTCGAGGCGCTTACCCTGTTTGCATTTAGTTCGGAAAACTGGAAAAGACCTCCTTTGGAGGTAAAAGGATTGATGGAGTTGTTTAAACTGGCTTTGGATCGCGAAGCGAAAAAGCTGGTTAAGAATAATATTCGGTTACGAGTAGTTGGTGATAAAACAGCATTTAGTTCATCTCTTCAGGCTAAGATAGAGAAGGTGGAAGGGATGACGCAGGATTGTGATGGGCTGCATTTGAATATCGCGGCAAACTACGGGGGGCGCTGGGATATAGTTTCGGCAGCTCAACGATTGGCAGAGCTATGTCAGTCAGGATCGATCCAGCCTGCAGATATTAATGAAACATTATTTGCACAAAACATATCCCTTGCTGATATTCCTGAGCCGGACCTTTGTATTAGAACGGGTGGAGAGCAGCGGATTAGTAACTTTTTAATCTGGCAGTTTGCTTATACTGAGCTGTTCTTTTCCGATGCATATTGGCCTGACTTTGATAAAGAACACCTTAAGAAAGCAGTTGTTGATTATTCGGGTCGACAGCGCCGCTTTGGCAAAACCAGTGAACAGGTAGAGGCTGAATCGAATGCTTAAACAGCGGGTTTTTACGGCAATCGTTTTAGCTCCTCTTGCTTTGTTGGGCGTCTTTGCGCTTCCTCTTTCCTCTTTTATCTATTTCCTAGATGCTGCAATTTTATTGGCAGCCTGGGAGTGGGCAAATCTTTCGGGCTACGATAAAGCCCTCAAACGCTATACATATGTTCTGATAATGGCGTTGGCTATACTGGGATTACACCTTTCTTACGCTGATCTTCCGGTAAGCTCCATTCTACTGGTTTCAGCATTTGCTTGGTTGATTGCACTCGTCTGGGTGATGCGCTATCCGCAGAGTGTAGGCTGGGCGCGCTCCTGGCAGCGAGCTTTGATCGGTTTTGTTGTACTTGTTCCCTGTTGGTTGGCTTTTGTTAGTATGAAAGCTTCTGACAATGGTGAGCTATTGATATTGCTTCTGTTTTTACTTGTATGGGGAGCTGATGTTGGGGCTTACTTTGCAGGAAAACGGTTTGGGCGCAATAAGCTGGCCCCTCATGTAAGCCCGGGTAAAACCCGAGAGGGTGTTTATGGTGGCTTGTTCAGTACGGCTATAGTGGCTATTGGTTATGCCATATACAGTGGTTTTGAAGCTTCTCAATTGATCATGCTGCTGGGCTTAGCTGTTTTGACCGGGGTTGTGTCTGTGCTTGGTGATCTGTTCGAGAGTATGTTGAAAAGACATCGTGGGATTAAGGATAGTAGTCAATTGCTTCCTGGGCATGGTGGTATTCTTGATCGAATTGATAGTCTAACCGCAGCATCTCCAGTGTTCGTGCTGGGAATGCAGTATTTGATAGCAAGTTAAATTTAGTATGGATCTGCTGCATACAATTCTTGCGACAATCATAACCTTAGGGATTTTGGTAACAATCCATGAGTGGGGGCATTACTATGTCGCACGCCGTTGCGGTGTGAAGGTGCTTCGATTCTCGGTTGGATTCGGTAGCCCCCTCTTTAGTCGTGTTGGTAAAGATGGCACTGAATATGTCATTGCGGCTATTCCTTTGGGTGGTTACGTTAAGATGCTGGATGAGCGAGAGGGTGATGTTTCGCCGGAGCTGTTGGATCAGGCATTTAATCGCAAACCCGTTATTCAGCGTATAGCTATTGTTGCTGCTGGCCCTCTTGTTAATCTTATATTTGCTGTATTTGCATACTGGATTATGTATGGATACGGCATTTCTACCGTTGCTCCAGTGGTGGGAGGGGTTGCTGATAATAAACCAGTATCCTCCTTGGCTATTCCCTTTCCTGGGGAAATTGTCAGTGTTGATGGCTTTAAGACCGGTACCTGGGATGATGTTAACTTGCGGTTGGCTGCCCGGGTCGGCGAAAGTGGGGTGATTTCACTTGAGGTTAAGCCTGAAGGAACTACGTTAGCTGAGCAATATGAAGTTCAGATCTCTGAGTGGGAGATTGATGTTGATCGTGAATCGCCAGTAAGTGCGCTTGGATTGAAACCTTGGCGTCCCCATCAGCCTGCGGTCATAGCTGAACTTTCTCCTGAAGGGCGAGGTAAGCAGTCAGGTCTGGAGATTGGCGATCAGATTATTAGTGTCGATGGCACTGAGATCGAAGATTGGGCGGCTTTTGTGAAGATTGTTCAGGCTAGTCCGGAGACGTTGCTCAATCTGAACATTAAGCGTGGTGGTTTGCTGCTTGATATCCAGTTGCGTCCTGAGGCGAAAGAAGGAAAAAATGCAGTCCAGTACGGCTTTGTCGGCATCGGGGCGCAAGCGGTAGGCTGGCCTGAGCAATATAAGCGTACCGTTAAGTATGACTTAATAGCCGCTGTTGGTAAGTCTGTAGAAAAAACCTGGCAGATGATTGCCCTGACTTTGGATTCAATCTGGAAGATGATTGAAGGGGTTATCTCGGTAAAAAACTTGAGTGGGCCCATAACCATTGCTAAAGTGGCGGGTGCCCAAGCTTCGGCAGGTTTTGAGTATTATATTAGCTTCCTGGCTTACTTAAGCATTAGTTTAGGTATTTTGAATCTGTTGCCGATACCTGTGCTAGATGGTGGGCATCTACTTTATTATTCAGTTGAGCTGATAACAGGTAAGCCTGTAAGTGAGAGGCTGCAAGTGCTTGGGCTCAAAGTTGGAATGGCACTGCTACTCTCGTTGATGTTTGTGGCTTTGTTTAATGACTTTATGCGGCTGTAAAAACACTACGGCTTTACGAATTTATTACGGAAAAAGAAGTACTTCATGAAACGCAGCATTGGTCTTCTGTTAGCACTAGTGATCTGGTCCAGCGTGGCTCAGGCAAACAATTCGTCTTTTGAGATTCAGGATATTCGTCTGGAGGGATTACAGCGTGTATCCCCTGGGCTAGTGTTCCGTAACTTTCCTATTACTGCGGGTGATCAGGTCAGTTCAGCTGCTCTTGCAAAAGCAACCAGAAAGCTATTTAAGACTGGTTACTTCGACGATGTGAAGCTTTCCCGTGATAACGGTGTGCTTGTTTTGAAGCTGCTGGAGCGCCCCTCTGTAAGTCTTATTCGTATTGAAGGTAATGATGTTATCGAAACTGAAATGCTGCTCGAGGGCTTGAAGCAGGGTGGTCTTCAGGAAGGTGATGTATTCAAACGAGCAACATTGGAATCCATTAAACAGGACCTGGTTCGTGTTTATGCCTCGCAAGGCCGTTATGGTGCGTCTGTAACTACTGACGTAGAAACATTACCGGGTAATAGGGTTGCACTTAATATCGATGTTGCCGAAGGTCAGATTGCTACCATACAGCACATCAATATAGTGGGTAACACTGTATATACGGATGAAGAACTTAAAGAACTTTTCTCCCTGAAATTACCTCATTTCTGGTCGTTCTATAAAAAAGATGATCGTTACGCTCGCCAGAAGTTATCAGGTGATCTTGAAAAGCTTCGTTCGTACTACCTAGATAGCGGGTATGCCAACTTCTCTATCGATTCAACGCAAGTATCTATTACCCCTGACAAGAAGAATATTTTCATTACTGTTAATGTTACCGAAGGTGAGAAACATACTATTCGCGCTGTAGATATAGCGGGCGAAATGGTTGTCCCTGAAAATCAGTTAATGGAGACAGTGCGAGTTGAGGAAGGGCAGACTTTTTCTCGTAAGCTTATTGTTGAATCACAAGATGCACTAGCTACAACAATTGGTAATGCCGGTTATATGTTTGCCAATATCTCACCAGTTCCAGAGGTTCATGACGATAATACAGTAACGGTTAAATTCTTCCTGGATCCTGGTAAGCGTACCTATGTACGAAGAATAAATATTAGTGGAAATACCAGGACTGCTGATGATGTGATTAGGCAGCATTTGAAACAGATGGAGTCTGCTGTTGCATCAAACGAGATGATTGAACAGTCTAAAGTGCGTTTAGAAAAAACGGGTTACTTTAAGTCTGTGAATGTCGAGACTACCTCTGTTCCTGGAAGCGATGATTTAGTTGATGTTAGTTACGTTGTGGAAGAACAGCAGTCAGGTTCGTTTTCGGCAAGTCTCGGTTTCTCTCAGAACTCAGGTATTATTCTTGGTTTCAATCTACAACAAGATAATTTCTTAGGTACGGGTAAGAAGGTGGGTGTTGGGATCTCTAATAGTGATACCTTAACCGAGTATTCTTACAGCTATGTAGATCCATATTATACAGTTGATGGCGTGAGCCGCGGTTTCAGTCTGTATTATCGTGAGCGAGATTTTGATGAAGATAACACCAGTGCCTTCTCTACCGATGAGATTGGTGGGGGAGTGAACTTTGGTTATCCGATCGATGATTATCAGCGTCTGAACTTTGGTTTGAATCTAGAGCAGGTGTCGATTAATACCAATGCAACTGAGACCCCGGCTGAGATTAATCAATATATTGCAGATGAAGGTAACGACTATTTTAATATGATTCTGCGTTCGACCTGGACGGATAATCATCTAAATAGAGGTTTCTTCCCAACAAAAGGTTATTCGCATACAGCGTCACTTGAATTGGGCTTGCCTGGTAGCGATTTGAGTTATTACAAAGCCTCATTTAATACAAAGTACTACCGTCCGCTGGATGACAATCGAAATTGGGTACTTTCTTTGAGAGGCCGTTTTGGTTATGGAGGGGAGTTAGGTGGTAACGAGTATCCATTCTATAAGCATTTCTTTGCAGGAGGCCTGAAAACTGTACGAGGCTTTGAACAGAATTCGCTTGGGCCTAGAGATTCTAAAAACGATCCATTTGGTGGTGATGTACTTATAACAGGCGGTGCGGAATTTATCTTCCCTACTCCATTTGTTAAAGACCAGTCAGGTTGGAGAACCTTGTTATTTGTTGATGCCGGGAACGTATTTGATACGCAGTGCTCATCTGCATCAATTGCTGGTAATTGCGAAGAGGGTATCAAACTGGATGAGCTTAGATACTCTGCTGGCTTCGGATTAAGCTGGTTGACGCCAATTGGTCCTCTATCGTTTGCGATAGCGGCACCTCTTAATGACAAGTCTGGAGATGAAACTGAAGTATTCCAGTTCGCACTGGGTCAAACGTTCTAAGGGATTATTTATGAATATTAAAGTTGTTTGCAGTTTGGTTTTGGCTTTAGGTATTAGTTTTAATGCAAATGCTGAAAAAATAGCGGTATTAGGGGTACAGCAAGCACTACTAGCATCTGAAGCAGCCGCTGACTTTCGTGCGAAACTGAAAAGTGAGTTTGCGAAAGACGAGCAAAAGGTTCTTGATCTTGAAAAGCAAGTAAAGGCGGCAAGAGAGAAGATTGCCAAGAATAAAGACCTTGTCTCTAAAGAGGAACTGAAAAAGCTGAAGATTCAATTCCAGAAAGTGTTTGCTGAATATCAGCGTTCGGGGCAGGCACTTCAGCAGAAAAGAATGGAACGTGAACAGGCGTTTATTCAGGAGATGAAACCTCGCTTGGATAAAGTGATTCGCGGTTTAATCGAAAAAGAAGGCTATGACGCTGTCATTGCTAAACAAGCGACTCTTTTCGCCAAAAAAGAACTTGATATAACCCCTAAGGTTGTAGAACTACTGAACAAACAGTAATTGCTTGGATATTGAATGACACAAGCTGGATTTACGCTTCAGGAAATTTCCGAATTCCTTTCGGCTGAGCTAATTGGTAATCCTGACTGCAAGGTTGAGTCTATTGCGACCTTGCAGAATGCTTCGAAAGAACAAATCGCCTTCGTTTCCAACACAAAGTACCAACGATATCTCGCTGAAAGTCAGGCTGCTGCGATTATTATGACCAGGGAGCTGGCAGAAGGCTTCGTTGGTAATGTGATAGTCATGGATGACCCTTACCTGGGTTATGCGAAGCTCAGTCGTTTGTTTGAACGCAAGAGAGAGTCCGCAGGCTCAATACACGTAAACGCGGTAATTCATCCTACAGCTAAAATTTCTGATGGTGTAACCCTGGCAGCAGGTGTTGTTATTGGCGCTGATACTGAGATCATGGCTGATGTGATTATTGGTGAGAATACTGTTGTTGGTCAGGGCTGTTCTGTCGGTAAAGGTAGCATTATTAAGCCGAATGTGACGCTTTACGATGATGTTTCTATCGGTTCAGATTCGCTGATTCACAGTGGTGCTGTTCTGGGTTCAGATGGCTTCGGTTTTGCCAATGATGGCGAGAAATGGGTCAAAATTGCCCAACTCGGCGGGGTTCGCATTGGATCGAATGTTGAGATCGGGGCTTGTACAACAATTGACCGGGGTGCCCTTGAAAATACAGTTATAAGTGATGGGGTTATTCTGGATAATCAGATTCAAATCGCACATAACGTCAAAATTGGCAAAAATACTGCTATCGCGGGCTGTACCGCAGTTGCGGGAAGCACTAAAATTGGCGACCGTTGTACCATCGCTGGAGCCTGTGGAATCACAGGGCATCTTGATATAGCAGATGGTACACATATAACGGCTATGACATTGGTATCAAAGTCGATTGATAAGCCGGGGGCGTTTTCTTCGGGTACAGGGATGATGCCGCATAAGCAGTGGAAGAAAAATGTCGTTAGATTTAAGCAGTTGGACGATATTGCTCGCCGGCTTAAGTCTATCGAAGAAAAGATTTCAAAAGATTAAGGGTTTTGATAAATGATGGATGTTAATGAAATTCGGGAATATCTCCCACACCGCTATCCTTTCTTACTTGTGGATAGGGTGCTGGAGTTAGAAAAGGGAGAATCCATTGTAGCCATCAAAAATGTAACGGTGAATGAACCATTTTTTAATGGCCACTTCCCAGATCATCCGGTTATGCCTGGCGTATTAATTGTCGAAGCTATGGCGCAAGCGGCTGGCATTCTAGGTTTCAAAACCATGGATAAGAAGCCACAAGATGGTTCTATCTACTACTTTGTGGGTTCTGATAAGTTGCGTTTCAAGCGTCCTGTCGTTCCTGGCGACCAACTTAAGCTGGAAGCGAAAGTGATTTCTGAACGTCGTGGTATCTGGAAATTTGACGTGCGTGCGTCTGTTGAAGGTGATACGGTTAGTTCTGCAACTATCTTGTGTGCTGATAGAAAGGTTTAAGTCTTGATTGATTCCCGCGCCATTGTAGATCCATCTGCAAAACTCGCTAATGATGTTGAAGTTGGCCCATGGTCAATTATTGGCCCTGATGTTGAAATCGGTGCGGGAACGGTTGTAGGCCCACATGTAGTTATTAAAGGCCCAACCAAAATTGGCTGTAATAATCGGATTTTTCAGTTTGCTTCTGTTGGAGAGGATTGCCAGGATAAAAAATATGCTGGTGAGCCAACGACCCTGACTATAGGGGATCACAATGTGATTCGAGAGGGCGTAACAATTCACAGAGGTACAATCCAGGATGCCGGAACTACCACGATAGGTAGCCATAATCTTTTCATGGCGTATGCTCATGTTGCGCATGACTGTGTCGTTGGTGACCATGTAATTATGGCAAATAACACCGCTATTGCAGGGCACGTGCATGTCGGTGATTGGAGCATTCTAGGTGGATTCACAGCCGTTCATCAGTTCTGCAAAATAGGTTCTCATGTGATGTGCGGAACCAGTACAGTCGTGCTAAAAGATATCCCTGCCTATGTCATGGCAAACGGGAATACTGCCACCCCTCATGGTATCAACACTGAAGGCTTAAAGCGTCGCGGTTTTTCCACTGAAGCAATCAGTCAGATTAAACGTGCTTATAAATCGCTTTATCGAAAAAAATTAACCGTAGCTCAGGCATTGTCTGAATTACAGGTTATGGCTGAAAGCTGTCCTGAGATAGAACCACTTATCGATTCGGTTAAGAACTCCTCTCGCGGTATTATTCGTTAAGGTACCGCTATGTCCAAGCCATTGCGTATAGGTATTGTTGCTGGAGAGGCCTCTGGCGACATACTGGGTTCCGGGCTAATCAAAACACTTAAAGAAAGGCATCCACACCTTATCGTCGAAGGTATTGGCGGAGAGTTAATGATTGATGCTGGGTGTAAATCTCATTACCCAATGGAACGTTTATCGGTCATGGGGCTGGTAGAAGTATTGAGTAGGCTGCGAGAGCTTCTCAAAATCAGAAAGAATTTAACTCAATATTTTTTAGATAATCCACCTGATCTGTTTATTGGTGTTGATGCACCTGATTTTACCCTCAAGCTGGAGGGTGAGCTTAAAACCGCTGGGATCCCTACCGTCCATTATGTAAGCCCATCGGTTTGGGCCTGGAAACAAAAGCGTATTTATAAGATTAAGCAAACCACTGACCTAGTTTTGAGCCTATTCCCTTTCGAGGCTCAGCATTACACGCCTACAGGACAGTGGGTAGAGTTTGTTGGACACCCGCTCGCAAATAGTATTCCGAAAAGTGTCAATGTCGAAAAAGCGCGGCAACGTTTCGCTGTAGCTGATGTTGAGACTATTGTTGCAATTTTGCCGGGGAGTAGGGGAAGTGAAGTCAAGTATTTAGCCAAACCTTTCCTTGAAACGGCGAGGTGGTTAGCGAAACGGGTCAATAATGTTCGTTTCGTTATTCCTGCTGCAAACAAACAACGGCACGATCAGCTACACAAGCTGATCACTGAAGAGTTTGAAGATCTTAATATACAGCTGGTTATTAATCATTCTCGTGAGGTGATGGCTATTTCTGACGCAATATTAATTGCTTCTGGAACCGCAACCCTCGAGGCAACGATCTTGCAAAAGCCAATGGTCGTTGCCTACAAAATGGCGAGCCTTACCTACTCTATTTATTCGAAAATGGTGAAATCGCGATTTATATCTTTGCCAAACCTACTTGCAGATGAACTGCTGGTTCCTGAAATATTGCAGAACGATGTCCGTCCTGAAATTTTAGGGGAGCATGTTCTGAAGGCGTTGCAGGATAAAGGGTATCAAGAATATCTGGCAAAACGATTTGCTCAAATTCATGAACAGTTGTATCAAAATGCGGATGAGAAAGCTGCTGATGCGATAGAGGCGCTGCTGGTTAAACGCGGAGTACTTTAATGGAAAAGTTAGTCTTTGATTTTAGCCAGGGTAAACTAATTGCAGGGGTTGATGAAGTTGGTCGTGGACCGCTTGTAGGTAATGTGGTTGCTGCTGCAGTTATACTCGATCCGAATAAACCGATAGAGGGTTTAGCGGATTCTAAAAAGCTGACCGCTAAGCGCAGAGAAGCGCTTTATCATGAGATTAAGGATAAGGCCCTGGCTTGGTGTGTGGCTTCAGCTTCCCCAGAGGAAATCGATCAAATTAACATCCTCCATGCTTCAATGCTGGCTATGAAAAGAGCGGTTGAGGGACTGCCGCTAAAAGCCGAGTTTGTCTATGTCGATGGAAATCGATCACCTGATTTGGAATGCCCGTCTGAACCAGTGGTAAAGGGCGATAGTAAAATTCCAGAAATAAGCGCGGCTTCTATCCTGGCTAAAGTTGATAGAGATCGTGAGATGGAAGAGTTAGATAAAACTTATCCACAGTATGGTTTTGCTAAGCATAAGGGCTATCCGACAGCCGCACATTTTGCTGCTCTGAAAGAACATGGCCCGCTACTGGAACACCGCCGAAGCTTTAAACCTGTTCGTGAACTGATTGAACCCCAATAAATACATCAAGCCTTATGACTGATCCTACATTTGTTCATCTTCGAGTACACACCGAATTCTCTTTGGTGGATGGTTTGGTCCGCGTCAAAGAGCTGGTCGCGGCCGCAAAAAAAGAGGGCATGCCTGCTGTAGGTATGACCGATCAGACCAACTTCTTTGGATTGGTAAAGTTCTTTAAGGCTGCAACTGGGAACGGTATTAAACCCATTTGTGGATCGGATCTGTGGGTTGAGAACACGGATGAGCCAGGCGGTGAGCCATACCGCATTACTCTATTAGTGCGTAATGCCCAAGGTTACCTGAACCTTATGGAGCTGATCTCTCAGGCCTATGCAGAAGGGCAGAATATCATCCCAGATATGGCTCTGGTGAAGCCCGAGTGGGTTGAGGCGAAAGCTGAAGGTTTAATTGCACTTTCAGGCGCTAAAAAAGGGGAAGTTGGTCGCGCAATTCTGGCTGAAAAAGGACAAGCTCCAGAGGTATTGCAGCGCTGGATGGGAGTATTTAAGGATAGTTTCTATCTAGAAGTTCAGCGAACTGGGCGTGTTGGCGATGAGCAAATTGTCCATGGCTCAGTAGAATTAGCCAAACAGTTTGGTTGCCCTCTCGTTGCAACCAATGAAGTGATGTTTGTTAAGGCTGACGATTTCGAAGCCCACGAAGTTCGGGTGTGTATAAACCAGAGTCGTACTCTGGAAGATCCGACTCGCCCGAAAGAATACAGTGAACAGCAATACTTCCGTTCGCAACGTGAGATGGAGGCGCTATTTTCCGATATTCCGTCTGCATTACAAAACAGTGTCGAGATAGCAAAACGCTGTAATATCGATATTGAAATAGGCACTTACTATCTGCCGAAATATCCGATACCTGAAGGTATGTTGATGGATGATTTCTTCAGGAAGGTGTCATTCGACGGCCTTGAAGAACGTCTTGAGATCCTTCTGGACAGGGATGATCCGGAATATGACGCAAAGCGTCAGGAATATATTGACCGACTTGAGTTTGAGCTGGATATCATTATTCAGATGGGTTTCCCTGGTTATTTCCTGATCGTAATGGACTTCATCAAATGGGGTAAGGAAAACGGTGTGCCTGTGGGCCCTGGGCGAGGCTCTGGTGCTGGTTCCCTGGTTGCTTATGCGCAGAAGATTACCGATCTTGATCCATTGGAGTATGACCTTCTTTTCGAGCGATTCCTTAACCCTGAGCGTGTATCCATGCCGGACTTCGATATCGATTTCTGTATGGATAACCGTGATAAGGTAATTGACTACGTTGCTCGAACCTATGGTCGTGATGCAGTGTCTCAGATCGTAACCTTCGGCACGATGGCTGCGAAAGCGGTTGTGCGAGATGTGGCCCGTGTTCAAGGTAAGCCATTTGGTCTGGCGGATCGTTTATCAAAACTTATCCCTTTTGAGCCCGGTATTACCCTGAAAAAAGCGCTCGATCAGGAACCTATGCTGTGTGAATTCATTGAGTCTAGTGAAGAGGCTCAGGAAATCATGGATATGGCCTACAAGCTGGAAGGGGTAACCCGAGGTGTAGGCAAGCATGCCGGAGGGGTGGTAATCGCTCCGACTAAGCTCACTGATTTTGCTGCGACCTATTGCGATGAAGAAGGCAACGGTCTGGTTACACAGTTTGATAAAGGTGATGTAGAAGAAGCAGGGCTAGTTAAGTTTGACTTCTTGGGACTACGTACCCTGACAATTATTGACTGGGCCTTGCAGACGGTTAACCGAATCCGCGATAAACAGGGTGAAGAACCGCTAGATATCGCTTTGATCGATCTGGAAGATAAGAAAACCTTTGATTTGTTGCAGGCGGCTGAAACGACAGCGGTGTTCCAGCTTGAGTCCAGTGGTATGAAGGATCTGGTTCGTCGTCTGTTGCCTTCCCGCTTTGAAGATATTGTCGCGCTTGTGGCTTTGTTCCGTCCTGGTCCTCTGCAATCGGGGATGGTTGATGACTTTATCAATCGAAAGCACGGTCGTGCTGAAATGGCCTGGCCGCATCCGGACTACCAGCTTGATTCTCTGCAGCCGGTTTTGGAACCTACCTATGGAATTATCCTGTATCAGGAGCAGGTAATGCAGATAGCCCAGGTTATGGCGGGCTATACGCTGGGTGGAGCGGACATGCTTCGCCGAGCAATGGGTAAGAAAAAACCTGAAGAGATGGCAAAGCAGCGGGTCTCTTTCCTGGATGGTTCTGAACAAAATGGCATTGATCGTGACCTGGCAGGAAATATATTTGATCTGGTAGAGAAGTTTGCCGGATATGGATTTAACAAATCCCACTCGGCCGCATATGCGTTGGTTTCTTATCAAACGGCCTGGTTAAAAGCTCACTACCCGGCGCCTTTCATGGCTGCGGTAATGTCATCTGATATGCAGAACACCGATAAGGTGGTGATCTTCATTGAAGAGTGTCGGAACATGGGTATTCCTCCAGCCCTGCCTAATGTGAATACCGGCGAATATATGTTCACAGTAAACGATGAGGGAGTCATCGTGTACGGCCTGGGGGCTATTAAGGGGGTGGGAGAAGGCCCTATCGAAGCGATTGTTGAAGCTCGGGCTGAAGGAGGCGAATTTAATGACCTCTTTGATTTCTGTGAACGGGTAGGTGCCAAGAAACTTAATAAACGTGTACTTGAAGCATTGGTTCGTTCGGGTGCCGTAGATTGTTTAGGGGCTGAGCGAGCCGTATTGTGGGAAGCCATCCCTGATGCATTAAAAGCAGCTGACCAGGCAGCAAAAAACAGCGATGCGGGAATGTTTGATCTCTTCGGCGAGGTTGAAGCCGAATCGGATCGTTGTACTTATGAAGACTATAGGAATGTTCGCTCCTGGACCGATAAAGAGCGTCTTGCCGGGGAAAAAGATACCCTCGGTTTATATTTGACTGGACATCCAATTGATGAATATGAGGCTGAACTTAAGCACTTTATAAGCAGAAGAATTGTCGAGCTTCAGCCGGCGCGCGGACAGACTCAGAAAATGGCCGGTTTGGTGGTTGACCTGCGCCTGAAAAAAACCAAAAAAGGCGACAATCTTTGTTTTGTGACACTGGATGACCGTAGTGCCAGAATCGATGTCACTTTATTTGGTGATACATACGATGCGGTCAGAGAGCTGGTTCACAAAGATGCTGTGCTGGTTGTTGAGGGGGAGGTTGCCGAAGATCACTATTCTGGCGGTATGAAGGTGAGAGTCAATAAGGTGCTCAGTATTCCTCAGGCAAGGGCGCAATATGCATCCGGAGTTCAGGTTAAATGTAACGAAAGCCATTTCACCGGCCGACGACTTAAAGAATTACAAGAACTGCTGCATGCGCATAAGGGTAATGGATCTTTACCGGTTAAGTTCCGCTATGCCAGACCCGATGCTGAAGCGACCTTGAGACTAGGAGATGAATGGCAGGTTCAGGCAAATGATGATCTGCTGATCGCATTAATGGATAAATTTGGCAGTGATGCGGTGAGTCTTACCTATTAGCCTGAACTAAGGTCTGGTCCTTAATGTGTGAAATAAGGTAAACTTTGCACAATTTTTTTCACTATTGAATAGATGAGTCATATGAATCCGAATTACCTGGATTTTGAACAGCCGATCGCAGAACTACAGGCAAAAATTGAAGAGCTACGTCTTGTTGGGGATTCAGCTGATCTGAATATCTCTGAAGAGATTACGCGTCTGGAAGACAAAAGCCGTAGTCTGACCGAATCTATTTTTTCAGATCTGTCTGCTTGGCAGGTTTCTCAGTTGGCACGCCATCCGCAGCGTCCGTATACCCTGGATTACATCGATTTTATTTTTGAAGAGTTTGATGAGATTCATGGTGACCGTCACTTCGCCGATGATCAGGCGATTGTTGGTGGTATTGCGCGTTTAGATGAGCAGCCGGTCATGATCATTGGTCATCAGAAAGGCCGTGGAGTTCATGAGCGTCAGCGTCGTAATTTCGGCATGCCTCGTCCGGAAGGTTATCGCAAAGCTTTACGCCTAATGGAAATGGCTGAGCGTTTCAAAATGCCGATCATGACCTTCATTGATACGCCGGGCGCTTATCCGGGTATCGATGCTGAAGAGCGTGGTCAGTCTGAGGCGATTGCATTTAACCTGGCTAAAATGTCGCAGTTGAAAACGCCTATCATCTCAACCGTTATTGGAGAAGGTGGTTCTGGTGGTGCATTGGCGATAGGTGTATGCGATGAGCTAATGATGATGAACTACTCAACCTATTCAGTAATCTCTCCAGAAGGTTGTGCTTCAATCCTATGGAAGAGTGCTGAGCGTGCTGCGGATGCTGCGAAGGCGATGGGTATTACCTCTGAGCGTCTGCATGAGCTGGGTTTGGTCGATCAGATTGTGAGCGAGCCTTTAGGTGGCGCGCATCGCGATCCTGCTTTGACTGCGGCTAACCTTAAACGTCACCTGGCTGAAACATTGGGTAAACTCAATGAGCTGTCCATGGATGAACTATTGGAAAGACGTTACAAGCGCCTGATGTCTTACGGTTTTGGTGGTGAGGCGTAAGCCACACAACCACTTTCCTCTGAATGAGTGTGAGCGTAGCTTTTCTGCGCTCATCTCATCCTTTCTTAAAAATAATGATGTAGATCGTTGGGTTATTGCCCATAGTGGTGGTCTGGATTCCCAGCTATTACTTCACTTAGCAGCTAAACATCTTGCAGATCGTGAGTTGCTGGTCGTACATGTTAATCATCAATTGCATCCTAAATCTGGCGCCTGGGCTGAATTCTCGCAAAGAGAGGCTGAGCGCTTAGGTTTATCGCATAAGGTAAGTTGTGTTGTACCTGAGTCCTCATCTGAAGCGCATGCCAGAGATGCCAGGTATGCGGCATTTACTTCACTGCTTAGAGAGAATGATTGTCTGTTAATGGGGCATCATGCCGATGATCAGGCGGAAACAATCCTCTTTCGTATGATTCGTGGCAGTGGCATTAGAGGGCTGCAGGGGATGCCGTTCTCCAGACAGTTTGCCCAGGGGCAGTTGCTCAGGCCGTTGCTTAATCTTGAGCGTTCGGAATTAGAAGGGGCTGTTCAGAATTTAGGGTTGGCTTATATTGATGATCCCAGTAATAGCCTAGATCATTATGATAGGAACTATCTCCGTCATCATGTTTTGCCTCGCATAAAAGAACGTTGGGGGAGTGTTACACAGCGTTTTCAACAGAATGCTCAGCTACTTAGCCAGACTGAATTATTGCTCAAGCATTATCTTCAGGCCGATCTCGACAGTTGTTCTGAGGGAGATGATTGCCTTGATATTCGGGCATGGTTATCTCTTCCGGATATTCGTCAGCCTGAATTATTGCGTTTTTGGGTGGCTCTGCGAACTGGAGTAACGCTAAATCAAAAGCAGGTTTCATCTATTTCCTCTGATCTGATTATGGCGCAGGATGATGCTACTCCAGTATTTAAGCGTAAAGGAGTTGAAATCAGGCGTTTTCAAAACCAGCTTTACCTGGTGCCGGAAGTGGTAGGTAATATGTCTGACATCGATTTAGGTCTATCTGATGAGTTGAACCTGGGTGATGGGCTATTAAGCGTCACAGGAAAAATACCGTCGGAAAAGTGGGTTAATGCGGTTGTAAAGCGCCGTAAGGGTGGTGAGCGTTGTCGGCCTGTCGGGAAATCCGGCACAGTAACGGTAAAAAAATTACTGCAGGAAGCATCAATCCCCCCCTGGCAACGAGAGCACTGGCCACTGATTTTTATAGGTGAAGAGCTTGTTGCAGTCCCCGGGGTTTGCCTGTGTCAGGGTTTTGATGCAGAAAAGTCAGGTTTTTCGCTTTTATGGCGTCCCTTTTCATTGTCTGATAACTCCTGATTTGCTATCCTGTAGCCCCATCTCGATCTAAAAAATTCCTCGCTTAAAACACGATCAAACAGGTTCTGCATGACGCGATATATCTTCGTCACAGGCGGTGTTGTGTCCTCATTGGGCAAAGGCATCGCATCCGCTTCTTTGGCTGCAATTTTGGAAGCCAGAGGGCTTAAAGTAACTATGTTGAAACTGGATCCATATATCAATGTGGACCCAGGGACTATGAGCCCAATTCAGCACGGTGAAGTTTTTGTCACAGAGGATGGTGCAGAAACTGACCTCGACCTTGGTCACTACGAACGTTTTATTCGTACGACCATGAGTAAACGTAACAACTTCACCGCTGGACGTATTTATCAGCATGTATTGCGTAAAGAACGTCGTGGCGATTATCTGGGTGGAACTGTTCAGGTTATTCCGCATATCACTGATGAAATTAAGCGCCGTGTGATTGAAGGTGCAGGTGATGCGGATGTGGCGCTGGTGGAAATCGGCGGTACAGTAGGTGATATTGAATCACTACCATTTATGGAAGCAGTCCGTCAGTTGAAAGCTGAGCTAGGTTCAGCACGTGCGATGTTTATGCACCTGACATTGGTTCCATACATTGCGACAGCGGGCGAAATAAAGACGAAACCATCTCAGCACTCTGTTAAAGAGCTGCGTTCTATCGGTATTCAGCCTGATATTCTGGTTTGTCGTTCTGATTTTCCTTTGCCTGATTCTTCACGCCGTAAGCTTTCATTGTTTACCAACGTTGAAGAGCGTGCAGTGGTATCTCTGCCAGATGCAGACACGATCTATAACATCCCTCGTATGCTTTCGGAGCAGGGGCTTGACGATATTGTTGTTGAGCGTTTCCATCTTGAGTGTACTGAAGCGGACCTTGGCGAATGGGATCGCGTAGCTGATGCTCACCTTAACCCAGAAGGCGAAGTTAAGATCGCTATGGTGGGTAAGTATATGGAGCTGCTGGACGCTTATAAGTCGCTGATCGAAGCGATCTCTCACGCAGGTATCGCACTGAAGAAAAAAGTGCGCATCGAATGTATTGATTCAGAACGTGTTGAGCGCGAAGGTGTTGAAATCCTTGAGGGTGCTAGTGCGATTCTGGTACCAGGTGGGTTTGGTGAGCGCGGTGTTGAAGGCAAAATTGCTGCTGTTCGTTATGCGCGTGAGAATAAAGTTCCTTATTTGGGTATCTGTCTGGGTATGCAAGTTGCGGTGATTGAATTTGCTCGCCACGTTGCAGGCCTTGAAGGTGCTACCTCTTCTGAATTTGATAAAGAAGCTGAACATCAGGTTATCGGCCTGATAACCGAGTGGGCGACCTCAGAAGGTGGTGTTGAAACTCGCGGAGAAGCCGATGATCTTGGCGGGACTATGCGTCTTGGTGCTCAGGTTTGTCATCTGGCTGAAGGCTCTACAGCAGCTAAAGCGTACGGTAATACTGAAATTACTGAACGTCATCGTCACCGTTATGAAGTAAACAACAATTATGTGGCTAAGTTGGAAGAAGCTGGCTTGCGCATCTCGGGTCGTTCAGTAGATGGCGAACTGGTAGAAGTCGTTGAAGTTGCAGACCACCCTTGGTTTGTGGCGTGTCAGTTCCATCCTGAATTTACCTCCACTCCTCGTGATGGTCACGGTTTGTTTACTGGCTTCATTCAGGCTGCTCTTGATAAGCAGGCGCAAAAGTAAAAGATTAAAGGAAAGGGGGTGCGCAGCCCCCTTAACGTAAAATTTCTGGAGTTATTACCCATGGCACAGATTGCTAATATCAAAGCCCGCGAAGTACTGGATTCTCGTGGTAACCCAACTGTTGAAGCGGATGTCATTCTTGAGTCTGGCGTTATCGGTTCAGCGTGTGCTCCTTCTGGCGCGTCTACTGGTTCTCGTGAAGCATTGGAACTACGTGATGGCGATAAAAGCCGTTATTTGGGTAAAGGTGTACAAAATGCCGTAGCTGCGGTTAACGGTGAAATCCGTGAAGCCCTGACTGGCATGGATGTAACAGATCAGCGTGCGCTTGATAACAAGATGCTTGAGCTGGATGGTACAGAGAACAAAGAAAAGCTGGGTGCGAACGCTATTCTGGCCGTTTCTCTGGCGGCAGCAAAAGCTGCGGCGACAGAAAAGGGTGTCCCTCTTTACGCGCACATTGCAGAAATTAATGGTACAGCGGGTCAGTTCTCTCTGCCACTACCAATGATGAACATCTTAAACGGTGGTGAGCACGCGGATAACAACGTTGATATCCAAGAGTTTATGGTACAGCCGGTTAACTTCGATAAGTTCTCAGAAGGTCTGCGTTGCGGTGCTGAAATTTTCCACGCTCTGAAAGCAGTGCTGAAAGCAAAAGGTCTGAATACAGCGGTAGGTGACGAAGGTGGTTTCGCTCCTAACCTGGCTTCTAATGAAGAAGCGCTGGTTGTGATCAAAGAAGCGATCGAAAAAGCGGGTTACGAGCTGGGTAAAGACGTAACGCTTGCGCTGGACTGCGCTGCTTCCGAATTCTACAAAGAAGGTAAATACGACCTATCTGGTGAAGGTAAAGTCTTCGATGCAGAAGGTTTTGGTGATTACCTTGCTGCGCTAACAGAAAACTACCCGATTGTTTCTATCGAAGATGGTCTGGATGAGTCTGACTGGGATGGATGGGCATATCTGACTAAGAAAATCGGCGATAAAGTACAGCTGGTTGGCGATGATCTGTTTGTAACCAATACTAAGATCTTGTCTCGTGGTATTGAGCAGAGCATTGGTAACTCGATTCTGATCAAGTTTAACCAGATCGGTTCTTTGTCAGAAACGCTTGATGCTATCAAAATGGCAAAAGATGCAGGCTTCACTGCGGTTATCTCTCACCGTTCTGGTGAAACTGAAGATACTACGATTGCTGATCTGGCAGTAGGTACTGCAGCCGGACAGATTAAAACAGGTTCTCTGTGTCGTTCTGACCGTGTTGCTAAGTACAACCGCCTGCTTCGTATCGAAGAAGAGCTGGGTGCTGCTGCGATCTATAATGGTCTTTCTGAAATCAAAGGTCAGTAATAGTCTGAACCTTGATTGTCTGATATAAAAAGGGGGCTTGTAGCCCCCTTTTTTTACTTAAGAATATTCTATGTATCGCTGGTTAATAGTCGCTTTAATCATTTTGTTTATCGGATTGCAGTATCGGCTGTGGTTTGGGGAAAACAACCTGCGTGATATCTGGACCTTAAACTCCAAAATTGAATTGCAGCAAGAGATTAATCAGGAGTTAAACCAGCGAAACAGTGAACTTGAAGCTGAAGTTCAGGACCTAAAGCAGGGATTGTCGGCGCTTGAAGAGCGTGCCCGAAGTGAGTTAGGTATGATTAAAGAAGGTGAAACTTTCTTTCAGCTTGTTGAACCAGCCGATGAGAAGAATTGATCAGTGACTACACTTCCTACCGCTTTTTCCTATCTCCTTGGTGAACCCGCCTCTAAAGCTATAATTCGTTCGGAGCCCGATGACTTTAAGGTGATTGAAAACCTTGGCTTTGAACCAGAGGGGCAGGGTGAACATGTTTTTTTATATATCCGCAAAACAGGTGAGAACACCGATTGGGTCGCTAGGCAGTTAGCCAATTTTGCCCAGATAAGCCCAAAAGATGTCAGCTATGCGGGCAAGAAAGATCGTCATGCGGTCACTGAACAATGGTTCTGCGTGAAGTTTCCCATAAAACGAAATCTTAATTGGAAACTGTTTGGTGGCGATAGTATTGAGGTGCTTCAATCCGTAAGGCATCCTCGAAAACTGCGGCTTGGTACTTTACAGGGAAATCGTTTCAAAATAAGGCTCCGTCAGGTGACTGATATGCGGGATCTGCAGCAACGTGCTCAGGTTGTATCTCGATTAGGGGTGCCTAACTATTTTGGTGAGCAGCGCTTTGGACAAAATTTTGCGAACCTTGATAAGGGTATAGCGTTACTCAAAGGTGAGTTTCAAGAGCGGCAGCGGAGTAAGAAAGGAATATATATATCTGCGGTGCGATCCTGGGTTTTTAACCAGCTATTATCCCTACGAATTAAGCAGGGATTATGGGACACTGTACTGCAGGGTGATGCCCTTATGCTCACTGGAAGCCAGAGCTGTTTTGTGGAAGAGCAGCTAACTGATGAGCTGACACAGCGTCTAAAGGCTTTGGATATTTCTTTGACCGCACCTTTATGGGGGCGGGGCGAATTAATGTCTATTGGAGCTGCCAGAGAATGGGAGCTGCAACAGCTTGCTAGCTGGGGTGAGGTTACCTCCCTGTTAGAGCAGCTAACATTAATGCAGGAAAGAAGGGCACTTAGGCTGCTGCCCATGAATCTACAGATTACCGTAGAGGATGAATCTACCTGTTGGGTTGAGTTTGATTTAACTTCAGGTTCTTTTGCTACGAGCGTGCTGAGAGAACTATGTGATTATTCGCAGGCAACTTAAATAGATGAAAATTCTTATCTCTAACGATGATGGAGTATACGCTCCCGGGCTTGCGGCACTGGCTAAAGAGCTGGCAAGTATTGGTGAGGTTCTGGTTGTCGCGCCTGACCGGAATCGAAGTGGAGCCAGTAATTCTCTAACGCTTGATCGCCCGCTTGAGGCTTTTCGTCATGAAAATGGTTTTATCGGTATCAATGGTACCCCGACGGATTGTGTTCATTTGGGAAGCTCGGGTATTTTTGGCATGAAACCGGATATTGTTGTTTCTGGTATCAATGCCGGGCCCAATCTGGGTGATGATGTTATCTATTCAGGAACGGTTGCAGCGGCTATGGAAGGCAGACATCTTCGCCTTCCGGCGGTGGCGATTTCATCTGGAAACTTTCATCCTGAACATTATGATTCAGCAGCTAAAGTTGCCCGGGAAATGGTCGAAAAGATACTGCAACTAAACGTTGCTCCACGTACCGTCCTGAATATTAATGTGCCTGATCGAGCTTATGATGATCTGGAAGGTGTTCATGTGACGCGTCTGGGTCATCGTAGTTGCGCCGATATGCCTATAGAGGCAGAAGACCCTCGTGGCAAAGTGCGCTATTGGATAGCGGGTGCAGGGCCTGCTGCGGAGGCCGGTCCAGGAACGGACTTTTATGCCCTTGATCAGGGATATGTATCGATAACTCCCCTGCATGTTGATATGACGCAGTATTCGGGTATGGATAATGTCGCAGATTGGCTGGAGAGTAGTTTTTGAATGATCAGCAGTTGCGCGGTATTGGAATGACCTCGCAAAGAACCCGTGATCGCTTAATAAATCGTTTACGCGATCAAGGTATCAAGGATGAAAGAGTATTAGAGGTAATGCGTAATACCCCTCGGCATATCTTTATTGATGAAGCGTTGTCGCATCGGGCATATGAAGATACTGCGCTGCCTATCGGCTATAACCAGACGATTTCGCAGCCCTTCATAGTCGCCAGAATGACTGAAATGTTATTGGCCGAGGGGGAATTGCAAAGGGTTTTAGAAGTAGGAACAGGTTCTGGGTATCAGACTTCAATCCTTGCTCCATTGGTGGGCGAGTTATTCAGTGTTGAGAGAATTAAGCCGCTACAAGATAAAGCGCGGCAGCGCCTGAAAACTTTGGAGCTTAAAAATGTACAACTAAAGCACACTGACGGTGGTATGGGCTGGGCAGGCAAAGCACCTTATGATGGAATTCTGGCTGCTTGTGCTCCTGAAGAGGTGCCTGAAGAGTTAAAGCAGCAGTTAGCTGTCGGTGGTCGTCTTATTATTCCTGTCGGTGGAAGTGAAAATCAGGAATTGAAGTTAGTTATCCGGCTTTCGGAGGATGAATTTTCCACAGAAGTGCTGGAAGGTGTGAAATTTGTACCTTTGTTAAGTGGTACGGTACGTTAACGGAGTTTAAATGCAGTCGGGACGTAGTTTGCGCGATTATTTCGTGCTATCTGTCAAAGGGATGATGATGGGGGCTGCTGATGCGGTTCCCGGGGTTTCTGGGGGCACGATAGCCTTTATGACAGGAATCTATGAAGAGCTTATTCATTCATTAAAGCAATTTGGTCCCAAGGCATTGATGATCTTCTTTAAAGAGGGGCCTGTGGAAGCCTGGAAATTTGTTAACGGCTCTTTTCTGCTGACACTTGTGGGCGGAATACTACTCAGCTTGCTGACCATATCGCATGTGGTTCTTTATTGGTTAGCCGAATATCCAGAATTACTTTGGTCCTTCTTCTTTGGTTTAATTCTTGCGTCGGTTTGGTCTGTTTGCAGGCATATTGAGCGCTGGGGTTCTAATAGCTTCACCGCTTTTATTATTGGAACGATTTTTGCGTATCTGGTGACTTCTCTATCCCCAACGTCAATTGAAGCTACGCCGTTATTCATCTTTTTATCAGGGATGGTGGCAATATGCGCGATGATATTGCCGGGTATTTCTGGAAGCTTTATTTTGTTGCTTTTAGGGATGTATACCCCAATTTTAGGCGCGATAAAAAACCTAGAGCTATTTACATTAGCTATTTTTGCTGCGGGTTGTGCTGTGGGGTTATTAAGCTTTTCCCGAGTGCTAAGTTGGATGTTCAGCTCTTTCAAGGTCACAACATTGGCATTGCTTGGCGGGTTTTTGCTAGGGTCTTTGAATAAAGTATGGCCTTGGAAATATACGACGGCGTACACGATTAATCGTCATGGTGAACAAGTGCCTCTGGTTCAAGAGAATATATCACCATTCACATTTGAGACGATGACTGGTCAGCCTTCCTTTGTCATCTATGCAGCGGTGTTAATGTTGATTGGAGCTGCACTGGTATTCTTGATAGAAAGAATGGGGCGTAGGTCAGGGGTATAGAAGGTGTGGTTTAGGGGCGCGCTTTTATTCTCGTTAATATTCATTCTGGCAGCGTGTGGTGGATCTACACGTGCGCCGGTATCTGAGCGTTCCCTTGGTCTCTCTCAGCAGGCGAAGCCCAACGAGTATCGTGTAAAAAAAGGTGATACCCTCTACTCAATCGCTTTTCGGTACGGCCTTGATTACCGTGAGCTGGCAAGAAAGAACAATATTGATCAACGCTACAGTATTTACCCAGGCCAAACCCTTAGTCTCAATTTCACTAAACCAAAACCCCAAGGATCGATTGTCCGGGATTCCTCCATTCAGGCTCCTAAGCCATTGATTGTTTCTTCCAAACAACAAAACAATCCATCTTCAAAGTCGACTATCGTCAGTCAGTCTAAGCCCGTTCAGACAAAAAAGCCTTCAGCTGCGGTTAAGAGCAGTCAAGGTAAAAGCAAAGATCAGGCTAAAGTGGCTAAAGCTCAAACGCCACAGGCAAAACCTGCTCCAAAAGTGCAGAAAAGCGTAAAACCAATCAATGGGCCTTTAAAATGGAAGTGGCCCGCGTCAGGGAAAGTGATTGCTACGTTTAAAACACGCGGAACGGTTAATAAAGGTATTAACATCGCAGGATCCAAAGGAAGTTCAGTGAAAGCCGCGGGGCGTGGGCGTGTTGTATACGCGGGTAGCGGGCTTTTGGGTTATGGAAATCTGGTAATAATTGACCATAATCAGCAGTTTCTAAGCGCTTATGCACATAATAGTCGTGTTTTAGTGAAAGAAAATGATATGGTTGAGGTAGGCCAGAAAATTGCTGAGATGGGAAGCAGCGGTGCAGATAGGGTTATGCTTCACTTTGAAATACGCCGAGATGGAAAACCGGTTAACCCTTTAAGATATCTGCCGAAAAGATAATTATAAAAACATAATAATAATTAAATAAGATGGTCAGTGTATTGATAGGTTAAGGGAACGGGTAATGGAAAATATCGACAATGACTGCAATACGGATATGCAGGATGTATCTCTGGAAAACGATGAGCTTAAAGAGGAGCAGCTAGAGGAAGAAGAGGCTGAATCTGGCAAAAAAGGAAAGCAGCCTGAATTTCTCAACAGCGGGCGTGGGCGCGGAAGCATGGCGCACAAGGACCTGTTGAATGCTAAAAACCTCGATGCGACTCAACTCTATCTAAATGAAATTGGCTTTTCGCCGCTTCTCAGTGCAGAGGAAGAGGTTTATTTCTCGCGCTTAGCCCTCAAAGGTGATGAAGCTGCCAGAAAACGGATGATTGAAAGTAACTTGCGTCTGGTGGTTAAGATAGCCCGTCGCTATATCAACCGCGGCCTTACCCTTCTTGATCTTATTGAAGAAGGTAACCTGGGCCTGATACGTGCGGTTGAAAAGTTCGACCCTGAAAGGGGATTCCGCTTTTCTACTTATGCGACCTGGTGGATTCGTCAGACTATTGAACGGGCGATCATGAACCAGACTCGAACAATCCGCCTGCCAATACATGTTGTTAAAGAACTCAACGTTTATTTGAGAGCGGCCCGTGAGTTGGCGCAGAAACTTGATCATGAGCCTTCACCCGAAGAGATCGCTGAACTGGTTGATAAACCGGTTGAAAATGTTGAACGGATGTTAGGTCTAAATGAGCGAGTTAGTTCAGTCGATACGCCGATGGGCAAAGACTCTGACAAGTCATTGCTTGATACCATTCCAGATACGGTTTCCTCAGATCCCGCGACGTTGCTACAGAATTCCAATATCAGTGGTAATCTTGATCGCTGGCTGGATGCCTTACCCGAGAAGCACGCCGAAGTGCTTTCAAGGCGCTTTGGTCTTCGCGGCTATGAGATGAGTACCCTTGAAGAAGTGGGTAAAGAGATAGGACTGACACGTGAACGTGTCAGACAGATCCAGGTTGAAGCCTTACGCAAACTAAGAGATATAGTTGAGAAAAATGGCCTAAGTGGAGAAGATCTTTTTCAGCAGTAGTGATCTTCCAGTTAAATAAAAGAAACCGCCTTTCGGCGGTTTTTTTAATTATAGTAAATCCTTTAGCGCATATAGGTGTTCGAGAGCCTGTTTCGGGCTAAGATCATCGGGTGAGATCTTTTTTAGTTCCTTGATCGCTTTATGTTCTGGCGCTGCAAACATGTCGTTTTGTACTGGCGGAGGTGGAGCTATCATTTGTGCCCCAACAGCGACATCCTGCTCCAACTGGTTTAGCTTGGCTTTTGCTTGTTCAATGACGTTCAGAGGAACACCTGCTAACTGAGCGACCTGTAATCCATAGCTTTGGCTGGCGGGACCATCTTTCACTTCATGCAGAAAAACGATGTGGTCGTTATGTTCAACTGCAGTCAAATGTACATTGAACACATTTGCCGCTTGGTCAGGAAGGCTAGTCAGTTCAAAGTAGTGCGTTGCGAACAGGGTGAAAGCGTTGGTTTCTCTTGCTAAGTTCTCTGCGCAGGCCCAGGCTAAGGATAAACCATCAAATGTACTGGTTCCGCGACCCACTTCATCCATCAATACCAGGCTTCGCGCCGTCGCATTATGCATGATGTTGGCGGTTTCAGTCATTTCCACCATGAAGGTCGAACGCCCACCTGCCAGGTCGTCAGATGACCCCATCCGGGTAAAAATTTTATCCACAATGCCGATAGTTGCTGCCGATGCAGGAACATAGCTGCCAATATGAGCAAGCAGGGTTATGAGAGCAGCCTGGCGCATATAGGTGGATTTACCACCCATGTTTGGGCCGGTGATAATCAGCATCTTGCGTTCATTATCAAGGTCCAGATCATTAGCGACAAACGGGTCGTCAAGTACTGTCTCAACGACAGGATGGCGACCGCGTTGAATTTTAATCTGCGGCTCCTCTGTGAGAGTGGGTGGCACATAATCCAGAGTAGAGGCGCGTTCAGCAAGGTTGTTTAAGACATCGAGCTCAGCAATCGCAGCAGATGAATCCTGAAGAGGAGAAAGCTCTGCAGCGAGGGTTTCCAGAAGTTGTTCATAGAGTGCTTTTTCACGTGCCAGTGCCCGGCTTTTGGCAGAAAGCGCTTTGTCCTCAAATTCTTTTAGCTCTGGTGTGATGTATCGTTCAGCATTCTTAAGGGTTTGGCGTCGAATGTATTCCGCGGGTAACTCTGCATTTTGTGCTTTACCAATCTCTATGAAGTAACCGTGAACACGGTTATAGCCTACCTTAAGGGTAGCGATGCCGGTTCTTTCTCTTTCGCGTGTCTCAAGTTCAATAAGATATGCGCCGGCGTTTTCGCTAATACCTCTGAGCTCATCCAGCTCTTCGTCAAACCCTTCGGCGATGACTCCACCATCACGAATGACGACAGGTGGGTTATCAATAATGGCTTTTAATAACAGATCGGATAGTTCAGGGAACTGAGAAATCTGTATTGCCAGTTCTGAGATAAGCGGAGCATCAGTTGTTTTAAGCTGGCTTTGTAATTCAGGCAGAGAGGCTAGAGCGCTTTTCAAACGCTCAAGATCGCGCGGGCGAGCTGAGCGCAGGGCAATTCGAGCCAGGATACGTTCAATATCACCAATATTTTTTAACGGCTTCTGTATCTCTTCAAACTTGTAGTTGTTTTGCAACCACTGAATTGAAGCTTGTCGGGCTAGAAGTGTAGCTCTGTCCTGAATTGGGCGGTGTAACCAACGGCGTAGTAATCTGCTTCCCATCGGGGTACGGCACTTGTCGATTACTTTAGCCAGGGTGTTATCAAAACCACCTGACAGGTTTTGATCTATTTCAAGGTTCTTGCGTGTGGCTGCGTCAAGCGCGACGCAATCATTGTGCTGCTCGATCTGAATTCGACGTATATGCGGTAGTGCTGTTCTCTGGGTGTCTTTCGCATACTGAAGTAAGCAGCCGGCAGCGGTGATAGCAACCGGCAGGTGATCACAGCCAAATCCACTCAGGTCTTTAACTTTAAATTGCTGGCGTAATAACTCATTTGCTGTGTCAGATTCAAAGTGCCATGGTGCCTGTGGCCTTAATCCTTTACGTTTCTCTAAAAGAGTAGCCAGAGGCGATTCTTCATTGAATAGCGTTTCGGAGGGGCGTAGTCTTTCCAGTTCGCTGATTAACGTGTCCTGATTATCGACTTGCATCAGGCTGAAACGCCCTGAGGCTATATCAACAATAGCAAACCCGTACTCATCGCCAACTTGGTTTAGGGCGACTAGCAGGTTGTCTCTGTTCTCATCGAGCAAGGCTTCGTCGCTTACCGTTCCAGGGGTAATGATACGTGCGACAGCGCGCTCGACAGGTCCTTTGCTGGTGGCTGGATCTCCGACTTGCTCACAAATAACAACCGATTCACCCGCTCTGACAATTTTACCCACATAGCCTTCAGCTGCATGGTAGGGGATGCCAGCCATTGGAATCGGTTCACCGGCAGACTTTCCTCGAGCGGTCAACGAAATATCTAACAGCTCGGCGGCTTTTTTTGCGTCATCATAAAACAGCTCATAAAAGTCACCCATGCGATAAAAGACAAGTTGATCAGGGTGTTGGGCCTTGATTCGCAAATACTGCTGCATCATAGGTGTGTGACCAGAGGCGTTTTGTTTTGACATAGGTATCAATACTTGAGCTGAAGTTGAATGAAACTGCTGTATTACAGGGTTGAGATCAGGCATTGTACGGTAAAAATAATGAGTTACATAGCTGAGGTCTGAATGGAAAATACAGGTGTTAATAGCCTTACAGAGATTGCAGATCGATTGATTAATAAAAACCACAAAATAGCGACTGCTGAATCTTGTACCGGAGGTTGGATTGCTCAGGAAATCACAGCGTTACCAGGAAGTTCAGAGTGGTTCGATAGTGGTTTTGTTACATACAGTAACCAGTCTAAAAAGCGTTTGTTAGGTGTGAAGAGTTCAACGCTTGAAGAGCATGGGGCTGTGTCAGAGCAAACAGTACTGGAGATGGCTGAAGGTGCTCTGAGAAATAGTGATGCAAATTATAGCGTTGTAACAAGTGGGATTGCTGGCCCGGGGGGCGGCACGTCTGAAAAACCAGTCGGTACTGTGTGGATTGCATGGGCAGGCGAAGAAGTGGGAGCTACAGCGGAAAAAGTTGTATTTAAGGGCGATCGTGAATCCGTTCGAAAACAAGCGGTTAACTATGCACTTGAAGGAATTTTAAGGAAGTTATTGGCTTGAGGGTTGCAATCGGGAAAACTTATGAAATAATACTGTCCATACATACAGTATTTTTTCCAGTGCAACTTAATTAAATGGTACAGGGTTGAAGATGGACGCGAATCGTAAAAAAGCACTTGATGCGGCGTTGAGTCAGATTGAACGTCAGTTTGGTAAAGGCGCAGTCATGCGTATGGGTGATCAGCCACGTGAAGCGATTCCATCAGTTTCCACGGGTTCTCTTGGGCTGGATATTGCTCTGGGTATAGGTGGTCTTCCCTATGGTCGTATCGTTGAGATCTATGGGCCTGAATCTTCTGGTAAAACCACGCTGACCCTTCAGGTTGTTGCTGAAGCCCAGAAACAGGGTAAGACATGTGCCTTTGTTGATGCGGAGCATGCTCTAGATCCGATTTATGCTGAAAAGCTTGGCGTTGATGTGGATAGCTTGCTGGTATCACAGCCTGATACGGGTGAGCAGGCGCTAGAAATTACCGATATGCTGGTTCGTTCCAATGCTGTTGATGTGATCATTGTTGACTCGGTAGCAGCGCTAACGCCAAAAGCTGAGATTGAAGGCGATATGGGTGATTCACACGTAGGTCTCCAGGCTCGTTTGATGTCTCAGGCGCTACGTAAGTTAACCGGTAATGTTAAAAGCTCTAACTGTTTGCTTGTCTTTATCAACCAGATTCGTATGAAAATCGGGGTTATGTTTGGCAACCCTGAAACAACAACGGGTGGTAATGCACTGAAATTCTACTCTTCTGTTCGTCTGGATATTCGCCGTACGGGTGCAATCAAACAAGGCGATGAAGTGGTTGGTAACGAGACGCGAGTAAAGGTTGTTAAGAATAAGGTGTCACCGCCATTCAGGCAGGCTGAGTTCCAGATCATGTATGGTCAGGGTATCTATCACATGGGCGAAGTGATCGACCTGGGTGTTAAAGAAGGACTTGTGGATAAGTCAGGTGCTTGGTACGCCTATAATGGCGATAAGATTGGTCAGGGTAAGGCCAATGCCTCTAAATTCCTGGAAGAGAACCCGCAGATCGCTAACGAGATAGAAACGGAACTACGCAGTCGTTTGCTATCTAACCCACTGGATAAGCCTGCTGAAGAAGATGAGTCAGAAAACCTGGATCTGATCTAATAGCTAGGTTTTAAGACAAGAGCCTTCGATAGAGATATCGAAGGCTTTTTTGTATCTGGAGAATATTGAGACGAGCTTATGAAAGAACAGGAAGTCACTGAAAAAGATCTGCTGCATAAAGCAATCGACCTGTTGTCCCGTCGTGAGTATGCACAAGCAGAGCTGGAAACCAAGCTAAAGAGAATTGGTTCGGAGGAACAGGTGGAATCTGTCCTACAGCGACTGCAAGAAGACGGCTATCAGTCGGATCTGCGGTTTGTGGAAAGCTTTATTCGAATGCGGGTAGGCCAGGGGCATGGCTTAATCAGAATCAGGTTTGATCTATCGAAAAAGGGAATCGAGGGTGATCTCCTTAGAGAAGTGCTCGATGAACTCGAGGTTGATTGGTATGAACAAGCACGCGAGTTGTATCAACGGAAATATTCCAAGCCGCTGGATAAGCAAGACTATAAGGAAAAGTCTAAGCGGATGCGTTACATGGCTCAGCGTGGGTATTCCATGGATGAGATTAAGTATGCGATAGATCACCCTGAGGGCGAGTTAGGCTAGAAATCTTAAGAATCTGCAGTGAAAAAACGCTTATTTGTCATGTTGTTCAAAAATATTCGAACAATTTTCGAACACGATATATAATGTTGCGCCCAATTTTGCGGTGATTTTATATGGCAGATCGGTGTTGAGGCCGGTTTGCTGTTTTACCAGAATGGATACGCATACGGTTCATATCAATGAAATACATGACAAGTGCTGAGATTCGCCAGGCTTTTTTAGAGTTTTTTAAACAGCAGGGCCACGAAATAGTAGCGAGTAGCTCGCTGATTCCTGCCAATGACCCAACGCTGATGTTTACCAACGCGGGTATGGTGCAATTCAAGGATGTTTTCCTTGGAACGGATAAGCGTAACTACACTCGAGCCACAAGCTCTCAGCGTTGTGTACGTGCCGGTGGTAAGCACAATGACCTTGAGAATGTAGGTTATACAGCACGTCACCACACATTTTTTGAGATGCTGGGTAACTTCAGTTTTGGTGATTACTTTAAGCAGGATGCAATTAATTTTGCCTGGACATTCCTGACAGAAACTCTGGGGCTGCCTAAAGAGCGTCTTTGGGTGACAGTACACCATTCTGATGATGAAGCAGAACGTATCTGGAAAGAAGAAATTGGTGTGGATCCAGAGCGTTTCTCTAAGCTGGACGAAGATAATTTCTGGTCAATGGGTGATACGGGGCCTTGTGGTCCTTGTACTGAGATCTTCTTTGACCATGGTGCTGATGTATGGGGCGGACCTCCAGGAAGCCCTGAAGAAGATGGCGATCGTTATATCGAGATCTGGAACGTTGTATTCATGCAGTACAACCGTAGCGCCGATGGCGAAATGACACCGCTACCTAAGCCTTCCGTTGATACCGGCATGGGCTTGGAACGTATAGCTGCAGTTATGCAGAATGTACATTCTAATTATGAAATTGATATGTTCCAGAATCTGTTGAAAGCTACTGCTGCTGCGGTAGGTACGACAGATATGGATAACAAATCTCTCCGTGTAATTGCCGACCATATTCGTTCATGTTCATTCCTTATTGTTGACGGTGTTTTGCCTTCTAATGAAGGTGCTGGCTATGTATTGCGTCGTATTATTCGTCGTGCTGTTCGACACGGAAATAAATTGGGTGCGAAGGGGCCTTTCTTTAATCAGTTAGTCGAAGCGTTAGTTAAAGAGATGGGTGAAGCCTATCCGGAACTGGCTGAGAAACAGTCACAGGTTGAGCGTGTTCTTCTGAAAGAGGAAGAACAGTTCGCTAAAACTCTGGACCATGGTATGCGTCTGCTGCACGAAGCAATCGAAGGCTTAGATGGCACGGTTATCCCAGGTGAGACAGTTTTCAAACTCTACGACACCTATGGCTTCCCTCATGATCTGACTGCTGATGTTGCCCGTGAGCACGAGCTGACGATCGATGAAGAAGGTTTTGAGCGTGAGATGGAAGCGCAGCGTGAGCGCGCGCGTGCGGCTGGAAAATTTAGCGTCGACTATAACGATGCAATCAAGCTTGAAGGTGAAACCAGCTTTACCGGTTACGAGTTATTGGAAAGTGATGCTTCCACTGTCGTGGCGCTTTTCAAAGAGGGTGAGGCCGTAGACACGCTACAGACAGGTGAAACAGGTCTGGTCGTACTAGATGAAACACCTTTCTACGCAGAATCTGGTGGTCAGGTTGGTGATACTGGTGCATTAAATGCCTCAGCTTCCGTATTTGCAGTCACTAACTGTACTAAGGAAGGCAAAAACAACCTGCATCACGGTAGCGTGGAGCAAGGAAGTTTGAGTGTTGGCGATAAGGTTGCACCTCAAGTTGATGCTGTTCGGCGTAAAGCGATTGCTCTGAACCACTCAGCTACCCATCTGTTGCATGAGGCGTTGCGTGTAGTACTAGGTGAGCATGTTCAGCAGAAAGGCTCTCTAAATGACGATCAGCGTTTACGTTTTGACTTCTCTCACTTTGAAGCAGTTACTCCAGAGCAGATTGCAGAAGTTGAAGCATTGGTTAATCAGCAGATTCGTGATAACAGTGAAGTGGTTACTGAAATCATGGAGATCGAAGCGGCTAAAGCCAAAGGAGCAGCAGCCCTGTTCGGTGAAAAGTACGATGACGTTGTTCGTGTGCTGACAATGGGTGGTGATTTCTCGGTTGAGCTTTGTGGTGGTACCCATGCCAAGCGCACGGGTGATATCGGTCTTCTGAAAATCACATCGGAAGGTGGTGTAGCTGCAGGCATTCGTCGTGTTGAGGCTGTTACAGGTGCTGTAGCACTGGATTACTTTGCCGATCAGAAAGGTCAGTTTGAAGCGAAACTGCAAGAGCAGCAGGCTAAGACTCGCCAGCTAGAGAAAGAACTTGAGCAGATGAAGGCTAAGCTGGCTGCTGCAAAAGGTGCAGACCTGGTTAGTAATGCTGTGGATGTGAAGGGTGTTAAAGTTCTGGCAGCTAAACTAGAAGGCGTAGAACCAAAAGCCCTTCGTGACACAATCGATCAGTTAAAGAATAAGCTGGGCTCAGGTGTCGTTGTTTTGGCAACAGAGTCGGATGGAAAGATCGCTTTAGCTGCGGGTGTGACTAAAGAGCTGACCAGCAAAGTACGTGCAGGTGACCTGATTAAAGAGCTTACCGCTAAGCTAGGTGGTAAGGGCGGTGGTCGTCCTGACTTTGCACAAGGTGGCGGCACCGATCTTCAGGCCCTTGAGGGTGCGCTGGATTCGGTTGCTGGCCTGGTTGAAGCAGCAGTTTAATTCCGACTAGGAAACAAAATGGCACTTTATGTTCAGAAGTACGGTGGTACTTCAGTTGGAACGGTTGATCGTATAGAAGCGGTTGCTGATAAAGTAGCCGGCTTTAAGGCGGAAGGTCATGACATCGTTGTTGTTGTTTCAGCAATGAGTGGTGAAACAAACCGTCTGATTGGCCTGGCCAAAGATATCCAGAGCGCACCTAATCCTCGGGAGATGGATGTGCTTGTTTCTACTGGGGAACAAGTGACTATTGCCCTGCTTTCGATGGCGTTAGATAAGCGTGGCATATCGGCACGTTCTTATACTGGGAGTCAGGTTAAGATCCTTACGGATACAGCGCATATGAAAGCGCGAATTCAGGATATTGAAGTCAGTTCAATGCAGTCGGATCTTGAGGCAGGTCGCGTTGTTGTTGTAGCTGGATTTCAGGGCGTTGATGATCAGGGGAACATTACTACGCTTGGTCGTGGTGGCTCCGATACGACAGGGGTGGCATTAGCTGCGGCCCTTAAAGCCGATGAATGCCAGATCTATACCGACGTTGATGGCGTATATACAACTGATCCTCGGGTCGTTGAAGGGGCGCAGAGATTAGAGCAGATTACTTTCGAAGAAATGCTCGAAATGGCAAGCCTTGGCTCTAAAGTATTACAGATCCGTGCGGTTGAATTTGCCGGTAAATATAAAGTGCCGCTGAGGGTTCTATCCAGTTTTGAGGATGGACCAGGCACGTTGATCACCACAGAGGATGATTCGACAATGGAGAAACCAGTAATCTCAGGTATAGCGTTTAACCGAGATGAAGCGAAATTGACCGTGGTTGGTGTTCCTGATGTTCCTGGAGTCGCTTCCAGAATTTTGGGGTCGATTAGCCGCGAGAACATCGAAGTCGATGTGATCGTCCAGAATGTTGCAGCAGACAACACGACCGACTTTACCTTTACCGTACATCGTAACGATTATGATGCAGCTGAGAAGGTGTTGCAGAAGGTTGCTGAAGAGCTGGGTGCTCGCGAGGTAGCTGGCGATAACAAGATTGCTAAAGTGTCTATTGTTGGTGTGGGCATGCGTTCCCATGCGGGTGTGGCGAGTAAAATGTTTGATGCGCTTGCTGCAGAAAATATTAATATCCAGATGATCTCGACCTCAGAAATTAAGGTTTCTGTCGTAATTGCTGAGAAATATCTGGAACTTGCTGTTCGTGCGTTGCACTCCGCATTTGAGCTGGATGCAGACGATACTGTCAGTGAATAATCGAACTATTTTTTAAAAGCTGGTCTATAGTAAAGACAGCTGTTGTTAGAGGCAGCGTTCTGGCAGGGATTTGGATGAATGCCAGTATGTAGATCCCGGATCTGTTCCGGGCTTGCCTAGGAAGTACAAAGGAGATCCTACAATGTTAATTCTTACTCGCCGGGTTGGTGAAACTCTGATGGTTGGTGACGAAGTTACTGTCACTGTATTAGGTGTAAAAGGTAATCAGGTACGTATTGGTGTGAATGCACCTAAAGATGTATCTGTCCATCGTGAAGAGATTTACCAGCGCATCCAACGCGAAAAAGCGGAAGAAGGAAATAAGGAATAATTTTTTTCAAAACTACCTTTCCTTTTTAAAATCAGTTCTGTATAGTACGCGCTCGTTGTTGGTGAGCTGGCCGAGTGGCTGAAGGCGCGCCCCTGCTAAGGGCGTATAGGTTTACCCCTATCGAGGGTTCGAATCCCTCGCTCACCGCCATTTTGATGTGCGCCCGTAGCTCAGCTGGATAGAGTACCTGGCTACGAACCAGGCGGTCAGAGGTTCGAATCCTCTCGGGCGCGCCACTCAAACAACGGTTTTTTTTGGAATGCGCCCGTAGCTCAGCTGGATAGAGTACCTGGCTACGAACCAGGCGGTCAGAGGTTCGAATCCTCTCGGGCGCGCCACTTCCAAAGAAAAATATCAGATATGCGCCCGTAGCTCAGCTGGATAGAGTACCTGGCTACGAACCAGGCGGTCAGAGGTTCGAATCCTCTCGGGCGCGCCATCTGCTCTGTATCAGAATGCTTCCTCGCTTTATAATAAACCCAAATTCTTTTCCGTTTGAGCGCTAGACTATGAAGTTCTCCATCCGTCTGTTTCCCGAAATTACTATCAAAAGTCGTCCTGTTCGCAAACGCCTGATTCAGCGCCTGCAAAGTAATTTGCAAAATATGCTTCGTCGTATCGATGAAGGTATTAAGGTAAAAGGGCAGTGGGATAAGCTTGATGTCGAGTATGCGGGCAGTGCCGAGAATGTTACTGAGCAGGTTGTTGACCTGCTTTCTCGGACCCCGGGTATCCATAGTTTTATCGAAGTGACTGAATACCCTTTGGGTGATTTTCATGACATTTATGAAAAGGCTTTCGCTATCTATGCTGAGCAGTTAAAGGGCAAAACTTTTAAGGTGCGGGTTAAGCGTTCAGGTAAGCACGACTTTAAATCTATCGAAGTAGAGCGATATGTTGGTGGCGGTCTGAATCAGAATGCAGATACGGCCGGTGTGAATGTGCATAAACCTGATGTATATGTTGATTTGGAAATTCGTAACGAAAGTTTGTATGTCGTTACCAATATCTACAAAGGCTTAGGTGGTTTCCCGTTAGGTACCCAGGAAGCGACTCTGTCCCTTATCTCGGGCGGATTTGATTCTATCGTTGCAAGCTATATGTCAATGCGACGTGGCTGCAAAACCCATTTCCTGTTCTTTAATCTGGGTGGTCATGCTCATGAGATTGGTGTGAAACAAGTAGCGCTCTATCTGTGGCAGAAGTATGGCTCATCCGCACGTGTGAAATTTATCACGATCCCTTTTGATGAAGTGGTGGGTGAGATTTTGCAGTCTGTGCACCATTCGCACATGGGTGTGGTGCTTAAGCGTATGATGATGCGTGCCGGAGAGAAAGTGTCAGACCGCATGGGGATAGATGCACTGGTGACCGGTGAGAGCATTGCGCAGGTATCTAGCCAGACTTTGCCAAATCTGGCGATTATCGATGCTGCAACTGAGAAGTTGGTTGTGCGTCCGCTGGTGACCATGGATAAACAGGATATTATTGATATCACGCGAGAAATCGGCGCATATGACTTTGCTAAGAATATGCCCGAATACTGTGGTGTGATCTCCGATCGTCCGACGACCAGCGCGAAAAAAGACCGTGTTGAAGAGGAGGAGTCAGACTTTGACTTTGATGTTCTCGAGCGCGCTCTTGAGCGCCGTCAGGTGATCAGTATTGATGAAATTGAAGAAGATGTAAATATCCACGCAGAAGTGGAAGCGCTAACCAAAGTTGATGAAAATCAGGTGGTTGTGGATATCAGGGCGCCTCATGAGCAGGAGAAGAAGCCTTTGAATATCCCTGGTTGCGAGATTCAGCTAATTCCGTTCTTTGCTTTAGGCTCCAAGGTAGATGAATTTTCTGAAGAGAAAGAGTATCTGCTTTATTGTGAGAAGGGTGTGATGAGTCAGATGCATGCCCATCAACTGCAGGAGCGCGGCTTTACAAACGTTAAAGTATATCGCCCTGGAAGTGCTAACTAATACTCCTTTATATGACTGATGGATCAAAGGTTGTAAGCAATTTTTGATCCATATCCTCCATTCGACCGAAAATTCCCCTCTATTTATTGCCTGAGATAGACTTTTCAGGTTTAATTGTGGTCCATTTGCAACCAGAACATCCGCTGAATGGAATTCTGCGATAGTCGTAGATAGGCCAAAAGCCGTCCTTTAGCGTATGGGTTTCGATAAGTACAGGAGCACCCAGTAGATGGATAATCTGTTATCAGAAGGTCTAAACCTCATGATCTTCGGTATGGGCTTCGTAGCTGTCTTTCTTACTTTGTTGGTATTCGCTACAACAGGAATGTCCAAAGTAGTAGGCAAGTTTTTTCCAGAAGCACCAGCACAGCCGAAAGCAAAGAAAGCTGCACCTGCAGCTGCGGCGGCTGCGAATAACAATGATGAATTGATTGCTGTTATGACAGCTGCTGTTCACAAACACCGTTCGTAACATAAGAACGGATTAATAACGAATAATCTGCATTAATCGACAGAAGGCCATTACCCATGACCGACGCAAAGAAACCACTTGGCATTACTGATGTAGTACTACGTGACGCACACCAGTCGCTGTTCGCTACGCGTATGCGAGTTGAAGACATGCTGCCGATCGCGGAAAAGCTAGATAAAGTAGGCTTTTGGTCCCTAGAAAGCTGGGGCGGCGCAACATTTGACTCATGTATCCGATTTATCGGAGAAGATCCGTGGGAACGCATCCGTTTGCTGAAGCAAGCAATGCCAAACACAAAACATCAGATGCTCCTGCGTGGACAGAACCTACTAGGTTACCGTCACTACGCTGATGATGTTGTAAACAAATTCTGTGAACGTGCTGCTGTAAATGGCGTAGACGTGTTCCGTATCTTTGATGCGATGAACGATCCACGCAACCTGGAAACTGCAATCAAAGCAGTGAAAGCTACAGGCAAGCACGCTCAGGGCACAATCTCATATACCAAGAGTGCAGTACATACCATCGATAACTGGGTGGAATACGCTAAGACTCTTGAAGATATGGGTGCTGATTCAATCAACATCAAGGATATGTCCGGTATCCTGACGCCGTACGATGCATTTGATCTGGTTTCTCGTCTGAAAGCTCAGACTGATCTGGAAGTTCAACTGCACGCACACGCAACTTCCGGCTTGTCTGACATGACGATCCTGAAGTCTGTTGAAGCTGGTATCGATCGTGTTGATACAGCAATCTCATCTATGTCTATGACTTACGGTCACACCTCTACTGAGTCTGTCGTAGCTGCGCTAGCAGGTACGGATCGTGATACTGGTCTGGATATTAATCTACTTGAAGAGATTGCAGGCTACTTCCGCGAAGTGCGTAAGAAGTACGCTAAGTTTGAAGGTTCTCTGCGTGGTACTGACTCCCGTATTCTGGTAGCTCAGGTTCCTGGTGGCATGTTGACGAACATGGAAAACCAGTTGAAAGAGCAGGGTGCTGCTGACAAGTTTGATGAAGTACTGGCTGAGATTCCACGCGTTCGTGAAGACCTGGGTCTGATTCCACTGGTTACGCCAACTTCTCAGATCGTGGGTACTCAGGCAGTAATCAATGTCCTGATGGGCGAGCGTTACAAAACTATCTCTAAAGAAGTACAGGGTATCCTTAAAGGCGAGTACGGTGCTGCTCCAGCGCCATATAATGCGGATCTACAGGCTCGTGTACTGGATGGCGGTGAAGCCATCACATGTCGCCCTGCTGATCTGCTTGAGCCTGAGCTGGATAAGCTGGTAGGCGAGCTGAAAGAACTGGCTGCTGAGAAAGGAATTGAGCTGACTACAGGTGAGAACGAAATTGATGACGTTCTGACTTATGCGCTATTCCCACAAGTTGGTTTGAAGTTCCTGGAAAACCGTAACAACCCTGATGCATTTGAACCTGCACCTACATTAGAGGACGCACAAGCAATGGCTGCACCTAAGAATACAGGCCCACAGACTTACACTATTACTGTTAACGGCCAGAACTACGTTGTACAAGTAACTGAAGGCGGTGACATTTCTGCTGTAGCTCCTGCGGCACCTGCGGCTGCGCCAGCAGCTGCTCCAGTAGGTGCTGGTGAAGATATCGCTGCACCGCTTGCAGGTAACATCTGGAAAGTACAGGTATCACCTGGTCAGGCAGTTCAGGAAGGTGACGTTCTGGTTATTCTGGAAGCGATGAAAATGGAAACTGAAGTACGTGCTGCACGTGCAGGTACAGTTTCTACTGTGGAAGTCAATGAAGGTGACGCTGTACAGGTAGGCGACACTCTGCTGACTCTGGCGTAAGGTACTGTTTGATGGATAAGTTAATCGAACTGTTTCTTGCCTCTGGTGCTTATAACATCACTGGCGGTCAGATCGTAATGATTTTGGTTGGCCTGTTACTTTTGTTCCTGGCCATCAAAAAGAATTTCGAGCCCCTGCTGCTTGTGCCAATCGGTTTCGGTGGCATTATGGCCAATATTCCGGAAGCGGGCCTTGCTTACACGGCAGTAGAAAATGCTGTGCACTTTGCTGTTCCTGAAGTGATGAATGGCTTGGCGGCTGCACTGAATATTACCAGTACCGATCCGCATGACATTATGCATGCTTATCACAGCTCTTCAGCTGCGGAACATCAGGCGGCTATCAACGTAGCGCTTGATGGTGGTTATGCTAACGGTATGCTGTATAACTTCTACAGCGTAGCGATTGGCTCCACTGCTGCACCGCTGTTGATCTTCATGGGTGTTGGTGCGATGACCGATTTCGGTCCTCTGCTGGCGAATCCACGTACTCTGTTCCTGGGTGCTGCAGCTCAGTTCGGTATCTTTGCTACCGTACTTGGTGCTGTTGGTATGTCAGCAATCGGAGTCATGGATTTCAACATCCAGGAAGCTGCTGCGATTGGTATCATCGGTGGTGCTGATGGTCCTACGGCAATCTATGTAACCAGTCTTCTGGCTCCACATCTTCTGGGTGCTATTGCTGTAGCTGCATACTCTTACATGGCGCTTGTGCCTCTGATTCAGCCGCCGATTATGCGTGCACTGACCACGGATGCAGAGCGTAAGATTCAGATGAGTCAGCTGCGTCACGTGACTAAGCTGGAGAAGATTCTATTCCCAATCGTACTGCTGATCCTGGTTGCGCTTCTGCTACCGGATGCAGCGCCGCTGCTGGGTATGTTCTGCTTCGGTAACCTGATGCGTGAGTGTGGTGTAGTAGATCGTTTGAGCGATACTGCACAGAATGCTCTGATCAATATCGTAACTATCTTCCTGGGTCTGTCAGTAGGTTCTAAACTGTCTGCTGACAAGTTCCTGGATCTGGAAACTCTGGGTATCATGGCGCTGGGTATCGTTGCTTTCTGTATCGGTACTGCTGCAGGTGTCCTGATGGCGAAATTGATGAACAAGATGATGGGCGGCAATGCGATCAACCCTCTTATTGGTTCTGCAGGTGTATCTGCGGTACCAATGGCTGCTCGTGTATCTAACAAGATTGGTCTGGAGTACAACTCTCAGAACTTCCTGTTGATGCATGCGATGGGTCCAAACGTAGCGGGTGTAATCGGTTCTGCGATTGCGGCCGGTGTGATGATCAAGTTTGTAAGCTAAGAGATATCTTTTCGCACTAAAAAAGGCTGCCTAAGGCAGCCTTTTTTATTTCTAACGCACAATCTTTGTAGATGATTAATGTCCTGCCAGTACTTCCAGGTGCGCCTGAACGCTAAACGCCAGTGAGACCGGGTTATAGCCGCCTTCAAGTACAGATACCAGTCTGTTCTCGCTATAAGTCCTTGCGGAATCCATTAGCATCTGAGTAACCCATCGGTAATCCTCTTCATTCAGCTTAATATCAGCCATAGGGTCTTCGTGATGAGCGTCAAACCCTGCGGAGATCAGAATCATGTCAGGCTTATGGGCCTGTATGGCTGGTAGCCATTTGCCCTCTACTAGTGATCTGAAAACCATGCCGTCACTGTGCGCCTCCATCGGGCAATTGATGATGTTATCCCTCTGAATGTCACTGTATCGTTCAGGATAGAAGGGGTGTTGAAAAGTTGAGCACACAAGTACTTCCGGGCGATCTTTGAATATATCTACGGTGCCGTTGCCGTGGTGTACATCGAAATCAAAAATGGCAACGCGCTCTATACCAGGTTGCTGAAGTGCATGAATTGCTGCAATTGCAACGTTGTTATAAAAGCAGAAACCCATCGGGATATTATGTTCTGCGTGATGCCCAGGAGGCCTTACCGCGCAGAAAGCGTTCTGGGATTTTCCCGCGATAACACGGTTAACAGCCATGACTGCTGACCCAGCTGCAAGGCTGGCTGCATGAAGTGAGTGTGGGCACAGAGCGGTATCTTCATCGGTATATACCACGCCATGCTCGGGCAATTTCATCTCCAGGCGTTTTTGGTGTAGATGGGCATGCGCCAGTTGAATCTGTTCGGGAAGTATGTGAACGGATTCTAATTGCTCCAGCTCCTGCATAAGACCGGTCTTTTCAAGTACCTTCTTTATTGCTAAAAGGCGTACCGGGCTTTCAGGGTGTTCCGGACCCATATTGTGGAGGCCACAATCATCATGTGTGATAAAAGCTGTAGTCATAGGAATCTATTTTTATAGGTTTTTTATTAGTTTACCTGAAACCTTAATCTCAAGATCTCATCAAAATGTATCAATACACTCAGACTACGCCTACCCAGTTAGTTTTTTCTTGATCCAGGTCATTAGTGTTTGTCTGTGCTAAGGATAGGATGGTCTCACAGCATAGAACTGTCTTAGCACCGCATGTTTCACCCTACATTCGGTGCTTTTTTTTTGCCTACAGAAAGCTTTTGTCTAAGCGCCTCCCCTTTTATACTTCTAGAACCGGATTCAGGTTATGGATTACTCTGTGGCAAAAATAGATTATTCGAACAAGCAGGTATTGCTGATCGAGAGCAGTGGAAATATGCGATCGACCATCTTTTATATGCTGCGCAGCCTCGGGGTGGTCAACGTGAAGGCGGTTACCATCAATGATCGCGTTCTTACTGAGATATCTGAAAATAGTTACGATGTAATTTTGCTAGGACACAATGTCAGTGACAGTGTTACAGGCATACAGCTTCTGGAAGAGTGTCGTTACCGGGGATTTATCAAACCCAGTGCTTGCTGGGTCTTTATGACTAGCGATGCATCTCAGGAAGTCGTACTTCATGCTATCGACAGTCGCCCTGATGATCTGATCATGAAACCTTTCTCTGTCGACGAGCTTAAGCATCGTTTAGACAGTATTCTTTATCGGAAGTCCGTTTTTCAACCTGTTGACGATGCGCTGGAGATAGGTGATCTGCCTACAGCTATTAATTATTGTCGGCATAATTTTGCCCCTTACGATCAGGAATATGACGAAGCCCAATTGATCCTTGCTCGCCTTTTACTGCGCTTCAAACGCTCAGCAGATGCAGCTAAGGTAGCTGAGAAACAGTATTGGAAGACGCATGATAAAGAGATCGGTGTGGTTTGGGCCGAGGCTCTGTTGGTTTCAGGTAAGACAAATGAGGCCAAGGCGTTGTTGATGGAATTAATAGAGGAGTACCCTCTGTTTATCGCTTCCTATGATCTTCTGGTTAAGGTGCACGAGCACAATGGGGATTTAGAACAAGCCCGTGAGGTGGTGGCTGAGGCCACGCAGAAAAGCCCATTGGGGATACCCAGGCAAATGGAGCTTGGTAGATTGGCGACTCAGACCAAACAGTTGGATATGGCAGGTGGTGCCTATAAAAAATCGATCGTTCTTGGAAGACATAGTTGCTACAAATCTCCGGAACCCTACCTTCGCTTGGCTAATGTTAAGCGCCTAGAAATGGCCAGTTCGTCTGAGTCTGTCACTGTGGAATTGGTTAATGAAGTCGACAATACCATTGCGCTGGCGTATCAGGCTTTTCCAAATGATCGGGAGCTTCAGGTAAAGGCGTCGCTGCTGAAAAGTGAGGTGTATCATCAAGTTGGAGATACTGATGCAGCTAACAAATGTACCCGTGATGCGCAGTTAATTAACTCTCAACTGGAAAAACCCTTAGATCTGGATCGCGAGTTGCTCAGTGTCACCGGCGATGCTGTACCGATTCTGGTATCTGAAGTTAGTCAGCAAAGTTCGTCAGCTAAGCGCAAGCATGATCCAGAGATGAGCGATAAAGTGAATCGTCTAGGGGTGAAACATTACCTGGCAGGAAAGATGCCGCAGGCGCTCAAATATTTTGGTTTGGCTACTGAATATGATTCTTCAAATGCATCGGCGCTTCTGAATCTGGCTCAACTGTTTTTGGAGTCCGCGAGAGATTCACGAGACAAGCGTGAAGAGCGAATCAAAATGGTAGGGCGTTACCTTAAGCTTTCAGAGCGGTTGTCTTTGACGGGGACAGAATTAGATAAGCAGCACCAGCTAAAGCGTTATGTAGGGCATGAGGTGAGCTTATTGCCGCGGGGATCGTTAGGTAATCTGCTTAGATAGAATGGCGTCCCAGAGAGGATTCGAACCCCTGGCCTGTCCCTTAGGAGGGGACCGCTCTATCCTACTGAGCTACTGGGACTTTTTAAGTGAGGGCGATTCTAGCCTGATTCTAGAGACGAGTCACTATTCGTCGGTTAGGCTTTACCAATTCTGCTCTGGGCTTTATATAAACCTGAACCGCCAGCCTTATTGTATAGCTGGTCTTTCTTATCATGTCCGCGGACAATCGAAAGCAGCTGGTTAATATTCTGCTGATTACGGTAAATCGTTTGCTCGTTACGATTATTCTTTTGCTGCAGCTCTTTTAAATGGCTTTTAATCGTCAGGTTTCGCTCATCTATTTTGCTGGCAAAAGGTTCGCTTAAACCCGCACTGGAATAATCCTCTTTTGATGTTTCTATCGAGAAGGATTTCAGTAGCTCAACGCGTTCCAGAGTAAAATTATGGAATCTGTTTAGTAGGCCGGTTTTCTCTTGGGTGATATCGCTGAGGAGATCAAGGTCTTTGCTGCTAAGCGCCTCTAGCTCCTTGTCATAGATTGAACTGAGTGTTTCCAGAAGCGAAATACCCTGCAATAGCAGGGTATCCAGTTGAGAGAATTGTTGTTCTGTCATATCGAGTTTAGAGTAAGCTATCGAAGTTTAGCATCTTCTCGGCAACGCGCTCGGCGTTTATCTGATAGTTGCCACTTTCAATATCCCGCTTCAATTGCTCGACGCGATCGCTGTCCACATCAGGTGTGTTAGCCAGTTGTTTCTCAACATTTTGCAAAGCCTGCGCGGCACCGCTGAGTTTGACTGTGTCACCTTTACTGGACGGAGACTGCGTAGGCGTAGCGCTGCCAGATTTGGCTGCGTCATTCTCACCTGTTCGCGCACGAGTGCCAGCCGTCTGTGACGATGTTAGGCCCGTGATGTCATTTATCATTTTTCCGTCCTCAAACTTGTATCTGAACAAGCTTATCGGCAGTTGAATTGGGAACTTTAGAAAAAAATAACTTATTTGTTAATTAATGATCAGTATAGCAGCACTATCAGGGGCAATCCATTGCCTATGGCGCTCTGACCAGGCCAGGGGCAACAACAACGGCTTTCACAATGTTGCCTGATCGGTCGTTTCTTACCTTTATTTGTTGGCCAATTTCGCCATTTTCCAGCGCGGTTGCGGCGGTTCTTATTTTCACGCTACCTCGTTTAGCCTCAATGATAACGGCATTGCCCTTAGTGACTGCTATGGGGGCTTTGACCATCGATGCGGTAATCACCGCGCCTGTCGAGATGGATCTTTTACTGCTCCAGCCTATAATTTCAGACGTAGATAAGAAATAAGCGGACCTAAGGGTCGTTGTGTCTCTTTCTTCAAGCACCAGATCTTTTGCCTGCAGCACAGTTCTGCGAGGTAAGCTATTCTTGGCTGTGACAACAAATTGGTACTGTTTAATTTCTGCGGCAATAAACAACTGCCATAATGGAGATGGACAGCGCGCTTTGAAGGTGATTCTGTTGCCATTTCCTCTTGGTGATTGAAATTCAAGCGGTTTTAAACAGTTTTTTAGTTTGATTTTGCGGCTAATCGGGTTAAGTTTGATCTCAGTACGCGCATTTTGCTGAGTGCTTTTGTAATGTTGATGCAGAAAGCTAAGCGCCTCTTGCTCCAGCTTTTCTGTCTGACTGGCAGCAAAAGTAGCCTGATAACAGAAAAGAAAAGTGGTTAGCAGGAAAAGTCGTGTTAAATTATGCTTATTCACGTTGTTGTTACTAACATTATGTTTGAATCACAGCGTATAAAAAGATTAATTAGAATCTCTACGGGATCGTTAAATCATGTCAGGTATCCTAGATAGTGTAAACCTGCGTACCCAGATGGTGGGGCAGAACCGATTAGAATTGTTGTTATTCGGTCTGGAGACGGATCAGCAATATGGCATTAACGTATTCAAGGTGCGTGAAGTACTTCAGTGCCCTGAACTGACGGAAGTTCCGCGTCAAACATCTGCGATCAAGGGTATGGCGCACATACGTGGCGAAACTATTCCTGTATTGGATCTTTCAGAAGCGATTGGTCGTAACAATGTTCCTCAGGATCAGCGCGAAGATTGTTTTCTGATTGTTGCCGAATACAACCGTCGCACGCTTGCATTTCTGGTCCGTAAGGTCGATCGGATTCTCAATACACAATGGGATCAGATTATGGCTCCGCCTACAGAAATTGGCGTTGAGAACTATCTGACAGCCATCTTCGAATACGAAGGTAAGTTGATTGAGATTCTTGATGTTGAGCAGATTCTTGCCGACCTCTACCCGATGGCAACAGAAGTCAGTAAAGACGTTGCAGATGATGAGGTGCGAGAAAAAGCACGTGAGCATCAGATTCTTATTGTCGATGATTCTTCCGTAGCGCGTAATCAGATGCAGAGAAGCCTTGAGAACCTTGGTATTAAGGTAACTTCATGTAACAACGGTCGTATGGCTTGGGATCTTCTAAGAGATATGGCTGATCGTGGTACCGACGTGACAGAACATTTCCTAATGGTTATTTCTGACATCGAGATGCCTGAGATGGATGGCTATACACTGACCTCAATGGTTCGTGAAGATGAACGAATGAGTAAAATGCATGTTGTCCTGCATACTTCCTTGTCGGGAGGCTTTAACGTATCTATGGTTAAGAAAGTTGGCGCTGATGGCTTCCTTGCTAAGTTTAATCCAGATGATCTGGCTACAGCCGTTGTGCAGCGTATTCAGCAAGTTGAAAAGCGTTAATTCAGAGGTGCTTCACTCCTTATGAGTATTGCTGGTAGGTCCGGATTTACCATTACCGACTCAGACTTTGAGTTGTTCAGTAAGTTTCTGGAAGACAATAGTGGCATTCTTCTGGCTAAGCATAAGCAATATCTGGTGCAAAGCCGTTTGGGTAAGATTGTTCAAGAGCAGAACTGCCCCTCGCTTAAAGAATTGATCACTAAGCTTCAGAGTCCGGCTTCGAAACGCTTGCGAGAGCAGGTTATCGATGCAATGACAACCAATGAAACCTTGTGGTTCAGGGATGTTCACCCTTTTGACATTCTGCGCGATAAAATCTTACCCGAAATGTTAGGCAGCTCCCCTGGAAGCAATAAGATCAGAATTTGGTCTGCCGCCTGCTCCACAGGTCAGGAGCCATACTCAATCAGTATGACACTGGACGAGTTCAAGAAGAAAAGTCCTGGCAAGTTGATGTCTGAAGAAATTATGGCTACAGATATTTCAACTCAGGTCCTTGAGCAGGCGCGTAGGGGAGAGTATGAGATGTTGGCCATTGGGCGTGGCCTTTCTCAGGATCGTTTGACCCAGCATTTCCGCGAGATGCCCAATGGTAGTTGGGCGGTAAAACCGGATATTAAATCCCGGGTGCGCTTTCAGAGTATCAACCTCCAGGGGCAGTATTCTTCGATGGGTAAGTTCGATGTGATTTTTTGTCGAAATGTCCTTATCTATTTCTCCAGTGAGAAGAAAACAGAGATTTTGACTAAGATGCATGGCGTCTTAAAGCCGGGAGGATTTCTAATCCTTGGTGCATCTGAATTCCTCTCAGGTCTTTCTGATAAATACAAAATGATCCATTGCCGGCCGGGTATTATTTATCAGGCTATTTAGATCCATACTGAATAAATATAAAGCCGCTGCAACTGCAGCGGTTTTTTTATGCCTAAAAGAAATGCTTGCCGCTTGCGGCAAAGAAGCGGTTCCGCTTTGCCGTTTTACCTTGCAGGGCATATGATTTTTTTAAGATATTTTATTTAAGTGTTTGATTTGTATGGTTTATATTTAATTGGTACATGTATTGCTTTGTAACGGGTAACTTTTAAAAGAGGCAAGAACATGGCAATTAGTTTTGATGCGGCACTGGGGATTCATGATGATGCATTACTTCATCGGGCTCGTCGTGCTGAGGTGTTAGCTAATAATATAGCAAATGCTGATACACCGAACTTCAAAGCTCGTGACATGGAGTTTGCGCATGCGCTTGAGCATGCAAGCCAGATGCAAGTAAAGCAAACAGCGACATCATCAGGTCATAAAACGCAGCTACTAGAGCCAGATCTGGCTGCCGATATGATGTATCGAATTCCTAATCAGGCTTCAGTTGATGGGAATACTGTGGAGTTACAGCAGGAGATGGCCCGCTATACTGAGAATGCACTGGATTATCAGACCTCTTTCCAGTTTTTGAATAAGAAGTTTACCGGCCTCAAGTCAGCGATTAAGGGTGAATAATTATGTCATTAAGTAATGTTTTCGGAATTGCTGGTTCGGCCATGAATGCGCAGACGATTCGTCTGAATACTACGGCAAGTAATTTGGCGAATGCTGAAAGTGTCAGCTCTAGCCTTGATGAAACCTATCGTGCGCGAAAGCCTGTATTCGCAGTTCAGCAAACAGATCCATTAGCTGAGCCCGATAATGAAGCAGGCATTGCTGCAGGACGTGGGGTTCAAGTTCTAGGCATTGTGGAAAGCGAAGCGGAGCTGCGCCAGGAATATAACCCAGCTCATCCAATGGCGGATGAGCAAGGTTTTGTTTACTACCCTAATGTTAATGTTGTGGAAGAGATGGCAGATATGATCTCCGCTTCACGCTCTTTCCAGATCAACACTGAAATTATGAACACTGCTAAGCAGATGCTGCAACAGACTATCCGTTTGGGTCAGCAATAATCTAAGTAACGAGGTTAATAGCCATGAGTGATGTAAATGGCGTAAACCAGAACATATTCGACAAGATTAATACTCAGAATCAAACTAAGAGTACCCAATCTTCGTCGACCTCGCAGTCTCAGGAAGACAGCGATATGTTCATGCGCTTGATGATCGCCCAGTTGCAAAATCAGGATCCCACCAGTCCGGCGGATACTAATGATTTTATGCAGCAGATCGCGACCATGTCTCAGGTTGAAAGTATCAATAACCTGACTCAAACCGTGCAGTCGACTTCGCAATCTATGCTGGCAAGTCAAGCTGCACTGCAAGCTTCGTCTATGGTGGGGCAGTCAGTTTATATCGCGGGTGATACTGCTGAAGTAGGTACGGTAGTCAATCCGTATGCAAAAGGCTCTTTCAACCTCGATAGCAGTGCTTCAGAAGTACGGATTAAGGTGTACAACTCTAGTGGGTCACTGGTTGATACCATGCAGCTTGGGGCAGTTAGCCAAGGTGAGCATGAATTTGCCTGGCAGATGAAGTTTGACGAAGACGGCAATCCTGAGCAACCAGCAGGGGACTATACCTTTGTGGTTGAACGCATGGATGACGGCGAATACAACGCAATCGATACTAATATGGCCTACCGCGTTAACAGTGTGACGCTAGGCGAGAATGGTATCGGCATGCAGGTTAATACAACGGCTGGCACTTACGATGTTAGCGAAGTGAAACAGATCGGCGCGTGAGGATAAGAAAATGGCAGGTTTTAATACAGCAGTAACCGGTCTAAAAGCAGCCAGTACAGATCTGGATGTGATCGGTAATAACATCGCTAACTCGAGTACAGTGGGCTTTAAAACATCCCGTACCGAATTTGGTGATATCTATGCGACAGCCGTAGTTGGTGCGGGTTCTTCTAACGTTGCCGGTTCCGGTGTAACGGTTAGTGATATTGCCCAGGATTTCCAGGCCGGTACCATCGAGTTCACCAACAATAACCTTGACCTGGCGATTAATGGTTCTGGTTTCTTCCAGTTGGATGATGGTCAGGGCGGCACAACCTTTACGCGTGCTGGTGCGTTCCAGCTTGATAAAGATGGTTTTATCGTTTCCAAATCCGGTAAGTTCCTTCAGGGTTATGGTCTGGATGATCAGGGTAACCGTTTGCCGATTGGTAATCTGGCGGTAAGCCAGAAAGAAAGTCCGCCAAAAGCGACTGAAGATATTGATCTGTCGTTTAATATCGACTCAAGGGAAGATCCGACTACGCTGACCTTCCCTTATGATAAGGATACCCCTGCGTCGTTTACCTACAGTACAACGGTCCGTACCTTTGATAGCCTGGGTAATGAGCATACGATTAAGTACAACATGGTTGAGCGTCGTCCAACGAAAGATGTTTATTCTGTAACAACTGCATCAACAGCTGTACGTATTTCGGGCGTTACTGTAGATCCGACCGATGGTTTCTCGGCGGCTGAAATTGCGTCAATTGAAGCAGCAGATAGCCGCATTGATGGTGCTACACTGAGTTACAGTGGTGGTGTCATGAGCTTTGAAATCAAAGCTAAGTACAGTGACTACGGCGATGTTGTTATTGAAGATGTCTCCGGTACACCAACGGATATTACACCTGCGCCAACAGAACGTGATGCCAATGAAGTAAGGCTGTATGACTTGGCTGTGCCTTCGGCTGCACAATCCCCGGCCACAATTGATGTTTCTGGTGTCTCTATTGTTGTAACCGACAGTATGAGCGAACTGGATATGGCGAATACTATTCAGGCTAGGGAGCAGGAAATTCTGGATCGTAACCCAGCTATTGAATCTGTTTCTGTAATCGATGCGGGCAGCGGTAACTATCAGATCAGTATCCGTTTCAAAGCTGAGCAGGGTAATATCAATCCAACCTCTTATCCAATCTCCATAACGCCAACAGGCTATACCGGCATGTCCCTTAACTCTACAGTTGATGGTGACAATGGCTTCCAGGGTATGTACCGTCTTTATGCTTACTTGAATGGTACTGAATTGCTGGATATTGGTAAAGTTGAAGATCCGGGTGAGCCAGGTGCGCCAGCGGGCAATACCGAAGTAGGCCCGATCTTACTTGAATTTAACCCTTCAAGTGGTTTGTTGCGCGGTATTAATGATGTGACCTTCACTTCCGGTGCGACAGCTCCTTCAATTACAGTAAGTGGTGCGGATCCGGCTAATAATGCGACAACGATTACACTGGATCTGACCGGTACTACTCAGTTCGCGTCAGCATCTATCGTGAAGTCATCGACTCAGGATGGTTACACAAAAGGTGACCTGATCGGTGTTAGCTTTAGTGAAACCGGTGAGATGGTTGCAAGTTTCTCTAATGGTCAGAACCAGGATCTGGGGGTAGTGGCAATTGCTACTTTTGAGAACCAGTCAGGTTTGCAGCCATCCGGTGATACTGAGTGGACCGCGACACTCACATCTGGTGATGCGATTGTTAACCCACCTGGCACTGGTCTGAACGGTACTCTGCGATCAGCTGCCTTGGAGCAGTCGAACGTTGATCTTTCAGCCGAACTGGTGGCGTTGATCGAGGCCCAGCGTAACTTCCAGGCCAACTCGAAGACAATCGAGACTCAAAATACAGTAACTCAGGCAATTCTGCAGATCTAATAGAGCTGCAACCTGAGACTTTAAAAGGGCCGCGTATGCGGCCTTTTTGGTTTTTGGCATACCTATTGCTTTGTCCCTCTATATAAATCATTCAACGAGACGCGGCCTTGCCGCTCAAACGGGAAGTAAAAGATGGATAAGGTTCTTTATTTAGCAATGAGTGGCGCCAGAGAAAACATGCTGGCCCAACAGGCTCATGCAAATAACCTTGCAAATGCGAATACTACAGGTTTCAAAGCTGATCTGGCGCAAGCCCGCGCCATGCAGGTGTTTGGGGAAGGTCATGCGTCGCGTGTCTATGCTCAGACAGAGAGACCTGCTACCGATGTCACCCATGGAACCTTAATTGATACAGGGCGCAAGCTAGATGTATCAGTTACAGGTGATGGTTGGTTGACCGTTATTCGCCCTGACGGAACTGAAGGGTATACCCGTGCCGGTTCGCTGCAGATCAATGCCGCTAGTCAGTTGGTAACGGGCAGCGGTTTGCCGGTAATGGGCAACGGCGGAATTCCTATTGTTTTACCTCCTTTTGAGAATATCGAAATAGCGACTAATGGCACGATTACTGTTCGGCCATTAGGGGAGAATGCAACAGAACTCTTGGTCGCCGATCAGTTGAAACTTGTAAACCCGGATCCGGCGTCTGTTTTCAAAGGTCCCGACGGTTTGATGATTACCGGTGATCAAGTGCCTTTAGAGCCGGACCCTGCTGTTCAGGTGCGTTCGGGTTATCTGGAAGCAAGCAATGTAAATGCAGTGAGTGAACTGACCGGAATTATAACGTCGTCCCGTCAATTCGAGATGCAAATCAAAATGATGAAGACAGCTGAAGAGAACTCTGAGTCAGCAGCTGCAATTTTAAGAATTTCTTAAGTTTCACCTGAGGATAGATAAATGCACGGTGCACTGAATGTAGCAAAAACAGGAATGACCGCTCAGGACACTAACCTGAAGGTGATATCCAACAACTTGGCCAACGTTTCAACGGTTGGCTTTAAAAAAGACGCAGTGGTTTTCGAAGATCTGATGTATCAGATTCGTCGCCAGCCAGGCGCTCAGACCGCTGAAGAGGCACAGCTACCTTCTGGTTTACAGGTTGGTTTAGGGGTAAGAACGGTTGGCACACAAAAACTGTTTGGTACGGGTGAAATTGAAATCACCGAAGAGGCGTTTGATGTCGCAATCAATGGCCGCGGTTTTCTACAGGTAACACTGCCAAATGGTGATACGGCTTATACCCGCAATGGTCAGTTACATCTAAACGCAGACAATGAGTTGGTAACCCCTGAAGGTTATCAGATCAATCCAGCAATCACGTTGCCGGGCGAGGTCGTTAATTTCTCGATTAGTACTGACGGTGTTGTCGAGGTGGTAACTGCTGGTAACAACACACCGACTCAGATCGGTCAGTTGCAGATGGCTGACTTTGTTAACCCGCAGGGCTTGCAGTCTTTAGGTCAGAATCTCTATCAGGAAACCGGTGCCAGTGGTGCTCCGATTATTAGTAACCCGGGTGAGAATGGTACGGGTATTTTGGTTCAAGGTGCACTGGAAGGCTCAAACGTGAATTCTGTACAGGAGCTGGTGGACATGATTACCACTCAGCGGGCTTATGAAATGAATTCTAAAGTGATTTCAACCGCGGATGAGATGTTGTCTTACGTAAGTCAGCAGCTTTAATAGGAAACTGAGGTAATTGAGATGAATAAGTTAGTCATTGGATTTTTGGTTTCCACTCTGTTCCTAACCGGCTGTGTTCAAAAACAGGTAAAACCGAACAACCCCGAGTATGCGCCGATCGTGCCGCAAGCGCTCACCCAGCCAGCGCCTGTTAATGGATCAATTTATAACTCTGCTACGAGTATAAACCTTTACGGTGACGGTCGAGCACACCGCGTAGGTGACATTCTGACAATTACCTTGCAAGAAAGCACCAGTTCACAAAAGAGCGCAAAAACTGAGTTAGATAAATCAAGCAATTTATCGCTAGCACAGCCGACCCTTCTTGGACAGACCGTCGATATCAACGGTAGACCGTTAAGCGCTACTTTGAATGGTCCGACTCTGGATTTTGATGGGGAAGGTTCTTCGGACATGAGTAATAACCTTACCGGTAACATCACTGTGACAGTACATGATGTTTTACCGAATGGGGTTTTACTTGTGAAAGGTGAGAAGTGGCTGACCTTAAATCAGGGCGATGAATATATTCGTATCAGCGGTATGGTCCGCCCTCAGGATATTGGCTCTGATAACTCTGTTATGTCTACTAAGCTTGCTGATGCGCGAATTACATATAGTGGTACAGGTGCGGTGAATGACACCAATGTGATGGGTTGGGTGTCAAAATTCTTTATTAGCGCTTTAATGCCATTCTGAGGAGAAGTGTGATGAAAAAAGCATTAGTCCTTGTTGCTTGTATGTTGGTAACGGTGGTCGCTGAAGCGGGTCGCTTGAAAGATATGGTCAGCATTTCCGGTGTCCGCTCTAACCAACTGGTGGGGTATGGTCTGGTTGTAGGTCTGGATGGTACAGGTGATAAAACAGCTTTTACATCGCAAACCTTCCGTAACATGCTGAATAACTTTGGTGTGGCGATTCCATCCACAACAAACCCATCTTCTAAGAACATTGCAGCAGTAGCGATCCATGCGGATCTACCTGCATTCTCAAAACCAGGGCAAAAGATTGATATTACAGTCTCTGCGATTGGCGATGCGAAAAGCCTCCGTGGCGGTAGTTTGCTGATGTCACCGATGAAAGGTGCGGATGGTCAGGTATATGCAGTAGCGCAGGGTAATCTGGTGGTATCAGGTTTTGGTGTCCAGGGCGCCGATGGCTCTCGCCTATCCCTGAATGTTCCCAGTGTTGGTCGTATCCCAAACGGAGCCACAGTAGAGCGTGCTGTGCCTAGTGGATTTACTCAAGGTGATAGTCTCGTATTGAATCTTCACAGTCCTGATTTTACTACGTCTCGCCGTGTGGCCGAGCAGATTAATCACCTTCTAGGACCTGATATGGCTGCGTCTATGGATGCGACTTCGATCCGCGTCCGTGCTCCACGTGACCCTAATCAGCGTGTTTCTTTCCTGTCGGTTCTGGAAAACCTGAATGTTGAGCCGGCTAAAGATGCAGCCAAAGTGGTGATCAACTCACGCACAGGCACCATTATTATTGGGCAGAATGTGAGCGTCGCACCGGTTGCTATTACTCATGGTGGCTTAACTGTTGCTATTGCAGAAGAGCTCAATGTCGATCAGCCAAATCCTTTGGGGCAGGGGCAAACTGTTGTCACTCCTCGTACTGGAATTGAAGTGGATGAAGGTTCTGGTCACATGTTCGAATTTGCGCCAGGTGCGAATCTGCAAGATATCGTTGAAGCAGTAAACCAGGTTGGGGCCGCTCCTGGTGATTTGATGGCGATTCTTGAAGCCCTGAAACAGGCCGGCGCGTTAAAAGCTGAATTGGTGGTGATCTAATGATTAAGACAGGTGCAGGTGGCGGAAACGCACAGCTTTATTCTGATCTGGCTGAGCTTCAGAAACTAAAATCTAAAGCTAAAGATAACAGTGAAGAAGGTCTGCGCCTGGCCGCTCAGCAGTTTGAGCAGCTGTTTGTCAGCATGTTGTTGCGCTCTATGCGTGATGCTAATGCTGCGTTTGGTGAAGATAATTTCATGAATAGTAGCCAGACAAAAATGTTCCAGAGCATGTATGACAATCAGATTGCGCTTGAGATGGCCAGCTCTCAGGGGATTGGTCTGACAGATGTGCTGGTACGTCAGTTAGGTGGACAGTCAGAGCCTAATAAAACGTCTCCTGATCTGAAAGCGCTGGATATGAATAGCCGTGAACTGAATCGAGCGTTTGATCAGGCTGCATCGATTGCAGCATCAGCTCTGTTAGCTAAAGCTGAGGGGCAGGAAAATCCGCCGGGCCTGACTTTGACGGAAGATCAGAAAGAAACGGTAAAAGAGGTATTTGAACAGCAGCTTCAGGCGGCAGCAAAAGCACCTGCATCAGATTTGCCTGAACGATTTGAAACTCCTGAAGAGTTTGTTGAAAAGCTAATGCCGCTGGCTGAAAAAGTAGCCGGTGAATTAGGTGTTGATCCACGCGTTCTCCTTGCTCAGTCTGCTCTTGAAACAGGCTGGGGAAAATTCATGGTTCGATCTGTGGATGGTGATAACAGCAATAACCTGTTCAATATCAAAGCTGATCGACGTTGGGACGGTGCAAGTGCTCAGGTTTCAACACTCGAGTATCGAAACGGCGTTGCCCAGCGTGAGAATGCATTTTTCCGTAGCTATGACAGCTACGAAGACAGTTTTAGAGATTACGTGGACTTTTTGAAAAATAGTCCTCGCTACCGGATGGCCTTAGAAAGTGCAGGTGATCCATATGAATATGTTCAGCAGCTACAGGACGCTGGTTATGCCACCGATCCAAAATATGCTGAAAAGATAAAAAACATTTTTGAGGGCGATCTGCTCGCCACCAGAAGCACCGATTCTAAAGAGGGTTAAGTAGTAGCCGATAAACTACTACTCAACCCTCCTTAAATAGCTTCTGAAATGTAGCTCAGGAACCTCAAAAGGAGTTAGCTATGTCATTACTGTTACTAGGTACGCAAAGTCTTCAGGCGAATCAGTCTGCTTTGGCTGTAACAGGTCAAAATATCAGTAACGTGAATACTGAAGGGTATTCGCGTCAGCGTCCTGTATTTGAATCCCGAGAGGGACGTGCTGGCGTCGTTCTGGAAGATGTTGATCGAATTGCAGATGCTTTCCTGAATAGACAGATCTGGACAGATAGTGCGACTTTTAGCAGCTATGATGCCTTTGAAGATTTTGCTAACGAACTGGATAACTTATTAGCTTCAGATGTTACCAGTGTATCTAAAGCGATGGATGATTACTTCGGTGCTTTGCAAACCGCAGTTGATGATCCGGTTAGCTTACCCAACCGAGAGCTGTTTATTGCTCAGACAGAAGCACTTGTTCAACGCTTTAATGATCTGGATGCAAATATTCGTCGACAGAATGACACGATTAATGGGCGCTTAGAGAGCAATGTCGCGGCTATTAATGTTATTTCTGCAAACATCGCGCAGCTCAACCAGGATATTGCGGTTGCCCAAGCATCGGGTAACGTGAATAGTGAATTGCTGGACAAGCGCGATGCAGAGCTGGAAGAGCTTTCAACCTATATTGGCTTTACGACGATTGAACAGCCTACCGGGGAAGTCAGTGTGTTTGTGGGTAACGGCGAACCGCTGGTGGTAGGGCTTAGTGCAAATCAGATGACAACTCTGTTTAGCCCTGCGGACAGTAGCCAGCTGAATATCGGTTTGCAGATTGGTAACAGTGTTGGTGATATCACTAACCAGCTTTCAGGCGGTAAGATCGGCGGTGTGATTGATTACCGTGACGATATCCTCGGTGATACCTTGGATGAAATGGGGCGTATTGCGCTGGTTTTGGCTGAAACTATGAACTCCCAGCACCAAAAAGGTATGGACCTTAATGGAGCTGCAGGAGGACTAATTTTTACTGATATTAATAGCGCATCGGCCGTATCCAGTCGGGTACTTTCTGCCCGTGATAATGCGACGCTTGTTACAGCAGGAATCACTATTAATGACGTAACAGCGCTTGAAGCAGCTGAATATTCCCTGGAATTTAATGATGGGAATACCTTTACGTTAGTGCGCGGCGATGATGAGCAGCGCTGGAGTAACAGTAATATTTCGCTTACTCAGGTGGCCAGTGCATCGGATGTTGATCAGGATGGTGAGTATTTCCTTGATACTGTCTCAGGCGATATGACCCTGCGTGTGGACGGTTTTACGTTAACTATGTCAACGCCAGGGGCCTTTGCTACTGGCGATCAGTTTATTCTACGCCCCACGCGTAATGCTGCTTCTGAAATCAGTGCAGAGATTAATATCGCCAGTCAGCTAGCCCTGGCAGCCCCTTTGGCAACTTCTGCTAGTGCTGAAAATACAGGGACAGGTACTATCTCTGTTTCCATTACAGATAAAGATTACAACGATCTATCTGCTGTGCCAGGTGCGATGACGCCGCCTGTCAATGTGTCTTTTTCGCCGCTGGCAACAGCGCCGGGAAGTATTAACAGTACAAATGATATTGAAGCCAGAGTAACAAATTCGACAGATCTGGCTAATGTACAGTTCCCGGTAACCGTAACTTATACAGCCGGTGCTCCAGGTACATATGCAGTGGTGGATAATGGTGGTACAACGCTTATCGCAGCAGGTGTGGCTGATGGTAATAATCAGGTAAATGTTCCTGGCTATGGATTGTTATTGGATGTAAATACGGTTCCGCAAAACGGTGAAACCTATCAGATTAGCCACATGTCCGACACAGGGGTTATGTCCTATGTGCTGACCGATGGTGATGGCGATCGAATGGTGGGTGATTACACGAGTGGCCAGTCTATACAGTTGAGTGGTTATGAGATCACGATTAATAACAATCCGAATGTAAATGACAAATTCACAGTGAATCCCAATACTGGCGGTGTCTCTGATAACCGAAATGCCCTGCTGATGTCCGATCTACAGTCAGCAAAATTGATTGAAGGCGCATCGTATCAGGACAAGTATGGGCAGACGGTAGAGCGTGTTGGTACCCAGGCCGCAGTCGCTCAGGTTAATGCTCAGGCGGGTAAGTCAGTATTAGATTCCAACAAAGAATTACGCGCCAGTATTGCCGGGGTAAACCTTGATGAAGAGGCGGCGAAACTGGTTCAGTATCAGCAGGCTTACCAGGCTTCTGCACAATTGATTCGAGCAGCGCAAACTATTTTTGATTCGCTGTTACAGAGTGTCTAGGAGATAGGTTATGAGAATCTCTACACAACAGGTATTTCTGAATAATATTGATAACATCAGTAAAACCAGTGCCGATGTATTTAAAACGCAGCAACAACTTTCCACAGGTAAGAAGGTTTTGCAGCCATCTGATGATCCTTTGGCTTCCGCGCAAATTCAGAAGTTCAAAAAAGAGATTGCACGTACGGAACAGTACAACAGCAATATCGAAGTATCGGAAAGGCGCTTACAGCTTGAAGAAAATACAATTGAACAGATCAATAACCAGTCTATACGTCTGCGCGAACTAACCATTCAAGGTAAAACCGGTACATTGAATGATACTGATCGTGCGGCGATTGCATCTGAAGTTGATCAAATTATTAAGTCCCTTGATGGTTTGATGAACACTAAAGATGTTCAAGGTGAATTCCTGTTTTCAGGGAATAAAGGTTTTACTGAGCCCTATACGATTGACCCTCGGACGGGGCGATATGTGTTTAATGGTGATGATGGCCAGCGCTTCCTTCAGGTAGGTCCTGAAACTAAAGTGGCTTCTACCGATTCAGGTTTTGATATTTTTGAAACTGTGCCTAAAGTTTCGGGTTATGTAATTGCGGACATCAACCAGACAAGCCAGCAGATAGCTTCTAATGAAATAAAGGATGCTGATGCTTTTGACGCCTTTACGGTTGAGAGAGGTGCTTTGCAAATAACTTTCAATGATGGTGCGGGTACTTTCTCTGTCACGGACAGCCAAACACCACCACAGCCGGTTTCAAGTGATGATACGCCTCCCGTGGTACTAACTAACGTTGCTTTTAATGATGGTGATGTTATTAAGGTTGCAGGTACAGAGTTGACGGTTGGTAATATTACCGCTGATTCGACAATAACCGTGGATGCTATCAGTCAGCACAATATTTTGAACACGGCGTTGGATCTGAAAGCGGAACTTGAGAATGCCGATTTCACCACTCAGGAAGGAAAAGATAAATTTAATGAGCGGATGGATCATATTCTGGAAAATCTCAGTGGTATTGAAGAGCTCAATGTTGGCACGCGTGCCAATATAGGTGGACGTTTGAATACCCTTGAGCAGCAGATGTCGGTGAATACGGATTATGAGCTGTTCACCACTGAATCTTTATCAGCCTTCGAAGACCTCGATTACAACGAAGCGATAAGTCAGTTCCAGTTACAGCAAACTGTTTTGCAGGCAGCCTATTCAAGCTTTGCCAGGGTTCAGGATCTGAATCTCTTTAACTTCTTACGATAGAAATCAGTTGTTTAAAAAGCCGGCATTTAGCCGGCTTTTTGTGCGTTGCGAAATGCAATGAACAATAATGTTATTTTAATTGCCTGTTAATGTTATCTGATTGCCCTTGAATCCCTTGGAATTGAAGGCTTTTTTCAAATCTGGTTTTTTTTGTTAGCAAAGCTGGTAGCTTTTGTTATTGGCGGTTTGCCTCCTTTGAACCATTCTTAATTACATAATCAAACAGCAGCAACTTCATTTCTTAAGTTCTATACCGCTGCATTTCCTACCCCGGTTTAGCTGGTGAAGGAAAGATAAAAATAAGATTGAGGATAATGACATGCCAGAATATAAAGCGCCCCTCCGTGATATGAACTTCGTTTTGAACGAAGTACTGAACACAGAGCAGCATTACCAGAGCCTGCCAGGTTGTGAAGAAGCGACTCCGGATATGGTATCTGCGATTATGGAAGAAGGTGCAAAGTTTGCTGAGCGCGTTCTTTCCCCTCTGAATCAGGTTGGTGATCAGCAAGGCTGCACCTGGGATGATGGTGCGGTAATCACACCTGAAGGCTTTAAAGAAGCTTATCAGCAGTTTGTCGAAGGTGGCTGGCCATCGCTTGCGCATGAAACTGAATACGGTGGTCAGGGGTTGCCAGAATCCCTGGGTATCCTGATCAATGAGATGGTGGGTACGGCTAACTGGTCATGGAGTATGTATCCAGGTTTGAGCCATGGTGCGATGAACACGCTGGATGCTCACGGAACCGAAGATCAGAAGCAAACTTATCTGACCAAACTGGTTTCAGGTGAGTGGACAGGCACGATGTGTCTGACAGAGCCTCATTGCGGTACTGACCTGGGTATGCTGCGTACCAAAGCTGAACCTCAGGAAGATGGTAGCTACAAAATCTCCGGCACCAAGATCTTTATCTCCGCGGGTGAACACGATATGGCAGATAATATTGTTCATATCGTACTGGCGCGACTGCCTGATGCGCCTGAAGGCACTAAAGGTATCTCTCTATTTATCGTACCGAAGCACCTTCCAGAGACACTGGGTGAAGATAACGGTGTTAGCTGTGGTTCGCTTGAACACAAGATGGGTATTCATGGTAATGCGACTTGTGTAATGAACTTTGATAATGCAACGGGTTACCTGATCGGTCCGGCAAATAAAGGCCTGAACTGTATGTTTACCTTTATGAATACGGCGCGTTTGGGTACTGCGCTTCAGGGGCTTGCACATGCGGAATGGGGTTTCCAGAACTCACTGGTATACGCAAAAGACCGTTTGCAGATGCGTGCATTAACAGGCCCTGCTCGCCCGGATAAGCCTGCTGATCCAATTATCGTTCATCCAGAAGTACGTAAAATGCTGCTAACCCAGAAGGCATTTGCTGAGGGTGGCCGTGCACTCATCTATTACTGCGCACAGCTCGTAGATAAGGTGAAGTTGGCTGAAGGTGAAGAGAAAGCTCAGGCAGATGCGCTGCTGGCTTTCCTGACCCCAATTGCAAAGGCCTTCCTGACAGAAGTTGGGTTCGAGTCTGCGAACCATGGTCTGCAGATCTTTGGTGGTCATGGCTTCATCGCAGAATGGGGTATGGAGCAAAACGTACGTGATAGCCGTATCTCCATGCTTTACGAAGGAACAACACAGATTCAGGCACTCGACCTCTTAGGTCGAAAAGTCCTGATGACTCAGGGCGAGTCTCTGAAAGGCTTTACTAAGATTCTGCATAAGTTCTGCCAGGCAGAATCGGATAATGCTGATCTTGCAGAATTTATCAAACCGCTGGTTGAACTAAACAAGGAGTGGGGCGATATCACCATGAAAGTAGGTATGAAAGCGATGCAGAACCGGGATGAAGTCGGTGCGGCGTCAGTAGATTACCTCATGTATTCCGGTTATGCCGTGCTGGGTTACTTCTGGGCGCGTATGGCGAAAGTCGCTCAGGAAAAACTGGCGGCGGGTGAAGGCGATGCTGCGTTCTACCAAGCGAAGATCAATACAGCGAAATTCTATTTCGAACGAATTTTGCCAAGAACACGTTCCCTTGTAGTGACTATGCAGTCAGGTGCTGACAACCTGATGTCGCTTGAAGAAGAACACTTCGCTTTTTAAGGCAGAGTTATGAAAAAGGCACTTAACAACCCGGTAGGCCGCACTTTGTTGCGCGGCCTGCTCAAACTAAATGCCAAACGTTATCAATTAAAGAATAAAAACGACAATGAGGTTTCTGAAATGGCCGATCTGAATGCGATTTTTACTGAAATGAAGAGCCGCTTTAATGCCGATGCAGCGGCGGGTACTGACGCGGTTTTTCAGTATGAGATCAGCGATGGTGGTGAGTGGTATGTGTCTGTTCAGGATGGTGGCTGTGAAGTTGCTGAGGGCAACAGCGGTGATGCTACGGTAACACTACGTATGGACAGCGCAACACTGGAAGAGGTAATGTCAGGTGAAACTGATGGTATGCAGGCATTCATGACTGGTCGTATCCAGGCCGATGGCGATATCATGCTTGCAACTAAGCTGGCTGCACTTTTCCCTGTAGCCTAAGCTTGTAGGGCGTGTGGTGCAACTACACGCCCTCGACCTGATACTCTTTAGAACCGATAAGGTTCTCTATAAAAATAATTATACGAGGAGCCTAAGATGGTGCAGCAGCTTCCTGCCGCCGATACGATTCCGGCTGATATAAACCCGTACGGATTTAAGACAATTCCTGATGTTCTGGCCTATACAACGCAGCAGTATGGACCTAGGCCTGCATTTACCAGTTTTGGCCGAACCATCGATTATGCTGAGCTGGATCGTTTATCCGCTGCGTTTGCTGTTTACCTGCAGCGGGAAACCAATCTTAAACCGGGTGATCGTGTAGCCATTCAGCTACCGAACCTTATTCAATATCCGATTGTGCTCTTTGGTATTCTTCGTGCGGGGATGGTGGTGGTTAATACCAATCCTCTCTATACCCCAAAAGAGATGGAACATCAGTTCCGCGATTCTGGCGCCAAAGCACTGATTATCCACAAAAGCATGGCGCACAATGCAGAGAAAATCATCGCCAATACTGATATTCAGCACCTGTTTGTCACTCAGGTAGGCGATCTTCACGATTTTATTAAGCGCAATCTGCTGAATGCGGCCGTTAAGTACCTTAAAAAAATGGAGCCGGATTACAACCTGCCGGATGCCATTCCATTGCGTTCGGCACTTTATCAATATGATGGTCAGCAGCCTACTCCCGTCGATGTGCAAACATCCGATGTGGCCGTTTTACAATACACCGGTGGTACGACAGGTGTGTCGAAAGGTGCCGTTCTAACCCATGCCAATCTTATTGCTAATATGCTGCAGGCCGAAGAGCGGTTAACCGTGCCAGGTGTAGACTGGACGGAAACCGTGATCTCACCACTTCCGCTTTATCATATCTACGCGTTTACGGTTGCGCAGGTAGTGTCACTGTTGGGCGGCCATAGTGTCTTGATTCCAAATCCACGAGATATCCCAGGCTTTGTTAAGGAGATGGGTAAGTGGAGGATGAGCACTTTTGTTGGTTTGAATACGCTATTTGTTGCGCTCTGCAATAATGAAAAGTTTAGTGAAGTAGATTTCACAAATCTCAAATTCACCGCCTCTGGTGGCATGGCGCTGAACCCCTCTACCGCGGTTATGTGGAAAGAGAAGACCGGTTGCGAAATTATCGAAGGCTATGGACTAACAGAGACATCGCCTGCGGTCTGTTTCAATCCGCCGGATGACAACAGGGTGGGAACAATTGGTCTGCCGATGTTGCATACGGATGTACGTATCATCGGGACTGATGGCAACGATGTAGTGGCCGGTGAAGCAGGTGAACTCTGCGTTAAAGGCCCACAAGTGATGCGCGGCTATTGGCAGCGTGAGAAAGAAACGGCTTCCTCATTCACCGATGATGGCTACTTCATTACCGGTGATATTGCGACCGTTGATGAGGAAGGTTATTTCCGTATTGTCGATCGTGCCAAGGATATGATTATTGTTTCTGGCTTTAATGTGTATCCAAATGAAGTTGAAGACGTTTTGACACAGCATCCGGACATTATCGAGTCGGCGGCTATCGGTATGCCTGATGATAAGTCAGGGGAAGTAGTTAAAGTCTTTGTCGTGAGTAGTAATCCAAACCTGACACGTGAAGAAGTGCGTGATTGGTGCAAGGATAAACTGACCCGCTACAAGGTGCCAAAAATGGTGGAGTTTGCCGAAGAGTTACCTAAATCTAATGTAGGTAAAGTACTTCGTCGCATGCTTAAAACACCGCCAACAAACTCTAACGCAGCCTGATCCGGCGGAGCTAAAGCATGCCTCTGTCGAGACCTGTTCGCCGTGCAACTCATCATAATCGCTTGGTGAATTGTAATGGCTACCTTCGTGAAGATGGTCTATGGGATATTGAAGCCCAAATGACTGATATTAAAACCCATGATGTGGATAACCCTGAACGTGGTGGCCATGTTCCTGCGGGGGAGGCGTTTCATGATCTGAGTATCCGCATCACGTTGGATACGACGCTGCTTATTCGTGAAGCTGAGGCTTGTATTGATCGTGCTCCCTTTCGCATGTGTGGTCGAATTGGCAGTGCTTTTCGAAAGCTGGAAGGGACCCGGATAGGTCCTGGATGGCAGAGGCAGTGTAAAGAGCTTTTGGGTGGTGTTGAGGGGTGTACGCATATGAATGAGTTGCTACCGGTACTTGCCACCACCGCGATTCAGACGATGTGGCCTAGCAGCGATAAAAACGTTCTCGCCGAAGGAGCTAAATTTATGCTCAATACCTGCCACACCTGGGGGCAAAGCAGCGATATGGTAAAACAGTATATTCCAGAACATTATCAAGCCGCTGATTTGATCCCGGTTGAGGAGCAACAATGATGGAACAGATTCTTACTCAGCTAAAAGGTAAAGTGCTTGAGATCACGCTTAACCGACCGGATAAGAAAAACGCACTGACCTTACAGATGTATTCTGAATTAACCACTGTTTTAAAAGCGGCTGATCAGGATGAAAAGGTTAATGCCATTCTGTTGAGTGGGGCTGGGGATTCTTTCTGTTCGGGTAATGATATTGCAGACTTTGTGGCTGCAGGAGATAGCCCGGATACCGTTAACACGATTCTAGGCTTCCTACATGCCCTCGCTGATTTTAGTAAGCCGGTTGTAATCGCTGTACATGGCGATGCTGTGGGTATTGGCACAACGATGATGCTGCACTGTGATCTGGTCATCGCTGCGACAAATCTGCGTTGTAAGATGCCTTTCGTTCAGTTGGGTCTTATTCCTGAAGCAGGCTCTACACTGTTATTGCCGAATATGATTGGACACCGCCACGCCTTTGAGCTGCTGGTGGAAGGGACTTCATTTGATGCGCAAAGAGCTTTTGAAGTCGGGCTCGTAAACAAAACTGTTTCTGAAAGTGACCTGCTAGCCGTTGCGCAAGGGAAAGCGGAAGGCTTGGCAAATTTGCCGCAAAAATCAGTTCGCAATTCGAAGCATCTGCTTAAAAAAGAGTATTTACAGCAACTTCATCGTGTCATCGATGAAGAGGGTAGCCTTTTCTATGAAAGCCTCTTTTCTGAGGAAGCGCGTCAAGCGTTGATGGGTTTCCTGCAAAAATGATTCTGAACCGTCAGTCCTAACGAATTACCTTCAAATTTTGATACCGGCTTACTATGGCCGGTCTTTTTATATAAGCATTTACTAAATTAGATAGATCCGTATAATCGGCTGCACAGATTATTGGTATGGGTCGGGCAAAAGTTTGAAGGCTTTTCAATGGCTCTAATGGTTCAGAGGGGAACCGGATATGAAAAAAATCCTATGTGCAGTGTTTCTTTTAGGTGCTTCTACCGTACATGCAGAAACGTTTTCGGTGAATATTCCAGAACTGCAGCAAGAAGGGAAAGGGGTTATAAAGCAACTTATTAACACCTTAGGTGGTGAGCTTAAGAAAGCTAAAGAGGAAGGCGGCGCACCGGCTGCAATCAGTGTCTGTAATACTAAAGCGGCCGATCTAACTGAAAATATCGGTAGTGCTTCTGACTGGCAAATCGCACGTACCAGCCTTAAGTTAAGAAACCCGGAAAACGCACCCGATCAATGGGAAAAAGCGGTTCTAGAGCAATTTCAGTCAAAAGCACGCCAGGGTGCAAATCTCAAAACGCTCGCTTTTTCACAGATCGTTGTTGATGTTGAAGGGCGTAAGGTTTTTCGTATGATGAAAGCGATTCCGGTGGGGGAGCAGTGTTTAGCCTGCCATGGTAGTAAGGTTCAGCCGGAGCTTAAAGCGCATATCATCGAATTGTATCCACAAGATCACGCAACAGGTTTTAATGCAGGGGACTTACGCGGTGCTTTTACGCTGAAAAAATACCTGTAAAGATACGTTACCTAAAGGGGAGCTGAGGCTCCCTTTTTTTTTGCCTGTAAAAAGGTTTGAACATGTTTGACAGTTTTTGCTAGCAAAGCTGATTGTTTATGTTTGCTGGTTAAGTGCCTCTGAGGCCTTTGTTTTCAGTGGTTTGATGAATATTGATATTTTTTGTCAGGAATGTAGCTGCTTTTTGTCATTGTTGATTTTTGCCTCAGAACTAAGATGGATACATAGCTTAGGGAAGAGGAACTATGCTTTATGTTCCTGATAATTCCCGCTAATAGCGAAGCCTGCTTTTTCAACAAATACGCAGGCTTCCACAATAACAATGAAAAGAGGCGGTTATGAAAGTACTGGTTGCCGTAAAACGAGTAATTGACTACAACGTGAAAGTTCGCGTGAAAGCGGATAACAGCGATGTTGATCTGGCCAATGTCAAAATGGCCCTGAATCCATTCTGTGAAATTGCAATCGAAGAGGCGGTTCGCTTGAAAGAAGCAGGTACTGCTTCGGAAGTGGTTGTGGTTTCTATCGGTAGCAAAAGTTGTGAAGAACAGATCCGTACAGCGCTGGCATTAGGCGCTGATCGTGGTGTCCGCATCGACACTGAAGATGGCCCGGATTCTCTGTCTGTATCTAAACTACTGGCAAAAGTGGTTGAGAAAGAAGCGCCGGGTATGGTGATTCTGGGTAAGCAGGCAATCGATTCAGACAATAACCAGACAGGGCAAATGCTGGGAGCCTTGTTGGACCGTCCTCAGGGTACTTTCGCATCTGAAGTTAAAGTTGATGGCGATAAAGTACAGGTAACCCGTGAAGTAGATGGTGGCCTGCAAACGGTCGAACTTGCTATGCCGGCGATTGTTACCACGGATCTGCGCCTTAACGAGCCGCGTTATGCCTCTCTGCCAAATATTATGAAAGCTAAACGTAAACCGCTGGAAGTGATCAGCCCGGATGATCTGGGTGTTACCGTATCCAGCAACCTTTCTCTGCTGCGTGTAGATCCTCCTGCTGAACGTCAGGCTGGGATTATGGTGGGCTCTGTAGATGAGCTGGTAGAAAAACTGCGCAACGAAGCAAAAGTGATCTGAGGAGGCTTACGTCATGACTATTCTGGTAATTGCAGAACACGATAACAATGAACTTAAGCCTGTCACGCTGAATACTCTCTCGGCTGCGACTGCAATTGGTGGAGATATTCATCTGCTGGTCGCTGGCAGTAACTGTCAGGCTGTGGCTGAGACAGCAGCACAGATTCCAGCGGTGGCAAAAGTGCTGTTAGCTGATAATGCAGCTTATGAGCATCAGCTAGCGGAAAATATGAGCAAGCTGGTTCAGACCCTAGCTTCTGATTATGGCCATATTCTGGCGTCAGCGACCACCACCGGCAAAAACTTCTTGCCACGCGTTGCCGCACTGCTGGATGTTAACCAGATCTCCGACATCATCGCAGTAGAGTCGGCCGATACCTTCAAACGTCCAATCTATGCAGGTAATGCGATCGCTACGGTTCAGTCTTCAGATACTGTGAAAGTAATCACCGTACGTGGTACTGCATTTGATGCGGTTGAAAGTGCGGGTGGTAGTGCAGAGGTTGCAGCGATTGGCGAAGCTTGTGACGCGGGTATCTCCAGTTTTGTCGGTGAAGAGCTGGCAGAGAGCGACCGACCAGAACTAACGGCTGCTTCAGTAGTTGTGTCAGGTGGTCGAGGCATGGGCAATGGTGAAAACTTTGACCTGCTCTACAGTGTTGCTGACAAGCTAGGCGCTGCGGTTGGTGCATCACGCGCAGCGGTAGATGCAGGCTTTGTACCTAATGATATGCAGGTAGGTCAGACCGGTAAGATGGTGGCACCCGATCTTTATATCGCTGTGGGTATTTCCGGTGCGATTCAGCACCTGGCAGGTATGAAAGATTCCAAAGTGATTGTGGCGATCAATAAAGATGAAGAAGCGCCCATCTTCCAGGTTGCGGATTATGGTCTGGTAGCAGATCTGTTTGAAGCCGTACCTGAACTGGAAACTAAGCTTTAATTAAAGATATAAGAATCCCAAAGTGCTCAGGCTATGCCTGAGCCCAAAATAAAAATACGGAGCAACTTAGATGCTTTTCGATGGACAAACGATTCAGGTGAAGCCGATCGAAGATGGGATCTACGATGTGGTTTTCAACCGCAAAGAAGATGCTGTTAACAAACTCGATCAGGCAACGCTGGCAGAACTGCGTGAAGCTGTAACTATGTTGGCGGGTACTGAAGGTATCCGTGGTGTGATTTTCTCCAGTGCTAAAGACAGCTTTATCGTCGGCGCGGACATCACCGAATTTATGCAGATGTTCTCGGCTACTGAAGAAGAGATTGTAGAAGGCCTGCTGAGCATTCATCAGATCTTCAATGCAATTGAAGATCTGCCATGCCCAACGGTCGCGGCTATTAATGGTCTGGCGCTTGGCGGTGGTTTCGAGGTATGTCTGGCAACCGATTACCGTGTACTGGCAAATAACGCCAAAGTTGGTCTGCCTGAAGTAAAACTGGGTATCTTCCCTGGATGGGGTGGTACAGTTCGTCTGCCGCGTCTGATTGGTGTCGATAACGGCAATGAATGGGTATGTGGTGGTGTTGAAAAGCGTGCCGATGCCGCTCTGACTGATGGCGCAGTCGATTCTGTTGTTGCGCCTGATCAGGTAGCCGCTGCAGCGCTGGATCTGATTAAGAATTGTAATGCCGGTAAGTTTGACTATGCTGCCCGTCGTGAAGAGAAGAAAAGCCCGATTAAACTAAACCAGATCGAGCAGATGATGGCGTTTGAATCGGCGAAAGGTGTCATCGGTGGTAAAGCGGGGCCTCATTACCCGGCACCAATGGCTGCTTTGAAAGCGATTCAGAAGCATGCGAACTTGCCGCGTGATAAAGCGATCGAAGTCGAAGCAAAAGGCTTTGTTAAAGTTGCTAAGACAGAGGTTTGTGCATCGCTGGTTGGTCTGTTCATGAAAGACCAGTACGTGAAGAAGGTTAGCAAAAGCTTCGAAAGCAAAGCTGAACCTGTTAAGAAAGCCGCTGTACTGGGTGCGGGTATCATGGGGGGCGGTGTGGCTTACCAGTCTGCCTCTAAAGGTACGCCGATCCTGATGAAAGATATCAACGACGCTGCTCTGGATCTGGGTCTGGATGAAGCGACAAAACTGCTGAACAAGCGCGTTTCCCGTGGTCGTATGGATGCTATGAAGATGGCCAGCGTTCTGAACAAGATCACACCCACTCTGAATTACGGTGATTTTGGTTCTGTTGATCTGGTCGTAGAAGCGGTTGTTGAGAATCCGAATGTTAAGAAAGCGGTGCTGGCTGAAGTGGAAGGCGAACTTCCAGAAGGCGCGGTACTGACGTCGAACACCTCAACCATCTCAATCACTGAGCTGGCAACAGCACTGAAAAAGCCAGAAAACTTCTGTGGTATGCACTTCTTTAACCCAGTGCATCAGATGCCACTGGTAGAAGTCATCCGTGGTGAGAAAACCTCTGAAGAGGCAGTCGCTCGTACAGTCGCTTATGCCAAAGCGATGGGTAAAACGCCGATTGTTGTGAATGACTGCCCGGGCTTCCTGGTTAACCGTGTCCTGTTCCCATACTTCGGCGGTTTCAGCGCACTGGTATCTGATGGGGCGAACTTCCAGCAGATCGATAAAGTGATGGAACGTTTCGGCTGGCCAATGGGACCTGCATACCTTCTGGATGTGGTGGGTATTGATACCGCACACCACGCGGATGCTGTAATGGCAGAAGGCTTCCCGGATCGTATGACTCACGAAGGCGAAAATGCGATTGATCGCATGTACAAACTGGAGCGTTTCGGTCAGAAGAACAGCAAAGGTTTCTACCGCTACGAACTGGACCGTAAAGGTAAGCCGAAGAAACTCGCTGATGAAGAAGTTCCTGCACTGCTTGCCGATGTGGTTGCTGAACCACGTGAGTTTAGCGATGAAGAGATCATCGCGCGTATGATGATTCCGCTGTGCATCGAAACGGTACGTTGCCTGGAAGATGGCATCGTAGCTACCCCGGCAGAAGCCGATATGGGGCTGATCTACGGTATTGGTTTCCCTCCATTCCGCGGCGGTGCGCTGCACTATCTGGACCAGATGGGTCTGGATAAGTTCTGCGAAATGGCGAAGCAATACGAAGCGCTGGGTCCGCTGTATCAGCCGACTGAGAAAATGAAACAGATGGCCGCTTCTGGCGAAAAATACTTTTCCGGTGAAAAGGCATAAGGGGTAGAGACAATGAGCTTGAAACCAACTGACGTAGTTATCGTTGACGGTGTTCGTACCCCGATGGGTAAATCCAGAAACGGTTCTTTTCGAAATGTACGTGCAGAAGCACTATCAGCTGCAGTGATGAAGGCGCTGCTTGAGCGTAATCCATCGCTTAAGCCTGCCGCTATTGAAGACATCATGTGGGGCTGTGTTAACCAGACTAAAGAGCAGGGCTTCAATATCGGCCGAAATGCTGCAGTGCTGGCGGGCATTCCGCACACCGTAGCAGCACAGACAATCAACCGTTTGTGTGGTTCTTCGATGGCTGCTCTGCATGCCGCTGCTCAGGCAATCATGACCGGTAACGGTGATATCTTCATCGCTGGTGGTGTCGAGCACATGGGCCACGTATCGATCATGCACGGCGTAGATGTTAACCCAGAGATGTCAAAGCAGGTGGCTAAAGCTGCCATGATGATGGGTGTAACAGCAGAGATGCTGGGTAAGATGAACGGTATCAGTCGAGAAATGCAGGACGAATTTGCTGCACGCTCACACCGTCTGGCACATCAGGCACACCTTGATGGTCTTTGGGATAACGAAATCATCCCGGTGGAAGGCCATGATGAGAACGGCTTTAAATCACTGCTGGAAGCAGACGAAGTAATTCGTCCTGAAACTACGGTAGAAACGCTGAGTACGCTGAAACCGGTCTTCGTCCCTAAAGTGGGTACAGTCACAGCGGGCACTTCGTCAGCATTCTCTGATGGCGCATCCGCCATGCTAGTGATGTCTGCGGCGAAAGCGGAAGAGCTTGGCCTGACACCACGTGCGCGTATTGTCAGCATGGCAGTCGCGGGTTGTGATCCATCTATTATGGGTTACGGCCCAGTGCCTGCAACGCAGAAAGCGCTGAAACGTGCCGGCCTGACAATCGATGATATCGACTATGTCGAGCTGAACGAAGCCTTCGCAGCTCAGGGCCTGTCAGTTCTGAAAGGTCTGAACCTGCTCGATAAAATGGACGATAAAGTAAACCTGAAAGGTGGTGCGATTGCACTGGGTCACCCACTGGGTTGTTCCGGTACTCGTATCACTAACACCCTGATGAACGTTCTGGAACAGAAGGACGCGACATTAGGCCTGGCAACCATGTGTATCGGCATGGGTCAGGGCATCTCCACCGTAATTGAACGTGTTTGATCCACTTCAGTTACGCATCCTTGAGTGACTTCGCTCTAAGCTATCTTGCCCCGCCTTTTGGCGGGGCTTTTTTGTTTTTGGGAGCGAAAGGCTGATTAAAAGACCTGCTTATGCATCTCCGCCGCCTTATATTGGCTTGCTGCTATACTGCAAGCGCAGACTATTGAAGTGTTAAAAACTGAAGTCATGAAGGGGCATTGTATAGATGACTTTTGACGAAATAGAGAAGTATCTTAAGCAAGCATCTGACTCTGTTGCCGCAATGAAGCGCGATCTGACAACCTTCTTTACTGCTCTGCCTGACCCTTTCTTTATTCTGGATACACAAGGGAATTATATTGAAGTTCTCGGTGGGAATGCTAAGCACCTATACGACGATGGGGCTTATTTAAAAGGGCGAAATGTCTGCGATGTTTTTACCGATGAATTGAGAGATCTATTTATCTCCTCGATCAATGAAGTTGTTCAAAATCGTGAGCTTCTGATTTGCGAATATGAAATAAAACCAGAGCTCTTACGAACGAAGTGTGAGTTATCATCACATTGGTATGAGGGACGGGTCGTTCCTGTCGAGGGTGAAAATGGAGAGATTGCGGCTGTCATATGGTTAGCAATCAATATCACAGAGAAAAAGCGTCTCGAACAAAGGTTAAAAGACCTGGCGGAAAAAGATCCAATGACCGGTGCATATAACCGGCGATTTTTCAGAGAATCGATTGATCAACATTATGCAACCTTCAAAAGATATGGCACGACATACTCCTTAGCTTTTATCGATATTGACTACTTTAAGAAAGTTAATGATCAGTTCGGACATGATGTCGGGGATGGTGTGATTTGCCATTTAGTAACGCATATTCAGGAGCAGCTGAGGACTACAGACCTTCTTTCACGATTCGGAGGTGAGGAGTTTGTGGTTCTGTTTCCACATATTAATCTTGATGAAGCTTGCCTTGTGGCGGAGAGGCTACGTGCCACAATCGAGATGACACCTTATAAGAGTATAAACCATAAGGTGCCGTTCACAGTGAGTATCGGTATCAGCGAAGTAAGGGCGGAAGATGAGAGTGTCGAGGATATTCTCAAACGAGCGGATAGTGCACTTTACCAATCCAAAAGTTCTGGACGAAACAAAGTGACTGGCGCTTAGTTTTTCTTCGCTATGAAAGGATTATACCTCTTCATCATCATCCAGTAGTTTCATGCCCGCTAGCGGATTGTCTTCATCATAGGCGGCAGGCTGATCCGGCTCTGCTTCTTTGCCGTTACCGTTCCCATTACCTTCATCGACTACAGCCAGATTCATACGTAGGCGCATATCGTTGGCTGAATCCGCATTGACGATCGCCTGGTCCTGAGTGATTTTGCCTTCGTCATAGAGCTTGAATAATGAGTCGTCGAAGGTTTGCATCCCGGTGGTGTCTGAGCCTTTCGACATGACCTCTTTGATCCCTTTTACATCGCCCTTCATGATCAGCTCCTGGATACTGGAAGTGCCCAGAAGGATCTCTATAGCTGCACAGCGTTTACCTTCAATGGTGGGAATAAGGCGTTGTGAAACAACCGCTTTAAGATTCAATGCCAGATCATGGAAGATCTGCTTATGGCGTGCCTGCGGGAAGAAGTTAATAATACGATCAATCGCCTGGTTGGCATTGTTTGCATGCAGGGTGGAAATTGCCAGGTGACCCGTCTCTGCATAGGTCAGGCACTGTTCCATTGTTTCCTGGTCACGAATCTCACCTATTAGGATTACGTCAGGGGCTTGTCGTAAGGCGTTTTTTAGTGCGCTATGGAAGTTACGCGTATCAACGCCCACTTCACGCTGGTTGATCAATGACTTGCGGTGGTTATGAACAAACTCTATCGGGTCCTCAATGGTGATGATGTGGCCGCCGCTGTTACGATTACGGTGGTCGATCAGTGCTGCTAGTGAGGTGGATTTACCTGAGCCAGTTGCCCCTACAAACAGCACCAGACCGCGTTTCTCCATAATCACATCTTTAAGCACCGGCGGTAGGCCCAGATCCTCCATCTTGGGAATTTCTGCTTTGATATTACGGGCGACGATAGAGTACTGGTTACGTTGCTTGAAAATGTTAATACGGTAGCGGGCGACTTTAGGGATCGAGTAAGCCAGATTCATCTCCAGCTCCTCTTCAAATGTTGCTTGTTGTTGCTCATCCATCAAGGAATTGGCGATCGCTTCAATCTCGCCGGGTTTATAAGGTTCTTTACTGAGTGGAGTGAGCTTACCTTCAAACTTTGCACAGGGTGGCGCTCCGGTAGTGAGGTAAAGGTCGGAACCGTCGCGTTTGGCAAGTATGGTGAGGTAGTCCTGAAACTCCATAACTCTCTGATCCTTATAGGGTAATAATCTTTTCTGTAAAACAAAGTTTAGTGGATGTATGGGACCTCGTCATCCTCAATTAAGAGATAATTAAAGTTATGTTATATTGTATCTTTTTACGGGAATTCTGAGGTGTACTGTGCAGGCTAATCTATCGGCGGCTGAGTCTTATCAACCTAATGCGGTGTTAGATGAGCATCCGGAGGTATTAACCCAGATCTTTGAGCCGCAGATCAATATGGCCTGTTACCAACGCGAACTGGCTGCAGGGGTTATCAGTTATGGCCATGAGCTCATTGAGTACAACCGGCAGTTCAATATTCGCTGTGTGATTAAAGCGGAATCTATCCTTAAAAACCTTAACTCTGTTATGCCTGACCTTACGCATAAACAAGCATTCATAGAGGACTTGGGGCTGCTGGTTGATATGTATGCCTGCCTTTTTGATTTGGAAGAGATTGGTTTACGCCTTCAGGTGCTGGACAGAGCTATGTGCCCCCGTTTTCACACAGACAAACTGGGATGTCGCCTGGTAACAACTTATCAGGGACAGGGCAGCGAGTGGCTGTGTGATGAGGTCATTGATCGAAGTAAGCTCGGTGCGGGCAATGGTGGTTTAAGCGATGATCTATCGGGGCTTTATCAGCACAGTTCTGATATCCAGCAAGCCTCAATCGGTGATGTGTTGCTGTTAAAAGGTGATGGTTGGTTTGGTAATGACGGTGCAGGTATTGTGCACCGATCTCCGACAGTACCAAGTGGTGAGCAGCGTATTGTTGCGACTATGGATTTTGCCTAGGGAACCTACAACAAGTCCTATGCGCCTCAGGCTTACAGAGCAAATGAAGCGCGAGGCAATAATTACAGTCATGCTGGTTGCCTCAGGACGCCTGCCGGACGCAAATTGTTAACAAAGTGATTCGTTTGCTCTGTAAGCCCCATAGGGTGAGCTTTATAACGGCCATCTGCTTTGTCAGTCAGTTTGAAAAGGTCCAGACATTTAGCTGCACCGACTTTCGCGCATATGGCCGTTCTACAGCCCACTGAGAAAGCATGAGACTTATTTTAGGTTCCCTTAGTCAGCTCGGTAAGCAGGGCGGGGATAAAGGCGACCTGCTGATCTGAACCGGTCCGTTTTTTTTGTTCGGCCAGTAATGCAGTTGAAGCCGCTTGATAGATGCGTGACTGGACTGGGTGCTGGCCGATATTACGGCCGTCTTTTACCGATTGCTCGCATAAGCGTGCATCGGGTGAGCTGAACCAGCGGCAGGAAAGGGGGCGTTTCAGGTAAATAGTGCAGGCATTATCCTCATCCAGAAATGGGCAGGGTGCCCGGTTCAGTGGAGGAACCCTTTGTTGGATGTTTACCTGAAGCTTAGCTTTCAACGCAGCTAATTCTGATCCTGACCGGGTATCTAAAAGGTATTGGGTGATATCGGTGATCACCTGTGTTGGCGTCTCTATAGGAAAGTGGCAACAGTGGCTACAACCTTTCCCACAGGCTAAATGTGAGTTGTCCGGAAAATTCTGGCTGAATGCCTGAAGCGCATCTTCAACATACTGGAGCGTGATGGCGACTTGATCAGAAGCTGAGGCCTGGGTTTCTATACTGACATAGATCTGCTTACAAAGCCGGTTAAATAGCTCTTCATATTCCGCAGTAACACTGCGAAGCTTTTCAGCAACTTCCGCTACATCAGTAGTCGAAAAAAAAACTTCTTGCTCAGACATGGGGACTCTACCTTACAGATCAAGACAGTTTACCTTATTCCGGCAGAGAAACCTGAAATTCTTGCGGGCTTTGGCCGTGAACAGAATCATAAGCCCGTATCACTACGCTTTTTATATGGGAGGGGATCTTCACGTTACTCAAACTACGGGTAAAGGGTTGCTCATTGACGTGGGGGTGAAGTAACTCCCGGCTGCCAAACAAAGTTCCATCCTGACCGCGTACCTCCCATTTATTGGCATAGTGCTCCCAGCCGGTATCCTCATGTTTCAGGGTGACTGTGAATCGATAAGTGCCCGAGCCTGTTTTAGAGGCGGTTGCCTGAGTGATTTCTACCTCACCGCTTTGGGCGGTGAAGGGCGCTAGGCTTAACATGAGCAGTATGGGTAAGTGTTTTGTTTTCATCAGGAGCTTCCTTTGCTAGTTAACACTATGTGTAGCTGTAGGAGTCTATAGTGATGAAAGAGTTCCGTTTGCCTATTCGACCCGATTGAGAATTTGTTTAACCAATTGCACTGTTTCATCGGGGTGCTCTAGAGGAAACAGGTGTCCGCCGGGGAAGCTGATCATCTCCATATTGGCAAAGTTTCGCTGCCACCACTTCTTATCACTACGGCCGAAAAGGTCGCTGTTTTTACCGTAGATCACAGTGCCCTTAACCTGCTTAAGCTTTTTCGGGGCATTGAGCATTACGTTACGGAAAACATCGGCTTCCACTTCAGGGGAGATACTCAGGGTGACGCCTGCCTCAGTCTCGGTTAGACCGTGACGGATATAATCATTGAAGCACTCAGGGTGAAAGGGCTTGAACAGACGTTTTTCTGCGAAATAGCTTTCCGCTTCATCTCTGCTAGCAAAGTCTGCCCGCCGTTTTGCTGCACGTCCAGCAGGTGAGATTCGATCGAGTAGCCCGAGTTTCTTAAATAATTTGATCGCATAGCGTTTGCGTTTACTGAACAGAACCGGGTCCCAGAGAATGACATGGCAAAACAGATCCGGGCGCATCGCGGCCGCTAAAAGAGTAACCACCGCCCCTGCTGAGTGTCCCATTCCAACCACCGGAGTGGATTGACGCTGTTCGATGTCGTTGATCAGCTCTTGCGCATAATTGCGCAGATCATTGTTCAGTGGATAGTCGCCATGACCCATTTTCTCTACGTAGGTGACATCGTGTTCCGGCATCTGCTGAAACAGGTAGTTGTAGCAACTACCGGGAAAACCATTGGCATGGCTAAACTGGATTTTCATGGCATCACCTCAGTCAGTTCGCTGCTGATTAATCAGCATATGGACGGTGTTTTTAGCGATTTCGTCGATATCTTCGCGATCGATGTAGATGCCATCATTGAATAACCGGCATAAGCCGTGAAGGGCAGCCCAGCTGGATTGAGCAACACGCAGGGAGGGTTTTTCAGGATCAAAAATGCCTCCCTGTTGCAGAACCTCGACCCACTTCAGCCAGTTACGAAAACAGTTTTTTGAGATGAGTTGTAAGGACTCGGTCGGTTCGCCGCTTTTCCAGATCTCTCTGCCGTACATCAGGTCGTAAGTCTCTTTCTCTTCATCGGCAAAACGGATGTAGGTGAGTACATACTTCTCAAATAGCTCTGGTGCACTCAGCTTACTTTGGAGTGCAGAGATCGATTCCACTAATTCATCCTGCTTCAGGAAGCCCTGTTCTGCAATGGCACAAAGCAACGCATTCTTATCCTTGAAGTGGTGATAGGGTGCCGTGCGCGACACGCCAACCTTATCCGCCAGTTTGCGAATAGACAGGTTGTCGACTCCGCCTTCGGCAATCAGATCGGTCGCAGCATCGAGGAGTGACTCTCTGAGGTCACCGTGGTGATAAGGCTTTTTTACTTTATTCATGGCGTGCAATCTAACAATCAATCTTGACACTGTCAAAATAGAGGATTATCTTGACGGTGTCTAGATTGTTTTTTGAACAGTTTTCTTTAAACGTCAGCAGAAAAATAAAAAAGGGACCGAGATGGAATACCAGACCTTCACTTTGAGTGTGGAAAACCATGTTGCGCATCTGCAACTTAACAGGCCTGAACAGCGTAACTCTATGAACAGGGCTTTCTGGAAAGAGTTTCCACAGGCGATACGTGAACTTGATATCGCTGCTGAAACCAGAGTTTTGGTGATCTCTTCGACCGGAAAGCATTTCTGTGCAGGAATGGATCTGGAGGTGTTTACTCAACCTGATCCCCAGATGTTTAGTGGAGAAGCGGGCCGAAGGGCTGAAGCGATTCGCCGTTTGGTGACCCAGCTACAGGAGTGTTTCAACGTTTTAGAAGAGGTGCGCTTCCCGGTTATCAGTGCGGTTCAGGGCGGTTGTATCGGTGGAGCTTTGGATCTGGTGTGTGCCACGGATATGCGTTACTGCACTGAAGATGCCTATTTTACGGTTAAAGAAACTGAGTTGGGGATGACTGCAGATCTTGGAACACTGCAGAGGCTTCCGCAATTAATTCCTCAAGGGCTGACGCGTGAGCTGGCTTATACGGCCAGAAAACTGATGGCTAATGAGGCGGCTCAAGCCGGCCTGGTGAATCAGGTGTATTCAGATCAGGAAGCTATGCTTAGCGGAGTGATGGATATTGCACAGCAGATTGCAGGTCACTCGCCTTTGGCGGTCACCGGATGTAAACAGATGATGAATTATGCCCGTGACCATAGTGTGGCTGACAGCTTGAGCTATATGGCCACCTGGCAGGCAGGTATGTTCCAGCCTAACGATATGATGCAAACTTTCAGTGCGAAGATGTCGGGTAAGGCCCCTCAATTTGAAGCGTTACGCGCAGTAACGCCGCCACTGCAGAAAAGCGAATAAGTAAACAGAATAAAAAGCGGTGCCTGACACTGCAGTTAAGACGAGAGCAGATTGATGACGACTAATACTTATCCACACTTGATGGCTCCATTAGATCTGGGGTTCACAACGCTTAAAAACCGAGTCCTGATGGGATCTATGCATTTAGGTCTGGAAGAGGCCCCTAATGGCTTTGAGAGGATGGCTGCATTTTATGCAGAGCGTGCTCGTGGCGGTGTTGCGATGATCGTAACAGGCGGTATAGGCCCCAATAAGGTCGGAGCAGTTCACGGTCATGCGGCGCAGATGGTCAGCGCAGAAGATGTTAAGAATCACCGCATTGTAACCGATGCTGTCCATGCTGAAGATAGTAAGATCTGTATGCAGATCCTGCACACCGGACGCTACGCTTATAACCCTCAGCCAGTGGCTCCTTCAGCACTACAGGCGCCGATCAACCCCTTTCCGCCTAAAGAGCTTAGCGATGAAGATATCGAAGAGCAGATCAGTGATTTCGTCCGCTGTGCATCCCTGGCAAAAGAGGCCGGTTACGATGGCGTGGAGATCATGGGTTCGGAAGGTTATCTGATCAATCAGTTTATCGCCGCTCGTACCAACAAACGTGAAGATGAGTGGGGGGGAGAATATGATCAACGTATTCGTTTCCCGCTTGAAGTAGTTAGGCGTGTCCGTGAGGCGGTGGGCAGTGATTTTATTATTATCTATCGCCTGTCGATGCTGGATCTGGTTGAGGGCGGTAGCTCTTACGAAGAGATCGTGGCTCTGGGTAAGGCGATAGAAGGTGCTGGCGCAACCATCATAAATACCGGAATAGGCTGGCATGAAGCGCGTATCCCTACTATTGCAACCAAGGTTCCTCGTGCTGCGTTTACCTGGGTAACCGCAAAAGTTCGTGAAGCTTTGTCGGTTCCAGTGATCACCTCAAACCGAATTAATATGCCGGATGTTGCAGAAGAGGTTCTGGCCCGTGGCGATGCTGATATGGTTTCTATGGCTCGTCCGTTCCTTGCTGATCCAGAATTTGTGGTCAAGGCAGCAGAAAATCGGGCAGATGAAATCAATACCTGTATCGGTTGTAACCAGGCGTGCCTTGATCATATATTTGCGGGCAAACTCACCAGCTGTTTGGTTAATCCGAGAGCTTGCCATGAGACTGAACTGGTGATCGAACCGGCTCAAGATCAGAAACGCATTGCGGTTGTTGGTGCCGGACCTGCTGGTTTGGCATTTGCAACCACTGCAGCACAGCGCGGTCACCAGGTAACTTTGTTCGATGCGGCATCTGAAATTGGTGGTCAGTTTAATGTCGCGAAACGTATTCCAGGTAAAGAGGAGTTTTACGAAACGCTCCGTTACTTTGGAAAGCAGATCGAACTGACAGGGGTTGAGTTGAAACTGAATACCCGGGTGAGTGCCGAAATGCTGAATGAATCTGGTTATGATGAGATTGTTCTGGCCACCGGTATTACCCCTCGCACGCCTGAACTTGAAGGGGTTGATCACAAAAAAGCCCTCACCTATCTGGATGTCATGAACGGCGCCGAAGTAGGACAGAAAGTCGCTGTGATTGGTGCGGGTGGTATTGGGTTTGATATCTCAGAAGTACTTGTCCATCAGGGGGAGTCAACCAGTCAGAATATTCCTGCCTTTATGAAAGAGTGGGGTGTTGATATGACCATGTCCTCCCGCGGTGGTGTTGAGAATATGCAGGCTGAATTTGAACCTGCTGCGCGAGAGGTCTATCTGCTACAGCGCAAGAAAACTAAGGTGGGAGCCGGTTTGGGCAAAACCACAGGCTGGATTCATCGTACTGATCTGGCGAAGAAGGGTGTACGCATGCTGAATAAGTGTGAATACCAGAAAATTGATGACTCAGGGCTGCACATCTTAGTTGACGGTGAACCGCAACTGCTTGAAGTCGATCATGTGGTTATCTGTGCAGGTCAGGAACCACGCCGGGAGCTGGCAGAGCAGATCAATGCCAAACCCGTACATCTTATTGGTGGTGCAGATGTAGCGTCTGAGCTGGATGCTAAGCGAGCGATTAACCAGGGCACACGCCTGGCAGCAGAAATCTAAGCAAAACCAGAAACGAAAAAAGGCCGGAATTTCCGGCCTTTTTTATTCAATACGCTATATATTCTGAAATCAGGCGATCGTCTCGATCAGCTGTGGGAACTCAGTCCCGGGATCATTAGGGATCTGCTCAGCTAAACGGCTCTGCAAGCGTTGCTGTATATCCTGACTCTGCTGTTCGTTGGCATCAGCAGGAATATCTGAATCGTTGGCAGGGTTATTGGCAGCGGCAAAACTTTCAGCCTGAGGCAGGTTGGTTTCAGGACGATTGCGCAGGCTCTCCTGGAGCACTAAGGCAGATTGTACGTCGATACCTCGGAAGTTCTCTTCGTCCTGACCTGTTTGCTCTGCCAGGAAGCTCTCGATCTGCTGTTGCTGGGCAGCCTGATCGGTTGCCTGTTCAGCATTGTTGGTCTGATTGGTCCGTGTTTCCAGCTGGTTTTCAACTTCCGGAATCTGGCTGGTTTGCGGAATATCCTGGTTCAATTGAACCTGACCCGCTTGCTCCGGAGCCAGTAGTTCTTGCACGGCAGAACGCGGCTGATTTGCCGATTCAGTTCCATTGCCCCTTGGGGCTGCAAATGGCTGACTAAGACCGAGTGATGTAATGTTATTTTCCATAGCGCTGACCAATTTCTTACTACTTAACTGCGATAGAAAACGCAGAGTTGATAATTATAGACCAGTTTTAAGTAGAATTGGTTAAAAATTACTCATCTGGGTGTATTAATCTTTGATACAGGACAGTGAGATTAGTTCCAGCATTTACAACTTCTTGGCTATTTCCTGCGCTTGCTGTTCAGCCAGTTGGGTTAATAGCTCACGCAAGCTGTCGACTAGTGGTGCATAGCCAGGTTTCCCGATCGGTTGTTTCATATTGAAGCGCTGCGTAACTAACACCCTTTGTTCGTTCTTAAACTGCCAGAAGCCGCTTAATACCGCTTCCCCTGAAGCGGTTCCATGGAACTGATCGATCTGGGTTGTGATCGTGTATTGCCAATCGCTCTGGCGGCCTAATTCGCCGCTATCCACTCTTGAGTGTGGAAGCAACGCATCCAGCTCGCTGTGTAAAACACGGCTGATTGCCAGGTCTGGCTGTTCTGCCCAGAGGTGATGGTTTGCGATCCGGATATGATTTTCTTTGGTCAATAAAGCGATGCCGGGTGTGTTTATATAGGCCGCTACATTGACGGGTGATACGCCAATAACCGATCGGGTGTCAGACTTTGTGTAGCTTTGGCTATCACTACTTAACAAATAATACTGACTTTGCTGCGACGTGCTTTGTTGAGCGCAGCCGCTAAGGGTAAGAGAACTGGTCAGGAGGATTAAGGTTACTAACTTATTCATTGGTATCTCCTCCAGGAATTGGATCACTACTTTTCGGTGCGTCGAAGATCAGGGCGTTCGGCTTTTCATCCAGTGTTTTCAGGATCGGTTGTAGCTGCTTAAGGGTTTGCTGTAGCGTATCCAGAGAGCGATTCATCTCCTGATAGAGGCGACTATCCGGCGAAAAGCCCTGCGCCATGGTTTGTAGTTCTTTTAAGGTCGATTTGAGCTCTTCAGGTAGTGCGCGGGTATCCTTGCTACGGGTCAGCTTTTCGATCTGCTCAAGGGTTGCTTCAAGCTGTTGAATCGCTTGTTCTGAACTGCTCAGGGTGCTATCCAACTGAGCAATAACGGGCTCCACCTGAAGTTGTTCTATTTTGTTCAAGACTGCAATCAGTTTGTTTTCTAATTGCAGTAAGCCGCCCGATATTGTGGGTATAACAGGATAGCCTTCAAATTCGATGACATTGGCTTTGTCAGCATCAGGGTAGAGGTCGAAGTCAACAAACAGGCTTCCTGTCAGCAGGTTGCCCGATTTAAGACTAGCGCGCATGCCTTGTTGTACCCAGTAGCGGAGCTTTTCATGGGCGCCCGTTAACACATTCTCTGCATCATCAAAGCCCAGACGGCCAGGCTCAAGTCTGATGATAACCGGGATACGCGGATCACTTTCACCGGTGAGCTCGCCGATCTGGAAAGATATTTTCTCTACCGTACCAATTCTTACTCCTCTGAATTCAACTGGCGCCCCGGCAACAAGTCCTCTCACCGACTGATCAAATAGCAATAGGTATTCGTTATAATACGCGTAAGGTTGCTCCGTAACACTCGAGAAGTCTGAATAGAGACGGAAGCTGTCACCATCTTGCGATTTTTTACCTGGGTTCTCTCCCGATAAAACATCAAAGGTAACACCACCGGATAGCAGCGTGTCCAGTGAGCCTGTCTGAACATTTACACCATCGGCTGATAGGTTAAGCTGTACACCACTCATGTTCCAGAAACGGCTGTTTGTTGTGACTAACTGATCATAGGGTGCTTTGATGAATAAACCGTACCGGGCTTCTCTGGCTTTAGGGTCAAATTCTACTTGTTCTATACGCCCAACTGGAAAGCCCCGATACAGGACGGTTTCGCCAACGCTAAGAGAGTGAGCATTATCACTGGTGAGTTGCAGGCGCAGGCCCGGTTCTGAATCTGAGGTTACCGGGGGCTCTTCAAGGCCTTGATAGCGTTTGGGCTCTACCCCTTTATCTCCGGGGCTCATCTCTATGTAGGCACCAGAAAGCAGTGTGCCGAGACCACTGATGCCTTCGGTTCCTACTCTGGGCCGAACAACCCAGAACTTGGTGTTTTCTCGTAGTAGCTGCTCTGCTTCAGGTTCAATACGGACTTTTACCAGTACGTTATTATCGTCAAAATTGAGTCTTACCGATTCAACTTTACCTACCTGAACGCTTTTAACTTTTATCGGGGTTTTACCCTCTTCGATGCCATCGGCGGTAATAAAGCTAATAGTGACCAGTTGACCGCGATTAGCCCAATCCTGATAGACCATCCAGCCGCCAATGCACAGAGCAATCAAGGGGAGTAACCAAATTGAAGATACTGAGCGTTTACTGGTAATAATGGGTTGGTTATCCATGGGTTTCTCTATGCTTTTCATCAGGTGACATCGTCCAGAAGGTCATTAAGTGGCTCCTGCCCTTTGTTGATTGACGCGATTTCGGCTTTGCTCAGGTTATCCCATATAAGTCTGGGGTCAAAGCTGAGTGCAGCGAGCATGGTGAAAACTACAACACTGGCAAAAGCGATGGCGGCTATGCCTGGCGTTATGCTGATAAGGCCGCCCAGTTGAACAAGAGCAACCAAAACTGCAACGACAAAAACATCGATCATAGACCAACGGCCGATCAGTTCTGTCAGACGGTACATCCATATGCGTTCTTCGACCCGGTGTTGGTGGCCAGCCTGAACACTGAAGGCTAGCCAGAGGATCATTAGCATTTTACCAATTGGCACCAGAATACTGGCAATGAATACTATGCTGGCAATAGGGTAGGAACCATGCTGCCAGAGAACAACGACACCACCAAGTATGGTGCTGGGTTCATCGTTACCCAGTAAACGAGTATGCATTATTGGGTAGAGGTTTGCGGGTACGTAGAGGATGACCGAAGTAATCAGGTACGCCCAGGTTTTTTGCAAACTATTGGGCGTGCGTGGGTGAAGATCAGAACCACATCGTTCGCACTGATGTTGTTCAATTGGGGCAAGAAGTTCACAGTGATGGCAGCTCTGTAAACCTTGTAGTAGTGCGCTACCTTTTTCGGCCTGTGGGGATTTTCGCTGCAGCCCTGTAGCGATATCAATGCTGTTCCACAACTGGTGTTTATCGATCGAAGTGATCGTTGCGATGAGACAGATAGCGAAGAGTACGTAAGCCCAAAAAGACATCCCGATAATGATATCGGCCATACCTGCGATTTTAACCAGACTGACCAATACCCCTATCAGGAAAACTTCGGCCATTCCCCAGGGGTGTAGCGTAAAAATCACCCTGGCTATAGGGTACATCATGGGAAAATACCGATTGGTTTTCAGCGGTAATAGCACAGACAGGTATGCGCATAGTAGTAGCGCAGGTACTAGCAGGATAAATAGGGTTAATACCAGAGCAAGCACCGGAAAGCCTAATTGGAGCAGGTCATAACCGCTTTCTAGTAACGAAACTTGCTGGGTACGGCCTTGGGATTCAAATGCCAGAAAGGGAAAGGGGAGTGCCAGAAAAAGAAAGATGAGTGAGCTAATTGCGAAAGCGGAGGCTTTATTTACGCCATTGTCATCTCTGTGAGCCAATAAGTGCCCGCAACGGGAGCAATGCGCTCGTTGTCCATGCTTGATATCGTCCAGATTTTGGATCTGGTCACAGCAGTGGCAGGCTATTGTATCTGGCAGCATTCAGCTTCCCTGGCTTTTCGCACTATTCTATCGCAGAGCGTTTTAATTGGTAATTGGGATTTAGTTCGCAAATTTTTGAGTTAAGGCAACAGATTGTTTTGGTAGTTCTGCTCTTCAGCGCTAATCTTAAATCATCCGGGTTAATCTTTCCTGAAGGGGTCTTATGGGACAAGAGATCAGCTCACACAGTTTTGATCAGTCAGCTTATACCGCGTTTAAAAAACGTTTGCGGGAGAATCTGGACGGTCTGCGAGATGTACTGGACAGGCCAGACTTTGGCAAAGGCGATACATCAATAGGCGCAGAGCTAGAACTTTATCTGGTTGATAAGCAGGCCCGTCCCCTGGCATTAAATAGGGAAATTATTGAACGGAGCGGGCACCCTCAGCTCGCGCTGGAACTTAATCGATTTAATCTCGAATACAACCTGAAACCGGTGAAGGCTGCTGGTAAGCCTTTTAGTCAGTTAGAAGGCGAGATGCTAGATGCTATCGCGCTGATCAATAAGCATATTGAAGCAGAGCAGGGTGTCGCGCTACCTGTAGGAATTTTACCGACCTTAAAACGCAGTGACTTCGGTCTTCAGGCGATGACAGATGAATCGCGCTTTTTTGCATTAACTCAGGCACTTCAACGTCTTCGCGGGCGGATGTTTTGTATTAATATTGATGGTGATCCGCCTATATCCTTACGTTCAAAGGATGTAACGCTGGAAGGTGCAAATAGCTCTATGCAGATCCATTACCGGGTCGAGCCGGATCAATTTGCATCAATGTTTAATGCTTTGCAGTTAGTCACACCCGTTATTTTGGCATTGTCAGCGAATTCGCCATTCATGTTGGGGCATAAACTGTGGCACGAAACTCGGATCCCTCTTTTCAGGCAAACCATCGATGGACGTTCGCATGAAGAGTGTTCCAGAGGCGTACCTTCACGGGTTGATTTCGGGAGTGGCTGGGTCAGGGAAGGGGCCTATGAGTTGTTCGCGGAGATGGTACATCTGCATGAGCCAATTATACCGGTAGTGGATTCAGAAAATGTTCAGAGCATTATTAAGCAAGGGGGCATTCCATCACTTGAAGAGTTAAGGATGCACTCTGGAACGGTCTGGCCCTGGAACCGAGCCGTATATGACCAAAATAACGGAGGGCATTTGCGGATTGAGATGCGTTCTCTGCCTTCAGGTCCGACTCCGTCAGATATGGCTGCAAATGCAGCCTTCGTGCTGGGGGCTGCAAGAGGATTGCAGGCACTTATGGACGAGATCATTCCTTCTATGCCCTTTAGTGTTCTGGTCAATAACTTTTACCAGGCAGCGGAGAAAGGTATGCAGGCCGAGTTAATGTGGATTACTCCGGATGCTGGCGGTCTGAAAAAGGTGCCTGTTATGGAGATAGCCAGGCAGTTATGGCCTCATGTGCAAAAGGGCTTGGATCAGCTTTGTGTCGATAAAGATGAACAAACCCATTACCTGAGTATTATGGATGAACGCTTAAAAACAGGTATCAATGGTGCAGTGTGGCAACGCCGGGAGTTTATGCGGTTAGCACGTAAAATGAACAGTGCTAAGGCTTTAACAGGCATGGTACAAAATTACATGCAATATTCGGCAGCTAATACACCAGTTGCTCAGTGGAACAATCGCAATGATAGGGGCTAAGTGTTGAAACAACTGATCAATCCATCACCTGAACAGTACTGCGATACCCCGGAAGCTTTCCTTAAAAGTCTGGCTGAACCCACCATGATATATATTGATGGCGAGCGCTCTGACAGAACCCGAGCGGTAGTTACCTTGCTGCACGGCAATGAGCCTTCTGGAATACAGGCATTGCATAGGTGGTTGTTGACAGAAAAGAAGCCTGGTTTCAATCTGCTCTGTTTCATACCGTCAATTCCCGCAGCTTTGTTAGAGCCACTGTTTAGAAATCGGGTCTACCCCGGGCAACGAGATATGAACCGTTGCTTTTTCCCGCCTTATACCGATATACCGGGTCGTGTGGCAGAAGAGATTGTCGAACTATTAGATCATTACCAGCCTGAGTGTATTCTGGATATTCATAACACCTCCGGTAGCAGTCCTGATTTTGGAGTGGTGACCTATGAAAGTGAAGCGCACGAAGCACTTGTTTCACTATTCTGCGATCGACTTGTTATTACCGATCTGCGAATGGGCGCTTTAATGGAACGTAGCACCCGCCGTTGTCCGGTAGTGACTATTGAGTGCGGAGGTGCGCAAGATAGCGGCTCTTCTGATGTAGCTTGGAAGGGATTGCAAAAATATCTGTATTCGGATGATGTTTTTGTGTTGCAACCGGGTCATCATCTCGATCTTTACCGTCATCCCGTTAGGTTGGAGTTTAAACAGAATACTACCATCGCCTTTGCGGAAAGTTACGTGCTTGGAACAGATATCACTGTGCCGACAGGGTTGGATCGTTTTAATTTTGGTGCTGTGGCGGCAGGTACCTTAATCGGTTGGTTAGGCAGTGAACAGGCCCGTGAACAGATAAAGGTTCTGAATGCAGAAGGCGAAGACGTGTTTGCTGAGTTTTTTGGTATCAAAGGCAATCAACTCTATACAGTTCAAGAGCTTAAGCTCTTTATGATTACAACCCGACCGGATATCGCATTGGGGGATTGCTTGTTGTATGCAGCAAAAGAGCAAGAACATGAGGTCTTGGATACCTGATTAGGGTAAGGGGCCTTTCATCCCGTCTTATATGTCTGTATAAATTAGTCTTAAGTCTTAATATGTTGCGCTGCAGCTTTCCTGGAATATATACAGAGTCGCAAAACCATTCGTCGTTATGAGTTCTATCATTAGTTCTTCCCATCGCTTGCTTAACCTCCTGACTATCAGGCCGTTTGCATTTTCGGCGATGATCTTCTCGATAGTGCTAATTATTTCAGCTCTGTTTATTAGCCATGAATTTGAGCGTATCCGGGAAAACATAAAACATCAGGCGTTTGTAAACTTACTGACTTTGGGCGCTCGCCTTGAAGGTGAGATTAATGCCCACTTGGTCGTGTTACGCGGTCTTAAAGCGGAAGTCGCGATTAACTCGGATATCACCCAGGCGGAGTTTGCCCGGCTGGTAGATGAATACCTGCAAACTCAGCTCAGTATTAAGCACATTGCCTTAGCGCCGGATCTTATTATTACGAATCTCCATCCTTCGAAAGGGAATGAAAAGGCCCTGGGCCTGAATTACCGAAAAATTCCTGCACAGCTCAGTGCGATTATGGAAGCAGTCGAACTTGATGAGGTGATTCTCAGTGGCCCTGTAGATCTGGTGCAGGGTGGAAGTGCTCTTATTGCAAGGGTGCCTGTTTTTATCGGTACTGATCGAAAGATGCTTTGGGGCATAGTGTCAGCAGTTATTGATGATAAAGACCTGCTGCAAAGAGCAGGGATAGATACCTCGTTATGGGGAGTCGATATCGCAATACGTGGTAAAGATGCTAAAGGTGCTGAAGGGGAGGTGTTTTACGGAGACCCTGCAGTTTTTTCTCCTGGTAGCGTCTCTGTCGACGTCATTCTTCCTTACGGACGGTGGCAACTGGCTGCGAATGCTAGCCAGGGTTGGCAGGTGAGTACCAAAGAGGTGATCTACTATTGGTTGGTAGCGTTCTTGGTGAGTCTGGCAACAGGTATGGCTGCCTATCTTATTGCGACAAACTATCGGGAAAAGCTACAGGCGATAGAAACAGCAACCTATCGGGCTAACTATGATGTGCTTACCGGGTTGTCTAACCGTTATCACTTTAGCCAACAGCTTCAGTCGTTGATTTATGAGCATCAGCGCCATGGTCATATGTTTGCGCTGTTCTTCATCGATCTTGATTACTTCAAAGAGGTCAATGATAACTGGGGGCACCCAGCCGGGGATGAGTTACTTCGCCTTTTTGCTCACAGGATGGTTTCCATTGTTCGTAGTGATGATCTGATCGCCCGTTTAGCCGGTGACGAGTTTGTTATTGTACTCAAAGATCTGGAATCGGCGACTCAAGCCGAGCTCCTCGCTGAAAAATTGCAGTTAGAGCTTGGGGAGCCTTATCTGATAAATGGTCAGTACCTATCGGTGACGCATAGCTTAGGTATCGCTATGTATCCTGCTGATGGTGGCAGCATGGAGCTATTATTGCAGAATGCTGATCGAGCGATGTATGAAGCCAAACGGGCTGGGAAAAACAGAATTTTCTTCTTCAATGATCATCTTAGTCAGGAAGTTAAACGGCATGTCCAGGTGCATAATGAAATTCTGGATGGGTTGCGTAAAGGACAATTCGAACTCTACCTGCAGCCGATCATGGCGCTTTCTTCTGGTCGAGTAAGCAAATGTGAGGCGTTAGTACGTTGGGTTCATCCTGAGCGAGGCTTGATCTCTCCTGTGGAGTTTATTCCCGTTGCTGAGCAGACTGGCGCGATTAAACCCTTAGGCGAGTGGATCTTGGATGAAGCCTGCCATCTATCAAATCAACTACGTGAATCAGGGCATTCAATCCAGGTTTCTATCAACCGATCGGTAGCAGAATTTTATCCGAAAGATGCCGATCAGCGTTGGTTGCAAATTATTGATAGTCACAATGTTCCCCATGACATGATTGTTTTTGAAATTACAGAATCGCTCCTAATGGATGGTGGGGACAGCCAGTTAGACAAGATCAACATGTTAAGGGGGAAAGGTATAGCTTTCTCTATTGATGATTTTGGCACAGGGTATTCGGCGATTAACTACCTTCGTCACTATCCGGTGGACTACCTTAAAATTGACCGTAGCTTTATTACGGATCTGCTTGAAGATGAGCAAGATCGTACTCTGGTTGAAGTAATCATCAAAATGGGACAAACCCTGGGTATTCGTGTTGTTGCTGAAGGCGTTGAGGACCAGGCTCAGATGGATATGTTGAAAGAGTTTGGTTGTGACTATATTCAGGGCTTCTATCTGGGTAAACCACTCCCTTATGATGAATTTATCGCTTTTCTTAGCGGTGATAGTTAATGGCTATTGATTTATTGATTTTATTTAATTTTCGTAATTTATTCTGTTTGTCTATAGTTATTCCATCAGCGTCGAGGACGCCAACGAATTGGGATAACCAGAGGACTAAATCATGTTGCAGAATTCAGAAGGCAAGAACATTCCACAGGTAACTTTCCATACTCGCCAGGGTAATGATTGGGTGGATGTGACAAGTGAGCAGCTGTTTAAAGGTAAAACTGTCATTGTTTTTGCCCTGCCTGGCGCATTTACCCCGACATGTTCGAGTACGCACCTGCCACGTTACAACGAATTAGCGCCAGTATTTGCCGCTAACGGTGTGGACGAGATTATTTGTCTATCTGTTAATGATACTTTTGTGATGAATGCCTGGGCTGAAGATCAGAAAGCGGAAAACGTCACTTTCCTGCCTGATGGTAATGGCGAGTTCAGTGAAGCGATGGGTATGCTGGTGGATAAGGATGAGCTGGGCTTCGGGAAGCGTAGCTGGCGTTACTCTATGCTGGTTAAGGATGGTGTCATCGATAAAATGTATATCGAACCAGATCTGCCAGGCGACCCGTTCCAGGTTTCTGATGCGGATACCATGCTAGATTACATCAATCCGCAAGCAGAACAGCCAAAGCGTGTCACTATTATCAGTAAGCCTGGCTGCCCGCACTGTACACGTGCCAAGAATGTGCTGACAGAGAACGGCTACAAATATGAAGAGATTGAACTGGGCACGAATGGTGTTAGCTTCAGTTCATTACAGGCGGTTACTGGCCGTGGTACTACCCCTCAGATTTTTGTAGACGGTGAGCTAGTCGGTAGTGCGGATGAGCTGGAGGCATGGGTAGCGAAATAACTCGTTGCCATGAATAAAAAAACGCACCTCAGGGTGCGTTTTTTTATCAGTGTCGTGCTTAATCTTTCAGGCGTAGCCCGCCGGGTTCGATGCTGATTTTTCCTTGCTTAAGCAGTGCGCCGACAGCCATTTTGAATGCTTTTTTACTGACGCCGAACAGCTTATAGATAATATCCGGCGAGGATTTGTCATTGACAGTGATGTAACCATCCTGTTCCTTGAGCATCTCCAGAATCTGCCCAGCAGTATCGACTACTTTGCTATAACCTGGTTTTTGCATGGCAAGCGTGATCTTGCCATCCTCTCTGACCTCTTTAATGTAGCCTTTCATTTTCTGGCCAGGATAGATCGTTTTAAGCAGGTCGCTTTTGAAAATCATTCCCCAGTGTTCATGGTTCACAATCGCTTTCTGACCCAGATCGGTTCGGTTCGCAATAACCAGTTGTACCTCTTCACCCACCTTGTAGCGAGGTTTGCTTTTATCGAGAAATTTATCGATCTTTGTAGAAGCAACAATACGGTTAGTGTTTTTATCCAGATACAAGCGAACCAGGTAGCGTTTGCCTACTTCTACAGGACGATTTTTCTGTTCGCTGTATGGAAGTAGCACCTCTTTCGCCAGCCCCCAATCCAGAAATGCACCTACGTCATTGACTGCAGAGACTTTGAGCATCGCAAACTCGCCGACAATGGTTGAAGGCTTCTCGGTCGTTGCAATCAGATAGTCATCGGTATCCAGATAGATAAAAACGCGAATTCTATCACCCGTGCTTAAGTCTTCAGGGCAGTACTTTCTCGGTAGAAGAATCTCACCAAGATCCCCGGCATCTAGGTATACGCCAAAATCTTTCTCTTTGATAACTTCAAGGGTGGAGTAATTGCCGATCTCGGGCATAGGGTAAACCTTCAACTTGGGGTGCAGTAAATAGATGGGTTACTGTCTATTATCTTAGGAGTAGCAGCAAGTTGAAAGCCCTAAATTAAAAAGCCCTGCCTATTGGGCAGGGCTTAGATCTTGCTGTGCGGTATATAGGAGTAGGTGATAACGGATTTACCTACTCCTTAGTGCTTTATTTTCCCAGTCGACGGATCGCCTGAGGGGTAAAGTCTTTATGCTTGAAGCGCTGGGTAAAGTCGAAACCATCACCCTCTTCATTTGTCAGACTACCAACCAGATAACGGCCGGATTGAAGGTCGTACAACGCTTCAGCCGTCAACCAAGGTACGTTTGCATCCCGGTACTGGAACTGGTGTGCTTCACCTACGCGCCATAGCTCGCCACGACCATCATAGTGATCAACAACAGCGATCTGCCAAGTGTCTTCATCAATGTAGAAGGTACGTTTGGCATAAATATGGCGTTCACCCTCTTTAAGCGTAGCTTCTACTTTCCAAACACGATGCAACTCGTAACGTGTTAGCTCAGGGTTCATATGTCCTGGCTTCAGGATGTCATCATAAGTCAGACCGCGATCTGCCAGTTTGAAACTGTTATACGGGATATACAGTTCCTGCTTGCCTACCAGATTCCAGTTATAACGGTCGGGTGCGCCATTGAACAAGTCCAGGTTGTCGGTAGTACGCTGACCATCACTCGCTGTGCCTGGTGCGTCGTAAGCGATCTGCGGTGCACGACGCACTCGACGCTGACCCGCGTTATAAGTCCACGCCTGGCGAGGTTGGGTCACCTGGTTCATGGTTTCATGCACAAGCAATACGTTACCGGTCAGACGTGACGGTGCCTTAACCTGCTGAACAAAGTAGAAAAGAATGTTTTCATCTTTCTTCGGATCAGCGCCACCTTTCAGAGATGTAGGCCAGGACATCTTTTCGTTAATCTTAACTGCTGTAAAGCTACCATTAGCCTGAACAGGAACCTGCACAAATGTACGTTCCAGTGCGCCGCCACGATAGCGGGTCATGTGGTTCCAGATAACCTCCAGACCATTGTCAGGAATTGGGAATGGAACCGCGGTAGTAAAACCGCTCAAACCGTTACCTCCATCCGTAAGGTTGGCTTTAGTCGCGTTTTCTTTAGCCGCAGAATATACATCAGCAGGTAATGCAGCTGTTCGATGTGATGGGTACACGGGAATTGAATAGCTATCCGAGTACTTCTTCAGCATCGCAATCTGCCCAGGGGTCAGGTTGGCTTTGTGCTGATCCATGTTTGCTGCCGTAATAGTGAACAGCGGTTGTTCGCTTGCAAATGGATTTGTATAGCGATCTGCTGAGCTTTCTAATCCGCCAGTCCATGCCGGAATAGTACCCGCAGCATTACCGGCTTTTTCCGCACCTATAGGCGTAAGTGTATCGCCGAGCTTAGCGGCTTGCTCCGGTGTGGTTGCTGCATACAGTGTTGACGATGCAACCATAAGGGCAGTGCTCAGCAGCAATTTCTTTGTGTTAAACATATATCTTTTCTCCATTAACTGCTGATCTTAGAACGATACAGATGCGCTGAGTGAAATAAAGTCGCGGTCTTTCAGCTCGTTGTAATCACCACCAAAATAGTCGGTGTATCCTAACTGGAAAGAGTACTTGTTCAGGTAATCCGCAGTTAAGCTGAGACCAAGCGTTTTCTCTCCCTCTCGGAAGGCTGCTCCAGGTGCAGGGCCGTAACCTTCGATACCATGTTTGAAACTAATTTGCGGTGTTAGGTTTACACCAGCAAATGCGTTTGGATAGTTCAGGTTAGCACGTAGAACATAACCATAAGAATCTTGAGTTACAAAACCATCGTTATCGCCAGCGGCGTAACCAAAGGAGCCATGGCGGCCAAATTTCAGAGCGTTAGCGCTTTCGTCAAGGCTGTGAACATGGGTCCAGCCTAATTCGCCAATCAAAGTTAAACGGCTTGCTCCGAGAACCCGGTCATGAAAACTGATCAAGCTGGTTTGAAGTTGAGTAACATCAAACGTTTGATATCCGTTTACTTCACTACCTGGAGCTGTACCACCAGAGGTTGCAGTTTGTATGTAGCTATCTAACCCGGTATTACCGGTAGCACCTGCTGTCAAAATACCTGCGATCAGAGATGTTCCGTTTATCTGCATAGGGACATTTTGTTTATGGCTAATTTCCCCTGACCAAGCAACATCACCAACATTCGTATTGAAGCTTAAACCGAGCATTTTTATATCTTCTGGGTATTCAACATAATACTCAGAGGCTAGGGTGGTTAAGCCTGGTATCGCGTTGCCGACATTAAAAATACCACTAGCGATAGGTAAACGGCTGTGATATTTGGCTGCGTAAAACCCAAATTCTGTATTATTTAGTTCTTCTGAGAAGTAACGTAATGAGATACCAAACTGACCGTTATCATCGGCTTCTCTTCGACCGTTTTCATCGCGATAAACAACAGGGTCATCGGGCAATGCAGGACCATTAAAGTAGGCCTGGTCATTAAAGTTGGCCAGTGCTCCGGAATTGATACGGATGCCATTACATCCCTCTGCAACAAAATCACTTGTCGAAAAATAAGTACCACAGCCATCGATCGCAGTTGGCTCCCATTGGATCTGATAGAAACCTTCCAGGCTTAAGTTGTCAGTGACCCCTAATGATGCAAAAGCCATGTTTACAGGGAGCAAGCCCTCTTTCACTTCAGCGCCAGCTCGTCTAAATGCGTTGACATCGAATGGGTTGATGGCATTCAAACCACCTTGAATGAAGGTACTTTCACCCCAGTTCACAACCTGACGACCAATGCGGACATCAAGAGGCTTTTCTCCTATATCGAAGCCGCCGTACCAATAGGCATCTAATACTTCAAAGCCAGAAAATTTGGCAAAGTCATTAAACCCAGAGTCATTTAGCTCTGCGTCTGGCGTATATCCATTAGGTGAATGACCGTGGGCTCTAGACCCTGATTCTAATTCTGCGTCGTACCAATACTTAGCTCTGGTGAAAACCCCCATGTTTTCATAGCTCAGCTCAAGGTCATGAACACCTTTTACTATTTGGGAGAAGGTTTCGCCCTTTTTAAAGTTTTGAGTCGCATCATCATAACTACCGGCGCCTTTACTGGTACCTCCATTGACACCTGATACTAAGTCTGAAGACGCATCTTTAGCTCTCCAGCTGGCACCGACAGAGATCTGTGAATCGAAACGACCTTCAATTTCACCGATGTTGAATTCGACGGCCTGAGCCTGATTAATGCTGATTGCAGTGCCCACCAGCAGAGGCAGAAGACGGCGTGTAAACACCGGGGAATGGTTTTTGCTGCGCTGCAAAAGCCTGTTTTTTATTGCCATTTCGTTCACCTAGCGTTTGTTATTTTTTTAAAAGGCGCAAATACATTGTGTATTAATTTAGCTCAACATTATCAAAAAGCAGAAGATATAAGGGCTTAAATCAAAAAAAAGAGCTTGGAACCCTAAGCATATTCCTCTGCGAGACTAAATCTCTCAATAACAATTGAGCGCAAAGTTATTAACAAAATTGTTCGCGGGGTTGTAATTGGTGACATAATCGTTCAACAATAAAAAAGGGAAATGCGCGAAATATGAACAACTAACACATAGGTTTATCACTATGGAGCGTAAAATTACGGTACCTGCCGGGTATGTCAGGCACTTATTACAACTGGTCGAAGAGCAGGGTTTTAGTGTCGATCAATTGCTGAATTACGTAGGCATCTCTGCCTCAGAGATAGATAGCCAGACAGAGTTCCCGGCCGATAAGTTCGGGCTGTTGTACCAGCGTATCTACTATATCGCGCAAGACGAGTACTTCGGTATGCTCAGCGGTGGGAAAGTGCCTAACGGGACATTCCGCATGATGTGCCACTGTCTGATTCATTGCCCAACACTTGAGCGAGCTATCTACAGGGCCAGCGATTTTCATGAGATCTGCCGAGGCACTAAGGTAAAACCATACCTGGTTCGGAAAGGACGCTATGCAAAAGTGTCATTCACGACCACAGATGCTGCTGAAGTCTCGATGCAGGAGATCTTGAAGGATGAAATTCCGGGAAGAATCCGAACCTCGTTATCGATGTGGCATCACTTTTTATGTTGGCTGATTGGTAAGCGGCTGGAACTAAAAGCCGCCTATTTCTCTTTCTCCGAGCCTGATGATCTTGCTCAGTATAAGACGTTATTTCAGTCTGAAGTGAAGTTTGATCAACATGATAATGCGATTGTTTTTCCTGCCCGTTATCTTGATTTTCCGGTAGTGCAGACCCCGGAAACACTGCGCAGTTTCCTGAAAACAGCACCGTACCAACTTATCGTTATGGTTGACGATGACACCAGCCTTAAATCCCAGGTGGTGGCGCTGATTGGTAAGGACTTCAGCCAGGAGTTGCCGAGTGCAGAAGAGGTTGCTTACCGTCTGCATATGTCGGTATCAACTTTGCGGCGACGCCTGCTCGAAGAAGATACCTCTTATCAGAAAATTAAGGATGAGTGCCGCAAGATGGCTGCTCTCAACTATATGAACTCTCCACAGTTATCGATCAATGATGTAGCTGGATTGATGGGCTTTGATGAGCCTTCAGCGTTTTTCCGCTCGTTTAAGAAATGGACGGGTATGACGCCGGGTGAATATAGGCGTAGTGACACCTATTGCCAGCAATTGGAAAATTCATAGTTAGCTATAAAGCCCTTAAATAAAGGGCTTTTTTTTGCCTGAGTGTTTTTGTTATTGAATGAGGTTTGAATTGTTATTGAGGCTTTAAGGGGATCTGAAGATCATATTTTTAGCATTTCCCAAAATAAGAAAAGTTGAGCCTGAGTGCTTTTTTGTACGGAGCTAAGATAACAATGAGCGATTACCGGTATCCCTATCAGGATGGTGTTTTTGTCCTTAATGAATTGGTTGATCTGGAACAGATCTGTAAAAGTGCAGGGCTGGAAGAGTTTGCGGATGGTCTGGCAGAAGCTGTATTGGACGAGGCCGGTAAGCTTGGAAACGAACAGCTGGCACCTTTAAATATAGTAGGCGACCAGAAAGGAGCAGCGATTCAGAACAATCAGGTTACTGAAACTGAAGGATTCTCAGAAGCTTACCAGCAGTTCTGTGAAGGTGGATGGCCCTCGCTTGCACATAACCCAGAATTTGGTGGGCAGGGGCTGCCAAATACATTGGCAGTTGCGGTCAACGAAGTTTGGCAGTCTGCGAACCTGGCTTGGTCCCTTTGTCCTCTCCTAACTCAGGGGGCAATTGAAGCAATTGAGGCGCATGGTAGCGAGCAGCTGCAGCAGTTCTACTTACCAAAACTGATCAGTGGTGAATGGACAGGTACTATGAACCTGACAGAGCCAGATGCAGGTACGGATCTGGCAGCTCTTAAAGCCCGTGCGGTGCCAGAAGGTGATCATTACCGTATCACAGGCCAGAAGATATTTATCACCTGGGGCGATCACCAGATGACGGATAACATTGTTCACTTGGTATTGGCCCGTCTACCGGATGCGCCTCCAGGCGTTAAAGGGATTTCTCTATTCGTTGTGCCAAAGTTTCTACTCGATGAAAACGGTGAGCTAACCGATAAACGCAATGATGCTTATGCGGTTGCTTTGGAGCACAAATTAGGGATTCATGGCAGCCCGACCTGTGTGATGAGTTTTGGTGAAAATGAAGGTGCTATCGGTTATCTGGTGGGCGAAGAGAACAACGGTCTGGCGTGTATGTTCACGATGATGAATGATGCGCGCCAGGGTGTTGGCCTTCAGGGATTAGCTATTTCCGAGCGTGCTTATCAGCATGCACTGGCGTACGCAAAAGATCGTGTTCAGGGCACGCTGCGAGATGGCTCCCGCATTACGATTATTAATCACCCTGATGTTCGCCGAATGCTGATGCAGATGAAAGCCGGCTCGCAAGCGATGCGAGCGCTGACTTATGTGGCAAAAGCTGAAAGTGATTATTATCACAATGCGACCTGCGCTGAGCAGAAAGCGCAACATAAAGCACGTACTGAATTGCTAACACCTATTGTTAAGGGCTGGATTACAGAGCTTGCCCAAGAGATAACTTATCTTGGTGTTCAGATTCATGGCGGGATGGGCTTTATCGAAGAAACCGGAGCTGCCCAGCATTATCGTGATGCACGTATTCTGACGATTTATGAGGGCACTACAGGTATCCAGGCACTGGACCTGATCGGGCGAAAAACGTTGGTAGATAATGGCGCTGCGCTCACAGCCCTACTGGATGAGATTCAGGGTGATCTTAATGCAATCAGTTCGCCGGAACTTCAGGATGTGGTTGAGTCTTTTCAGGATGTACTGAATGAAGCTAAGGAAGCGAAGAACTGGGTGCTTGATGTCGCAGCCAACGATAGCTCTGCTGCGGGTGGCGCAAGCGTGAGCTTTATGATGCTGATGGGCTACCTCTGCAGCGGCTGGCTGATGTTGAAGTCTGCCAATATTGCGCAGATTAAATTGGCAGACGAAGGCACTGATATTCCCTTTATGCAAAGCAAAATTGCGTGCGCAAGATTCTTCGCGGAGCAGATGTTGCCAAGAACGTCGGGCTTGCTGAAAGCAATGCAGGCAGGTGGCGATACCATCATGCAGCTTTCTGAAGAGCAGTTTTAAGTAGCCATATTTGAGTGAGGTGAAGTAATGAGTGATATGGCGCGTGAGTCAATGGAATTTGATGTTGTCATCGTAGGTGCGGGCCCTGCGGGTTTGTCTGCGGCTTGTCGTTTGATGCAGCAGGCCAATGAGGCAGAGCACGAAATCACTGTATGTGTGGTAGAGAAAGGCTCTGAAGTGGGGGCGCATATTCTGTCGGGTGCAGTTGTTGAAAGTCGTGCACTGGATGAATTGTTCCCGGATTGGAAGGAGCTGGGTGCTCCTTTGAATACACCGGTGACAGAAGATCAGATCTTCATGTTAAAGAATGAAGAGAAAGCGATAAAAGTTCCCAATATGCTGGTGCCTAAAACTATGCACAACCATGGTAACTATATCGTGAGCCTGGGTAACTTGTGTCGCTGGTTAGCAGAACAGGCCGAGCAGTTAGGTGTAGAGATCTTTCCTGGCTTTGCTGCGGCTGAAGTGCTGTATAACGATGACGGTAGCGTCAAAGGTATCGCAACGGGTGATATGGGGGTTAGCGCAGAGGGTGAGCAAAAAGATAGTTATATGCCAGGGATGGAGCTTCATGCGAAATACACTGTCTTCTCAGAAGGCTGCCGGGGCCATTTAGGGAAAGAGTTAATTGAAAAGTTTGATCTCGATGCTAAAGCGGATGCGCAGCATTATGGGATTGGTATCAAAGAGCTTTGGGATATTGATCCGGACAAGCATCAACCGGGTTTGGTTTTGCATGGTTCGGGTTGGCCATTGGATGACGCCAGTGGAGGGTTCTTTCTCTACCACACCGAAAATAATCAGGTCGTAGTAGGTCTGATTATCGATCTGAATTACTCA
>NZ_CH724126.1:853599-886030 GCF_000153345.1 Neptuniibacter caesariensis
GGGTCGTTAGCTCAGTCGGTAGAGCAGTTGGCTTTTAACCAATTGGTCATAGGTTCGAATCCTATACGACCCACCACTTTCTTAATTTCTACACATTTTTTTATTTTCTATATACAAGATAGTTGTGCCTTTCTGTCGTATAGGGTGAGAACCGTACCCGTAGGGAGGTTCGATTCGTAGGGCGTAGCCCGAAGAAAACAGCGGAGCTTGCGACGCTGGCCCGCAGGGCATTAGTAATCCTATACGACCCACCACTTTCTTAATTTCTACACATTTTTTTATTTGCTATAAGCAAGATAGTTGCGCATTTCTGTCGTATAGGGTGAGAACCGTACCCGTAGTGAGGTTTGATTCGTAGAGCTCGGCGTTGGAAGCACCTCCTACACAATCCTGCCGTGCTGGTTTTTTATGCCTGCTAGAAACGCGCGTGGGAGCGGCATCTTGCCGCGAGGACTCGGTGCTGGAAGCACCTCCTACACAATCCAGCCATGTGCTGGTTTTTTATGCCTGCTAGAAACTTGCGTGGGAGCGGAATCTTGCCGCGAGGGCTCGGCGCTGGAAGCGCCTCCTACAACATCCTGCTATGTGCTGGTTTTTTATGCCTGAAAGAAGCATGGTAGGAGCGGCATCTTGCCGCGAAAGTCGGTGTAGGAAGCACCGACTGGAAAACCCTAGCATTCTACGAACTCGTATCTAGAAACTAGTGTCTATATTGATCCTACCTGCTACATTTAAATAACTACAAAAAATATGGCTTTAGTAAGGGCTTTTTATGCTTCATCCGGATCAGCGAGTATTTGAGGATAAGGATGGTCTTGTGCCATTAGATAAATGGCAGAAAACAGTCGATGTTATGGCGCGTATCTTTCAAGCGCCAGCAGGATTTGTCGTCCAGTATACGCCACTGGGCTATCAAGTTGTTATTGCCAGCAATCAGGAATCTAACCCCTACCCAGCAGGTGTTGAGATCTCTCCTGATACGAATATCTTTTGCAAGAAGGTTGTGCAGCAAGGTGAAGCGCTTTATGTTCACAACGCCCCTGAAGAGCCTGAGTGGGATACAAACCCTGAGGTAGCAGAGGATGGCTTCAGGTCCTATTTAGGCCTGCCGGTGAATTGGCCTTCGGGTGAGCCGTTTGGCACCATTTGTGTTATGGATTATGAAGCCACCGACTATCGATCCGATTATGTGGATCTTGTGGGTGAGCTTAGAGATCTGATCGAAGCGGATCTTGAGATCCTGTCACAGTTCCAGGAGATCAGTAACCTGGCGATGACCGATGATCTGACGGGCTTATATAACCGCCGCGGCTTTATGACCGTGGCTTCGCACTACACAGTGCTGGCTAAGCGCTCAGGGCTCTCATTGGGTTTGCTGTATCTGGATATGGATGGCCTAAAAGAGATTAATGATCAGCAGGGGCATAGTGCTGGTGATCAGGCACTCAGGACTCTGGCAACAGCAATAAGGTCTGTTATCAGGGAGAATGATGTTCCCGCAAGGTTATCGGGGGATGAGTTTGTGATTCTGGCGGTGGCTAGGGATAAGATTGAGTTGGATACGCTGTCTGAAAGGATCCGCTCTGTGATGAAAGAGAATAGCTTAAGTGTGAGTGTAGGCGGTGTACTAATTGATGCAGGACGTACACTGGAGGAGTGGTTGCAGCTCGCGGACAAAAAAATGTACGAACACAAACACTCCTCCTGATGCTTCAGGGCTTATATTCTATCCGCAGAATTTCGTACCAGGCTTCACTACCGTCCGGCTTTTCCAGGCAGACTTCATCGCCAAGTTGCTTCTTAAGAATAAGCCGCGCTAGCGGCGAGTCCACTGAAATGTAGTCCGCTTCGTCGCCGATCTCATCTGGGCCGACAATGCGGAAGCGTTTTTCCAGTTCTTCTTCATCTAGCAGGGTTACCCAGGCACCAAAGAACACCGTATCCTGTTTATCTGGGGTCGGAGCTCGATCAACAACGACCATATCTTCGAGACGCTTTGACAGGTACCTGACACGGCGGTCAATCTCGCGTAATTGCTTCTTACCATAGATATACTCGGCATTCTCTGAACGATCACCTTGTGCGGCGGCTTCTTTGACTGATTGAGTCACTTCCGGACGTTTTACTTTCCAGAGATACTTCAGTTCGTCATTAAGCCTTTTATAGCCTTCTGCGGTTATATACTTGGAACTGCGCGGCTGAGGTGGGCGCCATCTTCCCATAATTTGCTAATTCCCGGTTTTTATTGGTTTTCTGGTAAAGAATTTTAACCGCTTGCCGATACAAACGGGACTATCTTAGCTAATTATTCTTTTGATCAAGCCATATGCGTACCGAACAAATCCAAACACGTATTGAGGGTTATACCTCAAATCTGAGCCAGGCGGTTCAGAGTGGCAGTGGTGCGCAATTCTCAATGCTACTGAGTTTGATCCACTCCAATCAGCAGTTGATGAAGCCTGATGCCGCGCCGGTTGTCGGTGATGGGAGTTTTGCTCTTCCGCAGGTAGAAACGGTCTATCCTGATCCAAGCGAACTGCATGATGGCCAGGTAGTCGAGCGCCTAAACACTGCTGTGCATGACGGTTTAGTGGGTGATTTCGCTTACGTTAATGGTTATCTGTATAGCCACAGTAATACACCACGTCAGCAGAAACTTGCTTCAGATGAGTATGCAAAGGTCGGGTTGATGTCGACTGGGCAGCTTATGATCGATGAGATTGAGCAATCCCGGGAGCAGATCAAAGTCGCTGCCTGATTGTTACGTTGGCGGGTAAGGTTAATGGTCTAAGGCTATTTACGTTCGCCACTGAATCTTTTCTTCAGATCCGTTTTCTACTTTCCAGTATTCGTCTGGATCATCGCCATCATTCCAGCCTGAAGCGATACAGCGGATTTGTGTTTCCAGGCCTTCTGATGCATTACGTGCGCAGCTCAGATCGGTTAGCCATGGTGTTTCGTTCTTCTTAAACCAGACACTGGTCCAGGCTTTACCTGCAACTTTCTCCTGAATCATGACAGGAACCTGCTGATTCGCAAACGTAAGTACCAGCTGGTGGTTTTGTCCTTTGCTGGAAACTGCGCTGATGGAGTCCGCCTGTTCCGCCAACCAATGGCTGATGGCATCAGGGGTGCAGTTCTTAACGTATATTTCAATATCAGGGTGTCGGATTTCGGTCATTTTTGTTGTCGCTGATTAAACGGAGAATGCGAAGCAAACTGAGGCTGATATAGCCAAACGCTGCCAGTATGATTCCAATGCCCAGTATGATCAAGCCGAGCAAGGCGAGAATCTCCTGCGATACTGAGCTTTTTAATAGAAACTCTGCGGTACCCAGGATAAGAAGACCAACAAAGAAGGTAACAAAGCCGATGCCCAGTATCTTCAGATCTCTTTTGGGGTTATTGGTGCGTTTATGTAGCCAGAGTCTCAGCTTGTTGCTCATATGCGGTGGAAGATTCCCAGATTAACATCTGCTGTTAAGTCTAGCGTCTCCAGGTTCAGAAGACGCTGGCGAGCTTCCTCTTTCAAGCGCTGCCCATGGGGTGTCATAGCAAGCAGTGAATCAATCTCTTCTTCACCGTTCAACTGGAATTGAAAATTAACCGATTCGGTCCGCTCAAGGCTGAAATAATCTTTAAGCGTGGCCGCCGGGTCAAAATGGCTCTCGCGAACGCTCTCATAGATAGCTTCGCGTAGTTCCAATAGATGTTTAGCGCCGGGCCATGCTACCAAGAGGTATCCTTCGCTTTTTAGCGGTTTAGCCAGAGCTTCCGGCATCAGCCGGCTGAACAGAACTAGCTGAAGATCAAGGGAGTTTTGCGGTACCGGTGTCGCTGCGCCTGAAGCAACCAGCCAGGTAATCTGCTTACTGCGTGAGCAAGCGGCTTTAACCGCATGCTTCGAGATGTCGAGGCCAGTGATAAGGGGTGATGAGCCATGTGCAGTCAGATGTTGTTGCAGTCGATCGGTGTAATAGCCTTCCCCGCAACCCATATCCAGAATACAAGGTTCAGGTTTGCTGCTAAGGAGTTCGGCGCACAGCTGGTTTACCTTATCGGATAAAGGTTTATAGAAACCATTATTCAGAAAGCGCCGGCGAGCCTGAACCATCTCGGGGTTGTCGCCTGGATCTTTGGAGCGCTTCTTATGTGCTAGTAACAGGTTCCAGTAGCCCTGTCGTGCTGCATCGAAGCTATGATTGGCTTCGCAGCGAAGGTTTTTATCATTCTGAACCAGCGGCGCTTCACAGACAGGGCAGGATAACTGCATCACGTGCGCTTATCCCTTAACCAGTAAACGCGCCATGACGTTCTCATAGAGATCTGACAGGGTATCCAGATCCTGGCAGCTTACGCGCTCGTTCACCTTATGAATAGTCGCGTTGATTGGGCCCAATTCGACCACTTGTGCGCCGGTTGGGGCAATAAAACGTCCATCGGATGTACCGCCCGAGGTTGAAAGCTCAGTGTCCTGACCGGTAATTGCTTTGATGGCCTGTTGGCAGGCATCTACCAAGTCGCCTTCAGCGGTCAGGAAAGGATTACCGGATAGTGTCCAGTCGATATCCCAGTCCAGATTATGTTTGTTCAAAATATCCCGAACACGAGTTTTCAGCTCATCGGCTGTGACTTCAGTTGAAAAACGGAAGTTGAACATAATATCCACATGGCCCGGAACAATATTGGTTACACCGGTGCCACCGTTGATATTCGAAATCTGGAAGCTGGTTGGTGGGAAGAAGTCATTGCCTTCATCCCATACTTCAGCCGCAAGTTCAGCGAGGGCTGGAGCAGCCATATGAATTGGGTTCTTCACCAGGTGAGGGTAGGCAACGTGGCCTTGAATACCGCGTACCGTTAGCGTAGCGCCTAGAGAGCCTCGGCGCCCATTCTTAATGGCATCACCGACATGCTTGGTGCTGGACGGCTCGCCAACAATACACCAGGTGATTTTTTCATCACGCGCTTCCAGGTGATCAACTACACGAGTCGTGCCGTTTACCCAAGGACCTTCTTCATCGCTGGTAATTAGAAGGGCAATAGAGCCATCATGATCCGGGTGGTTGGCAATAAAGCGTTCGAGTGCGGTCATAAAAGCAGCTAAACCGCCTTTCATATCCGCCGCGCCACGCCCGCAAAGCATCCCCTGATCGATAGTGGCTTCAAATGGTGGGAACTCCCAGCGCTCTTCAGGGCCTGGAGGCACCACATCGGTGTGGCCTGCAAAACAGAAAACCGGGCCGGAATCGCCACGGCGCGCCCAGAAATTTTTCACATCTTCGAACTGTAATCGTTCGATTTTAAAGCCCATCGCTTCCAGACGCTCGATCATAAGATCCTGGCAGCCTGCATCTTCAGGTGTAACAGAGCGGCGGCTGATAAGATCTTTCGCTAGTTCAATGGTTGGAGATAAGTGTTGGCTCATAATGATGTCCGTTTGGAGAGGCAATAGATGTGAAGTATAGGCGTAAATCAGCTGTGTTCAGCGGAGCCGGTATAGGCTCAGCTCCGCGTGAACACGGTGTAAACGAAGGCGCTTAGTTGTGCTTGTGTAGCTCTTCGTTTAGCTCGATTGCTGATTTGTTGGTCTTAACTTCGATGCGACCGTTCTGGGAATTACGGCGGAACAGAAGATCAGACTTGCCAGCCAGTTCAGCGGCTTTAACAGTGTCTACTTCGTTGTTCTGGTCGTCCAGAATTGTCACTTTGGAGCCTGCTGTTACATAAAGGCCCGCTTCCAGTGTGCAACGATCGCCCAGAGGCAGACCCAGGCCAGCATTGGCACCCAGCAGGCAGTTTTCGCCAACAGAGATGATCACGTTGTTGCCGCCAGACAGTGTGCCCATTGTAGAGCAGCCGCCACCCAGGTCAGAGCCGTTGCCAACAACAACACCTGCAGAGATACGGCCTTCAACCATGCTGACACCCATAGTGCCTGCATTGAAGTTAATGAAACCTTCGTGCATCACTGTTGTGCCTTCACCTACGTGAGCACCCAGGCGTACACGAGAAGCATCACCGATACGGATACCTGCTGGAACAACGTAATCCGTCATTTTCGGGAATTTGTCGATAGAGTTTACGCTCAGGATGCGGCCTTGTGCACGGGCAGCCAGTTGGCGTTTTGGTAGATCATCCAGAGAGATTGCGCCTTCGCTAGTCCACGCAACGTTAGGCAGCAGACCGAAGATACCGGTCAGGTTAATGCCGTGAGGCTGAACCAGACGGTGGGAAAGCAGAGCAAGCTTCAGGTAAGCTTCTGCTGTCGTAGTTGGGCCTTCATCGCTTTCCAGAATACACAGAACCAGTGCCTGTGAAGTACCTTCCAGAATCTCAACGATTTCTGCCTGCTCTTCAGCGCCGACAGACAGGAATGCTGCTTCAAGATCTTTCAGCTGTGGCTCAGCCAGTTCAATTGCAACGTTACCGCCTTCGTAGCCAACTTTTTCTGCTACCGCTTTAACGATTGCATCATCTGCGTTCAGCAGTGGTGCGTTGTAATAAACTTCCAGTAGTTCACCAGCGGATGATTTAGTGCCTACACCCAGACCGAATGCAAAATTTGCCATTGTTTTCTCCAAAATATTAATTCGTTAGCTTAAGCAAACAGCTCAGCGTATTCTGTATCTTTAAAGCCTACTTTACGAACACTACCGGTATCCAGCAGTGGACGTTTGATCATTGCTGGGTGTTCCAGCATTAGCTTGATAGCTGAGGTTTCATCAATGTTGTTCTTTACTTCATCAGACTGCTGACGCCAGGTCGTTCCGCGTTTGTTCAACAGTAGTTCCCAGCCCAGTTCGTTGACCCAGCCAGTGAGTTGTTCTTCAGATAAACCGTCTTTGCGATAATCATGGAAACTGTATTCCAGGTTATTTGCTTCCAGCCATTTCTTGGCTTTCTTGATCGTGTCGCAATTTGGAATGCCGTACATCGTGATCATATCGGGTCCCTGTTACAGTGATTCAACGTATTCGCGGATACGATTAGCGGCTTCTACGCACTCTTCAACCGTTGCAACCAGCGCCATGCGGACAAAGCCCGCACCCGGAAGCTTACCCTCGGTTTCACGGGACAGGTAACGGCCAGGTAATACGGTTACATTCTGAGAGGCAAACAAACCCTGCGCGAATTTATCGTCTGCGATCGGTGTTTTTGCCCAGAGGTAAAAGCTGGCATCAGGGTGTTGTACGTCCATAACCGGCTCAAGGATTCGGATTACCGCATCAAATTTATGGCGGTACTGATCACGGTTATCCAGAACGTGGTCCTCATCACCCCATGCTGCGATGGACGCGAGTTGGTGCTGAATCGGCATCGAGCAGCCATGATAGGTACGGTATGACAAAAACGGTTTCAGCAGCGCTGCGTCGCCTGCGACAAAACCAGAACGAAGCCCAGGAAGATTAGAGCGCTTAGACAGACTGTGCATAACGACACAGTTCTTATAATCGTCACGGCCCAGTTCAGCGCATGCCTGCAGAAGGCCTACCGGCGCATTTTCTTCATCCAGGTAAATCTCTGAATAGCACTCGTCAGAAGCAACGATGAAATCGTATTTGTCTGACAGTTCGATCAGTTTTTTCAGCGTTTCAAGATTGGTTACTGCACCCGTTGGATTACTCGGTGAGCAAAGGAACAGTAGCTGGCAACGCTGCCAAACCTCTTCAGGGACTGCATCGTAGTCTGGAATAAAATTGTTATCCGCCAGGCAGTTCAGGTAATAAGGCTCCGCACCGGCCAGGTAAGCCGCTCCTTCATAGATCTGGTAAAACGGATTAGGTGAAATAACCAGTGCGTCAGGAGCACGATTAACGGCTGCTTGTGTGAAAGCAAAGATCGCTTCACGGGTGCCATTAACCGGCAATACGTTATCTTCTGCTGACAGTGTGCCTTCATTCAGGTTGAAGCGTCGAGAACACCAGTTTGCGATCGCTTCACGAAGCTCAGGCAATCCTTTGGTTGTTGGGTAGTTAGCCAGTTTATCGATGTTATTGATAAGGCACTCTGCCACAAATGGAGGTGCCGGGTGTTTCGGCTCACCTATGGAAAGCGCGATATGCTCGAGATCCGCAGGAGGGGTGACTTCCGCTTTCAGCGCAGTCAATTTCTCAAATGGGTAAGGCTGTAACAGACTCAAATCGCGGTTCATAGGGGTCCTTAATTGCCAAAGGCCGGGCTGGTTAACAAAAAATCAAAAAAAAAGCAGAATTTAAGGCGCAAAATTATACCTGAGAACAGGACTAGGATTAAGACCTAATTTATCGGCCTTTCGGCTGTTTATAACCTGCTATTGCTTGGGGTTAACGGAAAAAATGACTATGCTAATGATGAGAAGTCATACGATTGTTTGAATGAGTAAGTATATGAATCCTGAAAGGCGGATATATCCCCGTTTGAATGTGAATATAGCGGCGGAACTTTCTACCAGGGAGGGAGAAACAGCTGATGTAACTCTGATCAACTTAAGTCTGGGAGGCATGTTGGTCGAGGGCGGTCCTGAGATGGCCGAGTTAAAACCACCTGTGCAGGGTGCACCGTTGGAGCTTTATCTGCATTTTGGCTTAGCGGATGGACCTGTACATTGTTTATGTCGAGTGGTCTATAACCAGCGCCAGTCGCAGCGCTGTTTGCGCTACGGGCTATCGATTCTAAGTGTTGATCATCAGGCCTCGGAACGGTTGCAGGCTTATATTCAGCAGCAGCTCAAGTAGTCTGAGCCGCTGCTTTTTCTGATGCTTCTGGGCTTGAAGTGTCAAGGCCTGCATTATCAAGGTCAGGGCTGTCGAGTCCGAATTTAGCCCTGACCTCTTCAATAATGGTCAGGGTTGCTGGGACAAACAGCAGAATCAGGACAGTGCCATAAGCCAGACCGAAGACAATTGCCACGGCCATAGGGATCAGGAACTGTGCTTGTAGAGAGGTTTCGAACAGGATCGGCGTCAGGCCAGCGATGGTTGTCAGGGATGTAAGCAGAACCGCACGTAGGCGCTGGCATGCGGCTTCAACAATCGCGTCCTGTATCGCCATACCTCGTTTCCTGAGTTCCTTGTAGAAGGTCACCAGAACGATTGAGTCATTGATCACGATCCCTGATAAACCAAAACAGCCGAACAGAGAAAGGATTGTCATACTCAGTCCCATGACCCCGTGACCTAAAATAGCTCCGGTCAGACCCAGCGGGATGGCCAGCATCACCGCAATTGGCCAGCTGTATGAAGCGAAAACCCAGGCGAGAATAATAAAAATCAGCGTTAGAGCCAGCATCAGGCCAAGCTTCATATCTTCAAGTGTTTCGCGCTGACTTTTATTCTTACCTTCGAAGCTGGCGTTGATTCCATATTGTCCAAGAATCTGATCCAGCTTACCTGCTTTGAGATCGGCGATGATCTCATCGGCATTGGCTGCACTTTCATCCAGGTCCGCGGTCACTTTGATTGAAAGCTGTCCATCAACTCGCGTGAGTGTGTCCAGGCCCTGTTTCGCTCTGAAGGTCACTACGTTACTGAGTGGAGTTGTACCTCCGCTTGGCAGCACAACCGGTAACTGCTCTATACTGCTGAGACGGTCCCGCTCAGCTTCTGGTAGCTGGATTCGCACCTCGATCTCATCGCGGTTGTCATAAAAGTTTTGGACTTCAAGGCCATCAAAGGCAGTTCGCAGCTGACGGCCAACAGTATCCAGTGTTAGCCCTGCAGCTTTACCGGCCGGGGTCAACTCGTAGATCAGTTGGGATTTACCAAACGGCAGATCATCATCGATATTGCTCAGTCCCACGTAACCTTTGAGCACTTCCTGAAGGTCCAGTGAGGCTTGCTTTATGGTACGGATATCTGTACCGGAAAGTTTCACCTCGATAGGTTTGCCGGGTGGTCCGCTCTTGCTAACATCGATAGAGAATTTCTCAATGCCCGCCGGTAACTGAATCCGTTTTCGCCACTCTCTGTTGAGCTGGCTGGTACTCACTTCTCGGTCATCTCCAGGGAAAAGTTCAACCTGAAGAGAGCCGAATTCATCCCCACTATTTCCGGAAGCTGAGTTTCGCGAGAAGGCCGCGCTTCGCAGTTGCTGGAAAGCAACTTTAACGTTATCGCCGCCTAGGGCCTGATCTGTTTCTTCCAGCGTCTGATCAAGATGTTGTAGAAATTCGTCCACTCTGAACGAATCAGTACCGGCGACAAATTGCACGTTCGCGGTCATGGTGTCTCGTTCTACTGCGGGGAAGAAAGTGAATTTTATCCGACCGCCGGCCATCAGACCGATCGCAATAATAAAGATCGCGAAAGCTGTAGCTATGGTTGCGCCACGGTACTTCACCGCCATTCTGACGATCTTACGAAAGTGCACATCCTTGAAGTGATTAAAGCCATTATCCAAACGTATACGCAGCTTTGAAGGATGGAGGTCATCCACTTTCTTAATGCTGTGATGAAGATGACCAGGGAGAATCAGGAAGCACTCGACCAGAGACGCCAGGATCACACAGATAACCACGGTGGGGATATCAATCAAGATATTACCGATCGTTCCGCCGATTAAAAGCAGTGGCAGGAATGCTGCAATGGTGGTCATCGATGATGCCATAACCGGCGCAAGCATACGGTGAGCACCGCCAATGGCTGCCTGTAAGCCGGGCTCGCCCATCTGCACGTGGGTCAGGGTGTCTTCGCCAACAACAATGGCATCATCGACAATAATCCCCAGGGCCATAATGAGGCCGAAGAGACTGATCATATTGATCGTGCCGCCAATACCGTAAAGCACCGCAAGTGTCGCCATAAAGGAGACCGGAATACCGATAGTCACCCAGAATGCTACCCGTGCATTAAGGAACAGGAACAGAATAGCGATCACCAGAATTAATCCGCCCAGGCCATTTTTCAGTAGCAGATTGATTCGCTGCTGAACCGGTTGCCATCGCTCATCGTATGTCACCATGGTGATATTTTCTGGCAGGGTCGGACGGATCTCTTCAAGCCACTCGTTAAGAATGGCGGCAGATTTCAGTGTGTCCTGGGTTTCTGTCCTGCGCAGGCGGACCATTACCGCGGGCTCTCCTTTATATTTGAGGAGAACCTGACTATCTTTGGTTGCCAGTGACACATCGGCAATATCACCAAGACGTACCAGACGTCCTTCGTTATCGGTGATTACGGGTAACTGGCGGTAACCTTCGACATCTCGCTGTTGGTTCAGGCTGCGTATCTGGCGTGAGCCGTCGCCTTTGGCTGCCGTTCCTGCAGGCAGGTCCAGACTTCGTTGACGGATGCTGGAGGCGATATCAGCCATTGTCATATCCAGCTCGTTGAGTTGAGATGCGGGCAGTTCAATGCGGATCTGTTTGTCAGGCAGGCCAGTAAAGTCGACTTTGTTTATTCCCCGGCTCAACAGCTCCTGCTCAAAGCGCTGGGCAAAGGGACGGAGTTCTTCCAGCGAACCATTTTTACTACTAAGAATCAGGCTGGCGATCTGCTCATAACGAATAATTCGCTGGGTCAGTGGCTCTTCTACATCAGAGGGCAGTTCACTGCGAACACTGTCAATCTTCTGTTTTACTTCATCGAGGAGATAATCGACATCGGTGTCTTCATCTACTTCGATACGAATTGAGGCCGAACCTTGTAAAGCCGTTGAGTAGAGTGCATCGATACCGGTCAGTGATTTCAGTTCTTCCTCGATTGGCAGGATGATCGAGCTTTCTATATCCTCTGCAGCGGCACCACTCCAGGGGACAGAGACCGTAATGACATCCAATTCGAAAGAGGGGAAAAACTGCGTGTTAAGTTTTTTAAGTCCCCAGACACCGGCCAGGATCATCAGCAGCATAAACAGGTTAGCCGCGACTCTGTGGCTGGCAAAAACAGCCGTCAGGTTTTGCAAAGGCCCCTGATAATTATTCATTGCCTGTACCTGCCGCCGCGGTGTCAGTATTGATGCTGATGTCTTTTACTCTTAGACCAGAAATAGCATTAGGCAGTTGTGTCGTGATGATTCTATCCCCGGCGCTAATGGTGTTACTCCGGACAAGAACTTGAGGTTTCCCCGTTTCATTGGAGTCTCCAATTCGCTCCACCTTAACCGCTTCAAGGCGCCCTTCGCTGGTAACCCGGTAGACTCTATCCAGGCCATAAAGCGATTGCGGAGGCAGTGCGATAAGGTTCTCTTCCGCTGGTAGCTGCACCTCAATGGCCAAAGACCGGCCTGGTTCAGGTAGGTAAGTATCAGAGTTAATGCGGAATAACGCGTCTACGCCTGCGCGGCCGCCATTAACTTCTGCGGCAATTCGGTCAAGTGTCAGATTCAGCAACTGGCCATCGATACTGCCTTGAGCGATGGCTGCATCGTCTTGGTTGTTCTGGCGAAGCTTGGGCAGCACTCGATTCGGAATTTGAGCGCGGACTTCAAGGCGTTTCTGGCTATACAAGCCTATCAAAGCATCTCCGGCTCTGACCCGATCACCAGGGGCAACACTAAGGCTGGCGACTCGGCCATCAAAGGGCGCTTTTATCTGGGTACGCTGCAGATCAAGGTTTGCCGCCTGTAGCAGGCTTTGGGCGCGTTTCAGCTGGGATTCAAGTTGTGCAAGTCGGTTTGGATGATCTGCGATATCGCGCTCTCGCTGAGTAAGAGAGAGGGACTGTTGCTGATAAGCCTGGCGAGCCGAATCAAGTTGTTCCTGGCTGCTAACTTTACGTTTAATCAGGTTTTCATAACGTCTTACTGTTTTCAGGCTGAGCTGTAGCAGATTTTTCTCGATCTTTAGCGCTTTTAGATCGGTTTGATGGCGAACTTTCTCTGCTTCTATCTGAGCAAGGTAGTTATCAACATCGGCCTGACGTTGATCGACTAATAGCCTGGCATCACTGTCATCCAGTTGAATCAGCAGTTGGTCAGGCGCAATGATCTTGCCTTCATCGGTATGCACCTCTTCTACGAAGGCCGTAACCGCTGCAGTTACGCGAGTCATGCGTGGTGACTCTACCTTGCCATAAAGGACCAGGGAGGGTTGATGAGTACCGGCTTGTGCGGCGATCGTTTGTACACTCCATACCTTTTCGGAGATAGGCCTGGAGGGGGCTTGCGGCTTACTCTTCATCAATACGATGAAAGCTACAATCGCGATGGCTAAGATCGCTATAGGTAATAGCCATTTGATAAGGGTGGATCGATTATCTGTTGGTGCAGCGCTCATTTCGTTTTCCAATGCTCACAAGGAATACAATGTATAGGCCTATATTAGCTGATTAAAAACTAGAAGGTCAGCAACCGTTGCGTATCTTTACAATTCCGCTCTGAGTGCTAACTTACTGAAATTCCTATCATCAGGAGAATAATATGCATACGGATAGCGTACGTTGTCTGAATCCAACTGGATTTCACAACATGGTTTACCATGAATGGGGCAGCGCAGAAAATGACCGTGTCATCGTTTGTGTACATGGATTGGCTCGCAACAGTAGGGATTTTGATGAACTGGCGTTAGCCCTTTCCCGGGATTACCGGGTAGTCTGCCCTGATATTGTCGGACGTGGCGAGAGCGATTGGTTACCGGCAGGTCAGGTTTATGGTTTGCCGCAGTATCTGAACGATATCAATACCTTATTAGCGCGTTTGAACGTTGATCAGGTGGATTGGATAGGTACCTCAATGGGTGGCATCATCGGTATGAGTCTGGCAGCATTGCCGAATTCTCCGATTAAGCATCTGGTGTTAAATGATATCGGTGCTTTTGTTCCGGCCACTGCGTTAGCTCGAATTTCAGACTATCTGGGTGATAAACGCTTTGAAACCATCGAAGCGGTCGAAGCTTACATGCGCAATACCTATGTCGCTTTTAAAGATCTGAGCGATTCCCAATGGCGCCATTTGGTAAAACATGGCTGCAAGCCGCTCGATGATGGTAGCTACTGCCTGCATTATGATCCCGCCATTGCCCAGGCAACTCAGGCAGCGGTTCAGGATGTTGATCTGTGGCCAGTATGGTCAGCGGTCAATATACCGCAGTTGCTTATTTGGGGTGAGGAATCTGACGTGTTACAGGAAGAAACCGTGCGAAAGATGCAGGCAAACGATAAACTGGATCTTTATTCTGTGCCGGGGGTACCGCATGTGCCTTCGTTGATGGAGTCTGATCAGATCCATCGTGTACAGCAATGGTTAAGAGATCATCGTAAATAATCTAAGGAGCATTGGATGGGCGTTATTACCCGTTGGCCTCAGGATCAGTTATGCCTTAGCTACAGAGAACGTGAAGAAGCGGTTGCTGCGGTTGAGAAAGCCTTTGCATCTACTTTGGAATCGCTCAAGGTCGATATCGGGCTGGTGGATATGTTCGAAGCGATCTATGTGCCTTTAGGTGCCTGGTTAGCGTGCCGAAAACGGCAGAAAGACGGGCCGTTAGTGATGGGAATTAATGGGGCGCAAGGGGCAGGTAAATCAACCCTGTTCAATCTGATCGAGGTTATTCTCACTGAGGGTTTCGGATTAAAAGTAGTCGGTTTTTCGATTGATGATCTCTATAAAACCTATGATGAACGTGTAGAACTATCTGAGACGATTCATCCGTTACTTCGGACCCGAGGAGTTCCTGGAACACATGATGTTGGCCTGGGTGTAGAGATTCTGAACTCCCTGAAAAACAGTGATGAGAATACAGTCACTAAGATCCCTGTATTCGATAAATCTACTGATGATCGCTGCCAGGCTGCTGTATGGCAGGAGTGGGTTGGGCCTGCAGATGTCATTGTTCTAGAAGGCTGGTGTGTTGGAGCAGACCCGCAAGCACCTGAAGCGCTGGTGGAACCGATCAATGCTTTGGAAAAAGAGAAGGATCCAAACGGTGCCTGGCGCGATTATGTTAATGCGCAATTAGCGGGTGCCTACAGCGAGCTATTTTCGATGATCGAAGTCCTGGTGATGCTCAAAGTGCCAAGTATGGATGCGGTGTTCGAATGGCGCTCGTTACAGGAGAAGAAGCTCGCTGAGCGAGTTAAATACATTTACGACACCCAGCAGCCTACTGAGCATTTAAGGATAATGAATGAGGAGCAGATTCAGCGCTTTATTCAGCACTATGAGCGTTTGACGCGGCATATGCTGGAGGAGATGCCATCAAGAGCTGATATTACCCTGCACCTGAATGACAACCATAAGATCTCCGAGATCACTATTAATAATCCGCTGCAAAGCTGTGGATAAGGAAGCGCATGCGTAAATTTGTTAGATCTATCTGTTTGGCATCGGCCTTGTCATTACTGGCAGGTTGTCAGACAGCTTATTACTCCGCGATGGAGCAAGTCGGTATCCATAAGCGTGATATTTTGGTTGATCGTGTTGAAGATGCCCGCGAGTCACAGGAAGATGCTCAGGAACAGTTCCGAGATGCGTTGGAACAGTTCAGGTCAGTTGTGAGCTTTGATGGCGGTGAGCTGGATACCCTATACAATCGGTTGCAGGGTGAGTATGACGACAGTGTTGCCGCCGCTGAGGATGTGAGTGCGCGAATTCGCAAGGTTGAACAAGTCTCAGAAGATCTGTTCGAGGAATGGGAAGATGAGCTGACGAAATACAGCAACCGTAAACTACGTGATCAGAGTGCGGCAAAACTGCGTACCACTAAGGCACGCTATGCCGAGTTGTTACGTAGTCTGAAAAAAGCCGAAAAGCGTATGCCGCCTGTACTCAGTGCGCTGCAGGATAACGTGCTTTATCTTAAGCATAACCTGAATGCCCGAGCGGTGGGCTCACTGAAATCTGAATATCGTGGTATCAAAAGCAATATTGATCTGCTTATCAGAGACATGGAAAAAGCGATCGCAGATTCGGATCGCTTTATTAAACAGATGGAACAAGGGTGAGTCTTATCTGTCCCAAATCAGGTTAGATATCTAAGCCTAGATCGGTAAGAAGGTCATCGACGCCGCGCCATGAACCACTCGGTTAATGGTGCGGCTTGTTTTATCAGAGATCACGTCCGCCATAATATCCTGACCGCCAATGAGTTTTCCCATGATGCGTTCAAAGCTGTAATTGGTAATTCCCTCTTCTGAAACACCATTGCTGAGAATATACAGATTGCCCTGAGGATCTTTGCGATTGTTCAGGTGCCAGGCGACGGATTCCAGGTTGCGTGCTGAGTTATACAGCTTTTGCTGATCAAGGTCGTCGAGAATAAATATCTCCTGTTTACCCTCATAAGCGCGATCGAGCATTCCCGTGATACCGGCCATGATTGCGAAGACCCGATCACCTTCGAAGTTATCTGAAAATGCGAGTGGTACTGCAGCAACACCGTCCAGATTATTGAGTTCAGCGAATCCGTCCGGGAGCCGCTGAGTGGGAAAAAGTTGTTCCAGACGCTTATCTACCGTCATTCCCGGAACTTTCTGTAGCTCTTTAGGATTACGCTTGTAAAGCTTGATCGTTAATTCACGAGAGAGTTTACGCCAGTTTTTAATGCTCAGGTCGGCAACCATGTCGATGTCAGACTTGGCCAGGTTTTTTACGTCAAAGGGTTTGGCATTTTTATCCATACATCCTGACGCAAAGATAAGTACCATAGAGAGAAGCAATAGACGCATGGGATCCCTTAATAATGCGTTTAACAGTTCCTGAAACTATAAATGCAGAGGGATGAGCTATTCAAGTGGAGACAGAGCAGCCATGAAAGGATTAGATACCTGGTTAATGCAGCAAGGTCTTAGTATCCAGAAAGATCAGAATGTTTCAGGGGGCTGTGTGGCAGTCTCTAGAAGGCTGACATTGAGTAATGGACAACAGGTATTTGTTAAATCAATGGACAAGCCAGCCACAGGATTATTCAGGGCAGAAGCGGCTGGTTTAAAGGCATTGGGAGAATGTACTGACATATCCGTGCCTGAGGTCATTTATACCGGAGAAGACTGCCTGATTCTCGACTATATAGAGACGGGTGAAAGATCAGGTGATTTTGAGCAGCTGTTAGGGCAACAGTTAGCTAGCTTGCATCAGATGTCGGTTCCCTCTTTTGGTTTTACGTTGAATACCTTTTGTGGCTCCACGGAACAGCCTAATCTGAGCACTTCTGATGGTTACGCGTTTTATGCTGAACATCGTTTTGGGTATTTGGCTCGACAGTGCTTTGAACAACAGTTAATTGGTAAAGAAACGCTAAGGGGTATTGAATCGATCTGTAATCGATTGCAAGAGCTGATACCGCAACAAGAGCCAGCTCTATTACATGGGGACCTTTGGGCAGGGAACGTAATGAGCGATCGACGGGGGCTGCCGATATTAATTGACCCCGCGGTATACTGGGGTTGGCCCGAAGCAGACCTGGCGATGACGCAATTGTTTGGTGGTTTTAGTCATGCTTTGTACCAGGCATATCAGGAAGTTTCTCCTTTAGAGAGAGGCTGGCGAGTGCGTTTCCAGATCTATAATCTGTGGCATCTATTGAATCATTTGTATCTGTTCGGGGAAAGTTACAGGGCAGATGTCATGGCCGTTGTAGCTAAATACCGTTAAGCACTGAAGCATATTTTTAACGTCTGAATTAATGCTATAGTTGCTCAACTTTATGATGAACCCTGTTTACAAGAGACTTGTATGACGAATAAAGGCGACTTGACGGCTCAACGCCGTGAATATCTGGCGCAACCTCTGCGACGTGAAGATCTGAACGAGGATCCTATCGCTCAATTTGCAAAGTGGATGGATGATGCCATCGCCGTGTCTCCTGATGATGCAACTTCGATGACACTGGCGACGGCTTCTAAAGAGGGAATGCCATCTGCGCGGATTGTGCTTCTAAAGCACTTCGATGCTGATGGGTTTGCCTGGTACACCGATTACCGTAGCCAGAAAGGGGCTGAACTGGCGGAAAATCCTCAGGCTGAGATTATGTTCTATTGGTATGGTTTGGAACGTCAGGTCCGTATTCAGGGCAATGTTGAGAAGCTCAGCCAGGCTCAAGGTGAGAAGTACTTTAACGAAAGACCGTTAGGCAGCCGTATTAGTGCAGCAGCTTCTCATCAAAGTCATCCGGTTGAGAGTCGAGAGGCATTAGAAAGCAGCGTTAAAGCGCTTCAAGAACGCTACCCTGAAGGCGATGTTCCCCATCCTGAACAGTGGGGTGGGTATCTGCTTAAGCCTACCCGCATTGAGTTCTGGCAGGGCCGGGAAAGTCGTTTGCATGATCGTTTTCAGTTCAATCTGACTGATGAGGGTTGGTCCATTCAGAGGTTGCAGCCATGAGTCAGGAAAACGAAGGTACTTTAGTAACCGTAGAGCCGCAGGGTGATGTTAAAGCCTGTGTTATATGGCTACATGGATTAGGAGCTGATGGCTTTGATTTTAAGCCAATTGTTCCTTATCTGAAACTGCCTGAAGATGCAGGTGTACGGTTTCTGTTTCCCCATGCTGAAGTGATGCCGGTTACCGTCAATGGCGGAATGCCGATGCGGGCCTGGTATGACATTCTAGAGATGAATATTGATCGCAAGGTGGATAAAGCATCCCTGTTAAAATCCAGTGAGCGAATCGCCCGCTTGATCGAAGAGCAGATTGAGGAAGGAATTCCAGCAGAGAAAATTATCCTTGCCGGTTTCTCTCAAGGTGGTGCAGTCGCTTATCAAACCGCGCTTTGCTTTCCTAAGCGCCTTGCCGGCCTTGTGACACTCTCTACCTATATGGCAACAGAAGAAGAGATCAGCAGCGGGCGTTCTGTGGAAAATCAGGATATCCCTGTCTGGATTGCCCATGGTTCTTACGATGAAGTAGTCCCATTACAGCTGGGTGAGCAAGCTCGGGATAAGCTGGAAAGCATGAATTATTCGCCTGTTTGGACAACGTATCCAATGGGGCATGAAGTGGTTATTGAACAGATTGAGACTTTAGGTCGCTGGCTACAAGATCAGCTAGTGAGTTAATTGGAGTAAAAAATGAAAGTATCTGAAAACAAAGTCGTACTGTTTCACTACGCGTTAGTAAACAGTGCTGGTGAAGTGCTGGATGGTTCACGTGGTGGCAACCCGCTCCCGTACCTGCACGGTCACAAAAACATAGTGCCTGGCCTTGAGGCAGCGATGGATAGTCGTGAAGTGGGCGATAAGTTCGAAGTAGTGGTGCCACCTGAACAAGGTTACGGCCAGCGTGATGAAGCGAAGGTTCAGGTCATTGATAGTCAGGCTTTTGCCGATTTTACTGAGCTGGAAGAAGGCATGGTTTGCCAGATGGAAGATGACAATGGCGAACTTCAGCTGGTAGGTATTACTAAAATTGAAGGTGAAGATGTCACAGTGGATGCCAATCATCCGTTTGCAGGTATCGAACTGAAGTTCGATGTAGAGATTATGGAAGTGCGAGACGCGACCGCAGAAGAGCTATCTGCGGGCCATGTAGAGCTGGACTAAAGTCAGGCTGCATTAAGCCGGCGATGTTAGGCTTTGCCGTTAACTTTCTCCGTCTCGCATTCTAAGGAGATAAAAGATGCGATTATTACTAGCTTTGTTAATTCCGTGGTTACAGTTTTTTACTATCGGTCGCCCGATAGCTGGAATCATCTGCCTGATTCTACAGCTGACTTTGATCGGTTGGATCCCAGCCGCAATCTGGTCTGTTTATGCGCTGAGCCAGTACAAGACTGATCAGAAGATTCAGGATGCAATGAACAAAGACTAAATGGCTACAGACATTTAAGTCCGTGAAAACCGTTTCGTAAGAGGCGGTTTTTTTTATGCCTGTTACTTAACTTTTTCCTGCCACTCAAGATCCCCAATCTGAACTTTTAACCATTCAAAGCCAATTCGCTTAGCAACGGCTGCGGCACCATCCAGGCTTTTGAATTCTCGTTCTTTCTTAGATCTCTGCAGATCCAGCGTAATGACTTCATCCTGTTTTGTCACAAATTTCAGGGTCCATCCGCGTGCCATAGAGATCGGAATTGCCTGACAGGAATCGAACACTCCAGCTTTAAAAAGCAGCTTCACTTCTTTCTCTTGCATCTTCAATTTCCTTTTATTGAATATTCTTTTATCTATATTGATAAGTCTAATATAGATTTAGACTTATCACAAGTTTTTTGTGATGTTTTTTGCTCTCTAAGTAATTGAAAAATAAGGAGAAAATAAAAATATAAAATCAAATTATTGGCGCAAAAGCTGGCTATGTAACTTATTGAAAAATAAGGTTTTTTAAAGGTGTGCTTTTTATAAAACTTAATACGATTTTTGTGTTTTGTTATGTCTTATTTTTATATGGAAAATTCAAGATTGGTTTTTGATTATTGGATTCTGTATTTCGGCATATATATGAATCTGGAAAGTGCAACGGGGGAGTTGATTAGGCGGGTGGCCAGGTTATAAAAGGAGGGGATGGCAAATTTGCTAGCAAGCATAAAAAAGCCAAGGGCAGGCCTTGGCTAATTTGAGGGATGTGATGATCAATTAGTTTTTGCGGATTTCTGACTCAACCCTTCTAAGCGTGTCATTAATGTTGTCGATAGCAAGTTGCATCTCTTCACCGACAGGAGAAATTTTAAAGGTGTCGAGAAACTCGATCATGAAAGGTTCGTCATTCATCTTAGTAAGATGCTTTTTGCTCCAGGCATTGGTCTGGTAAGGCATAGGTAACCTCCTGATAAGCTCAAAACATTCCAGCTCTTATGATTATCGTCGCTGAAATATCTAGAAACGTACAATGAAGTTATGGGTCAAATGTGGCTGTTTATCAAACGAGAAAATATAAACTCGAAAATAATTCATGATACAGACCGGACTATTTCTTGAGCTACATCAATAACCCCTAATGTTGAAAGGGGTAACCTAGAGCCAATAAAAAACGCACAAAACGAAACAAATTCTGTGAGGGTGTCGTAATGGTTGATGTATATAGTATGGAAGTTCTGGTTCCTAGTCTGGCAATGATCGCAGGTATGACTGCCGCTATGGTTTGGGGCTTTTTCAAAATTCGTGGTCTGATGAACGAAGACCAAAAAAAGTAAGTGATTAAAAGCTGTGGGGGTTGTTTGTCACCTTCCTCCGATTGTCAGCAGATCATCTTGTAAAAAAAGATCACTAAAGGTGGTCTTTTTTATTGCCTGGCCTTTGCTTTTTTTCAGTAGCACCGACCTTATTAGCCGAAATGCCTATTACACCTTTGGCTAAATCCTATTTCTTGTCTGGTTGATTTGTGTACACTCGTTTTAGAGGAACAGAAGTTTCCCAGTATAAGAATAAAAGGAGAAGGATCGTGAACGAGTGCAGAGAGAGTGGCTTTTATAAAGTTCGTTATGGACGCCGATGGATTGCCGCATTTTGGTGTGGGGAATTCTGGGGGTTACCTAATGAACTCAAGCCTGGTGAAGAAGGCTGGGAGTCAGAATTGGACGCTGAACCCGATGAAATTGGCGAGTTTATCCCGATGCCGCTAGCGATGAATGCATAATTCAGCGTGATAGAAGATACCGGGCCGATCTCGCCAATCGGCTCTGGTGAACTTCGAGAGTATTACCGTAACTACTGTTTAGCAGCCTTTAGAATGACAAACTTCTTATTGCTGGCTACGGTTGAGCAGTTGCCAAATAGTTTCTTTAGTCTTTGATGGTAGCCAAGATGTCGGTTGCCAATGACCCATATCTCTCCCCCTTTCTTTAATACGCTTTTTGCTTCGCGAAACATCTGTAGAGCAATAAAATCGCCCACAACATTTTGCTGGTGGAAAGGAGGGTTATTCAGAATCAGATCCGCACTGTTTTTTTCGATCCCTTTTAAACAATCCGTCGCTAGGAAACTTCCTGTTCGGGTGTTTGCAAAGGCAGCATTGAAATTTTCAGAAGCAGAGGCCACTGCCATGAAAGATTCATCGACAAATGTTAGCTCAGCAGATGGATTCCTCTCAGCTGCCATCAGCCCGACAACCCCATTACCACATCCGAGATCAATAATGCGTTGATACTTGTCTTCATCAGGAAGGTGTTGAAGGAAAAAGCGTGTCCCTATATCCAGACTGTCTCGAGAAAAAACACCGGCGTGATTAATGATTTCATGGCAAGTATTTTCAAGGGTATATCCAGAAGGATAGGGGGAAACGATTTCTTTGCCATCATTCGTGCAAACCGGAAAAATCAGCCGCGCTTTCTTCTTAGCCAGCGAAGTTTTGGTTGGACCAATAATTTTTTCAAAAAGTTTAAGGGTGGAGGTATGAATCGCTTTAACCATGCCGCCTGCTATCACCCGGGTATTATCACTTAGCAGTGGCCGAATACTGATAAGCTGGTCTTCAAGCATAGCCAGGCTTTTCGGAACCTTTAGTAAAATGAGATCAAACTTTCCCACGGGATAATCAAGGCTATTACGGATCTCGGCATTCTCTTCCGGAAGGTCGTTATTTAGCAGATTCGCTTTGATGCCTGTATGAGCTAACCACGAATCACTTACAACCACAGGGGAGTAGTGATTCAATGCAACGCTCAGCGCTCCGAACTGATCATTGATAATGAGAACCTTGCTTTCTTTATTTTGCAGCAGGTTCTCTTCATTAATCTGATTGAGTATAAATTCATCCGCAGCATCCCAGGCCCTAAGTGTCTCTTTAGCTCTTTTCGGATAGCGAGATAGTTGGAATTGTCCAAAAGGTGAATCAAGAATTTCCATGGGAGCCTGCGGTCAAAAAATAATGCTGCATCTTACCACAGGTTGGCGAGGGGCTATCCCCTGATATGCCAGGGATCAACTGACATTATCAGGGGGAGATTAATGTGTTTACTTGGTAAATGTCAGGTTGAAACTGACAGGTACGGCAAAAGATATTGACGGTAGATTGGCAACTTCACGCAACGCTGTTACCCCAGCGTCGAGTGCAAAATCCGCCGCATTGATTGAGATAGGTTTTGCGGTACTGACTAGCAATTTATTATCGGCTAGTTTAATGACATTCAGATCAGCAGTGATCTCTTTCTTCATTCCGTGAAGGTTTAACTCTCCTGTGACTTTCTGAGTGCTGATAGTTCCAACGGCGAGAGCATCCAGATTTTTTGCATTTACCATTGTTGTAAAACTTGCTTGGGCAAATTTACCTGTCTCAAAAAGCATGTTTTGCATACGTTGATCGCGAATCTCAATACCTGTATTTACGGTTGTCAGGTCCAGGGTCAGTGTGGCTTTACCAGATTCATCAATACTTCCACTGAATCGATTAAAACTATGGTTTTCCAGAACCTGGGATTTTTTGATTGATGAGAAACTAAAATCAGAATTTTTCTGGTCCAGCATCCAGTCAGCTGAAACGAAGCTGCTGAACATTGATAGGGTGGCGATGGCTACAAAATTCCGCATGATCAATATCCTTATTTTTTTATGAAGAAGCCTGAATTGTAGAGCGTGGTTAACATTTGTCCATAGTTCGTCCAAACGCTTGTTAGAATATCAGGCTATATATTTATTTTTTATGAAATTTTCGATTTGGATTTGTTTTTGGAATAACTCTCATATATAAAGTTAATGTATATACAATGTATATTCTAAGGATGTGCATTGGAGTGGCGTGTAGTTTGCTGTATTCTTGCGGTATGAAGTTGTCTTTAATGGCTAGGTTATGACTGCGAAAAAGAAATCGAAAGCAAAGAAGAAAAACAGTCAGCTCGTTATTCGAATCAATGATGAGGAACGAGATGAGTTTGTTGCTTTGTGTGAAGAGTTGGATACAAGCGCTGCTCGTGAAGTACGTCGTTTTATACGAGGTTTTCTAAAAGAGCATGAATCAACGGAAGAAGAATAGTTGCGTTGTTTAGCTCAAAACTAACCATCGAAGGGGTTTATCCAAATGGCTAAAGTTAAGGCAAAGGCAGTTAAAAAAGCGATCAAAGCTCGTCGGGCTAAAATCGAAAAGCATGAAGGCAAACTGAAAAAGCTTAAAAAGTTACTTAAGAAAGCTAAGTAACGTTTAGGTATTGCGTCTTGCAGAAAAGAGCGGCTATTAAGCCGCTCTTTTTGTTTTTAACGATCAGTTCTTTGTAAATTCTTCTGATTTGGATTCCAGTTGTAAAAAAAGGGTATTAAGATGATTCATCCCCAACTTTACTGAAGGAGGTTGTGATGTTTGGGTTTGAAATTACTGCCGGTGTTGTTGTTGTACTGGCTCTGATCGTTATCTTTTCCGGGGTTAAAATGGTACCCCAGGGGTATAACTGGACAGTTGAACGTTTCGGACGTTTTACCAAGACGCTTCGTCCAGGTTTGAATCTGATTATTCCTTTCATCGACCGTGTCGGTGAAAAGCAGAACATGATGGAGCAGGTACTGGATGTACCGCCGCAGGAAGTAATCAGTGCTGATAACGCGCAGGTGACCACCGATGCAGTATGTTTCTATCAGGTTCTTGATGCAGCTAAGGCAAGTTACGAAGTTAACGATCTCTATCGTGCGATGCAGAATCTGGTGATGACGAATATTCGAGCAGTATTAGGCTCAATGGAGCTGGATGAAATGCTGTCTAATCGTGACTCCATCAATAGTGAACTTCTTAGTAAAGTTGATGAAGCGACTGACCCTTGGGGGGTTAAAGTAACCCGAGTTGAAATTCGCGATATTTCGCCGCCAACGGATCTGGTTGATGCGATGGCAAACCAGATGAAGGCCGAGCGAGAGAAACGTGCGGCAATCTTAACGGCCGAAGGTGAAAGGGAAGCGGCGATCAAAGTGGCTGAAGGTGAAAAGCAGGCTGCAATTCTCACCGCTGAAGGTGAAAAAGAAGCGGCTTTCCGAGAAGCAGAAGCCCGTGAGCGACTGGCGATGGCAGAAGCGAGAGCAACTAAGGTTGTTTCTGAGGCGATTGCGCAAGGTAACCCGCAGGCGCTGAACTATTTTGTCGCGCAGAAATATACCGAAGCGTTACAGAATATTGGTGCCGGCGAAAATGCTAAGGTGGTCATGATGCCGCTTGAAGCAAGCAGTGTGATAGGGTCTGTAGCAGGTATCAGCGAGTTACTGAAAGATACAAAAATAGGTTCGTAATGCTGGAATTTTTTCAATCTATCTCATTTTGGCACTGGATCATTCTGGCACTGATTCTGCTCGGAGGTGAAGCGCTGGGCGCCGCGGGTTTTATGATCGGCGTATCGATCTCTGCATTCATCGTTGCAGGGTCGATGGCGCTTGGGGTCTTAAATGACTGGCAGCATCAGTTCCTTCTTTTCGCACTGTTTTCAGTCATCGCTTCTGTCATTGTTTGGCGCTTCTTTAAACATCGGGGCGAGCATGATGGTGCAGAGATGATCAATGATCGTGCAGCGCAGTTGATCGGTCGTAAACTTACCTTGTCTGAAAATATGGAAAATGGGCGGGGTAGAGTTCAGATAGGTGATACTTTCTGGAAAGTCGCGGCGGACGAAGATTATGAAAGTGGGACCCGGGTTGAAGTGGTTTCAACCGAAGGGATGCTTTTGCAAATCCAAAAAATATAAGCCGGTTTAGCCGGCTTTTTCTTTATGCCAAAATTTAAATACTTATCTCATTATCCCGAGTCGCTTTTACTACAGGTTAAGGAATTGTTGGAAAGTGGGAAGCTGGCCGGGTTATTACAGAAAAAGTATTCAGTTGGGCATCAAATCCAAAGTAATAAGGCCCTTTATGCTTATACGATGGAGATCAAGCAGCGCTATTTACGTAAGTCTGATCCGCTGAGCAAGATTGAATACAGTGATAAAGTTTCAGCGCTAAATGCATTGGGTACCCATAGTCGCGTTTCTCGTGTTCAGGGCGCAAAGCTTAAGGCGAAAAAAGAGATTCGTATCGATAGCCGGTTTCGCAACCTTCCCGAGCCTTTTTTGCGAATGTTGGTCGTGCATGAACTGGCGCACCTTAAAGAGATGGACCACAACAAAGCGTTTTACAAACTGTGTGAATATATGGAACCCGATTATCACCAGTTAGAGTTAGATCTGCGAATCTACCTCACCTGGCTTGAACATGAGAAGAAAACACCATAAACAGTCATTCTTATTTATTTTTTGTAGTAGTATCAATTTATTGATACAGGTCAAACGGTCTGTTTGCCTCTGTGAAGAAGGCCACGTATGTTTGATGATCTAATAGCTGTATTTTTTGTGTGGATTTATTGGTGAGTAAGCTGTCTGCTACGTCCATCCGTAGCTTTTTACTGAAAAGGACTTTTCTCTATTCCGCTTTGGGATTTCTGGTCCTGTTTTTTGTCACCCATCACGCTTTCAACAAAAGCGTGGAGCGAAGTGCTGTGGAAGTGGCTGAACGTGTTGCCAAGCAAACGTTCAACTCTATGTATTTGGTGATGAGTCAGGGCTGGAACAGGCAGCAACTGAATGACTTCATCAGTCAGATGGAAACCGATAATAATTACAGCGACCTTAAAGTTAAGTTGTACCGTGGCGATTTGGTAAATCAGAAATTCGGATTTATGCAGTCGCCGGAACAAACCGCAATTCACAAACAGGTACTGGCTTCGGGTGAAGCCCAGCTACAGATAGAAGATCAGGTTCTCAGTTATTACTATCCGCTAAGAGCTAAAGAGGTTTGTACTAATTGCCATACCAACATTGAGGAAGGCGATACGCTGGGGATGATTGAAGTCACCCAGAAGCTGGATCGCTCCTTTTTCAACGCGCAAAAAGAACTTTTACTCACCCTGGTGCTGGTCTCTCCACTACCGCTCTTGCTCGCCTTTTTTGCAACGCGTCAGATCTCTAGCGGTGTTAACCGATCAATTACCGATCTGGCAGAGCGTATTGAGTCGATTGAATCGGTGTCTGACCTGGAGCGCTTTAAGCAAGATAAGGGTTCAATCTCTTTTAAAGAGTTGCAGGTCATACTAAGTCAGGTAAGTTCGCTTGCATCAAAGCTTAAAGACATTGCAGTTGATAAAGAGCTGCTTGAATTTGAGATAAGGCTGTTAGAGAAATTTGTAATCACCTCAGAGGTGGTGAAAGACTGGCGGGAATACGTCAGCTATCTGATGGTAGACATCAATAAGGTCATGAATGTCTACACGATGTTTTCCATCTTTAAAGTGGAGAATGAAGTATTCGACCTGGAAATTTTCTGGTTCCAGCCTCCGTCGAAAAAAACCAAAGAACTGATGGAGCAGGCGATCATGCGCAGGCTTGAGCATGATGACTCAATCTTTGCACTGGGTGGTGTTAATTTACGCCACAATGTAGTGAATGAGTATGCTGATGAGATCGAGCTTGATCAGGAATCAGTGGAGTTACAGACCAAATCGTTGTTAGTAGAAACGCCGAAAATCGGCGGCATTGTAGGTATCGGCGTACACTCCGATACCATTCAGGACTCTACAAAAGTGTTGGTACTGGAAAGTATTCTATCAACATTGCTCAATGTGGTTGGGTCTGTCAGGGCTATCTATAAATACACTAAAGACCTTGAGTATTATGCCACCCGGGATCCGCTAACCAGCCTCTATAATCAGCGCATGTTTTGGGAGCTGCTTGATTACGAGTTAGACCGCTCAGATCGTCATGGTTATAAGACCGCTTTGCTGCTTCTTGACCTGGATAATTTCAAATCGATCAATGACGGCTATGGCCATAGTTGGGGTGATAAGCTGCTGGCTGATTTTGCCGATTATCTGCAGAAATCATTAGGTAAAGAAGCGATCATCGCACGTTATGGTGGTGATGAATTCGTTATTGTTGTTCCTGAAGCGGATGCGGCAGAAGCCTCAGCTATTGCTGAGCTGGTATTGACGACTATCCGCAACCATTCGCTCTACTATGATTCAAATACCAATCTGAAACTGACCGGTTCTTTGGGTATGGGCATTTACCCTGACCACGCTAAGAACAAGAAAGATCTGTTCATGTTCGTCGATAATCTGATGTATCGGGCCAAGAGCCTGGGTAAAGATCAGATCGCATTGCCAGATGAAAATGAGCTGGTCGACATCTTTAAAGAGATGTCAGATAAGACAGTACTGGTGACCCAGGCGATTGAGAACCGCGAGCTGATTCCAGCATTTCAGCCGATTGTTTCTTCAGGTGATGGTTCGATTCACGCAGTTGAAGTACTAAGCCGAATTCAGCTTCCGGATAATAAGCTGATGAGTGCGAATGAGTTTATCGAGATCGCGGAGTCTATCGGCAAAGTACATCTGCTGGATTACATCGTAATGGATAAAGCCTTCCAGCAGGTTAAAGAAACCGGCTATGACGGTAAGGTCTTTATCAATTTATCGCCTCGTTCAATCGTGATCAGTGACTTTATTCCGACCATTCGAAAGTTGGCGGAAGATCATCAAATCGCACCGGAAACAGTGGTGTTCGAGATTACTGAAAGGGACACAGTTAAAAATATTGCAGTGCTTGAGAGCTTTGTTCTTAATCTTAAGGATCAGGGTTTCCAGCTGGCGATTGATGACTTTGGCTCAGGGTTTTCTTCATTCCATTACCTGAAACACTTGCCGATCGATTATGTAAAAATCGAAGGTGAGTTCATCGCCAATATGGCCAATGACGCCAGAGATATGGCGTTTGTAAACAGTATCTCCCAATTGTCTCAAGAGCTTCAGGTAGAGACTGTGGCCGAGTTTGTAGAGAGTGAAGAGGTGATGAAACTGGTAGCTGAGGCGGGAATTACTTTCTCCCAGGGCTACCATATTGGTAAGCCAACCCTACAGCTAGCAGAAGTAATTCAAACAAACCTACAGTAAATAACAGCCCTTATTTCTGAATCCTGTCCTATGCTTAATATGCATACAGAAGAGCACAGGACTATGTGGAAAGTAATCGCTGTTCTAAGTATTAGCTTCATCTTTTCCGGTTGTAACCTCATGCCGGAAAATTTGCGAGTCGCTGAAAAAGTCGAGTTGCTGCCTTTTGATGAAGTCGGAGATATGGACCTTGAACCGACAAATTATCAGGCGTTATGGGGTGGTGTGATTGCCAGTACCGTTAACTTTGAAGATCGCACCCTGGTTGAGGTTATCTATTTTCCGTTGAGTGAGTCTGGTCGTCCGGATATTGATGGCGAGAGCCTGGGGCGTTTCAGAGTTTACGTGGGTGACTTCGTCGATCCATTTGTGTACCGACCTGGAAGAACTGTCACTGTTTTAGGAACACTAGGGGTCAGGGAAAAAGGCTTAGTTGGTCGTTATCCGTATGACTATACCGTACTTCATTGCCTGGAACTGCATCTGTGGAATGATATGGAACAGATCAGCATGCCTCCGCGAATGGACCAGTATTTTCAAACAAGTCCTGCGTTCAGTTATCAGTAACCTCCTTCCAATTATGCTCGGTGATCACCTTAAAGGGTATGGGTTGTCATAATCGGGTAAAGCGTTTTCTATACTTTGGAACCGAATTAGTCCTTATCGTTTAAAATTGGGATGCTTTCCGACTGTAGTCCCGGTACTATTGCCGCCTTCGCAGGAACAAGGGTTTTGTTGTGATCGAAAATTCGTGGACACTCACGCTCATCGCTGTGGCTTTGTTAGCGATTATTGGCGTGATTTTTTTCAGGTTTACAGGACGTAAACAACCGGATCTTCAGCTGTCTCAAAAGGAGAGAATGTTCAGCTCGGTATTGGAGAAAGCGGTAGGGGGACAGTATCAGATTTTCTGTAAAGTACCGATGTCTGATGTGCTCGAAGCTAACCCGGAACTCTCTGAGCGTTCACAACGAAAAGCGCTAAAACCGGTCAGATCAAAGGTGTTGGATTATCTGGTCTGTCGAGCAGGAAACCACGAGATTGTGTGTGCCGTTGAATTGGATGATCATAGTTTTGATAAAAAGCGGTTTAAAAAACAGGACCTGTTTCTGGAAGAAATATGCCAGCAGGCTTTTCTGCCTCTGCTTCGGGTAGCGCCACAAAACGGCTACAACCTTGTTGAAATTATCGAGCGTTTTGAACGCACAATCGCTCCCGCCCCACCGGCTGATGCACCCGTTTATCGGAGTAAATATCGCTTAGACGTGAAAAAGCGATATCAGCCCCAGTTGGAAGTTGAATCGCTCAGCAATGAGACAGATCGTACAGCTCTTCAGGAGCACAGCTAATCTCTCCGTGCGGGTTTTGAGCCATTAACTTTTGGAACTGCTCCTGCTTTAAATGAATGAGGTTTCGATGGTCTCCGGCTTCAATGTAAAGATCATCGTCTTCCTTCAAAACCTCATCCCAAACCACCTCCAGACCGAATGCCTGAGCAATAGCGGGCACAGCACCTAGTTCACAATCACCAAAAATACGTTTTATTTCATGTTCTTTGGCAAGCCGCGCGTTTGCGCCGGTAAGATCGGAAAACTGCGGTAACATCAGTTTGTTCATCGAAGGAATCGCCGCGACCATATAGCGGTTACAATCATGGACAACGACCGCTTTAACGACTTGTTTCTTAGGTAGATCTGCAAGTAGAGCGGATTCACCGGCGGTGGAGGAAAAACTGTGTTGAACAGTGTCGTAGTGACAAGCTTTATTATCGAGATAGCTGCTCAATGTGGTAGATACTGACATAATGGAGCCCTCCAGGATGATCACTGTTTTCAGTGTAGTCTCTCGGATCTGGTGGGTCTTGAATTCTTCGCAAGCAGAATAATGAAATGGCTAAATACCTTCACAGCAAATATGCTGGCGGTGATGCTGATGTGATGAAGCATGCGTGTCTGGCTTCAGTATTGTCTAAATTAGATATCTCGGTTGAGTATGTTGAAACTCATGCAGGAGCTGGACTTTATGATCTGGATCCTGACCGAGGAGAGCATCTCAAAGGTATCGGGCGTTGTAGGTCAAACCTTACAGACCTTCCTGCATTAAAACCATATAACGGTGTGCTTGAAGAATCTTGGACGCTAGATAAAAAGATCTATCCGGCTTCACCGATCATTGCTAACAGTGCATCAGCCGTAAAATCCCTTTGCCTGTATGAGTTGAATCGGTCCGTGGCCTGTCAGCTAAAGAAGAACCTACCGGAAGCCGTAGTATGGGAGGAAGATGGTTTTCTGAGCAGGCATCATTTGAGTCACGGTTCCTTTGTACTAATAGATCCCCCTTATAAATCATCTGATGATTATCAGCAGGTTGTTGAGTATGTCGGTGCGGCAAAGCAATCACAGGTCAGGGCTGTGATGGTCTGGTTTCCGATGATCTACAGCGATTTAACTGCCGATCTATATGATGGATTGTTGGGGCTTTACCCTGATGGCCAGTGGCTCCAGCTCAGTCGTGGTCTACATAGCGAAGGCGCGATGTCCGGCTTTGGCGTTTTCTGCTCAGACTCATCCCTCAGCAGTGACTGGCAATTAATAGTTAATCACCTTGTTTCTTCTCTTTTCCTACAAAAAGTAAGTTATTACTAGCGAGCTATCCCTTGTATTTGTTGTAAAGCAAAATTGTATTCTTTCGATAATGCTAATAGAATTCATTCTCATTAAGTTGTTTGGCTGTATTAGGTGCTGGAGAATGTTAAAGCGTAAGGGCTCATCTGCTCAGGTTTTGGTGGTTGAAGGCGAGCAGGGTTTAAACAATGATCTGAGCCACTCACTAGAAGCAAATGGGTATCTAGTAACACAATGCTTCAATGGAAAAGCTCTCCAGAAAGAGGGTTTAGATGATCAGCTGGATCTGATTATTTTGGGGGCTACGTCGGAGTCCACTGAAGCGGACCTCATTCAGTCAATTGTTATGCTGAGGGAAGCGGTAAGTACCCCTATTATGCTGCTTGGGCAGAAGGACTGTGTTGAAAGCAGGATCGCATTTTATACAGCTGGTGTTGATGATTACCTCACAAAGCCAGTTAATTTTTCGGAATTCCTTATTCGGGTTGCTGTCATTTTGAAAAGGGTTTGTTCAGACAGCCAGATGCCTAAACATGCTGATCTTTTATCAGGACTTGATTTTGAAATGGACAAGAGAAAAGGCTGTATACGCTCAGATGAGGTGGAGCTGCTACTAACGCCAGTGGAATTCAAACTGTTATGGGCTTTAGTCAGCAGCGGAGGCCGCGTATTAACAAAGGCTTTTCTCTATCGAAATGTCCTGAATCGTGATTTTGTCCAACATGATCGAAGTGTGGATGTACACATCAGCCGATTGAGAGCGAAGTTATCAGGGGTCGGGGTGGACACCTCACGACTTGAAACGGTCCATGGTGAAGGTTACTGCTATAAATAGAATCTTCACATTTGCCATTTTTGTTTACCTTTCTTTACAGCAGATCGACCCAACTTTACCGAAGCATTTTGCAGAATAGACTTATCTAAAGATAAGGAGTTCGCAATGAAAAAGCTCATGATGTTAGTGATGGCCAGCAGTATTATCTGGGGGGCTTCTCTCCCGGTTCAAGCTGCACCAGGACCCCATAAAAATCATCGATACCACGCGCCAGTAAAGCACTTGCCGCTAGGGGCAGTGGCAGTGGTGCTGAATGGCATCAACTACTGGTTATCCGATGGGATCTACTATCGAA
>NZ_CH724125.1:0-48456 GCF_000153345.1 Neptuniibacter caesariensis
GCGTTGCTTGTTCTATGGCGGCTGGTGCACTTTGCGCTGTTATGGGCGGCACTAACGAGCAGATCGAAAATGCCGCTGAGATTGGCATGGAGCATAACCTGGGACTGACCTGTGACCCAATCGGTGGTCTGGTTCAGGTTCCTTGTATCGAACGAAATACCATGGGTGCTGTGAAAGCGATTAATGCTGCACGGTTAGCCCTGCGTGGTGACGGCGAGCACCACGTTTCCCTGGATTCTGTAATTGAGACGATGCGTCAAACAGGTCTCGATATGCAGGACAAGTACAAAGAAACCTCTCAAGGTGGGCTAGCGGTTAACGTGGTTGCATGTTAATCGGCCCCTTTTTGAATAACTAATCATAAGTCGCACAACTAAGAGAATAAAAATATGAGTCACAGTGATCTGTACCGCAACGACGCTGTTTGCGAAGCATTTTTTACTCAGGATCTGACAAGCCGTGATGCTGAGTTGCAGTCCGCTCTTAATGAAGAATTTGATCGTCAGGAGATGGGGATCGAACTGATCGCCTCTGAAAACATTGTATCTAAGGCTGTTATGCAGGCTCAGGGTACTGTACTGACTAACAAGTATGCTGAAGGTTACCCAGGCCGTCGTTACTACGGTGGTTGTGAGTATGCTGATAAAGCAGAAGGTCTGGCAATTGAGCGTGCTAAGCAGCTGTTTGATTGTGAATTTGTCAACGTTCAGCCGCACTCGGGTGCTCAGGCGAACGGTGCAGTTATGCTGGCGCTACTACAGCCTGGCGATACTGTTCTGGGTATGTCTCTGGACGCTGGTGGTCACCTGACTCACGGTGCACGTCCTGCACTGTCTGGTAAGTGGTTCAATGCAGTTCAGTACGGTGTTTCCCGTGAAGACAGCCGTATCGATTACGACGAGATCGAGAAACTGGCAGTAGAGTGCCAGCCTAAAATGATCATCGCAGGTGGTTCTGCTATCCCACGTCAGATTGACTTCGCACGTTTCCGTGAGATCGCTGACAAAGTAGGCGCATACCTGTTTGTCGACATGGCGCACATTGCTGGTCTGGTTGCTACGGGTGCTCACCCATCACCACTGCCACATGCTCACGTTGTTACGACAACGACACACAAAACTCTGCGTGGTCCACGTGGCGGTATGATCCTGTCTAATGATCTGGATCTGGGTAAGAAGATCAACTCGGCTGTATTCCCTGGCCTTCAGGGCGGTCCTCTGATGCACGTGATTGCTGCTAAAGCCGTTGCTTTCGGTGAAGCGCTTCAGCCTGAGTTCAAGACTTACATCGATCGTGTAGTAGAGAACGCAAAAGTATTGGCTGGCGTTATGGTTGAGCGTGGTTGTGACATCGTAACAGGTGGTACTGATACCCATCTGATGCTGGTAGATCTGCGTCCAAAAGGTCTGAAAGGTAATGCTGCAGATGAAGCGCTTGAGCGCGCGGGCATCACTTGTAACAAGAACGGTATCCCGTTTGATCCTGAAAAACCGATGGTTACATCTGGTATCCGTCTGGGTACACCAGCGGGCACTAGCCGTGGCTTCGGTCCTGAAGAATTCCGTCTGATCGGTAACCTGATCAGTGATGTTCTGGATGGCCTGGTGGCTAACCCAGAAGATAACTCAAAAGTTGAAGCGGAAGTACGTGCGCAGGTTGAAGAGCTGTGCAAGAAGTTCCCTCTGTATCGATAAGAACCTGTGTAACGAACAAGCAATAGGAAACAATTATGAGCATTCCATCTAACTACCTTTTTGCACCAAGCCACGAGTGGGTACTGGACAACGGTGACGGCACTGTAACTGTTGGTATCTCTGACCACGCTCAGGAGCTGCTGGGTGATGTTGTATTCGTTGAACTGCCAGAAGAAGGCCGTGAAGTTGAAGCCGGCGAAGAGTTCTCTCTGGTTGAGTCTGTAAAAGCAGCGTCTGACATCTACGCGCCAATCTCTGGTGAAGTCGTTGCAGTTAACGAAGAGCTGGAAGACGCGCCTGAGACTGTTAACGAATCCCCATTCGGTGACGGCTGGATCGTTAAGATCAAAGTTGCAGATGCTTCTGAACTGGAAAAACTGCTAAACGCTGAAGCGTACGCAGCTACGATTGCTGAAGAAGCGTGATCGATTGGAGGTGATAGGCCGGCCTAATCAGCCATAAGCTTATCCCTCCATTGTCCCCGATCATGCTTCTGGAGAGGTTTATCTCTCCGGCATACGCGAAGTGGTAGTGCAGGACCGCTTCGCACCCTTTAATTTATTAGTGTTACATTAGGTTATTGTTATGGCAGTAGAAACTCGTACTCTGAGTGATCTTCAGCAAGCGAATGAATTTACTCATCGCCACATTGGCCCCGATGCCGAACAGACTCAGGAAATGTTGTCTTACCTGGGCGTTGATTCTGTAGAAGATCTGATGACTCAGACTGTTCCTGATTCCATCCGCCTGGATGATGCGCTGGATATGACTGATAGCGTAAGCGAAGCCGATGCTTTGGCTTACCTGAAACAGCTGGCAGCGAAAAATAAAGTCAATAAATCCTACCTTGGGATGGGCTATAGCAATACCCTGGTGCCAAACGTTATTCTGCGTAACGTTATGGAAAACCCAGGTTGGTATACTGCTTATACCCCATATCAGCCAGAAATTGCTCAGGGTCGTCTAGAAGCATTGCTGAATTTCCAGCAAATGGTGATGGACCTGACAGGCATGGAGCTGGCGAACGCATCCCTGCTGGATGAGTCAACAGCCGCGGCTGAAGCGATGACATTGTGCAAGCGCTCAAATCGTAAGAAGTCTAATACCTTCTTTGTCGCTGACGATGTGCATCCGCAGACAATTGACGTTATCAAAACCCGTGCTGAATACTTCGGTTACGATATCGTAGTGGGTAACCCGCTAACTGATCTTGAAGCGGCGGATCCATTTGGTGTCCAGCTGCAGTACCCAAGCACATACGGCGATATCACTGATATTAAGTCTGTTATTGATGCTGCGCACGGTCAGAAAGCAATGGTATCTGTTGCGGCTGATATTCTGGCGCTGGTACTTCTGAAATCACCGGGTGAACTAGGTGCTGATATCGTACTGGGTTCTTCACAGCGCTTTGGTGTGCCAATGGGCTTTGGTGGTCCTCACGCGGCATTCTTTGCTGCGTCTGAAAAACTTAAGCGCTCTGTTCCGGGTCGTATCATCGGTGTATCTATCGACGTAAACGGCAACCAGGCATTGCGTATGGCAATGCAGACACGTGAGCAGCATATCCGTCGTGAGAAAGCGACATCAAACATCTGTACTGCTCAGGCATTGCTGGCAAACATGGCTTCTTTCTATGTTGTGTACCATGGTCCAGAAGGTCTGAAACGTATCGCTGAGCGCGTGCACCGCCTGACAGCTATTCTGGCTAACGGCCTTAAAGCTAAAGGTGTTCAGGTTAACGATACTTACTTCGATACACTGACAGTAACCCTGCCTGAAACTCAGGAAGTGGTTTACCAGCGCGCGCTGGAAGAAGGTTGTAACCTGCGTAAGATCGGCTCTGACAAGCTGGGTATCAGCCTGGATGAAACAACGCTTCCTGCAGACGTTGCAGTACTACTGGACGTTATTTTGGGCGACGCTCACGGTCAGACGGTTGAAGCGCTGGATGCAGCAATCGTTGCAGGTGAAGCAACAGGTATCTCCGCTGATGCACGTCGTGAAGATGCGATCCTGACTCACCCGACATTTAACAGCTATCACAGCGAAACAGATATGCTTCGCTACATGAAGAAGCTGGAGAACAAAGATTACTCTCTGGTTCACGGCATGATCCCACTGGGTTCTTGTACGATGAAACTGAATGCGACTGCGGAGATGATCCCGGTAACATGGCCTGAGTTTGCTAACATCCACCCATTTGCGCCTGCTGACCAGGTTGCTGGTTACCACCAGATGCTAAATGAGCTGGAAGAGCAGTTGGTTGAAATCACTGGTTACGACAAAGTATCCCTGCAGCCTAACTCAGGTGCATCAGGTGAATATGCAGGTCTGCTGGCGATTCGTAAGTACCAGGAGTCTATCGGTGAAGGTCACCGTAACGTCTGCCTGATTCCATCTTCTGCGCACGGTACTAACCCGGCATCTGCAGCTATGATGGACATGAAGATCATTGTAACTAAGTGCGATGACAACGGTAACGTCGATGTGGCTGATCTGCGCGCTCAGGCTGAGCTGCACAAAGATGATCTGTCATGCTTGATGATCACTTACCCGTCTACACACGGTGTTTACGAAGAAGATATCGTTGAAATCTGTGACATCATCCACAAAAACGGTGGTCAGGTGTACATGGATGGCGCGAACATGAACGCGCAGGTAGGTATCTCTAAACCAGGCCTGATCGGTTCTGACGTATCTCACCTAAACCTGCATAAAACATTCGCGATCCCACACGGTGGTGGCGGTCCGGGTATGGGCCCAATTGGTGTTAAGAGTCACCTGGCACCGTTCCTGGCGAGTCACAAAGTGAGCCCGGTTGAAGGTTTGAACCCTGAAAACGGCGCGGTTGCCGCCGCTCCTTATGGTTCGGCGTCTATTTTGCCAATCACTTGGATGTACAACGTAATGCTGGGTAAATCTGGCCTTAAAGCATCCACTCAGATGGCAATTCTGAATGCGAACTACATGACTGAGAAACTGGCTGAGCACTACCCGGTTCTGTATCGCGGTCGTAACAACAAAGTTGCTCATGAGTGCATCGTTGATATTCGTCCACTTAAGGAAGAGAGCGGTGTAACTGAGGAAGATATTGCTAAGCGTCTGATGGACTACGGTTTCCACGCGCCAACCATGTCTTTCCCAGTAGCAGGCACATTGATGATTGAGCCAACTGAGTCTGAATCTAAAGTTGAAATCGATCGTTTCGTCGATGCAATGGTTCAGATCCGCGAGGAGATCGCAAAAGTTCAGAATGGTGAGTGGCCTGCGGACAACAACCCGTTGTTCAACGCGCCTCACACTCAGGCAGATGTAATGAATGGTGCTTGGGATCGTCCATATACTCGTGAAGAGGCTGTCTTCCCTAATGAAGCGACTCGTACGAATAAGTTCTGGCCGATGACTAACCGTATCGACAACGTATACGGCGACCGTAACTTCATCTGTTCATGCCCAGGCATTGAAGCTTATCAGGATCAAGAAGGTTAAAAAGTCGAACTTCTTATCTTGAGCCAGGTGAACGGGAGATCCAGCCTGGCAAAATTCAGCAAAATGCCTCACTGCGCGCTGGCGTTTTGCTGGATGGCAGATAGACACATGGGGTTTATCTGCTGCCCCGGCAGCTACCGGAGTAATCCGGTGGCTGCAACTTATCCTGAGATTTGTTTCAGGGATGCCAGATATAAGGCTTGTACAGGTTTTATCTCTGGAATCCTTGTTGTAACACTATTGGTGTGCTTCCAGCTTCTGCTGGACGCTTTTTTAGCGGGGCTTTTAGCCCCGTTTTTTTTTCGCAAGTTCAGTCAACGCTTGGCTGATTTGCGGAAGACTCTGCGGGTTTAAACCGGCAATGTTCAGACGACCACCCGGACCAAAATAGAGAGCATGCTTTTCCCTTAGCCAAGCTAGCTCTTTTTCTGTCAGGCCCAGATAGGCAAACATACCCTCTTGGCGTTCGAGGAACTGATAGTCATCGGTCCCCGAACTTGATAAAGCATCGATAAGCGCTTTTCTGCAGTCAATAATTCTAGTTCGGGCGGCTTCAAGTTCATGTTTCCAGAGCTCTGTGAGGTCAGAGCTTGTAAGAATGGTCCGAACCACCGATGCGCCATGAGCAGGTGGCATATAGTAGTTTGCGCACACCAGATTCAGGATCAGGCTAAGCGCGTGATGGGCGTTTTGAATGGTTCTGTTTCTAACTGCCAACGCGCCGGTTCTGTCGTTGTATAGACTGAAGGTTTTCGAAGCTGAATAGCAAAGCAACCACTCATCATGGTGTGCTTCAATCGCTTTAATTGATTGAAGATCCAAAATCTGACCCTGATCTAGCCCGTGATAGGCCAGATCGAGTAAAGGTAAAAGCCCTCTATCGGCCATTAATTGCGAAACGCTTAGCCATTGCTCATAACTAAGATTGCAGCCGCTGGGGTTGTGACCACAGCTCTGCAGCAGGACGATATCGCCTGTTGGGATGGCTGCAATATCTTCGCACATGGCGGCAAAATCCAGCACACGAGTTTCATGATCAAAGTAACGATACTCCTTAGTAGGCAGTTGTGCCCCGGAAAAGATAGGCTTGTGCGTAGACCAGGCGGGGTCTGAAAGCCACAAAGTTGCGAAGGGTAGCGCGCTGTGTAAAAACTCCCCAGCAACCCTGAGCGCACCCGTACCACCTGGGGTTTGAATGATTTGGAAAAAATCGGGGGGGCAATCAAGCTGGCCAAACAAAAGCTGATGGATCAGTCCGGTATATTGGGTATCACCAACAGGCCCCAGATAGGCTTTACTGGTCTCCTGCATTTGAATGATGAGCTCAGCTTCTTTGACCGCTTTAAAAATCGGTGTTTTACCCTTGCTATCGCGATAGACGCCAATACCGAGATCCAGTTTATGAGAAACAGTAGAGGCTTTGAAACTGGCCATTACTTTTAGAATTGGGTCCTCAAGCTCTGCATCAATATGCTCCAGCATAATGTACCCCGCTTATTCAGACGCTTTCTTAAAGCGTAGACCGGATTTCTCAACTGCGGGGTATTTCTACGTCTGGAACTGCTGGTTGATAGCTAACAGATCGGCTCTGAGGATATCGATAAATGCAGATGAAAGCTCCGATGCAGGGCGATGGGCTGGCTGCAATATCGCGACCGAAAGGTGGACTTCCGGCGCGAAAGGGCGGAAGCAAAGTGCTTGTTCCTGTAACTGGTACTCATAGTAGCTGCTTGCCGTCATCGGATCGCAGATACAATAGCAAAGGCCTTCTTCTACCAGCTTCAGGGCGGGTTGGAAGTTTCGTAGCTCGAATCTGGCATTGAATTGTGCGCCTGCGCTTTTAAAGGCTGCCTGGGTAGCTAATAGATTGGGGTGATCCTCCTGAAGGGTCGCGAGAGGTCTTCCGGAGAGATCTTTAGGGGTAATGATGCTTTTTTCTGCAAGTGGGTCGTCGCTGCGTAATGCACAGATGCAGGCCAGTTCAAATGTTTCCGTTTTTATCGCACCACTAGGAGCGGGTGTTTCGGCAAGGCCAATATCGAATTGCTGAGAAGCGATCCACTCTTCGATGATGGCAGAGGCCCTCATCATCAGTGAAACCTTAACCTGAGGTTTGTCTCGAACAAAGTCGGCAACTAGTCGCGGCATCATAAACTGAGACGATGCAGGCATGCAGGCGATTCGAAGCCGGCCTTCTTTAAGGTCGGCTATCTCTTTCATGGTTTTGGTGCAGTGGTTAAGTCGCTCAAGGATTGCCTCTGTTTCTTCTAAAAAGAATTGCGCCTCGGGTTTTTTTATCAGCCGGCCACGATTGCGCTCAAACAGATCAATTCCGAGTTCTGCTTCCAGTGTGGTAATCAGTGAGCTGACCGCAGGTTGGGTTCGGTTAAGAGCGCGTGCAGCCTCTGATATCGAGCCGGTCCGCATCACTTCACGAAATGCCTGTAACTGTTTGAAGCTTAGATTCATGGGTAACTTCCTGAGTCAGGTCAGCTTTTTGCTAACTAACCGATGTTTTTTAGTAACCACTACAGAAATAGGTGATTGAATATTAAAGAATAAACCATATCCATAAGATAAATCTATGGTTCGATCAATATTATCGTTTTGAGTTTATGGGTGATGATTGCCATCATTAATCAAACAGATAAAAACAAAATCTAAAAGTGCGAAGGAAATATCCATGAACAGATTTGCCAGTCTTCTATTGACGGGGCTGATCTGCCTGGTAGCGCTAGGGCAGTTTGTCCAGGTGATTACCCGGTATGTCCTCGAAGTTCCGGTGATGGGACTTGAGGAAAGTCTTCTCTATCCGACCTTATGGCTTTATATGCTTGGAGCAGTGAATGCTTCTCGTGAGAACACGCATATCCGTGCCAATGTGTTGGAAATTTTTCTTAAAACACCGAAGCAGCATGTGGTTTTGGCCATCGTTGCTGAGGTAGTCAGTCTGGTTGTAGGTTGTTGGTTAACCTATTGGGCTTGGCGTTTTACCAAGTATTCCTGGCGGGTATGGAAAGAGAGCCCGACCCTTTATATCCCGACCTTCTATGTAGATATCGCTCTGGTAGTGGGTATGGTTCTGATGATGATTTACACAGCGTATCACCTCGTTCAGCACGTCCGTTCGCTGTTTGATGAGGAGAGTCAATCATGATTGAAGTTGCTCTGATGGCTGTTGCTGTACTGGTTATTCTGCTGACTCTGGGTGTGCCACTTCCGTACTGTTTTGGTGGCGGTTTGATGGTGATGTACTTCATGGGCGATGTTGTCATGAAAGGCAACATGCTCTGGGGCTTCCAGCAGCTGGGCAATCCGGTACTGCTGGCGATTCCACTGTTCGTCCTGGCAGGCACGATTATGAGTGTCAGCGGGATAGCCGCCAGTTTGCTCCGCTTTGTAAATATCTTTGTTGGTCATCTGCGTGGTGGTCTGGGTGTGGTGGCGACTATTAGCTGTGCACTGATCGGCGCGATCTCTGGCTCAGGTTTGACCGGGGTAGCTGCAATCGGCCCACTGTTGATTCCTGAGATGGAGAAGCAGGGATATCCGCGTGAATACGCTACGGCACTGATTGCCAATGCATCCTTGTTAGGCCTTTTGATCCCGCCAAGCGTGACCATGATCGTTTATGGCTGGGTAACTGATACATCGATTCTGGCGTGTTTCCTGGCGACCTTAGGTCCGGGCCTGCTGATCATGGCGAACTTCTCGGTTGTTAACGTCTGGTTGGCACGTAAGTTTCCACTCAAGCTGGAGGATCGTCCTAAAGGGGAAGAGTTTGTTGCTGAGGTTACCCAGCGTGGTTTTAAGGCAACACCAGCGCTGTTGATGCCTGTCATCATCCTGGGTGGTATCTATGGCGGGATTATGACCCCAACTGAAGCGGCTGCGGTTGCGGTGATCTATGCGATTCCGGTTGGTTTCCTGATCTACAAAGGTCTGGATTGGAAAACTTTCCTGGGGGCAGGTAAAGAAGCGTCGACCTCGGTTGGTGCGATCATGGTGATGATTCTGTTCTCTATGATCCTTTCTCAGATGTTTGTGTTGGAGAGCATTCCTCAGGCCATTGTTGAGTCGATCTTTGCGATCACTGATAACAAAGTTGTCCTGCTTATCCTGATCAATGTTCTGTTATTCCTGGTGGGCATGGTCGTCAATGATGTGACAGCGATCATTTTGATTGCGCCTCTACTGCTGCCATTGATGGAAGCGATTGGCATTAGCCCGGTTCAGTTCGCAGCCATCATGGGTGTTAACACAGCTATGGGTGGTGTAACGCCTCCTTACGCTTCGATTCTTTACCTTGGTGCCCGCATCGGCAAGGTCAAGGTAACTAAAGTAATTCGTCCTGCAATGATTCTGATCCTTACCGGCTATCTGCCAGTAGTGTTCCTGACGTCATTCTGGTCTGACTTGTCGCTCTACCTGCCACGAGTCTTTGGATACTAAAGCAAGATCCTGAAAGATCCTGATCCCGGCGCCAAAAGCCGGGACATACAAAAACAAATACAGAGGATAGAAAATGAAACCTTTTCGCTTTAATAAAACCCTGGGCGCTGCGCTAGTAGCGGGTGCTATGAGCTTGACTGCTGTTGCTGAAGCAGCGACGCTGAAGATTAGCCATATCCGTCCACAAGGCGCGATAGTTGACCTGGAGCTTAAAGACTTTGCTGCTAATGTTGATAAAGCTACTGAAGGCGATGTGAAAGTTAAAATCTTTGCTGCGAGTGCATTGGGTGATTACACCACTGTACAGGAGCGTATCTCCGTGGGTGCGGTAGATATGGCGGTTCAGCCAGCAGCTACAGCAGCATCACGCCAGATGCAGATTACCTACTTCCCTTATGTGGCGGCTAACTGGGAGCAGGCAAAAGTTGCTTACGGCCCAGGTGGCGCGATCTATGAGGCGATGAAAGGCCTTTATGCTAAGCAGGACATTACCATGCTGGCTGCATATCCGGTTTATTTCGGCGGCGTTGCTCTGAATACTGACGCAGTTTCACCGGGTAACCCAAATGTTGATAAAGGGATTAAGGTACGAGTGCCTGGAATCAAAAGCTTCCAGCTGACCTCTGACTCACTGGGTTATATCAGTTCGCCGATTCCTTTCTCAGAAGCTTTCACTGCAGTACAGACAGGTGTAGTTGATGGTGTGATCGGTTCTGGTGCGGAGGGTTACTATGCTTCTTTCCGTGATGTGACTAAAACTTACATTCCGGTTAACACGCACTTTGAAGCCTGGTACATGCTGATTAACTCTGAAACGCTGGCTGATATGGATGCGGATGACCGCGAAGCTTTGATCAAAGCGGCGAAAGAGTTTGAAGCCAAACGCTGGGAACGTGCTGAATCAGACCAGTCTGACTACGAGCAGAAGCTGGCAGAATATGGCGCAACAATTGTAAAACTGTCTGATGATGAGCTGGCGGCAGCAGCGAAAAAAGTACGTGCTGAAGTATGGCCAAAAATCCTTGATGACATCGGTGCTGAGTGGGGACAGGGCGTTCTTGATCAGATCGCTAACTAATCCTCATCTATAAATAGGTAACCAGGCGATCCAGCGAATGCCTGGTTACCACTTCTCCCATTTAGTTTTTTAAATGGTTGTGTGCCTGCTTGAGGGCCATGACCCGGGCATCTTATTGCCTGAAAGGTATCCACTATGTTCCGTTTTCTGGCGCAGCGACCAGAGCATACTGTCCAGCTGCATATTAATGACCAAGAGATAAACGTTCCAGCAGGGAGTTCTGTCTGGGCTGCAATGGCTGTTGCAGGTGAAACGACGACTCGTCTGTCATCAGTATCTGAAAAAGAGCGCTCTGCGTATTGTGCGATGGGTGTTTGCTTTGAGTGTCTGGTTGAGGTGGACGGAGTTCCCAATCGTCAGGCATGCCTAATCGAAGCACGTGAGGGTATGCAAGTTAAACGTCAGGAAATTACTCAGGAAAGTTGTCTGCCTTATTTAACGCCGAATTCCACAGAGATTTCGCCTGATGAGGTTGTACAGGTTTTTGATGTGCAGAGAGAAAAGGGGGCCTCATGCTAAGCAGTTACGATCTTGCCATTATTGGTGCAGGCCCTGCAGGAATGTCTGCAGCTATTACAGCCTCACAAGCCGGGGCGCGGGTTATCGTGCTAGATGATAAAAAACGTGCGGGTGGTCAGATCTACCGGAACGTGACTTACAGCCCTTTAGAATGTCCAGAGAAGCTTGGTGAAGATTACTTAAGTGGTCAGGCATTAGTAGAAGCTTTTGACCATTGTCAGGCTGAAAAGATGTTTGAAGCGAATGTCTGGCATGTGGGAGAGAATGGCGAGATTCTATTTTCTCATGATGGAAAAACTAAAAGTCTGACAGCACGTGAAGTCATCATTGGTTGTGGTGCTATGGAGCGTCCGTTTCCTGTGCCAGGCTGGCATCTAAAGGGGGTGATGTCGGCTGGTAGTGCTCAGGTCATGCTGAAAAATGATGGCTTGGTACGTGATGATGCTGTATTTGTTGGAACAAGTCCGCTGCTCTACCTGATCGTAGCTCAATACCTTCGTTTAGGGGTAAAGGTGAGAGCGCTTGTCGATACGACACCGTTTTCGGCTTATAAAGATTCAGTTTCGCTTTTCCCGGCTGCGCTGCGAGGCTACAAAATGTTAGCTAAGGGGCTTGGATTACTTAATGAGATTCGCCGATCTGGCGTGGAAGTATACCGATTCGCTGACAGCGTTGAAGTTGTGGGCGAAGAGACGGTTGAGGGGGTTCGTTTTAAGAGTCGCGGCGAATCGATTCAGCTTTCTGCAGAACACCTGTTTTTGCACCAGGGGGTGATCCCGAACCTGAATATGACCCGATCCATGGGTTTAGAGCATCATTGGTGTAAGCAGCAGCTATGCTGGAAGCCAACCCTTGATCAATGGGGACAAAGTTCGGTTCCGAATGTGGCCGTTGCTGGAGATAGTAGTGGCATTGTCGGGGCTGATGCCGCCCAGGCAATGGGAAAGGTTGTCGCGCTACAGCGCTTGGTTCGATTAGGCCTGATAAGCGAGCAGCACCGGGATCTGCAGTCTGCGGATTACCTTGATTTCATTACCCGAATGAATCAATTCAGAGCGTTTATTGATTGTTTATATCAGCCGGTTGTGGGTCATCGTATACCTGATAGCCCTCAAACCGTTGTCTGCCGGTGTGAAGAGCAGACTGTTGCGCAGCTTAAAGCCGGTTTCGAAAAAGGAGCCGCAGGACCTGATGAACTCAAAGGCCTGACTCGCTGTGGTATGGGGCCCTGCCAGGGGCGGCAGTGCGGGCATACGGTTTCAGAACTGCTGGCTAGCTGGCAGGAAAAACCGGTCAGTGAGGTTGGATACTATCGTTTGCGCTCACCTATGCGGCTGTTGAACCTGACAGAGCTGAGTCAGTTTAGCCAGGTGAGCCCGGTACAGCAGCAGGAGGCTCAATCATGAATGCTGATGTCATTATCATTGGAGGTGGTATTCAGGGCTGTGCGACGGCTTATGAGCTGGCTAAGAAAGGTGCCTCTGTCATTGTATTGGAGAAAGACCGTGTTTCTCAGCATGCATCGGGTGTTAATGCAGGTGGTGTTCGGGTTCTGGGGCGTCATGTCGCAGAGGTTGAGTTAAGCAAAGCATCTATGGATTTGTGGCAGGGGCTTGATGATGAGCTTGAAGCGGATACGGGGTTCAGATGTCGATCGCTCATTAATATTGCAGCAGATGAGCAGGATATAGAGACCCTGCTCAAGCGTCAGGAACAGATGCATAGCCTGGGCCATTATCATGAAAAGATGATCGATCAACAGGAGTTAAGAGAGCGACTCCCTTATGTGTCCCCAGGTTGCGTGGGTGGCGTTGTTTCTGAATCCGATGGTTATGCGATCCCTTATAAATCCACTCTGGCTTTTAGAAATGCGGCTGCTCGATTAGGAGTCAGGTTTATAGAAGGGGCTGAGGTAAAGCAGATTCGTAGAATTGGCACTACCTGGTTGGTCGAAACGCCATCTCAGCAATACGAGGCGCTTAAGCTTGTGAATTGTTCCGGTGCCTGGGCTGATAAAGTCTCGGTGATGATCGGTGATAACGTGCCGCTCACTCATAGTGCCCCCATGTTAATGATCACATCTCGAATGCCGCATTTCGCAACGCCAGTTGTGGGTGCAGTTAGTCGTCCTTTGTCATTTAAACAGTTTGAGAATGGTACCGTTCTGATTGGTGGTGGAGCGAAAGGCTTTGCTGACCGTGATCATAATCGAACCCGGCTTGATTACAGCAAGTTGGCTGTGGGCGCTAAGAATGCGATCGAGTTCTTTCCGATCATGCGGACCGCTTCAGTCAATCGTATGTGGTCAGGGCTTGAGGCGTATATGCCAGATAACCTGCCGGTGATTGGTGAAAGTGTACGTTCTGAAAATGCTTTTCATGCCTTTGGCTTTTCTGCGCACGGATTCCAGATGGGGCCCATTATCGGGAAGGTCATGGCAGATCTTGTTCTTACGGGTAAGTCCGGATTTGATCTGAGTGCTTTCCGAATAGATCGTTTTGAACGAAAAGTTCTGTAATTTAATTTTTTCTTGTGGAGTAAATCAATGTCAATTGAGCGAATTGGCTCGACTGAGCGTATGAGTAAAATTGTTAAACACAACGGTACTATCTATCTGTGTGGTCAAACTGCCAGCGCTCCTGAGTGGGATATCACCGAGCAGACTGAGCGATGCCTGGCTAAGATTGATGCGTTGTTAGAGGAAGCGGGGAGTGAGCGTAACAAGCTGCTTTCAGTAACAATCTACGTGCGTGATATGAAAGACTTTGCAGCGATGAATGCGGTATGGGATGCCTGGGTGGCGGACTATGAAAAGCCAGCTCGTGCTTGTGTTGAAGCGCGGATGGCGCGTCCTGATCTGCTCGTTGAATTTAGCGTTATTGCTGCTCAGTAAGCCCTTAATGTTCTTGGTGTAAGCTGATTCTATTGTTCGCAGGATCAGACATCCGTTTGGCCGCTTTTAAAAGCGGCCTTTTTTGTGCGTATTTCGCCGCAAATGTTTGCAATATGTCGTATTTTGCCAACATGAAAATTTCTATTGTTAGGGTTACAGGCTTGTTGCTGTTCAAATACTGATCTATATCTTACATGAAGTCGTAATATTGATGATGCAAATGCTCAGAGAATAAAAACAAGTTTGAGAGGTGTTAATCATGTTGCTGAGTCACGTACCCGGAATGTTCACCCACCCAGATGCCGAGTGGGAGCTTATCAAGAAAGAGCACAGCAACCCCGGCAGAATATACTTCACTTATATTGGAATTCTCGCCCTGATTGGGCCGGTCTGCGCCTTTATTTCAACCACTCAGTTTGGTTGGCGTGTTGGCGATGGTGAGCTGATTAAGCTTACTACAATGAGCTCCATTCAACTCAATGTTCTAACCTATATTGCGATCCTTGCGGGGGTCTTTGGTTTAGGCTGGATGATTGACTGGATGTCAAAAACATACGGCAGTGGTCATGATGAATATGCAGCTAATGGTATCGCTTTGGCGGCTTATTCCTGTACGCCTCTGTTTTTGGCTGGTTTTGTTTCTCTGTACCCAGTTCCATGGGTAAATATGTTGGCTTACATGGTTGCCGCAGCTTATGCAGGGTATCTCATCTATGATGGCTTACCTCATGTGCTTGGCATCGATCAGGATCGCGCATTCTTCTTCAGCGGCGCTATTCTGACAGTAGGTCTGGTATATCTGGTTACAACCCGCGTAGGGACTGTAATTGTTTGGAATCTTGGATTTGCTCCAGTATTTGTATCTGGTTAAGCTCTGCGAATTAAAAAAGGGCATCTTAGATGCCCTTTTTATTGCTCAATTATTCGTACGGATCGATGCTTAAAATAGCTCAATGTCGTCTTCGTGGACCCTGACCTGGCTGTCCATATCCTCAAAATTAACGATCATATTTCGGCCATTGTGTTTCGCGTGATACAAGGCTCTGTCTGCATGCTCAAACAGTAGAAGGGGCGGGGTGACTGGATCTACCTGCGTATAACCAATGCTGACAGTCACTTTGCCGGAAGGGAAATCATAGTCTTGCACCGCTTGATGAAAGCGTTCCAGAATCTGCTGGGCTTCCTCTGGGTTTGCATTATTTACGATCGCAACGAATTCTTCGCCTCCGTAGCGAAAAAGAAAATCGGTGTGCCGGAAGGATTTCTTTAGCAGATCCGCAAAGTGAAGGAGAACTTCATCACCGTAAAGATGACCGAAGGTGTCATTTATCTTCTTGAAATGGTCAATATCGAGTACCACCATCCACGATGGCTTAATAGGGTTTAGCTTGTTATTGCGGTGAAAAGTCACCACATCATTCAGCGTAAATTCCATTGTCTGGCGATTAGGTAACCCAGTCAGGTTATCGCGCTCTTTGGAATCGAGTAGTGATACCTGATTAGCATAGATCCCATACACGCCTTCAACCAAAATAAGATCAGAAGATGAAACCTTTCCCCGAATCAGGATGATTCGGCGCGGTAACACATCTTTGGTAATATCCAGGAGGATGTAGTCGTCGCCTTTAAATTTGAAGCAGGTGACCCCGCCTTTGCTCTTAGGTAGTGCTTTGAGCATCAAGTCACGGTTGCGGTCTGAGTAAGACTCATCGAGGGTCATTGGGAAGCGGCGTATGGATAGGCCTGTTTCAGAATTTGGGTCACCAAATATTTCGTAGGACACTGCTTCTGACACGCCCTCAAGCGAGCAGAAATAGTGCAGCACTGCATGGGTCAGGGAATTGTAGCTTTTGTGCGCAAGGAACTTTGCTGACAGCTCAAAAGCTTTTTTAATATGTTGGTCTGAACTCATATTCGCGGTACAAACTGGGCCATAGTCATATAGGGAAATGGTCAGCCTGACCGGTAAATAATCCTTTAACGATGAATCTATTATAGTTGAAGTAGTTTCGAATAGAAGATGAACGGTCGGTACATCGCCTCTTAAAGCCGATAATATTCGGTGCTCTGGCGTCTATTTCTTAAACGGAAGATATTCACGTAATTGTTGAAGTTGAAGATCTATCTCCTTTGATTCTTCTTCTACAAACTGTCTGATTGCCTGGTTAAACCCAACCTCTTTTACCCAATGGGCTGACCAGGTCTCTACAGGCTCAAATCCACGCTGGATCTTGTGCTCACCCTGAGCTCCGGAGTCAAAGCGTTGTAAATTATTGGCGATGCAATAATCAATACCCTGGTAATAACAGGTTTCGAAATGCAGGCTGTCATATTCATCAAAGCATCCCCAGTAGCGGCCGTAAAGGGTATTGCTATCTTTGAGTGACAGTGCGGCGGCAACCGGTTGTTGATCACTGTATGCCAGGATCAACAGAACATGCTCGGGCATGTCTTTAATCAGTTGTGTGAAAAACGCTTTATTTAGATAGGCTTCCCGGCCGCGTTTAAGGTAGGTCATTCGATAGAACTCGTAGAATATATCTATCTGCTCTTCTGAAATATGCTCACCTTCAAAGTGCTGGTGGGTTATGCCGTGGGCTTCGACCTTCTGACGCTCTTTCCTAACGCTTTTTCGTTTGCGGGAATTGAAGTGCTCAAGATAATGGGTAAAGGAGCGGTAACCTTTATTAAACCACTGGTACTGACAGCCTTTGCGTTTGAGTATGTGAGAGGCTGTGAAGCTGTCCTGTTCTGATTCTGTTGGGAACAGCAAGTGCCAGGAGTTGGCGCTTAATTTCTTACATAGCTGGGGCAGCATTCTTTCAATAACTTCTATCAGAGGCTTGGGATCTTGTTTGGTCAGAATCCTTGTCCCGCATACAGGGGAGTAGGGTATGGCGGAGACCAGTTTAGGGTAGTAATCCAGCCCGTAGCGGTTATATGCGTCAGCCCAGGCCCAGTCAAAAACGTATTCTCCATAAGAGTGATTTTTCAGATAAAGCGGCATTACTGCAATAGTTATACCGTTATCTTGAAACTGTAGATGGAGTGGTTGCCAGCCCGTTTTGGCTGACACGCTGCCGGATTCTTCAAGGGCATTGAGGAACGCGTACCTGCTGAATGGAAAGTCATCAGGACGGAGTTCATCCCAGACTGTCTCTCCTATTTCACTGATTTTATGGCTGAATTTTAGTTCCAGCATGTCGCGGCTTCCATCGAGTGTTGCTAAGCTAAAAGGAGTTAAGGGTCTTTTCTATTGTAATGACCCTGGCAGCTATACGTACAGGAGTATTGTAATGGATGAATTAGAGTTGGAATTTGAACTCCACCCGCAATTGGTTGCTGATTGTATTGTTTTAGGTGATTTTCCCGTCAGCAGGCTCTTGCTGCTCAATGATGCTAACTATCCGTGGTTTATTTTGGTGCCGAGAAGGGCTGGCGCAACTGAGATCTACCATCTCTCAGATGAGGATCAGTGCATCCTGATCAAAGAATCCTCTTTTCTGGCTTCGAATCTGGCGGATAGCTTCGCTGCCAGGAAAATGAATGTCGCATCGCTGGGCAATATGGTGCCGCAGCTCCATCTTCATCACATTGTTCGTTACGAGAATGATAAAGCATGGCCCGGCCCTGTGTGGGGTAAAGTGCCTGCGGTTCCCTATACCGAACAGCAGATCCACGATATCCGTCGCAAGCTTGAATCGCTAATGGCTGGTGAGCTGGATTTCGTTCCTGAAAACTAACCAATTAGTATTTTTCAAGCTTATTTCTCAGGAAATCTAAAACTATCTCATCTATTCAGGCCTCAATCTGTTTTGGGGCCTGTTTCCGCTTAATATTTCAGGTATAATCCGCCGTTTTCAAAGGTACTGACCTGTTCCGGGTCTAGGGTTATTTCGAATGCCAATCTTCGATTTTCAGTGTCAAAGCTGTGGTCATGAGTTTGAAAAGCTTGTGCTAAAGAGCGATTCGCCAGCACCCGCTTGTGTATCCTGCGCAAGTGATGATGTGACCAAACTAGTATCTGCGCCAGGGTTTAGACTTTCGGGCTCTGGTTGGTATGAAACTGATTTTAAGACCGGCAAGAAGAAAAATCTTGCAGGTGATTCTGGCTCCTCCTCAGCGAGCTAGGCTTATTATTTTATTTTGTTGAGTCCGCGATGCGGACAGATTAAGAACGGGAAAAGAAAATTATGCGCAGTCATTATTGCGGCGATCTCAGAAAAGAGCATATCGGCGAAGACATTACCCTGTGTGGTTGGGTACATCGTCGTCGTGACCACGGTGGTGTTATCTTCCTGGACGTGCGTGACCGTGAAGGTCTGGCACAGGTTGTATTTGATCCAGATCGTGAAGAGAGCTTCGCGCTGGCGGACAGCTGCCGTAATGAGTTTGTTGTAGAGATCAAAGGTACTGTGCGTAATCGTCCTGAAGGTACGGTTAATCCGGAAATGCCTACAGGTGAGATCGAAGTTCTTGGTAAAGAACTTGTGATCCTGAACAAGGCTGAAACGCCTCCGTTCCAGTTGGATGAGCATCAGAATGTAGGTGAAGAAGTTCGCCTGCGTCACCGCTACATTGACCTGCGTCGCCCTGAAATGCAGGAAAAAATGCGTTTCCGTTCTAAGGTAACAAACGCGATCCGTAACTACCTGGATGACAACGGCTTCCTGGATATCGAAACACCTATCCTGAACCGTGCGACACCAGAAGGTGCGCGTGATTATCTGGTTCCTAGTCGTGTTCACGAAGGTCAGTTCTTCGCGTTGCCACAGTCTCCACAGCTGTTTAAGCAGTTGCTGATGGTTTCTGGCTTTGATCGTTACTACCAGATTGCTAAATGTTTCCGTGACGAAGACCTGCGTGCTGACCGTCAGCCGGAATTTACTCAGATCGATATCGAAACTTCATTTATGGATGAAGAAGGTATCATGGCGCTGACTGAGAACATGATCCGCAAGTTGTTCCTGGAGATGAAAGACGTAGATCTTGGTGACTTCCCGCGTATGCCTTACTCTGAAGCTATGCAGCGTTACGGTTCCGATAAGCCGGATCTGCGCTACCCGATGGAGTTGGTAGATGTTGCGGATCTGATGGCTGAGATCGAGTTTAAAGTATTTGCCGGTCCTGCTAACGATCCAAAGAGCCGTGTAACTGCACTTAAAGTACCAGGTGGTGCTCAGCTGACACGTAAGAACATTGATGATTACACCAAGTTTGTAAGCATCTATGGCGCGAAGGGTCTGGCGTGGATCAAGGTTAATGAGATTGAAAACGGCGTAAATGGTCTGCAGTCACCAATCATCAAGTTCCTGGGTGATGATGTGACTATGGCGATCATGGAGCGTCTGGGTGCTGAGAATGGAGATATCGTTTTCTTCGGCGCTGACAAAGCTAAGATCGTATCTGAAGCGCTGGGTGCGTTACGTATTAAGGTTGGTGAAGATCTTAACATGGCGCAGTGCGAGTGGGCTCCGCTGTGGGTTGTTGACTTCCCGATGTTCGAAGAGACTGATGCAGGCCTGACTGCATTGCATCACCCATTCACAGCGCCTAGCTGCACAGCAGATGAGCTGAAAGCTAACCCGCTGGAAGCGCTGTCTCGTGCATACGATATGGTTCTGAACGGTTGTGAGCTGGGCGGTGGTTCTGTCCGTATTCACGATCAGGAGATGCAGGCTAAGGTTCTTGAGATCCTGGGTATCTCTGATGAGGAAGCTGAAGACAAGTTTGGTTTCCTGTTGAACGCGCTGCAGTTCGGTGCGCCACCGCACGGTGGTCTGGCATTTGGTCTTGATCGTTTGATCATGCTGATGACAGGTACTGAATCTATCCGTGAAGTGATTGCATTCCCGAAAACACAGAGCGCATCGTGCATGATGACTGAAGCGCCGGGTGAAGTAAGTGCTGCTCAGCTGCGCGAATTGAACATTAAGCTGCGTAAAACGCCTTAATTTCAAACCTGCTTCTATAACTCGAAAAAGCTGCCTAAGGGCAGCTTTTTTTGTTTATATAGGATAATCATCAGCGAACGAAGGAGTAGGCGCTATGGCAGGTCATTCCAAATGGGCCAATATCAAGCATCGGAAAGCAGCCCAGGATGCTAAACGAGGCAAGATTTTTACTAAGCTAATCCGCGAACTGGTTGTCTCTGCTAAAGAGGGTGGCGGAAATCCCGATGACAACCCTCGCTTACGTGCGGCTGTCGATAAGGCGTTGGGTGCGAATATGAAGCGCGACACTATCGATAAAGCGATTCAGCGCGGCGCGGGTGGCGGTGAAGATGAGCATTATGATGAGTTGACCTATGAGGGGTATGGCTCTAATGGTGCGGCTATTCTCGTTGAGTGTATGACTGATAATGTGAACCGGACGGTTGCTGCGGTACGTGCTGCCTTCAATAAATATAACGGCAACCTTGGAACCAGTGGTTCTGTTGCTTATCTATTTGATAAGAAGGGTCAGATTACTTTTGCTGATGACGTTGATGAAGAGTCAATCATGGATGCTGCACTTGAGCTGGGTGCCGAGGATGTAGTGGCTAATGAGGATGGCTCAATTGATGTGTTTTCAGACTGGCATGATTTCCTCGATGTGAAACAGGGCTTATTAGACGCGGGTTTTGAACCGGTGCATGCAGAAGTGGCGATGATACCAACAACGACTGTTGAATTAGACGTCGATACCGGGCGTAAGGTAATGAAGCTTATCGATGTGCTGGATGATCTGGATGATTCGCAGAATGTCTACCACAATGCAGTCATCCCTGAAGAGGCGATGGACCTGTAAAACTGTTGAGTGCTTAATCTGGCCGGGACCTGTGTTCCGGCTTTTTGTTGGTGAGAAATTCCTTTGTAAACCAGGGTGACTGCTGTATGCTTGCCTGTATAAATAACCAGTAGATTTGTTTGATGCTGATATTAGGAATTGACCCGGGCTCGCGAATCACCGGTTACGGAGTGATTAACTGTGTGGGCAATAAAAATGAGTATGTTGCCAGCGGTTGTATCCGTATCAAAGGTGATGAGTTACCGGAACGTTTACAGCAGGTATATGCGGGTGTGTCTGAAGTGATTGAGCGTTATTGCCCGCAAGAATTTGCGATTGAGCAGGTTTTTATGGCACGCAACGCTGATTCGGCTTTGAAGCTGGGGCAGGCGCGTGGTGTTGCTATTGTGGCGGGTACAAATGCTGAGTTGCCGGTATACGAGTACGCAGCTCGAAAGGTGAAACAATCGGTTGTTGGTAAGGGCTCGGCTGATAAGGCACAGGTTCAGCATATGGTTGCGCATATACTGAAGTTGCCGGGGTTGCCTCAGGCGGATGCGGCAGATGCGCTGGCTATCGCGCTTTGTCATGCCCATACCCGTAATAGTCTGATCAAAACAGCAGGTACAATGTCCTCTCGAAACGCTAGTTGGCGCCGCTAAGTATGAGAGCTTTAACATGACTGATCTAAGTTATGCCCAGTTTATCTATATTGCCGACCTGATAGGTGTGGCGGTATTTGCTACCGCGGGAGCGTTGGCAGCTCAGGGGAAGCGCCTTGATATTCTGGGTGTAGTCGTTTTGGCAATTGTTACGGCATTGGGTGGTGGAACTATCCGCGATATTACTCTGGATATCCATCCGGTAGTATGGATTGCTGATACCTCCTATTTGTGGACAGCGATCATCTCTGCAGTCGTTGCTTTTGTTGTTTGTCGTTATATCCAGTATCCGAGACGTACGTTATTGGTACTCGATGCCATGGGATTGGCACTGTTTGCTGTGCTGGGTGCTGAAAAGGCATTGGCGTTGGAGCTTCCGCCACTAATCGTTGTCATGATGTCTGTTATCACTGGATGTGCCGGAGGGATGATTCGAGACATCATCACTGGGCAGATTCCATTGATTCTGCAAAGGGATGGTGAGCTCTATGCAACCTGTGCATTGGGTGGCGCGATTTTCTATATCGTTTTCAAAGAATATATGCCGGGCGAAGTGGTTGCGCTTAGCTCTATGATGATCATATTTGTGTTGCGTATGGCGGCTATGTTTGCTGATCTGCGCTTGCCTGAGTTTATTGTTACCGGGCATAAACTGGAAAAAATAAAGAAGGATAAAAATCAGTGATTGGTCGATTAAAAGGTGAATTAATTGAAAAGCAGCCGCCTCAGTTAGTGATCGATGTGCAGGGTGTTGGTTATGAAGTTGAAGCTTCGATGAACACTTTTTATCGTTTGCCTGAATTGGGCTCGACACTCACGCTTTTTACCCACTTTGTTGTACGCGAAGATGCGCAGTTGCTTTATGGTTTTTATGATAAAGAGGAGCGTTCGCTGTTTCGTACGCTGATTAAAGCCAATGGCGTAGGGCCTAAATTGGCGATCACGATTTTATCTGGTATCTCTACCTCTGAATTCGTTCGTTGTGTGAATGATGGTGACACCGCATCGCTGATTAAATTGCCTGGTGTGGGTAAGAAAACTGCCGAGCGCCTGATTGTTGAGATGAAAGACAAGATTAAAGCCCTGGGGCTTGAAACGTCTGGAGATTTCGAGCTATCGGCGGCTGATGGACCGGATATGGCATCCTTCGAGCCTCAGGCTGACAATCGCGCTGAGGCTGAAAGTGCGTTGGTTGCTTTGGGTTATAAGCCTGTACAGGCAACTAAGGCGATTGAGCAGGTATTCAAGACACTGGGCAGCAGTGCAAGTAGTGAAGAGCTAATTCGCCACGCGCTGCGTTCAATGGTCGGCTAAGGAAAAGTTATGATAGAAGCAGATCGTTTCATTTCGCCGTTAAGTAATCCAGTTGAGGAGGCTCAAGATCGCGCTATACGACCTAAAAGCCTTGAGGATTATGTTGGTCAGCCGGTTGTGCGCGAGCAGATGGAGATTTTCATCCAGGCCGCTAAAATGCGTTCCGAGGCGCTGGATCATACCCTGATCTTTGGCCCACCTGGGCTGGGTAAAACAACGTTGGCAAATATTATTGCTAACGAAATGGGTTCTGAAATAAAGACTACCTCCGGTCCAGTTCTGGAAAAAGCAGGTGATCTGGCTGCATTGCTAACAAACCTTGAACCGAACGATGTTCTTTTTATCGATGAGATTCATCGTCTCAGTCCTAATGTTGAAGAGGTGCTCTATCCGGCAATGGAGGATTACCAGCTGGATATTATGATCGGAGAGGGGCCGGCTGCACGTTCTATTAAGCTGGAACTTCCGCCATTCACTTTGGTTGGAGCGACAACTCGAGCGGGTTTGCTGACTTCGCCGTTACGCGACCGTTTCGGTATTGTGCAGCGTCTGGAGTTCTACAACGTTGATGATCTAACGAGCATTGTTTCTCGCTCTGCCAATCTTTCTGGAACAGGGATTGATGATCAGGGAGCACGTGAAGTGGCAAAGCGCTCCCGGGGAACACCGCGAATTGCTAATAGGTTGTTACGTCGTGCACGCGACTATGCCGAGGTGAAAGGGGATGGTGTGATTAACAATGAGATAGCGGATAAAGCATTGAATATGCTTAATGTTGATCATCATGGTTTTGATCACCTTGACCGTCGTATGCTTCTGACCATGATCGAGAAATTTGCCGGAGGCCCGGTTGGGGTAGAGAGTCTGGCAGCGGCTATCAGTGAAGAGCGTGATACGATTGAAGACGTGCTGGAGCCCTACTTGATTCAGCAGGGGTTTGTTATGCGTACGCCGCGTGGGCGTGTTGTAACAGACCATGCCTACAAGCATTTTGGCATCGCCAAACCCGACTCAGATCAATAAACCACAAAGAAAATAGGTTTTTTGTGCTCTTCTGATCTTAATCAAAGGGTATTCGCTGAAAGCCCGTCTAATATGCCTGTATAAAAATATATAACTATCAACAGGTAAACCACGATGGTCAGTTTAAATCTCAGCGAAATCGCTGCTTTCAAAGCAGAGCTTAAAGATCTGCTTGAGCAGTTAAGAGCTGAAGCAGGAGAGGAATACTCCGAGCAAACTAAACAGCAGGATCTTCATGTTCATGATTCTGGCGAGGAAGCCGAAGCTGTAGTCGATCTGATGATGCATGTTGAGAATTTGGCGCGTCATGACGAAGAGATTGCTGATTGTCTTGCTGCGTTGAAACGAATTGACGAAGGGGATTTTGGTTTTTGTCTGGATTGTGGTGAGGAGATTGAGTTGAGCCGGCTTAGGGCTTGTCCAACTGCATCACGATGTATCCGTTGTCAGTCGGTTTTGGAAGCTGAAGTTCGCAAAACTGCATGAAGTTTTTCAGTGGCTGACTAAGGCGCTTTCCCTATCTAAAAAACCAGCGATATCGCTGGTTTTTTTATTGTATTAATTGCTGTCCCTGCTATTGTTGTCCCTTCGTTAAATTATCTGAAAAATGACTGAACTTCCTACTCTTAACGCGATCATAAAGCCGGAAGTTTGTGTCCAATAATTGAGTTAGAGGGAAACTGCTGTGGCAGATAAGATGTCGATCTGGAGTCTGGTTGCTAACGCCAGTGTGGTTGTTCAACTAGTGATGTTAATGCTATTGATGGCTTCAGTGATTTCCTGGGTTATGATCTTCCAGCGCCAGGCTGTGTTGAGCAGTGCGCGTAAATCGTTACGTAATTTCGAAGATCGTTTCTGGTCAGGGGTTGATCTTGGACAGTTGTTCCGAGAGATTAACCACGAACCTAATTCTGATTGCGGCGCAGAGAACATCTTCCGTGCGGGAATTAAAGAGTATACACGTCTGACTCAGCAGCCGGGCTATGATCCTGATTCTGTGATGGATGGTATCCAGCGTAGTATGCGTGTTGCGTTAGCACGTGAAGAAGACAAGCTAGAGCGCCACCTGCCTTTCCTTGCTACGGTTGGTTCAACCAGCCCATATATTGGCCTGTTTGGGACCGTGTGGGGAATCATGAATTCCTTCCGTGGCCTGGCCAATGTGCATCAGGCAACTCTGGCTTCTGTGGCTCCTGGTATTTCTGAGGCGTTGATCGCAACCGCCATCGGTCTTTTTGCTGCAATTCCTGCCGTTATCGCCTACAACCGTTATTCTGCGCAAGTGGAATACCTGCTGGGTAATTACGAAACCTTTGCAGATGAATTTTCATCTATTTTGCATCGCCGTATGCACGCATCTCACTAATAGGGTGGGTTGATCGTGATTAGACGACACAAAAAGAAACGTAAGTTAAACGCTGATATTAACGTCGTTCCCTATATCGATGTAATGATGGTGCTGTTGGTCATATTTATGATCACTGCGCCCATGCTGACGCAGGGCGTGAATGTTGAATTGCCCAAAGCTTCCGCAGAACCTGTTGATGATGCAGATAACGAGCCTCTGGTGGTGACAGTGAACGCAGAGGGGCAATATTTTATTGATGTGGGCGGTGATCCTAAAGAACCTGTAAGTGCTGAGGTTATTGAGGAGCGTGTTGCAAAAGTTCTGGGAAGTAATCCCAAGAAAATGCTGCTTGTTCGCGGGGATAAAAACGTTAATTACGACAAAGTCGTTCAACTGATGGTGCTGCTCCAGCAAGCGGGTGCGCCAAGTGTTGGATTGGTTACTGAGTAGTAGGTCATAGTGTTGCGAGCAGGAAGTTACCTCATACCAACTATTCTGGCGGTTGCCCTACATGCAGTTGTGATTGCACTGTTGGCGCAGAGCTGGTTTGAACATGATGACCCGGTTCGTAAAGTGCCGCGCCATGTCCAGGCGCAAGTTGTAGATATGAAATCGGCTAAAGCTCAGAAAAAAGCTGAGGCTGAAGCCAAAGCGCGAAAAAAAGCGGATCAACAACGTCGTGCGGATGCTGAAAAGAAACGCAAGGCCGATGAAAAACGTAAGCAGGATCTAGCGAAGAAAAAGGCTGCTGAAAAGAAACGCCAGCAAGAGATTGCTAAGAAGAAGGCTGCTGAAGAGAAAAAGAAAGCAGCAGATAAGAAGCGTCAGCAGGAAATTGCTAAGAAGAAAGCTGAGCAAGCACGTATAAAGAAAGCCGAGGCTGAAAAGAAACGTAAGGCTGAAGCGGCTAAGAAAGCGGCTGAAGCCAAAAAGAAACAGGAAGCTGCCCGTAAGGCTGCTGCCGAAAAAGCGGCACGTGAAGAGGCCGCTCGTCAGGCTCAGAATGAAGCCCTGCAGGAAGAGGCGGCAATAAGGGCAGAGGAAGAGCGTGCTTCAGCCATGAGCTATGAGGCTTACATTGTCGACCAGATCACCCGTAACTGGCGACGATCTCCTTCAGCGCGTAATGGTATGGTGGTTGAGGTGACCGTTCATCTGCTGCCTTCTGGTCGTGTTAATGATCGTTATGTGACAAAGTCCAGTGGTGACTCGCGTTTTGATAATGATGCGTTGCGTGCGATAGATCGGGTTCAGGTTTTTGAAAAGCTACAGGAGATGGATCCGGTAGTGTTTGACAGGTATTTCAGGAAGCGGATATTCCGCTTCAGGCCTGAAGATTTGCGTAACTGATATTAGGTATTCTATAGCTGGGTATTATCACCAGTTATATAGGGAGATACGTGTGAAGAATATTGTTGTTTTTCTGGTTGCTTTATATAGCACGATGTTTGCTGTTAATAGCTTCGCGTCCGACGGTGATCTGGCAATAGAGATTACAAAAGGGGTTGATGAGCCTACCCCGGTCGCAGTGGTGCCTTTCTCCTGGGATGGTAGTTCTGCTTTACCCGAAGATATTGCCCGTATCGTAAGTGCTGACCTGGGACGTACCGGTCTGTTTGCGATGATGGAGCGTAAGAATATGCTCAGTTTCCCAGCGCGAAGAGATCAGGTCTTCTTCCGTGACTGGCGGGTAAGCAATACCGAATTTTTGGTTATTGGTCGTCAACAGCCCGCTGCTAATGGCGAGTTGGTTGTTGAATTTGAGCTCTACGATGTTCTAAAAGAGCAGCCGCTATTAGCAGAGCGTGTTACCGGTCGTCGTGACAATATGCGCGGTATTGCGCACTATATTTCTGACATGATCTACGAAAAACTGACCGGAATTCGTGGTGCGTTCTCGACTCGCATTGTTTATGTCACTGCACATGCATTTGGCGAAGGTAAAGTTCGCTACCGTTTGAAAATGGCTGATGCAGATGGCGCTCGTCCGATTACAATTCGAGAGCAGAGCGAGCCTATTATGTCGCCAACCTGGTCACGAGATGCGACGAAATTGGCCTATGTTTCATTCGAAACAGGTAAGCCGCGTATCTATATACAGCACTTAGCTACTGGGAAGCGAGAGCGTTTGCCGTCTTTCCGTGGTTTGAACGGTGCACCGGCGTGGTCCCCAGATGGTACGAAGCTGGCGCTGGTTCTGTCGAAAGATGGCAACCCGGAAATATACATTCAGGATCTGCGTTCGCCGCGTTTGATTCGTGTGACTCATCATTACGGAATTGATACCGAACCAACCTGGTCACCGGATGGGCAATCCCTGATCTTTACATCTGACCGTGGGGGGCAGCCGCAGATTTACCGTATCCACCTGCCGACTCGTCAATTAGAGCGAATTACCTATGAAGGTAATTACAATTCACGTGGTCGATTAACCCTGGATGGGCGTTTCCTGGCGATGGTGCACCGAGGCAATGATAATGTGTTCCGTATCGCGGTTCAGGATCTGAAGACAGGGCGCCTGGATGTGCTAACGGATACTTTCCTGGATGAATCTCCAACCATTGCTCCCAATGGCAGTATTATTCTATATGCAACTCAGAAAGGGGTTAAAGGTGTTCTGGGTGGTGTAACACTAGATGGCAACGTCAGATTCATTTTGCCATCAGCAAGTGGTGATGTAAGGGAACCTGCGTGGAGTCCCTACTTGCAATAATTCTTTATAGACATTAACTTATGTTCAGTTTTTGGCATGGCGGCTTTAACTAAATATTATGATTGCTGATTAGCAGCAAATAACAGGAGTGATCAATGCGAGCTTCCAACGTAACTAAAGCGGTTGCACTAGCTCTATCCGTAGCATGGGTAGCAGGTTGTTCTACAGGTGGTAGCAACACTGAAGGTGGCGCAAACACAGGTACTGATACTGGTACTACACAGGGTGTAGGTCAGGGTAACGGTGTTAGCGGTTCTTCAATGTCTGATGTTGCAAACCTACAGACAGTTTTCTACTTTGACTTCGATAAGTCTGTAGTTAAAGCTGCTGGTTTTGCAGATCTGGAAAAGCACGCGGCTTATCTGTCAGCGAACCCATCTGCACAGGTTGTTCTTGAGGGCCACGCTGATGAGCGCGGTACTCGTGAATACAACATCGCACTGGGTGAGCGTCGTGCTAAAGCTGTAGCGCGTTTCCTACAGGTGAACGGTGCATCTGGTTCACAGATCGAAACAGTGAGTTTCGGTGAAGAGAAGCCAGCCGTACTGGGTCACAGCGAAGCAAGCTGGAGCCAGAACCGTCGCGTGGAACTGAAGTACGTAACTCGATAATTTATGTTGTCTAAGAAGACCGTACTGACTTCAACATTAGCGCTGGTTATCAGCGCTAATGTTGTTGCTGAAGAAGTCCCTGTGATCGATTTGGGTGGTGGAACTGTACCTTCACAGGTTACAAATGCGCCGCAACAAGTTTATACAGCGTCTAAAAACAGCGAACTGATGATGATTGTCCTGCAGTTGCAGGATGAGGTGCGTGCCCTGCGTGGGCAGATTGAGCAGCAGGATCATCGAATTAAGCAGATGGAACGTCAGCAGTTGGATCGTTACCGTGATCTGGATCGACGTATCTCGTCTGTACAACAGAGTGGTGTGGCACCTTCAACCGTTGCTACAACATCCTCAGTAAGTGCTTCGGCCGCGCAGCCTTCAACAGGCTTCCAGCCACCCAAGCCAGAAATGGTTCAGCCTGATGCTGCACCTAGCGATGCAAAAGCCTATCGCGAAGCATTTGGTTTGGTGAGAGAGCGCAACTATCCTAAGGCAATCGAAGCCTTCACTAATTTCATCAAGGACTATCCGCAAAGTGCACGACTAGCCAATGCACATTACTGGTTAGGTGAGATCTATCTTGCCGAACAGAAACCAGAGCTTGCGCGAGAATCTTTTGTTCAGGTTATCACTAACTTTGCAGATCATCGCAAAGCCCCTGATGCGGCCTATAAGCTGGGTATTGTCTATGATCAGCTTGGCGATAAGGCTAAATCAGTTGAATACCTGGATATGGTGATTAATAAATACCCTGACTCTTCTGCTGTTCGTTTAGCGAAAGAGTTTAAACGCTTGCAATAACTCTTTGGTAAATCTCATGAATACATCTGCTGGTAAAAAGGCAGTCGTGTTGCTATCTGGTGGTCTGGATTCGGCAACAGCTTTAGCTATGGCTGCTGATCGCGGCTATGACTGCTACGTTCTTAGTTTTGATTATGGTCAGCGTTCGTTGACTGAACTGAATGCGGCTAAGGAGATTGCCAAGCAGTTAAATGCCAGGGAGCATAGGGTTATACGCCTGCATCTTGAAGATTTTGGCGGATCTGCGCTGACAGATCACAGTATCGACGTACCTGAAGAGGAAACGGATGATATTCCGGTTACTTACGTTCCAGCACGTAATACAGTATTCCTGTCTCTTGCGTTAGGCTGGGCCGAAGTGCTTGAAGCAGATTCCATTTTTATCGGTGTAAACGCTGTTGATTACTCTGGCTACCCTGATTGCCGCCCTGAGTATATTGCTGCTTTTGAGACGATGGCTAATCTGGCAACTAAACGTGGTGTTAATGGCGATCCGATCAAAATCGAGACGCCACTGATCGACCTGACCAAGGAAGCGATTATTCAGGAAGGCACGCGTTTGGGAGTTGATTACGGGTTAACAGTTTCCTGTTATCAGGCGGACGACTCCGGTCGTGCATGTGGTAATTGCGACAGTTGTCGCCTGCGTGCTCTAGGTTTCACGGATGCTGGTTTGGAAGATCCAACCCGCTATCAATAAAAGCTTGCATTACAGAAACGGGTGCGTAAAATACGCGCTCTCTGTGACGGGTCGTTAGCTCAGTCGGTAGAGCAGTTGGCTTTTAACCAATTGGTCATAGGTTCGAATCCTATACGACCCACCACTTTAAAAACTCCAGCCTCGGCTGGTTTTTTTATGCCTGAAAGTCTGTCGAACCCAGCCGAAGTCTGTCGAACCCAGCCGAAGTCAGTCGAAGTCAGCCGAAGTCAGCCGAAGTCAGCCGAACCCAGCCGAACCCAGCCGAACCCAGCCGAACCCAGCCGAACCCAGCCGAACCCAGCCGAACCCAGCCGAACCCAGCCGAACCCAGCCGAACCCAGCCGAACCCAGCCGAACCCAGCCGAACCCAGCCGAAGTTGACTGGTCCTAGCTGACCCTCTCCCCATTTATGCTATAATGCGCCCCCTTCAACATCTGTGACACTTCAGATGACTGTGCTGCTCGGGTGAGAGAGCGGTGTTAGATGTAGAACATATGAGTATAGAGATCACATGCTGAGCCAACAGGATATTTCGGATCGCATCCTTATTCAGGAGCACTTTGCTAAAGAACATCTTCCGCTTGATATGACCATTGAGCAGGTCGAAGAGCATCGTCAGAAGATTAAACAGCTTCTTAAAGAGAAGGATGCCTGCCTGGTCGCGCATTACTACACTGACCCTGTGCTTCAGCAGCTTGCTGATGAAACAGGCGGCTGTGTCTCTGATTCCCTTGAAATGGCTCGCTTTGGTAACGCGCATGAAGCGAGTACGCTAGTCGTAGCCGGTGTTAAGTTTATGGGTGAGACAGCGAAGATACTGACACCTGAGAAAAAAGTGGTGATGCCGACTATAGAGGCAACATGTTCTCTGGATATCGGTTGTCCAATCGATGAGTTTTCTGCTTTCTGTGACGCGCATCCTGATCATGAAGTGGTTGTGTATGCGAATACATCGGCTGCTGTTAAAGCACGCGCTGACTGGGTGGTGACCTCGAGCATCGCGCTTCAGGTTGTAGAGCATCTTGCCGATCAGGGCAAGAAAGTGATTTGGGCGCCTGATAAGCACCTGGGTACTTATGTTCAGCGCCAGACAGGCATTGAAATGCTGATGTGGGATGGTGCTTGTATTGTTCATGAAGAGTTTAAAGCGAAGGGTATTCTTGATCTTAAAAAGGTTTATCCTGAAGCGGCTGTGTTAGTACACCCTGAATCCCCAGACGCTGTTGTTGAATTGGCTGATGCAGTGGGTTCAACTACTCAGATTATCAATGCAGCACGTGACCTGCCGAATGAGCAGTTCATCGTAGCGACTGACAAGGCGATCTTCTACAAGATGCAGCAGGCTGCGCCGGGTAAGCAATTCATTGAGGCGCCTACAGGTGGCTCAGGAGCGACTTGCCGTAGTTGTGCGCATTGCCCGTGGATGGCAATGAATGGACTTGAGAGCGTGCTACACGCCCTTGAAACCGGCAAAGATGAAATCTTTGTAGATGAAGAGCTGATTGTTGATGCCAGAAAGCCATTGCAGCGAATGCTGGATTTCTCTGCCAGTCTTAAAGGTTAATAAAAACGCCCGCTTGTAAGCGGGCTTTTTTTGTATCAGAAATCGAGATTTAGGGATTCCCTGACTTGTTTTGCATCCTCTCGGCGTTGCTCAAATTTGGCTCTTTCTGCAGTGCTTAAGCTTTCGTCTTTAAGTGCAAACTCAATTTGCCGGAGGGCGCGATCAACATTGGCTGTTAATAGAAAGTATTCGATTCTGGCTTCATGAACGCCAACAATATTTCCCTCAAGCCCATAGGATTCAGCTAAAAGATACCAAGCCCGGCTATCGTTAGGATTCCGTTCAACTAGATCTTCATAAACCTGCGACGCTTTGGATGGCTGCTCCATTTTCAGCAGAGCATCGGCATAAGTGAAGCTTACAGCATGATTGCCAGGGTAAACTTGCATCAACTTGCTCAGGGTTTTAACCGCAGAGCTGTAGTTCATTTGAGCCATTGCAATCTCAGCTTTTAGAAGCCTGACGCTGAGTCGTTTAGAAAAATCTTTGCTAATCGTCTTAAGGGTGGTTTCCGCTAATTCGAACTGTTTGTCTTTCATCGCCGCATAGCTAATTGCGTATTTAACTACATCTGAATTTCGTTTCTTCTGAATGGAATCCAATTCAGCGAGAAGTTGTTTCAGATCTTTTGCGTAATTAGCCTGAATTCGAGCTCTGGCAATATTGAAGTCAATACTATCTAACTTCCTTGTTCCGCCCTTATAGCCTGCTGCTCGACTCTGGGAATCAGATATACGTGACTGAGTGACAGGGTGGGTGAGAAGAAATTCCGGTGGCACACGGCTAAATCGGGCTTGTTTTTGTAACTGTAAAAACATATTTCCCATTGCGTTCGGAGAATAGCCCGCACTGGTCAGTGTTTGCATACCAATATAATCCGCCTCTCTTTCGTTTTGGCGGCTGAAGGCGAGTTTATTTGCGGTAGCAGCGCCAAATGAGGAGTGTAGGCCAACCACACCCGCTTCAGGGTCGGCCGCTGCTAACAGAATACTGCCCAGTATTGAGGCAATAAAAAGAGGGCGGTTGCGTCGGTCCTCTTCTAGTTGAGCCGCAAAATGCCTTTGGCTTAGATGGGCAAGTTCGTGAGCAAGTACGGAGGCAAGCTGGGCTTCATTCTGTGCAGTTAATAGAAGCCCCGTGTGTACACCAATGATACCGCCAGGCGCAGCAAACGCATTTACGGTGGGATTATCCAGTACGAGGATTTCCAGGCGCTTGTCGAGCAACTGACTATGCGTCACCAGGCTCCATGTCAGGTCTTCAACATATTGGCTTACCAGTGCATCTTTATAAAGTCTGCTGCTTCCTCGAAGCATGCGTACCCAGGCACGTCCCAGGTTGTGTTCTTGCTGTAGCGTAAGAACACTATAGCCCGTGCCGCCAATATCAGGCAGTTGAGATTCTGCTTTTAGGGCTGAAGATGAAGAGCCCATAAGCAAGGTAATTAAAAAGGCTGATAACAAACCGCGCATATATTTTTCCAAACCTGATTCTAGGTCTTTGCGAACACTATAAGCTATTTGGGGGCAAAGTATGAAAGATCAAAGAGTTAAGATAGGTAAACCAGTAAAAAGTTCATCATTCAAAGCCACAATTTTGCTCGAAATATTTGAAAACAGGTCTTCATAATAGTCCTTGTTAGACGGATAGATAATCGAATTTGTTTTTATTCAATGAGTTAATGCTACATGTGGCAGAATTGTTTATAGTGATGTGCAATTTTGAATCGATAATTATAAAACTGAACTCATAGATGACTGATCAAGTGTACGACGAATTACTGGATGCTTCGGGGCTGAATTGCCCATTACCTTTGTTAAAAGCAAAACAGGCGCTGAATAAGCTTGAGCCTGGGAAAGTGCTGAAAGTTTTAGCAACTGATAATGGTTCTATAAGGGACTTCAAAGCTTACACTGATCAATCGGCTCATGAGCTCATTGACTCTCAGACAGAACAGGAGCCTTACAGCTACCTGATTAAACGAGGCTAATCTGAACCTTTATGCGCCAGATATTAAGTAAGTGGATTGAGCGTTATTTCTCAGATGAAGAAGCCTTGCTGCTCTTTGTTCTGTTAGGCGCTTCACTCATCGTTATTCTGACTTTAGGTCAGGCTCTTGCGCCGGTTTTTGCGGGGATCATTCTGGCCTTTCTGATGCAGGGCGGAGTTAATAGGTTAAGACAGCTTAATGTTCCGCATCTTCTATCGGTCATTTTAGTCTTTTTGGCGTTTGTCGGTGGTCTTGGGGCACTGTTGCTGATCGTTATGCCTTTGGCCTGGAAACAGTCGGTTAATTTATTTAATGAGCTGCCTGGTATTATGTCGGAAATCCAGTCAGTTCTGTTGTTGTTACCAGAACGCTATCCTGGCTTCATTTCTGAAGAGCGGGTCTTAGAGCTTATCAACCTTGCGGCGGCTGAGTTATCGCAGATGGGGCAATGGGTTGTGACTTTTTCCCTTAATTCGATTACCAGCATTATTGCTCTGCTAATTTATCTGGTTCTGGTGCCTATTTTAGTGTTTTTCTTCCTGAAAGATGGTTCATCTCTGACGCGTTGGTGGGTTTCATTTCTTCCGGAAAAGCGCGACATGATGACTCAGGTTTGGCACGAAATGGATGATCAGATCGCAAATTACATACGCGGTAAGGTTATTGAGATCATTGTGGTGGGTTCGGTAACCTACATTACGTTTATTTTCCTGGGTATTAACTATGCGGCGCTTCTGGGTATTCTGGTGGGCCTGTCGGTTCTAATTCCCTATATTGGTGCGGCACTTGTGACTCTGCCAGTGGCTCTGATTGGTTTCTTCCAGTGGGGGTGGAGCAGTGAATTTATGTACCTGATGATTGCGTACGGTATTATTCAGGCGCTAGATGGGAACGTATTGGTACCGTTGCTGTTCTCGGAAGCTGTTAATCTTCATCCCGTGGCAATTATTGTGGCAGTGCTGGTGTTTGGTGGTCTTTGGGGCTTTTGGGGTGTTTTCTTTGCGATACCTCTTGCGACATTGTTTAAAGCCATTCTCAGTGCATGGCCTAAAGCTAAGCAGCAGCCCATGATAGAAGCTGAAGCAGTCGCTGAAGCTGAGTAAGGAACTGGTAGATTAAAAACGGCGCTTAGGCGCCGTTTTTATTTAGATGGCGTTTCGTTTTCGCCGTTGGCTGAAATGTCATCGGATCATCCGGCCATGGGTGCTTGGGATAACGCCCTTTCATATCTTTCTGTACTTCTTTGTAGCCATTTTCCCAAAAGCTCACTAAATCTTGTGTCACCTGAAGCGGGCGTTGTGCGGGTGAAAGCAGGTGAAGCTGGAGGGAAACGCCATTAGCAATGGTTGGAGTCTCATCACAACCAAACATCTCCTGAAGTTTTACGGCCAGAATCGGAGGGTAGGTGGCGTAATCTATCCGTTTTTTAGATCCTGAAGGGACCTGGTATTTTTCCGGCGCAAGTTGCTCCATGGCCTGAGGCAGTGGCCAGGGCAGAAGAGCCAGAAGAATACTCTTCAGGTCGAGGCGTTTGAGATGGTTGATATGGGAAACATCGGTTAGGTATGGCCCCAGCCATGATTGAATATTATCAACCAGCCACTGATCGCTAAGGTCAGGCCATTGATTAGCGCTATTGTCATGTTGGTACAGGAATACGACGCGTTGCTGCCAGTCTCGTAGCTCATCTGACCAAGGCAGTATATGAAGCCCGCGCTTTTGAATTTGCTGGCAGATAGCACTGATGATCGCTTCCCTCGAAGGTGAGTCCAAAGGGGTTCGCTCCAGGACAAGCTTGCCAATACAGGTCTGTTGTTCAGCGACCAGTCGATCAGTTTGTTTGTCCCAATCGATCATCTCTGCTTCAGTGATCAGGTCGGGAATGAATCGAGCAAGCAGTGTTTCGTCCAAAGCCGCTGCAAGAGTTATGGTATCACTACTTTCCCCATGCCTTCCTTGTAGATTGGCAACCGTCAACCATGGGTGCCTTGCCAAACGATCCTGCTCCCGGAAAGATGCGCTTCTTCCGTTGCTGAGTTGATATTGGCTCAGTTTTTCTGGCTTACGATGGGCTATTCGGTCTGGGTATGCGAGAGCCAGTAAAAGACCGGCCTGGTATCTGCTGTCGATCGAATTCGGTAAAGAGAGGTTAGCGCAGGGCAGCGAATCGCAAATCCTGATCAGTTGTTTTCGCTGCGTATCCAATCTGTACCATGCGCCCTTATTGTGTTGTGGCGTGGTTTCTAACCAGTCCAGGCGCTCTTCAATGTCGCTTTGATTAGTCTTTAACGGATCTCGTTCCATTAAGAGGGCGGCAATAGCGGCAGCCTTTTTCTCCAGACCGAGCTCTTTTGCTTTTATCATCATGTGGCTTAAGCGAGGATGCAGTGGGAATTGAGCCATCTGCTCTCCGTGGCTTGTCGCAGCCCCTTTTTCATCGATCGCCTCTAATGACTTGAGAAGTTCAATTGCCTGGTTATAAGCGCCTTTCGGTGGAGCATCGATCCAGGCTAAAGAATTGGGATCGGGTATGCCCCAGCAACAGAGCTGAAGCGCCAGCGAAGTAAGATCTGCTTGAAGTATTTCGGGCTGAGAAAAGGCAACGAGTTGCTCTTGCTGGGATTCACTCCATAAACGGTAACAAGTCCCGGGGCCCAATCTTCCTGCTCGACCAGCCCTCTGTACGCTGGATGCCTTAGAAATTTTACAGGTGTGTAAGCGTGTCATTGCGGTTGTAGGGTCGTAGCGAGCTTCGCGCTCTAGCCCTGCATCTACAACAGCAGAAATCCCCTGAATGGTAAGGCTGGTTTCGGCAATATTGGTGGCGAGCACAATTTTACGTTGACCCTTTGGTGCGGGTTCGATTGCCATCTGTTGTTGTTCCAGCTTCAGATCACCATAAAGGGGAGTAATGATGACCTTCTCTTGCTGCGGAAGAGTCCTTTCTTCTAATAACTCAGCGGTCTTTCTAATCTCTCGTTGGCCGGGTAAAAAACAGAGTATGCTACCTTCCTGTTCGAGCAGGGCTTGTTCTATAGCTTTGACTGTTTTGGTCTCTATCCACTCATTTTGCTGAGGAGCACCGGTATAAACTTCTTTAACGGGGTAACTGCGGCCGAGGCTTTTTATGATAGGAGCGTTACCTAGTAGATCTGAAATGGCTTCCCCATCCAGCGTTGCTGACATGATAAGTAGCTTTAGAGGATCGTCTTCACGAAAAATTGCTCGGGCTTCCAGTGTGAGGGCCAGACCCAGCTCTGCATCCATATTTCTTTCATGGAATTCATCGAAGATGACTAAGCCATAACCTTCAAGGCTAGGATCACTTTGAAGCATGCGTACCAGAATGCCTTCAGTCACAATCTCAATTCTGGTTTTACCGCTGACTTTAGTATCTAGTCGAACTCTGTATCCGACAGTGTCGCCAACAGCCTCGCCTAACATTGAGGCCATGCGAGCTGCTGCAGTTTTAGCTGCAATACGGCGCGGCTCCAGCATCAGCATTTTTTGGTCATTTAACCAGTTAGCGTCTTTCAGTGATAAAGGCACCTGGGTGGTTTTGCCGGCACCTGGAGGTGCTTCAAGCACAGCCTGGTCATGATTTATTAGAGCTTCTAGCAGTTCAGGGAGAGCTGATTCAATGGGTAGCGTTGTCATATAGGTCAGATGCTGTAGATTCTTCCTCGAATTTTATCAGTTTTTTCCACAAAGTTTGGCTGTTGGTGCTGCAGGGGGCTACAATGGTGGTGCAATCGTTTATTTATGTTGTTGAATTGCTTAAGGAGCCTTAATGGCAGGTAATTTTGGAGGTCGCCGCGGCGGCTACAAGAAGACACCTAAACTTTCTGGTCGAGGTGTATTGGAACAGGTTGAAACTGATGGCCCGCACGTAGAGTGGGTTGGTATGCCACCTTACTATATCCATATGATCACAGTAGATGGTGAGCAGTATTCTTATATGTCTCCTGATAAAGAACTGGAGATCGAACTAGGTAAGAAAGTCACCTTCAGGTACAAAGAGACCAGTAAAGGTAAATTCATTGATAAGCGCTCTCTTGGAATCGTCATAGATCCCAGTGAATTAGGTTATTAATAAGAACAAGCAGCCTACGGGCTGCTTTTTCATTTATGTAGTTTGAGCTTCTGTTTATTAAGATGTATATTAAATACATTATTGTTAATCAGGAGGTTTCTATGTTGATGAATACAGCTACTTCGCTCACTCTGATCGACAAAAAATATCTTAGCCCGCGTTCATTAGAGTTGAGCTATCAGTCAGACAAACCACTTAAATACCTGGCTGGTCAGTTTTACTCACTGCGTTTCCCATGTGGTGATGGCTTTAAGTCCCGAAGCTACAGTGTAGTGAACAATAAAAGAGCGGATCAAAATGAAGAATTTACGCTTAGTTTTGTGATTACTCTGGTTGAAGGTGGAGCTGCGAGTGAGTATTTTCGATCCGCAAAGCCTGGCAGTGAGATTGAGGCGAGTGGTCCTTTTGGAAACCTGGTGCTCCCCCGGTCAAATCCGAAGCGTTTTATCCTTATTGCGACAGGGGCGGGTGTAGCGCCTTATCGGTCTATGCTCGATGAACTAACTAATCGGCTTCATGCAGAGCCCGAGCTAAAAACTGAGTTGATTTTAGGAGTAAGAAACAGGGAAGAGCTTCTGTATGGTGAAGAGTTCAAAGCGCTGAGTGCCAGGGAAGAGCGATTTGGATTTAATGCCGTTTTTAGCCGAGAAAATAATAACCTGGCTGAAGGGGAGTTCTCAGGTCATGTGACCGAGCTATATACCTTGCTGGAAGCTTCACCGAACGATGACATGATCTATCTCTGCGGTCATCCTCAAATGATTGATGACTCTGTGTCATTTTTCGAAAACCTAGGTTTTAGCGCGGCTAACCTAAAGCGTGAAAAATACCTGTTCTCAGCAATTTAGTTTGTCACTCCTGCCTTTCCTGATAACTGTACTATTCTGTAAGAAAAGCATCTCGGGAGAAGGGAATGTTGCAGGAGTTCAGACAAATACGTCTGCAAGACGCGGTAGATGTTGATTATATTCTAAGCCCGGAAAGCTCCGGAGTGCCTGCGAATCTATACAGTCCGGCTTTGGATGTGTTTACGGATTTTACCAAGGTAAAGCCAGTCACTGTGCCTGAATCTATGCCTGTGACTGAGGCATTGGAATATATGATGATGCAGCATGTGCGACTGTTATTTGTGCTTGATAACCACGATAACTTTAGCGGTATTGTCACCGCTACCGATGTTTCGGGACGTAAAGTGATGTCGTTTATGCAACGAGATGGTGTTAGTCGGGATCAGGTGCAGGTCCGGCATGTCATGTTAAGTAAGCTTAATATCCGGGCTTTGAGGTATTCCCAGCTTGAAGAGTCACGGGTAGGAGATGTGATGCAGACCCTTAGGACCTCTGGTGATCAGCATGTCCTCGTTGTAGATGAGAGTACGGCAGGGGTTATGCGAGTGCGAGGAGTTATCTCTTCGAGTGATATATCCAGGCGCCTTAAGATTAGTTTTGACGTTATGTATGAAGCCAAGAGCTTTGCAGATATTGAAGCCATTATTACCCAGGGAGGGGAGCTGTAAAGCGTGTTTTTACTCTGGACTTAAGTCGTCGTTACTGACTATACTTCGCGGTCTTCATAGTCCCTGCCTTTCTGGCGGTTTTCTCAATTTCTCGTGTGGTGTTAGAGCGCATGAATTTACCGCAGTATTTCTCTGCTGACGCCCAATCGCGTCTGGAATCTTTAATCGAAAAATACCCTACGCCTTTTCTGGCGATGGACCTTTCTGTCGTTGAAAAAAGATATGTGGAATTGGAGCATGGATTTCCTGAGGCTGATATTTTTTATGCAGTTAAAGCTAACCCGGCAGATGAAGTGATAGAGCTGCTGGCCAGTAAGGGTTCTAGCTTTGATATTGCTTCTCCCCAGGAGCTGGATAAAGTGCTTGCCTATGGCGTACCAGCTGAGCGGATGAGCTACGGAAATACGATCAAGAAAGCCTCTGCCATTAAGTATTTTTATGAGCAGGGCGTTCGGTTGTTTGCAACAGATTCCGAAGCCGATCTACAGAATATTGCTAAGTATGCGCCAGGCTCAAATATCTACATAAGAGTGCTGACTGATGGCTCCGAAGGTGCCGACTGGCCGCTTTCACGTAAGTTTGGTTGTAACCCTGAAATGGCATATGAACTCGCCGTGTTGGCGAAAGAATTAGGCCTCAACCCTTATGGCGTATCTTTTCATGTCGGGTCTCAGCAGCGTGATATCGACGTATGGGATGGTGCGATAGCAAAAGTTAAAGTGATCTTTGAGCGTTTGCTTGAAGAAGCGGGTATACGCCTTGAGATGATTAATATGGGGGGAGGATTCCCTGCCATCTATCTTCAAAAAACTAATGAATTTACGACTTATGCTGAAGAAATTAAGCGCTTCCTGCGCGAGGATTTCGGCGAAGATATACCCAGAATCATTCTCGAGCCAGGTCGTTCGCTGGTTGGTGATGCCGGTGTCATAGTTTCAGAGGTCGTATTAATATCGCGTAAATCATCTACCGCCCTAGAGCGCTGGGTTTATACCGATGTAGGGATGTTTAACGGGCTGATTGAAACGTTGGGTGAAGCGATTAAATACCCAATCTCTTCTTCCCGGCAGGGCGAAGAAGAAGAGGTGATTCTTGCGGGACCGACCTGTGATAGCCTGGATATTATGTACGAGCAGTTTAAATATAAGCTGCCCTTGTCCCTGGAAATTGGTGATCATGTATTCTGGTATTCGACCGGAGCCTACACCACGAGTTACAGTTCAATTGAGTTTAATGGTTTCCCTCCACTGGACTACTATATTTTGTAATTTGCTCAGGCTTTGATCTGATCACTTTAAAAATTGCTTTTCGGGCTTGTTCATAGCGAGGCAAACAGCTATCTTTTTGATATGCCGATTTAATTTGTCTGTTCAGTGGAGAATATTGGATGTCCGATAAACAGGTTCAAGCGCGTTATGAGGCCCTGCTAAAGGCTACAGCTGATACTGTAATGGTAATCGAACCTTCGGGTTTGATTCTGGCATGCTCCGAAGGGGATGCTGGTTGGTTGAATAGTGAAGCAGTTATGGGAAGAAAGCTTGAAGATATTTTCCCAGCAGATATCAGCGGTGATATTGTTGCCGCAGCGGTTAAGGCTTCAGAGAAGCAAAAACTTGTTAAAACTGATATTCAGTTACGTCCTGAACACGTTCCTGTTCTGCGTGAGCAGGGGCTCACTGAAACGAAGTGGTTTGAACTTCGTTGTCAGACAGCGGGAAGCGAAGTTGTCGTTGTGTATCAGGATATCTCGGCTAAACGCCGATTAGAGCGTCAGGTTACTAGCCAGGCGCAACGTGATCCTTTAACAGGTGCGTACAATCGTCGAGCGCTTCGTCCGGTGTTAGAGCAAGCCGTGGCTCAGGCGCAGCGTTATGATTGGGTCTGCAGTTTAATGGTCATTGATGTAGATAGCTTTAGTGATCTGAATGACAATTATTCCTGGGATTGTGGTGATCAGGTGTTACAGCAGTTAGTAACATCGATACATGGTATGAAACGTACATCTGACTTTCTTGCTCGTTACGGGGATGATCAGTTTGTGATGTTTATGCCTGAAACCAACCATGAACAGGGCATGGCTGCTGGCAACCGTGTACGTAAAATTATGGAAGAGATGGAAATTCCATATGCGGCGGGTGACGTGAGGTTCACAGTCAGTGTGGGTGTTGCTTCACTCAATGGGCCTGAAGATGACTCTGATCAGATGCTGAGAAGAGCAAATGAAAACTTATTTATTGCGAAGCAGAGTGGAGCCAACCGGGTTGAGGGTGAGGGCTAATAACGAACACTTCTGCTTGCTGAAAATAGGGAGCTAAGGCTCCCTTTTTTATTTCTGTACTGGATTATTTTTGATGAATTACCTTCCACTGGACCAATACCCAAAAGCATGGATTTTTAGACATAGAGACTTACCGGTAACGGAAGAGGATAAATTGCTTATTAAGCCGCTTACGGAACCACGTGCTGAGCAAATTTGGCGGGAGCATGTAAGTCGAGGATGTTCGCACCCAGAACATTTTGCTGAAAATGATTGGGCGGCTAAAGGTGCCAATTGGTTGGAAAAGGATTTCTGGCAATCCGCCTGGGATTCGAATAAGGCCGATTTGCCTGAGCTTATGGATGAATATTTTAAAGGATGGGCGCCTGATACCACCGTCTATTTCTGTTACCAAAGTGACCATATCATTGAAACAAAATGGGATGTATTTGTCCGTAATTGGAAGAACTTCCTGTTTTTTGACTGTGGTCCTGTGTTGATAGGGAAGAAGAGAAAAGAAGCTGCTCAGTTTTTCGAAGATGGAACTTATCGATTGGGTAAGCGAGCCTAACCCTTTGAGTTTCTGATTTCATTGGTGTTCTTTTTCACATGGAAAACCTATTTGTGTGAACGTTGTTTCTGATGGTGTTTATTTAGTCTGTAGGTTTGATTTTATTATTTCTGTTTGCACCTAAATGGTGCAGACAGACCTTTCGGTCTGTTTGCTCGAATTTATCTATCTTTGTTTTAATTCTTAATGAAAGTGATTCTTTGTTTGAATTCTTGTTTGCGTTATCAGCCATCGTAAATGAGTGAATGCTACAAAATAACACAGAATAACCATTCAATAAGTAAGCTTTATTTTGGGGCTCATAGTACTAAAGTGCCGGTTTTTGGTGCAATAACAGAGTATTTGAGTGGGAAAAGTGGTGGCTGAAACACCGCTGTAGGGTATGAATATCAATGTTTTTAGCGATAACTGATATAAAATATACCTAAAGGATAAAAATCGTGCGCGATACTATAGGTTTTGGTACTACTGCGCTCGATGAATAGGCTTATTATACACATATGGATAGGGGAATTTGTTGCACGGCCTTAAGTTTGCAGCATGTTGTTTTTTGAATTTTTGTTTGAATTTTTATCTGTTCGATAATTTTTTTACGCTCTTTTCAATCCCCTGAATGGACATATTCACTTGTCAATGGAGTGTTTTAGTGCAAGATATGGAACACCTAATTCTCCAGCTAAAGCAGCAGCCAGTTTTTCAGGAACAGCCCGTTTTAGCGGTTGAGTGCACTTGGGATAAGCTATTATCTGAGCTAGATGAGTTACTGTCGCAACTCGACTTTGGCTACTTTACATATTCAGTGCTTACCCGTAACAGCGTTGTCGCTAGTGATAGCATGAAAAGCCGATGGGAAAATGGATCCGATATTGTAGGTTCATTACCTGATTCGGTTGTTAAAGCCTATTACAAGGACATTGTTAATCATGATCCTGTTTGGGATAAGCTTCCGGATATCCAAGCACCGCTTTTAACCAGCGATTTATCTGGTGGTCAGGGAGTGTATGCTGAAACATTCTGGAAAAAGCACGGCATTGCTTCCAGGGCCTACATCCCGATGCCAAGTAAAAGCAACAAATACTGGTTTCATTATTTTGGTTTGTTTCACAAGCTGCCAGCTGATGAATTTGCCCAGTTGTATACAAAAATGGGCGAGTGGTTGGTGCCTATTCTTATGCGCTATCACACGCTTTTGCAGGTTGTCGCTGAGAAAGAGCAGAACCCTTTTAAACGGCAGGAGCTATTATCTGGAACATGTTTACAGATACTGAAGATGACTGCTCAGGGTATGCCGGTTAAAAGTATTGCTGATAGATTAGCGCTTACGGAAGAAGGCATTACTTATCATATAACTCGTGCGAAGCGTGTATTTGGTGCGAGAAATAAAACGCAACTCATTGCGATGATGTATGAGGTAGGTTTACTGTAAAAGTCAGGTGACTCATATTAACGATAAGTCACCTGATCAGTTCCTGTCATAGGCAGTTCATTAGCTGGGCTGTCTTCGATCTCTTTACGGTCGAAATCCCTATTCTTGGACTTAGGGCTACCCATAAAGTCCCCACCACTGATAATTTCCCATTCATGATTATGTTTATGTAGATAAGCGTAGCAACAGCAGCACTTATAAAGCTCGCTACCTTTCAACTCGCTTATCTTTTTTAATGCTGAATGGGGCTTGTTATGCAACACAAGGTTGTAACAAAGCGTACATGCATTCTCCATCTGTCCTTCTCTCCTTGAATACAGAATCAATGAATAAAAGGTAGCACAGGCTTTTGAATAATTGCTTAAGAAAAATTCCTATTTTTCCTTAAGAACTGAGTGGTGCTACTGGTAGCTGGATTCAGGTCTGGTATGATCATGACTAAATTTAACAGGGTAACCGATACTTTTAGCAGGTGAGTTCATACCTGGTGTTTTCTAAAGGTAGGGGCCCAAATTGAGATTATTCTTATGCAGATCGCTGAAAATCTAGTCGCACTTATTCATTACACATTGAAAAACGAAGAAGGTCAGGTTTTGGATTCATCTGAAGGCCAGGAGCCTCTGCCGTTTCTTTGTGGTGCAAATAATATTGTTGCAGGTCTGGAAAAAGCGTTACTGGGTAAGACCGTTGGTGATAAGTTGGACGTAACGGTACAGCCTGAAGAAGGTTACGGTGAGATCCGTGCGGAATTGATCCAAAAAGTTGATCGTGAGAACTTTCAGGGTATCGATGATATCCAGGTAGGTATGCAGTTTATGGCTGAAGCGCCTTGGGGGCAGCAGCCAGTTACGGTTGTAGCGCTAGAGGAAGATGGTGTAATGCTGGATGGCAACCACCCGTTGGCGGGCCAGGTACTGATCTTCTCTGTCGAAGTAACTGACGTTCGCGAAGCGACTGAAAATGAGATCGCTCATGGCCATGTTCACGAAAGTGATGAAGGCGATTGCTGTAATGATCCAAACTGCGATTCAAAAGCCTAATTTTTTCTATTCCAAAAGCCCGGTTCTTACCGGGTTTTTTTATGCCTGAGCGATGGTTCAGCTCGTTCAAGATTGGCTATCCTTAATAACGATCAGTAAATAACTTTATGAAGGGTGGTGTTTATGGATACTGAACAGTTAGAAACACTCAACCAACAGCAGCGCATTAAAACAGTCAATTTCATCGAATCGGGTTGTGGGCCTATGGTCGTCGAAGTTGAGTATTCAAAAGGCGATGAAACGGTCCGGGAGCTGATTAAAGATGTGGATGGTAATGTTATTACCTGTCAGCAGGTTAAAGATGGCTACGATATCTGCTTAAAGGTAGGTATTCATAAAGCCAATCTGGTTCAGATAAACACTGATGATGAAGCGAGTAAGTCAGAGTTTGCTGATTACCATAGAGAATCCGTGCCACTTATTTTTTAAGTTGGGTTATATTGAACCATCTGTACTTGCTGAGTTCTAATTGGCTCACAATTTTGATATCCATTTGTTGTAGGGACGCTTTTCCATGAGAGACCAATTAGGGTTATTAATTAATGAAGTAAGCAAGGTACTCTATGGCAAGGAGAAGCAGATTAAACAGGCGCTGACCTGTTTAATATCTGGAGGGCATCTTTTAATTGAGGACCTTCCTGGTATGGGTAAAACCACCTTAGCTCATGCGTTGGCGCAGGTATTAAGTCTTGATTATCAGCGCCTTCAGTTTACGAGTGATATGCTCCCGGCAGATATTCTCGGCGTATCAATTTTTGAAAGCAGTTCAGGGCAGTTCGTCTTTCATAAAGGGCCTGTGTTTACTCAGCTGCTTTTGGCGGATGAGATCAATCGGACAACGCCAAAGACTCAGAGCGCTTTACTTGAGGCTATGGAGGAGAGGCAGGTCACTGTTGAGGGTAATACCTACGCATTACCTGAGCCATTTTTTGTAATCGCTACTCAGAACCCGATTTCACAATACGGGACTTTTCCTTTACCTGAATCTCAATTGGACCGATTCCTGATGCGGGTCAAGTTAGGTTACCCGTCTGAAGAGGCTGAACGAGAGCTTTTGACAGGCGGTGATGCAAGACAAAAGATACCTGAACTGAAACAATGCTTTTCGCCTGATCAACTGGCCAGTTTACGAGGCCAATGTGAACAGGTCGCAGTATCCTCTAGTGTGCTTGATTACCTGCAACGGCTTGTTAAGTACAGCCGAGAGTCTTCGGAATTTGATTATGGCATCTCGCCACGTGGCGCGCTTGCGTTGTTAAATACAGCCAAAACCTGGGCTTACATTGCTGGACGCGATTATGTGATCCCTGAAGATATTCAAACCCTCATTGACCCTGTTTTTGCGCATCGCTTGAGGTCTTCTGATAGCTTATCTGAAAACAGTGGCACTGCTTTAGTACGTATGCTGCTTAGCGAAGTTGATGTTGTAGGCTAGCCGTATGTATGCTTTTTTTGCACCGATTAAACGCTGGTCAGATCAATGGGCAGCAAAACGCCGGCCAAAAGGGCATTCGATAGAGCTTAATCAGAAGAGGATTTTTATTTTTCCAACGGCTGCAGGGTGGGGTTATCTTCTCGTTTGCTGCGTCTTGATTCTGATTGGTCTGAATTACCAAAATAATCTTGTCTACGCTTTTGCGTTTCTATTGATTTCCCTGGGCGTGCTAACCATCCACTACACCTTCCTTAATTTATCTGGATTGAACATCTCCGCGATTCGTACAAGGAACTGTTTTGCTAAAGAAAACGCGGACTTTATTGTTAAGGCTTTTTCCAATTGTCAGCGTGATTATGAAAGTATTGAGCTGAACTGGGAGGGCCAGCCAGGGGTAAAAGTTGCCCTGGATAGAGGTGTTTCCAAAGAAGTTGTACTGAACGTAAAAACTATAAAGCGGGGCTTTGTTAATCCGGGGGCACTCAGAATACAAACGGTTTATCCGTTGGGTCTACTCAGGGCCTGGAGCTGGATTGACCTTCAGATGAGCGCGGTAGCATATCCCATTCCTATAGAGGGACCTTCCCCAGATAAAGACCTGGAGCATAGTGAAGGTGAACAGGGGCGTTCACGGGGAGGGGATGATTTCTCAGGGCTTGAAGAATACCAGGCTGGGCAGTCGACGCGGCATATAGCATGGAAACAGTTTGCCCAGGGGAAAGGGTTGTTAACTAAACAGTACTCCGGACAAAAGAGTAAAGATGTTTGGTTAAGGTGGGCAGATTGGCCGGGAGCATCATCAGAAAGAAGGCTTTCCATAATGACCTACTGGGCCCTTCAATTAGAAAATCAGGGGGTAAGGTATGGCCTTGATTTAACAGGTACGCGTCTACCGCCTGCTATAGGTCCTGAGCATCTTGATACGGTTTTAACCAAATTGGCGCTCTATGGCGAAGATTCTCTGCTCAGGAGCAATCGATGAGCACAGGGCAGCTTAGTCGTGATGCTGTCTTGTGGCAGCTTTTTGCAGTTGCTGTGGCGGTACTCCCTCACCTGACGCACTTGCCTTTATGGATCCCTTTACTGGTTGTCATCTCTTTATTGTGGCGCTTTATGGCCTACCTTGGCCGCTGGTCATTCCCATCCAGGTGGATCAAGTTGCTTTTCGTTATTGTCACGGGGCTTGCGGTTTTATTTAGTTATCGCGCCGGTGGTGGTATCAGTGTCACAGTATCCTTATTAGTGGTTGGTTTTAGTCTTAAAACACTTGAGGTCTATAAACAGCGAGACGCCTTGGTGGTTCTGTATGTGGCTTACCTTGTCGCCGCTACAGGGTTCCTATTTAGTCAGACTATTTTAATTGCTCTTTATCTATTCGCAGCATTTGCTGTGATCACTTCAGGTCTTTTATCGGTATATCAGTTGAGACCTAAGGGATTGTTAAAGACATTCAAACGGTCATGTCTGTTACTGTTACCTGCGCTTCCTTTAATGGCTGTGCTGTTTATTGGAATGCCTCGTTTTGGGCCGCTTTGGGAAGTGGGTCTTGACCGCACAGCAGCCCGAACTGGTTTATCTGAAACAATGTCACCGGGCGATATATCCAGCCTGATTCGTTCACCCGAGGTTGCTTTTAGAGCCACATTTGAAGCGGAGGTACCCGCTCAGCCTCAACTCTATTGGCGGGCTCTGGTCCTAAATGATTTTGATGGTAGAGAGTGGTTCAATGCCCAGCCTGTAAAAGATAAGTTATTACGTGCTAGTGATTTGGGTAGCAACGGACTGTCTTATAGTTTAATCCTGGAACCAACCCAGAAGCGATATGTGCCAGCGCTCTCATATCCCGTAGGGCCTCTCGGAACAAAGCTTAGCCTTTTTAGTGATGCGACAGTTGAGTATGGCTTGCCGATCACAAGTCGACAGCAATTTGCAATGAAATCGGATCCCTCACTGAAGTATTTCGGAGATCTTGATCATGATCAGAGAAAGCGATTGTTGCATCTGCCTGAAGGTAATACTCAAAGCAAACAGCTTGCTTTGAGCTGGCTCGATCAGAGCGACTCGGAAGCGGAGTTTGTGCAAAAGGTTTTAGCATACTTTAACCAGCGTTTTAGTTATTCGCTCCAACCGCCCTTGTTAGGGCGCAACAGCGTCGATGAATTTTTATTTGATACACAGATCGGTTTCTGTGGGCATTTTTCAAGTGCGACAGCACTTTTACTGAGAGCGGCAGGCATCCCGGCAAGGGTAGTGACAGGCTATCAGGGTGGTGATCTGAACCCTTATGAAAATTATATCGTGGTTAGGCAGTATGATGCCCATGCCTGGGTTGAGGCCTGGTTTGATGGCCGTGGGTGGGTTCGGATTGATCCAACGGCATCGGTTGCTCCTGAAAGGATAGAAAATGCAGCTGAAGATGTGTTTTCAACGGATGCAGGATTCCTGGAAGACAATCCATTTTATGCCTTCAGCCTCAAATCTAGTGGCTTGGCTGCAGAGAT
>NZ_CH724125.1:48616-125440 GCF_000153345.1 Neptuniibacter caesariensis
TCAATGCCTATTGCGCACGACTAAGTAATGTTATGCCTGCATCCAGCGATCTGTTTGTCTCTCTTGCCGGAGAGTATGAGCGGGCACGATACGCAGAGGCTACCGACCTTAGTGGACAAGAGTTTTCCAGAATAGTCGATCAATGTATTGGTGTATTCAGAAGTCATTGAACGCTTCGATTGAAATCTTGTAGTTTAGCTATATATCAAGCTTATTCAGTTGGGCTCTTAATAAGGGTAAGGTTTCGGATTCGAACCAGGCGTTTTTCTGCATCCAGTGTCTGTTCCTTGGCGACGGATGAGGTAATACGAAATAGGGGGAAGGGCAGCTGTTGGCATGCTTAACCCTGTCCGTAAGGTTCTGATGCCGCTCACCCCATTCAGAACCTTTTAGGTAATATTTCTGTGCATACTGGCCAATCAACAGGATCAATTCAATATTAGGCAGTTCATCCAGTAACTTTTGATGCCACTTCTCAGCACATTCAGGGCGCGGAGGAAGGTCGCCAGACTTTCCTTTGCCCGGGTAACAAAAGCCCATAGGCATAATCGCGATATGCTGTGGATCATAAAAGCGCTCATGATCGATCTGCAGCCATTCTCTGAGCCGATTTCCGCTGGGGTCATTCCAGGGAATGCCCGACTGGTGCACTTTTATGCCCGGTGCCTGACCAATAATCAGAAGCTTGGCTGATGGGGCCGCCTGAACAACCGGGTTAGCTCCCAAGGCCAGATCCGGTTCACAGAGCTTACATGCGCGAATTTGTTCAAGTAAGAGATCCATATTGGCTTTCCATCAGGGTATGATTGTGAGCTCTTTGGCTCTTGCAAATATAAAACATCTGAAAATGAATGCCCCATTGGATAATTATACCGTTGTTAGAAGCAGTAAACGAAAAACTGCAGTCATCCAGGTACGCCATGAGGGTGTTGTGGTTAGGGTTCCTAGCGGCGTATCGGATCAATGGGTTTCACAATGGCTAAATTCAAAAAAAGCCTGGATTGAAAACCAGCTATCCCATCTAAAAAAAGGGGCAGAGGACCATAGTATCCGTCTAGAAAACGGAGGCTGCATTCCCTTCAATGGACGAGAGTTACGAATTACCTGGTATTACGGTCAAAAACAGGACGCTTATCTAGAACAGAATGAGCTGATCGTTGTGCTGAGTAAGCGTTCCCCTAAGCCTGAGGTTGATCAGGTAAAAGCATTACTTAAGAAATGGTATCGAGAGCAGGCCGAACAGTATATTTCCGCAAGAGTCCAGGTTTGGCAGGCGAGGATGGAGCTCTCGCCTAACTCTATTCAAGTGAGAGATTACAAGCGCCGTTGGGGGAGTTGTAATGCTATGGGCGACCTATCATTTAATTGGCGTCTTATATTTGGCGAAACAGAACTGATCGACTACGTTGTGATACATGAGTTAGCGCATATAAAGCATCTCAATCATAGTCGGTCGTTTTGGCTGCTGGTGGAAAGTTTTTGCTCAGACTGGCGTAGTAAGCGTAAAGCCTTACATCAGCGCGTCAGTTGGATACTTTGGTAGTATCTTGTTTGAATTTTACGCTTAACGGCTTGATTTGACGCAGCTTTCGTAGTGTTATCGTATAACTCGTTTATTTAAAAATAAATGAGCAGCCTTTTCGGAAACTATAGTTTCTTTTAGATATAAGGCAATACAATATAAGAATAACGAGAGTGAAAAAATGAGCCTTTATAAGAGTGTAGAGAAAGCGGTCTTTAACACTTTGACCAAAAAAATAGTCGGCAATGTCCTGTTTCTTCTCCTGCCGCATGTTGTTCTGTTAGTTGTCGGTTTTAACCATTTTGAAAAGCTCGAAGCAGGTCTTAAACAGGCCGAAAGTGGTGGCGCTTCTCTGGAGGTACTTCAGGCCCACCTGGACTCTTTCTGGCTATATGGATCACTAACCGTCGCTTTTGCATTGATTTCCGGTCTGTTCACCATCTTTTTCATGCGTCACTTGTTTCTGAAACCTATCGAAGCAGTTACAGATGTTTTGCGCGCAATTAAGGATAAGGATGGAGATATCTCAGCGACACTGCCTGAATATACCTACGATGAAATATCCGATATGGCGGAAAGCTACAATGGATTCTCCGATAGCCTGAAATCGATGATAGCTGAAAGCCGCCGTCGTAGCGTGAACGTTGCTTTATGTTCTACCCGATTACAAAAAGTATTGATCGAAGCGCAAGGTTCAGCGACTAAGCAGGAAGAGCAGGCGCAGAAAGTCTTTCAGTCATCCCAGGAAGCGACTCAGGCGATCGATAATATTGCGGGCAGTACCTTGGAAATATCTGAACGTAATTCTCGTAATCTTGATGAGATCAGAACCTCTAGTACTGAGCTGGGTCGTGTTCAGACTCAGGTCGGAGCAGTTCGTGCCCAGGTAACCGATTTTCAGGATACCGTACACAAGCTCGAGCAGAATTCGAAAAATATCACTGAGATCCTTGGTATGGTTAAGGACTTCTCAGATCAGACTAACTTACTGGCATTAAACGCATCTATCGAAGCAGCCCGTGCAGGTGAAGCGGGTAGGGGCTTCTCAGTAGTGGCTGATGAGGTACGTAACCTGTCGCAAAAAGTGAGTACAGCGACCAGTGAAATTGATCAGAACATAAGTCAGATGTCTTCGTTGGTGAGCAGTACTCGCACCAGTGCATCCACGATTCTTGAGTATGTGGGATCGACTGAAGAGTTTATCGGTAGTACTAATGAGCAGTTCCATGGCCTGGTCAATGACTTTGAAGAGTTAAACAGTCAGCTAAGCAGTATCAGTGCAGCAATTGATGAGTTGGCTTACACGAACCGTGAATCGCATAACCATGTATCAGAGATCACCAACATTTCTACGGATATGCATGGTGAAATTGAACAGTCTCAGCGTTTCTCTGAAGAGCTAGAGCACTCTACCGAGGAAACTCAGGAGCTTCTGTCCCGATTTATTATTGGGTACGGTAGTTTCGAAGGGATGATTCAAACTGGCCGTAAATGGAGTAAAGAGGTTCAGGAAGGGCTGGAAAGCCTCAGTAACCGCGGATGTAATCTCTTTGATATTAATTACGTTCGCACCAATGATGGTCAGCTACCTGAGAAATATGACACCAGTTACGCGGATCAATATGAAGCATTAATGAGGCCGATGTTTGATCGTTTCATCTCAGAAAGGCCAGAGTTTATCTATGCGATTGCGGTAGATAAAAACGGTTATGCTGCGGCTCACCATACGAAGGTGTCGGAGCGTATCACAGGTAATTTTGAAGTTGATAATGCCAAGAGCCGTAACCGAAGAATATTTGCTGGCAACAGGGCAGAGGTTCGCCGTGCTTCTTCAACAGCGCCGTTCCTGCTTCAGACGTTTATTCGTGATACCGGCGAGATACTCAATGATCTATCGATCCCTCTTTATGTCAATGGACAGCACTGGGGAGCGTTAATCATGGGGTTTGTTCCAGATCGATTGCTTGATGACTAATATGATCAAGGCAATAAAAAACGCGGCAATAGCCGCGTTTTTTATTGAGCCTGTTAGCTTTACATATCGTAATCAGTCACTAGCTGTTCAATGAGCTGTTTAACTGTATCGTACGAAAGTGGCTTACTACAGATCGCTGAAACGCCTGCGCTTTGTACGGCAGCCAGGCGGCTTTCGTTCTGCTCACTCGTCACCATCAGAATTGGTACCGTAGGCTGTTCGCTGTGCGAGCGAATATGTTCTATCAGCTCTTTACCGTCTACGTTTGGCATATTGTAGTCAGTGATGATCAGGTCGTATCGCGCACCATCATCGATCATTTGCAGGGCGTCTGAGCCGTCCGCAGCTGTGTCGATTGAGTGGATGGACAGCGAGTCCAGCATCTGTTTGATATAGTTCCTGGACATAGTACTGTCATCGACGACCAAGACACGTAGCGCATCGTATTCATCCGAATCACTGTCAGACTCGAAATCAGATACGTAATCAAGGGTACTTTTTAAAGCCATTGCCATCTCTTCACGACTAAATGGCTTAGGCAATATAGCGATAGCACCTGCTTGCCTGATTGGCTCCAGATAACGGTAATGAGTTTCTGAAGACACAAGGAGAAAAGTAATTTTTTCCAGTGCTTCCAGTCCACGCATCTGAGTAACAAGGTCGGTACCTGTCATATCAGGAAGGTGCATTGACGAAAGAACGACATCTGGAGGTGTGACGAGCATATGCTCAAGGGCTGGTTTTGCTTCTTCGAACTCCTCAATGTTTTCAATCCCAAAACTATTAAGGTGCCCAATAATAATATGCCGCTGCACCTTGGACGGTTCTATAACAGTGACATAAAGACTGCTTAATTCCATATCTCGATATTCCTAAAGCCAAACTAGCCGAGAAAACTCAACATCGTTAAGAGTATAGATACAGCTTAGATCATGACAGAGAAAAGTAGAGCAGAAAAGGAATAAAAGGGCGTTATACGGAATATTTTTACTGCATGTGCACTAATGTATATTTTATATGCGTTTTCTAATATTAAGTTGTTGTTCATCTGATTCTTGTTTGAATGTTCAAAGAATCACTCTTCCTAGACAGTCCCCTCGTGCAGCAATTGGGATCGACAATTGCTGTATTTTTTTATAGTTGGAACACAGCAAAAGCCCTATATAGTTGGGCTTCAAAATGGTGCTGTGCAAAAATCATGATTTGAATCAGTAAATACTGATCTAATGATGTTATGAAATAAGAGATAGGCGTAGCATGAGTGTAGGCCGTTTGAAAACATGTCAGGAACGTTTTTCAAGCGAAAGGAAGTACCTCACAAAGGTCGTTGTCAATGTGTCCAAATGGTAATGCTGATCTTACTCGTAGTCTGATCGTCAAATCTGCGATTAACATTATAAGTGTCGACGGACTTGCGGCGCTCACAGCAGGGCGCTTAATTAAACAAGCAGGAATAAGTAAAGGTGGTCTCTATCACCATTTCCGAACGATGAATGAGGTGGAAGAGGAAGTGTTAGAACAGCTCTCCACCAACCTTATGCTAGAGATAAATTCATATTCACGCCCTTCGGATTTGGATGAGTATGTTGATCTGATTGAGAAACAGGTCTTTGATCTGTTTGCTACAGATAGCGAAGCTTCAAGGGCTTTATTTGGCTTTGTTTCCGCAACTGCGAACAGAAAACAGATTAAAGTGACTTTAAGAAAGTTGTTTGATGATATTTCAGTTACGCGCTTTCATCTGTTACAAGGGCTGCGTCCAGCGGTCGAGCCTGCAAAACTACAGAACGTTGTTCAGGTTACTGAAACCTTCCAGATGGGATTGTTCTGCCGTTTCTTTATAGGTGAAGATCTTATAAGCCTGAAAAACTACTGGAAAAACTGTCGTGGCGCGATTGAAGAATTGCTGGGTTTGCATACAGCGACGGTAGCAGAAAAGCCTGCGGGTGTACCGGTTGTTACTGACCTTCTTAAATACCAGTAAAATATTCTGAGAGCACTATTGAGTGCTCTCTTTCTGTTGATCATTAATCGCTGTGTTCAGGGAATCAATAAATTCAGCACTTTGGCTTAGCCCTTTGATTTCCAGTTTCTCTTTATCCCCTTTCAAGTAGATCGTAATAATCTCCATCATGTGTTCTTTATGCAGAGTTACCTCTTCGATCTGTCTGAATTCGACACGTCGCTCCTGATCAAGCGCTGGGCACTTAAATAAAATCGATTTAGGTGAGAACGACACGCTGGAGTTCTTAACTTCTTCACGAGATTTGTCCAGATGGCTCTTGTACCAACTCACTAAAACAAGCCCAATACCTAAAGGTAAGAGAAGATAGATTTTAGAAAGGTTCATCATCATGAGCATCAAAGCCGCTCCCACAAATCCCATCTGGCAATTGGTCAGGAGATTGATGCGCTTTTCAAAGAAAGCTTCATTCCAGTCAAAGGATATCTGATTTTTTTCCAAAGTAATCACCTCATATTAATGGCTGGCAGTCTGTCGCTTAAAAGATTAATTTGCAATAGGCTTTGGGTTGAGTAAATCTACTCTGCAAGCTTTATTCGCGACCAATTCAGTCAGGGAGAATCTGAATGTTAAGTCCACGCCGCGCTTTATCGGTTTTATTGCTTACCGCATTACTTTTTGGATGTGGTGACGATACAGAAACAGCCAAAACCGATCCTATTCCAAGTGAGCAATCCAGTAGCCTGAATACAGCGGCTAATACTGATTTGGCAGTGCTGGATATATCCGAGCGCGAATTTGGAAACCTCAACGCGATTGCAGTTCTTTTCAATACACCTGTAGATTCGGATCAGCGCTTCTCAAAATATATTAATGTTGAACCGGAACTGCCGGCCCCTGTATTAAGCGAAGATGGAAAAACGCTTTATTTCACGGGAATCACCCCGCAGTCTGAGTACCAGGTAGCGGTTTCTGAAGGGCTGCAAAGCGCCAATGGCAAGGCGTTACAAAGCGCCATCGAGAAAACGGTTAAAACGCGAGCACTACCTGCCTCAATCGCTTTTGAAGTTGACGGCGCCGTCATGATTCCTGGACGTGTCTCATCTTTACCTATTTTGGCTGTGAATATACCCAAAGCTCAGGTTGATATTTATGCGATCAAACAGGGGGATAGCGTTACGTTTTTTGATGAGTATTCAGCATTAAAAACCGGTGATCGCTGGTATTTTAATGAACAGCGTTTCTCCAAAACCTTAACTCACATTCATAGTGCTCACATTAAGATCGCAGAGGAGAAAAACCGTCGTAACCGTGTGAGCTTTGCGGTGAGTAAAGTCCCTGAATTGAAAGAGGGCGGGCTTTATCTGGCAACGGTCAGAGCGGAAGGTGGTTTTGAATACGCTGCTACCTGGTTTACGGTTTCCTCTTTGGGTATTCAGGCCAGAGATTATGGAAAGATAACCCGTTATACGGTTCAGAATGCTGAAAACGGGAATGTCCTGGAAGGTGTAGAACTTAATCTGCTGGACCATAATAATCAGGTTATCGCCTCTGGTGTTACTGATAGTCAGGGTGCATGGGAGTTAAGTAACAAAATACGTAGTAAGAATCCGGTGCTCCTGATTGCTGAAAAAGCAGGTGAGGTCAGTGTACTTAAATATCATGCGCCACAATTTGATCTCTCAGAATTTTCCGTATCGGGCAGGCCTTATCGATCAGTCGAACATTTAACCTATGCTCCCCGAGACATCTATCGGCCTGGAGAGGAGCTAATTGTCAGCTCAATCGTTCGTAATGGTGATGGTCAGCTATTGGCGGGATCCCTCAATATCGAACTGATAAAGCCTGATGGAGATAAAGCGGGTGAGTGGCGATTAGACCCTGAACAGCCAGGCTACTTTGAATTCCGCTATGACCTTGCTGAAAACGCACCTTTAGGCCAGTGGCAGGTGCGGGCATTTTCACCAGGGCAAAGACGAAACTCATCATTCTTCCACTTTCAGGTTGAAGAGTTTCTTCCAGAACGTTTGCGTTTAGTCTTTGATCAACCTGCAAACGAGGCACCTTTAAGCTTCCTTAAACACTCAGAGTTACGTATTCCGGTTACTGGAGAGTATCTATATGGTGCCCCGGCTGCTGGTAATCGTTTAGATACCCAGGTATCAGTATCAGGCTGGTCCCAGCCGTTTTCTGAGTTAAAGGACTTCAGATTCGGTGAAGCAGAAACCGTTGCATGGGATCAATTCAGCCTTGATCAGGTTCAGTTAGATCCGCAAGGCAAAACGGAGACCATCGTTAGCAAAGGTTTCTTTAATTGGGATAACTACGCAAGCCCTGTAAAAATGACACTCCGCTACAGTTTGTTCGAAAGTGGTGGTCGTGCTGTAAATCGAAGTCAGTCAGTTCTGCTTTGGCCAAAAGACAGTTTTATCGGGGTTAAGCCGCTATTTAAGAATGATAGGGCAGATAAAGAAAGCAGCGCTTTGTTTGAGTTGGTCAGGGCCAATGAGCAAGGTGGGCTGCTCACATCAGGCCAAGGTAAAGCAACCTTGTATCGTCTGGAGGAGAAATACTTCTGGAGCTACACAGCGGAAAGGGGCTGGCACTACCAAACAGAAAAAAATGAGTATCCTGTTGCTAATCAAATCATCGATTTCACTTCCGCTGACAAAGTGCCACTAAGTCTCGATGTCGAATGGGGTAAGTACCGTCTGGAGCTTGAGGATTACTCGGCTAAGAGTAAAACTGTTTATCACTTCAATGCGGGTGAGGATTGGTATTACAACTGGCATTCGGGGTCGGATCAGATCCGCCCGGATCAGATTTCAATTGCGCTGGATAAAGGTAGCTATAAAGCGGGCGAAACCGCCCAAATTAAACTTTTATCACCTACAGAGGGTAAAGCATTAGTCTTGCTCGAAGCAGGTGGCGTATTAGCTTCACAAGTAGTTTCCCTCAAAGAGGGTAAAGCCAGCGCAGAGCTTACCATTCCAATTGATCTCGCCAGGCATGATGCTTATATCACGGCGTTTGTTATTGCTCCTTCAGATAACAGTGACAAAGTGAGCAAACGGAGCTTTGGGGCGGTGCATCTGCCTTTAAATCGAGAGGGTCGTAAACTGGATGTTGAGATCGTCTCCGGTGATACCCTGAGTCCTGAGGCTAGCTCAGAAATTGCCATCAAAGTCACCGATGCAGCCGGCTCTCCTGTTTCAGGGGAATACTTTGTCACGCTCAGCGCTGTTGATTCAGGCGTGCTGAGTATTACCGGCTATGAGCAACCCGACCCATTCGACTTCTTTTACCAGCGTCGCGCGTATAACACGCGTATATCCGATATGTACGATCACTTAGCGGAGCCCACACTGGTTGATGAAGCTGAAGTGCGATGGGGTGGTGATGCTGAACTGGAAAGAGGAGGAGAGGCGCCGCCAACAGATGTTCAGATTCTGAGTCTGTTTAGTTCTACCGTTCAGGTAGAAGGCGGCCTGGCGACAGTCAATCTGGACCTGCCTGCTTTTGATGGTGAATTGACGCTAACCGCGGTTGCGATGGGTGCTGATCAATTTGGTTATCAAAAAGATAGCGTTAAGGTGGTCTCGCCATTAGTCGCTCAACTCTCATCACCTCGATTTATGGCTAAGGGAGACCGGACGCGGGTAGCACTGGATCTGGTAAATATGACAGAGGCTACCCAGCAGGTCAGTCTTGATCTTAGCGTTAGTGGTGCCTTATCCATGCCGGAAAGAAACCTACAGCTGACGCTTGAGCCTGCTAAGAAAAAGGTTCTGCACTTCGAAATTGACGCAGCGGCTTTGGGCGAGGGGGACATTGAAGCGGCCATTGTGATCGATCCAACCGGTGAGGAACCGCTGGCGATTGAGCGACAGTGGGGGCTAAATGTTCGGCCCGCTTATCCCGCCGAATATGGCAGTTTCAGCGCGTTGTTGCAGGAAGGAAACACCTTGGAACTTCCTACTTCAGACATTGCGCTTCTCGGAGCCGATAGTCGCCGCGCTCAGCTCCGTTTCTCTTCAAGCCCGGATTTTAACGCAGATCAGCATATAGAGGCTTTACTACGCTACCCCTATGCTTGCCTTGAACAGACCACCAGTAAGGTGCAGCCGCTAACAATGCTGGCGGAGGATAAAGGTCAGTTGTTGGCAAGTGTTTCGCTTGATCAGGCTGATCTGACGGCTCAGGTGGGTATAGCGGTAAACCGTTACGCTGAACTGCAACGGGCCAATGGATCCTTTGGTTTATGGGATAAACACTCTGCAGAAGAACACTGGCTGACAGTGTATGCAACAGAGCTGCTTGGGCGCTTACAGAAACAGGGTTACGAGATACCTGAAGAGATGTTGCCACAAGCCCGAAACCGGTTACGTGAGTATGTTCTTCAGCGCAGAGCGATCCCGGTAAGAACCTGGTCGGCCATACCGAGTCATTATGAGATCGCCTATCAGGCTTATGCAGCGTTTGTTCTGGCAAAAGAGGGCGCGGTAACCCTGGGGCCGCTTCGCGATCTGGCTGATAAAAAACTCAAAGATGCCCATAGTTCCCTGCCAGGTGTGCATCTGGGCTTAGCTATCCTGATGACAGGAAGCAAATCTGAGGGTTCTGAAATCGTGTCTGGTGCGCTGCAGACATTAAGATCAGAGGGTTATTTAGGCGATTATGGTTCAGAAATCAGGGACCTATCACTCTCCGTTGCGGCCGTCATGGCGACTCAGGGGGGGGGTTCAGAACTTCGTGGTCAGGCACTGCAGTTGATCCCTCGCTTATTAACGCAGATCCAGCAGAAACGTTGGCTTAGCACGCAGGAGCGGGCAGCCCTGCTTCAGCTTGCTGTGACTATGAACCGATATGATAAAGCGGGTAACTGGTCAGCGGGATTGCATCAGGGTGAGCAACTGCAAGAGATTCAGGGTGAAGAGGCCCAGCGGCATAATCTTGATATCAAAGAACTGCGTACTACGCTGGTGGAAAATCTTTCAGCAAAACCTGTGTTCGCAACGTTCAGCTGGACCGGTATTCCAGAGACAATTGCGGGGCCAGTGGATGAAGGTATCAGTCTGAAAGCAGATCACTATAAAGTTGTTAATGGTAAGGCGACACTGCTGCAAAAAAATCAGCTGTTGAGTATTGGTGATCAAGTATTAACGCGAGTTCGGTTGTATAGCGAATCAAGGATACCGGATGCCTTGCTGGTCAACCTATTACCCGCCGGACTCGAGCTGGAGAACCAGAATCTAAAGCATGCTATCAAACTCGAATCGTTAATGGTTGAAGGTGAATCGATTCAGCAGAGCGGCCTGGCGTATCAGGAGTATCGTGATGACCGCTATGTGGCAGCCTTTAACCTGCCAGAGAAGCGTGAAAAAACGCTCTACTACCTATCCAGGGCCGTAACCCCGGGTGAATACCTTGTTCCCCCAGCGCAAGCTGAGTCGATGTATCAGCCTGATATACGCGGATTAAGTGATTCAATGGGTAAGCTGGTGGTTGTCGAGTAGTTGCCGAGTAACGATATGAGGTCTAACCCTGTGAAATGTAAAAACGTGAAATGTTTCGCAGATATCTAGCCAGGTTAGTGCTCACGCTTTGCGTGTTGTGTAGTCTGCTGTGGCTGGCGGATAGGTTTTATCCGCCCACCTTACCAGACCAGTCTTCTAGCTATTCATCCGTTGTCCTCGATAGGGAGGGGGTGCCGCTCCGCGCTTTTGCGGACGAGAAAGGCATCTGGCGTTATCAGGTAAGACTTGAACAGGTGTCGCCGCTCTATATCGAGGCCTTGCTAAATTACGAAGATCGTTACTTTTACCAGCATCCAGGGGTCAATCCCGTCAGCATGCTTCGGGCAGGATGGCAGTGGCTAACAACCGGAAAGATCATCTCCGGTGGTTCAACTATCACGATGCAGGTCGCACGTATTCTTCACCCTCATGAGCGGACTTTCATCGGCAAAGCACAGCAGGTACTTCGTGCACTTCAACTGGAGTGGCGTCTGGATAAACAGGCAATTCTTGAGCTCTATATTAACCATGCGCCGTTTGGCGGCACCATCGAAGGTGTGCAGGCGGCCAGTCTTCAGTATCTGAATAAATCGGCAGATCAGCTTCGGCACTCCGAGGCAGCGTTGTTAGCGGTGTTACCTCAGGCGCCGAGTCGATTACGCCCGGATCGTCACCCGCAACTGGCGCAGACTTATCGTGACAAGGTACTGCGCCGCCTAGCCCAGTTCGAAATCTGGTCGCCTAAAACGATTAAGCATGCGCTTGAGGAGCAGGTCGCGGTCTGGCCCTTGCGAACGCCGGTCATTGCACCCTTACTTTCCCGGCGCTTACGGCAAGAGAGCAGAGCGAGCCGAGTGATCGCCTCAACGATTGATCGGGATCTTCAGTTGGCATTTGCCGATGCAGTTAAGGGTTATACGGCACCCTTAGCGACAGAAATATCGGCCGCAGCTTTACTGATCGATAACCAAAGCCATGAAGTATTGGCCTATGTGGGCTCGGCTGATTTTTATAATTCGCAACGATCAGGGCATGTGGACATGGTGAAAGCCATACGGTCACCGGGGTCCACATTAAAGCCGGTTCTTTTTGCACTGTCTCTGGATAAAAGTCTGATACACAGCGAGTCATTGCTAGCAGATGTACCGCGGTTTGGTACTGGTTACCGACCCGGAAACTTTAGTGGTGGCTTTAGTGGCCCTGTTTCTGCTGCAGAAGCGCTGCAACGTTCACTCAATCTTCCGTTCGTACAGCTTATCGAGGCGTTTGGGGATCAGGCGTTTGCCAACAAATTGATGCATGTGGGGGCTGGTTTACGGATACCAGAAGGAGAGGCAAGTAGCGCGATCGTCCTGGGTGGTGCTGGTAGCTCTTTAGAGCAGCTCGTGAAGCTGTATAGCGCAATGGCAAACCAGGGGCAGGTTTATCCCCTCCAATACACTCAGGCAGATGAAACGAACTCCGGGCGGGCGCTCTATAGCCCTGAGGCGGCATGGATTACCTGGGATATACTACGAAAACTGGATCGGCCGTTCAGGCACAGCCGCAGTTTCAGTTATGTTCAACTGCCCGAATTTGGCTGGAAGACCGGCACCAGCTGGGATTATCGTGATGTTTGGGCAATTGGCGTTAATCAGCAATATACCTTAGGTGTTTGGCTGGGCAGGCCCGACGGTAAGCCGATGCAGAGAACGATGGGCAGAGAGCTGGCAGGACCGTTGCTGTTCAACTTACTTGAGTTGCTTAACCATTCAAATTCAACTGAATTGGCAAAGCCTGATCGCGTTAAGGAAGCTGAAATATGCTGGCCAGATGGTCGTGCAAAGGAACAGGTTTCTGTCGGCTGTGATGAAAGCCGCATAGCCAATACGATCGGAGGCGTTACGCCAAGAACACTGGCTAACCGGCCTGAGGAAAGGGCACTATTTTACGATCCTATGCAGCATTTTCTGATCGAAAAAGCCTCTTCTTTGCGGGTGTCCAGAGCGTGTGCCACGGGTAGCGTTAGCGCTAAATCGGTATCGCTCTGGCCGGTGGCAATGGAAAGCTGGCTTAAGGCAGATTATCAGCGTGCTGTTAAAGTTCCAGATTATGCGGACAACTGCAAAGTCACCTTAAACAGTAAACGAAAGATACGCCTGGCAGGTGTTAAAGAGGGGCAGATCTACCACTCACTCAGGGGTTCCGAGATCAGCCTTAAAATAACAGCTGAAGGGGAAGTGTCTGATCACGAGTGGTATCTGAACGGGGAGTTAGTTCAATCGGGCTCCAATGTGCTTAAGCTCAAGCTGGCTTCAAAGGCACAGTACGAACTGCTCGTGCAAAACCGATCAGGTGCGACGGGGCGTGTCAGTTTTCAGATCTTATAAACGCTTGCTGCTAATTAAGCGATATCTTATATTCTTATTTATATAACGATATTTCTTACAGGTATATGTGGCTAATATGAAAAGTATCTCTTCATTGAAAGGAATCGCCCTTAGCGCATTCGTCATCTCGGGCAGTGTATTTGCTGCCAGTCCAGCAGATAAATATCCTGAGTCCGTTCTCTATAGTGCACCGGTTAAAGTAGCTGAGGGTGTTTGGTCTGCGATTGGCGCAACCCAGTATTACAGCTATGAGAACGGAGGCCACAATAACAATTTAAGCTTTATCATCGGTAAAGAGGCAGTGCTGGTGGTTAACGGCGGTTCTTCATATCTGCTTGCAAAAGCCCTGCACGAAGAAATTAAGAAAATAACCAGCCTACCGGTTAAGTATGTGGTGGATGAGAATGGCCAGTCCCATGCGATCCTGGGTAACGGCTACTGGAAAGAGCAGGGCGCAACCATTATTGCCCATGAAGAGGCTTTAGAAGAGGTCAATGAACTCGGTCTTTCTGGGTTGGAAAACCTGCAGACGATATTGAAAGAGCGGGCTAAGGGTACAGAGCTGGTTGAGATCGACCAGACGTTTGAAGAGCATATGGAGCTTGATCTGGGTGAGATGAAAGTGGAACTGGTCCGTTTTGGTCCTGCTCATTCTCCCGGTGATATTTCGGTGGTTGTTCCTTCGCAAAATGTGGTGATCGCCGGTGATATGGCGTTTCAGCAGCGTTTATTACCGGTGTTCCCTGAAACCGATACAGCAGCCTGGCTGGAAACCTGGCACAACGAGTTCGCGCCCTATGCTAAAGATATGATCGTTATCCCGGGTCACGGTGAAGCGACTGATTTCGCTACGGTTGATCAGTGGACTCGCGGCTACCTTGAATATCTGCGTGGCAAAGTCGCCGAGCTTTTAGATGAGGGCGGCACTTTGGAAGACGCATACCAGATAGATCAGAGCCCTTATAAGCATTTGGAAACATTTGAGCAATTGGCAGCTAAGAATGCCGGGCGTGTTTTTGAAGCGATGGAGTTTGAATAGGTTATAGCGTCATAACCAATCGGAACTGGTCAGGCCTCAAACAACTGATAAACTAGGTGCTCCAAAATAAGGTGTACCTATGAAAAAAATGATTTGGGGTTTGGCGGTTTCTTCTTTGTGCCTTTCGCTTTCGGCGCACAGTGCAAACCCGGTGTGGTTGGAAGGTAAAACGGCAACTGAATACAGTGTTGATGTTTATCACAGTCCTACCTGTGGTTGCTGCAAAGGTTGGATCGACCATCTTGAAGATCACAACTTTGTGGTAAACGCGATCGAAACCAACGATGTCTCCCCGATCAAACAGCGTTTAGGCGTGCCGCCTCAAGCTGCTTCTTGTCACACTGCGGTGGTTAACGGTATTGCGATTGAAGGGCATGTTCCGGCGCAGGATATTAAGTCGCTATTAGCCAAACAAGATCACAATGTTCGCCTGCTAACGGTGCCAGGAATGCCATCAGGTGGGCCGGGTATGGATATGCCGGGCGCTAGAAAAGATCAGTTTAAGGTTTATGCTGTTTCTGAAGAGAATAAAATCAGTGTCTATAACAGCTACGATAACTACTGACAGCTATCTGTAGATAATAAAAAAGGCGGGTTAACCCGCCTTTTTTAATGGGCAAACTTACTTACGAATGCCTTCGATGTTCAGATCCAGATAAACGGTTTCTGAAGCAGGGCCCAGGTTGTAAGTCATGCCAAATTCACGTGGCTTAATCTCTGTTGTGCCAGAGAAGCTGCGCGGTAACCACCCCATGGATCTTTACCTTCACCTACTTTCTCAACTGAATCGCGATCTCTTTGCTTGTTCCGTAAAGGGTCAGCATACCTTTCATTACGCCGCCACCGTTTGCATCTGGCGTGAAAGAAGTACTTTCAAAAGACGCTTTAGGGAATTTTGCAACATCCAGGTAGTCGCCGCTACGGATGTGCTTGTCACGCTCAGCGTGGTTAGAGTCAAAGGATGTCACATCGATATCCACTTTAACTGAAGACGCTTCTGGCTTCTCTGCGTCATAGCTAAACTCGCCTTCAAACGTATTGAAGCGGCCTGTTAGCCAGCTAGTACCCAGGTGGCTGATACGAAACTCGATAGACGCGTGAGCACCTTTAGTGTCGATTACGTAATCAGCTGCGTAAAGAGGTGATACAGTCAGCAAAGAGGCAAGCGCCAGTCCTTTAACAATCTTAGTTTTCATTAATGTTCCTCGCGAAGCGCTAGCATGCGCCGTAATGTTATGTCTTTATCGATATAGTGATGTTTAATCGCTGCAATAGCATGGACAGCAGCGATTGAAATTAGTGCCGTAGCCGCCAGAAAATGAATTTCCCCAGCGATGTCTTCCTGATTTTCAAATGAATAAGGCAGCGCCGGAATGCTAAACCAGTTAAACACTTCGATCGCTCTGCCATCGGCGGTAGAGATCAGATAGCCTGAAGCAACCGTGATAAACAGTAAGAGGTACAGTGCAAAATGTGCCAGCTTCGCAGCCAGAGCCATCATTTGCGGCTGAGGTAGCTCTCTTGGTGGTTTATTTAGCAGGCGCCAGAACAAACGTATAAACAGGGTAAACGTCACCAGCAAGCCAATACTTTTATGCCAGATAGGTACGGTGCGATATTCCGGATCGTAGTAGCTTAAGGTTTCAATGTATAAACCCAATGGGTATAAGCCAATGACTGCCAGAGCAATGAGCCAGTGCATGATCACAGGGCCCCAGCCGTAGGTTTCCTCGTCATTTAATAGCTTATGGTTTAGTGCCATTTATAAAATCACCTCAAGTGCGTTTGCTATATGCAAACATAAATTAATTGTATTCGCAGTCAGATTTACGTTTCTTAACAACTAAACGCATATAAAAGCGTTAGTTTTTATTGCCAGACTATATAGTTCGCACTTTACGTATTTACTGCGAATGCGTCTAATGCATAAAATATATGTTAGGTATGCGTTAAGTGGATGGTTGTGTGCAGGCATATGAGTGAAATGAATCTTAGGTCGGTCGACTTAAACTTGCTGGTTGTGTTGCAGGCGTTAATCGATGAACAGCATGTATCAAAAGCAGCGGAACGACTCAATATGAGTCAGCCTGCGGTTAGCCGTGCTTTACAGCGGCTGAGAACCACCCTTCAGGATCCGATTCTGGTGAGAACGGGCAGTGGTTATGATCTCAGTGCCCGCGCAGTTGTTTTACGTGAGCAGCTGTCCCATGTTCTGCATGAGGTTCAAGCGATTATGCAGCCTGAACAGTTTGACCCTATGCAGGCAGAAGGCGTGCTGAAGCTCACGGGGTTGGATCTGGAGCTTATTCTGCTGATGCCTGATGTGATTCGTATGTTACGGGAAAAAGCGCCCAACCTTCGAGTTGAAGTGGTACCGCAGTTGCCCGAGCATTTTGAATTGTTAGAAAGGGGAGATGTGCATTTCACCATCACAGGGCTATTCCCGCAGACCCATCATGATCAGTATCGTCGTATCGAGATCGCCCGAACAGGGCATGTTTGTGTGATGGATAGGGATAACCCGCTTGCCAAGGGTGAGCTTTCCTTACAGGACTATGCGAACGCATCCCATGGATTAGTATCTATCACTGGTAAAGGGCCGGGAATGATGGACGATGCGCTGGGTGAATTTGGTTACAAGCGTAAAGTGATGCTGAGGTTGGCAAACTTTATGTCGGTAGCGCAGTTCTGCCAGCAGTCTGACCTGATCTTTACCCTGCCGAAAATTATGGCGACACATCTGGCGCAAGGGACGAGTCTGGTTTTAAGGCCACTGCCTAAGGAGTTTGCTCTGCCCGAGGTTGTTCTGTACATGTACTGGCACGACAGGTATCACCACGATCCCATGTGTAGCTGGGTAAGGGCAGAGCTGGCAGAGATATTTTCTCCCTAAAGGTGAGAACCCTGCATCATCTGCATGTTCTCATTACTCCAGCGAACCCCTTCGTAATAGGCTTCAGCGTAAACCTCCTGTACTTCAGGGGGCAGACGGAAAGCGCTTTGGCCAATCATATAGAAGTTAACCGCCTGTAGGAGCTTGCCGGACTTACCTTCATAGCGGGTGATCGCTTCTACAATCTCTTCGGAGACTGATAGCTGATCCAGCAAGGTTGGCTGATCCACTTCCAGCAAGGCATCCAGCATGGATAACACGCCGGTCATAAACGCCAGTTCAGAATCCACTTCATCAGTGTAATGAGCCACATACTCACACATGCGCGCAGTAATCAGAATTTGGCGGATCAGCTCGCTTGGTTTGTCATCGTTACTGGAAAGCGCCAGCAGCGTCGCCCATTTTTTAATTTCATTGATACCCAAAGCGACGATCGCCTGAGTCAGGCTCTCAATTTTATTCGGTAGGTTGTACTGGGCGGAGTTAACAATGCGCAGTAACTTAAACGTTAGCTGAGGGTCTCTTGAGGTGATATCTGCCAGGGTGTGCGGCGTAACATCCTGATCCTGAAGTGCAGCGAGCAGATGAATAACGATCGCCTGATTGGAGGTGAGTTTCTTACCTTCGACCAGGGAAGGGCGCGATAAAAAAGTGCCCTGGAAAAGCTTAAAGCCTAATGCCTGGCAGCGCTCATACTCTTCATAGGTGTTTACGTTCTCTGCAAGCACTGTCACTTTAAAGCGATTCAGCTTCTGCATATGTTCAGCGATCGATTCGTTACTGCGATCGCTGATATCAACGCGGACAATCTTGGCAAGCCTTAGTAAGTCGTCATAGATAGGATCATAAGTGAAATCATCAAGCACCAGGCGGTAACCGGCATCCACATACTTATGTAAGGAGTTGATGTAATCCTTACTCAGTTCCGTTTGTTGCTTAAGGTCGATAACCAGATTATGCCGGGAAAGATTCGGCAGGCTATCGGTACGGATAAAGTTCTCAGTCACATTAAGAAAGGCAGGGAGTGACTTCATCGCACCGGAATCGTAGATGCTGGTGAAGTTATTGATCAAAACATCACAGGCTTCCTGATCGCCTTCTAAGAACTTGGCGACCTCTTCCTGTTTCTCCGACTGGTATAACAACTCATAAGCCACAACATTCAGATGCTGATCAAAAATGGGTTGTCTTGCCAGCCCTAGCTGGTTTATTTGTTCCTGCATTTCTTCTAATCCTTGAGAATACATAGGCATTGATAGGTAACCCTACGACTCAAAAGGATTATCTATCAGACACTTAGAGCGTGTTTCCTAGCATTCTACGCGGGGTTTGAGTCTGCCTGCAACTTACACTCGTTCAATCAACCGAATAATCAATAAAAGCCAATACCCCAGATGGGTGATTTAAAATTTAATATTTAAACTTTAGTATATATGCAAAATAGTTTGTCTGGATTTATTGATGCAAAGCCATCCCTTACGCGATCAGATCACTTCAGAAGTTCACTCCCGACCATTCCAGCCATTTAAAGCACCTCTCGGGCTTTTACACATAGCGGCGACCTGTGCTTCGGATGACAGAGATGCGCTGAACGAAGGGTTGGCCAAGTTACTTGCGACACTAAAGATAGACGCGCCAGCGAAGAAGTCAGGTTTCTTCTTTGCCAGCAGCGAAGAGTATGGCGTTAGGTATGAACCGCACAATGAGTTCTATACCCTGACGCTCTACCAGTATGGCTCGGCATCCATCGATACCATTGCCACATTGTGGCAGCCATTACCGGGGGAGCTATTAAGCGGGGTAGAGATCTACTTCGATGTCGCTGATACGCCGAAGCCTGATCTGAAAATGTACTTTGGCGAGCATCAGGTGTCCGGAGCGGAAATCATGGGCGGAGCTGCCAAACTCTGGACAGATTTCTATCCATCCGATGAGAGCGGCTTTGTAAAAATCATCGTTAATGATGTTTCCCTGAAAGCTTTCCAGGCGGGAAGGCTGTTACAGCGATTATGCGAAATTGAAACCTACCGCCATACGGCTTTGCTGGCCCTGCCTGAAGCGCAAAAGTTAATGCCATTGCTAACCCAGATGGATCTGCAACTTGCCGAGATAACCCACAGCATAGCTGAGCAGCCTAACCGCCCCGAGTTACTTAAACAGTTGATGGAACTTGCCGCAAAAGTTGAGGAGCTGTCAGCAGAAACCGCCAACCGCTTTGCTGCCTCTGAAGCCTACTTTGCGGTGGTTGATAGCAGGTTAACCGAGCTGCGTGAAGATCGTATGCAGGGCCTGCAAACCGTGGCGCAATTTATGGAACGACGCCTGGATCCAGCAAGACGTACCTGTAAAGCGGCCAATATGCGAATCGAACGCTTATCCCGGCGTATTGCCCGTGCGACTGACCTGATTCGCTCGCAAGTTGATCTGACCATTGAGCAGCAGAACCAGCAGTTGCTGGAGCGCCTCAATGATCGTTCCAGACGCCAACTGCGCCTGCAAGCCAAGCTGGAAAGCTTCACCATTATCGTAGTGACTTACTACGCCTTCGATCTGTTGGAGCGAACCATCCGTAACACCGTGACTGAGGCTCCTTTACGCGACGATGTGCTGATGGGGCTAAGCTTCTCCGTGCCGATTATTGCCGGTGTTTTGTGGTGGTATGTGCGCAAGCTACTGAGCCATTACGGGGAAGATTAAACGACTATTCTTCAATAAATCAGATGCTTATCAAGATTAGATTTGCATCTTCGATTTTCACTGGTATACTGCGCGCCTGTCTTGAGTGATCTCACTCAAACAAGGCCCTCAGGCCCGCAATGGTGGCCCTGCTGGTCCTTCCGCAATGATAAATCGTGAACCTGGTCAGGCCCGGAAGGGAGCAGCCACAGCGGTGGATTCATGTGCCGGAATGTGGCTGGTGGGGTCATCTCCAAAAACTCAGTAGCTAGGTTATAGAAGCTAGTCGCTAGAGAATCATTCTCCGCTTTATTCTCCAATTTACCGCTTTTGATTTTTACACGCTGAACCGGTCATTGGTTATCTGCTGCGTATTATTCTTGCCAAAAATCATCTGACTATTCTCATACCGTATATTTTTTGCAGTGGCATTTCAGTGACTGATTATGTCATGTTTGTCAGTTCTGATTGCTTGTTTTGCTCTGAAGATTAAGTTAAAACAGTAATTAAATCAGACAGATGGAAGTCTAACGCGTGTAGATACCATGGACCCTTGGTTTTCAAGGGGTGGGTATCCATTGATATAGCGCATGCGCGGTTTGTCACGGAAGAGTCTCGGTAATTTCTAGCTTTCCTTCCTTTTCAATTTCTTACATCTGTTATTAAACAAATGCGGTTAGGGTAGATATACGGACCCCTGTATATACAAATGTTAAATGGCAAAGGAAAGTCTTGTGCAAGATCCCAGTGATTGGATTAATCAATATATAAAAGACTCTGGAGAGGCAATTCAGAAGCTGAGTACAGATTCCCTACGAGTCACTAGTGAAGATATTCAAAATGCTTTAGTCGAAGTTTTGGATCTGAATTGCTCGACAGATCTTCTCTACATGGATCTCCCAGCAGAAAAGATCATCAAGTTGTTGTCCTCATTTGATTTTTCCAGGTTCGATCCAGAATTTATCTGCGAGGTTGCTCTAGATGAATCAATCATTCCAGAACATATTCCAATATCCCTCACTGAGCAGACCATTCGAACGAAAGGCGAAGTATGGCGGATTCACAAAAATGATGCTGATCCATTCCCCTCGAATCCTCATGCTCACAATTACCCCAAAAACCTCGTTGCCCACTTGGGCAATGGCGACCTTTATAGAAAAAGAGAGGTTCTTGGCAAGCTAAAGAAAAAAGACTTAGTGAATCTTCGTGATCATATTAAAAATGTTAGCTTACCTAAGCTGGAAGTCTAGCCATTTAACAAGCGCATGTTGTTCGCCCCTTCGGGGCTGGGACCTCCGTTCCGCTGCGCTTCACTACAGCCCCAAATGCGGGCGTTAGCCGTTTAATCCAGAGGATATGGAATTGTCGATAGAAAGAATAAAATATACAAAATTATGGAATCGTACATTAGGTGAGGTGAACGATGACATATACAAAGAAAAGCGTGATGAATTAAGAATATCTTTTATTAAATTTAGAGATAATGCTACACACTTAGTTTCACAAATTTCATCGATTTTACCGGGACTAACGCAGCATGACATAAGTCATTTAGATGCTTTATGGGAAGTTGCAGATCTAATATGTGGTGATGATTATCCACTCAATCCTCTTGAAGCTTTTGTGTTTGGTGGTGCAGTATTACTACATGATTCAGCTTTATGCTTTGAAGCTTATGATAATGGAATCGAAGGAATACGCCAGACCGATATTTGGAAAGATTCTTATGCAAGTGTTTCTGAGAATGTAACTGATGTCGCTGAAGCAGAAAAAATCGCAGACTTTTCAGCTTTGAGGGCTCTCCATGCACATCAAGCCGAGTCATTAACCGAAAAAAGCTGGGTAGATCCTGAAACAAAATCCCCGTTATTTCTTCTAGAAAACAATACTCTTAGAAAGCACCTTGGTAAGTTGATTGGGCAAATTGCTGCAAGTCATCATTGGTCAATTGAAGATGTTGCAAGTAAATTGCCTAATCAGGTGAACGTCCTACCAGGTTTTCCTCGAGATTGGCGAATTGACCCTATAAAAATTGCTTGTATGGTACGTTGTGCGGATGCTGCCCACATTGATAATGAGCGAGCTCCAGATTTCCTTCATGCTTTGATAAAAAGAAGAGGAATTTCATATACCCATTGGCAAGCTCAAAACAAATTAGCGTCAGTAGATTTAGATCAATCCGATAATACTAACTCAACCCTGTTATTTACTTCCACACATAGATTTTTGGAGAACGAATCAGAAGCATGGTGGGTTGTCTATGACACTATTAATATGATTGAGCAAGAAATTAGGTCATCTAATGCATTACTTGAGTCCAGGCAAGTTGAAACTCCTCAATTTCAAGTAAAAAGGGTTAAAGGTGTTGAATCACCAGAGTTAATGTCAAAATATGTTCAAACTGAGGGTTGGAATCCATGCATGGCAGAAGTCCATGTAGGTAACATGGAAAATCTTGTAAGTTCGCTGGGTGGTGAGAAACTATATGGTGCGGGCTGCGATAAATTTGAAGTAATCCTCAGAGAGCTTATACAAAATTCAAGGGATTCCATACATGCTAGAAGAGAGATCGATAAAGATTTTATTGGACAAATAACTGTTCGATTGATTAGTGATGATAATGGGGTGTGTTTATATATTGAGGACAATGGCGTAGGTATGTCTCTGCGAGTATTAACAGGTCCTTTATTAGATTTTGGTACAAGTTTTTGGACGTCTTCTTTAGTCCAAAGTGAGTTCCCAGGTCTTCGCTCCTCTAAATTTAAATCAGTTGGTCAGTTTGGGATTGGGTTTTATTCCGTATTTATGGGGGCTGATAAAGTAAGAGTCTCTAGTAAACCATGGAATGGAGGATCTTCAGATGTACGGCAGTTAAACTTTAATAATGGCTTGTCTTTACGGCCTCTACTTAAACATGAAATTCCCGAAGATTTCAATTCTAATATTTCTACCCAAATAAAACTGAATTTGAAGGAAGGCATATTAGAAAGCACCGATAAAGTATTAATAAAACGCAATCAAATGAGGGCTGAAGACCTTGAAGTGTCTGTAGAGGATTACATTTCATCAATATGTGCAGCGCTTGATGTTTCAGTTTATTTCTCAGTGAATGATTCAAATTGTATTGAAATTCACAAAGATATAAAAAATGAAACAGATTACAGTGATTGGTTAAAAAGAATATCTTATTCTAAGTACCAGCCCCAAACCGTTGAAAATTATATAACGACGAATATTCACAGACTAAGGCCTATTATCGATAATGATCAGTGGCATGGCTTAGCAGCAATATCCGTGGCACCAACTACAGAACAGAATTTCTTGAGCTTAAACGCTGTCGGCGGTCTTAATAGTAGCGTTCACCACCGGAGTGGGGAGCACTATATGGGATATATTGATCGTTTACCTCAATCAGCAAAAAGAGAAGGTAAAGGGTATTCTGCCTCTGATGAGGCTATAAAAACTTGGGCTTTAGAACAAGTGGAATTATTAAAAAAAGAAGGGATGCAACCATTAGATAAGTGTATTTTGGCATATAATCTTTGTTATTTTGGGGTTGATCCAATTGATATTGGATATGTTTTTGTTATTCGGAATGATATGCCTGAATTCTTATCATTTAAGGAGTTGGCAGATCTTTCTTTAGTAGAAGATATAGTATTTGTAAAAACAGACCTTATGGAGCATATTGATTCTCATAGTCAAATTAATTCATTACCAGGTCAAACCCTCATTAAGCCCTTGAGAAATTCAAATTTTCTTTCTCTTAAAATGGAGGAAGGAATACCTGTAAAAAATTATAGTATTCTTGATTGTTTGTATCGAGAGATCGTGCAGTCTGGTTATGAGCCAAGTTTTTCTGTTGAAAAAAACATAGGCCAATCATTTATGGGAATGAATGATGGATTGGTAATCAGGTCTACAAAGTAGTCCGTAGAGTAAACGGATAACTAGCTATTAATCAAGGGTGTTAGCTATACCATCTTAAGTCCAAAAAAACCGCCGATAAACGGCGGTTTTTTTATACAAGCTAAAAGCTGGCTTAGCTATTCGCAGCGATAATATCGCGCAGTACCATTGGCAGGATACCTTTGTGGCGGATCTGATCCAGCTCAGAGGAGGTATCAACACGGGAGGTTAGCTCCAACTGCTGAGATGAGCCGTCTGCTCTGTTAATGGTCAGGCTAACTGTGCCGCGTGGCTCCAGAGTATCGATACCGTTCAGGTCGAAGGTTTCGGTACCGTCCAGGTTCAGCGATGCACGTGTTATACCTTCAGGCATCTGTAGCGGTAATACGCCCATGCCGACCAGGTTGGATTTGTGAATACGCTCAAAGCTTTCTGCGATAATCGCTTTAACGCCCAGCAGTGCAGGGCCTTTCGCCGCCCAGTCACGGGAGGAACCAGTACCATACAGCTTACCGCCGAATACCACAGTCGATGTGCCTTCGTTACGGTAGCGCTCAGCGGCATCGTAGATAGACATCTGTGCCGGAGCACTGTCAGATGAGTAGTAGTTAGTTACCGCACCTGTGGTGCCTGGCAGTAGCAGGTTTCGGGCTTTGACGTTACCGAAAATACTGCGCAGCATCACGTGGTGGTTACCACGACGGGCACCCAATGATGTCATGTCTTCGTCAGCTACGCCTTGCGAGCTCAGGTATTCACCTGGAGGGGAATCCGGACGAATACGGCTTACCGGCGAAATATGGTCGGTCGTTGTGTTGTCATCACACATTACCAGCATACGCGCAGCCGAGATGTTGTTCAGTGAATCTTTAGGTGTTTCCAGTGAGAAACCATCGAAGAATGAGATCTCCTGAATGTAGGTAGAATCCGGCGCCCAGTCATATACAGGGCCGGTAGGTGATTCCAGGTTCTGCCATGTAGCAGGGCCGTCCAACGCGTTTTCATAGGTTTCACGGAACGCTTTCGGATCCATGCACTCAAGCATGGTTTGGCTGATTTCAGCGTTGCTCGGCCAGATATCCTTTAGGTAGACATCGTTGCCTTTAGCATCCTGACTGATCGGTTCTTTAGTGACATCGATATTCACGTTGCCAGCCATCGCCATTGCCACTACCAGTGGTGGCGACATCAGGAAGTTGGTATCAACATCCGGGTGGACACGGCCTTCGAAGTTACGGTTACCGGACAATACCGACGCGGCGATAATGTCGTGGTTTTGCAGGGCGTCTTCGATGCTTGGTGCCAGCGGACCTGAGTTACCTACACAAGTGGTACAGCCGTAACCTGCCGTATTAAAGCCCAAAGCATCCAGGTGTTGCTGCAGCCCTGCCTTAGTCAGGAAGTCTGTTGCAACAGGGGACCCCGGAGCCAGGGATGTTTTAACGCCGTCAGGTACCTTCATGCCCAGTTCGTTGGCTTTCTTCGCCAGCAGACCTGCGGCAATCAATAGGCCAGGGTTAGAGGTGTTGGTGCAGGCGGTAATCGCGGCAATCACGATATCGCCGTCTTTTAGTTCTCGCTCAGGCAGCGGTGCGAAAATACCCGCTTCGTCTGCCTTCATTGGCGTAACTTTTACAACTTCTGGGTTGCGCTCGCCTTCAGCAGCCGCTTTACGGAATACATTACCGATCTCAGCCAGTGGAAGTCTGTCTTGCGGTCGTTTAGGACCTGCAACAGAAGGCTCAACGGTGGATAGATCAAGCTGCAGCAGATCCGTGTAGCGAGGCAGCGCCTGACCCTGTTTCCATGCCATGTTCTGCGCTTTGTAGAATTCCAGTGGCAGGTCGCCGTCTCTGCCCGTTGCTTTCATATAATCGGCAGAGATCTTATCGAATGGGAAGAAGCCCATGGTCGCGCCATATTCAGGCGACATGTTGGCAATCGTCGCACGGTCTGGCAGGGACAGGTTGGCACAGCCTTCACCGACGTATTCAACGAACTTACCGACGACGCCACCTGGGAAGTTACGTAGCATTTCAGTAATGGTTAGCACCAGGTCAGTTGCGGTCACACCTTCTCTTAATGCGCCGGTTAGTTCTACGCCGACTACTTCAGGTGCCAGCATCTGCATAGGCTGGCCTAGCATGGATGCACCGGCTTCAATACCACCAACACCCCAGCCAACAATACCCAGTGCGTTTGCCATAGGCGTGTGGCTGTCCATACCGATCAGCGTGTCGGGGATCATCAGGTTATTGTTGTTTAGATAGCCCTGAGCCAGATACTCAAGGTTTACCTGATGCACGATACCGGTTTGTGGCGGAATAATGCGGATAGTTTCAAAGGCCTGTGCGCCCCATTTCAGGAAGGCATAACGCTCTTTGTTTCGTTCAGCTTCCAGCTCGCCATTGATTCTTAACGAAGCAGGGCTACCGGTGTTATCCATTGTGACTGTGTGGTCGATAACCAGATCTGCACGAACCAGGGGTTCGATAATCGCCGGGTCCAGATCCATGCGCTGTACGGCTGAACGCATCGCTGCAAAATCAACAATCGCAGGCGTGCCACTCAGGTCATGCATGATTACGCGACCGGCAGTGAAAGGAATCTCAATCGGCTCTTTGCCTTGATGTTCAGTCCAGCTACCCAGCGCTTTAACCTGCTCAGCCGTTATGCCGTTCTGGCCAACATTGCGAGCGATACCCTCAAGAATAGGGCGAAGGGAAAAGGGGAGTGCATCAAGGTCGATACCAAACTGCTCAGCCGTTGCTGGCAGACTATGGTAGTTGTGCTCTGTACCGGGGAGTGTTTTAACAGAGCTGGATGGATCGAAATCGATTGGGCTTGTCATTATTTATTCCTCACGCAGATTGGGCGCTGCCGAATCTACAACTTTTATTGCACGAGCCTTCGTCCTTACAGAGTCCGAGTTGCTCGATTTTTTTGTCAGTCGTATTTCAGCCGTCAAGCGAACCGCTATTTCCTGCATTATAAGTGTTAACTTTTCAGGATTGTCGACAATCTTAGCCGATAGGCGTCTTAAATCAAGTGATAGAGGAATACTTTCGTCTGAATTACATACAATCTTCGACTATTTGCTAGTGTATTTAGATGGAGATGAATAATTTTTAGATAACTATAAGGTCGTTTTTACGGCCACCGCTACATTTATATGGCTAATCAGGCGTGGAGGGGCGGGTCACAATTGTATATATCAGTGATCGTAGAGGTGGTTTTTGCGGCTCCTGTGACGCAAAAAAGGAGAAATATTCTTATAAAATAAATACGTACAACCAATGTATACCCTGCTGAAGGCATTGATTTTAGTACTATTTTTTTTATTTATACCGACTATAAGCCTCATTTAAATAGTTTTGATTGAGGTGCTTGGTACTTTTTTTTTATAATCCGCACCAAATCATAACTAGATCTAAGTGAGACGTTGGACGCTATGAGCTACTATTCTGAGTACCTAGAAGAAATTGAGGTTCGTAAAAAGGACCTAGGTCTGAACCCAAAGCCAATCGATAGTGCTGAATTGCTATCTGAAATCATTGCCCAGATTAAAGACACGGGTAATGCAGAGCGCGAAGCTTCTCTAAACTTCTTCATCTACAACACTCTACCTGGTACTACTCCAGCGGCTGGCGTTAAAGCGGCTTTCCTAAAAGACATCGTTCTGGGTAAAGAAACTGTTGCTGAGATCTCTCCAGAGTTCGCTCTTGAGCAACTGTCTCACATGAAAGGTGGTCCTTCTGTTGAAGCACTACTGGACATCGCACTGTCTGACGATGCTCAGGCTGCGGCTGCAGGTGAAGTTCTGAAATCTCAGGTATTCCTGTACGATGCTGACACGACTCGTCTGGCTGACGCTTTCAAAGCGGGCAATGCGATCGCTAAAGAGATTCTGGAAAGCTACGCGAAAGCTGAGTTCTTCACTAAGCTGGATGACATTCCAGAGAAAATTAAAGTTATCACCTACATCGCAGCTGAAGGTGATATCTCTACTGACCTGCTTTCTCCAGGTAACCAGTCTCACTCACGTGCTGACCGTGAACTACACGGCCTGTGCATGATCTCTCCAGAAGCTCAGCAAGAAATTAAGCAGATGGGTGAAGACAACCCAGACGCTAAAGTGATGCTGATCGCTGAGAAAGGCACCATGGGTGTAGGTTCTTCCCGTATGTCTGGTGTAAACAACGTTGCATTGTGGGCAGGTGAGCCAACTTCTCCATACATCCCATTCGTAAACAACAAGCCGGTTGTAGCGGGTACTAATGGTATCGCGCCTATCTTCCTGACAACTGTTGGTGTAACTGGCGGTATCGGTCTTGACCTGAAAAACTGGGTTAAGAAAACTGACGCAAACGGCGAAGTAGTTCGTGATGCTAACGGCGACCCAGTACTTGAAGAAGCATACTCTGTTGCGACAGGTACAGTTCTGACGATCGATACTAAAGCTAAGAAGCTGTACAACGGCGACGAAGAACTGGCTGATATCTCTGATGCTTTCACACCACAGAAAGTGGAATTCATGAAAGCAGGTGGTTCTTACGCGGTAACATTCGGTAAGAAACTGCAGACGTTTGCTGCTGAAACACTGGGCGTTGAAGCACCAGCAGTTTACGCACAGTCTAAAGAGATCTCTCACGAAGGCCAGGGCCTGACAGCTGTTGAGAAGATCTTCAACCGCAACGCTGTTGGCGTGACTTCTAAGACTCCTCTGCACACAGGTTCTGACGTTCGCGTTAAAGTGAACATCGTAGGTTCTCAGGACACTACTGGTCCTATGACTTGTCAGGAACTGGAAGCGATGGCTGCTTCTAAAATCTCACCAAGTGTTGACGGTGCTTTCCAGTCTGGTTGTCACACAGCGTCTGTATGGGATAACAAAGCTAAGGCTAACACGCCTAAGCTGATGGCATTCATGAACGCATTCGGTGTAATCACTGCACGTGACCCGAAAAACGTTTACCACTCAATGACTGACGTTATTCATAAAGTACTGAACGACATCACTGTTGACGATCGTGCGATCATCATCGGTGGTGACTCTCACACCCGTATGTCTAAAGGTGTTGCGTTCGGTGCTGACTCCGGTACGGTTGCGATCGCATTGGCGACGGGTGAAGCAGCAATGCCGATCCCAGAGTCTGTAAAAGTAACCTTTAAAGGTTCTATGAAGCCACACATGGACTTCCGTGACATCGTACACGCGACTCAGGCGCAGATGCTGAAGAAGTTCGCTGGTGAAAACGTATTCCAGGGCCGTGTAATCGAAGTACAGATCGGTACTTTGCTGGCTGACCAGGCGTTCACGTTCACTGACTGGACTGCAGAAATGAAAGCGAAAGCTTCTATCTGTATCTCTACTGATGAGACGCTGATCCAGTCTCTGGAACTGGCTAAGTCCCGTATCCAGATCATGATCGACAAAGGCATGGAAAACGAAGCAGGTATGCTGCAGGGTCTGATCGATCTGGCTGACAAGCGTATCGCTGAAGTTAAATCTGGCGAAGCGCCTGCGCTGGCTCCGGACGACAACGCTAAGTACTACGCTGAGCTGGTTGTTGACCTGGACGCAATCGATGAGCCAATGATCGCTGACCCAGACGTAAACAACGAAGACATCTCTAAGCGTTACACGCACGATGTGATCCGTCCTACTTCTTACTACGATGGCCGTCAGGTTGACCTGGGCTTCGTTGGTTCTTGTATGGTTCACAAAGGCGACATGCAGATCATCGCTGCTATGCTGCGTAACCTGGAGAAGAACGGTCCAATCACATTCAAGGCACCTCTGGTTGTTGCTCCACCAACGTACAACATCGTTGACGAGCTGAAAGCAGAAGGCGATTGGGACATTCTGGCTAAATACGCTGGTTTCACGTTCTCTGATGAGAATCCGAAAGAAGAAGCACGTACTAAGTACGAAAACATTCTGTACCTAGAACGCCCAGGCTGTAACCTGTGTATGGGTAACCAGGAGAAAGCAGAAGCAGGTGACACTGTACTGGCTACTTCTACTCGTCTGTTCCAGGGCCGTGTTGTAGAAGATACTGCTGAGAAGAAAGGTGAGTCTCTGCTGGGCTCTACTCCAATGGTTGTTCTGTCTTGTATCCTGGGTCGTTTCCCGTCTCTGGAAGAGTACAAAGAAGCCGTTGAAGGTATCAACCTGACTCGATTCGCTCCACCAAGCGAAGACTTAAGCGTTGCTCCTCAGGCGATCCCAGCTGCACGTATCTAATCTTAGATAACGTGACTAACAAAAAGCCCTGATTATTCAGGGCTTTTTTGTTTGTGGCTACTTAACCGTAAATGTCCCGATGCAAGAAGGATCAATATTGTATTCTGTAGAATCGCCTGATCTCATTTCGACAAAATAGTTACCGGATGCTGTGTAGTTCTTTGTAGAGAGATTAAACTGCCACTGCCCGTCAATATATTCAAATTGGTTGCCTTCAAATGACTGCCCAGGTGAGAGCGAATCGACTTCTACAGCGCCTTCAGGTGTTGCGGAAGAGGAGTACATAACTGATATTACTGGAGCTGAAGTAATGTCAGTGTTTGTTATTTCAGCTCCATTCCCATCCGTAAGAATTGCTTTGTAGGGTAGCGCTCTGTTTTTCTTAACAGAAACGTTTTTATCCATCGGAGCAGAGAAGCCGGTACAGGTATATGAATCTGCTGTAGCAGCGGTGACATCAATTTTATCAAATGAGAATCTTGAAAGGCCTGTTGCACCAATCAGACTGATAGCCTTAAGGTTTTCAAAACCACTTAAAATAAAAGATTCTAATCCCCCTGATACATCGACAGTTACTTCAACGGTTTTCAGTAAATTTTCATCATAGCCAGCGATCGTAATACTTTGTGCTGCATCGTAGCGATAGGCTTTAGAAAGTGATAGGCCTGAAAGCGTAAAGGTGGCTGCGGTGTCAGTTGGTTTTATAATTACCGTATGTAACAGGCTGGCTCCTGAATTTAGTGATAGATAATTTTGCTGGTAGTTAATCCAGCGCGAATCATCGTTGCCTAACCCTGCATTGAACTGTTGTAGGTATGTAGCATTTTGAACGCATGCTTCGATACTTGGGTACGAAGAACATCGTCTTGTTGATGTACTGAAGCCTTGTTCAATCACTTCTCCGTACACGTAGCCCTTTGGTACAGCTTCATAGTCTAAAACAACAGCTTGAGTTGTCATGGGAAGGCTTAGCGCTAGTCCAGAAATAACCATCTTTAAGTTATAATTTTTATTCATTGTCTACATCCTTTTTCAACTGCTTTTATTTTCTGCGCAGCTCAGCCATCTAATGACATCAAAACATAGACCTGTAGCTTTCCGTCCCTGTCTCACGGCAGGTTTGGCCATTAGGGTTCCATTGCAGTTAAGCACAAAATAAATGATCAGGTTTGCAGATGTATAAATTTCAAACAGCTTTTTGGTTTTTTAAGACCGTTATTTGTGACTTAGTTCAGGGATTTCAAACGATTGTTTATGCTTTTGTCAGCAGTGCATTATAGAGGGGCTGGTAATTAATTCTCGGACTCAACTCTTAAAAACTTAAATTATTACAACATATTAACTTTTAAAAGCTTAATTGGTTTTTACTTTAATAGGTTTTTTTTTGATACATAAATCAGGTTTGTGAAGACAGAATTGGGCTTGGGAAAAAATTAATTATTAGGGTTTGAATCAATTTTATGAATGAACATTTCTCATCTGCATACTGCTTACCCCCCGTCTAAACTTATCATTGAAGTACGTACCAACCTGATAAGAGGCAAGAAAGCCCATGGGGTAGTTCTATGTTGGAACTCATCAAGGATTTTGAATCATTCCAGATTTTTTATTATTGGATTGATCCGGATACGGGCAAACAAGTGAGCCCGAAGCTACCAACACTTGAATATGCAAGAGAGTGGTGGTTAAGTTATTACACCGATCAGTATTCTGGAGAGGAGCGTCGGTCGAGTAAAATTGACAGGCGCGAGAAAAGTGCGAAGATGAAATTGGGTGGCACTAGAATATTTTTTTCTAAACGAAAGCCACAATCATGTCAGGGAAGGCGAGTTACTGATGTACCAGTTCAGGTCAGTTTGGATCTAACAATCCCAAAATTGGCAGAAATTAAAGCTTAAGAACTGATTCTGTTGTATTGGTAACAGTAAGGCTTCAGGAGGCCGTCATTGTTATTAGTTAAAGACTTTAATGAATCAGGCTTTATCTATTATTGGGTTGACGAGAATCAAGATCAGGTGAGCCCTTATATCCCCACTTTCAAGTTGGCTGAAGAGTGGCGTACACGCTATCTCTTTGATCAATATGAGGGTAACGAGCGGCGCCTCTCTTTGATAGATCGTCGTAAGGATGAATCTACCCGCAAAGAGTTTGACCGCTCTCTGGATATTGTCAGAACCAATCCACAAGGACGTCGCGAAGCTGACGAGCCTGTTAAGGTGGATATCGATCTCTCGGTTGAAAAACTTAAGATCTATTACTCTTAACTGGGTTTTGGTGCTTCTAGTTCGTTGCTTTCCATAGCAGCTTCAGATAGCTGTGAGAGTTCACGTTTCTCAAGCATCACCAGGCACAGAATCAATACGAGCCCGACAACCATAACTGCTGCAGAGATATATAGCCCCAGGCTGTAATCACCCAGTGCTTCAGCCAGATAACCCGTGCAGACGGGGGCAAGTATCTGTGCGGTGCCGTAGGCAAGGGTCATTTTGCCCATAAACTTAGCCGGATTACTTGGATAAAACTGTCCCGCCATGGTCAGCACCAGACTGACGCAGGCGACAAATGTACCGCCGAATATAAGCGCGCTAAGCAAAACAAACACTAGTGAATCTGAGAATGCCGGCACCATAATGCCAAAAATTTGTAATCCGTAGGTGCCGATCAATGCCTTGAGATAGCCTACCTTGCGGGCAACTCTGTCCCAGAAGATCACTGCAGGCATCGCACCAAGGCCTATCACGACAAATGCCAGTGGCCCTTTACCTTCCAGAGCGGCAAAGCCCTCGACAATATCAACAATAAACGTTGCGCTAACTACGTAGCCGTAACCGGCACAGAAGTATGCCAGTAGCATAATCCGTGAGAAGGTCTTGCTAGGTGGATTATCCTTTATCACTTGGGCCTGGCCATTAGCATCTGCTTTAGGGTGGGGGATCCAAAGCCAGGCAGGAACTGCAAAGACCGCAGCGACACCGGCAAAGAACAGCCACTGTTGTTCCCAGTCGGCTGATAGCATCAATAGGCCTTCGACAATCAATGCAGTAAAGATAATACTGATGCCTATACCGGCGAAGTGAACGCCTAGTTCTCCCCGGTATTTATTCATAACCAGCCACTTGAGAATCAGGCCCGATGCGATAATCATCCCACCCGATGCACAGATCCCCGCTACCAGTCTGAAGAATGACCACAGATAAATATCCGTAGTAAAAACCATTGCTATGGAAGTGATCACACTGAGGATCAGATACAGTTGATGCAACAGGTATTTATGATGGAGGCTGTTCATGCTTGCCGCGGTTAAAACCCCGAGCATATAACCCATATAGTTTGCGGTTGCCAGCCAGCCGCCGCCGGCGTCAGTGAGGCCTGTTTCCGCCTGCATGATGGGTAGCAATGGGGTGTAGGAAAAGCGCGCTACACCGACTGTCACGATCAGACTGCATATGCCTGCGAGGTAAACGCGGCTTTTACTCAGATTGTTCAGCATAATCATCTCAATCAGTTCTTGTATTTCTATTCATCAACTCTAGCGTTTTCTGGTACTCTTAAAAATTGAAACATTCAGAACAAACAATTCACTATTTGAGAACTGTATGGAAATCACCGGGTTAAAAACCTTCAAGGCGGTTGTCGATGAAGGTGGAATTAAGGGCGCATCCGTAAAGATGAATACGGTGCAGTCGAATATAACCACCCGTATTCAAAAACTTGAGGATGAATTAGAGGCGAAACTGTTTCGATTAGTGGGTCGTCGCCTTGAGTTAACACCTTCAGGGCAGCAGCTCTACGGGTATGCAAAGCAGATTCTTCAGTTTGAATCACAGGCGATAGCGGCCATTAAGCAGAGTAAAGGCAGTTATGAGCTGAGAATTGGCATGCCAGAAACTTTTGCAGCGGTGCATATGCCTTTAGTGCTTAAAGCGTTGCGGGAAGCGCACCCAGAGATAAAACTAAAGATGTTTACCGATACCAGTGACAGGTTAGTGGGGTCGATTCTGAACAGTCAGGTGGATTGCGCGGTGATAGGTAATGCACCCGAGCATGAAGAGCTGATCACTATCCCTTTAGTCTGTGAGGAACTGGTTGTTGTCACCCCGCTGGGGGATAGTTATGAGCCAATCATGTTTGTCAGAGATGAAGGCTGCGGTTATCGAAAACGTGCCTTAGAGTGGCAGCATGCGGCAGGTAGAGGTGACGAAGAGCTGATGGTGATGAGTAGTTCTGATGGGGTGTTAGGTTGTATCGCTGCGGGCCTTGGTTACACCGTTATCGGTAAGAACATGGTCGTTGGTAGTCGCTATGAAAAATCACTTTTAATTGAGCCGGTAAGCGTTGGGCCGCGACACGTTAAAATTTCAATGGTTTATCGTAAAGATCATCCTTTAGAGAAGGGCGTTCTTGATCTGGTGAATCTGTTCCCTGAGCGGGCGAATCTGTTAAAAGTGGATATGGATAATGATTAGTCGTCGAAAACTGCTGGTTCAGGCGGGGCTGTTAAGCGCAGGAGCACTGATGTCAGGAAAGCCTGTCGCACAAGCGCATAAAAAGTGGCACATGCCGGAAGAGGGTGAAAAGCACCTGCGAACATGGATGGCATTTGGAGCTAGCAGGGAAATCTGGGGAGCAGAACTGCTACCGGAAGTTCGTCAGGATCTGGCTGATATAGCGAACACGATTGTCGAATATGAACCGGTGGCCATGTTAGTCAGACCTCATGAGCGAGCCATCGCAGAACGGCTTTTGGATAGCCGGATCGAGCTGGTTGAAGCGGGTATTGATGATCTTTGGATGCGTGATACTGGGCCGATCTTTGTGAAGGATGAATCTAAGCAAAAATCGGCGATCGATTTTAATTTTAATGGTTGGGGAAATAAGCAGGTTCACGATCAGGATGCCCTGGTAGCCGCTAAAGTTGCCAAAAGTGCCGGCGTACCGTTGATTAAAACCTCGCTTGTTTTAGAAGGCGGTTGTATTGAGGTGGATGGCCTAGGAACCGCGATTATCACTGAAAGCTGCGTATTGAATAGCAATCGTAATCCGGGTTGGTCAAAGGCGCGCTTTGAAGATGAGTTAATGCCGTTGCTAGGGCTTGAGAAGATTATCTGGTTACCGGGTATTAAAGGCATGGATATTACTGATGGCCACACCGACTTCTATGCGCGGTTTATCCGGCCCGGTGTCGTTGCTGCGGGTTTTGATCCGGACCCTCACTCTTTTGATCATGAAGTAACCCTTGAACATCTGGATATTCTGCGAGCTTCTACAGATGCAAGGGGCGCAGCACTAAAGGTTCATTCGCTGGAAGCACCTTCAGAGCTTTCATACCCTTATGCTGATGAAAACTATGCTGCGGGTTATATCGGTTTCTATGTGTGTAACGGGGCGGTATTGTTACAAAAGTTTGGCGATCCACGTGCCGATCGAATGGCAAAACAAACCCTGCAAGAGGCTTTCCCGGATCGTGATATTCTCCAGCTCAGTATCGATGGAATAGCAGCTGGTGGCGGAAGTATTCATTGCGCCACCCAGCAGGAGCCGGCTTAAACATAGTCACCAGTCGCTAGACTCTAGTAACTGGCGGCTAGAATATCGACCGCTACCCATAACAGCAGAGCGGCTAAGGCCAGATTAATGACTTTGAAATAGATAGGGTTTTGAACCAGCTTGCCTAGCTTTGCGCCGATGAGCAGATAGCTTCCCGGGGCGCCAAACGCCATGCAGGCAAGCAGGAATGACCAGACCGCAATACCGGCCCCATCTATTTGCGCAGCGGGGAATTGTACTGTAGCGATCGGCAGAATAGCGACAGGCGCTTTCGGGTTTAGCAACTGCATGATAAGTCCATTACGAAAAACCAGGCTGTGCTTTTCTTCCGGGTTACCCGTAGGTGTATGACTTTGGCGAAGCGTTCCGCTAATTATCTTCCAAACCAGATACAAAATGTAAAAGGCACCTAATAGCGCGATAGGGCGTTGCCATTCTGGTGAAACCAGCCATGCGCCGGTATAGCCAAAAATCATAAAGAGAATAAGCATGGCCAGGCCTACGCCTACACAGAATCCGAGGGATTTTTGGGCTTGGCCTTGTAGGCCCGCGTTGAGGCTAATCAGATTCACTGGCCCAGGGGTGTACATAATGCCAAACGCGTAGGCAAAGATTTCCATAGCAATTTTTCCGGTAGGGGGAGCTTTAGCTGTTAAATACGAGCTGCTGGTACTGCTTCGGTGTCATGCCAAAGCAGGGTTTGAAACGCCGGTTAAGGTGGCTTAGATCGCTAAAGCCGCATTCGTAAACCACATCATTGATATCGGCACCTTTTTCAAGGGATTCGCGGGCCCGATTGACCCGGCAGTTGATCAGGTACTGGTGCGGAGTGATACCGAACTGCGCTTTAAAGAGGCGAAGAAAGTGGTATTTGGATAGATTGGCCTGCTGGCTAATAAGCTCAAGTGAGGCTTCCTTGTCCAAATTAGCGAGCATATAGTCCTTTGCCCTTAGCAGGAGCGTATCGATTCTACGTGCAGGGTCTTGCTCATTGTTAGCGCCGAAGAGTTGTGATATCCGGACTGCAAGATGGTAGAGCTCGCATTCGTGTTGGATCTCATCGTGGTCATCACGATCAAAAAGCTGGGCTAGTCTAAGCACATGTTTGCCCAACTGAGCATCATTAATGAGTAGCTCAGGAACTCTGAAGCCTTTAGCGTTTTTCATCCCTGCTGCTTCAAACATAGGTTCTAGCTGGGCGGGGTGAATGTAAAGCATACGATAATGTAGCGTGTCATCTATCCCTGAATGGCCGTCATGGACCTGGTCAGGGTTAAACACCATAACATTTCCCGGCAAGCTCCTGTGAAACTCCCCATTGGCAAAAAAATCTTGCCGTCCCGCCATCGTCAGGCCGATCGAAAACTCCTCATGGGCATGTTTGCCATAAGTGAAGTCATTCATCTGGGCGCTGAGTAACGTGACCTGATCCAGGCAGTTACTCTTCTGATAGTGGAATTGGTTGTTTTCTCTCATCGGTTTTACCTTGAATTCAATTCTACTCCCGATTTGGTGCTGAAGACAGGATAGTGCTCAGTAGAAAAGTTTGCTTGGACGAAATTGCTTATTTCAATTCAGCTATCAGTGCCTTGTGTTTGCTAGGGGCTAGTGGTGAATGAATTTTGATCTTCTTGAAGGTGATTACTAATAGATAACTATCTAAATCAAAAGTAACTAATTAATAATAAAGGAATTTACAATATTTTCCTGTACTACAATATATTACAAATTTGTGAGCGCTTTCTATTGTAATAATTGTTGTTGAGAATTATTATCACCTATAGATGAGAATTAATCTCAACAAATTATTCGTTTCTAATGTAGTAAGTGTGAATAGATGAGCAGATTAAATAGTATAAGTTTGCGGAGCAAAATCGGGCTAAGCTTCGGTTTTGTCTTGCTGCTGTTGGTTGCTGCGTCCTTTGCGGGTTTTACAGGATTGCAGCATTCAGAAACAGGGTTTATCAAGTACAGAGAGTTAGCACGAGATACCAATCTCTCTGGTCGCCTGCAAGCGAACATGCTTAAGGTGAGAATGTCAGTTAAAAACTTCCTTATCAGTCATGACAAAGCTGATCTGCAGCAATACGATCAGCGGATGGCACTGATGAATCAGTTTCTTGATCGTTCTAAGCAAGAGATCTCTAACCCTGAGCGTAGTCGCCTGATAACCGAAACATCGACTCTGCTAGCGTCTTATCAAACTGTTTTCAGCGATGTAATTAAACTGATTGAGAAAGAAGACCGGCTTTATTACAACGTGTTGGCACAGCAGGGCCCGGTAATGCGTCAGAATATTTCCAAGCTTCGCGAACTTGCCAATCAATTGGGAGAGCCAGAAAAGGTGTTTCTGGTTGGTAGCCTCCAGGAGGACCTGCTGTTAGCACGCCTTTATCTGGTTAGGTTTCTGGAAAAGAACCATGTAGAAGATTTTAAGATCTCGATTGAGAAACTGGATCACGCTTTGTCGCAACACATTATTGGTTTAGAAAGGGCGGGGATGTCACCACAAGAAGCCACTTACTTAAAACAGTTTGGCCAGGCGCGTAATCTATATCTACAAGCAACCCGCGATATTTTTGCGGCAATCCAAAAAAGGAATGAACTGGTTCAGGGAACCTTGGATGTGATCGGCCCACAGGTCGCAGCTAATGTTGAACAGGTTAAACTATCTGTAATGGCCGAGCAGGATGAATTGGGGCCTATGCTGCAAGCCCGTAATCACCAGGATCTTGTGCTTGTGTCTGTTATCTCCCTGATTGCTATCGTATTAGGGGCATTCTTCGCGGTTGCTATTACCCGCATGATTACTCGTCCTATTCTGGACGCTGTGAGCTTTGCCAATGTGCTTGCTGATGGAGACCTGACCCAAGAGCTTAAAACCACGCGTGGTGATGAGGTGGGAAAGCTGCAAGGTTCCCTTGGTGATACCAACGTTAAGCTGCGCGAGATGATTGCTGAAATCAATAGTGCCAGCACCAATATGAGTTCCTCTGCAGAAGAGCTTGCTGTACTTACTGAGCAGGCGCTGAGCGGCACCCTGCAACAGCAGGAAGAGACTGACCAGGTCGCTACAGCGGTAACTGAGATGGCTTACACAGCCCAACATGTTGCAGATAATGCATCGGAGGCGGCTAACTCTGCAGACAGTGCGAACGATCAGGTAGAGCAGGGTAGAGAGAAAATGCGCTCAGCTACTGAGGGAATGCACCGTTTGTCCCACAGCTTGAATAAAACCTCTTCTGAGGTGGAGCACCTTCAGCAGAAGACCCGAGATATTAACGCGATTCTGGATGTTATTCGTGAGATCGCAGAACAGACCAATCTGTTGGCGCTAAACGCGGCAATTGAAGCGGCCAGGGCGGGAGAGCAGGGCCGAGGTTTTGCGGTAGTTGCTGACGAAGTTCGTGGGCTTGCCCAGCGTACTCAGCAATCTACGGAGATGATTCATAATCTGATAGGCGATCTGCAACAGCGGGCAAATCTGACGGTCAATGTGATGAGCCAGGGCACGAAGGAAGCGTCCGAGTGCATTTCCTTGGTTGATCAAGCAGATGCAGCCCTGAACAGGATTAGTTTGTCAGTTGAACAGATGAATGATGTGAATGCACAAATTGCCAGTTCTGCAGAACAGCAAAGTGTCGTTGCGGAACAGATCAGTAACAGCATTAGTAATGTGCGGGTCATCGCCGAGCAGAGCCGCGCTGCGGCAGATGAGACTGCAAATTCGAGTATTGCGCTGAGTGATGTTTCAAACCGCCTTAGGGAAATGGTACAGCGATTTAAGCTGAGTTGATAATAAAGAGGGGTAAGATGTTTATACCGTTATCTTATCCCTCTATTTCAGTGCGCAGTAGACCCGGAAAACAGGTTGATGACCAAAACGCCGGCCAGGATTAGCCCGATGCCAATGAGGGCGGGTAGATCCAGATGTTGTTCATAGAAGTGCCATCCGATCAGGCTGATCAATACAATCCCCGCTCCGCACCAGATTGCGTAGGCGATACCTACGGGCATGGTTTTTAACGTCAGGGAAAGGAAATAGAAAGCAACTGCGTATCCAGCGATCACAAGCAGGGAGGGGGTTAGCTTACTGAAGCCTTCGCTCTGCTTTAACGCTGAGGTGGCAATGACTTCGGAGATAATTGCTACTGATAAGAACAGCCAGTTTTTCATGATCACCTCTCAATGGTTTGAAAGGTGATCATAGTGACTGTTTTAGCTGATGCCAAACCATAAGTTGGTTTGGCGTTACATAAAAACTAAGGTATCTATTAGGGAACCTGCGAATAAGTCCCGGACTTTCTCAGTGGGCAAGAAAACGACTTAGTGCGCGAAAGGCAGTGCAGTGTAATGACGAGTCCTTTCCAAACTGCCTGACAAAGCAGGAAGTCGTTTTAGTGCCCACCCAAAGGGGCTTACAGAGCGATTCAATCTCTGCGTTAACGATTTTCGACGTACAACCAGTATGTCTGTAATCGTTGCCTAGATCTTGAACCGCTCTTTAAGCCTGAGTCGTTCAGGACTTGTTCGCAGGTTCCTTAGCTTAGCTTTTACGTTTGTTGAGCCTAGCGTCCTTTGAATTCGGGGTTCCGCTTCTCTACAAATGCAGTGACTGCTTCCATATGATCTTCAGTGTTGTGACAGATCCCTTGCATCAAGGCGCAGTGTTCAAGGAATTCTGGGAGTTCCATCTTCTGTGCGGTTTTAAGCAGACGTTTACCCATTCTTAAGGCTTGTGGTGGCTTGGCGGCGATATCACTGGCAAGCTCGTTTACCTTAGCCATTAATTCTTCAGGGGCTGTCACGTCCAGTACGATGCCGAGGTCTTTTGCTTCTTCTGCACCGAATACTCGGCCCGTCAGAGTTAGCTCAGCAGCTTTCTGGTAGCCGATCAGGCGCTGCAGGAACCATGCGCCGCCATCACCTGGAATGATGCCTAGGTTAACAAAGGTTTCGCCCATCTTTGCTTTGCTGGAAGCGATACGGATATCGCACATGCAGGTTAGATCGAATCCGGCGCCGATCGCAGCACCATTGACCGCGGCGATAACAGGCACATCTACCTGAGCAAGTGCTAGTGGAATGCGTTGAATCCCTTGGCGATACTTGTTTTGAACCGTATAAACGTCGCCAGCGAATGCGCCTTCACGGTGTTCCCCGTCGCGTTCAGTCATCTCTTTAATATTACCGCCGGCAGAGAACGCGCTCCCTTCGCCAGTCAGGATTAAAACGGATACTTCAGGGCAGCGGTTTACCCACTCGCACACCGCCAGGATGTCGTCGATAAGCTCGGTACCGGTTAGTGCGTTACGTACATCGTCGCGTTGGAAGGTAAGAGTAGCGATACGGTTTTCTAGGGTTAAGCTACTATCAGCTAGCTTAGGCAGCGTGGTGCTTTGAGTCATTGGTGTTTCCCGAGTCTTATTCTTTTAGAAAGCGTTATGACTAGCAATCTAACAGATCATCAGGAATAAGGGAAACTACCTATATTGAGGTAATATAGGCAGTTACAGGCCAGCTAATGATTACTCGGCATCAAGAAAGTACAGAGAGCCTTGTAGTAGCAGGGCTTTAATCAGTTGCAGGTTTTCTTCAGAGGTTTCGATCTCGGTATGGTAGAGATCGGCACAGAGACGTTTTGCCAGTTCAATCTGACCTGGGCTGCAAGCGCAGCCTTTACCGTCGACGAAGAGTACAAACGGCTGCCCCTGGTGGTAGGCAAAGCGTGAACCTTCGGTTCGGCACAGCGGTACACCAGCCTCAATCAGGTTCTTAATATCACCTTCTTCCATCTCCTGGCTTTGATCGGCGCCTAAGTCTGGGTATTTGGATTCGGTCATAAACTGGCCGAACCAGTGGCTCAGTAGGGCTGGGTCAGCGATGTATTCACGCAGGATGGCCTGAACACGGCCGATCGCTTCCTGATCTATTTCACCTGGATTTGCCTGCGTTTTAAGATCGGGATCCGAATAGCGGTCTTCAGCACAAGTGATGTTGTCCAGGTAGTTGGTGAAACCGGCAAAGATCTCTTGATGGGAGGGCGCACGGAAACCTACAGAGAGGGTCATGCAGTCATCCCCCAGGGCATAACCGTTATGGCCAACCCGTGGTGGTAGATACAGCATATCGCCAGGTTGAAGATCCCAGCTTTGCTCCGCTTCCCATTCTGGCAGGATCATTACCGGGACATCATCCCTGCGTGGAGAATCTTCATCGAAGATTCCGCCCACTTCCCAACGGCGTGTACCAGTGGCCTGAATCAGGAAAACATCGTAGTTATCGTAATGGGGCCCAACACCGCCACCATCGGATGCGTAGCTGATCATCAGGTCATCCAGACGCCAGTTGGGTGCAAAGCGAAACTGTTCAACCAGCTCGGCTGCTTCAGGGACCCAGTGGTCTACCGCCTGAACCAGCAGTGTCCAGTGAGAATCTGGCAGTTCAGCAAAGGTTTCTTCGTTTAGAGGGCCGTGCTTGAGCTCCCAATCAGCACCGTCGGCTGATTGGATGATTAGCCTTGATTCGACCTCTTCTTCAAGGGCCATACCGGCGAGCTCGTCTGCGGTGACCGGAGGCTCGAAATCAGGAAAGGCATTACGGATCAGTAATGGTTTCTTTTGCCAGTACTCTTTAAGAAAAGTTTCTACACTGATATCGCCAAAAGGAGAGTTCACTAGTCGATAAACTCCAGTAATTGCTCAATCGCGTCTTCCATCTCTGCGTAGACTTTGCGCTTATCGCGAGCGGCTAAGGCAGCGAGTTTATTGTTGCCTACTTTTTTGATGCACTTTTGCAGTGTCAAAGCACAGTCACGAATGCCTGCTGAGTTGTAGCCCATCATTTTAGAATCGTTATGAATCTTCTGGATGCCTTCACGCAGGTCGTCCGCTTGCTTAAGCAATACTTCGAGATTTTGTTCCATCGTGTTAGTGCCTTGTCATGGTTCTATTTTTTTAGTTTTTCTACGGTTTCTTCGACAGAGGTGAGTATGCCCCTCAGCATATTTAGTTCTGTACGCTCAGGACGTGAACGGTTAAAGAAACGGTGGAGCTTCTCTAGTACTTTACCTTCATGCTGAGGAATGATGAAGTTGGTCAATCGTAGTACTTTTTCCATATGCTCGTAGAAAAGCGCCATCTCTTTGTGGCGAGGATATTCTTCTTCAACCTCGCTGTAGGTTTTATTCTCAGCGCTCATGAAAATTTCATAGCACAGCAGCTGAATAGCCTGGGATACGTTGAGTACCGGATATTCAGGGTTCGCTGGGATATATACGTGGAAATTACACTGCTGAAGTTCATGGTTGTGTAGGCCCATGGTTTCACGACCGAAAACCAGTGCGACTTCACCCGATTGAGCTTCGGCAACAACACGCTCGGCACCTTTGCGGGCATTCAGTAGTGGCAGGTCAAAGGTACGTTTTGTCCGAGCGCTGGTGCCAATCACAAGCTGGCAATCGGAGATCGCTTCTTCAAGCGTTGAGACCACAATCGCACTATCGAGCAGGTCTTTTGCTCCCGCAGCGCGTGAATCAGCTTCTTCAGACGGAAACTCTTCCGGTTCGACCAGATAAAGTTTGCTTAGCCCCATGTTTTTCATGGCGCGAGCAGCCGCACCTATGTTGCCAGGGTGGAAGGTATTGATCAGTACAACTCGAACGTTAGATAACATCTTTAATGGTTCTCACAATGAATCTATAAAACGATTCAGATCGTAAATGAATCGCTCTTTATGCCATAAATGCGGTGAGTGGTCGGATTGCTCGTATATATGCAGCTCCGAACTCTCAATATTCTGTTTTACCCACTGTTGTAACTCAGCACTATAAAACTGGCTTTCATCGCCGTAGATCAACAGTGTAGGTAATTTAATGCCCGCAACAACCTCACGGTAATCTTGTTGGGTAATGCTATCCCAGCAGCGGGTGAGTAGATCGCCTGGTTGCTTCTGTAGATATTCACGCATCTGCTGAAAGCCGCGGGAGTTCTGCTCGTAATTTTCGCGGGAGCGACGGTTCTTACCAAAAGCGATCAGTTCCAGCACCGCTTCAGCGAAATTCTCTGTGAGGCGATGCAGGAAGGCGGTATTTGTGGCTTTGTCGAAGTCGCTATATACGCCGTGTTGCCATTCGTCATCGGTTACCAGCTTGGGTGACTGGTCGACGATACACAAACCGCGAAGGCGTTTATCGCCGTGCCTACGTAGGTATTCCCAGGAGGTTAGCGCGCCCATTGAGTGGCCAACCAACACTGCATCTTCAATTTGAAGATGCTCAAGCATCGCTTCCAGATCATCAGCCATCGCCGGGAGGCTGATCTCGCTCTCTTCATGGTAGCTGTGAGCACCGTGGCCGCGGGCGTCCCAGCTTACGACACGGTGGTTCTCTGCCAGTTCAGAGGCGAAAGGGAGCCACTCTCGGACACTTGCCGTCCAGCCGTGAAGAAAAACTAAGGTTGTTTCGCCTTCACCGAGTGAGATGTAATGGATCTCGGTGCCGTCTGGTCGTGTAAAGTGTTCCATGGTGTGTAGGTATCCCTTATATAAAAAACGGGGCAATAGCCCCGTTTAATAAAACTGATTATGTTGGATCAGCTTAGATTTTCTTCGCCTGTGCTACCGCATTACCGATGTAGCTGTGCGGTGTCAGGTCTTTCAGAGATTGCTTAGCTTCTTCTGGCATATCCAGCGTATCAACAAAGGCCATAATGGTTTCTTTGCTCATGTCCTGGCCACGTGTCAGGGCCTTCAGTTTCTCGTAAGGCTCTTCAATCGCATAACGGCGCATTACTGTCTGGATCGGCTCAGCCAGTACTTCCCAGGCATTTTCCAGGTCTTCGTTCAGCTGTGCAGGGTTAAGCTCAAGCTTGCTGATACCTTTCAGGGTAGACTGGTAAGCGATCATGCTATAACCAAAACCAACGCCCATGTTGCGCAGAACAGTGGAGTCAGTAAGGTCACGCTGCCAGCGAGAGATTGGCAGTTTCTGCGCCAGGTGGCTCATGATTGCGTTAGCGATACCCAGGTTACCTTCGGAATTTTCGAAGTCGATAGGGTTAACTTTGTGCGGCATTGTCGAAGAACCCACTTCACCAGCAATCGTCTTCTGCTTGAAGTAAGCCTGGGAGATGTAACCCCAGATATCGCGGTCAAAATCGATCAGAATTGTGTTGAAACGTGCAACCGCGTCAAACAGCTCTGCAATGTAATCGTGTGGTTCGATCTGAGTTGTGTAAGGGTTCCAGTTAAGACCCAGGCTTTCTACGAACTCTTTAGCGTTCACTTCCCAGTCGATATCAGCGTAAGCAGACAGGTGAGCGTTGTAGTTACCTACAGCACCATTGATCTTGCCCAGCAGCTCAACATTCTGAAGTTGTTTGATCTGGCGCTGCATGCGGTATGCAACGTTAGCCATCTCTTTACCTACGGTAGTAGGAGAGGCTGTCTGACCGTGTGTGCGAGACAGCATTGGCTGCTCAGCAAACTCACGACCCATTTTAGCGATCTCATCAGAAACCTGCTGCATCTGAGGAAGTACAACCGCCAGACCGTGCTTAAGCATCAGTGCGTGTGACAGGTTGTTGATGTCTTCAGAAGTACATGCGAAGTGAACAAATTCGTTGATCGCCATTAGCTCAGCGTTATCTTTGAATTTGTCTTTGATGAAGTACTCAACCGCTTTTACATCGTGGTTAGTCGTACGTTCAATCGTTTTAACCGCCTGAGCGTCGTCAGGACCAAAGTTGTCAACGATCGAATTCAACAGAGCGTCAGCTTCTGCACTCAGGGCTGGCACTTCAGTGATCTGAGGGTGTGCAGCCAGTTTTTGCAGCCAGCGAACTTCAACTTCAACGCGGAAGCGAATCAGGCCATATTCACTAAATACATCGCGTAGGTCAGCTGTTTTGCTGCCATAACGACCATCAACCGGAGAAACGGCAGTCAGTGCGGAAAGCTCCATGAATCGATCTCTACCTTTTAGGTTAAAAAGAAGGCGCGCATTATACCTGAGAAGCCCGCCTTTTCGTAGGGGTTGTTAGCCCATAATTTTCTTAAGGGAAGGGCGTAAACGAGATTTGAAAAATAGCAGCTGCCAGCGTTTGCCGCCTTTCTGGCGCCAGAGCATAGCGCTACGGATACCTGCTAACAGTAATGCACGGATTTTTGCAGCATTTTCACTGTTTTGCAGGTGTCTTGGATCACCGGTAACCTGAATGCGAAAGCTGAAGGTGCTAATTGTGTCCTGATACAGGCTGGCAATGTTCGCGATTACATTCGGGTGGCAGTATGTGGATGGGCTGTTTACGGCTTCCGGATCATCCGGGCTGAAATAGCGTGCTTGTTCAGAGACCTGGTTAAGGCGTTGCCCCAGCTGTTGCATCATCTCTGGATCAGATGACAGTTTGCGCTCCAGATGCATCATGCTTAAAGCGTAGCGAATCACATCTTTGTTATGTTCTGCGCGTGGTTTATCAACCAGATCCTTAAGGTTTTGCAGGCCGAGATGAAGATTGTAGGGCAGTTCAGCCGGGTTACCGTAGATCGCTTCAGTTGAATCCGGGTTCATCTGCATAATGCTATAAACGGATGTTTCCAGACTATTCTGTGCAACCATTCCACGGGTTGCGATCTGTTCTACTAGCGCGGCAGCCTGAAATAGGCCTGCAAGCCCGAGTGCCTGTTCATCATGGACGCGTGACACGTTCTACCCTCAATTTTTTCCAGTGTGTTCGATTACACCGCCGCCCAGACAGATGTCATCCTGATAGATAACGACAGACTGACCCGGTGTGATCGCTCTCTGCGGTTCATTGAATACGATCCGGTATCCGGATTCACCATGGCGCTCAATTATGCAGCCCTGATCGGACTGACGATAGCGAACTTTAGCTGTACATTGGTAAGGAAGCTGTGGCTCTTCACCGTTGATCCAGAATAACTCATCAGCGGTTAACCAGTCTGTGAAAAGCAGATCGTTTTGCTTGCCCTGTACGGCGATAAGCACATTTCGATCCAGATCTTTCGCGCCGACAAACCAAGGCTCTTCAGGGTAGTCTTTTAAACCACCGATCTGCAGGCCCTGGCGTTGTCCTATGGTGTAGTACATCAGCCCGGCATGTTCACCGATCACATCCCCATTGGGGGTTTCGATTTTACCCGGCTGTGCTGGAAGGTACTGCTTTAGGAAATCACTAAAGCGGCGTTCACCGATAAAGCAGATGCCGGTACTGTCTTTTTTGTTATGCGTGACCAGATCGTGCTCTTCAGCTAATTTGCGAACGGCTGGTTTTTCAAGCTCGCCCACCGGGAAGAGGGTTTTTTCGATTTCGAGCTGGCCAACCTGGTGCAGGAAGTAACTCTGATCTTTATTGTTGTCCAGACCTTTGAGTAAGCGTGTTTTGCCGTCACGATCGCCGCGGCGAACATAGTGGCCTGTTGCTATAAAGTCTGCGCCCAGTTCGACCGCGTATTCAAGAAACGCTTTGAATTTAATTTCGCGGTTGCAAAGAATATCCGGGTTAGGTGTGCGACCCGCTTTATATTCTTCAAGGAAATGTTCAAAGACATTGTCCCAGTATTCAGCTGCAAAATTCGCAGTGTGCAGGTGAATGCCTAATTTGTCACACACAGCCTGGGCATCGGCCAGGTCTTCTTTAGCGGTACAGTATTCGGTACCGTCATCTTCATCCCAGTTTTTCATAAACAGCCCTTCGACCTGATAGCCCTGTTGCATCAGTAGAAGTGCTGAAACGGATGAATCAACACCGCCGGACATGCCGACGATGACTTTGGCGCTGCTATTGTCAGTGTTGCTGAGATCGGTCATTTAACTATTTTAGTTCTCGTATTCGTAGATCAGATCCAGCGGATATCGTTTTCCTGCCAGATAATCGTCAATGCACTTTAATACCATGGGGCTTCGTAGGCGATTTCCAAGGGCTTCGATCTCGTCCCTTGTCAACCAGACTGCGCGGATAATACCTTCATCCAGCGCCAGCGATTCATCATGTTTGATCGCTTCTGCATAGAAGCATGCGCGATGGTAAGTGACATTGTTGTTCTTTGATTTATAAACGTAGAAGCCTGTTAAATATTTAGGCTCTACATGCCATGCGGACTCCTCAAGAGTCTCTCTTCGAGCGGCTTCAATAAAGGACTCGCCTTCATCAATATGCCCCGCAGGTTGGTTGAAAACGATCTCACCGGATGAGTGTTCTTCAACCAATAAAAATTTATCTTCCTTTTCGACGATGACTGCTACTGTCGCGTGTGGATACCAGCTCATCTTTGTCCTCGGTATAGCGGCATATCTCTATGTAAATATGCATGATAAAACAGGCGGAAACCTTATCATCAAACGTGGTTTTTAGATAGTTAATCAGTCGTAGTGATTGAAAATCGTAATGCATAAAGTGCTATGATCGGGCAAGAATTAGGGAGTGAGCGAAATGCCAAAAACAGTTGTTCTTGTACAAACCGAAGATTTCAATATAGGTGAGCTTTCTGAGCGGGTTCGCGCAGAAGATGCCACCAGTGGCGCTATCGTTACGTTTACCGGGATTGTACGTGAGCTTGAGAATACCGATGCGAGTCTGGATGCTCTCTATCTGGAGCACTATCCGGGAATGACGGAGAAAGCCCTGGAGAAAATTGCTGATCAGGCACGGCAGAGATGGGAACTCGGTAATATTGTGATTGCACACCGCGTTGGAACACTTCCGCTCAATGAAAATATTGTTTTTGTGGGTGTAGGTAGTGCGCACAGGGTCAATGCTTTTGAGGCTGCGCAATTCGTTATGGATTACCTCAAACGTGATGCCCCTTTCTGGAAAAAAGAGATTAGTAGCCAGGGTGAAAGCTGGGTTGAGCAAAAACAGAGCGATCTTGATGCGGCTGAAGATTGGTAGGTATAGCTAGGGGATAGGTATTTTTCAGGCAAAAACTGCTTGGTTTTTGCCGCGGCTCTTGCCTGTATAAAGGCAATCATCAGCTTTCTTAATGATGATCTCCATTGTTTCGTTGCCAAAAGAGGTGGTAATGCCCATGGTAGCGGTTACATGTGTATCTTTAGGATATATTTTTTTTCTCAGTGCGTTCAGTAGTTTGTCTGCGATCATTTGGGCTGACGGATTGTCAGTGTTTCGGCATAAAATAATAAACTCTTCGCCTCCCCAGCGGGCCGCTGTATCCGATTTGCGAAGTTCTTTTGAAAGTACCTGACTAAATCCAACTAAAACATCATCGCCAGTTTCGTGGCCCATTGTGTCGTTGATTCTTTTAAAGTCATCGAGATCGATAAGTATCAGGGTAAAGGGAAGTTTACTTCTGTTGCAATTTGAGATCTCTTGTTGGAGTGTCTCTGTGAAATACCTTCGGTTGTATAAGTCGGTAAGTGAGTCACGGATGGATAGTCTGTGTGCAGTTCTATAGAACCCCATCGCTTCTTTCCAGCGAGAATAGGCAAAGTAGGCTAAAGAGACAGCCATTGTAAAAAAAACAGGAATTATTTCATCTAACTCCCAGTCCTCGTGATCTTCTGAAAACTCGACTAGTTTCTCTAACATATCGATCTTAGCGAAAAGCCAAAAAAAACCGATATTCACGAGTACAATAATTATCATCTCGATTATTGCTTTTTTAGTTAAAGTTGGCTGTTTCAAGTAGTTACCTATTTGAAAAGTTGTGTCGCTGTTAAGTAAAAAATGATAATCGTAATGGGGTAATATGTGTTCAAGTATAGCTTTTTTTTGATTGAACGTTTCGAGTGAACTTATGGAAGGTATGTATGGTTACCTGTTATCTGCGTTATGTGATCGATCCAAATAAAGTTGAAGAGTTTGAACATTACGCAAAGCTCTGGATTCCACTGGTTGAGAAGTTTGGTGGGCAGCATCATGGTTACTTCCTGCCGTCAGAAGGGGCAAACAATATAGCGCTCGCGCTTTTTACTTTCCCAAGCCTTGCCGAGTATGAGCAGTATCGTATCGATTCGTTTAAAGACGCTGAGTGTTTGGCTGCGTTTGATTATGCAAAACAAACCCAGTGTGTAATAAGCTACGAGCGAAGTTTCTTTAGACCGGTTCTCGAACCCTAATCAGTCAAAAGTAAGTGCATTGGGTTAGCCCCAATGCACCTGGTTGCGGCCATTTTCTTTCGCTTTATATAAAGCTTTATCTGCTTTCTCCAGAAGTAGGTCGTCCGTATTGGCTGCATGGCTCAACTCGGCGATCCCAAAGGTAGATGTGACTGATAGCTTAAGCGCGTTGTACTCGGCGAAACGGGTTCTGATTCGCTCAACGATTTCAGCGGCTTGATCCGAAGTTGCGTCGGGGAAGCAGATGACAAATTCATCGCCGCCAAAACGGCCGACAAAATCATTCTCGCGAATGTTTTTCCGTAATATCTCAGCAAATGTGGTCAGGATATTGTCTCCTGCCTGATGCCCAAGCGTATCGTTAACCTCTTTAAAATGGTCAAGGTCGCACACACAGAGGCTAAGAGGGGTATTGCTCTCTTCGGCTTCCCTTATTGCCAGATTAAACTGATCGAAGAAATGACGTCGATTAAAGAGATCAGTGAGAGGGTCGTAATTCGCAAAATAGCTGATTTTTTCGATCGCTTGTTCCCGGCTATTCATAATCTGTCGAATTAATATCAACATGATGGTTCCCAGCGAAAAAGCGAACAAGGTAAAGATCACAACACCTTTGATTATCATTGCTTCATGTCGTTCTACTGCTTTTGCTGAGTTAAGCGTGAATCGTTGCAACTCATCACGGAGAGAGATTAACTCATTGGTCAGGTCTTTCTCTTCATCAGCAAGTAGGTCGAGCAATTCTGTCGGATACTCAAGTCGGCTTTCTTTGTTATGGTCGATCATCTCCAGAACCTGGGTCTGGTACTGATGATGCTCTTTTATGATCTGTTTAAGCAGTTGATCCACGCTTTGCATTTTAGTGCGTGTCATTTCGCGTGGAGAGTCCAGCATCGGCTTCAGCATTGTTTCGAGCTTGGCGGATGTTTCTGCAAACTTATTACCTGTTCGAATAAAGCTTTCTTCAAGGATTGGGACTACCTTAATTCGATGCTCAGGCTTAAGTTGATGCAATTTTTCGATGAGTAGTGTCTGTTCAAACTGACGATCTATCAGGGGGAGCAGTTCTTGTGCTAGGGGAAGGTCGCGGTTGGCAACTTCATAGAACTCTGCTTTTACCTGGTTCATCTGCCAATAGGCAAAGCCACCATTGACCAGAATCAGCAGGGCGATGGCTGTGGCGAGCAAAAACACGCGTGTATTGTTTTTTTTATGTTGTTCGCTGTTCGTCATAACTAAGATCAACTTATCTTAATGCTGAATAGTTGCTGAGATCCCAGGCTAAGGATCTTCCTAATCTAATACAATCTAGATGATAAACCTTAAAGTAATCTTAAGCTGCTCAACTTAGAATGATTTAAGAGAGTTCACAATGGCGACAGAACTTGCCAAGCTTGCTTGGTTAGCTTTCTTGTCAGTTTGTCATAAAGGTCAGACTTCAGACTCCAGATATGCCAATACAGCGGAATCTCAAGATACTTTCCTGGGGTAAGGTCTATAACCGTTCCATTCGCGAGTAGCTCGTGACTTTGCTGATCCGGAATCATCCCGCAGGCAAGGCCTCTGATGATCAGCTGAAAGAAAGATTCTGTTGAAGGGATACGGTGTTTTGGATATTCATTCGGTCCAATCTTAAAAAACTTCTCCAGGTAGCGGTTCTGTAGTTCATCCTTGTTACTGAACTCGGCTACCGGTGCATGCCTGAAACCCTCGCTGTTAACCCCGTCTGGAAAGTACTTGGCTAGATAGCAGGGGCTTGCCAGGCAGCGATAGGCCATGATGCCTAAGGGAATACAGTTACAACCCTGCATCGGTTTGGGGTTTGAACTAATACAACCGATTACCTGGCCACTTTTAAGCAAATGGTGTGTTTGGTCCTGATCATCGACTTTCAGTTCTAAGAGGATCTTCTCCTCGTTGAGTAGGGGTTGAACAGCGTCCAGAAACCAGGTGGCAAGGCTATCAGCGTTCAGACCAATCGCAATTTGCGTATAACCATCTGCTTGTTTGAGTGATAGCTCTTCATGCAGCTCATCCTGTAACAATGAAACCTGTCTAAAGTGCTTTAAAAGCTGTTGGCCTGCTGGCGTGGCTTGTAACGGGTTACCTCTGATAATCAGCGTTTGTCCGATACTGTCTTCCAATTGTTTTAGGCGCTGAGAAACGGCCGATTGCGAGATATGTAGTCGATCGGCAGCTCTGTCAAAACTGTCTTCTTCAAGAATGGCAGCTAAAGCCTGAAGTTGTTTATAGTCAATCATAAGTAAAACTGATTACAGATAAGTATTATTAGTTTTACTTACCTGTGGGCATTTAGCAATATGCGCCTGAGAATTTGGGTGAGACAGATGCTAACAATCATTACTACTGCACAATTAATTGCGTTGATCAAAGGGCTGGCAACCAGTGCCGGCCTTATTGTGGCGATCGGGGCGCAGAATGCTTTCGTTTTGACGCAGGGATTACGTCGTCAGTATCACTGGCCGGTAGCGGGTATTTGTGCATTTTTTGATGCTGTTTTGATTACGGTTGGCGTTGCAGGCATGGGGCTTCTGATCTCACAATCTGCAATCTGGATGGAGATAGCTCGCTGGGGTGGGGCGTTGTTTCTGTTCTGGTACGGTTTAAATTCACTACGCTCGGCTCTGAATCCAAAAGGGATGGAAGCAGATGAGCAGAGCTTAGGGAGTCTGGCTAAAGCGGTGATGACCACCGTTCTGATAACACTGCTTAACCCGCATGTGTATCTGGATACGGTTGTTCTGTTGGGGAGTATCGGTGGTCAGTACCCGGAATCTGAAAGAGTCTGGTTTGCTGTCGGTGCTATCGCATTTTCGTGTATCTGGTTTGCTTCGCTGGTGGTTGGCGCTAAATACTTGCAACCGGTATTCAGAAATCCGAAGGCTTGGCAGGTATTGGATCTTATTGTGTGTTTGATGATGTGGGCCATCGCCGTCAGTTTGCTCTGGCCCATCATCGCAGCATTATGAGGGAAGGGTTAGTTCTCAATATGCTGAGGATCAAGATCCTTAGGCTTTTCGTTTGGCCAGTGCTGATGACGGTTGAAGCGTTTCTCAAGAAAACGGAACAACAGAATCAACAGCGCGCTGATGATCAGGTAGATAACACCTGCCGCGAGGAATATTTCCAGCGGTGTATAGGTTCTGGCGATGATAGTTCGTGCCATGCCGGTAAGATCGAGCAGCGTAATGGTACTGGCCAGGGCGCTGCCTTTAAGCATCAGGATAACTTCATTGCCGTACGCTGGCATCATGATACCGAATGCGCGGGGCAGGATAATTCTGCGCAGCATCATTGGATAGCTCATGCCGAGTGCTTTGGCCGCTTCGATCTCTCCTTTAGGGATAGATTGAATCGCGCCACGAAGCAGTTCTGCTATGTAAGCCGCGGTATGAAGAGCAAAGGTAATGATCGCACACCAGTATGGTTCGCGAAGGATAGGCCACAGGGCTGAATTTTTAATAAATTCAAATTGTGAAGAACCGTAATAGACCAGAAATATCTGGATCAGGAGCGGTGTTCCGCGAAAGAAGAAAATATAGGCAAATGGTAGTGCCTGAATCCAGGGTTTGCTAGATACACGCATCAGTGCCAAAGGCACAGCGAGCATTAGACCAGCAAAACCGGAAAACAAAACCAGCTCGAGGGTTAGTATCGCGCCCTGAAGAAGGCGAGGAAAGTGCTCAATGATAACGTCCCATTCCCAGCTCATGCGCGTGCCCCCTGGTAACCACGGTTGGCACGTCGTTCAAGCAGGTATAGGCCTGCCATTGAGATAGAGGTCATAAGCAGGTAAACCATTGCTGCAGCGAAATAGAAAGTGAAAGGTTCTTTTGTATTACCAACCGCAACAGCCGTTTGACGCATCAGTTCGTTAAGGCCAATGACGGAAACCAGTGCAGTATCTTTCAGAAGAACCAGGAACAGATTACCCAAGCCCGGTAGGGCGAGGCGCCATACCTGAGGTAGTACGATGCGGCGGAACGTTTGAAAGCGGGTCATGCCTAAAGCGACAGCCGCTTCCCGCTGGCCTTTAGGGATCTCCATCATGGCGCTACGGAACACTTCGGTAGCGTAGGCGCCAAAAGCGATACTCAGGGCGGTAACGCCGGCAACAAAGGGGCTTAATTCAATATATTCGTCATAGCCAAATAAGCTGGCAATAGCCATGAGTACCGCAGATGAGCCGAAGTAAATGGTCAGAACCAATAGCAGTTCGGGCATCCCACGGACAAAGAGGGTATAGCCATTGCCCAGTGTATTTGCAATTTTTGACGAAGACAGTTTTGCGGAAGCGCCGATAATGCCAAAGAGCAAGCCGACGAACAAACTGCATACTGCGAGTTGAATGGTGATCCAGGCGCCACTGATAAGTAGGTGCCCAAAGCCCTGCAGATCCATAAATAATACCTGATAAAAAGGAAAGGCCGCGAAGTGCGGCCAGATCTTAGTTAAAGCTTAACTTAGTAAATTGAGAACGGGAAATACTTAGCGTTGATCTTCTCGTAAGTACCGTTGTCAATGATCGCTTTAAGCGCTTTATTGAATTTCTCTTTTAGCTCAGAGTCAGGTTTGCGAACTGCAATTGCGATTTTGTCATCGATGTCGATTTTCTCGCCACGGAACTCAAATGCCTGACCTTCTTTAGACTGAAGCCAGTCGTAAGCAGGTAGCTTATCGGAAAGGATTGCATCCAGACGGCCGCTTGCCAGATCGATGTAAGCGTTATCCTGAGTGTCGTAAAGTTTTACAGTGGCTTTGTCGCCCAGGTTGTCTTCCAGGTACTGACCTGCAATTGTTGCACGCTGTGCACCAATCACTTTACCTTCAACCATTTTCGGATCAAAGCTGGTCTCTTTGCCAGTAACGAATGTCAGCGAGTTGGAGTAGTAGTGGTCAGTAAAAGAAACAACACGGCTCCGCTCAGGTGTAATAGACAGGCTGGCGATGATTGCATCGTATTTACGTGCTTTCAGGCCAGGAATAATACCGTCCCAGTCCTGCGCAACGATCTTGCAGTCTGCTTTCATCTCTTCACACAATGCTTTGGCAATATCAACGTCAAAGCCAGCAAGCTCGCCATCAGCATTGATCATGTTGAATGGAGCGTATGCGCCTTCAGTAGCAATACGGATTTTGTCACCAGCGATTGCTGGAGCGGATAAAGTTGCAGCAATCAGTGCAGCTGCTGTCATTAGTTTTTTAAAGCCCATCTATCGATCCTCGCGGAATAATTATTCTAGTTTGGCAAGTTAAAAGTGGCTGCTGAGAAAAGTTCGGCATCTGTCTGAATCAGGGTTATCAAAAACCTTATCCGGAGTGCCTTGCTCTTCGACCTGACCCTGGTGAAGGAAAACAATTTGACTTGATACTTCACGAGCAAATCGCATTTCATGGGTTACGATAAGCATGGTTCGGCCTTCTGCCGCCAGATCGCGCATTACATTTAGCACTTCACCCACGAGTTCTGGGTCAAGCGCAGATGTAGGTTCATCAAACAGGAGTACTTTCGGTTCCATCGCCAGGGCACGTGCAATCGCAATACGCTGCTGCTGACCACCGGATAACTGGTTAGGATAGCTATCACTCTTGTCGAGTAATCCAACCTTTTCCAGATACTCTTCTGCTTTTTTTCTGGCCGTTGCTTTATCCTGTTTGAGCACATGCACGGGCGCTTCCATGATGTTCTCGATAACAGTCAAATGCGGCCAGAGATTGAAGTTCTGAAACACAAATCCAATAGACGCACGCATGCGTTCGAGTTGCTTCTGATCCGCTGCCTGCAGCGCGCCATCTTTTCCTACTTTCAGTTTTAGTTCTTCGCCGCTGAAGCCGATGCTGCCAGCAGAAGGAGATTCGAGTAGGTTTAGACAGCGTAGGAAGGTACTTTTACCAGAGCCACTGGAGCCAAGAATCGATATAACGTCTCCCACGTTGGCGGTTAAGGAGATGCCTTTAAGCACTTCCAAAGAACCATAGCTTTTGTGTAGATCGTTAATTTCCAGAGCTACTGCTGGATCTGTCATGAAGGGTTTCCCCATATTTCTGTTCAGAAGAAAACCGCGAATTACAGCAAAATCATTTAGGTAGCGCAATGGCTTAACTAGCAGATGTTACTGACCGATTCTGCTAATCTATGTCGGATTCTTAGCCCCATCTGTAAACGGCTTTCTAATATTAGTGGAATTTTCTGCCAGATCCAGAATAACAAAATTAAAGCCCAGATAAAGTTGTTTTGATGGGGGAAAGTACTAAATTGAATTTGAGGCGTTTTTTTAAGGTTTTTTCATGGAAGTTGATATTAGTCAGCAGGATTCAATAGAAGAAAGTGAAGTTATCGCGCTTTATCGAGCTAATGAATGGTCTTCGGCAGACAAGCCAGAGCAATTGATGGCTGCCCTTCGGAATTCTCATACTCTGATAACGGCAAGAATAGATGGGCGTTTAGTTGGCCTGGCCAATGCTATCTCAGACGGCCACTTAGTTGTTTATTACCCGCATATGCTAGTGGATCCTGATTTTCACCGCTGTGGTATCGGTAGCAAAATAATGTCGGCAATGAGTAAGCGGTATAAGGGCTTTCATCAACAGATGTTGACCGCTGATGGAGATGCGATTCAGTTCTATGAAGCGCTCGGATTTGAAAGGGCGGGTAGAACGGCCTCAATGTGGATCTACGCGGGTAATGATCATTAGTTTTTAGGGGCTTCACTCCTTATCAAAACGATATCCAACCCCGTGAGCCGTTTTAATTATGCGGGGTTGGCGCGGGTCGATTTCAATCAGTTTTCTTAGTTTTGATATATGCTGATCCAGTGTGCGGCTGCTTGGTAGGTAATCGCGCCCCCAGCATTCATTGAACAGCATGTCTCTATCGACGACCTTACCAGCCTCGCGGTACAACAGCTGAAGGATTTTTATATCCCGTAGGCTTAATTCTATCTTTGTCTGATCTCGGTGTGCTCTTAACTGAAGCGGCAGTACGGTGAGGTCGTCCATAGTAAAGTGATCATTCTCGATTTGCTCGGCTGGTAGGGCTTTGTTACAGCGTCTGATGACGGCGTTAATACGTGCGATGACTTCACGGGTACCAAAAGGTTTTTTGATATAGTCGTCGGCACCTAACTCTAAGCCGAGCACTTGGTCAATCTCTTCTGATTTGGCAGTAATAAAAATGACCGGCACTTGTTCATTGAGCTGCCTTATCTTCCTGCAAACTGCATAGCCATCCATGCCGGGCATCATTATGTCGAGCAGAACCAGATCTGGCTGATGCATAGCAAATAAAGAGTAAGCCTCATCGCCGTTACTTGCCTGCAGGCACTCATAGCCTTCATCTTCCAAAAGGTCGGACAGGCCAAGTCTGATATTTAGGTCATCTTCAGCTATCAGCACTTTCATGAAGTAGATCCTTTGTTACTGTCGGTCTTAATTTTAAGTTGGAAGCAGGCACCGGATTCAGATGGGCATAGGTACAGATCGCCACCATGTTGTTGGGCTATCTGTTTGGAGATGCTTAGGCCAATGCCTGTACCGGAAACACCATCAGTAAGCTTGTTACTGATACGGTAGAAAGGAACGAATATTTTGTTTCTGAGTTCATCTGGAATCCCAGGCCCCTGATCGCTAACTTCGATATAGCTGTAAGGAAGTGCTCGCCAGTATTTGATCTCAATAGTTTGGCTATCGGAGGCGTATTTTTCGCAATTACTTAACAAATTGTTGATGACCTGCTCGAGGCATGAATGATCAAAAAATACAGTTTGCTGGCCGTTATCTTTAAGTTTTACGTCGATTCCGTGTTGATCAAACGAAGGTTTAAATGCTTCAACGACTTTATGAATTGTGTCTCCAATTTTTCCGGGTTGGAGATCAAGTTTACTTTCGGAGCGCTCCATGCGGGAAAAGCTAAGCACGTTTTCGATTAAGCGGGTTAAACGCTGACTTTCATTATCGATTACCGAGATATATCGATGAAGTTTGCTGTCTTGCGGGTCGATTCTCTTTTCCAGCATCTCAGCGTACATTCTTACGTTGGTCAGCGGGGTTTTCAGCTCGTGCGAAACCTGATTTACAAAATTTACCCTTTGCTCTGCTAAACGCGCTGCTCTGGATTGTTCGCGATAGATGATCCAGGCAAGTGTGACCAGTGACAGGGATATGGTTATTAAGATCAAAACTTTGGATAACCAGTCAGACGTTGGTTGCGATAGGCCGGGTGAACGATATTCCAATTTCCAGCTACCCAGCGGATGGCTTAGCGGCATCGTTTTTATCGGCTTTAGTTGCAAACTCGCATCCGATCCTCCCCATTCGTAGCTTGTTTCCCCGCGACTGTTAATCATTCTAAGCGAGACGTTGCGAAGGTTCGCTTCAATCTTAGACTGCTGCTCGTCCGGTAACAGGTTGATAAGATCTGAAAGAAGGCGAGCGTTATTGAGGGAAAAGCCGAGCGTATTGCCATTGGCATCTTTGCGCCAATAGATATGTTGTAACCTGGAATTGTTATACCAAGCGATCCATCCTGATTGCACAGGTGTATTGTTATGGGCAGTTAAACTGGCATTCGAGCTGTCAGGTGTCGGGCTGGCGGCGATTTCAGCGGTGGGGGCTGCATAGTCGGCAAATGCTGATCGTTGTGAAATCTGTAATTCCTGTTGTTCAGCAGGAGCCCTGAGCTTTGCGCTGAAAGGGGTAGCAGAGTTTGTCACTGCGATAGGTGGAGAAGGGAGTATCTCGGATGTATCGGTGTTGTTGGTGAAAAGAGCATTGTTTTGCCTTAAAGATAGCGTGCTGGATAGGAAAGACTGCTCACTTCTGCTATTACTCGACGCTTGAGGATATAAGGTTGTGCCATCGCCATCGATCAGAAATAGGTGCTCTACGTAAGGGCTTGATTGAATAAGTGATCTGAATGACGCTAATTGATAGCTTGGGTCTTTAGCTTGCTCAAGTTTCCGGGCTTCCTCATTCAGTGCGCTCTCTAAACGAAGAAAGTGTGTTTGAAACTGTTGATCGATTTCACTGAGCTGGGTTTCTATGAGGCCAGTAATTTGATGTTTCAACAAAGCTTGCTGCTGATCTTCCAGGCGTACTGAATACCAGGTTAGAAATACCAGAGGTAAAACAATAAGGCAGATGAGTAGCAGTAATGTCTTTTTCACAAGTTTTAACGAATGACGCCTCGCTCCTGAGGCGCCATACTCCTTTAAATATTAATAACTCTGCTGGGTGGCGCGTTTATACTGACGCTCTTTCAATTCTTTGCGCTTTTTACCCCAGTCCTGATCGTTTTCCAGCTCTTCTGCATCTTGCAGAGCTTCAGCTTTTTGTTCAAGCAGTTTTGGTGAAGCCAGTGATTGGCCTAAATTATCCAGGTACTGCGCGCTTTCTTTTAGGATGCTCTTAGCGCCTTCAATATCTCCCTGATCTCGGCGCTGAACAGCTTTACGGTTAAGTTCGTTAGCGACTTGTTCAGCAGCGGCTTCATAGGTCTGGGTATCAATGGCGTCTTTAACTTCAGTTTCTGAACGGCTGAATGCCGCTGTTACTGAAGTGTTCAGTTTTTCGCTGCGTTTGTTGAATAGATCCAGATAGTTCACATCAACGTCAACTAACTCAACGGTCGCTTTGTCTTGCTGAGAGGGGACTTCGACTTCAAGAATAATAAACTTCTCTTGCTCACTGTAGAGTTGGTTGAGACGGGTGCGAACCTGAGAGCCATTAATGTCTGCTTCACGCCCCAGTACTCGCAATGGGGTGACACCATTCAGGCAACGAATATGAATATCGACTCCCTGAGCGACCACGGAGAGGACATCACCAAATTCGTATTGGAATACACGGGCAAGATCGTCTGCGTTTTCTACAAACGCGTGGTTGCCATCACTGAAGCCTGCGAGTTGAGTCATCAGGTCTTCGTTATAACCAAGGCCCAGACCAATAGTTGTCACACTCATACCTTCCTTAGCCAGTGAGAGGCCAAGTTTACCCAGCTCGTTAGGTGTGCTCGGCCCGATATTGGCCAATCCGTCGGAGAGCAGGATGACACGGTTAACCTTATTCAGGTCCAGAAACTTTCTTAGCTCATTTGCGCCTTTGCTCACGCCGGCAAATAGAGCGGTGTTGCCATTGGCCTGGATACGATTAATAGCCCGAGCAATCGTGTTGGTGTCGCTGACTTTGGTTGCCGGAACCACGACATTAACGCGGCTGTCATAGCTCACCACTGAAACAATGTCGTTCTGGCTTAAGCGGTTAATTGCCATAATGGCCGCTTCTTTAGCACGAAATAGCTTATCTCCCTGCATCGAGCCGGATTTATCGAGCACGATAGCAATATTGGCTGGAATCCTCGCTTGTGTTTGTTCCAGTTTGTGACCTTCGAGGGAGATTTTTATAAATGCTTTGTGGCGAGTTTCCGCTTCCATAACAGGGGTCGCCAGATTGATATTCAGGTCTACCTGTTTTGCTGAAACCTGATGGGCGTTTATAAGGCCAACAGTCGTGAGCGCTGTGGCTAACATCAATTTGCTTAGGCGGAGAATGTTCATTGCGATGTCCTTGTAAAGATACCTGGTTGCGATGTTGTTACTCTAGGTGAGAGCCGCCTAACAAAAGTCAGATAGATTTATAAATATTGTAAAAGATTTGTAAATCCTTTGTTTTATCGATTATTAGGGAGCCTGCGAATAAGTCTGTAGCCTGAGACGCATAGGACTTGTTTGTAGGTTCCCACTTAAGTCCATTCCTGATGTAGATCAGTGACTTTATATAGGGATAGCCTAAGATGAATGGATAAAAATAAAAAGACAGAGGAATGTTATGCCGCTCACGAGTGAGCTGATCTGGCAGGATCAGCAGCATCAGGTTTTATTTGACCTTATCGATGAAATTAAAGCCGATCATGTCAGCAAATCCACTTTTGTTCGTTTGCATGATTATGCCGAACACCACTTTTGTATCGAAGAAGCGTATATGAAAGCGCTTGAATATCCCGAATACGAAAACCATCTCCTTGCTCATAATAAATTCCGAACTGAGCTTAAAACCATGTTGGATGAGCATCATAGCTACGATGCTATGCTTCGTGATGCTTTGTCTGATTTTCTATCAGAGTGGTTGAAGCGACATATCTTTGGCGTGGATAAAAAATTGGAGACTTTTATCCTGGAATCCGATCGTCAGTAATTTACCTTCGACTGAGCTATTTAATCAGGAAAACAGACCTTTAGCTGCTTGTTATGTAACGCGTTTTCCTTTAATTTTTGGTATCCGTAGTACATTACTGAGGTAGCTATGCCGCTAATTTGTATTAAGTCTTTACCTTTCGACAGTGAAATCGATGTACCGGCAATGATTAAAAGCATTACCGAAGATTTTGCCCGAGGTACCGATGTCAGTGTCGAGCATATAACGGTTACCTGGGAATTCATTCCTGAAAGGCAATATGCAGTAGCGGGGTTGATGCCCTCCACTCAGCCTCAAAGCGGCAGTCATCCAGTTTTAGTTGAATTACATGCACCTAGTTTCCATGCCTCAGGGAGTGTTGAGGCGATGCTGGAATGTATCGCATTTTCTGTTTCAAAGCGTAGTGGTGTTGCCTACAGCAATATTTTCATTCGTTACTGCAAGGTGCAGTCGGGGACCATTTTTGATCAGGGTAAGCTTGTACGCTGGAAGTGATGCTTATAAGCAGTAATGGCTTAAATAGGAATGAACCAAGCTTTTACCCATCTCCTGAGGTTTATTAAGATTCATAGCTAGGTTTTAGCCGAATTTGAGCCTGATCAACTTATTGATTATTACTTTTCTCAGTTGGCTCACCTTAAGTTACTCTGCTTGAGTGGTAGTTGTTAGAGTGACAAGCTTATGCAGCAGGCAGACGGCGAATTTTCTCTGGTGGTTGAAGCCAAAGTAATACATACCTATCCATTAGGTGGCTTTGATGAGCAGGACATAGCGGTATATCGAGATGAAATTATCCAGGCTGGAGAAGGGTTGGGTAAATGGGTTCTATTCGAACATCCTAAGAAAATTGGCAGTTTGACCCCTGAAGCTCTGGAGCTACTAACTCAGGCTTATAATGAATTTGCCGGGCGCGGCTGTGTTGCTATCGCGGTAGAGGTCTCCTATCTGTTTGGTACAATTCTTCGCCAAAATGCTGAGCCACTAGTTAAGTTACCCATGCTCATTTCCGATGACCCTGCAGAACTTAAAGAGCAAATAGATACTTATCTTTCTGAATAGGTTGCTTAGGAACCTTCGAATAAGTCTCATGCATTCTCAGTGGTCTTTAGAACGGCCATATGTGCGAAAGCCTGTGCAGTGAAATGTCTGGACCTTTTCAAACTGGCTGACAAAGCAGATGGCTGTTATAAAGGCCACCCTTTGGGGCTCTCAGAGCAAGCGAATCGCTTTATTAATAATTTGCGTCCGGCAGGCGCCCTGAGGCAACCAGCATGACTGTAATTATTGCCGCGCGCTTCACTTGCTCTGTATGCCTGAGGCGCATAGGACTTGTTCGTAGGTTCCTCAATATCACACCTTAAATGGAAGTTGGATCTCGACATGGATACCCTGACCGGGTGAGCTATCGAGGTGTAATTCTCCACCCAACTTCTCATGAACTAATTCCTTGATCAGATACATCCCTATGCCACTACCTCCTTGTTCCTTGCGGGTGGTAAAGAACTGTTCAAAGACATGTGGAAAATCCTCAGGAGAGATGCCTTTTCCATTATCTTGATAGGTGAGCGTAACTGAATCTTCATTGAGATGTGCATCGATTATAATCTCACCTTCCTGCTTGCCCTCATCAAAGCCATGAATTATCGAGTTTGTTATTAGATTGGTTATTATTTGCGCCAGAGCACCGGCTTCAAGGGTAAGTTCAATACCTAGCTCAGTGGCATTGCCGATTTTTACAGGGGTATTTTTATAACTGGGTTTTAGGCTTAATAATATTTCATCGATATAGTGTTTTAGGTGAATGGTTCTGGGTTGTTCGCTGATCTGGTCAACCGCCACCTGTTTAAAGGCTTGTATTAACTCTTGGGTTCGATCCAGGTTCTTTTGCAATAGCTGCGCGGCTTCTTCATTGTCGTCCAGGTACATCTCGAGATCAGATTGCTTCAGCTCATTCTTTTTTAGGCTATTGCGTATATTGTCTGTTCCGTCGGCTAGGAAAGTAGATGCGGTATTTGCGACCCCGAGAGGCGTACTAATTTCGTGACCAATACTGCTGACCATGCGACCCAGCGTTTCTAATTTTTCTGTTTGTATCAGATCTCTGAGAGCGTCTGATAGCTGCTGTTTGGTTTCACTTAACTCTTTAGTATTTTCTACGACTCGGTTTTCTAGTCGCTGCTGGTATTCGTTGATCTCTTCCTGATGCATAAATAGCTGAGTTTGTTGCTCCTGAAAGGCCTGGAAAAGGTAACTTATCTCGTCATTCCGCGACCGGGTATGTAAGCGGTACGCTTTTTCCAGTTCATGTAGATTGGGGTGCTGACCAGATTGTTCTATTACCTGAACGAGTGCGGAAATAGGTTTCTGAATAAGCTGGCGATGGATTATCAGGATTAAGAACACGACAAATACGATCGCAAGACAAATAAAGAGTGATATTTTCCAGGCGAGTAGCTGTCCGGCGACGATAGAATCGTCAATGATATTTGTTATCTCTAATACGCCGCGTACATCACCCAACGACCAATCCTTTTTTGGGGACCGAGGGTGGCTGTTATGGCAGTTAACGCAGGTCTCTGAGGCCAACGTATCTGCAATTGCTATCCTTACCACCGTCTGCCCCTGAGGGTTGGCGGAGACTTGTTTGTAGCTTTTGTCTGGTTGGTCAATAAGATAATCCCAGGCTTTGTTTTCAAATGTATCCAGGCCTCGGTTTTGCCTATTAGGGAATGGATAAGGGCTATATAGACGAACTTTGCTGTGCTCATTTGGCTGTATCTCGCTGAGTTCGTGAATCATGGTTGCGGGTAGAGGGATAACATTTGGATGCTGTTTATGTTCAGTATCGGCGCTTAGATCTGTTTCCGAGAGGACTTTGCTAAGAACGTGATCTGTGTAATAAGCGCGAAGCGCTTTGAAACGTGCTGCTGTCTCTTCGGCGTTATGTTGTGCCTCAGTGATGGCATGCTCTTTAAGCGCTTGAGGTATATAGATAAAGGCGGCAGCGACAAGTGCCAGAAAGGTCAGGCATACCGGTAAGATGAGTTTCCAGACCAGAGAGAGGTTAGAAAGCATGGCTATCCATAAGATAATGAATTCGGGTTCACTAAAGTATAGACAGGTATTAGTAAGTTTCTTTTAAAGGTGCCTTGGGTGAACCAAGGCACCTCTAATTCTTGACACTTAGTGAAGCTTCATTTTCGGCCGGACGACTTTTCCGACTTTCTCTGCCACATAAACCATCATTGCTTTGAAGAAGCCGTGAATGGCAATCTGATGCATTCGGTAGAGGGAAATATATACAACCCGTGCAATCCGGCCCTCTATAAACATAGAGTTACGGGTTAAATTCCCCATTAAGCTACCGACCGTACTATAACGGCTTAAATTGACCAGAGAACCATGGTCCTTGTAGGTAAAGTGTTTTAGCGCTTTGTTGTTGATTTGCTGGTGGATGTTAGTCTTCACCAAAGAGGCCATTTGGTGAGCAGACTGTGCTCTCGGGGGAACCCAGCTACCGTCTTCCTGAGCGCATGCACAGCAATCGCCGATAACGAATATCGAGTCGTCATTACTGGCTTGTAGCGTTGGTTTTACAAGGATTTGATTGGTTCTGGTAAGTTCAAACTGATAAATATCAGCAAGAAAGTCAGGTGCTTTAACTCCAGCGGCCCAAATCATCATATCTGCAGATATTTTATCACCTTCAGCGGTGATGAAACCGTCGGCTTCTGCTTGCTTTATCAGGGTGTTTTCGCAGACCTCTACACCTAAGGCGCTGAGTTCGTTCTTAGCTGATGAAGAGATTCTGGCGGGCAGGGCAGGCAAGATTCTAGGGCCCGCTTCGATAATGCTTACCTTCAACTGTTTAGAGGTCATCTTAGGCAGGCCATAGGATTTCAGCATGTCAGTGACATTATAAAGTTCAGCTGATAGCTCAACACCTGTAGCGCCGGCACCGACAATCGCAATATTCAGCACACCCTCATCCTGCTGGTTTACCCGCATGAAGTTATTAATCAGGGCATTGTGAAAACGTTCGGCTTGTTTGGCAGTATCCAGGAAGAAGCAGTGCTCTTTTACGCCAGGTGTATTGAAATCATTACTGACACTGCCAATTGCCAGTATCAACGTATCAAATTGGAGGGTTCGCTCGGGAAGAATCTGTTGATCATTGTCATCCAGAATCTCTGCAAGGGTCACGGTTTTGCTGGCGCGGTCAAGTCCACAGAACGTTCCTAACTGGAACTCATAGTGATGTTTTGCTGCATGGGCATGGTAGATGACAGCGTCGGTACTAGGGTCAAGTGAACCCGTAGCTACCTCATGGAGGAGAGGTTTCCATATATGTGAGCGTTTCTGGTCTACCAGTGTTACCTGGATATTGGTATTTTTCTTATAACGGCGTCCAAGCTGGGTGACCAGCTCTAGTCCTCCTGCACCACCTCCGATCACCAGGATCTTATGCGGTTGATTATTGTTAGACATGATTTAATCCTCAAAAAATATGGGATTAGCGACTGCCTAGAGACTAATCCCATATTTTCTGAGGATTGATACTTTGGTCTTAATTTAATGAAAAGTAAATAAAAAATGGAGAAAACAGCGCTAAAGAATGAGCACTGTACCCCATTAAGTTGTAGATAAACTGGGTCTATTGGTTAAAGGCAGCGGCTAGCAGTTTTTGAGTGTAAGGCGCTTGAGGTTGACTAAAAACAGATTCTGCATCGCCTTGCTCGACTACATCACCGTGATGTAAAACCAACAACTTATGGCTTAAGGCTTTCACAACGGCCAGGTCGTGGCTAATAAACAAATAGCTAAGCTGGTACTTCTCCTGCAGGTTCCTTAGCAGTTCAACGATCTGCTTTTGAACGGTTCTATCCAGTGCCGAAGTGGGTTCATCAAGAATAATCAGTTCAGGTTTTAGTACCAGTGCCCGCGCAATGGCGATACGCTGACGTTGCCCGCCAGAGAACTCATGCGGATAGCGGTGGCGGCTTTCCGGATCGATTCCTACCTCATCCAGAGCCTGTATTATCATGGCTTCATGATTTTCTTTTTGTTCCGGTAGGTGAATTTCAAGGCCTTCTGCGATGATTTCTGAGATGGATAATCTCGGACTCAGACTGCCAAAGGGGTCCTGAAAAACAATCTGCAGTTGTCTTCGTATGGGTTTGACCGCTTGCTGATTGAGCAGGTTTAGATTCTTTCCAGCGAATGTGATTACACCTTCGCTTTTAAGCAGCTTGAGTATGGCCAGACCTAAGGTTGTTTTTCCTGATCCAGATTCACCAACAACGCCTAAAGTTTCTCCTTTTCGTAATTCGAGAGAGACTTCATTTACCGCTTTCACATGATCAACCGTGCGTTTTAATAAGCCTTTCTTGATCGGGAACCAGATTCGCAACTGTTCTGTTGAAAGTAAAACGGGGCTGTCGCTGGCAATTGGAGAAGGCAACCCAGTAGGTTCAGCATCCAAAAGCATTCTGGTATAGGGGTGTTCTGGTGATTGGAAAAGCTGCTCGCAGGTCGCACTTTCTACCATTTCCCCCTTATGCATCACACAGACATGGTGGGCATAACGACGCACGATATTAAGGTCGTGAGTGATCAACAGGATGGCCATCCCCAATTTCCCTTGCAGTTCTGCGAGCAGTTGCAGAATCTGCTCCTGGATGGTCACATCCAGTGCGGTCGTTGGTTCATCGGCAATTAATAGTTCGGGGTCATTAGCTAACGCCATCGCGATCATAATGCGTTGGCGCTGGCCTCCGGACAGTTCATGTGGGTAGCTATTTAACCTTTTTTCAGGTTCAGGAATCCCTACCAGTTCCAATAATTCCAGGATCCGTTTGCCCGCTTCTTTACCTGTCATCCCCCTGTGCAGCAGTAGCGTTTCACCAATCTGCTTTTTAATCGTATGCAGGGGGTTAAGCGATGTCATCGGTTCCTGAAAGATAACACTGATCTTATCGCCGCGGAGGGTTCGCATTTGACCTTCGGTCATATCCAGAAGGTTTTTACCATCATAGTGGATTTCACCGCTGGGATGGCTGGCTTTGGGGTAGGGGAGCAATTTCAATACCGACATGGCCGATACGGATTTGCCTGAGCCCGACTCGCCAACGAGGGCTAGTGTTTTACCCTTGGCTATCTCAAAACTGATCTGTTTAACCGCATCAACCGGTTCCTGATCACCTTGATCAAATCTTACAGATAGGTTGGAAACACGTAATAAGCTATCTGTCATGATACTTTCCTTGGATCGAATGCATCACGTACTGCTTCACCAATAAAAATAAGCAGGGTTAGCATGATCGAGAGAGACATAAAGGCGGTGATACCCAGCCACGGGGCATGAAGATTTGTTTTACCCTGGGCTACCAGTTCTCCAAGTGAAGGGCTGCCCGGAGGTAGGCCAAAGCCGAGGAAGTCAAGCGCAGTGAGTGTTACAACTGAGCCGTTGAAGATAAACGGCATAAAGGTCAGCGTTGCAACCATCGCATTGGGGAGTATGTGCCTGAACATAATCATCCTGTTGTTCAGACCAAGTGCGCGCGCCGCGCGAACGTATTCCAGATTTCTTCCGCGCAGAAATTCGGCCCTGACGACATCAACGAGCTGCATCCAGGAGAACAGCAGCATAATGCCAAGCAGCCACCAGAAATTCGGTTCAACGATACTGGCAAGAATGATCAGCAGGAACAGTACAGGTAAGCCTGACCAGATCTCTATAAAGCGCTGGAAAAACAGATCAACTTTGCCACCGTAATAACCTTGCACCGCTCCGGCGATAATACCGATGACGGAACTGGCAAGTGTAAGCACAACGGCGAACAGAACCGATATTCTAAATCCGTAGATGACTCGTGCCAGAACATCACGGGCCTGATCATCTGTACCTAGCGGGTTGTCCCAGGACGGAGGGGAAGGGGCGGGTACAGGCAAGTCATAATTGATGGTGTTATAGCTGTAGTGAATCATTGGCCACAGAATCCAGCCCTGGCCTTCGTTTTCTATCAGGTTCTGAATATAAGGGTCTTTATAGTCCGCTGGGCTTTCAAACTCGCCACCGTAAGTAAGTTCGGTGTACTCAGTGGCTACGGGGAAGTAGAGGTCCCCTTTATAAGAAACGATCAGAGGATCATCGTTTGCAATCAGTTCCGCAAATAACGATAAGATAAAAAGCGTCAGAAAGATCCACAGAGACCAGTAACCACGACGGTTATTTTTGAAGTTCTCGACACGGCGCTGATTCAGGGGGCTTAACTTGCCAGAAATTAGCATCATCATTACTGCTCCCTGCTTTCAAAATCGATACGCGGATCAACTAACACATAGGTGATGTCACTAATCAGTTTCAATAACAGACCAATCAAGGTGAAGATGTAGAGGGTGCCGAAGATGACAGGGTAATCACGATTGATTACCGCCTCGTATCCGAGAAGACCTATACCATCCAGAGAGAAAATAACTTCTATCAGCATCGATCCGGTAAAAAAGATAGAAATCAGTGCCGCGGGCATACCTGCAATAATAATCAGCATCGCGTTACGGAACACATGACCGTACAGCACCTTATTTTCACTTAAGCCTTTCGCGCGGGCGGTAAGCACATACTGTTTGTTTATCTCATCAAGAAATGAGTTTTTGGTCAGCATCGTCAGGGTTGCGAAACTGCCTATCACCGTTGCGATAACGGGCAAGGTAATGTGCCAGAAATAATCTTTTATCTGTTCAAAAAGACTCATCTCTTCAAAACCAGGCGAGGTTAATCCGCGAAGAGGGAACCAATCTAACCAAGTTCCGCCTGCAAATACGACGATTAATAAAATCGCAAACAGGAAGTTGGGAATCGCATAGCCAATGATAATGGCACTACTGGTCCAGATATCAAATGGGGTGCCATCACGTACGGCTTTTCTGATGCCTAAAGGTATGGAAACGGCGTAGGTGATGAGTGTTGCCCAAAGTCCAAGTGAGATCGACACCGGCAGCTTTTCAATGATCAGATCGATGACCGATTTATCGCTAAACAGGCTTTTACCGAAATCGAACACGGCATAGTCTTTAAGCATCTGCCAGAAGCGTTCATGGGCCGGCTTATCAAAACCGTATTGTGCTTCAATCTCTTTAACAATTTCAGGGTCTAATCCACGCGCTCCGCGGTATGAGCTGTCGCCGGTATTATTGCCAGACGCACCACCCTGAGACAAATCATTCTGAACACCGCTGACCCGTGCCGTAGCCCCCTGATCATAGCCTTCTAGTTGAGCTATGGCCTGTTCAACCGGACCGCCGGGCGCAGCCTGAACGATGATAAAGTTAATCGTTAGAATACCGATCAGGGTCGGAATAATCAGGAATAAACGGCGGAGAATATATGCGCCCATTAGTTGTTCTCCTGATCAGGTTTGATCCACCAGGTATTAAAGCCAAGATCATATTTTGGTCGTTGAGCAGGCATTGCAAATTTATCCCAGTAGGCAACCCGGTATTTATTGATATGGTATTGCGGGATAACGTAGTGGTTCCACTGCAGTACCCGATCCAGCGCACGGGTACGCAGTACTAGTTGCTCACGATCAGGTGACTGGATGAGTTGTTCGACAAGGTGGTCGACAGCAGGATTGCTAATGCCAATCAGGTTGCGGCTACCTTCGGTATTTGCTCCCGCAGAGTGCCAATAGTCGCGCTGCTCATTACCTGGTGAGGATGATTGCCCGAATCCACTGACAACGATGTCGAAATCGAAAGAGCGTAAACGGCTGATATACTGTGATACGTCGACAAGTCGGATCGAGGACTCAATTCCCAGACGTTCTAAATTACGAATGAACGGAGCGACTACGCGTTCAAAAGCGGGGGAGTACAGGAGCATCTCGATTACAAACTGCTCGCCAGTTTGTTTACTCACCAGCTTGCCGTTTTTAAATTCCCAACCCGCTTTAAGTAACAGTCGTTTAGCCTGGCGCAGCTCAGTATAAATGCGGCCGTCACCTTTGGTTTCTGGCGCGCGGTACACTTTAGTAAATACTTCCGGCGGTACTTGCCCGCGAAGTGGCTCAAGAATTTTTAACTCGGCTTCAGTGGGTAGCTCTGTAGCAGCCATTTCTGAGTTAGAGAAGAAACTGTGAGTGCGTTTATAGGCATTATAAAAGATGTTTTTATTGGTCCACTCAAAATCAAATGCTAACGCGAGGGCTTGTCTCACCAGTGGATCAGAAAATTTTGCCTTGCGGTTGTTAAGGATAAAAGCCTGCATGCCGGTTGGATTCTGGTGTTCTAGCTCTTTAACAACGATCTTGCCGTCAGCAAATGCTGCTCCGGCATAACTTGTCGCCCAGCGTTTAGAAGAGTTCTCCTGGCGAAAGTCATATTCACCTGCTTTGAATGCTTCCATTGCCACTGTATTGTCACGGTAATAATCGTAGATTCGGTAATCGAAGTTGTTTTTCCCTACTACAACTGGAAGGTTTTTTGCCCAATAATCATCTCGGCGTTTGTAGGTGATAGTTCTCCCTGCATCAAAACTATCAACGGTATAGGGGCCTGAGCCTAGCGGTATATCCAGAGAGGGCTTATCAAAGTCTCTATTCTCCCAATAATGTTTGGGTAAAATGGATACTTCTCCAACAATCAGTGCCAGTTCCCGGTTTAGATTGTTTTTAAATGTGAATTTAACCCGTTGCTTATTAAGCGCTTCTACTTTATCGATATCTGCATAATAAGCTTTATAAAAGGGAGCCCCTTTACTGCGCAGGGTGTCAAACGTGAATACTACATCTTCAGCGGTGATAGGCTGTCCATCACTAAATGTCGCTTCGGAACGTAAATTGTAGATAATCCAACCGCGATCGTTGGGCACTTCAATGCTTTCAGCAATCAAACCATATAACGAAAAAGGCTCATCATGAGCACGGGCTAGCAAGCTGTCATACATCAGCCCAAGCCCATCTGCTGGGGTGCCTTTAACAATAAAACCATTAAAGCTGTCGAAAGTGCCTAGAGCAGATTCAACGACTCTGCCACCCTTGGGTGCTTGAGGATTCACATAATCAAAATGCTGAAAGTCTGGTGGATACTTAAGGTCGCCATGCATCGCGATACCATGACTAAGTGTTACGTTGTCCGCATGAAGGCCGGGTGAGAGGAACAGCAGAAGGGCGTATAGGCCAAGCAAAATCGATCGCATACAAACCTTAAGGTTGAGAATAAACAAATTTGATTCCTTTTCAGCGCTGACTGCTTATTGTATTTATATCAGTGACTTGCAGACGCTTCCAGAATTAAGACCTAAAGTTAGCTATTTTGTTCAAATTGGTCTGCTAGTTCTGTCAGTCGATCAGAATATTGCTTACGTTTTACCTTCTGCGCGATAAGTTTTTGGTATTCCTGTTGTAGAAAGGCTTGTTTATCGCTGTTTCCATCGGCCAGGCCTTTTATCAAGTCCTGGTCCATCCATTTTTGTATTTTTTTATACAGTATTACCTTAAATACAATCGCAAGTACGGTTGCGACAACGATAATGAAAATACTGGTTACGTCCATGAGATACAGCCTTTAATTTGGGTTGGTAACATCCACATACAGGGTTAAACGTTGACCCGGGCGTAAATACTGCGCTTTGTTCAGTTTATTCCAGCGTAGGATATCTGCAACGTTAACACTAAAACGGCTCGCGATGCGGGAGAGTGAATCGCCGCTACGCACTTTATAGCCAACTTTACGAATGATCTGATGCTCATTGCTTGAAAGTGCAGTCTGAGCAGGTTCTGTCCAAATCACCAAGCGTTTGCCTACCTGAAGTGGGTCGCCCGGAGCCATGCTGTTCCAGCGAGCTAACTGTCGTACACCGACATTATGCTTGTTGGCGATAGACCAGAAACTATCTCCGGATCTGACTGTGTAATGTTTTTCTTTACGGTTAGTGGTTCTTGAGATGCTTTTCTGTCTGTCGGCATGGCGCTGCTGCTCACTCAGCGCATATTCAGTGGACTGCTTACTTGCCGTTGGAACCAGTAGGGTTTTACCTGCCCGGATATTATTCCCAGAAATGTTGTTAGTTGAGCGGATCTGACCAACGGTTGTTTTATGTTTCTTCGCAATAGCGATCAGGGAGTCGCCGGGTTGTATTTTATAACGGGCCCACTTCATACGGCTTTCGTTTGGCAGTTCAGCTAAAGAAGCGCTAAAGATATTGGCTTTTTCTACAGGTACCAGAAGGCGATGAGGACCTTCAGGGGCAGTCGCCCAACGATTGAAACCTGGGTTTAGCAGATACATCTCTTTTGTGGTTATCTCGGCCATGCTGGCTGCGCGGGCAATATCAATCTGGCTGCCTGTATCAACCACAGCAAAATGAGGTTTGTTTGCAATCTCTTTAAGGCTTAAGCCGTAGTCTGGAGAGTTTTTAACCAATTCGGCAATGGCCAGCAGCTTAGGTACGTAGGCCATGGTTTCTTTGGGGAGTTTAAGCGACCAGTAATCGGTAGGTTTATCAGCACGCTTATTGCGTTTAATCGCTTTGGAAATAGTGCCCCCGCCTGCGTTGTAAGCAGCAAGTGCCAGTAACCAGTCTCCATCGAAACGTTTATTGAGTTGAGCCAGGTATTTATAAGCGGCCTCAGTAGAACTGATAATGTCACGTCGGCCGTCGTACCACCAATTTTGTTCAAGCCCGAAATACTTTCCTGTTGAGGGGATGAATTGCCAAGGACCTGCCGCTCTGCCATGAGAGTATGCGAAAGGGTCAAATGCACTCTCTACGATAGGCAAAAGAGAAAGCTCTACAGGAACTCCCCTTTTTTGAGCCTCAGTAACCATATAGTGGTAATAAGGGGTTGCCCTTTGAACGACACGATCCATATAGCGGGGGTGTTTTTTATACCAGTTTAACTGGCTCTGTACTCGTGATCGGTCGAGGTGAAGGTCAAGCTGCATTTCAGACCGAACCACTTCCCATATATTGGTTGGTTCAGAGCGCATTTCGCTAGCTTGAGTCGTCGGTTTTATTTGGATTAAAGGAGCAGTGGATGCAGAGGTGGAATTAGCTACACTGGATTCATGACTGCCAGATTTCTCGGCGACGGACTGACATCCGCTTAATACAACGCCTGCAACGACAGAGAGCAGGACCGACTTCGACTTAAACAAAATAAGGCTCCGGTGATTTGGAGAGATAAAGCGGTCCATTCTATCAGCGCGCCTTACTGGGTCAATAGTAGGGCAAGGCGCTACTTACTAAGCACTTAGAATTGGTTTTTCCATTCACGGATGGATGCGAATACCTCTACTTCGTTGCTAAGTGATGCTCTACTGAATCCAAGTGCAGCGGAGACGACATCTTCATGCTGAGTGCGCATGAATGGGTTGATAAGTTTTTCTTCTGCAATTGAAGTTGGAAGGGTCGGTTGATCTTGCTCTCGTTGTTCCGCGCATCGGCGAATTGCATTCTTTATTGCATCGTTGTTTGGCTCAACGGCTTCAGCAAAAGACAGATTGGCCATTGAGTATTCATGCGTGCAGTAAACTTCAGTGTCATCAGGAAGTGATGCGAAATAGTTCATTGCGTTGAGCATCTGCTTAGCGGTGCCCTCAAATAAGCGACCACAGCCGGCCAAAAAAAGTGTATCGCCACAAAATAACTGAGGCTTATGGCGTTCTGAATAGTAGCTGATGTGGTCAAGGGTATGACCTGGTATAGCTTTAATAGCGACCGAGGCCCCCATTAACTGGATCGAATCACCATCATTTAGTGGATGGGTGATACCCTGGAATGGGGAATTAGCTGGACCGTAAACAGGGGTTTTAAATCTGTCTTTGAGTGCTTCGACGCCACCTGTGTGATCGTTATGGTGGTGTGTAATCAGAATAGCTGTCAGTTGTAGATTGTTTTCTTCAAGGTATGCAAGTACGGGAGCTTCATCACCAGGGTCAACTACAGCAACCATGTTGCTATCGGGTGAAGCGATCACCCAGATATAATTATCTGAAAATGCAGGGATAGGAGTGACAGAAAACATACTTAGACCTCAAATGACTTATTGCGCTCGCTCAAGTGAAATATAATACTGCTTATAACGTCTCGGGACAGTACTAAATTGTTACAACTTATGAGCTATCATAAACAGCCTCCGCTTGAATCGGTATTGCCACAAATTCGTACCTGGTTTGATTCAGAACTGGGTCAGGAGTTTTTGGCGGACGAGAGAGATAGTGTTGATCGCATTGTCTCGACACTATTTGGTATGCATTTGGCTCAGTTCTCAGTTGATAGCCGCATTCAGCTATTTGAAAGCAGTCCGGTTGTTCATAACTTCTCTGTTATACCAACCTTAGAGCTTGGCATTCAGGATAATAATATAGTTGCTAAGCACGAAGAGATCCCTTTAGCTCATGAAAGTGTCGATGTGGTTGTGCTACATCACGCTTTAGATTTTTCTGATGCGCCGCATCAGGTGCTTCGGGAAGCCTCTCGTATTCTAAGGCCGGGAGGTCATGTAGTCATTGTTGGCTTTAATCCAATGAGCTACTGGGGTTTTTACCGATTCTTGAAGCGTAAAAAGAATCTACCGCCCTGGCTTGGCCAGTTTCTAAGTCACAGACGCTTGTCCGATTGGCTTAAGTTACTCGAATTAACTGAACTTAAGCATCTTTCAGGGTATCATCGCTTTCCATTCGAAACGCGAAAGTGGCGGAGACGCCTGCGTTTACTAGAGAGTATTTCAAGACGTATGCCGGGGCATTCGGGGGCTTACTCCATACTGCTTGCGCGCAAGGACATTGCCGGTATGACCCCGCTCAGGTCTGGATGGGGGCTTAGACGTTTGATCTCATTACCTGTTGCGGAGCCCACAGCTCGTGACACATTAAGGAAAACTATTGAAAACAGTTGAAATCTTCACCGATGGTGCTTGTAAAGGTAATCCTGGACCGGGTGGTTGGGGTGCAGTTTTGCGCTACGGTGATGCTGAAAAACAGATGCATGGTGGAGAAAATGACACCACTAACAATCGCATGGAGTTGATGGCTGCCATCGTTGCGCTTGAGACATTAAACCGCCCTTGTGAAGTGATACTGACGACCGATTCGCAATATGTGCGTCAGGGGATTACCGAGTGGATTGAGGGTTGGAAACGTAAGGGCTGGAAAAATTCGCAGAAGAAACCTGTGAAGAATGCCGATTTGTGGCAGCGGCTTGATGCTGCCCGCCAACCCCATAAAATCGATTGGCGCTGGGTGAAGGGGCATAGCGGTCATCCAGAAAATGAATTAGCAGATCAGTTGGCAAACAAAGGTGTTGAGGAGTTAGGGCGAGCATGAGACAGATAGTGCTTGATACAGAGACGACAGGTCTTGAGCCATCAGAAGGGCATAATATTATCGAGATCGGCTGCGTTGAGATGTTTAATCGCCGCCTGACTGGAAAAACCTACCATCAATACATTAAACCCGATCGGGATGTTGATGCTGAAGCCATTCAGGTTCACGGTATCACAAACGAGTTCCTTGAAGACAAACCCAAATTTCATGAAGTTATGGAAGAGTTCGTCGAGTTTGTGCGTGGAGCTGAGCTGATCATTCACAACGCAGCATTTGATATTGGCTTCCTGGATACCGAATTGGATCGTAATGGTTATCCGGAGCGGATGGAAAATTTCAGTCTGGTCACCGATTCACTTAAGCTGGCAAGGAAGAAGCATCCCGGGCAAAAGAATAACCTGGATGCGCTTTGTAATCGTTACGGAATCAATAACTCTCACCGTGAGCTGCACGGGGCATTACTTGACTCCGAAATTCTGGCGGATGTTTATCTGGCCCTAACCGGTGGTCAGACTAATTTGTCACTCGCAGGTGAGGGGGACGATGGGGAAGGTGCTGGTGCGGTGATCAAGCGTTTGTCCGGCGCTGATGATCTGCCTTTGGTGCAAATTTCGGAAAATGACCAACAAGAGCATGATAAATTTCTCAAAATGCTCGATAAAAAAAGTGGTGGTGAATGTCTCTGGTTAGCTGAAGCTGAGTCGTGACCGTTACTGCATAAAAAAGCTCCGCATTTGCGGAGCTTTTTTTATGGGGCTACTTACAAGTAGATTTGCAACGAAACATAGGCAACTACACTCATTACGAAAGTGTATGGCAGCGCCATAATGACCATTCGTCCGTACGATAGACGAATAAGTGGAGCAAGGGCAGAGGTTAACAAGAACAAGAAAGCTGCTTGGCCATTCGGTGTCGCAACACTAGGGATGTTGGTGCCCGTATTGATGGCAATCGCTAAATTGTTGAAATGCTCCCGGGAAATAGTTCCTTGCTGAAACGCTGCTACGACTTCATTTATATAAACGGTGGCTACGAATACGTTGTCACTGATGGCTGACAAAACTCCATTAGCGATAAAAAACACGCCCGGCTGAACTGATTCATCCATGGCAAGCACGGCTTCAATAATCGGTTGGAAGAGATGCTGTTCATGAATGACAGATACAATCGAAAAGAAGACGACCAGTAGTGCCGTGAAGGGCAGTGCCTCTTCAAAAGCTTTACCGATCTGATGCTCCTCAACGATGCCGTTAAATGCGGTTAACAGAATGATAATTGTCAGACCAACTAAGCCAACGGCGGCCAAATGCATGGCGAGGGCGATGACTAAGAAGAGGGCAACCAGTGCTTGAATAAGTAGCGCAGCTTTATCGCGACTATTGCGCTTAGCATCCTGTTCACCCGCAAAATCTATCAACACATTCCGGACATTAATAGGAAGCTTTGCGCCATATCCAAACAAGCGAGTTTTCTCTAGAAAGATGCAGGTTAGCAGGCCCGCTACTAGAACAGGCATGGTGATTGGGGCCATTAA